>JADJOY010000021.1 GCA_016713535.1 Deltaproteobacteria bacterium
CGCTCTTGTGCGCGGATGCCGAGGCGGGCACGTGGACCGACTGCCGGTCTCTCCTCGAGGGGCACGGCTTCGCCGCCGACTGCGGACGCCGTGGCTGGCCGGTTCGCTGCCGCCGGGGGGTGCCGCGCCGCGTGGCCAGCCCGTGCTGCCTGCCGCTCGCGGTGAACGGACGGCTGCACGGGCTGATCACGCTCGAGCTCGGGAGGCGGAGCGAGCGGCAGGCGGTGTGCCGGCTGGTGCCGCTGCTGGTGATGGCGCAGCAGGCGGCGATCCACGTCGCGGCGGGAGCGCTCGGAGGGAAGCCCGCGCTCGAGGCGCACGGGGACTCGTGCGCCGCGCCGCCGCGGCTCGAGCTGCGCTGCCTCGGCCCGTTCACGATCGTGAGCCGCGGCAAGGTGATCGCCGCCGAGCAGTTTTCGCGCAGCAAGGCGCTCGAGCTCCTCAAGCTGCTCGCCTGGAAGGAAGGGAAGCCGGTCAGCCGCGACTACCTGATCGAGCAGCTGTGGCCCGGAAGCCGATCCGCAAGGCGGCGCCAACCGGCTGCACGGCGTCGTGCACGCGCTGCGCTCGGTGATCGAACCGCACCGCGCCGACCGCAACTGGATCTTCGTGCGGAACCTCGGCGACCTCTACTACCTCGACCTCGGCGCGCCGGTCGAGGTCGACCTGGTGCGCTATCGCGAGCTGCTGGCGCACGGGCTGCGTGCGACTCACCGCGCCTCGCCCGAGGCGCTCGCGGCGCTCGAGCGGGCGGTCGCGCTCTACCGCGGGGACCTCTTCGAGGACGACCCGTACGCGGAGTGGTGCGAGCTCGACCGGCGCGAGCTCGCCGCCGGACGACAGAATCGCGGCGCTCGAGCGCCTCGCGGCGATCCATGCCGGGCAGCAGAACCGGGAGCGTGCGATCGAGCTGCTGGGCCGCGCGGCACGGCTCGCGCCCTACCGCGAGGACCTCCTGATCTCGCTCCTCGAGCAGCTCGTCGCGATGGGCCGCACCGGGGAGGCGCGAGCGCGCTGCGACGACTTCCGGCGCATGCTGGTGCGCGAGCTCGGCGTCGAGCCGTCACCGACCCTCGACGCGTTCTGGGGCCGAACCGTGGAATCGCCGTCTCGCGCGGTCCCGCGCCGCTGAGTCCGAGCCAACCCCAGGCACCGCGGACTCCCGACGGTTCTTCGGTAGCGGGTCACCGCAGCCCGGTCCGCCGAGCCGAGGCTCTCGCGCCCGCCGGTAAGCGCCGTGTAAGTCGCGATCGGTACATCACGGTCCGAAGCGGATGGCCCGACCCGCTCCGGACGGGGGGTCGGGGCCGCCATCTCGCGGAGGGCCGACGATGAACCCGTTCAAGCCTTGGCGCACGCGGGTGAGCACCGCGCTGACGCTCCTGACCGCCATCGGTCTCGGCACGGCTCACGCAGCCGGTCCTGGCGAGGCGAAGTTCAACAGCATCTGCGCCGCCTGTCACACGATCGGCGAGGGCCGGCGCGTGGGTCCGGACCTGCTCGCGTCACCGAGCGGCGCAGCGAAAGTGGCTCCTCAAGTTCATCAAATCATCGCAGTCGGTGGTGGCGTCGGGCGATCCGGACGCCGTGAAGCTCTTCGAGGAGTTCAACAAGACGCCGATGCCCGACATGCCGCAGTTCAGTGACGCGGACGTCCGCGACATCCTCGCGCACATCCGGGACGGCAGGCCCGCCGCGGCGGCGAGCGCGGCGGACGCCCCCGCCTCCCGCGGTGGAGACGCCGCCCTCGCCCGGGGACATCGAGCGCGGACAGCGACTCTTCCAGGAGGCTCCACGCGCCTCGGGAACGCCGGACCGGCCTGCAGCTCGTGCCACCCCACGTCACCAACGACGCCGTGATCGGCGGCGGCGTGCTGGCCAAGGATCTCACCCTGGTCTTCTCCCGCACGGGCGCGCCGGGCGTCAGCGCGATCATCAGCCAGCCGCCGTTCCGGTGATACAGGTCGCCTACGCGGAGCGGCCGATGACCGACGAGAGTCGCGCGTTGGTCGCCATCCTGCAAGCCGCCGACAACCGGCACGCGCTTCAAACCCCCGTCGACTGCGGGCGTCGTCTGGTGCTCGGCGGAACCGGTGGGTTCGCCGTTCTGCTGAGCTTCTACGGGATCGCCTGGCGGAAGCGAAAGTCACATCCCGTGAACCAGGCGATCTTCGACCGCCAGCTGCGGTCGCGCTAGCGGGAGGTCCGTCTCGAACCCGGTCGACGACCGACACGGAGAGTCAGAGTCATGAGCTGGATCCAGGACATCGTCTCGCCCCAGACCCGACGCTGGGAAGAGTTCTATCGGAACCGCTTCCAGCACGACCGCATCGTGCGCAGCACCCACGGCGTCAACTGCACGGGAGGCTGCTCGTGGCAGATCCACGTCAAGGGCGGTATCGTGGTCTGGGAGACCCAGCAGCTCGACTACCCGCTGCTCGAGGACTCCCTGCCGCCCTACGAGCCGCGCGGCTGCCAGCGCGGCATTTCGTACTCCTGGTACCTCTACAGCCCACTGCGCATCAAGTACCCGCTGGTGCGCGGCGCCCTCATCGACGCCTTCGAGCGCGAGAAGCGCGCGACCGGGGGTGACCCGGTGACGGCCTGGGAGAACCTCCAGAAAGACCCGGCGAAGCGCGAGTCCTACCAGAAGGCGCGAGGCAAGGGGGGATTTCGCCGCGCCTCCTGGGACACGGTCCTCGAGATCATGGCCGCCGCCAACATCTCGACCGCCAAGAAGTACGGTCCCGACCGGGTCTTCGGCTTCTCGCCGATCCCCGCGATGTCGATGCTCAGCTACGCGGCCGGCGGTCGCTTCTTGCAGCTCTTCGGTGGCGCCAACCTGAGCTTCTACGACTGGTATTGCGATCTACCGACCGCCTTCCCGGAGATCTGGGGCGAGCAGACCGACGTTTGCGAGAGCGCCGATTGGTACAACGCGAAGATGATCGCCGACATGGGCGCGTGCCTGAACATGACCCGCACGCCCGACTGTCACTTCTTCGCGGAAGCGCGCCACAACGGCACCAAGGCGGTGGTCTTCTCTCCCGACTTCAGCCAGGTCTGCAAGTACGCCGACCAGTGGGTGCCGCTGCACGCCGGCAGCGACGGCGCGTTCTGGATGGCGGTGACGCACGTCATTCTCAAGGAGTTCCACCACGACAAGCCGACCCCGTATTTCATCGACTACGTCAAGCAATACACGGACAGCCCCTTCCTGGTGAAGCTCGAGAAGGACGGTGACCGCTACCGACCCGGCCGGCTGCTGCGCGCCAACGAGATCGAGCGCTGGAAGGACCTCGAGAACGGCGACTGGAAGTTCCTGAACGTCGACGCTCGGACCAACGAGCTCGTGATCCCCAAGGGCACGATGGGCTTTCGCTGGGCCAAGAACGACACCGCCAAGTGGAACATGAAGCTCGAGCACGCGATCGACGATCGACCGTACGATCCGCTGCTGACGCTGATCGGCGAGCGCGACGAGACGCTGCTCACGGAGTTCACCGAGTTCGGCCTCGACCGGGTCGCTCTGCGCGGCGTGCCGGTGCGCTACGTCGAGACCGCCTCCGGTCGGGTCCCGGTCGCGACGGTGTACGACCTCCTGATGGCCCAGTACGGCGTGAATCGCGGCCTCCCCGGTGCCTATCCGCGCGACTACACGGACAAGGACGCCGCGTACACGCCGGCCTGGCAGGAGATCTTCACCGGCGTGGACTCGAAGACCGTGCTGCAGTTCGCCCGCGAGTGGGCGCATACCGCCGCGACCACCCAGGGTCGCTGCATGATCATCTCGGCGCCGGCATCAACCACTGGTACCACGCCAACCTCATGTACCGCGCGGGCGCGATGGCGCTCATGCTCTCCGGCTGCGTGGGCCGAAACGGCGGGGGCCTCAACCACTACGTCGGACAGGAGAAGCTCGCGCCCTCGGACTCCTGGTCGACGATCGCCTTCGCGCGCGACCACGTGGGCGCGAGCCGGCTCCAGCAGGCGCCCCTCTGGCACTACCTGAACACGTGCCAGTACCGCTACGACGGCCACTACTCGCGCTACAACGCCGTCCCGAAGAACGACTGGACGAGCCTCCACACCGCCGACACGATCTATCGGTCGGTGCGGATGGGCTGGATGCCGTTCTACCCGCAGTTCCGCCAGAACCCACTCGAACGGTGCCGCGAGGCGCAGGCCAGCGGAGCCCGCACCGACGACCAGATCAAGCAGTACGTGGTCGAGAAACTGCGCAGCAAGAACCTCGAGTACTCGGTCGCCGATCCCGATGCGCCCGAGAACTTCCCGCGCGTCTGGTACATCTGGCGCGGCAACGCGATCATGGGGAGCATGAAGGGTCACGAGTACGCCCTCAAGCACTACCTCGGGACCCACTCGAACGCGATCGGAAAGGACGTCGAGGATCACCCCGCGGAGGTGAAGTGGCACGACGTCGCGCCCACCGGAAAGATGGATCTGGTGGTCGACCTCAACTTCCGCATGGACTCGTCGGCGCTCTACTCCGACATCGTGCTGCCGGCCGCCTCCTGGTACGAGAAGGCCGACCTCAACAGCACCGACATGCACTCGTTCATCCACCCGCTCTCGGCCGCGGTGGCGCCGGTCTGGGAGTCGAAGTCCGACTGGGAGATCTTCAAGGAGATCGCGCGCGCCACCGCGAGCATCGCCGAGAAGCACTTCCCCGGGGTCACAAGGACGTGGTCGCGTCGCCGCTGTCGCACGACAGCGCCGACGAGATCTCCCAGCCGACGATCCAGGACTGGTACCGCGGTGAGTGCGAGCCGATCCCCGGCAAGACCATGCACAAGCTCGCGATCGTGGAGCGCGACTACACGAAGCTCTACGACCGATACATCACCTTCGGCGAAGCCGTGCGCAAGAACGGCCTGGGCGCCCACGGCAACCACTACCAGTGCGAGGACGCGTACGACGACCTCATCCGGTCGAACCACTTCCCGGTCGAGAGGGTCGACGGAAAGGTGCTGCCGTCGCTGCGCGAGGACTCCTGGGCCGCGAACGTGCTGCTCTACATGTCGACGCTCACGAACGGCAAGCTCAACGTGCGCGCCTACCAGAACATGGAGGAAGAAGACCGGCGTCCCGCTGGCCGATCTGGGCGAGGGCAGCAAGGACGTGCCGGATCAGCTACGAGGACTTGCAGGCACAGCCGCGTCGCTACAACACCTCGCCGCTGTGGAGCGGCCTCATGACCGACGGGCGCGCCTACGCGGCCTACACCTACAACGTGGAGCGGCTCGTGCCCTGGCGCACGCTCACCGGCCGCCAGCACTTCTACCTGGACCACGAGCTCTACCTGGCGTACGGCGAGTACCTGCCCACCTACAAGCCGTCGCCGCGGCCCGAGGCCTACGGCGATCTACGCGAGACGCTGAAGAGCGGCGAGGCGATGGCGCTCAACTGCCTCACGCCGCACGGCAAGTGGCACATCCATTCCACGTACATGGAGAACCACCGCATGCTGACGCTGTCGCGCGGCTGCGAGCCCTGCTGGCTCAGCGAGGCCGACGCCGCGAAGCTCGGCATCCAGGACAACGACTGGGTGGAGGTCTACAACGACCACGGCGTCTACTGCGCGCGCGCCGCTGTGAGCTCGCGAATCCCGCGCGGTGTCTGCATCGTCTACCACGTCCCGGAGCGCACCGTCGGCATCCCGAAGTCGCAGGTGCGGGGCAACCGGCGCGCGGGCGGCCACAACAGCTTCACGCGGATCCACCTCAAGCCGAACTACCTGTGCGGCGGGTACGGGCAGTTCTCCTACCACTTCAACTACTGGGGCCCGATCGCACCCCAGCGAGACACCCACGTCATCGTGAAGAAGATGACCAAGGTGATCTTCTGAGACCGAGACCTCGGGAGGATCGAACATGGACGTCAGAGCCCAGATCTCGATGGTCTTCCATCTCGACAAGTGCATCGGATGCCACACCTGCTCGGTCGCCTGCAAGAACATCTGGACCGACCGCAAGGGTGCCGAGTACCAGTGGTGGAACAACGTCGAGACCAAGCCCGGCACCGGCTACCCGGGGAAGTGGGAGGACCAGGAGATCTACAAAGGCGGTTGGGAGCGCGAGGGCGCTGGGTCCATCCAGCTCAAGGGCGCCGGCAAGGCCAAGGGCCTCGCCAACATCTTCCACAACCCGCACCTGCCGTCGGTCGAGGACTACTACGAGCCCTTCACCTACAATTACCTGAACCTCATCGAGGCTCCGCCGGGTGACGATCAGCCCACCGCGCGACCGGTGTCGCTCATCACCGGCAAGCCCATCGACGTGAAGATGGGGCCGAACTGGGACGACGACCTGGGCGGCAGCCCCGACTACGCGCGGAACGACCCCAACCTCGAGGCCCTGACTCCCGCCGAGCGCGAGGCGATGTTCCAGCTCGAGCGCATGGCGTTCTTCTACCTGCCGCGGATCTGCAACCACTGCCTCAATCCCGGCTGCGTCGCGTCGTGCCCGTCGGGCGCGATCTACAAGCGCGGCGAGGACGGCATCGTCCTCATCAACCAGAAGGTGTGCCGGGCGTGGCGCATGTGCGTCACCGCATGCCCGTACAAGAAGTCCTACTACAACTGGCACTCGGGAAAGAGCGAGAAGTGCCTGCTCTGCTATCCGCGCCTCGAGGCGGGCCACGCGCCCGCGTGCATGCACTCGTGCGTGGGCCGCATCCGCTACCTCGGCGTGCTGCTCTACGACGCCGATCGGATCCAGCGCGCCGCCTCCGCGCCGGACGGCGAGATCACCCGCGCGCATCTCGACCTCATCCTCGACCCGTTCGACGATCAGGTGATCGCGGCCGCCCAGCGCAACGGGGTTCCCGACTCCACCCTGAAGTCGGCCCAGAACTCGCCGACCTACAAGTTCGTGAAGCAGTGGGGCATGGCGCTCCCGCTGCACCCGGAGTTCCGCACGCTGCCGATGCTCTTCTACGTGCCACCGCTACTGCCGGTGATGGCGTCGGTGACCCAGACCGACGGCGCGCAGAAGGAGCGGCTCAACCCGATCGCCAAGACCTGGACCGACGACTGGCTCTACGACACCAGCACCGAAGAGCTGTGGGGCACGATCGAGCAGGCGCGCTTCCCGCTCAAGTACCTGGCGAGCCTGTTCAGCGGTGGCGACGAGAAGGCGGTGGCTCAGCCGCTCAAGAAGCTCATGGCGGTGCGCATCTACCGGCGCTGGAAGACGGTGGGGGACATCGACGAGTCGCGCGTCGACGAGGTGCTGAAGGACACCGGGCTCAGCCGCGACAGCGCGGAGGCGGTCTACTACCTGACGGCGCTCGCCAAGTTCCAGGACCGCTTCGTGATTCCGCCCGCGCATCGCGAGCAGGCGCTCGAGATGCTCGAGTTCACCGGCGACACCCGCGGCTCTCAGGGCTTCGGTTTCCTCGAGCGTCCCGAGCGGGGAGCGTGACATGGCGCTCGGCACGATCGACCTGACGCTCTACGCGCGGCTGGCGAAGGTCTTCGACGTCCCGGGTGCCGGGTTCGCCGAAGAGATCGCGGAGGTGGCCGCCGCGCTCGACGGCACGCATCCCGCCGCCGCGGACGCCGTCCGACGCTTGGCGGCGCTGGCGCCGTCCGATCCAACCGCGCGAGCGGAGCTCTTCTTGCGGACGTTCGACGTCCAGCCCATCACCACCCTCGATCTCGGCTACGTGCTCTTCGGCGAGGATTACAAGCGTGGCGCGCTGCTCGCCGGGCTCAGCGCCGAGCACACCCGCGCGGGGAACGCCTGCGGCCTGGAGCTCGGGGATCACCTGCCGAACGTGCTCCGGCTGCTTCCCAGGATCACCGACCCCGAGGTGCGCGAGGAGCTGGTCAGCGTGATCGTCGCGCCCGCGGTGCGCCAGATGCTCCAAGAGTTCGAGCCCGACCGCATCCTCGCCAAGGAAGAGGTCTACCGCAAGCACCACAAGACGATCATCGAGCATGCGGCCGACGAGACGCGGACCGCGTACCGGCACGCCTTCGAGGCGCTCGACCACATGCTGCGGGCGGACTTCCGGCTCGCGAGCGCCCCGCCCCCTGAGCCGATCACGACCTTCGAGCGCCGCATCGACGCCGAGATCGATCTCGAGTCCGGAACGAGCTGCAGCCCCGCTTGAGAGGCCCATCATGACCCTCCCAATCTCTTCAGCTTCGTGGCCCTGCCCTACGTCGCGGCGATCCTGTTCCTGGTTGGGACGATCCAGCGCTACCGGGCCACCGGCTTCAAGGTGTCGTCGCTCTCCTCGCAGTTCCTGGAGGGGCGCCGGTTGTTCTGGGCGTCGGTGCCGTTCCACTTCGGCATCCTGGTGGTGTTCGCCGGCCACCTCGTCGCGTTCCTGGTCCCGAGCGGCATCCTGGCCTGGAACAGCAATCCGGTCCGGCTCTTGGTGTTGCAGATCACGGCGTGGGCGTTCGGCCTGAGCGTGCTGGTGGGGCTCGTGGGGCTCCTCGCGCGGCGCCTCACCGAGCCGCGAGTCCGTATGGTCACGACCCCCATGGACCTCGTGATCGAGATCCTGCTACTCGTCCAGACGGGGCTCGGGCTCTACATCGGGTACGCCCACCGCTGGGGCTCGTCGTGGTTCGCGGCGGACCTCTCGCCCTACCTATGGTCGCTCGTCAAGCTCGATCCGCAGATCACCGCGGTGAGCGCGATGCCACACGTCATCCAGCTTCACATCGTCAACGCGTTCGTCATCTTCGCGATCTTCCCGTTCACGCGTCTGGTGCACATCCTGGTCGCGCCGTTCCACTACCTGAACCGGCCCTACCAGCGGGTGATCTGGAACTGGGACCGAGCAGCGATTCGCAGCCCGAAGACCGCGTGGAGCGCGACGCGGCCGCGCAACAACTGATGGCGCGATCCCCGGTTGGCGGGATCGCCGGGCCCGCGTCCGAGGAGGTGGAGATGCCGTCTCGACGATTCAAGGCCGGGCCGCGACCGGCACAGCGAGCGGGGCGAGCCGGGCGCGCGGTCCGGGTGGCGGCATCTCCGCCGCGTGCTTACTCGGACTTCATCGCCCGGTACCCCGAGCTGGGCCAGGCTTGGGACACGATCTGGGCGGCGGGGAGGCGCGGTCCGCTCGACGAACGCACGGCGCGCTTGGTGAAACTCGGGATCGCCATGGGCGCCTTTCGCGAGGGCGCGGTGCGTTCGGGGGTACGCAAGGCTCTGGCGCTCGGCATCGCGCGCGAGGAGATCGAGCAGGTCGTGGCGCTCGCGGCGGGCACGATCGGCCTTCCGTCGACGGTCGCGATCGACACGTGGGTTCAGCCGTCGCTCGGCCAGAGGACCCGGTCGGTCCGTCGTACCCGGTAGCCTCGGATCGATTCCTCGATGTGGGAGGTCTCGAAGCCCGGAGGCGGGCGCCACGGGATCGGAGCGGCCGCTGCGGCGCCATTCGCGGCCGCGGCGGCACACGCCCCGGCAACGTCACGTGCACCGACTCGACACGGAACCCCTCGGGGACCGGCGTGAGGCCGCGGATCGGCCCGTCGGCCTTCGCGGGCAAATCGTAAATCCGCCCACACGAGCGGCAGCGGCCGTGGTACTGGCTATCGGCGTTCGCCTCGTAGCGGAACGGCTCGCCCCCTCCGGTCAAGCACGACGCGAGCCCGGCTTCGACCAGCGAGCTGAGCGCCTCGTAGGCGGTCTTGCGGCTGGAGCGCGGGAACCGGCGCAGGATTTGGCGGTGCAGGTCGATCGCCGTCGGGTGATCGGTGGAGCACCGCAGCAGCTCGACGAGCGCGACCCGCTGGCGGGTGATGCGAAGGCCGTGGGCGGCGAGCGTATCGCGGGGATCGTCGCTGGCGATCATCGACCGGATGGTGGGGTGCGGGGCTCGGTCCAGTATGGCGGCGCGCCCATCGGCCTCCGTCGAGCGTTGGGCCCAGAGTCTCGCCAGCGCGCACGGGGAATGAGAAGTCGAGCTGACATTTGTCATGGGGGGGGCTCGATTCGGTGGGAAGGCTTGACGCGAGCGAGCGCCACGCCGATCGACCGCGCCCGAGCGGTACAGTGACCATGGCGGCTCAAGGCACCCGCGCCGACCAGGGCGCGGCCCGGTTCAAGGCCGACCTCCGGACTCTTCATCCTGGGCCTACGAGCGCTGCCGGTGAACTGCTGCACGCATCCGGCGGCGATGCGACGCTCGAAGCGCTTGCCCGCGCCGCGCGGCTTCGCACCCTGGCGCAGCTCTTGGACTATCCGACGCTGGATGCCGCGGAACGAGCGCTCGGGGCGCTTCGCGACCTGACCGTTGCCGGGGCCGGCATGCCGGAACGGTTGCGCCGCGGCTTCGAGCGCATCGAGGCCGAGCTCGCGACGGCCGACCTGGATAGGCTCGCGGCCGAATACGTGCGGCTCTTCGGTCCGATCGGGCGCTGCGCGCTCCACGGGACCGCTTACGGCGTCGCCGGCCGCTTCTGCGGACGGCCCGCGCAGCTCGCCGACATCGCCGGCTTCTACCGGGCCTTCGGCCTCGAGCCGTCAGATCGCGACGCGGTGCCCGAGGATGACCTGCGGTTGCAGCTCGAGTTCCTGAGCGTGCTGTCCATCAAGGAGGCGTGGGCTCGCGACCGGCAGCTCGACGACGCGCTCACGGTGACGATCGAGACCCAGCGCAAGTTCGTGGCCGAGCACTTCGCGGCGTGGCTCGACGAATGGAACGCCGAGCTTGCCCGCGCGAACGCGGACTCGCTCTACCGGGTGGCGGGGGAGCTGGTGAGGGATGCGGCCCGTGCCGAGTGCCAGCGTCTGGGCGTGGTTCCGAGCGTGACCTCGAGGCAGCCCGTCGACATCGAGATCGGCGGCGACGGCTTTGGGTGTCTGAGCAAGGCGGAGGAGAGGCCATGAAGCGGTCGGAGGCGTTGCGTCACGGGTGGGCTGGGGTCGCGATGATCGCGCTGGTGGCGCTCGCTGGCGCCGCTTCGGCGGCCGAAGGGGCGACCGCCGTGAGCGACGCGGTGGCGGCACCGGCGGCCTCGAACGCCGCCAGCCCAGATCCGGCCGCCCAACCCGGTGGTCGCCGCGGTCGAGAAGCTCAACCTCACGCTGAGCGGCCAGGTGCGGATCCGCGGCGAGGTCGACGCGCGCGACTTCGCCGGGTCGACCGAGCCCGACATCGTCTTCGGCGAGCGCGCGCGCCTCGGGCTGGCGGCGAGTCCCACCCCCGACGTCACCGGGTTCATCCAGCTCCAGGACGCGCGGGTGTGGGGCGAAGAGCAGAACACCCTCAACGATGCCCAGGCCGACGCCTTCGACCTGCACCAGGGCTACCTCGAGATCCGCGACCTCTTCGTGCCGTGCCTCGACGCGCGCGCCGGCCGCCAGGAGATCGCCCTCGGCGAGGAGCGCCTGATCGGCGCCGTCGACTGGACCCAGAACGCGCGCAGCCTCGACGGGGCGCTCGTCACCTACCGGTGGAGCGACGGCGGCTGGGTGAAGCCGTTCTGGGCGCTCTTGAGCGAGAAGGACGCGATCGCCGCGAAGGGCGCGCTCAAGCAGGCCGATCCCAACGTGGACGAGGGCAAGGACGACGACGTCTGGATTGCGGGGATCCACGCCCAGCAGAAGCTCGGCGACCACGCCGTCGAGCCCCACGTGTACTGGCTCGACGACGGCACGTCCGACATCGAGCTCTACACGCTCGGCGCCTACGGCAACGGCAAGACGCCGCTCGGCGACGACCTGGCGCTGGTCTACAACGCGACCTTCGACCTGCAGGTCGGGGACGTGAACGGCGACGACATCCAGGCCTACCTGGGAGTGATCCACGGCGGCGTCCGGACCGGGCCGGTGACCCTCACGCTCGGCTACGAGTACCTGAGCGGCGACGACGACACCCAGGATGCGCGGCGCGAGAGCTTCGACACGCTGCTCGCCACCAACCACAAGTTCTACGGCGAGATGGACTACTTCCTGAACAACGCCGCGGACACCGCGTCGCTCGGCCTGCAGGACCTGGTCGCCAAGCTGCGCTACAAGCTCACGTCCTCGACGGCGCTCGCGGCGGACTTCCACTACTTCCAGACCGCGGTCGACGACCGTACGGCCGGCGTGACGGCGGAGAAGCGGCGCTTCGGCGGGCAGTCGGATCTCGGCGAGGAGCTCGACCTGTGGCTGACGCACGCCTACAACGCGTACCTCGACTTCCGCGTCGGCTACAGCTTCTTCGTGCCGGGCGAGGCCATGCAGGCGCGTTTCGAGGCGCAGGACGCGGCGCGCGGCGCCGCGGTCGAGAGCCACGGCACCATGGCGCACTGGGCGTACCTGCAGGCGAACGTCGTGTTTTGATCGGGGATCGTCGGCGGGGCCTGCGCCCGCCGCTACGATCCGCTGGTGGGCAGGCGCCTGCGGCGCCGTGCTCCGTCGGCGCCGCGGCCGCGAAGGATCGCGGCCCTCCAGACCGATGGGTTCCGGTCCCCCTGGAGGGCGGTGGTCCCTCACCGCAGGGGTGCTCGAGTCCGATCCAACCCAGCGGCCGCGAAGGATCGCGGCCCTCCAGACCGATCGATCTGGTGGAGCGCGGCCGTCCGCGATCGACCGGCTCAGCCGGTGCCGTCGCCGGCGCTTCCCGTCACGGTCTGGTGGATCATCCGCGCGCAGGTCTCGACGAGGTCCTCGTTCGAGGCCTCCAGACGCCGCATGACCTGCTTGTGGGCCGAGAGCCGCTCGAGGAGCGCCAGGATCCCCGCGGCGGCGACGCCGGGATGGATCGTGGTCGCGACCCGCCCGGCGCGCTGGTACTCCTGGATCTTGGCGGTGAAGTGGTCGACGATCGGCCGGAGCGTGGCGCGCCGCACCTGCTGGAAGCGCGCGTCGCCGCGGTCGGCGGCGAGGTTACGCAGGCTGAGCGCCGCGTGGTGGGTGTCCCAGTGCTCGACGAAGCGCTGCGCGATCGCGCGCGCGCGGTCGAGCCCGGCGGCGCCGTCCCACGAGCCGTCGATCAACTCGACGACCGCCGGCATGTCGCGCCCGGCGCGCTCGGCGAGCATGAGCGCCGCGTCCTCGACGTCGTGGAAGTAGTGGTAGAAGGTGCCGGGCGAGGTGTCGGCGCTGCGTGCGATCTCCACCACCGAGAGGCCGAGCACGCCCTTCTCGCGGAGCAGCGCCGCGGTCACGTCGAGGAGCCGCTCGCGGGTGCGCAGCGCGCGCTCGCCGAGCGGACGTCCCGCCTGCGAGAGCGCGGTCTTGCGGCCTCGTTTCGCTTCGCGCTTGGGGTCGATCGCGTCCACCGGTCTCCTCGGCCGCCACGGCGTTCGCCGCGGCGCGCGGACGAGGTTGCAGCGTTTTTGACGATGTATCAAATTCGCGCGGACCGGGTCACCCACCACGTCTCGTTTCTCCGGGGCCGCCATGAACCTCGAGCTCACCGACGAGCAGCGCATGCTCCAGACCAGCGCGCGTGAGTTCCTCGCGCGGTCGTGCCCGACGAGCCGGGTGCGTGAGGCGATGCTCGACCCGCGGCCGGTGTGCGACGCGCTGTGGCCGACGATCGCCGAGCTCGGCTGGCTCGGGCTCGTCACGCCCGCCGAGCACGGCGGGGCGGAGCTCGGCCTGATCGAGCTAGCGCTGTTGCTCCAGGAGACCGGCCGCGCGCTCTTGCCCGCGCCGCTCTTCTCGACCGTGGCGCTCGGCGCGCGGCTGATCGCGACCGCCGGCAGCGAGGCGCAGCGCGCGCGGCTCCTGCCCGCGATCGCCGAGGGAAAGCGGCGCGTGACGCTCGCGCTCCTGGAGGAGAGGGCGCACTGGACCGAGGGCGGCGTGACGCTCGCGTCGACGCCGTCGGGCGATGGCTTCGTGCTCTCGGGCACCAAGCTCTTCGTGCCCGACGCCGACCTAGCGGACGAGCTCGTCGTCGCGGCGCGCACGGCGGCGGGGGTCACGCTCTTCCTCGTCGAGCGCGGCGCCGCCGGCGTGACCACGCGCCGCCTCGACTTCGTCGACCAGATCCGCGGCCTGCACGAGGTGCGCTTCGCCGACGTGAGTGTTCCGGCGAGCGCGGCGCTCGGAGGCGAGGGGTGCGGCTGGACCCACCTCGAGGCGCTCTTCGACTTCGCCAAGGTCGCGCTCTGCGCCGAGATGTGCGGCGCCGCCGAGAAGGTCCTCGAGATGGCGGTCGACTACGCCAAGGTCCGCGAGCAGTTCGGGAAGGCGATCGGCAGCTTCCAGGCGATCCAGCACAAGTGTGCCGAGATGCTGGTGCTGGTCGAGAGCGCCAAGTCGGCCACCTACTACGCGGCGTGGGCGGTGGCGAACGGCGAAGCCGACGCGCACCCCGCCGCGTGCCTGGCCAAGGCGTACACGTCGGAGGCGTTCACCCGCGTGGCGGGCGAGGGGATCCAGATCCACGGCGGGATCGGCTTCACCTGGGAGCAGGACCTCCACCTCTACTTCAAGCGCGCCAAGTCGTCGGAGCTGATGTTCGGGAGCCCCTCCTGGAACCGCGAGCTCGCGGCTCGGGTGCTGCTCGACGGCGCGTGAGCGGTGGGCCGCCGCGCACGCGGGGGGACGGAGCCCCCCGCGCTACGTGGACCTCCGTGGGGACGAGCGCTCCCTCCCCCGTCGGGCTGGCTGGCCCCGCGAGCGGGCGCGGACTCCGGCGTGCTGTAATCGAGGGATGAGCGCCGTCGCCGCGTCCTCGGTCGGCTTCACCAAGATCGACCTCTTCTGCAGAGGCCTCCGCCTCGGCGACCCCGAGCTCGCGCAGCTCGCCGAGGACGGCGGCACCGGGATCCGCCGCACCCGCGCCGGGCTCGGCAGCGGGCTCGAGCTGGTGCTGCCCGGCGGCGTGCGCGTGAACGTGCCGGTGGTCGAGCCGTTCACCAGGCACTCGCCCTACACGTTGCGCCGCCTCGAGCGGGGCCGCTACGCACTCGTGCGCGACGGCACCGAGGTCGTGCCGGTCACGCTCACCTCGCGGCCCGCGTGGTACGGGCTCACCACCCGCGGCGGCCGCACCATGGACCGGATCGGCACGCTCCAGGGGACCTACCTCGCGATCTACCAGTCGCGGGTGTGCGACTTCTGGCGCGACCGCGAGCGCCAGCAGAATTGTGGTTTCTGCTCGGTGGGCCTCAACCTGGGCGTGGACGACGCCCTCGAGAAGACCACCGACGAGATCCTCGAGGTGGTACACGCCGCGCGCGCCGAGTCGCGGATCACGTACGTCGACTTCAACACCGGTCACCTGGACGGCGAGCGCTACCTCGACCTGCTCGAGCCGGCGCTGGCGCGGATCAAGCGCGAGACCGGGATCCTGGTGGGTGTGCAGTGCCCGCCTCACTCCGACCTCACCCGCTACGACCGGTTGCGCGCCATGGGTGTGAACCGGGTGTCCTTCTGCCTCGAGGTGTTCGACGCGGCGAGCTTTCGCGAGCTCTGCCCGGGGAAGAGCGAGACCTACGGGCGCGAGCGCTACCTGGAGGCGATCCGCTACTGCGCGCAGCTCGGCGCGCGCGGCCCGCGCACCGAGCCGTGGGTGACCAACGGCGAGATCATCGCCGGGCTCGAGCCCGTGGAGTCGACGATCCGCTGCATCGACTGGCTGACCGGTGTCGGTGCGATCCCCACGGTGTGTGTGTTCCGGCCGCTCGTCGGCACCCGGCTCGCCGGACGCGAGCCGCCCAGGACCGAGGACGTGATCCCGATCTACCGGCGGCTCTTCGAGGCGTGCATGGAGCGCGGGCTGCCGATCGGCGCGGCGCCCAACATCCGCGTCAGCATCGTGCCCCTCCCGGAGGAGTGCGCCGACCTGAGCGAGCGGCGCTTCCCGCTGAAGCGGGCCAAGATCCGCGCGCTGCGCGGTCTGCTGGGCTGGAAGCTCGGGCGCGCTGGACTCCACAAGTCGCCAGTGGAAATGAATACACATCGCCAGTGAAAATCATCACTTTGCGCCAGTTAAAACCGTTACAAATAGCTTTCAATGGGTTTGGATTTCAGCTCGAATCAGGGCCGCAACCGCACTTTCGGGCCGTAAAACGCGCGTTACAGGGCGTTCGCCGGTGCGGGCGAGGCGCCCGGGATCGGTCGGGGGTGTACAGGGATCGACGGGTCTGCCGACGCTGGCGCCCGCGCGTATCGCCGGGCACGCGGCGCGTGCCCCTCCGGGCTGTGGAACCGCACGCTTCGTCGGGCGCCAGGAAGCGGGCGGAGGCGGGCCGTCCGCGCTGCTTCAGTTGTTGAGCAGCCCGAAGAGCGGCTTGACGATCGGCTTGCGCGAGAGCCGCGCGAGCCAGGCGAGGTCCTCGGCGAGCGGCACGAGCGCGTCGGCGCGGCCGGTGCGCTCGACGATCCGGGCGCGATAGCGGGCGCCGAGCTCGGCGAGGGTGGCGTCGGGATCGGCGGCGGTGCTGAAGATCGTGAAGACCTGGCTACGAGCGTCTTTCTCGCGGTCGGCGTAGTCGTCGACCGCCTGCACCCAGGCGCCGAACCAGAAGAGTGCCTCGTTCAGGTTCTCGGGCAGCGCCTCGGGATCGGCGACGTGGACGAGCCCGCGGGCGAAGGCGCCGGCCTTGGTCTCCGCGGCCTCGAGGGTGCGCTCGACGAGGTCGGCGTCGAGGCGCGAGTGGATCACCACCTTCTGGCTGTCGAAGCAGCGCTTCGTCTCGGTGCGGTAAGCGTCCCACCAAGGGGTGGCGCGGACCGCGTCCTGCACGGCTTTCGCGGCGCGCGCCAGCTCGACGACCAACGGGTGGGTCGAGCGCGGCTGGTGCTCGCCGAGCAAGAGGCCGAGGAGCTCGGCGTCGCTCGCGGCGTCGGGGTGCTCGTCCTGGACGTCGTCGGCGAGGAGCCACATGCGGCCCCACTCCATGACGAGCCGGTCGCGCTCGGCCGCCGAGCGCCGGTAGCGCACCACGGGTGAGGCGCTGTCGAGGACCGCGAGCAGGATCGCGTGCTCCAGCCCCTCGAGGCGGGCCTTGAGGAAGCCGCGCCCCGGATAGCCGGGCGTGCGCAGCGTGACGAACGAGGAGAGCAGCTTGCGGCGGTACATGGTCCTCGGCATTCGCGCGAGCACGCGCGGCGGTTCAGCGGGCGGCGAAGAATAGCCGGGCGGCGTTGCCGCCGAGGTAGGCACCGAGCGCCGGCTCGGGGAGGTCGAGCTTGCGGGCCTCGGCCAGACAGCGCCCCATCGGGATCGCCGGGTGATCGCTGGCGAAGATCACGCGCTCGCGCCCGCGCGTCCTCATGAAGTGGATGAGCTCGGGCGGCAGGTACTTGGGCAGGTAGGCCGAGGTCATGAGGTGGAGCCCGCGGTACTTGAGCATGAGGCGGATCGCCACGTTCCACCACGGATCGGCGCCGTGGGCCATCACCAGCGTGAGCTCGGGGAAGGCGAGGCAGACCTCGTCGAGGTGAAGCGGATCTTGCACCGTCGCGGGCGCGGGCGGGCCCGGGATACCGGTGGTGAGCGAGAGCGGCAGGCCGAGCTCGACGCAGGTGGCGTAGAGCGGGAAGTAGCAGCGATCGCTCGGCGGCAGGCCTACCGTGAACGGCGTCACGCACACGCTCGCGACCGGCGCCGAGCGGGCGTAGGCGGCGAGCTCGCGAAGCGCCGTCATGCCGCGGCGCGGGTCGACCTTGGCCGCGAGGCGGAAGCGCTCGGGCGCCGCCTCGGGGAAGGCGAGGACGTGCCGCGATGGCGCGTCGGCGTCGGACATGAGGAGCGCCTTCTCGACGCCGTGCTCGTCCATCATCGCGAGCGTCTCGGCGACGCCCAGGTTCCGCCAGTAATCCGTGCCCGCCTGGAACACGTCCTTCGCGGCGGCCTTCACGTAGTTGAAGAGATCCGTGTCGGGCATGCCGAGCTCGCCCATGTTCACGTTGAGCCACGCGTCGATCACGGGCATCGGGCGCTCCACGGGAGGTCGGCGGCTGCGAGGGACCGCAGCCCTCCAGGCAGGCTGCCGATCGGCCCGGCGGCTGCGAGGGACCGCAGCCCTCCAGGCAGGATGCCGATCGGCCCGGCGGCTGCGAGGGACCGCAGCCCTCCAGGCTCGGGATGCAACGGCTGGAGGGCCGCGATCCTTCGCGGCCGCGGATCGAGCCGCGTCACTCGAGCGGCGACATCATCGCGGTGGTGAGCTGCTTCACCACGTGGCCGCACGTGACGGGCTGCTGGTCGCCGCTCTCGACACGCGCGCCGCCGCTCTGGCTCCTGGTGGCGACGTCCACGTCGGCGGCCTCGGCGCGCAGCGCCGCCACGGTGGCCTTCTCGATCGGGCGGTGGCGGAACGGGTCGAAGCGGAAGTGGCGGAGCGCGTTCCGGTAGGTGATCTTCGCGATCGTCTCGTCGGGCAGGTGTTTCAGCTCGTCGAAGAGCAGCTCGGGCGAGCGCGGCCAGGTGGTGTCCGAGTGCGGGTAGTCGCACTCCCAGGTCACGTTGTCGGCGTTCATCGCGCCCAGGTCGCGGAGGCCGGTGCGGTCCGAGATGAAACACGTCACGACGCGCTCGGCGAAGAGCTCGCTCGGCCGCTTCGCCCCGAAGCGCTGGTTCGTCCACAGGCGGTGGTGCTCGTAGACGTAGTCGATCCGCTCCATGAAATAGGGCACCCAGCCGATCCCGCCCTCGCTCAGCGCGAACTTGAGGGTGGGGAACTTCCGCAGCATCGGCGACCAGATGAGATCGGAGGCGCAGTTCACGACGTTGAGCGGGATGAGCGTGATCATCACGTCGATCGGCGCGTCCATCGACGTGAAGTACATGCCCTCGCTCGAGCCGATGTGTAGGCACACGATCGTGCCGGTCTCCTCGCACGCCTTCCACACCGGGTCCCAGTGGTCGCTGTGGTAGGTCGGTAGCCCGATCTTGCCGGGCTGGTCGCTCATGGTGACGGCGAGACAGCCCTTCTTCGCCACGCGCCGCACTTCCTCGGCGGCGAGCTCCGGGTCCCAGAGCGGCACGAGTGCCAGCGGGATGAAGCGGTCGGGCGCGGCGCCGCACCACTCGTCGATGTGCCAGTCGTTGTACGCCTTGAGGCAGGCGAGCGAGAGGTCCTTGTCCTTGGCCTTGAGGAACACCTGGCCGGCCAGGCCCGTGAAGGACGGAAAGTTGAGCGACGCCAGCACGCCGTTGGCGCTCATGTCGCGGACCCGCGCCTCGACGTCGTAGCAGCCGTGGCGGAGCTGCTCGAACGCGGTGGGCTCGATCCCGTACTCCTCGGGCGGGCGCCCGGCGACGGCGTTGAGGCCGATGTTGGGGAGCTGCTGGCCCTCGAAAACCCACACGTCGGCGCCGTTCTTCTTCCGCACGACGCGCGGGGCCGAGTCGCGGAAGATCGCCGGGATGTGGCGAGTGAAGAGGTCGGCGGGCTCGACGACGTGATCGTCGATGCTCACCAGGATCAGGTCGTCGGCGCGCATGCGGTTCCTCCGCGGGCTACCACGTGGTGCTGAAGAACTGCTTCATCCAGCGGCGGTAGACGCCGAACGGCCCGTCGCCCTCCACCAGGAAGGGCCGCGTCAGGTACGCCTTGTTCTCCCAGATCGGGATGTCCTGGAGCATCTGCTTCTCGAGGTCGCGGATGATCGCGGCGCCGACACCGTGCTTGTCCGAGGCGCCGTCCACCGCGTGCACCGAATACGCGAACGTCACGTCGGTGGCCTCCTCGTCGACGGGAGTGGCGGTGTTGACCATCCAGGTCTCGATGATGCCGGTGAGGTGCACGGTCTGGAACGCCGGGCCGTAGTCGGTGGTGTCGATGCCGCCCGGGATCTCGCCCTTGGGAGTGCCGAGCTTCATGCGGCTCTGGCAGCGCAGGATCGGCCCGTCGGCCTCGACGGTGCTCTCCGGCATGGTGTGGGCGCCGTGCACGTACACGAAGTGGGCGCGGTCGACGGCGTTCTCGTTCATGTCGAGCCAGCGGCTCTTCACCGTCCAGCGCAGGATCCTGTAGGGCGTCCAGTCGGGCTGGCCGTAGTGCGGCAGGTCCGGCAGCTCGAAGCTCGGCGCGGCGTCTTGGTCGTGGTGCCAGACCAGCACCAGGCCGTTTTTCTCGACCACCGGCCAGGTGCGCAGGCGCGCATTGGCCGGCGGGCGCTCGCTGTAGGGGACGCGCTTGCACGCGCCGTCGGCGCCCCACTCCCAGGCGTGGAAGGGGCAGCGGATGCGATCGCCGTCGACGATGGTGCCGCCCACGCCGAGGTGGGCGCCGAGGTGCGGGCAGATCGCGTCGAGGACGTGGGCGGTGCCGGCCGAGTCGCGGAAGATCACCAGGTCGCGGCCGAGGTAGTGGGCCGACTTGAGCACGCCCGGCGTGAGCTCGTCCGAGTAGGCGACGCGGAACCAGCCGTTGGCGTACGCGGGGAAGGGGAAGCGGCTCACGGGGGCGGCCTCGTTTCGCGCTGGAAGGGCGCGTCCGAAGTTTTTGACGAATCGTCAAAAAACACCTTAGCCGTGCGCCGAAGGGGGCGCAAGGCGGGCTCGGGAGCGCGGTGGGCGGGCCATTCGCACGCGAATCGGGCGATCGTCTTCAGCTATCGAACGAAGAGAATATGGGTATTGGACCAATCGAACGCGCAGACGCATGTTGGCCCTCGTCGGGCGCGCCCACGACGGGCCCGCACCGCGACGAACCGCAACCCAGCCGAGGAGAGACGCCATGTACCCGAGCCCCAGCAAGCTGCCCGAAGCCGCCCGCACCACGCTGGTCCAGACCTTGAACGAGCGCCTCGCGGATGGGCTGGACTTGCACGGCCAGATCAAGGTCGCCCACTGGAACATCAAGGGGCCGCAGTTTCCGTCGCTGCACCCGCTCTTCGAGACCTTCGCGGTGAGCCTCGCGAACCACAACGACGCGATCGCCGAGCGCGCGGTCACGCTGGGCGGCAAGGCCTACGGCACCGCGCGGCGCGTGGCGCGCGCTTCGCGCCTCGCCGAGTACCCCGAGGAGACGGCCCGCGACATGGAGCACGTGGCGCACCTCGCGGAGCGGATCGAGAGCTACCTCGACGGGCTGCGCGAGTCCCGCGGGGCGTGGCCGAGAAGGCCGGCGACACCGACACCGTCGACCTCTTCACCGGGATCGTGACCGAGTTCGAGAAGCACGCGTGGTTCCTGCGCGCGTCGCTCGCGAGCTGAAGGGCCGGTCGTCGACGGAGCGACGACCCTCCACGAGCCGCTGGAGGGCGCCGCTCCGTCGGCGCCGCGGCGTCGGCTCCGGTTTGCCCTCCGCGGCCGCGAAGGATCGCGGCCCTCCAGCGCCGGGGCGGACGCCAGGCGGGAGGGCTCACGCCCTCCCCTACACGCCCACGCGCGACGACGGAGCGACGAGGCTCCACGATCGGCTGGAGGGCGCCGCTCCGTCGGCGCCGCGGATCGATCGCCGTGGAGGGCGGCCGCTTCGTCGGCCGCCGCCACCCCAACGCTGGGGTCGTCGACGAAGCGACGACCCTCCAGCGGAGGTGCGCACCTGGAGCGCGTCCGCTCCGCCGGACGCCAGGCGGGAGGGCTCACGCCCTCCCCTACACGCCCACGCGCGACGACGGAGCGACGAGGCTCCACGATCGGCTGGAGGGCGCCGCTCCGTCGGCGCCGCGGATCGATCGCCGTGGAGGGCGGCAGCTTCGTCGGCCGCCCCAGCGCTCGTCCCTGGGGTCGTCGACGAAGCGACGACCCTCCAGCGGAGGCGCGCACCTGGAGCGCGTCCGCTCCGCCGGACGCCAGGCGGGAGGGCTCACGCCCTCCCCTACACACCCACGCGCGACGACGGAGCGACGAGGCTCCACGATCGGCTGGAGGGCGCCGCTCCGTCGGCGCCGCGGATCGATCGCCGTGGAGGGCGGCCGCTTCGTCGGCCGCCCCAGCGCTTCGTCCCTGGGGTCGTCGACGAAGCGACGACCCTCCAGCGGAGGTGCGCACCTGGAGCGCGTCCGCTCCGCCGGACGCCAGGCGGGAGGGCTCACGCCCTCCCCTACACGCCCAGGCGCGACGACGGAGCGACGAGGCTCCACGATCGGCTGGAGGGCGCCGCTCCGTCGGCGCCGCGGATCGATCGCCGTGGAGGGCGGCCGCTTCGTCGGCCGCCCCAGCGCTCGTCCCTGGGGTCGTCGACGAAGCGACGACCCTCCAGCGGAGGCGCGCACCTGGAGCGCGTCCGCTCCGCCGGACGCCAGGCGGGAGGGCTCACGCCCTCCCCTACACACCCACGCGCGACGACGGAGCGACGAGGCTCCACGATCGGCTGGAGGGCGCCGCTCCGTCGGCGCCGCGGATCGATCGCCGTGGAGGGCGGCCGCTTCGTCGGCCGCCCCAGCGCTCGTCCCTGGGGTCATCGACGAAGCGACGACCCTCCAGCGGAGGTGCGCACCTGGAGCGCGTCCGCTCCGCCGGACGCCAGGCGGAGGGCTCACGCCCTCCCCTACACGCCCACGCGCGGCGACGGAGCGACGACGCTCCACGATCGGCTGGAGGGCGCCGCTCCGTCGGCGCCGCGGATCGATCGCCGTGGAGGGCGGCCGCTTCGTCGGCCGCCGCCAACCCAACGCTGGGGTCGTCGACGAAGCGACGACCCTCCAGCGCAAGCCCAGCGATCGATCGCGGCTCACTCGACGAAGCGCTGGCAGGCGGCGCGGGTGGCTTCGTCGAGGGGGGTAGTACGACTCGATCCGCAGCTCCTGGACGCGCACGTTCTGCGGTGCGCTGAAGGCGGTGAGGGTCGTGAGGAAGCTCAGCACCTCGTCGCCGACCGCGATCCGCACCGTGAAGCACGGCTGTGTCGGCTCGGAGAGGTCGGGCTGGCGCCACTCGCTCGGGATCCCGGGACGCGAGAGCAGGCGATCGAGCATCGCCGAGAGCGAGCCGTCGTCGAGCTCGCCGAGCGCCTCGCGGTGCAGCCGATCGAGCACCAGCCTGCAGGTCCGCTCCCAGTCGAGGATGTGCGGCCTGAGGAGCGCCGGGTCGAGCATCGCCTCGAGCAGGTTCACGGTCGCGAGGTCGGGGAGCTCGGGCAGGAGCCGCGCGAAGAGCGCGAACGCGCCCACGTTGGCGTCGATCAGGTCGTAGGTGCGGCCCATCACGATCAGGGGATAGGGCTCCTGCTGGCGCTTCATCTCCTCGATCGTCTGCTGAATGAGCGCCGGCAGCGCCTCGCCGTCGGGCTCGCCGAACTCGCCCTCGAAGCCCGCCGCGCGCAAGAGCGCGTTCTGGTCGCGCAGCGGCACGTCGAGGGTGGCGCCGAGGCGCAGCACCATCTCGCGGCTCGGCTTGGCGCGCGCGGTCTCGAGGAAGCTCACGTGGCGCGCCGAGACGTCGGCGGCGAGGGCGAGGTCGAGCTGGCTCAAGCCGCGCTTGGCGCGCCAGTGCTTGAGGAGGGCGGGGAAGAGGCCGGCGTTGGTGGTCGATCGGCTGGGCATGGCGCGTAGGGTCGCTCCACGCCCGAGCGCCGTCACTTACCTCGTGAGGTCGTTGCGGCGCCCGCGCGGCGAACGCACCTTGCTGGCCGCAACCGAGCCGCTCGGAGCGCTCGTCGCGGCGCCGCGCCGCGACCGCCCGAGCACGAAAGGACCGCCATGCCGCGCGCTGTCTTGATCGCCATCCTGATCCCGTTCTCCGCGCTCACCGCCGCTGCGGTCTGGCATCACGGCTACTGGGGCATCGTGGCG
Source organism: Deltaproteobacteria bacterium (assembly GCA_016713535.1). Lineage (GTDB taxonomy): Bacteria > JADJOY01 > JADJOY01 > JADJOY01 > JADJOY01 > JADJOY01. The sequence continues at coordinate 23,625 of JADJOY010000021.1, forward strand.
CCCCACCTCCAGAGCCTCGCAGGGGGCCAGGTCCTCGCCGACCTGGTGATCGCCCTCACGCTGGTCATGACGTGGATGTGGCGCGACGCCCGCACCATGGGCCGCAACCCGTGGCCGTGGATCGTGGTGACGCTGGGCTTCGGCTCGTTCGGCCCGCTCTTCTACCTGTTGACTCGCCCCAGCCAGGGAGGTGAGCGATGAGCGCCATCACCCTCGACGACGTCATTCGCACCCTGCGCGCCCCCGACGTGAGCCGCATCGACGTCGGCCACTCCCAGCTCGCCCACTACCGCTTCGGCGCCGGGCCGAGCCTGGTGTTCGTCCACGGCTGGCCGCTCCACTCGGCCACCTTTCGCGCCGTGATACCCGCGCTCGCCGAGCGCTTCACGTGTCAGGGGATCGATCTGCCCGCGGCAGGCCGCTCGATCTCCGCGGCGACCACGCCGCTCACCCTCCACGGCTACGCCGAGAGCCTGCGCCGCGCGATCGACGCCCTCGGGCTCGAGCGCTACGTGCTCGTCGCCCACGACAGCGGCGCCGGCATCGCGCGCTTCCTCGCCGCGGAAGATCCGCGCGCCGTGGGACTGGTGCTCGGCGACACGGAGATCCCGGGCTTCACGCCCGCGATCATCCGCCTCTACCAGGCGACGCTGCGGGTGCCGGGCGGCACCGCGATCGTGCGGCGGCTGCTCGGGCTCGGCGCGGTGCGCCGCTCGCCGCTCGGCTTCGGCGGCTGCTTCAGCGATCCGCGCTTCGTCGACGGCGAGTTCGGCGCGTGGTTCGTGCGCCCGCTCCTCGAGGACGATCGCTACTTCGAGGCGCAGCTCGGGCTCTTGCGCGCGTTACGTCAGAGCGAGGTCGACCAGCTCGCCGACGCGCACCGCCAGATCCGCGTCCCGGTGCGCTTCGTGTGGGGCACCGACGACCCGATCTTCCCGATCGCGCGAGCGCGCCCGATGAAGGACCAGCTCGCCGGCCCCGTCGAGTGGTTCGAGCTCGCGGGAGCGCGCGCCTTCCACCACGAGGATCGCCCCGCCGAGTTCGCCCGCCACGTCGCCGAGCACGCCACGCGCTGCTTCGGGTGAGGGCGCAGGAGCGCGGGTTCGCCGAATGTGACGCTCGACGGGGGACGGAGCCCCCGTCGCTACGACCACGGGCTCACCCGTCGTGTTCGTAGGGCGGGGGCCTCCGTGCCCCCGCCGCCAGCACACACGACGCTCGACGGCCCGGCGCCGCGTACGGGTTCGCGCCCGCGCTCACCGCGGCAGGCCGAGGACCCGGGTGGCGATGATGTTGCGCTGGACCTCGGAGGTGCCGGCGTAGATCGTGGCGGCGCGTGACCACAGCGCCTCGTAGGCCCAGTAGCCGTCGTCGATCGCGAGGTCGTCGCCGCGCCGCACCAGCGCCGCCGGTCCCATCAGGTCGACGGCGAACTCCTTCACGCGCTGGTCGAGGCTCGACCACAGGATCTTGAGGGTCGAGCCCTCGGGGCCGGGGACGCCGTGCTTCTCGATGGTGCTGGCATTCCGGTACGCGGTCATGCGCAGGATCAGGTTCTGCGCCGCGAAGTCCATGAGCTTCTGCCGCACCAGCGGGTCCTGGGCGGCGGTGGTGCCGTCCGCGCGCGGCGTCTTCCTGGCGATCTCCATGAGCCGCTCGACCTCGGCGGCGAGGCGCGCGTGCTGCGCCGAGCTGCCGCGCTCGTGGGCGAGGGTGTGCATGACGATGTCCCAGCCGCGGTCCACCGTGCCGACCACGTTCTCGAGCGGGACCTCGCAGCCGTCGAAGAAGACCTCGTTGAACCACGCCTCGCCGGTCATCTCGACCAGCGGCCGGATGGTGATGCCGGGGCTTCGCATGTCCACCAGCAGGAACGAGAGCCCCTTGTGGCGCACCGAGGTGGGATCGGTGCGGACCACGAGGATGCACCAGTCGGCCTGGTGAGCGAAGCTCGTCCAGGTCTTCTGGCCGGTGACGACGATCTTGTCGCCGCGCACCTCGCCGCGGGTGCGCAAGCTCGCCAGGTCGCTGCCGGCGTTGGGCTCGGAGAAGCCCTGGCACCAGATCTCCTCGCCGGTCAGGATTTTCTGCAGGAAGCGCTCTTTCTGCCACGGCTTGCCGTGGGCGATCACCGTCGGCCCGACCAGCGCCGTGCCGACCGACAGGTTGATCATGTTGGGCGCCTCGAGGCGCGTGTACTCCTCGGCCCAGATCAGGTACTCGATCGTGCCGATCGCGCGCCCGCCGTACTCCTTCGGCCAGTTGAGGCCGGCCCAGCCGCCCTCGAAGAGCTTCCTCTGCCAGCGCTTCAGGAACGCGACGCGCTCCGCGGCGTCCTCGGGCTCGCGCACCTTCCCCTCGCGCCAGCCCTCGGGGAGGTTCCGCTCGAGCCAGGTGCGGACCTCGCGGCGGAAGGCGGCTTGCTCGGGCGTGTCGCGCAGGTCCATGGGCGGCTCCGATCGCGAGAGGTGACGTGGGCGGCGGCTGCGCCGCCACGATCGCCCGCGCCGAACGAGCGATCAAGAGGCCCCCGCAGCCGTGGCCAGGTGTGCCGTCCGGACCGACCGGACGGGGGATTGGATTGTGCGCTCCAATCCCGGGAGCGTGGATGGGCACCGTCAGGGCGCCGATCGCTGGCCGGATGTCCCGGCGGAGTCGGCGCCGTAAGCACGATCCCCGGGGGGGGCGGAGGTGCTCATGCGGAGCTTCACGAAGGGTCCGGTATCCCTGTTCACGGCGATGGCGCTCGCGTCCTCGGCGTGGGCCGAAGCGGAGCCCGACCAGTGCACGATCGGCGGCAGCACGGCGCCTGGATACGTGCTGTCCGAGGTCGGCAGCGGGCTGCCGACCAACCAGATCGCCTTCACCAACCCGGCCACGCGCTGGGGTGAGGGCATGTACATCGCCAACCCGCTCGGCTCGCCGGCGGTGCTCAAGGTGAACCCGGACGGCTCGATCGCGCCGTTCGCGCTCGACCCGATGATCCCCGGGCCCGGGTTCGGGGTCACGATGACGGAAGGCCCGAGCTTGCCGAACGCGATGATGATCTCGGCCGGAGTCCTCGGAAACGCGTCCATTTACGCCCAGAGCGGCGCCGGAGTGGCGTCGGTGTTCGCGTTGCCGCCGAGCACCTGGGATCACGGCTACCTGAAGCTCGCCGAAGTGCCCAGCGGACCGAGCGGAAACACGCTATCGGCCCTTCAGCTCGTGTCGTGCGGGCTCGGTTGTGGCGGGTTGTTGGTCGCCGACGTCGATCCGGCGGGAGCCGTGGCTGGCGATTTCGGGCTCGGCGTGGGCTCCATGGGGCCGGTCGCGGTCCCCAATCAAGCCGCGAGCCCTTCCGGCAGCGGCTTCCCGTCGACCGTCTACGCGGCTGCGCCCGATGGAGTTGCGAGCCTCGGCCTATGGAATCGCCTCACCGGTCGCGACGACGCTACCTCCGAGCTGGTCGGCTTCGTCGTCCGCCTTCACGATCTACGCCGACGTCGCGTTCGGCCCGGGAGTGCCCGGCTTCAGCGCCGACCTCTACGTTCTCGCGCTCTACGCGCCCGATCCCTCGGCGATCACCCAGACCCGCATCTACCGGGTGAACCCGTTCGGTGCCGCGCAGCTCATCGCGACGGTGCCGAGGGCCGATAACACGTCGTTCATGATCGATCGGGTCGGCGGCCTCGCGTTCGGGCGCGGCGGCGCCTTCGGTCGTGACCTCTACTTCTCGGCGGGGGACCTGATCTGCCGGCTCGGCGCGCCGGACCAGGACGGCGACGGCATCTTCGACTCGCTCGACAACTGCCCGACGATCGCGAACTTCACCCAGGTGGACACCGACGGCGACGGGCGCGGTGACGCCTGCGACGCCTTCCCGACCAACCCGAGCTGCACGATCGTCCCCGGCAGCGACGTCTCCGCCGCGGCGAGCGCGTGGCCGTGGCTGGCACCGCTCGGCGTGGGGCTGGTGGCGCGGCGCCTGCGGCGCTCGCGGCGTCCCGAGGCGTGAACCGGTGGTGGGAATCCGGGCGCGGCCGAGGGGCCGCGCCCGGGCGCCCGCGGCCCCTGTTGTAAAGCTGATGCTTTACAAAATCGTAAAGCAGATGCTCTACAAAATTGTACGGCTGATGCTTTACAGGCCGGCCTGGCTCGATTTCCCGCGAGAAATGACCGTTTTTGGGCCTCGAGAGGCGCTACAGCGGCCACCCTCGTCGAGCGGCGAGGACGTTCGGCGCGTCGCGGCGGGCGCGAGCGCGCCGGGGAGCGGACGCGAGTGGGAGCGATCGACTCCGCTCCCGGGCGACCTCACGGTCGCCCCTACACACCCACTCGTGTCGGCGGAGGGGAGGGGCACGCGTCGCGTGCCCGGCGATCCGCGACGACGCGGCGTCGGCGATGACGCTGTTCCCGGTACGGCGCCGGAGTAGCGGCGAGCGCGAGCGCGCCGGGGAGCGGACACGAGTGGGAGCGAGCGGTCCGGGTCCTCGGCGGCCTCGCGGCCGCCGCTACGAGCTGCAGCGCCGGATCGCCCGGGCGAGCCTGCCTGGGAGCAGAGCCTGGTGAGCTGCTCGCTCCCGCTCCCGGGCGACCTCACGGTTGCCCCTACACAGCCGCGCGTGTCAGTGGAGGGGAGGGGCACGCGTCGCGTGCCCGGCGATACGCAGTGACGCCGCGTCGGCGATGACGCTGTTCCCGGTACGGCGCCGGAGTAGCGGCGGGCGCGAGCGCGCCGGGGAGCGGACGCGAGTGGGAGCGATCGACTCCGCTCCCGGGCGACCTCACGGTCGCCCCTACACAGCCGCGCGTGTCGGTGGAGGGAGGGCACGCGTCGCGTGCCCGGCGATACGCAGTGACGCCGCGTCGGTGGTGGCGGTGTTCCCGGTACGGCGCCGGAGTAGCGGCGGGCGCGAGCGCGCCGGAGGGCGGACGCGAGTGGGAGCGATCGACTCCGCTCCCGGGCGACCTCACGGTCGCCCCTACACAGCCACGAGTTTGCGCGTGGGTGTGTAGGGGTGGGCGTCAGCCCACCCGCAGGCGCACTCAGAAGCTCTCGAAGCCGGTCGGCTCGGTGCGCTTCACGGCGTTCTGGCCGTGGCGGACCTTGGAGATCTCGTCGTAGATCACGCGGCGCGCGCGGTTGATGGCGCCGAGCGGCTGGAGCTCGGGCGAGGCGTGCCAGGGCGAGAACGAGAGGTTCTCGCAGAAGGCGTCCTGGGCCGGGCTGTCGAACTTCTGCGCGGGGATCTCGATCGTGGCCACCGGCACGAAGGGCGAGACCTCCTCGTCCCACTCGATGGTCGGGTCCTCGACCGGCATCGCGACGGCGTCCTTCTGGAGCTGCACGCCGAGCTCGAAGCACGCGGGCTCCGCGGCGAGGCGCTTCACGAGGTCCTCGCGGAGGTAGGACGGCGACGGATCGTCGGGCATCGTCGCCGCAACCGACGCGCACGGCTTCGCCGCGAACTTGGCCGCCTGGCCTTCGCCCATGCGGTACGGCACCTCGCTGAAGTAGCTCGCCGCGAGCAGGCTCGGCGTCTCCTGGCCGACGGCGTCGAGCAGCGCGCGCAGGTCGCGGATCTTCCAGTCGAACGGGTTCCAGCCCAGGAAGTAGCCGAGCGGGCTGTCCTCGGACACGGCGCGCGCGAACTCCACGTAGTCGGTGGGGTCGGCGACGATGAACACCGGGTAGTTGACCAGCAGGAAGTCCTGGGTCCGCACCTCCTCGGTCATGAGCTTCGGCCCCGCGACGCCGGTCAGCTTGATCGCCATGCCTCGCAGGTTGTCGCCGTTGTCCTCGGGCGGCTTGGGCAGGCCGTTCGAGTAGCGGATCCACGCGCGATAGGGACCGGGTGCGGCGAAGACGCCATGGCGCAGCTCGGCGGGCACGTCGTCGCGAACGGTGACGTCGGCGCGGACGCAGCCGTGGGCCTTGATGTGGGCGTCGCGCTTGGCTGGCGTGCCGGCCGGGTAGTCGCGCTTCATCGTCTCCTTGGCGAGGTCCACGACTTCCTGGATGCGGCGTTCCTCGTCGGGGAACGGGTATTCGGCGCCGAGCCGGGCGGAGGCGGGGATCGGCACGCGGGGGCCGCACGCGGTGGCGAGCGCGACGACCAGCGAGCCGAGAGCGAGGGAGCGGTGGGCACGAGTCATCGGTGTGGGTCTCCTGTGGGGGCGGCGCGTGCTAGGTAAGGCCTCCTAGCACGGTCGGCCGCGGGCGGGGCACCGACCCGGATTACGTGGCTGGCCGCCACTCGGATGAGGCACGGACGCGGATGCGCACGCTGGTGGTGAGGGACGATCGCCTCGGCGACCTGGTGCTGACCTTGCCGGCGATCGACGCACTGGCGCGCGCCGGCGACGAGGTGACGCTGGTGGCGTCGGAGGCGAACGCCGAGCTGGTCGCGCACGACCCGCGGGTCGCGCGCACCGTGGTGCTGCCCGGGAAGCGGAAGGCGCGGTGGCGGGCGTTCGCGGGGCTGGTGCGGCGCGGGCGCTTCGACCGGGTGTTCTTCTTCCGGCCGCGCTGGCCGCTCGGGTGGATCGCGGCCGCGCTCGGCGTGCCGGTGCGCGTGGGGGCCTTCGCGAACCTCGACGCGCTCGCCTACACGCTCCGGCCGCGCCAGCACCGCTCGGCGTCGCGCCACTCGGAGGCGCACTTCAACCTCGAGCTGGTGAGGCTCGCGGGAGTGAGCGAGGCCGAGCCGCTGCCCGCGCCGCCGCGCGACGTTCGCAGCGCGGCGCCGGGCGTGTGGCGGCCGACGAAGGTGGCCGAGCTGTGGTCGGCGCCGCTGCCCGAGGCGCGGCTCGCGGTGCCGGACGCGTACCGAGAGCGGGCGCGGGCATGGCTCGGAGCCACGCTCGGCGCGGCCGCGCCGCGGACCCGCCCGCTGGTGATCGTCCATCCGGGGATGGGCGGCTCGTCACGGAACTGGGACGCGGCGCGCTACCGCTCGCTGGTGCGGGAGCTCGTTCGCGCAGGCGACGTGGACGTGATCGTGACCGCCGCGCCGAACGAGGTTGCGCTCGCAGCCACGGTGGCCGCCGGCGCCGCGCCGGCCGCGCCGATCCACGTCGGCTACGCGGGCCCGCTCGCCCACGCCGCGCTCCTCGGCGAAGCGGACGTGGTGGTGAGCGGCTCGACCGGCACGATGCACCTCGCGGCGGCGCTCGGGACCGCCACGGTGGGCGTGTTCGCGCCGATCCGTGCCTCGTCGCCGGCGCGCTGGGGCGCGCTCTCGGCCCGCGCTCGATTCGTCCTGCCCCCAGTGCCAGACTGCGAGCGCTGCATCGGCGCGCGCTGCCCGTGGTGGGACTGCATGGATCGGATCGGAGTCGACTCCGTCGAAGGGCTGGTGCGCGCGGCGCTCGCGGACGGTGAGCGCGGGTGAGCCGGGTCGAGTGCCCGCGCGGCTTCCGCGAGCGGACCGGACCCGGGCGAAGCCGCGTGTGGGTGCGCGACGAGCTGGCCCTTGCCGTCGAGGGTCACGACTGGCTCCCGCTCCGCGGCGTGCCCGCGGCGGCGCTCGATCCACGGCCGCTCTCGGGGCGCGGGGGAGCGTTCCGGATCGGCTGGCCGGGTATGGACGGTGCCTTCGTGTACCGCCGCGCGCTGCGCGGCGGTCTCGTCGCGAAGGTGAACCGCGACCGCTTCTTCTTCGACCGGGTACCGCGCCCCTTCGCCGAGGTCGCGCTGAGCGGGCTGCGCGCGCGCGGCGTCGACACACCGGAGCTGGTGCTCGCGGTGGTGCGCCGTGGGCGCTCGGGCGCCTATCGCGGGGCGGTGGTGAGCCGCTGGGTCGAGGGCGGGTGCGACCTCGCCGACACGCTCGCGGCGCTCGCCCGTGACGGCGAGCCGCCCGACGGGCCGCGGGTGTGTGCGATCTGGCGCGCAGTGGGAGCGGCGATCGGCCGGCTCCACGCGGCCGGCGTGCTCCACGCCGACCTCAACGCGCGGAATCTGTTGCTCGTGAAGGGCCCCGCCGCCGCGAGCGCGCCGCGGGTGTTCGTCCTCGACCTCGACCGCTCCCGGCGCGTGCCATCGCTCTCGGCCTCCGAGCGCGCCTCCAACTGGGCGCGCCTCGAGCGCTCGCTCGCGAAGTTCCCGGACGCGGCGCGGGTGACCGGAAGCGGTGCGCGCGCCGCGCGCGACGAGGCCTACCACGAGGCGCTCGCCGCCCCGTCGGAGCGCGCTTCGTGAACGCGACGGCTGCGCTCGCCGAGCAGCCCGTGCGCGTGCTGCCGTCCGGGCTCACGCTCGGCGCCGGCTCGCGCATCGCGATCGTGCGCCTCGGCGCGATCGGCGACGTGGTCAACACCATGCCGCTGCTCGTCGCGCTGCGCGAGGCGCTGCCCGAGGCGCACCTCACGTGGGTGATCGAGCCCAAGAGCTGGCCGATCCTCGAAGGCCACCGCGCTCTCGACGAGCACGTGCTCTTCCCGCGCCACGACCTCCTCGCCCAGGGCGCCGCGTTCGTGCGCGCGCTGCGCGCGCGCCGCTTCGACGTGGTGCTCGACACCCAGCGGCTGCTCAAGAGCGCCGCGGTCTCGCTCGCCACCGGCTGCCACATGCGGGTCGGCTTCGACCGCCGCCGCTCGAAGGAGGGCAACTGGCTCTTCGCCACCGCGCACCTACCGCCGCGCGAGGGCCAGGCGCCCATGATCGACCAGTTCCGCGAGTTCGCGGCGGCGCTCGGATTGCCCTTGGGGCCGGTGCGCTGGGACCTGCCGATCACCGAGGTGGCTCGCGAGCGCGCCGCCGCGGCGCTCGAGGGAATCGCGCGGCCCTACGTGGTCCTCAACCTCGGCGCCAGCAAGCCCGAGAACCTGTGGCCGGCCGAGCGCTGGGCCGAGCTGACCCTGCGGCTCGGTGACGCTCTCGGCCGTCCGGTGCTATGGACGGGTGGCCCGCAGGACGTGGAGCGGGCCCGAGCGGCGGCCGCGCACGCGAGCCCGGCGCGCGATCTGGTGGGCGCCACCGACTTGAAGACGCTCGCGGTGGTGCTGGGAGGAGCTTCGGTGGTGGTGAGCTGCGATACAGGGCCGATGCACATCGCGGTGGCGATGGGTGCGCCCGTGGTGGGTCTCTTCGGTCCCGCCGACCCGAACCGCACCGGCCCGTACGGCTGGCTCGACCACGTGGTGACGCCGCGCGACGGGTCGCGCGACATGAGGGATCTGGCGGTCGACGACGTGCTCGCTTCGGTGCGGCGCGTCGTCGCGAAGCATCCGCGCGGCGAAGGAGCGCACTCGTGAGTCGCCGCGGCCCGCGCAAGGTCGCCGTCGTGCCGGCCACCGATCCGGCGGAGGTGGTCGCGCGCTTCGCGGACGTCGAGGTGCTGGTGGTCGGCGACCTGATCGCCGACCGCTTCCTGTGGGGCAAGGTGAGCCGCATCAGCCCCGAGGCGCCGGTGCCGGTGGTCCACGTCGTCGACGAGAGCCTCCGCCTCGGCGGCGCGGCCAACGTGGCCCACAACATCCGGGCGCTGGGCGGGCGCGTGAGCCTGGGCGGCCTGGTCGGCGACGACGCCCTCGGCGGGTGGGTGCGCGAGGAGTGCGGGCGCCTCGAGATCGACCCGTGCGCCGTCATCACCGCCGCCGGGCGCCGCACCACCGAGAAGACCCGCGTCGTCGCCCAGCACCAGCAGGTGGTGCGCTTCGACCGCGAGGACTTGGGCGACCCGGCGCCCGGCACCATGAGCGCCTTCTCGAAGGCGCTCGCCAAGCGCCTCGCGCGCGTCGACGCGGTGGTGATCTCGGACTACGCCAAGGGCAGCCTCGAGCCGAGCGTGCTCAAGCAGCTCATGAGCGAGGCTCGCCGCCGTGGCGTCCCGGTGCTCGTCGACCCCAAGCCGCCGCGCTTCGCGGTCTACCGCGGTGCCAGCGTGGTGACGCCCAACCTGAAGGAAGCGGCGACGATGTCCGGGATCGAGATCGGCGACGAGCGTGCACTGGCGCGCGCCGGCCGAAAGATCCTCGAGAGCCTGCGCTGCGAGGCGGTGCTGGTCACCCGCGCCGAGGACGGCATGACGCTCTTCTCGCGCGCCGCGCGTCCCGTTCACATCCCGACCATGGCGCGCGACGTGTTCGACGTGACCGGCGCGGGCGACACCGTGATCGGCACGTTCGGGTTGTGCGAGGCGGTGCGGGTCGAGCGCGCGCTGGCGGCGCGGATCTCGAACGCCGCGGCGGGGATCGTGGTGGGCAAGGTGGGGACCGCGGTGGTCTCGGGGGCCGAGCTGCTGGCGGCGCTCGGTGGCAGGTCGGCAACCAAGGAGGACGCGTGCACAGCATGACCGGGTTCGGCAGCGCCAACGCCGCGGGCGACTTCGGCCGCGTGTCGGTCGAGGTGCGCGGAGTGAACCATCGCTTCCTCGACGTCCACGTGCGTCTGCCGCGCGACATGGCGAGCGCCGAGCCCAAGATCCGCGAGGCGGTCGAGAAGCACGCCAAGCGCGGGCGGGTGGAGGTCTCGGTGTGGCTCACTCCGCCGAACGACCTGCTCGCGGGCTCGCTCGCGCCCGAGCGGCTCCGGCCGCTGCGCGAGGCGCTCTCGGAGCTCGCCGCGTCGCTCGGGCTCGCCGACGAGGTCAAGCTCGAGACCCTGCTCGCGCTGCGCGAGCTGGCGACGCCGAGCAGTGGACCGCTGGGCGCCGAGCGCTCGTGGGAGCTCCTCGCCGAGCCGGTCGACAAAGCACTTGCCGACTTCGCCACGATGCGCGAGCGCGAGGGAGAGGCGCTGGTGGCCGACGCGCGCGTCCTCCTCGACGCCATCGAGCAGTGCGCCGCGACGCTCGCCGAGCGCGCGCCGCAGGTCGCCGAGGAGCAGGGGCGGGCGCTCGCGGCTCGCATCGCCGAGCTGGCCCGGGGGGTCGAGATCTCGCCCGAGCGCCTCGCCCAGGAGGTGGCGCTCCTGGCCGATCGCAGCGACGTGCGCGAGGAGCTGACGCGGCTCAAGAGCCACATCGCCCAGGCGCGCCAGCTCTTGCGGGGGCGGCACGTCGGCCGCAAGCTGGACTTCCTGGTGCAGGAGCTCTTCCGCGAGGCCAACACCACCGGCTCGAAGCTCTCGAACGCCGCGACCACCCAGGAGATCGTGCAGATGAAGTCGCACATCGAGCAGCTTCGCGAGCAGGTGCAGAACCTCGAGTGATCGCTCGACGCTCTGCCGCGCGGTGCGGCGGCAGCGGCACAGGGAGCCGCGCATGGCGCGCAAGCTGGTGGGAGTCGGTTTCGGTAGCCTGGTGATGGCGTCGCGCGTGGTGGCGGTGCTCAACCCGGCCGGCCAGTCGATCCGCAAGCTGCGCGAGGATGCCAAGGCCCGCGGGCTCGTCATCGACGCCACCCAGGGACGCAAGACCCGCGCGGTGCTGCTGCTCGACACCGGACACCTGATGCTCTCCGCGGTCCAGCCCGAGACCCTCGCCGTACGGCTCGACAAGGGCGAAGGCCTGCCCGAGCCGGAAGCGGAGGCGCTCGCTTGACGGTGCTCGCCCTCCCGCCGCTCGCGCCACGCGGCGGCGGCATCCTGTTCGTGCTGTCGGCGCCCTCGGGCACCGGCAAGACCACCCTCGGCCGTGGCCTGTGCGAAGGGCTGCCGGGGCTTCGCTTCAGCGTCTCGGCGACCACCCGCGCGCCGCGCGGTCACGAGCGCGACGGCGTCGACTACCACTTCGTGAGCCCGGAGCGCTTCGCCGCGCTGGTCCGCGACGACGAGCTGCTCGAGTGGGCCGAGGTCCACGGCCACCGCTACGGCACGCCGGTCGCCGAGTGGCGGCGCGCCTGCGCCGACGGCGTCGACCTGATCCTCGACATCGACACCCAGGGCGCCTTCCAGGTCCGCGAGCGCATGCCCGAGTCGGCGCTCGTCTTCGTCTTGCCACCCTCCGCGGCGGAGCTCGAGCGCCGCATCCGCGGCCGCGGCGAGGACGACGACGCCACGATCCGCCGCCGGCTCGCAGCCGCCGCCAAGGAGCTCGCGGTCGTGAGCCGTTACGATTACGTGGTGGTGAACGACGACCTCGACCGCGCCCGCGAGGAGCTGGCGGCCATCGTGCGCGCCGAGCGGGCGCGCGCGGCGCGCCGGCTCGCGCCGCCGGGACTGCCGACGAGCTGAGCGCTCGCGCACGGACCCAGGGCTCTCAGGACTTCCGTCATGGCCGTGCGGCGCGTCAACGACATCCTCGACCGGGTCGAGGCCTACCAGCCGCGCGCCGACCTCGAGCTCATCGAGCGCGCCTACGTCTGGGGCGCCTCGGTCCGCAAGGGCCACGAGCGCCGCGCGGGCGAGCCGTACCTCGGCCACCCGGTCGACGTGGGCTGGATCCTGAGCGAGCTCTACATGGACTCGCCGACGATCGCGGCGGGGCTGCTCCACGACATCCTCGAGATCGGCTACGCGAGCCGCGAGGAGCTGGTCGCGGCGGTCGGCCCCAAGGTCACGCGCATCGTCGAGGGCATCACCGACCTGGCGCGCCTGCGCTTCACGGTCGAGCCGAGCCGCGACCTCGAGAGCTTCCGGCGCATGCTGCTGGCGATGGTGAGCGACGTGCGGATCCTGTTGATCCGCCTCGCCGACCGCCTCGACGAGATGCGCCACCTCGAGCGCTGCCCGCGCGACGAGCGCGAGCGGCTGGCGCGCGAGGCGCTCGAGATCTACGCGCCGCTCTCGGGGAGGCTCGGCATCAGCTGGATGCGCCACGAGCTCGAGGAGTCGTCGTTCAAGGTGGTCGAGCCCGCGGCGTGCTCGCGCATCGAACGCCACCTGGCGAAGGAGCGGCGCTTGCGCGAGGCGTGGATCAAGCGCGCCCAGGACGAGATCCAGCGGCTCCTCCAGCAAAACGGCGTGATCGCCAAGGTGTACGGGCGTCTCAAGAGCCTCTACTCGATCCACCGCAAGATGGAGCGCCAGGGGATCGACGTGGACAACGTCCACGACGTGGTGGGCTTCCGCGTGCTCGTGCGCCAGCCGGCGCAGTGCTACCAGGTGCTCGGCCTCATCCACTCGCAGTGGGCGCCGGTCGAGGGGCGCTTCAAGGACTACATCGCGGCACCCAAGGACAACCTCTACCAGTCGCTGCACACGACCGTGGTCGGCTTCGAGGGGCGGCGCATGGAGGTGCAGATCCGCACCGAGGAGATGGACCAGGTGGCGGAGCGAGGCATCGCCGCGCACTGGGTCTGCCAGGAGGGCGGGAAACTCGCGCCCGACGAGGCCTCGAAGTTCGCGCCGCTGCGCCAGCTCATGTCGACCCTCGCCGAGATCGAGGACCCCGCGGAGGGCGCTCGAGGCGTTCCGCATGGACCTCTACCCCGACGAGGTCTATTGCTTCACGCCCAAGGGCGACATCCGGCGCCTGCCCAAGGGCGCCACGGTGCTCGACTTCGCGTACGCGATCCACACCCAGGTCGGCCACCAGTCGATCGGCGCGCGCATCGACGGGCGCTGGGTGCCGCTACGCCACGAGGTGAAGAGCGGCCAGACCGTCGAGATCCTCACCCAGCCGAGCGGCCACCCGAGCCGCGACTGGCTCGAGTGGGTGCGCTCGTCGCGGGCGCGCACCAAGATCCGCGGCTGGCTGCGCACCGTCGAGCGCGAGCGCAGCCGCGAGGTGGGCCACGCCCTCATCGAGCGCGAGCTCAAGCGCGCGCACACGAGCTGGAAGAAGGTGGAGAGGGGCGATCGCCTCGCGAAGGCGCTCGAGGCGCTCGGGCTCTCGACCGCCGATGACCTCACCGCCGCGGTCGGCCACGGCCGGCTCGCGGTCGAGAAGGTGATCGCCGAGCTGGTCCCCGAGCCGCTCGCGCCCAAGCCCACGCGCCTCGCCAAGATCGTGAAGAGCGCCGCGCGCCGCACCGCGGGCGCCGTGCGCGTGGCCGACCTCGACGACGTGCTGGTGCGCTTCGCGCGCTGCTGTGCCCCGATCCCGGGCGACCCGATCATCGGCTTCATCACCCGCGGGCGCGGCATCACGGTCCACGACGCGCTCTGTCCCGCGGGGCTCGCCAGCGAGCCCGAGCGGCGCGTGGACGTCACCTGGCCCGAGACACCCGAGCTGGTGCGCTCGACGCGCATCCGGGTGCTGATCCAGGACCGCCGCGGGGCGCTCGGGCACGTCTCCAAGCTGGTGAGCGCCGAGGGTGTGAACATCACCCGCGCCGACACGCGCTCGTTCAAGAACGGCCGCGCCGAGCTGCAGTTCACGATCGACGTCAAGAACCTGCGCCAGCTCGACGGCCTGCTGCGCAGCCTGCGCCGCACCACCGGCGTCCTGAGCGCCGAGCGCATCCGCCCCGGCGCGCCGCCGAGCGCCGCGCGAAAGGACGCCGCGCTCCACGCGTGACGCGCGTGGCGGCCAGCGGACCGAGCCCGAGCCGATGGCGGGACTGAGCCTCTTCGAGCTCGCGTGGCCCGCGCTGCGGCGCGTGCCGGCGCTCGCGCGCCGCGCCGTGCCGGGCGTCGCGCGCGTGCTGCTCGGCCGCGACAACGACGCCGCCGAGTGGGCCGGGAACGCGCTGCGCAAGCTCGGCGGCGAGGCGCTCGCGCCGCTCGGCGGCATGCTGCGCGGCGGCGACGCCCTCGACCGGCGCGCCGGCGCGCTCGCCTGCGAGCGGCTCGGCCTGGCGTCGATCGCGCTGTTGCCGGTCTTGATCGAGACCCTCGGCGACGCCGATCCCGAGGTGCGCGCCGACGTCGCCGACGCGCTCTCGGCCTATGGACCCGCCGGTGTGGCGGCGACGTCCAGCCTGATCGAGGTCCTCGCCGACCCCGCCGACCGGGCGCGAGACCGCGCCGCGATGGCCCTCGGCATGATCGGCGCGGGTTCGCGGCTCGCGATCCCGGCGCTCGTCCGTGCGCTGGTCGACCCGTCGCCGCAGGTCCGCACCCGCGCGGCGTGGGCGCTGGCCCGGATCGGCGAGGAGGCGGTGCCGCCGCTGGTCGAGTCGCTCCTGCACGCCGACCCCACGATCCGCGCGGGTGCGGCGTTCGCACTCGGCGAGATGGATCGTGCCGCGGCCCCGACGGTGCCGGCGCTCATCGCGGCGCTCGAGGACGGGGTCGCGAACGTGCGCCAGCAAGCGGCGCGTGCGCTCGCCAAGATCGGCTCGGCGGCGGAGGCCGCCGTGCCGGCGCTGATGCGCATGCTCGCCGACGACGACCAGGAGGTCCGCCAGGAGGCGGCGGTGGCGGTGTGGAACACCGGCGCCGACGGCGCCGCGCTCCAGCCGCTCATGAACGCGCTCTACGATCCGGTGATCGAGGTGCGCAAGTGGGCGGCGGTGACGCTCGGCGCGATCCGCAAGGGCGTCGCCGCCGCGGTGCCGGTGCTGCGCCGCGCCCTCGACGACGACGATCGCGAGGTTCGGCAAGGCGCCGCGTGGTCGCTCGGCGAGATCTTCCGCGAGGGCCGCGCGCGGCCTCGCCGGCGCTGATCCAGGCGCTCGCCAGTCACGACCTCACCGTGCGCCAGCGCGCGATCTGGGCGCTGTGGCGCTATGGCGGGCCGGGCGTCCTCGACGCAAAGGCGCTCACCCGGGCGCTCGGTGACCCCGACCCGATGGTGCGCTACTTCGCGAACGCCGCGCTCGAGCGGCTCGGCTCTTGAGCGCTCCGGCGGCCCTCCTCCAGGCCCGCCGCGGGCGCGGACGAGGTGCGCGCGGCGGCGCTGGTGGGGCTGCTCGGCGCGATGGCGGCGGCGGGCGAGATCGGCGCGCGCCTCGTCGCGCCGCCCGTGCACCGCGGGCCGCGCGAGCTTCCCGCGAAGATCCGCCTCAACTCGCGCGAGTTCCACGACGTGGAGCACGCCGTCGAGAAGCGGCCCGACGTCCGCCGCGTGTTGTGCCTGGGGGACAGCTTCACGTTCGCGCGCGACGTCGCGATCGATCGCAACTACTGCGCGTTGCTCGCGCCGCTGGCCGCCGAGGGCGTACCCGGCGCGCGCGTCGAGCCCATCAACTACGCCCACGAGGGCTACTCGACCGCCCACGAGGTGCGGATGCTCGAGAACAAGGGGGGGCTCGAGCTCGCGCCCGACGTGATCGTGCTCGGCTACGTGCTCAACGACCCCGAGGACGAGTGGCACCCGCTCAAGCGAGACGCGCTGCGCGAGCCCACCTTGCGCCGCGAGCCGCTCGGCGCCTGGGCGGGGCTCACGCGGGCGAGCGCCCTGGCGCGCCTCGCGTTCGAGCGCCTCGAGAACACCCGCCGGTATCACGCCCTGGTCGCGTACTACCACCGGCTCCACGCGGACGATCACCCGGGCTGGCAGCAGTGCCGCGACGCCTTCGCGCGCCTCGGCGAGATCACACGCGAGCGCGGGATACCCGTGCTGGTGGCGATCTTTCCGCTCCTCGATTTCCCGCTCGGCGCTCGCTACCCGTTCGGGGAGCTGCATGCGCAGGTCGCCGCGCTCGCGCGCGCCAACGGCCTCGCCGCGCTCGATCTGCGGCCCGCGCTCGCGCCCCGCGCGGGTCCGGAGCGGTTGCGGGTGCCGGGTGTCGATCCGCATCCGAGCACCCAGGCCCACCACCTGGTCGCGCGGGCGATCGCCGACGAGATCGCCCGCCAGGGGTGGCTCGCGGCGCCCCCGTCGCCGTCGAGCGAGCCGGCGGCGGCGACGCCCGCGCCGTGACCCTGGTCGCCTGGGCAGTGGGTCAATATCCTCGCGCGCGCCGAGCCGGGGCGAGTCCGGGCTCGAGAGGAGCGATCGCTCGATGACGAACGACGACAGTCGATGGATCCTGGGTAGGCGGATCGCTCGCGGCCTGGGTGTGACGGGCGCCGTGATGCTCGCGAGCGCGCTCGGCTGCGCGTCGCACGCGCCGAGCACCCCCGTCGAGGCCACGAGTGTGCCTACGACCGCCGCGGCGGAGAGCGCGGACGTGCCGGCCGATCCGGGGCCGACACCGCCCGATGGCCAGTGGCTGACCGACGACCAGGGCCGCCAGTACTTCGTCGACAAGCTGCCGCGCGCGCAGGGCACCAAGGTCGACGCGCACACCGTGCGCACCGTGTGGTCGATTCCGGTCGAGATCACCGGCGAGGACGCCGATTACTGGTACTACAAGGTGTACCGGCCGCCCGAGGAGCCGGTGCCGGTCACGAATCCCCAGCCGACCGCCGCCAGCCTCGCGGCCATCGAGGACTCGTATCGGGTGGAGCTGCCGGTCGGGAAGCCGATGCCGTTCGTCGACTTCGGCCGTGGGTTGCCCAAGAGCGGCCAGTGGCGCGAGGGCTTCGCGATCGCCGACGCGAACGGCGACGGCCACCTCGACCTCGTGCACGGCCCGGCGCGCAAGTCGTGGGGCGCGCCGGCCATCTTCCTCGGCGACGGCGCCGGAGACTGGAAGCGCTGGAAGGGCCTCTCGTGGCCGGGGCTCGACTACGACTACGGCGACGTGGCGGTCGGTGACCTCGATGGCGACGGCCACGCCGACCTCGCGCTCGGCGTTCACCTTCGCGGCCTCATGGTGCTGCTCGGCGATGGCCAGGGCCACTTCCGCGATGGCGGAAAGGGCCTCGACTTCACGTTGCCGTCGAGCGGCTTCGTCGGCTTCTCGTCGCGGTGTGTGACCCTCGTCGACTGGAACGGCGACGGTCGCCTCGACCTCCTCGCCCTCGGTGAGGGGCCGCGCATGATGGGAGGTGGGGGCGGGGCCTCGAAGCAGCAGGTCGCGGGCGCCCACGGCGTGGTGCTCTACCTCAACCTCGGTAACGGCGCGTGGAAGCGCGTCGACCAGGGTACCGACCCGCGCCAGAACTTCGGCGCGGCGCTGGTCCTCGGCGACTTCGACGGCGACGGCCGCAACGACTTCGCCGCCGGCACGAGCTTCCTGGGCCGGCGCGACATCGTGAACCTCGCCCAGCCCGACGGCTCGTGGAAGGCGGAGGACGTGCCGGCGCTGCGTCGCAACGGGTTCGTGAACGCGCTCGCCGCGGCGGACCTCGACGGCACGGGGAGGTCGGCGCTGGCGGTCGGCTACCTGAGCTTCGAGGGCGAGGAGTGGCGCACCGGGGTGGACGTGCTGCGGCGTGGCACGGACGGGCTGTGGAGTCGCACGGCGCTGGCCGTCCAGAAGACCAACCGCGGCGTGCATTCGCTGGCCTTCGGTGACCTCGACGGTGACGGGCGTGCCGACCTGGTGGGCGTGACCGACGACGGCTCGACGTGGGTGTTCCGCGGCACGTCGAGCGGCGGGTTCGAGCGCGTCGCCGACGCGATCCCGCGCCATCCGGAGCAGTGCCGGGCCGCACACGTCGAGGTGGTGGACCTCGACGGCGACGGCCGCGGCGAGGTCGTCTCGTCGTTCGCCGACGAGGTCGACCCTGGGCTCGCCGGAGATCGCCGCGAGTGTCCGAGTCAGGGCGGGCTGTACGCGTGGACGCTGGCGGCAAAGCCGTGACGGGCGGGGGCCTGCTTCCGAGGCTGGAACGCCACGGGCCCGTTTTGTCTCTAAAGTTTTACTTGACCGGTACTTAGCGCCGGCGTAATACCCGAAGTCGTCTGTGATCCCGAACACCGAAGTCGATCGAGGAAAACCTACATGCGAACCATCCAGAGGCTGTTGGTAGCCCTGTCCGTGGTCGTGCTCGGGTGGACGGCCACTCCGGCCCACGCCCAGATCTACAATCCTGCGCTGAACGTGGTCGGCCGCTCACCCGGCGCCACGGTGCTCATCCCGTACTTCGAGGTCAACCTCGCGAAGGCGGACGGGATGACCACGGTGTTCTCGATCAACAACGCCTCGGCCACCGCGGTCCTCGCGCACGTGAACGTGATGACGGACCTCGGCGTCCTCGCGCTCGGTTTCAACGTCTACCTGACCGGGTACGACGTCCAGACCATCAACATGCGCGACATCATCAACGGGATCATGCCGCAGACCGCGTCGGCGGGTCAGGATCCGGGGGACAAGATCAGCCCCCACGGGCAGGTGTCCCAGGACATCAACTTCGCGAGCTGTAACGGGATCCTGCCGACTCCGAACCTGCCGGCGAACTACACGACCCACCTCAAGAACTCGCTGACCGGCAAAGGGACGACCTTCTACGGCGGCAACTGCGTGGGCCTGAACTACGGCGACAGCGTGGCGCGCGGGTACGTCACCATCGACACCGTCAATGCCTGCGCGCTGCTGGACCCGGCCAATCCCGGCTACGCGGTCTACCTGACCAACCAGAACGTGCTGTGGTCGGACGCGTACTTCCTCGATACCCGCAACAAGGTCTCGCGGGGCGCGCCGGTGGTCAGCGTCGCTGCGAACAACGCCAACGACCCGCTGGTGTCGACGCCTGGCAACTACACCTTCTACGGGAAGTACAACGCCTGGACCGCCTCCGACCGTCGCCAGCCCCTCGCGACCAATTTCGCGGCGCGCTACCAGAAGAGCGGTGCCTTCGGGAAGTCGTCGTCGCTGATCGTGTGGCGTGACCCGAAGGTCGCCGGCGCGCCCTTCACCTGCGGCGGCAGCGGGCCCAACTTCCTGCCGCTGGCGCAGGAGGAGATCGTCGCCTTCGACGATCAGGAGAACCCGACCGCGATCGGCGGCACGCCGTTCGGCGCGATGGCGCAGCGTGTGGTGGTCGGCAGCGCGGCGCTCCCGGTGGCGGCGAATTCAGGCTGGTTCTACCTCAACCTCAACACCTCGGTGGCGGCGGCCGGCTCGAACCCGCCGGTGGATCCCGCGGCGGCGCAGGGTTGGGTGAGCAGCGTGCTCGAAGGCACGGGCGCGAGCGGCTACTCGACGACCTCCCCGGCGGCGGCGCTCGACAGCGCCACCAACACCGTGGGCTCGCACGACCTCGTGATGTGGCCGTGAGGAGCGACGCCTGACGCCCACCTACCACCGACCCACGAGCACCGTACACGAGGGACATCCCATGACCATGAAGCGAACGGTGATCCTGGCCGCGGCGCTGGTCGCCTTGGCCGTTGCCACGACGCCCGCGCGCGCCGTCGAGTTCAACGCCAGGGCGATCTCGAACCAGCCGGCCGCGACGTTGCTGCTGCCGTACTTCGAGGCGACGCTGAAGGCGCCCGCCGCGGGTAAGCAGCCCGGCCCGACCACCTACATGACCGTCGTGAACACCTCGGCGACCGCCGTGCTCGCCAAGGTCACCGTATGGAGCGACCTCGGCGTGGCGGTGCTCGGCATGCACGTCTACCTGACCGGCTACGACTCGCAGACGCTCGACCTCGGCGAGATCATCCGCACCGGCAAGATGCCGGCCACGGCGTCGGCCGGGCAGGATCCCCAGGACACGATCAGCCCCAAGGGTGAGCGCTCCCAGGACATCAACTTCGCGAGCTGCGCGGACAAGCTGCCGTTCACCCAGCTTCCGCCGGACTTCGTCGCACACGTCAAGGCGTCGCTCACCGGTCAGTTCTCGTCGGTCTTCGGTGGCTGCGCCGGGCGCAACCTCGGTGACAGCCTGGCGCGCGGCTTCGTGACCGTCGACACGATCAACAACTGCACCGACCGCTCGCCGGGTGACGTGGGTTACTTCGCGGCGGGTGGCACGGGCGACGCCACCAACCAGAACACGCTGGTCGGCGACTACCAGTACGTGAACGCCTCGACCGGCGTCGCCGAGGGCGACTCGCTGGTGTCGATCCAGGCGAGCGCAACGGATGCCGACACGACGACCGACGGTCACTACACGTTCTACGGGAAGTTCGTGGACTTCTCGGCGGCGGACAACCGCCAGCCGCTCGCGACCAACTTCGACCTTCGCTACCGCAAGGACGCGACCGTGTTCACCAAGGGCACGAGCGTGATCGCGTGGCGCGATCAGAAGATCTGGACGGGTCCGTTCGCGTGCGGCACGACGCCGGGCTGGTACCCGCTCGGTCAGGAGCAGATCGCGATCTTCGACGAGCAGGAGCACCCGGTGGTGCCGGTGTCCATCCCGGTCGCGCCCCAGCCGCCGACTCCGACCTACGCGCCTTTCCAGGCCGTGGCGAACAAGGTGCTGGTCGGCAGCAGCGCGATGCCGACTCCGTACGACTCGGGCTTCATGCAGGCGAACCTGAACACCACCGTGTCCCTGGTGCCGGCGAACACCTGGCCGCCCGCGGACGTGGCGGCGTCGCAGGGCTGGATCACGACGCTGTTCGAGGGCAAGACGGCGGTGGCGAGCAGCCCGGCCGCCCCGCTCGACAGCGCCGCCGCGGCGAGCCACTCGCTGATCCCGGTGCCCTGACCCGTCCCAGTCGTGGTCGACACGAGCCCCCCGGCGTTCTCGCCGGGGGGCTCGATTCGTTTCGGGCCGCGTGTTAGCCCGGGTTATTCATGAAAGTCCGTAGCGAGGCCGCCAAGCGTCGAGCAGCTTGGGGCGAGCGCAGCGTGTTCGGTCCGCAGACGTACCCACAGTACGTCGAGGACCGGAAATGCGAGTACGCCCCAAAGTGCCGACGATCGGCGGCCGCAGTAGGACGCTTCATGAATGATCCGGGTTAGGTGCGTGACCCGTGCGCGTTCTCTTCGTCACACCGCGGGTGCCGTTCCCGACGCGGGTCGGGTATCAGGTGCGCGCCGTCGAGCAGCTTCTTCGGCTCGGCCGCTCGCATCGCGTGACGCTGCTCGCGTTCGAAGAGGCCGACGCGGCGGCGTGCGAGGCGATGCGCGAGCGGCTACGGGTGGAGCGGGTGGTGGCGGCCGACGGAGGAGCGCTCGGGCGAGGCGTCGGCGTGGCCCGAGCGCTGATCTCGGGCGAGCCGCTCCAGAGTGGGCTCTTCGATACCCGCGGGTTCGCGCGCGTGATCGGCGAGCTCGTCGCCGCGGCGCCGGGCTTCGACCTCGTCCACGTGCAACTCGCACGGCTCGCCCCCGCCGTGGAGCGCGCGCTGCCGCCGGCGCTGCCGCGGGTCCTCGACCTGATCGACTCGCTGTCGTTCAACATGCGCCAGCGCGCGGAGCGGGACGCGTGGCTCGTGGGGCGCTTGGCGGCGGAGGAGTCGCGGCGTCTCGGCTCGCTCGAGCAGGCGCTCCTCGGTCGCTGGGACCACGTCACGGTGGTGACCGAGAGAGACCGGCTCGCGATCGGTGCTCATCCGCGCCTCTCGGTGAATCGCAACGGCGTCGACGGGGAGCGGTTCTCGCCCGGAGCCGCGCCGCGCGGTGCGGGCTCGGTGATCTTCACGGGGAACCTCGGCTACTTCCCCAACGTGGACGCGGCGTGCTGGCTGCTCGACGAGGTGTGGCCGCGGGTACTTCGCGAGCGCCCGGACGCCTTCGTGAGGCTGGTGGGCGCGCGGCCGCACCGCCGGGTCAGGCATGCCGCGCGCCGCTCGACCCGGGTCGAGCTGGTGGGGCCGGTCGACGATCTCGCGGCGAGTCTGCGGGCCTCCGAGGTGGCGGTGGCGCCGCTTCGCGCCGGCTCGGGCCAGCCGCCTCAAGGTGCTGGAGGCGCTCGCGTCCGGAACCCCGGTGGTGGCGACGCCGGCGGCGATCGTGGGCCTCGCGGTCGAGGACGGGCAGCACCTGCTCGTCGCCGGCGAGGCGGACTCGTTCGCGGCGGCGGTGGTGAGGGCGCTGAACGACCGCGAGCTGTGCACACGGCTCTCACGTGCCGGACGAGGACTGGTGGAGCGTGAGCACGGCTGGGACGCGCCCGTCGCCGCGCTCGACGTGCTGTGGCGGGACGCCGCCGAGCGGCGCCGACGCGGAGGCGAGCGTTGAGGTGGCTGTGGGTCACGACCAAGCCACCCTGGCCACCGGTCGACGGCGGGAGGCTCCTGGTCGAGCGCACCGTGAGCGCGCTCGCCGCGCGCGGTCACCGGCTGACCGTGATCGCGGCGGTGACGGAGCGCGACGATCGGCGGACCGGCGAGGACGCCGCTCGCGGCGCGGGGTGCGAGCTGCGGGTCGTGACTTCCCCCGCGCGAAGCTGGCTCGGCGGGGGGCTCGCGGCGCTCGCGGCGCGCCGCTCGGTCACGTTCACCCGGCACGCGCACCCGGCGCTGGGGGCGCGGTGGGCGCGGCGCTCACGCGCGACGCGGCCGAGGTCGTGGTGGTCGAGCAGCCGCAGCTCTTCGCGACGGTGAGCGCCGGGGTCGCCGGGCGCGCGCCGGTGGTGGTGCGGGCGCAGAACGTCGAGAGCGAGCTCTGGAGCGGGCTCGCCGCGGTGGCCAGCGCGCCGCTCTCGCCGTGGCTCGGCCTGGAAGCGCGACGCGTGCGTGCCGACGAAGCGGCGACCGTCCGCGCGGCGGCGGCCACGGTCGCGCTCTCGACACGCGATCGTGACGCGCTCGCGGCGCTCGCCGGCCGCGCCGCGCGGGTGGAGTGGATCGGCCCGCCCTTTCCCGAGGAGCTACCGCCGGGTGAGCGGCGGCTCGCGGGAGATCCTCCGCTCGTTCTGCTGGGCGTCGATGGGTGGCTGCCGAATCGCGACGGCGCGCGCTGGTTCCTCGAGCGGGTGTGGCCCGAGGTCGAGGCGCGGTTCCGTGCGGCCGAGCTCCACGTGTTCGGCGGCGCGGGGTCGTTCGGGCGGGTCGACGAAGGGAGGATCCACTTCCATCCCTCGCCGCGCGAGAGCGCCGAGGCGTTCGCGACCCGCGGGGTACTGGTGGTGCCGCTGCGTGTGGCATCGGGGGTGCGGATGAAGATCCTCGAGGCGTGGGCGCGCGGGACGCCGGTGATCGCTTCCCGCGCCGCGGCCGCCGGCCTCGCCTGTCGCGCTGGCATCGAGCTCTTGGTCGCGGACGACGCGAGCGAGATGATCGCCGCGATCGAGGCGCTCGGTGCCGACCACTCACGGCGAGCGGATCTGATCGCCGCAGGACACGCCGTGCTGCGCAGCCATCACGACGCCGCGCGGATCGCCTGGGCCTGGGAGCAGCTCGGGATCTCGCTCACCGGTTCGGCGCGTCGCGGGTGACGTCGAATCCGGTGAGCGCGGCGATCGCGGCGCCGTGCGCCGCGCGATCGCGACGGTCGCGCGGCAGGGCCCCGAGCGCGGTGAGCGCCACCCGCAGCCACGCGCCCGCCAAGAGCGCGTGACGGGCCGCGTGGCCGAAACGCGGCCCGCGCGCCCGGTGCGCCCACCGCACCAGGTCGGTCCAGAGCAGCGCCCGCTGGGCGCGGTCGGCCGAGCTCTCGGGGAGCGCGCCGATCGTCGCGCCGAGGTGATGCACGACCCGCGCGCCCCGCACCAGCGCCACACTCCAGCCGGCGCGGCGCACGCGGACGCACAGGTCGAGGTCCTGGGCGTAGAGCGCGAAGCGCGTGTCGAGCGGCCCGACCGCTTCCCAGGCGCTGCGGCGGACCACGATCGCCGCCCCTGGCACCCAGCCCACGGGCTGGACCTCGGGGCCCGCGCCGTCGCGGCGGCGCCACCGCCGGTAGGCCGCGAGCCTGTGCGCCAGCGTCGCGAGGCCCGAGCTCAGCACGAAGAGCCACGCCAGCGAGGGCTCGCTGCCAGCCGACCACTGGTCCTCGCCGTTCGGATACACGAGCGCCGCGCCCGCGACGCCGAGCGCGGCGTCACGGTCGAGGGCGGCGACGAGCCGCGCGAGGGCGTCGGGCGCGACCTCGGTGTCGCTGTTGAGCAGCGCCAGGTCGCGGCCGGTCGCGCTCGCCACGCCGGTGTTCACCGCGACGGTGAAGCCGCACCCCGGATCGAGGCGGACCAGCTTCACGTGAGGATGAGCCGCAGCGATGGCGTCGAAGCTGCCGTCGCGGCTGCCGTCGTCGACGACCACGATCTCGAGCGACCCGAGACCCAGGCTGGCGTCCAGCGCGCGCAGGCACGCGAGGGTGAGCTCGCGGGCGTCGTGTGTCGGCACGATCACCGAGAGCCGTGGTCGGCCAGCGTCCCTCACCGCACGCCGCTCATCGTGCGCCGCGCGCGAACGACGTGACCGTGCGCAGCACGATCCCGAGGTCGAGCCACCACGAGCGGTGCCGGATGTAGTAGAGGTCGAGCTCGAGCTTGTGGCGGGCCTCCTCGACCGAGCTCGCGTACGGCAGCTTGAGCTGTGCCCAGCCGGTGAGACCGGGGCGCACCTGGTGGCGCCACGCGTAGTAGGGGATCCGCCGCTCCAGCTCGGCGACGATCTCCGGCTGCTCGGGGCGCGGACCCACCCACGACATCTCGCCCCGCAGCACGTTGAGGAGCTGGGGGAGCTCGTCGAGTCGGAGCACGCGCAAGCGCCGGCCGACGCGGGTGAGCCGCGGATCGCCGGCGGCGGTCCAGCGCGCCGAACCGGCCTCGGCGCCCGCCTTCATGGTGCGCAGCTTCCACATCGTGAAGGGCTGGCCGAAGCGTCCGATCCGCCGCTGCGGGAAGAGGGCGGGGCCGCGGTCGTCGAGGCGGATCGCGAGCGCGGCGGCCGCTGCCAGCGGCAGCGCGAGCGGCGTCACGGCAAGCGCGATCGCCACGTCGGTGGCGCGCTTGGCGACCTCGCGCCATGGGTCCGAGGTGTCCCAGCCGCGGCTCAGGAGCCAGTCGGCGGGGACGTGCTCGACCGGCACGCGCTCGAGCACCTCCTCGTAGAAGTCCGCTTCGGTGAGGAGCCTGCAGCCGAGCTCCAGACAGCCGAGCGCCGGGCGGAGCCACGGCTCGAGCGCGTCCTTCGCGTTGGGCACCACGAGGTCGTCGACGGCGCCCGCGGCGCAGAGGTCGCGGAGACGCTCGCCCGCTCGCTCGTCGCGCGAAGCGGACTCGTGCACCGGCGGAAGGACCCGGAATGCCCCGTCGCCGACGCGCGCGAGCGCCTCGACCGTGGCGCGCACCAGCGGGCCCTCGTGGACGAACAACACCACCCGCGGCGCGGCGCGGCCTCGGCGGTGCGCGAGCTCGCGACCGAGCAGCACGCCGCCGGTGGTGCCGAGCCAGCCGAGCGCCGCGATCCAGCGGCCGATCGGCGCGTAGCGCACCACGTAGAAGAAGAGCAGCGTGGCGAGGACGGCGAGCGTTCCGGCGGCGACGCCGCGCCGGCGTGCGAGCGAACGAGATCGCGCCACGGCCGGCTCGTAGAGGCCGACGGCGTGGCCCGCGGCGAGCATCGCCCCCACGTGGACCAGCGACACCTGCAGGGCCGGCGTGGCAGTCGGGTCGGCGAGGTACGTGGGCGACAGCCGGTGGGCGGCGTACATCGAGATCGCCGCGATCGTCACGTCGAGGACCCGCCACGGCGCGCGCTCGGGGAGCGCCGACAGTCGCGGCGCGGGAGCCGTAGCGGCCGGTGGGGTGCTGGGGGTGGTCATGGCGCCTCGGGCGGCGGCCAAGGCGGCAGCGCGTCCGCCGCGCCGCTCGCGAGCAGCGCTTCGCGCCTCGTGATCTCGTCGGCGACCAGCGGCCTGGCGGCCTCGGGTAGCTCGGGCGCGAGGACGGGCGCGAGCCAGATCGCGCGCACGAACGCAGCGAGGGCGGCCGCACGCTGATCCAGGATCGCGTGGGCGCGGCCGACGTTGAGGTCGAGCTCGGCGCGCTCCCCCTGCGCGGCTGCGAGCCGGTAGCGATCGAGCGCGAGCCGTCCGTCGCGGGCCACCAGCGCGGCGGCGGCGCTCGCGCTCAGGGCTCGAGCATCGCCCGGGATCCAGCGCGCGGCGAAGGCTGCTTCGGTGCCGACGGTCGCCACCAGCGCCGGTGACGGCGGCCGCGCGCCCGGTGCGAAGAGCGCACCCACCTGGGCGCGGACCCTGTAGGTCACGTGCTCGGCCCAGTAGCGCGGCAGCTCCGGAAGCGCGAGCAGCCCGAGAGCGACGAGGATCGCCACCCCGAGGGGGCGCGCTGCGCGAGGTGGTGCGGCAGCCGAGGCGAGCTCGGGGGCGTCGCGCTCGAGCCCGCGCCATGCCCGGCCCGCGGCCAGGAGCAGCGG
The DNA here is from genome assembly GCA_016713535.1 of Deltaproteobacteria bacterium. GTDB lineage: Bacteria > JADJOY01 > JADJOY01 > JADJOY01 > JADJOY01 > JADJOY01. Next base: position 50,432 of record JADJOY010000021.1, read on the forward strand.
CACGCGGGTCGCCGCGGCCTGGAGGGGAAACCACGTGAGCGCCGCGACCGCGCCACACACGAGGGTGGCGAACGCGAGCCGATCCCGCAGCAGGTCCGCGCCGCTCTCGCGGGGACGGATGCAGCGGGCGGCCGATCCGGCGAGCAGCGCCACGAGCGTCGCGAGCGCGAGCAGCCCGCCCGGCACGCCGGTGGACGCGAATGCTTCCAGATACTCGTCGTGTGCGCTCGCGAAGTGGCCGGTGAGCTCGGGGTGAGCGAGCCGCGCTCGCCCATCCACCTCCGCGGCGAGCCGGAACGGCACGAAGTCGGCCTCGAACGTGCCCGGGCCGTTCCCCGTCCACGGCTCGGCCCGCACCATCGCGAGGGCGGCGCGCCACGCGACCGGCCGGTAGGTCAACACACCGTTCCAGTCGCCGTGGCCGACCGCGCGCAGGGTCTCCGTGACTCGGTGCGCGAGCGGCGGCACCACCAGCGCCACCACGCCGAGCGCGACCAGCACGCCCACTCCCGACGCGATCGCGCGGGCACCGAAGCGCAGCACGGCGACGACCGAAACCCCGGCGGCGAGCGCCAGCAAGCCAGTGAGGTTGCCGCTCGCGGCGAGCGCGCTCACGGCGAGCGCGAGCATCACCCCCGGAGCGCGCCAGTCGGTCGATCCCGCCACCGGGCCGGGTCGCCACAGCACGGCGGCCGCGCTGGTCGCCGCCAGCGCCATCACCAGGCCGATCAGGCCCTCGTTGCCGACGAGCGCGATCCCGTGTGCCCGTCCGCCGAGCTGCTCGATCTGGAACAGCGTGAGCCCCGCAAGCCGCTGCGCGAGGCTGAGGAGCGCGGTCACCGCCGACGCCGTCCAGAACGTGCCGAGCAGCACGCGCTCGCCACGGCCGTCGAGCGCGCGGGCCGCGCCGATCGCCACCAGCGGGGCCGAGAGTGCGATCACGCGCCAGCCTCCGAACGCGACCCGCGTGCGCGTCGCGGTGAGCGCCGCGACCAGCGCCCACCCGAGCGTCACGACCGCCAGGCCGAGCGCCGCGCGCGCGACCGAGCCGCGGTGGCGGGGCGCGGCCGTGGCCGCGGCACCGATCGCGCGTGGCCCGAGCATCGCGAGCGCCACGACCGCGCCGACCAGCGTCACCAGGCGCTTGGGGGCGTCGAAGGCCGCCTCGGCGCGCGGGTCGACGAGCCACTGGCTGGCGATGATCAGCACGGCGGCGGCGATGGTGAGCGCCGCGCCCGAGTGCTCGGTGGTGCCCGACGCCGGGCTCGTACGCGCCCGCTCGACGTGCTTGGGCCGGGGCGCGGGCTTGCGGCGGGCCATGAGCGTGTCGTGGATGCGGAGCTCGCGCGGCGACGGAGGACGACCGCCGCGGCTGCGAAGAATACGCGCGTCCGCGGTGCCGGGCCACGGCGCGGCGGCGGGCCGCGCGGGACGCTGTGGTAGCCTCGCGCGCATGTCGCGTCGGCTCGCGCTCGCTTCGTGGGGAGTCCTCTTCTCGGTCCTCGCCAGCGGCTGCGTGACGCGCGAGGTGGCGTCGGTGCCGACGCTGCCGCCGCGGGAAACGGCGCCGCCACCCGAGAAGATCGGTCCTCCCGGTGGGCTGCTCGCGCCGTGGACCCTGCCGACCGCGCCCGACCCGGCAACGGTGCGCGGTAAGCCGCCGCTCGACGTCGCGTTCGAGACGCTCGGCCAGGGCGTGGGCGCGCTCGGGTTCAAGAAGGACTTCCGGCCCGCGGATCGGTGGCGGCTCGAGCTCGTGAACCGCACCCTCGCCGAACCGCTCGCCGCGCTGCGACTGCTCGACGACGCCTCGCCGGCGCTCGACCCGAGCTTCCGCATCCGCGCCGCGGGGCAGTGGCTCGGCCATCCACCGGAGGCGGTCGGCGGGCTGGCCGTGACACCCGTGACGATCGACGGCGCGCGCCTGCTCGCGGCGGCGGCCGAGGACTCGCCGTGGCTCGACCATCCCGAGTTCGTGAACACGCTGGCAGCGCTGGTGCAGACCTTCACCGGCGAGATCGCGCGGGGTAGCGCGCTCGCGCGCTCGGCGCTCGAGACCCTCTCGGCGCCGGATCGCGACCGGCTGGTCAAGGCGGTGCGGCGGTTCCCGATCGCCATGAACGAGCAGGACGCGCGCGAGCTCTACGCGCTCCTCGAGCGCGTCGACGTCGCGCGGATGCTGCAAGCCGGCACGGTGCTGAGCGAGGCGTCCTCGTCGCTGGCCGACGCGCTGGGCTCGGTGCGCACGCCGTGGGACTCGCCGCGCGCCGGGAAGCCCGCGAAGCGCACGGCGTCGGGCAAGCGCAGCGTGCAGGTCGCGGCGGACGGCGACGACGAGTTCTGGCCGCCGCTCTCGATCGAGACCGATCTGGGGCGGGTGGTCGTCGGCGGTCCGGACGACGACATCCACCGCGGGCCGGCGCTCGCCATCGTGGACCTGGGGGGCAACGACACCTACCTCGAGGTGTCGCCGTCGCCCTCGGCGGCGGCGCTGGTGACGGTGGATCTCTCGGGCGACGATATCTACCGCTCCGAGGACGCGGGAGGCGCGGGCACCGGGATCCTCGCGGCCGCCGTGTCGTTCGACCTCGCCGGCAACGACGTCTACACATCGCCGGGGCCGGGCCCTGCTGCGGCGGTGGGTGGCGTGGGGGTGATCATCGACCTGGCCGGCGACGATCGCTACTCGTCGGAGCGCATGGGCGAGGGGGCCGCGGTCGTCGGGCTCGGGCTCGTGATCGACGCGGCCGGTCAGGACTTCTACAGCGCCGAGACCTTCGCGCAGGGCTTCGGCGGCCCGGGCGGCGCCGGAGTGCTCGTGGACGCTGGCGGCAACGACGTCTACACGTCGCAGAGCGGCACCGTCGACGATCGCGAGCCCGTGAAGGCCTACGACAGCTTCATGCAGGGCTACGCGATGGGCTTCCGCGAGGTGGTGTCGGGCGGTGTGGGCTGGCTCGAGGACGCGGGGGGCGACGATACCTACACCGCGAGCTACTTCGCGCAGGGCGGGGCCTACTGGTACGGGCTCGGCGCGTTGCTCGATCGCAGCGGCAACGACCGCTACTTCGCGCGCCGCTACGCACAGGGCTCCGGCGTGCACGCCGCGGTCGGCCTGCTCGACGACCGGCGTGGCAACGACAGCTACCAGTCATGGGGCGTGTCGCAGGGCTGCGGCCACGACCTCTCGGTGGGCGTGCTCCGCGACAGCGCCGGCAACGACAACTACCATGGGACCTGGATGGTGCAGGGCGTCGGCAACGACAACGCGGTGGGCCTCTTGCTCGAGCTCGCGGGGGACGACTCCTACGAGGCCGAGGGGCAGCAGTCGCAGGGCTGGGCCGGGGAGTCGCGCGGGGCCGTCGGCTTCGGCTTCCTCCTCGACGGCGGCGGCAAGGACGTGTTCCGGGGCTCGGCGACGCCGCCGCTCTGGGTCCACGAGACCTACGGCGTCGGCGTCGACGGCGAGGGGCCGATCCCCTGAGCCACGACGGCGGGATGGCGACCGAGCGCCCGTCGGCTTCCGGGGGCGGCCGTACGGCGCGACCGGTGTGCGTTGCCTCCGACAACGGCCGGTGTGGTCGCCGGTGATCCCGGCGTGAGGCCCGGGTACCGCGGGTCGTGGGGCGCATTGCAGCGGCGCCGCGCCGCGGGGTAGGGTCGCTCGCGGTCACCGAGGAGGTCGCAACGATGAGCGCTTCGCGGATCACCGGCGGCTCGGCGGGCCGGCAAGGGCTGCGCACCGAGTTCCTCGCGCGCCGCGATTTCTTGCGGCGTGCGGCGGGTGGCGCCACGGCGCTCACGATCGCGGGCTGGCTGCCGAGCGGGTGCGCTGGATACCAGGAGCTCGTGGCGGCGCCGCAACGCGCGAACCTCCTGTTCTTCGACGAGAAGGAGTTCGCGATCTTCCAGGCGGTTGCGCGGCGCATCGTGCCCGACGAGGACGGCTGGCCGGGCGTGGACGAGGTTGGGGTCGCCGCGGCGATCGACGAGGAGCTCGCGCTGTGGCGTAACGAGCCCGCGCTCGTGCCGGTGCTCGACGACCTCAAGCTTCTGCTGCGCCTGGTCGAGCACGGCACCTGGCTCGACGGCCACGCGAGCCGCTTCACGCGCCTCGGGCCCGAGGCTCAGGACGACGTGCTGGCGAGCTGGGACGGGTCCGGCATCGAGGTGCGCCAGGTCGGCTTCCAGGCGCTCAAGAACCTGGTGATGTTCGCGTACTACGACGACGAGCGCACCTTCGCGCCGCTCTCCTACGCGGGTCCGTGGCACAAGAACACGCCGCAGGCGCCGCCTCATCTACCCGATCCAGCCGCGCCGCGTGTGACCGCGATCTTCGGGAGGACCCTGCCGTGATCGTCACCCCAGCCGACGTGCGGAGCAATCTCGACGAGAGCTGTGACGTCGTGGTGGGGGCACCGGCGCCGGCGGCGCCGTGTGCGCGGCCGAGCTCCAGCGCGGCGGGCTCGAGGTGATCCTGGTCGAGGAGGGCGCCCACTGGACGGCGGAGGACTTCACCCAGCGCGAGGGCGAGATGCACGCCCGCATCGACGGCGGGCGCGGCGCCACCACGACGGTCGACGGCGGCATGATCCTGAGCTACGGGCGCGCGGTCGGCGGATCGACGGTCCACTACTGGGTGAACGCGTTCCGTGCCCCGGCGTTTCGCATGAAGGCGTGGCGCGAGCACGCTGGCGCCGAGCACTGGTCGCCCGAGGAGATGGCGCCCTACTACACGACCGTCGAGACCAACCTCAACGTCGAGCGCGTCCACGACTACCAGATCAACCGCAACAACCAGATCCTCAAGGACACCGCCGACCGCGTCGGCTGGCACTGCCAGCCGGTCACGCAGGCGCGGAAGGACTGCCTCGCGTGCAGCCATTGCATGCTCGGCTGCGCCTACAACCGCAAGCAGTCGATGCTCGTGACCTACGTGCCGTGGGCGATGGCCGACGGGGCGCGGCTCTTCGCGAGCTGCAGGGTGGAGGGCATCGAGACCGAGCGCGGCGCGGCGGTCGGGCTGCGTGCGCGCTTCCTCGACCCCGACTCGCGCGAGGCGCTCGGCTCGCTCCGGGTGCGGGCGCGCAAGGGCGTGGTGGTGGCCGCAGGAGGGCTGGGCACGCCCGCGCTGCTGCTGCGCAGCCGGCTCGCCGACGAGAGCGGTCGGCTCGGCCGAAACCTGTGCGTGAACCCCAACCTGGCGGTGGCGGCGGTGATGGAGGAAGAGGTGCTCCACCACCGCAACATCCCGTCGTCGTACGACGTGACCGAGTTCCAGGAGACCCGCCGCGACGCAGCGGGCCGCTACCTCGAGGGCGGGTACACGTTCTTCGGCGCCGGCGCGCAGCCGGGGTTCACGGCCGCCGTCATCCCCGGGTTCGGGCGCGAGCACCGGCGGCGGCTGGTCGAGCTCATGACCCACGGCGCCGCGAGCTTGTCCGTGATCGACGACGACGCGCCCGGCCCCGGTCGCGTGACGGTCGACGCCGATGGGCGCCCGCGCTTCCACTACGAGTGGGACGAGGCGACCAGCGCCAAGGCGCGCGACTACTTCCGCAAGGCGGCGACCCTTTATCTGGCGGCGGGCGCGCGCGAGGTCTACCTGCCGACCAACCCGCCGACGCGGATCCGCTCCGCCGCGGATCTGGCGCAGATCGAGGGCGTTTCGTTCGCGCCGGGGCGGGTCACCGTGATCGGCTCGCATCTCCTCGGCACCGCGGCGATGGGGAAGGACCCGGAGCGTTCGGTGGTGAGCTCGGACGGCGAGACCCATTCGGTGCGCAACCTGTGGGTGGCCTGCGGCGCGGCGCTGCCGAGCTCGGTGGGCATCGACCCCTCGCTCACGATCTCGTCGCACGGCATGCGAACCGGCCAGCGGATGCTCGCCCGCTACGGTTGAGGGGCGCGCCCGCTGCTCAGCTTTGGGCGGATCCGAGCACCGTGGTAGAACGGCCGCGATTCCGCGCATTTCGAGGAGATCCCCGGTGTCGAACGCAAGCGCACGAGTGACGAGCGCAGGTCCGCAGGGTTGGTGGCGCGGTTGGGCGCTGGTCGCGACCCTCTCGATCGGGCTCGGCGCCGCCTGTAGTGGCTCCGGTGGCAACGGCGGGCACGAATCGCGCGTCGGAACCCTCTCGATCGTGAGCGGCAACCAGCAGAGCGCTGCGGCCGAGGCGGCGCTCCCCAAGCCGATCCAGATCCGCGTGGTGGGCAACGACGGACTCGTGGCGCCGGGTGTGACGGTGCAGTTCGACACCGTCGAGGGGCGTGGCACGTTCGAGAGCCAGTTCGTGGTGAGCGACGCCAAGGGCATCGCATCGGTGCGCTACCACCTCGGGCGACTGCCGGTGATGAACCGCATGACGGCGCGGATCACCGGCAGCATGGTGGACCTCGAGGCGCGTGCGCTCAACGTCAACCCGCCGGTGCCGAAGCAACGGATCGACAAGCTGCCGATGCCGGAGTCGCTGGCGTTCGACAACGCCGGCAGCCTGATCGTCAGCTCGCAGCTCAACGGCTCGCTGGTGGACGTGCGCCCCGGCCCGTTCAAGTTCTCGGAAGAGTTCGTGTTCGACTACCTCTACCGCGGCAAGACGAACAGCTCCCTCACCGGGATCGCCTACGACCACGCCGGCATCCTCTATGCCTGCGACAACCGCACCGGCAGCATCGCGCGCTTCGACGGCTCCAACGAGCCGACCGTGTTCCTCGAGGGCTATCAGTTCGACCCGTTCAGCTTGCCGAACGGGATCGCCGTGAGCCCTCGCTCGAACGAGATCTATTTCTCGGACACCGAGCGCAGCCGGATCTACAAGGTCGGTCCGCAGGGACGGGACCTCACGATCGCCACCGAGGCGGTACCGCAGCCGAACGGCCTCGCGTTCAGCGGCGACGGCGACATGCTGTACGTCACGAGCCTCTCGCCGGGCGGAGTCTTCGCCTTGCCGGTGGGCGGAGGCGGGGGGCTCGGCGCGGCGACGCAGATCGCCGACCTGCCCACGGGCGACGGCATTGCCCTCGACGCCGATGGCAACATCTACGCGATCGGTCCCGAGCTCGGGAAGCTGACCAGCGGCATCTACCTGATCCCCGCCGATGGCTCGCCGGCGTTTCGCTACGTCACCGCGCCGTCGCCCAAGATCTACGCGAGCCTGGCGTTCGGCCGCACCGGCTTCAACCTGACGTCGATCTACGTCGTGTCGCTGAACGGCACGATCGACGAGGTCGACGTCGGGGTTCCCGGACTGGAGCTCCCCGGGCCCGTCGCGCAGCCCGGTGGGTGACCGCCGCGCACCCGGTGCGCGCTCTGCCGGCGCCGTGTGACAGCGGGTCAGCCCGCGTGCCCGGGGTCCGCGACCGGGGCCGGTGGGCGATGAACGTGCCGGTCCTTGCACTCCTGCTCGCGCCCCCGCACCACGCGCTCGCCCGCGAGGAGGCCGGTGGTCTCGGTGACGACGGTGCGCTGACCCTCGCGGTGCTCGCCGTCGTAGAAGTAGAGCAGCACCCAGTCGTGGGTGCGCCCCAGCTCGTGCGCGCGCGCGGTGTTCGAGAAGATCGCCGTGAAGTGCCATGGGCCGCGCTCGGTGTGGAGGATCGGCAGCCACGCGCGTCCCGCGGGGTTGAGGCGGCGCGGCGCGATCGTGGGGAGGAGCCCGCGCTCCGCCAGCTCACGGTACTGCCGGTCGACGTCGAGGAGGAACTCGACGGCAGGTTCGGCGAGCGCGCCGCCGGCCGGCGGACGGGGCCGGGAGCGGACGCGATCGAGGAGGCTCGCGAGGCCGGCGCGGACCACGGCGACCCGACGAGGCCCGAAGCCCGGGATGCTCCCTAGCCGGCCCTCGTGAACGGCCGCCTCCAGCGCCTCCAGGGTGTCGACGTGGAGCGCGTCGTGGAGGCGACGGGCGAGCGCGGGGCCTACTCCGGGGATCGCGCGGAACACCGTCGTCGGATCGAGCGTGCCGCGCAACCGCTCGAGCTGGCTCCACCGACCCGTGAGCACGAGCTCGCGAATCGCGGCGGCGATCGACTCGCCGACGCCCGGGAGCGCCATGAGCCCGTCGACGCCCCGCGCGGCGAATACGGCACCGACGTCTTGCTCGGCCGCTTCCAGGGTCGCGGCCGCCCTACGGTAAGCACCGATGCGGAAGGGGTTGGCGCCCTGCGCGGCGAGCAGCTCCGCGGTCTCGCGCATGCGCTCGGCGATCTGGCGGTTGATCTCGCTGCACGTCATCGCGAGCCCACGGTCTCCGATCGCGGGCCGAGCCCGGTCGACGAGCGACTCCCCACGGCGAGGCGCAGCGCGATCGGTTGGAGGAAGGTCGACAAGCGACGGTGTGCCGTCCGGCGAGGGCTGCGCTCCTCGACAGTGTGTTCCAGGCCCCACTCGCGCGTCGACGGGCTGCGTACGGAGGCCCACCGCCCTCGTTTTGCTTGCCGTCGGAGCCTCCCACCACGGGTCGAGGGCGCGGCTCGGTAGGGTCCTCGGCGGGGCGAGCGCGGCTCGGTGGCGGTCGTCGGCGTGATTCTTCGCCGCGTTGCGTCGTGCCTTGACAGAAGGAGAGACGGCTCGTTACACCGAGATCGCCTGTTCGTGTCGACAGTGGACGAGGTGGTCGACAGGACCAGGTGATCTCGAGCCTTCACCTCCCCCGACCCACCCACGGCGTATGCCGAGCCCCGCTCGTGAGCGCCGGGTGGTGGGGGAAGGACCACGAAGGCGGTCAGCGAAGGCGACGGTCGGCCCCCGGGCGATCCGCCTTCATCCGGCGCCGACGACGCGCCACGGAGAGTGACGAGCGATGGGTCTCGAGCACGTCCTGGCCGAGAGCGCCATCACGTCCCGTCTCGAGGACGCGATCAACTGGGCGCGGAAGTATTCCTTCTTCCTGTACCCGTTCGTGACCGCCTGCTGCGGCATGGAGTTCATGTCGGTGGCGGGACCGCGGTACGACATCGACCGCTTCGGCGCGGCCTATCCGCGCTTCTCGCCGCGCCAGTCGGATCTCCTCATGGTGGTGGGAACGATCACCCATCGCCAGGCGCCGTTCCTCGCGCGTCTACGACCAGATGTGCGAGCCGAAGTGGGTGATGGCGTTCGGCGCCTGCACCTGTTCGGGTGGGCCCTACAACAACTACGCGACGTTGCAGGGGATCGACCGGGTCATCCCCGTGGACGTGTACGTCCCGGGTTGCCCGCCGCGTCCGGAAGCTGTGCTCGATGGCCTCATGAAGCTGCAAGACAAGGTGCAGGGCGAGCGCGTTCCCGCGACCGGCCGGCACAAGGATCTGGTGGTTCTGCCGGCCTGAGCCGGTTCGCTCGATTCACTCCGTACCGCGCGACGCGCTCGCTTTCGCCGCGGCCACCGAGAGGACGCCCTGGACTCCACCGCAACGCCCGCCACGGTCACGTTCACCATCGATGGCCGGAGTCTGACCGTGCCCAAGGGCACCACGGTGCTCTCGGCCGCCCTGGATGCGGGGATCCACGTCCCGCACTACTGTTTCCATCCCAAGCTCTCGATCGACGGCTCGTGCCGGATGTGCCTCGTGCACGTCGAGAAGGCACCCAAGCTCCAGATCTCCTGCAACACGGCCGCGACCGACGGCATGGTCGTGAAGACCGACACGCCCGCGGTCCTCGAGGCGCGCAAGGGGGTGATGGAGCTGCTGCTCGTCAACCACCCCCTCGATTGTCCGATCTGCGACCAGGCGGGCGAGTGCAAGCTCCAGGAGTTCGCGTTCCAGCACGGACGCGGCTACGGGCGCACCGAGGACGTACGGCGAAAGGCGCCCAAGCGGACCGAGATCGGCCCGCGGGTGGTGTTCGACCAGGAGCGTTGCATCCTGTGCCGGCGCTGCGTGCGGTTCACCGCCGAGATCTCGGGGACCCGCGAGCTCGCGGTCCTCAACATGGGCGATCGCTCGTTCATCTCCACCTATCCGGGCCAGCCGCTCGACAATCCGTACTCCATCAACACCGCCGACATCTGCCCGGTGGGTGCGCTGCTCTCGACGGAGTTCCACCACAAGCTCAGGGTGTGGTTCCTCAACGAGACGCCGGGCGTGTGCACGAGCTGCTCGCGCGGCTGCAACGTGAACGTGGGCGGCTACAAGGACCGCGTGTGGCGGCTCACGCCGCGCCGCAACGACGCCGTGAACGACACGTGGATGTGTGACCACGGGCGCCTCAACATCGACTACGTGAACGACGAGCGCCGGGCCCGCGGTGCCGCGCTACGCACCGCGACGGATGGCTTCGAGGAGCTGCCGTTCGCGCTGGCGATCCGTCGGCTCGCGGATTGGGTGGCCGAGGTCAAGGCACAGCATGGGCCGCAGTCGGTCGCGGTGGTCGCCTCGCCACAGCTCACCAACGAAGAGGCGTTCTTGCTGCGTCGCTTGGTGCGCGACGTGTGGGGCACCTCGATGCTCGCCGTTCCGGTGCCGATGGGTGAGGGCGACGACTTCCTCGTCCGGCCCGAGAAGGCCGCCAACGGCCGCGGCTTCGCGGACCTGGACGTGCCGGGTGCTTCACTGGACCAGGTGCTCGACGAGTGCACCGCGGGCCGCGTGAAGCTGCTCTACGTGATCGGCAGCGAGATGCTCTCGGTCGCCGGCGAGGCGCGAGTGCGGCGCGCGCTGAGCGGAGTCGAGAGAGTCGTGAACCACGACATCCTGCCGACCACGATCAGCGATCACGCGAGCCTGGTGATCGGTGGCTGTACGTGGGCCGAGAAGAGCGGTACCTACACCAACTTCGAGGGGCGGGTTCAGGCGATCCGCGCGGCGATCAGCCCGCCGGGCGGCAACCTCACCGAGGGTGAGGTGTTCGCGCGGCTGATCGCCTCGCACGGCGGCGCCAGCGAGCACTTCGACGCGGATCGGGTGCTGCGCGCCATCGCGGCGAGCGTGCCCGCGTACGGGAGTGTCACCCCCGAGGCGGTCCAGCCGGGCGGAGTCGCCACCGGAGACGCCGCTCAGCCGGCGGCCTGAGCCATAAGCCTCGCACGGGTTCGACGAAGAAAGCGCATCGGGAGCCACGTTCATGCCGGGCAGCGTCATCACGGTTCGTCGCGACCAGGCGGAGACCCTGCTCGCGCGGATCTACCTGTGGGAGATCGTCAAGGGCTGCGTGATCACGGCGCGGCACTTCTGGCGCAACCTGATCGGCTACATGATCGGCCGACGCCGCACGTTCGTCGTGAACTGGCCCGAGGAGAAGGTCGGATACTCGCCGGCGTTCCGCGGGATGCCGGTGCTGGTGCAGATGGAGAACGGCGCCGAGCGCTGCGTGGCCTGCGGGCTCTGCGAGAAGGCGTGTCCGACGGACTGCATCACGATCTTCCCGGAGGAGGTCGGCGACGGCATCCAGCGCCGGCCCAAGGTCTTCGACATCGCCATCGACCGCTGCATGTTCTGCGGTCTGTGCGAGGAGGCTTGTCCCGAGGAGGCGATCGTCATGAGCCGCCGCGTCGAGGTCGCATCGATCACCAAGGAAGGGTGCCTGTGGCACAAGGAGGACCTGCTCACGCCGGCCTCGGAGCTCCCGATCCGACTTGGCCACATTCGCAACGGCTACGACCGGAGCCCGAACTGACATGAGCGGCGCGAACTTCCCCCAGCGGCGCACCGATCCGGTGTTGCCGCGCCTCACGGAGCGATTCGGAGACGCGATCGTCGGCACGCACAGCCAGCACGGCGACGAGACCGCCGTCGTGGCGCGTGACTCGCTCCACGACGTGATGGCGTTCCTGCGCGACGACCCGGACCTCAGCTTCGACATGCCGACCGACGTCACGGTGGTCGACCATCTGCCGCGCACGCCGCGCTTCGAGGTCGCCTATCACCTGACCTCGACGCGTGACCTGCGCCGCATCCGCGTCAAGGTGCAGCTCGACGCGAGCGACGCGCGGGTCGCGAGCGTCAAGGATCTGTGGCCCGGGATGGACTGGCACGAGCGCGAGGCCTACGACATGTACGGTGTCACGTTCGACGGACACGGCGACCTGCGCCGCATCCTGCTCTATCCCGAGTTCCAGGGGCACCCGCTCCGCAAGGACTACCCGAAGACCCGCCGCCAGCCGCGCCTCGGCATCGAGGACCCGGGCTGACCCGGGACCACGCACGAGAGGCGACAGACCGGAACCGACGATGGCCGAGCCCGCGACCGCACCCGCTCTCGACTTCCTCGAGGTCGAGCTTCCCGAGGGGTTCAACGACCCGATCGGCGAGGAGTTCGAGATTCGCCCGATGGTGTTGCCGATGGGGCCTTCCCATCCGGCGATGCATGGCACCGTCCGCATCGTGCTGAAGCTCGAGGGCGAGACCGTCGTCGACGCCGACGTTCAGGTCGGCTACCTGCACCGCGGCTTCGAGAAGGAGTGCGAGTCCGGGACCTGGGAGCAGGCGATCCCGTACACCGATCGCCTCAACTACAACTCGGCGATCATCTGCAACCTGGGCTACTGCCTCGCGGTCGAGAAGCTGCTCGGCATCGAGGTGCCGCCGCGGGCTCAGGCGCTGCGCGTGCTCGCGAGCGAGCTCTCGCGCATGGGCGACCACTTCACCTGCGTCGGCGCGGGCGGCCTCGAGCTCGGCGCGATGAGTGCCTTCCTGTACGCGGTCGAGGCGCGCGAGATGTTGTGGGACCTCGTCGAGGACCTGTGCGGCGCGCGGGTGACGAACAACTACGTCAGGATCGGCGGGCTGTCCCAGGACCTCCGCGAGGGCTTCGCCGACCGGTTGAAAACCACGTTCGCGAAGGTGGACGAGCTCTACTCGGACGTCGACAAGCTGCTCACCGCGAACCGGATCTTCGTCGATCGGCTCAAGAACACCGGGCTGCTCTCCAAGGACCGCGCGATCGCCTGGGGGCAGACGGGACCGGTGCTGCGGGCGACGGGTGTGCCGTACGACATCCGCAAGGCGTTCCCCTACAGCGGCTACGAGCGCTACGACTTCGACGTCCCGGTCGGCAGCGTGGGCGACAACTACGACCGCTTCCTGATCCGCATGGAAGAGCTGCGCCAGAGCATCCGGATCATCGAGCAGGTGCTGAAGGACCTGCCGGGCGGCCCCGTGAACGTCGACGATCCCAAGGTGCGCTGGCCGGCCAAGACCCGCGTGTTCACGCGCATGGAAGAGCTCATCGACCAGTTCATGCTGGTGACGGGCGGCATCCGTGTGCCGGCGGGCGAGGGCTACGTCGCCGTCGAAGGCGCCAACGGCGAGCTCGGCTTCTACGTGGTCAGCGATGGCTCGGGTCACCCGGTCAAGATGCGCTGTCGTAGCCCGAGCTTCGCGAACACCAGCGCGCTGCGCGAGATGATCATCGGCAGCATGATCGCCGACATCATTCCCACGTTCGACCTGCTCAACATGATCGGTGGGGAGTGCGACCGATGAGCGCCGCCGAAGCCCGCGTGCTCGCGCCCGTCCTGCCGCCCGAGGTGGTGGCGGCGATCGAGGCGGAGATTCCGAACTACCCCGTCAAGAAGGGCGCGATGATGAACTCGCTTCATCACGTGCAGAAGGCGCTCGGGTGGATCCCGCGCGACGCGATGGTGGAGGTTGCCGCGCTCCTCGAGGTGCGGCCGATCGAGGTGCTCGAGGTCGTGACCTTCTACCCGATGTTCCGGGACAGGCCGGTCGGGCGGCACCACCTCGAGTTCTGCCGCAACCTGAGCTGCGCCCTGCTCGGCTCGCGGCAGCTCATCCGCCACTGCGAGAAGCGCCTCGGGATTCGCTCCGGCGAGACCACCTCCGACGGCAAGTTCTCGATCGGTGAGGCCGAGTGCCTGGGCTCGTGCGGGACCGCGCCGATGCTCATGCTCGAAGACCACTTCCACGAGAACCTCACGGTCGAGAAGCTGGATCAGCTCCTCGACTCGCTCGACTGACGGGGACCGAGAGACCGAACATGTCCGCACTTCCTTGGCTCCTGCCTGAATCGGGCCTCGACCTGTCGGCGCTCGCCGACTATCGGGCGCGCGGCGGTTACCAGACCGCGCTCGACGCGATCCGCACCAAGAAGCCCGAGGAGGTGACCGCGATCGTGAAGGACTCGGGCCTGCGCGGGCGCGGTGGCGCGGGCTTCCCGACCGGACTCAAGTGGACCTTCATGCCGCCGCCCGACGGTAAGGCGCGCTACATCGCGTGCAACGCGGACGAGAGCGAGCCGGGCACCTTCAAGGACCGTCAGATCCTCGAGCGCAACCCGCATCAGCTCATCGAGGGGCTGCTGCTCATGGGCTACGCGATCCACGCGACCGCGGCTCACATCTACATCCGCGGTGAGTTCGCGCAGCCCTACTACAACCTCAAGCGCGCACTCGACGACGCTTACGCGGCGGGGCTGGTCGGGGCGGGCGCCCATGGCGAGGGGCGCGACTTCCACATCCAGATCACGCGCGGCGCCGGCGCCTACATCTGCGGCGAAGAGACCGGGCTCATGGAGTCGGTCGAGGGCAAGAAGGGCCAGCCGCGGAAGAAGCCGCCGTTTCCAGCGCAGGCCGGGCTGTGGGCGCGCCCCACGACGGTCAACAACGTCGAGACGATCTCGCACGTGCCGTTCATCGTGCGCGAGGGCGCCGCGGCCTTCCGTGCCGTCGGGACCGAGAAGTGCCCGGGGAAGACGATCTACGGCATCAGCGGACACGTGGTCCGTCCCGGAACGTACGAGCTGCCGATCGGCGTCACGCTGCGCGAGCTCATCTACGACTACGCGGGAGGAATCCGCAACGGTCGCCAGCTCAAGGCCGTGATCCCGGGTGGCTCGTCGGCGCCCGTCCTCACCGCCGACAAGATCGACGTCAAGGCCGATCCGGAGTCGCTGCGCGAGGTGAAGTCGGTGCTCGGCACCGGAGCGGTGATCGTCATGGACGACACCACCTGCATGGTCCGTGCGGCCATGACGGTGAGCCGCTTCTACCGCCACGAGTCGTGTGGCCAGTGCACGCAGTGCCGCGAAGGCACTGGGTGGACCGACCGCGTGATCAAGCGGATCGAGGCCGGCGAGGGGACGCTGAAGGATCTCGAGGTCCTCGACGACCTGGTGCGCGCCATGGACGGCCAGACGATCTGCGCGCTCGCCGACGCCGCGAGCTGGGCGGCGGGCGGATTCCTGCGCGTCTTCCGTGACGAGTTCGTGCGCCACATCGAGGAGAAGCGCTGTCCGTTCGACGAGAGCTTCGAGCCCTGACCGAACCGAGCCGCCCATGACCGCCACCGCCGCCATCTCGACTCACGCGATCGATCGCGACACCGCCGTCCGTCGTTTCGGCCAACCCGCCAAGACCTGGGGGAGCGTCAACGAGCCTCGTTATCGCGAGGAGGATGGCCTCAAGTTCAACGAGCAATGGGTCTACAAGAGCCCTCGCGACCTCTCGTCCGAGTGGGCAGAGCGGGTGCTCTACTGGTTCCGGTACGACCTCGTCGCGGCGGTGCGCATCCATCGCGACGGCCACCGCGAGCGTGAAGAGCTGGCGCGATGAGCGAGCCCAGCGGCACCGCCGGTGGGACGGGAGCGCCACCCAAGAAGCGCTACTGCTCGATGTGCGGAGTGCGCGAGGTCGACGGCACGACCTTTTGCGACTCCTGCAAGGACCGCCTCCGTCAGAAGCGCTGGGCGGGCAGTCGAAGGACAGGCACGAGGCCGACAAGGGCCTGCGCAAGCATGGCGTGACGCCCAAGTCCGGCGTGAAGTGACGACGCCGCTCCGGACGGGAGCGGAGACGATGGCTGGAAGCGGGCATTCCTCGGAATGGATCGGCTCGAGCGCACCAACCCCAACGCGGTGACCCGTCGCGGGCGCCGACGAACGTGGAGGATCCCATGAACGGCGAGCAGGCGACGGCGACCTTCGGCATCGCGAACGTCATCTTCATCGCGCTCATGGCCGGGGCCCTCGGGTTCTTCGGCTTCAGCGCTACGCGCTTCGTCAAGCTTCTGAGGATCGGCAAGTTCGAGCCGCGCCTGGACCAGATCCCCGAGCGGGTGAAGCGCGTGCTGACGGTGGCGTTCGGGCACTCGAAGCTGTTCCGTCAGTTCGTGCCCGGGCTGATGCACTTCTTCATCTTCTGGGGCTTCGTGATCCTCACGGTCGGCACCGGCGAGATGATCATGCAGGGCATCCATCCGGCGCTAAGCCTTCGTTTCCTCGGTCCGCTCTATCGTCCTCTGCAGGGCCTGCAGGACGTCTTCGCGCTCCTGGTGATGGGCTCGGTGCTGTTCGCGTTCTGGCGCCGCTACGTGATCCGTCCGAAGCGCCTCCAGGTCGGACGCCACGCACAGCTCGACGCCACGCTGATCCTGGGCCTGATCTTCATGTTGATGGCGAGCTACTTCGGCTTCACGGGCGCGGAGGCGGCGCTCGCCGGTGGCGAGCACGCGCGCCCGCTTCCGGGTGTCGTGGCGGCCGCGATCGGGGGACTCCCGCAGGGCGCGCTGCGCGCGATCGGCGCGAGCTCCTGGTGGGTGCACATCCTGATCGTTTTCGGGTTCCTCAACTACCTGCCGTACTCGAAGCACTTCCACGTGCTGCTGTCGATCCCGAACACGTTCCTGTCCTCGCTCAAGTACCGCGGTCGGTTGCTGCCGATGGACCTCGAGGACGAGAACGCCGAGCAGTTCGGCGCCAAGGACATCCAGGACCTGTCCTGGAAGATGCTGATGGACGGCTTCACGTGCACCGAGTGCGGCCGTTGCGACGAGGTCTGTCCGGCCAACAACACCGGCAAGCCGCTACGCCCGCGCAAGATCATCACGGACGTCCGGCACCGCGTCCAGTATCGGGCGGACGCGATTCTCACGCTGTGGAAGCAGCGCGGCGAGGCGTCGGCCGAGGGGGAGGCGCCGAAGCTCGCGGACGACGGAAAGACGCTGATCGGGGACGACTACATCACTCCGGAAGAGCTGTGGTCGTGTACCACCTGCGGCGCTTGCATGCAGGAGTGCCCGGTGATGATCGAGCACGTCCCGACCATCCTGGAGATGCGCCGGTACCTGTCGCTCACCGAGGGCTCGATGCCGGCCGAGGCGGCGCTGGCGTGCAAGAACATGGAGAACAACTACACGCCGTGGGCGTTCTCGGCCTCGACCCGCGCCGACTGGGCCAACGGGCTCGACGTCAAGACGCTCTCCGAGGACAAGGACGTCGACGTGTTGTTCTGGGTCGGCTGCGCGGGCAGCTACGACGAGCGCGCCAAGAAGATCTCGCGCTCGATGGCCGACATCCTGAACAAGGCGGGCGTGAAGTGGGGGATCCTGGGCACCGAGGAGATGTGTACCGGTGACTCTGCACGCCGGGTGGGCAACGAATACCTGTTCCAGACGCTCGCCAAGGCGAACGTCGAGGTGCTCAACGGCTACGAGGTGAAGAAGATCGTCACCGGGTGCCCGCACTGTCTCCACACGCTCAAGAACGAGTATCCGGAGTTCGGCGGTAACTACGACGTCGTGCACCACACGCAGTTCATCGACGACCTCGTCAAGACCGGAAAGGTGAAGCTCAAGCCCGAGGCGAAGTCGAACGACGCCGTGACCTATCACGACCCGTGCTATCTCGGCCGCTACAACCAGGAGTACGACGCGCCCCGCAATCTCGTGCAGCTCGCCACGGGTCCGGTGAAGGAGATGGGCCGAAGCCGAGACCGCAGCTTCTGCTGCGGCGCGGGCGGCGCGCGCATGTGGATGGAAGAGGACATCAAGCAGCGAGTGAACGTCGCCCGCACCAAGGAAGCGCTCGACACCGGTGCGAAGGTGATCGGTACCGGCTGCCCGTTCTGCATGACGATGATCTCGGACGGCGTGAAGGCGCACGAGAAGGAAAACGAGGTCCGCGTCCTCGACATCGCCGAGCAGGTGCGCGCGGCCATGGTCGAGTGAACCGCGAGCGATGTTAGCTTGATCGCTCGACCGGCGCGGCGCACGAGCGTCGTGGAGTTCGAGACGAGCTCGAAGGGCCGGGGCTTTCCCGGCCCTTCGAGCTCCCGTACTCCCCGCGGGAGGTCCGCGACGGGTCGCGGGCGAAGTCGATGGATCGAACGAGGGTGACGGACGAAGTGGCGGCGCTGCGCTCGCTGGCTCGTGCGGTCGGCGACCACACGCTCTACGCGGCGGCGGCCCGTCTCGCGCACGCACGCCACGAGGCGGTGTGGGTGGTCGGAGGGACGGTCCGGGATGCGCTCCTCGGGCGTCCGTGGCACGACCTGGACCTGGCGCTCGAGGCCGAGCTCGTCCTCCCGTTCGCTCGCGCGCTCGCGACCGAGACCTCCGCCACGCTCGTTCCGCTCGACGATCGCTTGCCGACGGTCAGGGTCGTGGCGGGGGCCGGCGATGGTCGCGTCGAGGTGGACCTCTCGGGTCTGCGCGGCGCCGGGATCGCCGGGGACCTCGCGGCCCGCGACCTGACCGTGAATGCCCTGGCGGTGTCGCTCGAGGAGCTAGGGGCGGGCGGGGTGCCGGCGATCGTCGATCCGACGGGTGGCATCGACGATCTCCGGCGTGCATGGATTCGCGTGCCATCACCCTCCGTGCTCGCGGACGATCCACTGCGTGTCCTGCGCGCTCACCGGTTCGCGGCCACGCTCGGCTTCACCATCGAGCCACGGACTCGCGAGGCGTTGCGTGCACATGCGGGCGCACTCGCGTCGGCAGCCGCGGAACGAATCAGGGACGAGCTCTTCAAGCTGCTGGGTGCGCCAGGTGCCGGGGCGCGGCTCACGGACCTGTGGGAGGACGGCCTGCTCGGGGTGATCCTCCCGGAGGTCGAGGCGATGGACGGGGTGACGCAGAACACCTTTCATCACCTCGACGTGCTGCATCACACCCTCGAAGCTTGTCGGGCGTTCGACGAGGTCTGCCACGACCCGGGGCGCTTCTTCGGCGATCACGGATCGGTGATCGAGGCCTACCTGGCCGAAGGCCCGAACGCGGCCCTCGTGCTGCTCTCGGTGCTGCTTCACGACGTGGCCAAGCCGGCCACCCGAGTCGTCGACGAGAGTGGAGTGCACTTCTACCGTCACGAGGCGGTTGGCGCGGAGATGACCGAGGCGATCTGCGCGCGACTCCGTCTCTCCAACCGGCACACCGACACCCTGGTTCGCTGGGTCGCCCAGCACCTCGGACTCAAGGACCTGATCCTCCTCCATCGAGAGCGGCGGTTAGTGGATCGGACCGTCCGCCGATTCCTGCGTCGCGCCGGCGAGGACCTGGCCGGGCTCTTGTCCCTCGTGCTCGCCGACACTCGCGCGACGCGAGGTCCGGATTTTCCGCCGGACGCGGAGGTGCTGTTGCTGGACGTGTGTGGGAGGCTACTCGACGAGGATCGAGTCCGACGTGCCGATCCGAGCCTGGCTCGGCCGCTGCTCAGGGGACGGGATCTGATCGAGGAGCTCGGGCTCGCGCCCGGCCCGCTGTTGGGAGAGTTGCTCGCCGCGGTGGAGGAGGCGCGCCTGGACGGAACGCTCCGCGGGCGCGACGACGCCCTCGCGTGGCTTCGGGCCCGGCTGCAGATCGGCTGAGCCGACCGAGAGCGACGAACGCCGCGCCGGAGAACCGGCGCGGCGTTCGGTCGGGGGAGGCGAGATGGGGAGGGCTGACGATCAGCCGGCTACGGCCGCCAGCTTCAGGTGTTGGGGCTCTTGATCGACGGAGAGTTCGGTCGGGGCCTCTGCGGCCAGGGCCTCGCGCTTTCGCGCCTTCTCCTTCAGGGCCGCCCAGTGCACCTGCTTGATGTGGTTGCGAACCGTCTCGGTCTTGATCTGCAGGTAGTCGCAGATGCTCGGGAAAGAGAACAGGTACGTGTCGTCCTCGTCGGCGAACCACTCGATCAGGTCCTCGACGAGTGCCTTGGCGGCTTCGGTGTCGCTGTTGCTGGCGGACTCGAAGGAACTCACCGCGTCTTCGAGGATGGCTCCCATCAGGCGCCTTTCGCCGTCTCCCGGAAGAGCCACCCGTCCAGCCGTGAAGTGCTGCGATGGGTGAATGGTGTCGTCGTGAAACTCGTAGTTCGCGCGGCTGATCATGGGCGACCCCCGTGGCTGACCGGGACGGGTGCTGAGCGGGCGGCCCGCCCCGGGTGTTCCGCGAGATGAGCGATAGGCTGAATTGCGCTTCGGATCATCTCCGTCCCTTGCGTATTTGCAACAGGCAAAGGGGCCTTTCGCAAGAAGCGTTCCCGGTGAATTGTCTTCAATTGTCGAGGTGGTGAGGGCGCACTGCCCAGGAACCTCCTGTGACCGCGCGCGGTTCCCGATCGCCCGAACGACATTTGGCTACTTTCGGCGTCGCACCGACGTGCGCGGCGCAAAAAAGCGTCAGTCGCGCGTAGCAGGTTGCGACGAAAGTTGGCACCGCGATGCGCTGCCGGACCGTCGCGTCCGCCCTTTACACGGAGCGAGCGAACCGATTCACTAGTCACTCGCTCTCGCGGCACCTCCCTCGTGACTCCGGATCGATTGCTCCTCGAAGATCTCCGGCTGTGGACGCACCTCGGCGTCGGGGACGCCGAGCGCAGCGTTCCGCAAGAGATCGCGCTCGACCTCGAGCTCGAGGTCGACACCCGGTGCGCGGCCAGAGCGACGCCGTGGCCGATACGGTCGACTACATCGACGTCGTACGGATCGTCCGGACACTCGTGGAAGCGTCTGACGATCGACTGGTCGAACGGCTCGCGTCGAGAATTGCCGAGCGAATCCTCGATGATCCGCGGGTGACGCGGGTCCGGGTCGGCTTACGCAAGCGCGCGGCGATCCTCCCTGGCGCCGACGCTCGCGCCGGGATCGTCCTGGTCAGGCCATGACACTCAGCGCAGCCGAGCGCCGAGCGCTTCTTCGAGTCGCGCGCGTCGCGATCGCGCGCGCGATCGGTGCGCCGGCCGAGCCAGATGCGCCACGCGAGCCCGTATCCACGGACAGCGGCCGAGCGTCGGCGGGAGCGTTCGTGAGCCTCCACCGTCGCGATGGCGACGAGCTGCGCGGTTGCATCGGTTGTTTCGAGGGTCGTGGCACGCTCGAAGAGACGGTCGCGCGCATGGCCGTGGAAGCCGCGACCCGCGACCCGCGCTTCCCGCCGGTGCGCCCGTTCGAGCTGGGGGGACTGACGATCGAGATCTCGGTGCTAGGGCCGATGCTCGAGCTGGCCGATCCTGCGGCCGTGGAGGTCGGCAACCACGGCCTGGTCGTGAGCCGGGGATCCCATCGCGGTGTGCTGCTACCTCAGGTGGCGACCGAATGCGGCTGGTCGCGCGAGGAGTTCCTCGATCACACGTGTCTGAAGGCGGGCCTCGGGCGAGGCGACTGGCGCAGGCCGGGGACCCGACTCGAGACCTTCACGGCCGAGGTGTTCGCAGACGCAAGCGAGTGAGTGCGGTCAGGTCGAGCGGCCGAGCTTGTCGGCGAGGCGACTCCGCACCAGCGGTGGGACGAGTGTCGACACGTCGCCGCCAAAGCGCATGACCTCCTTCACCCGCCGCGAGCTGACGAAGAAATTGGACTCCGACGTCATCATGAACAGCGTCTCGAGGTCGGGATGGAGGCGACGGTTCATCATCGCCATCTCGTACTCGTACTCGAAGTCGGAGAGAGCTCGAAGGCCGCGCATCACCACGGTGGCGCCGCGCGCCCGTGCGTAGTCCACGAGGAGTCCCTCGAAGCTCTCCACCGTGACGTCGGTGCGGCGACTCACGGCCTCGCGCACCAGCTCGATGCGCTCCTGGGTGGTGAAGAGGGTGGTCTTCTCGATGTTGCGGGCCACCGCGACGATGAGATGCCCGAACAGACGAACGCCGCGCTCGATGAGGTCGAGATGTCCGTTCGTGACCGGGTCGAACGACCCTGGGTAGATGGCGATGGCGTTCATGGTACCTCGGGAGAGGGAGCTCGGTGCTCGAGAAAGACGAGCCCCGTCGAGCCATAGCGGCGCAGATCGGTGAGCGCGAACCCGGCGAGCTCGCGTGGGGGTGGGCGACGGACGTCGTACTCCACCACGATGCAGCCGCCAGGGGCGAGCAGGGTGGGTAGAGCCGGGTGCGCGAGGGTCTCGTCGCGGGCGGAGCCTTCGTAGGGCGCGTCGATGAGGATCAGGTCGAACGGCGAACCGTCCACCGCGAGTGCCGGGAGACTGGCCGGCAAGGTGAGCTCTCGAACGCTCGCCTTCGCGGCGAGCCCGGTCGACTGGAGATTGGTGCGGATGAGCCTCGAGGTTGCGCGGTCGCACTCGACGAAAACCGCCCGCGCTGCGCCGCGTGACAGAGCCTCGATCCCGAGCGCGCCGGTGCCGGCGAACAGATCCATCACCGAGAGTCCAGTCACGTCACCGAGAATAGAGAACAAGGCCTCGCGGACCCGGTCCGACGTCGGCCGCAACCCGGGACGATCGTCGCTCTCGAGACGTCGCCCACGTGCCACGCCCGCCACGATGCGCACGTTCTTTCCTTCGAGGCATCGAGTCGCGAATGGGCGGTTCGGGTCAGCGCCAGCGTGGTTCTGCGCGCATGGCTAGCATCGCGCCCCGAGACCGTCAAGACGTGCGCGCCACCGTGGGGTCATAGCCAATGCCGCGCCGCGAACCAGAGGGCTCCCTGGAGGCGCTGCCACCACGATCGCTCGCGCCAGCGTGCGAGGCTGACCTCGCGGCTGAGCGAGAGGTCTCGGGCGAAGAGCTCGTCCATCGCGCGGCCGAGAGGTTCGCCCGCGATCGCCACCACGATCTCGAGGTTGTGGCGGAAGCTGCGGTGATCGAGGTTGTACGAGCCGATGACGGACCAGCTCCCGTCGACGCAAACCGTCTTGGCGTGCAGGACGCGCCCGGGCCACTCGTGGATGCGGATCCCCCGCGAGAGGAGCCGTCCATAGAGGTGGCGCGTCGCGTGCTGCACCGCGGGGACGTCGCTGATGCCCCCGAGAAGGACCTGGACGTCGACACCGCGCCGCACCGCCGCTGCGAGCGCGCGCTGGATCCCGCGGTCGGGGATGAAGTAGGCCTGGGTGAGGTGGATCGAGCGCCGTGCGTGACGGAACGCGGACAGGTAGCCGCGCCGGATCGTGTGGCGACGGCGCCATTCCCGGTTCGCGAGCACGAGCGCCGCATGACCTCCGCCGACGACCGGGGGGCTCGACGGTAGATAGCGAGCCGGGTCGAGCTCCTCGCCGGTCGTCGACCACCACGCGCGGCGGAACTGCTTGCCGAGCTCGCGGACGACCGGTCCTTCGAGGCGCACGTTCGTGTCGCGCCAAGCCGCCGCCCCGGCTGCGAAGGGCGATGCTCGTCGCACAGATTCGAGCCGCCGACGAATCCGACCTTGCCGTCGACGACGAGGATCTTGCGGTGATCGCGACGGTGCCAGAAGGCCGGATGCTCGCCCAGACGGATGGGACGGTACAGCCGGAAGTTCCCTCCCGCGTCCTCGATCGCCCGCGCCAACCGCGAGCTCGCGAAGATCGAGCCGACCGCGTCGGCCAGCACGCGGACCTGCACGCCAGCGCGCGCCTTCGCGATCAGCGCGTCGGCGAAGCGCCAGCCGGTTTCGTCGCTCTGGATCCGGTAGGTCTCCAGGTGGACGTGATCCGTGGCCGCGTCGATCGCCGCGAGCATGCTCGGGAACGTGTGCTCGGCATCCGCGAGGAGCATCGCGTCGTTGCCGTGCTGCAACCCGCCGAGGGGCGACCTCCACGTTGCGCCCGCGCTCGACCCGGTCGGGGATGCGGTTGCGTTCATGGTGGCGAGTCTAAGCGGCCGAGTCGAGCGCTGGACGTGCGAAGGCAGGGGCGATGCCGCGGGATTGCCTCACCGCCACGGCATCGCGTAACGTCGGCGCCCGTCCGATCTCGACGGCACTTCGCTGCGTTGCTCGGCAGGCTCCTCGCTTGCGGGTCGCCCCGAAACTCGGTCGCCCATCGATCCCGTCCCCGGTGAACCCGCTCGCAGCCGAGCTCTGGTCGTTGCCCTACGCCCCGGTGCCCCGCTCGGGAGCCGTGTGGCTCGAGGCGGCGGCGCCGACCCTGCTGGTGGTCCACGCGCTGCTCGCCATCGCGTTGCTGGGGGCGACGACCCACGATGCCATCCTCGTCATCGGTTTCCTCCGTGGTCGGTTCGGTCGGGCGCGCCTCGAGCGCCTCTACGTGCGGATCCAGCTCGTCGCGTACCTCGCGACCTTCCTGGTCGGGTCCGTGATCTACCCGGCCTACAGGATCTACGTCCGAGCGGCGGTGTTCGATCGGTGGGCGCCGTGGGCATCGAATCTCTTCGACGTGAAGGAGAACTTCGCGGCGCTCGGACTGGCCGTGACGATCGCCTACGCGTGGCTTCGCGGCCGATTCGAGCCTGCGCGCGACGCCGCCTGGGGACCGCTCTACGCGGTGCTCGGCCTGACGGTGGCGGCGCTGGTGTGGTTCCAGGTGGTCGCGGGGCTGGTGCTCGTCGCGGAGCGCGGCCTGTGACCACCGCATCCCCGATGTCGGCGACGTCGAGGCGGGCCGTGATCGGATCCGCATTCGTGCTCGGCTTCGCGCTCACGTTCACGACCACGTCGTTTCGTACGCTCGCCGTGCCCTGGTATGAGCCCCTCGCACGGCAGTGGAGGGTCGCGACGAAGGCCGGCAGCGCGGCGAGCCCGGCGATGGACTGGTACGGGCGGCTCGCCGTCGCGGCGCTCGCTGCAGCCTCGAGCGCTGGCGTGGCGGCCGCGGGCGTTCGCGTCCTGGGCCGTGAGCCCGCCCCGGGAGCTTCGGGCCCGTCGCGCTGGCGATCAACACCGCGGTCCTCTTCTGGCTTTGTGCCACGGCGTACGCCTGGACGCTGTCGCATCGCGCGATCTCGCCCACGCCGCCGATGAGCTTCGAGACGACGTCCGCTCGGAGCGAACCGGAGCGGCTCGACCGATGAGCGACGTGCGTTCGGTGCTCGCGTCCACGGCGCGGGCGGTGGCGTCGATCGCGTGGGGGTGCGTGCTCGCGTGGCTTCCAGGCACGGCGCGCGCGAGCGTGGAGGACCTGTACGGCGCCGGTGGCCGCGGCCCCGCCCTCGCGGGTGCGCTCACCGCCGACAGTCGCGGGCCCGAGTCGACGTTCTACAACCCTGCTGGCCTCGCACACTCCGACCATTTCAGCCTGTTCGCGACCGTCTCGCTCTTCACCCAGGACCTCGACGCCGGGATCGCCGGTGGGGTCTCGGACCCGAGCGTGGGCGTGTCGCTCGGCCTCGCGGCCCCCATTCCCTTCGGGGGACCGCTCGAGGATCGGCTCTTCTTCGGGGCCGTCGTGCACCTGCCGACGGATGGGGCCCGGTTGATCCGGATCGACCTGCCGGGCTTCGAGCAGCCCTATTTCCTTCCGTACCAGAATGCGACGGAGCGGGCGGTGATCTCGGCGGGGCTCGGTGTCCGGCTGACCGATTGGCTCCGCCTCGGTGCGGGGATGGAGATCCATCTCCTCGATTCGCCGAACTCGGTGGCGGGTGGCATCGGCAGGACCGGCACCTTCGAGCTGAGCACCGATCTCGCGCTGCTGGCCGACTACGTTCCACGTTTCGGCGTCGAGCTCGACGGCGCGGTGCTCGGCGAGACCTTCGAGGGATGGGCACTCGGGATCACGTACCGGGAACGGTTCGACGAGGACTTTGCGCTGCCGACCCAGTTCGACATCGGATTTCCCGCCACGCTGCTGGTGAGCGGCAGCACCTTCTTCGTCCCGCGGGAGCTCGCCGCGGGTGTGGCCTGGCGACCGAGCCCAGGCTGGAAGTTCACCGGCGACGTGGTGTGGGAGCGATGGTCGGAGCTGCCTTCGCCTCGGATCCGGGTCGGCATCGTCGGGCTCGACGGTCTGTTGCCGGACCCGGACCTCGCCGAGATCCTCGCGCCGGTGCCCGATCCGCGCGTGTCGGATACGGTCGCGCCCCGATTCGGGCTCGAATGGGACCTGCTCGCGAGCGACGTCGGCGCACCGCTGATCCTGCGCGGGGGGTACGCCTACGAGCCCTCGCCCGGTGAACCCGCGGGGGATCCGCTGCTCTTCTTCGGGGCTCGACACGTCGGCACGATCGGGGTCGACTGGGTGGTGGGCGCGCCCGTGTTGACTCCGGACGAGCCACGCCTCGAGATCGAGGCCTACGGCCAGCTTCACGTCGTCGAGAGCGAGCGCCGCACCGTGCCGGCGTCGTTGTCGCCCACGGGCGCCGAGGTTTCGGTGAGCGGTGGCGGCTGGGTGGGCGTAACCGGGGTCGCGGTGCGGGTGACCTTCTGATGCGAGCCGGGTCGATGCAACGATCCCGTCCCGCTCGGGCACGTCGTGGCGGCGTCGCTGCCTTGATGGTCTTGGCACTCCACGTGCTCTTCGCTCGGAGTGCTTCCGCTCACCCGTTCGATCTCTTCGGTTACGGCTCGCGCGCTACCGCGATGGGGAACGCCTACACCGCGCTCGCCGACGGATACGAGGCGGCCTACTACAACCCAGCCGGCGTGGTGGGCGGTTCCGACGTCCGCACCGGCTTCGGTTATCTGCAGACGTTCTCCGATCTGTCGCTCAACGGCCAGGCGCTCGAGCTCAAGGAGACGAAGCTGGGCGCGTTCGTGACCGGAGTGTCGGCGAGCGGCGAGCTGGGAGGACGTGGCGCCGGTCTGTCGATCGGCCTGCTCCTGCCCAACGAGGGCGCGATCCGCGCCAGCTCGCTCGAACCCCTGCAGCCCAATTACGTGCTCCTCACGAACCGCACCCAGCGCGCCGAGATCTTGTTCACCGGTGGTCTCGAGATCCTGCCGGGGCTCGACTTCGGCGCGGGGTTCACCCTCGGCGCCGAGCTCGGTGGCGACGTGTCGATCGAGGCGACCGCGTTTCCGGCGACCGTGGCGGGCTCGGGGACCATCGAGATCGGCGCGCGCTTCTTCCCCGTCCTCGGACTGCGCTGGACTCCGCTCGAACACCTCCGGTTGGGGCTCACGTACCGGGGCCAGGCCGAGTTCCCGCTTCGCATCCCGCAGCGATCAACCTGCTGGTGGTACCGGGGGCGGAGCTCGGCGCCGACCTGGTGTTGCTGGTCGAGCAGCCGTACTACTACACGCCCCAGCAGGTCGCGTCCGGGATCGCATGGGATCCGTCCAGCGACTGGACCCTGAGCGCCGACCTCGTGTGGTGGAACTGGTCGGCCGCGGAGGACCCCGGGGTGCGTGGGGCGCTCGAGGTCTCCGGCCCACTCGCCGCGCTGCTGCCGCTGCCTACGATCCAGGCGCCTGTCGATCCGAACTTCCACGACATCGTCACCCCGCGCGTGGGGGTGGAGTGGCGTCCCCCCGGCACGCCGTACGGGCTCGCGGCGGTGCGCGCGGGCTACGGCTACGAGCCGACGCCGACGCCGCGTCCGATCGGCGCACAGAATCTCCTCGACTCCGACAAGCACATCATCGGCGCGGGGCTCGGGTTCCGCTTCCGGGATCCGTGGGGGATCCTGCGCAAGGACGCAGACCTCGACGTGCACGGCCAGTACTTCAGCTTCGCGCAGCGCGAGGCGTCGAAGACGGATCCGACCGATCCGATCGGCGACCTGGTCTTCGGCGGCGACCGCTGGACGGCAGGCGCCATCGTCACGATCCACTTCTGAACCATGCACTTCGATACCGCACGGCCCGGCGCCTCGGATTCGCTACGACGTTCCACGGTCGCGGCGCTGCTCGTCCTCGCTCTCGGCGGGTGCGGCACGGGGATCTTTCCGGAGTCGAGCGAGGGGCTCGGCTTTCCGGGGACGACGCCGTGGGTGAAGGTCGACCAGCGTCCGGACGTCTCCGACGCGCTCGGAATCCAGGTGGTGTCGCTCGCGGCATCGCTGGGCGACGAGCTCCGCGACCCGTGCGCGATCGCGCTCGCGGACGGGAGCCGCGCGCTCTATTACGCCAGCTCTGCGAGCCGATCGATCTGGCGAACTCGAGCCGCCGCCGGCTCGTTCGAATGGGCGCGGGGTGCTCGGGTCCTGAGCGCCACCGAGTCGTGGGAGCGCGGCGAGGTGCGGGGTTTGTCCGTCCTCGAGCGCGAAGAGGGCCTCGTGGCCTGGTACGGGGCCGGCGCCGGGGCTGGTATCGGACGCGCAGTCTCGTCGGACGGCATCCGGTGGACCAAAGAGCCGGGCGTTCCCGTGCTGACGCCGTCCGAGTCGTGGGAGGCGGACGCGGTTCGCGCGCCGGCCGTAGCCCGCGCCTCCGACGGCCGACTGTGGATGGTCTACGAGGTCGGTGAAGGAGCCGGCATCGGTGCCGCGTGGTCGGACGACGGGATCGAGTGGCGCCGCACCGGGTTGGCGTTGGGGCGCGGTGAGACTGGGAGCTGGGATGCGGCTCGGGTTGCCGCGCCTTCGCTGCGGGTCGAGATCTCCGCCGCGGGAAGGGATGTATTTCGGGTCTGGTACGAGGGTATGGCCGGAAACGATCATTCGATCGGTGAGGCCGGGTCCTACGACGGCACGGCGTGGACCCGCTCCCCCTACAACCCGGTGTTGGCCGAGTCCCCGCCACTCGGCCTCACGGTCGGCGCCGACGAGCGCGAGCCCTGGGTCATCGGGGAAGCCGGCTCTCGGGAGCTCTGGTTCGTCGCGAGGCAACTCGACCCGCTTGCCCAGGGGATCGGTGTCGCCCGTGACGAATCTTCGTAAGTGCCCTAGAATCCGGTGGAAATTGACGTCGCTCGCGAGCGTGTGGTAACGCTACGCGCCGACAAGGGGGCGTCGTGGCCGGAAGAGTCCTGCTGGTCGATCCGAACGAGAACAGCCAACGCACGCTCGAGCTGACGCTCCACGCCGAGTTTCTCGAGGTGGTGACCGTGGCGAGTGCCGCGGCGGCGCTGGAGCGCCTCGAGCAGGACGACGTCTCGTTAGTGCTCGCGAGCGTCGAGCTGCCGGACGCGGACGGTGCAGACCTGCTGCGACAGGTGCGGCTGAACCCGGCGACCGCTGGGATCCCGAACCTGCTGCTCGGTGACGACGTCGAGTCCCTGCAGGAGGCGGTGCGCGGCGGTGGTATCGACGGCATCCTCGGGAAGCCGTTCCGCGCCAAGGATCTGGTCGACCAGGTGTACCGGTCGATGCGTGAGCCCGGAACCGGCGCGCTCCCGAGCGCGGGGGCTAGCGATGGCGGGCACGAGGTTGGCGCCGGGGAAGGTCCCGGAGTCGGCTGAGGTCGTCGACGGTGAGGCCGGC
Organism: Deltaproteobacteria bacterium; assembly: GCA_016713535.1. Lineage (GTDB taxonomy): Bacteria > JADJOY01 > JADJOY01 > JADJOY01 > JADJOY01 > JADJOY01. Next base: position 79,604 of record JADJOY010000021.1, read on the forward strand.
GGCGATTTCTTCGATCTCGCCGGAGAGCTGGACCGCGGCGATTCGGTCGCTGCCCGCCGCCCCGATGCGCTCCGGACCCGCGCTGAGGAGATCGCGAAGGAGATCGGCTTCGGGACCGGCGGTGACCGCACGGTGGTCGTGAGCCGGGACGATCTCCAGGCGCTGCGGAGCACGATGGGGATGGCCGCCCGAGGCTCGAAGGAAGAGCCCAAGGGACAGACGTCCCACACCCAGATGATGTCGAAGGAGGAGCTGGAACAGCAGCTCCGCAACAAGAAGGCTGGCGAAGCGGGTGACGAGGACGAAGTCGCGAACTTCCAGACGATGATGATGAGTCGCGACGAGCTCGCCGACCTCCGCGAGAAAGTGCAGGCGGGGCGTCCGGCGGCGGCTCGAGTCGCGGCCAGCGCGACGGCCACGCCGGTCGGAGGTGTCAAGGCGCGCGATACAGGGGCGGCCGGCCCCGGTACCGGCCCGGCGCACTCGCAGACCGCACCGACGCTTCGGCCCAAGGCGGTCGGCGCGCCGGGCTCCGACGAGTCGATCGAGGCGCTCGTGCGTAGCGCAGCGCACGCGACCGAGGAGGAGCTGCTGCGCAGTCTCCAGCGCATTCGCCCGGACATGGCGGACGCGGTGCGCAAGGTGTCGCAGCAGCTCGTGGAGCGGATCGCGCGTCGCGTCGCGCTGGAAACCGCCGAGAAACGGGTCGAGGAAGAGATCGCCCGGATCCGCAAGGCGATCCGCGGCTGACCCGAGGGTCGCGACGACTTGCCGGGTGCCACGAGGACCCGGCGCGCCGCGCGTGCGCTGCTGACGGCACTCGCGGTCCCGTGTAGCTTGGGTGATTTCGCCGGCGTCACCCGCCGGCGGCGCCCTCGGCGCTCGTGCCGCCGAGGCTTTCGCTCGAAGGCATCCACGACCATGAATCCCAACACCTTGGCCAAGGCGTACGAGCCGCACGCCGTCGAAGACCGCTGGCTGCGCGCGTGGGACGACGCGGGGGCGTTTCGCGCCGACCCGGCGAGTCCGGGTGAGGCATTCTCGATCGTCATCCCACCCCCGAACGTGACCGGCTCGCTGCACATCGGACACGCGCTCAACAACACACTGCAGGACGTGCTCGCCCGTTACCACCGCATGAACGGCCACAACGTGCTGTGGGTGCCGGGCACCGACCACGCCGGGATCGCGACCCAGAACGTGGTCGAGCGCCAGCTCGCCGCGGAGGGAACGAGCCGCGAGGACCTGGGCCGAGAGGCCTTCATCGAGCGAGTGTGGACGTGGAAGGCCGAGTCCGGTGGGCGAATCCTCGCGCAGCTTCGTCGGCTGGGGGCCTCGTGCGACTTCTCGCGCGAGCGCTTCACCATGGACGACGGGCTCTCGCGCGCGGTGCGCGAGGTGTTCGTCCGGCTCTTCGAAGAAGGCCTGATCTATCGCGGCAACTACATCATCAACTGGTGCCCGCGGTGTCGGACGGCGCTCTCCGCCCTCGAAGTGGAGCGCGAAGAGCGCGCCGGCCATCTATGGCACCTGCGCTACCCGTTCGCGGATGGCTCCGGGGCGGTGAGCGTCGCGACGACTCGCCCCGAGACGATGCTCGGTGACACGGCCGTCGCCGTTCATCCGGACGACGAGCGCTACACGGCCCGCGTCGGTGCGCGCGTGGTGCTGCCGATCGTCGGGCGGGAGATCGCGATCGTCGCCGATCCGGTCGTGAGCCGCGAGTTCGGCACCGGTGCGGTCAAGGTGACGCCGGCTCACGACTTCAACGACTTCGAGCTCGGACTGCGTCACGGGCTGGACGTCGTGCGGGTGCTGGACCTCGACGCGAAGATGACCGCCGAGGCGGGCGCCTACCACGGGCTCGATCGATACGAGGCGCGCAAGCGCGTCGTCGCCGACCTCGATGCGCTCGGCGCGCTCGAACGCGTCGAGGACTACAAGCTCGGCGTCGGCGTCTGCTACCGCTGCAAGACGGTCGTGGAACCGATGGTGTCGAAGCAATGGTTCGTGAAGACCGGGCCGCTCGCCGAGCGCGCGCTCGCCGCCGTGAAGGACGGCCGCACGCACATCATCCCCGTGCAGTGGGAAAAGACGTACTACGAGTGGATGGAGAACATCCGCGACTGGTGCATCTCGCGCCAGATCTGGTGGGGACACCAGATCCCGGCGTGGACCTGCGAAGGGTGCGGTGAGCTGATCGTGTCGCGCCGGGATCCGACCAGCTGCCCGAAGTGCGGCGGGGTCAAGCTCACCCGCGAGACCGACGTCCTCGACACGTGGTTCAGCTCGGCGCTCTGGCCGTTCTCGACGCTGGGATGGCCGGACCAGACTCCCGATCTGACGCGCTACTACCCGACCACCGTGCTCGTGACTGCGTTCGACATCCTGTTCTTCTGGGTCGCGCGCATGATGATGATGGGCCTCCACTTCATGGGCGAGGTGCCGTTCCGCGACGTGTACATCCATGCGCTGGTGCGCGACGCCGAAGGCCAGAAGATGAGCAAGTCGAAGGGGAACGTCGTCGACCCCCTCGAGGTGATGAGCCGGTTCGGCACCGACGCGCTGCGCTTCACCCTGACCGCGCTCGCCGCGCAAGGGCGCGACATCAAGCTCGCGGAGGAGCGGATCGAGGGCTACCGGCACTTCATGAACAAGCTGTGGAACGCGGCGCGGTTCTGCTACCTGCACCTCGATCGTGTCGGCGAGGTCCCACCCGGCTCGAGCGCCGCGCTCACGCTCGCGGACCGCTGGATCCTGTCGCGGCTCCAGAACGCCACGGAATCCATCCGTGCCTCGATCGAGGCGTTTCGATTCAACGACGCGGCTCTGCGCGTCTACTCGTTCGTCTGGTCGGAGTTCTGTGACTGGTACATCGAGCTCGCCAAGCACGACCTCGCGCACGACGCGCCGGACGAGCGGCGCGCGACCGCACGTGCGGTGCTCGCGCGCGTCCTCGGCGACATCCTCAAGCTCGCGCATCCCTTCATGCCGTTCATCACCGAGGAGCTGTGGTCGGCGATGCCAGGGCAAGGGGGATTCCTGACCCACGCTCCCTTCCCGAGAGTCGAGGCCGAGCGCGTCGATCGGACCGCCGAAGACACGATGGAGACCCTGATCGAGATCGTGAAGCGGATCCGCGACGTGCGGGCGCAGCTCGGCGTTTCGCCGCGCATGGCGACCGAGGTCCAGGTCGTCACGCACGATGCCGAGAGAGCAGAGCGCCTCGCTCGCGACTCCGAGGTGCTGCGCCGTTCGGTCGCGATCAGCGAGCTCGCGATCGTGCCGGAGGGCGGCCGTCCCGCGGGAGCCGTCACGTCCGTGGTCGGCAGCGTCACGGTGCACGTCGGCATCGGAGAGGGCGCGGACATCGCGGCGATCCGCGAGCGCCTGGGCAAGGACCTCGCGACGGCGCGCGTCGATCACGACCACCACGCCAGGAAGCTCGGGAACGAGGGTTTCGTCGCGCGCGCGCCGGAGGACGTCGTCGAGAAGGAGCGCGCAGGGCTCGCGGGTGCCCTTGAGCGGATCGAACGGATCGAGGCGATGCTCGGGATCCTCGAGGAGTCCGGGCTGTGAGCGCTGCCGAGGTCGATCCAGCGGCGCTCGACGAGCTGCTACGGCGCTGTCTCGCCGAGGACCTGGGAGCGGGCGACCGAACCACCGTCGGCGTCGGTGTCGATCGGCTCGCGGGGTCTGCCAAGATCGAAGCGCAGCAGGTGATGGTGGTTGCGGGCCTCGCGGCCGCTACCCGCGTCTTCGAGCTGCTCGAGCCCGGCGTGCGGATCGAGCTCCTGGCTAGCGAGGGGCAACTCGTCGAGACGGGAACCGAGCTCGCACGGATCGGGGGCTCGTTCGGGACCCTGCTCGCGGGTGAGCGGGTGGCGCTCAACCTCCTGGGGCACCTGAGTGGGATCGCGACCTATACGCGCCGTTTCGCCGACGCGGTCGAAGGCACCCGTGCCCACGTGGCCGACACCCGCAAGACGATCCCGGGCCTGCGGATCCTCGAGAAGTACGCAGTGCGGATGGGCGGCGGACTCAACCACAGGATCGGGCTCTTCGACGCCGTGCTCATCAAGAACAACCACATCGACGCGGCTGGTGGCGTCGCGGCGGCGCTGAGCCGGGTCAATGGCGCAGGGAACCTCGGCCCCATCGAGATCGAGGTGCGCGATCTCGGCGAGCTCGAGCAAGTGCTCGCCTTCGAGCCGCTGCCCGCGTGGATCCTGCTCGACAACTTCGAGCTCGTAGCGATGCGCGAAGCCGTGAGGCGCACGGCTGGTCGCGCCAGGCTCGAAGCCTCCGGGGGCATGAACCTGGAGCGTGTGCGCGCGGTCGCGGAGACCGGGGTCGACCGGATCAGCGTCGGTGCGCTGACGCACTCGGCGCCCTGGGCCGACGTTCACATGGTGCTGGCCGAAGCCGCTCGTTGAGCGGCTGGCACGACGGCGATGCCCGCAGCGAGCCCGGGTTCCTCGACGGTGGCGCGAGTTCTGTCGGCGCTCCGGGAGGCCGGCGAGCTCGGAGTGTCGGGCGAGCGCTTGGCCGGCGAGCTGGGTCTGTCGCGAGCGTCCGTGTGGAAGGCGATCGCGGCACTGCGCGAGGAGGGCTGCCGGATCGATGCCGTGAGCGGCCACGGCTACAAGCTGGTGAGCGTGTCCGACCGCGTGCGCCCCGAGCTGGTCACGCCATGGCTCACCACGGCACGGCTCGGGCGCCCGACGTGGTGCTTCGAGAGTGTCGAGTCGACCATGGACGCGGTGGCCGACAGGGCACGCGCAGGAGACCCGGAGGGCACCGTGATCGTCGCCGAGACGCAGACGGCGGGGCGCGGCCGGCGAGGAAGGTCGTGGGACTCGCCGACTCGGCTCAACCTCTACTTCTCGGTGCTCCTCCGCCCTCGGCTCGCGCCTCACGAGGTCGGCCCCGTCACCCTCGTCGTGGGTGTGGCACTGGCGCGTGCGGTCGCCGAGGTGACCTCGCACCGCCCGCTCATCAAGTGGCCGAACGACCTGTACTTCGGGTCTCGCAAGGTGGCGGGCATCCTGACGGAGCTCAGTGCCGAGATGGACCGCGTCCATCACGTGGTGGTCGGCGTTGGACTCAACGTGAACGCAGCGGCCGCCGACTTCGCCACCGAGCTCGAGGTCGAGCCACCAGCCTTTCCATCGAGTCCGGTGGCGGGTCGTTCGACCGCGCGAGGTGCTCGCAACCTTCCTCAACCACCTCGAGCCTGCCTATGATCTCTTCGTCGCGGCGGGGCTTGGGCCGTTCCTGCGCGAGATCGAGGAAGCGAGCGCTGTCCGGGGACGCCGCGTTTCGGTGGACCTGGGCCACCGTCGCGTCGAGGGGATCGCGCGGAGCGTGGCATCGGACGGAGCCCTGGGTGTCGAGTTGGCCGGGGGCGAGCGAATCGACCTTCATTCGGGCGAGATCACGGCGTTCGCCACGGAAAGGGACCTCCCATGCTGATGGTCGTCGATGTCGGAAACACCAACATCGTCCTGGGCCTCTTCGACGAAGACCGGCTCATCCAGAGCTGGCGGCTGACGACCGACAAGAGCCGCACGAGCGATGAGTACGGGATCCTGATCCACGAGCTCTATGCGCGCGAGCGGGTCCCCCAGGGCCAGGTGACCGCGTGCATGGTGTCGTGCGTCGTTCCGCCGATGATCCCCACGGTCAACGAGGTCGCGCGGAAGTTCTTCAAGCTCGAGCCGCAGTTCGTCGGCCCGGGGATCCGCACCGGCATGGCGATCCTGTACGACAGCCCTCGCGAGGTCGGCGCGGACCGGATCGTGAACGCGGTCGCGGCCTTCGAGAAGCTCAAGCGCTCGTGCATCGTGGTCGACTTCGGCACGGCGACGACCTTCGACGTGGTGTCGAGCAAAGGCGAGTATCTGGGCGGAGCGATCGCCCCGGGCCTCGGCATCTCTACCGAGGCGCTCTTCCAGCACGCCTCCAAGCTTCCGCGCGTCGAACTGGTCCGACCCCGTTCCGCCATCGGCAAGACGACGGTCCACTCGATGCAGGCCGGTCTGATCTTCGGCTACGCGGGCCTGGTCGATGCGTTGGTGCGGCGCATCATCGCAGAGCTCGGCGGCGACAAGCCGGCGGTCATCGCGACCGGTGGCATCGCCCCGCTCGTGGCCAGCGAGACCGAGACCATCGAGGAGGTCGACGAGCTCCTGACGCTCACCGGCCTGCGCATCCTTCACGATCGCAACAAGTAGCGAATCTGAAAGAGATTCGTTGCTTTCCAGCCGTTCCTTACGGTAGTTTCCAGCGACCCACGCTGGCCCTGCGGGATGGGGTTGGCGTGGCATTCGCGCGGGTTCTCGAAGGGGCCCCTCTTGGAAGCTGCGAAGGTTCGCAACGTCGCGTTCATCGGTCAGGTCGGCACCGGCAAGACAAGCCTCGCGGAGGCGCTGCTATATCGAGCCAAGGCCATCGATCGCCTCGGGCGCGTGGACGAGGGCACGGCGACCCTCGATTTCGAGCCCGAGGAGATCAAGCGCCATGCCAGCCTGTCGTCGGCGTTCGGTCGCTACCGCTGGAAGGGCCTCGACGTCACGCTGATCGACACGCCGGGGACGAGCGTCTTTCTCGCCGACTCGTACACCTGTCTGGAAGGCGCCGACGCGGCCGTGCTGGTGCTGGACGGCCAGGGTGGGATCCGCATCCAGAGCGAACGCCTCTGCGGGCGTGCCCGCCAGCTCGGGCTGCCGGTATTGGTGTTCGTCTCGAAGATGGATCGAGAGCGAGCCGACCTCGACGCCTTCGTGGCCGAAGCATCGGACCGTTTCGGCCGTCGGCTCGTACCGATCTCGGTGCCGATCATGGCGAACGGCTCCATCGCGGGCGTCGTGGATCTGCTCCACGGGCGGGCCTACCTCGGCGCACTGGCCGATGGCGGCGAGCCGAAGGAGGGCGAGATCCCGGCTGACGTGCGGCCCCAGGTCGACGTCGCGCGCAAGGCGCTGATGGAGGCGGTCGCCGAGACGGACGATGCCCTGCTCGAGCGCTACCTGGAGGACGAACACCTGTCCGACGACGAGGTCGAACGCGCGTTCGACAACGCGCGGTTCGTGCGGGAGCGCTGGTGCCCGCCGTCGCAGGTTCGGGCCTGCGCGGCGTCGGCGCCGAGATCCTCATGGACCTCGTCAACCGGATCGTCCCCACGCCTACCGAGCATGCGGCGGTGACCGGCAAGGACCCGAAGACGGGCGTGGACGCGCAGCGTCCCGCCGACGAGAACGCACCGTTCTCGGCGCGAGTCCTCAAGACCGTCGCCGATCCGTTCGCCGGCAAGGTGACGGTGTTCCGGGTGATCTCGGGTACCATCAAGAACGACTCGACGTTCTACAACTCGACTCGCGAGGTGCGCGAGCGCTACGGCCACCTGTTCGCGCTCGAGGGAAAGAAGCAGCTTCCGGTCGAGGACGCGGGACCTGGGGCGGTGGTCGCCGTCGCGAAGCTCAAGGAAACCCAGACCGGCGACACGCTCTGTGATGAGAAGCACCCCATCGTCTATCCACCGCTCAAGGACTACCCGGCGGCGATCACGTTCGCGGTCCAGGCCGCTTCCCGCGGCGACGAGGACAAGCTCGCGACCGCGCTGCACCGCGTGCGCGAGGAGGATCCCTTCATCCGTGTGGGTCGGGATGCGCAGACCTCGGAGACGTTGCTTTCCGGCCTCGGGCAAGCCCACGTCGAGGTCACCGTCGAGAAGATCCGCCGCAAGTTCGGGGTGTCGGTGGAGCTCAAGGAACCAAAGGTTCCGTATCGCGAGACGATCCGGGGCAAGGCGCAGGTGCAGGGAAGGCACAAGCGCCAAACGGGAGGTCGGGGCCAGTTCGGCGACTGCTGGCTCGAGATCGAGCCGCTGCCGCGTGGCGGCGGCTTCGAGTTCGTCGACAAGATCGTCGGTGGCGTGGTGCCGCGGCAGTGGATCCCGTCGGTCGAGAAGGGTGTTCGAGACGCCATGGCCCGCGGCGTGCTTGCCGGCTTTCCCGTGGTGGACGTCCGGGTGCGGCTCTTCGACGGCTCGTACCACGATGTCGACTCCTCCGACATGGCGTTCCAGATCGCCGCGTCCAAGGGCTTCAAGAAGGGCTTCATGCAGTGCTCGCCGGTGCTCCTCGAGCCGGTCGTGCATCTCGAGATCACCGTGCCGGACGACTGCATGGGCGACGTCAACGGTGACATGATCCGACGTCGCGGGCGAGTCGTGGGGATGGACGCTGGCGGAGGCATGCAGACCATCAAGGCGATAGCGCCGTACTCCGAGGTGCTGCGATACGCCGCCGACCTCAAGAGCTTGACCGGCGACCGCGGCGACTTCACGCTCGAGTTCTCTCACTACGACGAAGTCCCGGGGCACATCGCCGAGAAGATCGTCGCCGCTGCGCATCGTCCCGAAGAGGAAGAGGAGTAGGTGGTGCCGCAGACGTATACGATCGAGGTCGACGAAGAGCTTGCGGTTCTCGTCGGGCCCGACGCCAAGCCGTTCGCTCGGCGCGCATTCCTCGATGCCTTCACGCCCCATCCCGCCGAGTGGCAGGTCAAGGGCCTGTTCGTGCTGGCTTGCATCGGGTCCGCCGGCGAGGCCACCAACGCCCTCGACCGCCTCAGGAAGCTCGCGCCCAACGTCGTCGACGAGGCGTACAAGACGCGTCGGCTCGAACCGCCGATCCTCGACTTCCTGGCGAAGGAGTTCTCGACCCACGCGCCGTTCCTCGGCCGGCTCATCCTGAACAACGAGCTGAGCGACGACGCGTTCCACTACCTCGTCATCAACGGCACCGACGCGGTCATCGACACCGTTCGGCGCCGCAACATGAACCTTCTGAACTCGCCTGCCGTGATCGAGGCGTTGTTCGATAACCAGAAGGTCCGCAAGAGCACCGTCGATCGCATCCTCCAGATCTTGGGCCTGGAGGTGAAGATCACCTCGGAGGAGGACGATCCCGAGTCGGCGAGCAGGCTGCCGGAGGAGCCCGACACCGAGGAGATCGAGGAGGTCGACCCCGTCTCCGGCACCAATCGAAGGGTCCGGCGGCCCATCGGGGGGATGGAAGACGACGAGCGCGACTCCGCGAACGCAGCTTTCAACCCCGAGCTCTTTCGCAGCTTTCTCGAGGGGCGCGAATGGAACTTCGCCGCTGAGCTCACCGGCGAGGACCGCGGCGCTGAGCTGAGCGAGGACGAGCGCATATCGCTCTTCCAGTCCGTCATGAAGATGGCCGTGTCCGAGAAGATCGTGCTCGCGATCCGCGGTAACCGCGAGGCCCGGGCGCTGCTGATCCGCGACTCGAACCGACTGATTCCGCTCTACGTGTTGCAGAATGCGCGGATCACGGAGGACGAGATCTCGCAGGTCGCGACCAGCCCGGCGTCGAGCCGGGAGCTGATCAGCGAGATCGCGCGGAACCGTGAGTGGACTCGCAGCTACAAGGTGAAGCGGTCGCTTGCGGTGAACCCGAAGACGCCTCTCGACAAGTCGATGCGCTTCCTCAACACCCTGAGCTACAAGGACGTGCGCGACATCGCGCGTTCGAAGAACGTGCCGAGCGCGCTGGCCATTCAAGCCAAGCGGCTGGTGCAGCGCAAACAGGACACCGGCAAGATGACCGACGGCGCCGGCGGCAGCCGGCGGCAGCCGAGCGGTCGTCCGCCGAGGGAACATTCATGGCCTTCTTCAACTACGCGAAGAAAGAACTGAGCGCGAAGATCGTCTACTACGGGCCTGGTCTGTCGGGGAAGACGACCAACCTCGAGGTCATCCACCGTCGCATGCGACCCGATCAGCGGGGAAGCTGATCTCGCTCGACACGCAGACGGACCGCACGCTCTTCTTCGATTTCCTGCCGCTCGAGCTCCGGTGAGATCCGGGGGTTCAAGACGCGGTTCCACATCTACACCGTGCCCGGGCAGGTCTTCTACAACGCGACTCGCAAGGTGGTGCTGAAGGGTGTCGACGGGGTGGTGTTCGTGGCGGACAGCCAGCGCGACATGATGGAGTCGAACCTCCAGTCGCTGAAGAACCTCGAGGCGAATCTCGAGGAGCAGGGGCGCAAGCTCGCCGAGCTCCCGGTGATCCTCCAGTACAACAAGCGCGACCTGCCGAATCTGCTCTCCGTCAAGGAGCTCGATGCAGCGCTCAACCCGCAGGGATGGGCACACTTCGAGGCGGCTGCGATCTCCGAGCGAGGCGTGCTCGAGACGCTGACGGCCGTGTGCAAGCTCGTGCTGAAGGATCTCCGCGACACCCACGAAGGTCCGAGGAAAGTCGCGAAGCCTGCGGCTCCGAAGCCCCAGCCCAAGCCGAGGATCGACGTCCCCACGGCCGAGACCAAGCCGGCGGTCAAGCCGGCCACCCTCGACGACATCCACGAGCCGCCTCCAGCACCTCCGCTGCCACCCCTCCACGTCCCCCCCGTCGCCCACCACGCCGCCGACTTTGGCAGTGGGGAGGCCGCTGTCGGGCGTTCCGCGCCCGCCAGGGTGGAGAGCTTCGACGAGGTCGAGGTGGTGGACGAGGCCGACCTCGAGGGTGCCGACGACGTGGTCTATGTCGATGACGAGCTTCCGCCCGAGCCGGCGCCGAGCGCGGGTACGTGGGCCGAAAAGCCGGCCACGTCCCCGCCGCTCCCCTCACATCAGCCGATGAGCGGCGCCGAGCCAGCTCGTGTCACCCGCGATGGCTCGGTCGAGATCGTCTCGTGGGGCGAGCCCACCCGTGTTTCGCAGTCCGCGGTGCGAATCCCTCTCGTGGTCCAGAGCGGTGAGCTCGGCGGCCCGGTCAGCTTCGCCCTCACCATCGACCTCGCGCGTCTCGAGCCGGGCGGCTGAAGCCCCCGCCAACCAGTCAGGTACCGAGCCCGACGATGGCCCAGGAGCGCGAGGGGGTCGGCGACAAGGTCGATGTCGAGCGGATCGTTCGCGGGATCCGTGACGAGATCCGGCGTCGTCATCCCGAGCCGGACATGCCGGCGTGGGATGCACCGCGCTCGAACCTTGCGGACGGGGCCGGGGGCGTGCGGCTCGACTCCTTGCCGGGCCCGGCGATTTTCTCGCCTCACCTGCGGTATCTGAACGAGCACTGGCAGCTCGACCCGATGTTCCCACTGCGGTCTCACCGGGCCGTCGTCGGGCGAGTGATCGTGGCGGCCAAGAAGCTCGTTCGGAAGTCGGTGATGGGCTTGTTCCTGCCGGTTTTCCAGGCGATCACCGCGTTCTTCTCGAACACCACCAACTTCCTCAACACCCTCGCCAAGAACGTGGACGACACGACCAATGTGCTCGCCGCGACGGATCGCAGGCTCGCCGAGCGGATCGAGAACGTGGCGAGTGAGCGCCGCGAGCTGGTGACGCGAATCGAGGGCGGCGAGAAGGCGCTGGTCGAGCGCATGGATCTCCTGTTCGCGGCGCTCGATCGGGAGCGTCTCGCGCTCGAGAGGCCCCTCGAGGACCTCGAGGCCAAGAGCGCGCCAGCCGGTCCTTGATTCGACGTCCACCTGCCTGGCGGGTGGTCACTCCGCCACGCTCCGACGATTCCCCTCTGGTTCCCCGACATGCGCGTGCTGTTCGACCTACAGGCGCTCCAGACGCAATCTTCGCGGTCGCGCGGTATCGGCTTCTACACGCGCAACCACGTCGCCGCGCTCGCATCTCTTCCCGGACTCGAGCTCGACGGCCTGGTGAACGGCTGGCTGCCCACGGGGGATAGCCTCGACCGCCTCCTCGCGACGCTGAGCTCCGACCCCGCGGTGCGCCTCACCGAGGGCGACCGTCTGCGGGATGTCGAAGAGCGTGACGAGCACCATCGCAAGGCCGTCGAGAGCGGTGTCGCGGCGCATGCCGTCGGGCGTGGCTGCTCGATCTACCACTGCACCTCGCCCTTCGAGTGGGAGGTGTGGGTGCCGTCGACTGTGCGGCACGTTCGGGTCGTCGCGACCGTATACGACCTCATTCCACATCTCTTTCCTGGCGAGTACCTGTCGGGCGCGAGCCCCCGGTTCCGGTACGAGTACCAGAGGATCCTCGACGGCCTGCGGCAGGCCGATCGGCTTCTCGCGATCAGCGATTGCACCAAGCGGGACCTCGTGACTTCGCTCGACATCCCCGCCGATCGGGTGCACGTGGTCTGGGCCGCGGCCGACGCGCGGTTTCGCGTGGTCGCCGATCCCGATCCGGACGGCACCGTGCGGGAGCGGTGGCGAACCGGCCGGCGTTTCGTCCTCTACACGGGGGGGTACGATTTCCGGAAGAACTTCGAACGCTTGTTCGAGGCTTTCGCCGCATCGCGCGCTCGCCGGACGCACCGGCTCGTCGTGGTCTGTCGTCTGACCGATGACGAGCGTCGCCGGGTCCGCGCGATGGGCGAGGCCGCGGGACTCGGCGAGGAGCTGGTTCTGACCGGCTTCGTGCCGGACGACGACCAGGTGCTTCTCTACAACCTCGCAGATTTGCTGGTCTTTCCGTCGCGTTACGAAGGTTTCGGCCTGCCGGTGCTCGAGGCGATGAAGTGTGGCATCCCGGTCATCTGCTCATCGGTTTCGTCGATGCCCGAGATCGCCGGCGACGCAGCCGTGCTGGTGGATCCGCTCGACCCCAGGGCGATGCGGGAGGCGATCGACGGCGTGCTCGAGAACCCGGAGCGCGCTGCGCAGCTTCGCTCGCGGGGAGCGCGACAGGCCGCGAAGTTCACCTGGGATGCGGTGGCGCGCGCGACGCTTCAGGCGTATCGCGAGGTGGCGGTCCCACCGCCTCGTCCGTGGTCGGTCGGTAGCGTCCCGCCGACGCGTATGCGCATCGCGCTCTTCACTCCCCTTCCGCCGGCAGCGAGTGGAATCGCCGACTTCGCCGGAGAGCTGCTGCCGACCTTGAGCGAGCGCGCGGACGTGACCGCGTTCGTGGATGCGCCCGACGCCGAGCCGCTGTGCACGCCGGCGTGGCGGGTGGAGGATGGCCGGCTCTTCGAGGTCGTGGACCGCGATGTGCCGTTCACGCACGTGGTCCATCAGATCGGAAACAGCCTTCATCACGAGCAGGCGTACCGCCACGTCCTCGAGCGAGGAGGCGTGGTGCTCCTGCACGATCTCGTCTTGCACCATCTGGTCATGGCGACGACGCTCGATCGCGGTGACGAGCGCGCCTACCGCGACGAGCTGGTGCTCGCGCACGGCCGAGAAGGTTCTCGCGTGGCGGCGCTCGTTGCGCTCGGGTTCGGCAGCGACGCTTTCTACTACCAGCTCGGGTGCTTGCGGCGGCTGCTCGATCGTGCCGACGCGATCGCGACCTTCAGCGCCCACGCCGCGGGGCGTGTTCGTGAGCTCGGATACACACGACCGCTGGCGCGGCTGCCGCTATCTGTGGCGGGTGAGGAGGCGCCGACCCAGCCAGCGGTGGCGCGCCGCGCGCTGGGCATCGATCCCGACGCCTTCTGGATCGGTTCGTTCGGCGTGCAAACCCCGATGAAGCGCCCAGAGGCGGTGCTCCGCGCGTTCGGCGAGCTGAGACGCCTCGTACCGCGGGCGAGGCTGGTTTTCGTGGGTGAGATCCCACCGTGGGCGCGGCTGCAGGAGCGCGTCGGAAGCTCGCCCGACGCCTCGGCGATCACGATCACGGGTCGAATCGACGCGGACCGATACCGAGCGTGGATGGACGCCTGCGACGCGATCGTGGCGCTCCGCTATCCCCACCGCGGCGAGACGTCGGCGGCCGCGCTCAAGGCGATGGAGCGGGGTCGCCCGGTCCTGGCGAGTGATCTCGGAGCGATGTCAGAAGTCCCAGCCACCGCGTTCCTCCCCATCGACGTCGGTGCGCGTGAGCATTCGCACCTGACCGCGACCCTCCGAGCGCTCGCCGACGATCGCGACCTCGGGCGTGCGGTGGGCGCGCGGGCGCGCCATTACGTGCTGGAGCGGCATTCACCGGCTCGTACGGCGGATCGACTCGTCGAGTTCCTCGCCGAATTGCCTCCGCGTGCGGACGCCGCCGGCTCGGGGACGCGACCTTGACCGGCGCCTCTGTCGACCCTCTCGCGAGGCCACGGATTTCCATCGGCGCCGCCGGGCTCGATCCGGAAGAAGCGATGAAACGCCTCCAGGCGCTGCTCGCCGGTGACGCCGACCCAGGCGAGCGGCTCGCCGCCATCGATTCGTACCGGCTCAGAATCCCCCTCGAGCAGGGACCGCAGGACGAGGCGCTCTTCGATGCCTACCGGCGCATGCTGCGACTGTGGAACGTCGCGGAGCAGCCTCCCATCGCTTCGCATCGACCGATCGTGGGGCCGGTACTGGTGCGCGCCAAGCGGCTGGTGCGGCGAGTGCTGGCCTTCGAGCTCGAGCCCATGCTCGAGCGGCAGGCGAGCTTCAACCACGCGGCAGTCGCGATCGTCCGCTTCCTTCTCGCCGAGATCGGTCGACTGCGTCGCCGCGTCCGCGAGCTCGAGGACGGCCGGCCGTGAGGATCGCGTTCGTGATTCCTCGGTTCGCCGAGGGGCTCGTGGGTGGCGCAGAGACACTCGCCCTCGAGGTGATCCGTCACCTGCCGGCCGATCGATACGAGACCGAGGTCTGGACGACCTGCGCTCTCGACCACCATTCGTGGGCGGACCACTTCCCGGAGGGGGCGTCGAGAATTGGTGCCCTCACGGTACGCCGGTTCCGCACCAATCCGCGTAACCTCGAGCTCTTCGTCCACCTCCAGCACCGCATCCACCACCAGCTGGGCCTCTCGCTGGAGGAGGAGCTCGTCTGGCTCGCCAACAGCGTCAACTCCGATCGCTTGCTCGACCACGTGGGTCGGCATGCCGACGAGATGGACGCGTTGGTGTTCCTGCCCTACCTGTTCGGCGTGACCTTGACGGGCGCGACGATCGCGCCGGCCAAGAGCGTGCTGATCCCGTGCCTCCACGACGAGCCGTACGCCTATCTGCGGATCGTCCGAAACCTCTTCGAGGGGGTGCGCTGCATCCTCTTCAACAGCGCGCCAGAGGGTGAGCTGGCGCGTCGGCTCTACGAGCTCGATGGAAGCCGTGAGAGCGTCGTCGGTATGGGTTTCGATCTGGCGCGTCGGACTGGATCCGCGGATCGGTTTCGCGCCAAGCACGGCCTCCGGGGACCCTACGTCCTCTATTTCGGTCGCAAGGAGGACGGCAAGAACACCAACTGGTTGGCCCGGCAGTTCGCGAGCCGGGACTGTCGGCGGCGCCAGGACCTGAAGCTGGTCTTCGCGGGAAGCGGCGAGCTGGACATCCCGTCGGAGGCGTGTGACTCGATCGTGGACATTGCTTTCCTGACCGAGGAGGAGAAGCGCGATGCCATCGCCGGAGCCGTGGCGGTGGTGCAGCCTTCGGTGAACGAGAGCTTCTCGATCGTGTTGATGGAAGCCTGGCTGCACGAGAAGCCAGTGCTGGTTCACGCGCGCTGCGCGGTCACCCGTCGGCACGCCGCCGACGCCGGTGGTGGGCTGTGGTTCGAGAGCGGCGCCGAGCTCGGCGAGTGCATCTCGTTTCTGCTCGACAACCCGGAGACCGCTGGCCGGATGGGCGCGGCCGGGCGTCGTTACGTCGAACGCGAGTACTCGTGGGAGGCCGTGGTCGGTCGCTTCGATCGCGCGCTCGAGCGGGTGGTGTCGTGACCGGCGGCGTGAGCGACGGGTCGCGGGTGGTATCGACGCCCCGCGGCGCGCGTGTGGCGCAGATGGTGCTCAACATGTCGATCGCGGACGCCATCACCCACCACGTGCTGATGATCGACGACGCGCTGCGGTCGCTCGACCAGTCGGCGGGGATCTATTGCGAGAACGCGCATCCCGACCTCGCGCACCGCGCGGCGCCGTTCACGACGTTCGACGGTTCCGGCGCCGATGCGGTGCTGTTCCACTTCTCGATCGGCTCGCGGATCGCCACGACGTTCGCGTCGGCTCGGTGCCGCAAGGCGATCGTCTACCACAACGTCACTCCGCCGGAGTTCTTCGACGGCGTCAACGGTCGCGTGGCGGCCGCGCTCCGAGCCGGGCGTGACGAGCTGCGTGAGCTCGTGGGACGGGTCGATCTCGCGCTCGGCGTGAGCGAGTTCAACCGAGCCGAGCTGAGCGCGCTCGGATTCGAGGACACGGGTGTCCTTCCGATTGCGGTGCCGAGCGATCTGGTCGACGTGGCACCCGATCCGTCCTGGGTGGCCCGGGGCGCGGGCGCGGGGCCGGTGTTGCTTCACGTCGGCCGGATCGCACCCAACAAGCGCTTCGACGATCTGATCCGGATCCTGGCACACGTCCAGACCCGAGAGCCGCGCGCCGAGCTCTGGCTGGTGGGGACCGATCGCGACACCGAGACCTACTCGATGGCGTTGGTCGACATGGCGCAGGACCTCGGCGTTCCGGGCGTGCTGATGCTCGGGCAGATCCCGGCGTCGGCGCTCGCCGCCTGTTACCGCACGGCTGCGGTGTACGTGTGCGCGAGCGCCCACGAGGGCTTCTGCGTGCCGCTGGTCGAAGCGATGCATTTCGGCCTCCCCGTGGTCGCCTTCGATGCGGGCGGAATCGCCGAGACCCTCGGGGGGGCCGGGGTTCTCCTCGGCGAGCGGCGGTGCGATCTCGCGGCGGCCGTGGTGACGTTGCTCCACCGCGACCGCGAGGTGCGTGCGGCGGTCGTGGCGCGCGAGCTCGAGCGGGTCGGGTCGTTCTCGACCGCTGCGTTTCGCGAGTGCCTCGGAGGCCACCTGCGGGCGCTCCTCGGGGACGGTGGCGTTGGCTGAGGGGAGCGTCGTGCGCGGTTTCGATGCGGGCGACCTGGCGCTCGTCTCGGCGCGCCTGCGTGCGTTCGGGCTTCCCGGGGAAGCGCGGCTCGGTCCTGTTGCTCGCGGGCGCCTTGCCGTGCTCGTCGAATCGAGCGCCGCCGATGCACGGCCGCCGCTCGTTTCGCCGTACCGCTGGCGGCGGGTGCTGGTCAATCCCCTCAAAGTGGTAATGCGCAAGCTCGTCTGGAGTCGAACTGGCCCGGCACTCGAGCGCCAGGCCGAGTTCAACGTGGCACTCATCCGGGTGGCGGCCGAGGTGCTCTCATCGCTGTCGGACCCGTCCGATCCGTCGCACACCCAGCGGAGTTCGGTGTCGCGATCAGGCGGGTGACGCCCGGATGACTGCGCCACGCTTGTTCCAGCTCCTGGCGTCCCTCAATCCGGCCGACGCGGTCTCCGACTTCGCTCGTGAGCTCGCCGACCATGCCGCTTCGCTCGGCGCGAAGCCCCGGCTGGTGGCCGCGCGAGTCCATCCGAGCTGTTCCGGCGAGGCCGCCGTCGCGGGGAGCACGTCACCCGATCAGCTCGCGGGGCGGTACGACGTGCTCCTCTATCACCACTCGATCGGCGCCGGCCTCGTCGGGTGGGTATCGCGGTTCCCCGGGCGTCGGATCGTCGTCCATCACTCCGTGACGCCGCCACGGTACTTCGAGAGCTGGGCGCCGCGCCTGGCGGACGCGACACGCCGGGGAGTCGAGGAGCTGACCGAGCTCGCGCGGGTGACCTCGTCGGCGCTCGGCGTCAGCGAGTTCGACGCGGCGGAGGCACGCGCGGCGGGGTTCGTGGACGTGGGAGTCTTGCCCATCTCCCCGTGCCGGTCGCGGCTCATGGCCCGCCCCGCGCGGGCTCTGTCGCGGCGTCTGGCGGAGGAGCCGGGCCCTCGGATCCTGTGCCTTGGCCGGCTCGCGCCGAACAAGCGGGTCGAGCTCGTCATCGGCGCCTTCGCCCTCGTCGCCTCGGTACTCCCGACGGCTCGGCTCGAGATCGTGGGCAGTGACGCCGGCACGGAGGGCTACGCTCTGGCGCTGCGGCTCCTTGCTCGTGACCTGGGTGTGCCGCGCGTGACGTTCCATGGTGCCATGACCGATCGGGAGCTGGCGGCGCTGTTCGCCACCGCGTCGGTGCTGGTCTCCGCCAGCGAGCACGAGGGCTGCGGTCTCCCGTTCTTGGAAGCGATGTTCCACGGCGTACCGGTGGTCGGACGCGCGGCCACCGCGATCCCCGAGACCGTTTCGACGGCTGGCTTGCTGCTGGAGGGCGACCACCCCGAGGTCTGGGCGGACGCGATGCTCTCCGTCGTGCGAGATCGCTCGCTACGAGAGCGACTGGTCGCGGCGGGTCGCGATCGGATCCGGGCGCGCCTCGCGACCGACCCTAGGCACAGCCTCGGCGCGATCTTGGGCGCACGGGTCGCTCATCCCGGCGGGGCCGTGTAACAGAAACGTCATGATCCCGGATGGTTGAGCGATGCCCTGCGCACGGGCGAGATGCGACGGACCGGCACACCCGTGTCATAATCGTCAGGTCAAACCTTCCCGTACGGCATGCCCGGTGGCGATCCCACCGAGGCTGAAAGGTCGGGGATTCATGGCTACCCGAGCACGTGCCGGCGGCCCGCGCGCCGTGAAGGCCGTGGCGCCACCGCCCTCCGAGGCCGAGATCGCCGCAGCCGCGGCTCGGTACATCAATCGCGAGCTCTCGTGGCTTGCCTTCAACGAGCGGGTCCTCGATGAGGCCTCGAACCCGGCCCACCCGCTCCTCGAGCGGGTACGCTTCGTCTCGATCTCGGCGAGCAACCTCGACGAGTTCTACATGGTCCGGGTGGCGGGCCTGAAGGGTCAGGTCCAGGCCGAGGTCACGCAGCCGAGCGTCGACGGTCTGCTCCCGACGCGCCAGCTCGTGGCGATCCACTCGCGCGCGAGCGACCTCATCCGCAACCAGCAGCTGCGCTGGCGAGCGCTCCGCCAGGAGCTGCGGGTGGCCGGGATCACGGTCCTCGATGCGACGGAGCTGACGAGGGCCGAGCAACAGTGGCTCGCCGGGTATTTCCGTGACCATGTCTTCCCCGTGTTGACGCCTCTCGCGATCGACCCGGCGCATCCGTTTCCGTTCCTGCCCAACCTCGGCTTCTCGCTCGCGCTCACGCTGCTCCGGCCCGAGGACTCGAAGACCCTCCATGCCCTCGTGCCACTGCGGAGCCACATCGGCCGTTTCGTGCGCCTGCCCGGCGCCGACATCCGCTTCGTGCTCCTCGAGGACCTGGTCTCGATGAGCCTCGATCAGCTCTTCCCCGGCTTCCAGGTGCGCGGCGAAGGTGTGTTCCGGATCCTTCGCGACAGTGACATCGAGGTCGAGGAAGAGGCCGAGGACCTGGTCCGGCTCTACGAGAGCGCCGTGAAGGCGCGACGACGTGGGGACGTGATCCGGCTGACCGTGAACAAAGGGATGCCGGACTCCCTCCGGGCCTTCCTGGTGGATGAGCTCGAGGTTGCCGCGGCGGACGTGTTCGAGATCGATGGCCTGCTCGGTCTGGTCGATCTCCGCGAGGTGATCGTCCCAGATCGAACCGATCTGCTCTTCGAGCCGATGAACGCTCGTTTCCCGGAGCGCATTCGCGACTTCGGCGGCGACTGTTTCGCCGCGATCCGCGCCAAGGATCTGGTCGTCCACCATCCCTACGAGAGCTTCGACGTGGTCGTCCAGTTCGTGCGGCAGGCAGCGCGCGATCCGAACGTCGTCGCGATCAAGCAGACGCTGTACCGGACCAGCGACGACTCGCCGGTGGTCAAGGCGCTCATCGAGGCCGCCGAGTCCGGGAAGAGCGTGACCGCGATGGTGGAGCTCAAGGCTCGCTTCGACGAGGCGGCGAACATCCGCTGGGCGCGTGACCTCGAACGCGCTGGGGCCCAGGTGGTGTACGGCTTCGTCGACCTCAAGACTCACGCGAAGGTGTCTCTGGTCGTTCGCCGCGAGGGTGGCGGCCTACGCAGCTACGTCCACTTCGGCACCGGCAACTATCACCCGATCACGGCGAAGATCTACACGGATCTCTCCTATTTCACCTGTGATCCCGTGCTGTGTCGGGATGCGGCCGCGCTCTTCAACTACATGACGGGGTACGCGCGGCCGACCAAGCTCGAGAAGGTCGCGGTGGCGCCGATCGATCTGCGCGAAAAGCTGCTCTCGCTGATCGAGGACGAGATCGGGCACGCACGGGCCGGACGCCCCGGACAGATCTGGGCGAAGCTCAACGCGCTCGTCGACAGCGAGATCATCGAGGCGCTCTACCGGGCCTCGCAAGCCGGCGTGAAGATCGATCTGGTCGTGCGCGGCATGTGCTGCCTGCGACCCGGTGTGACGGGTTTGTCCGAGAACATTCGCGTGAAGAGCATCGTCGGCCGGTTCCTGGAACACGCACGCATCGTGTGCTTCGGAGCCGGGCACGGCCTGCCGTCGGACCAGGCGAAGGTGTACATCTCCTCAGCCGACTGGATGCCTCGCAACCTCGATCGTCGCGTCGAGACCCTCGTTCCCATCGAGAACCCGACCGTGCACCGCCAGGTGCTCGACCAGATCATGGTCGCGAACCTGCGCGATCTGGCGAGCAGCTGGACCCTCGGACCGGATGGCAACTACCTGCGCGTGGCGCCGACCGCCGGCACCTTCAGCGCGCACACGTTCTTCATGACCTATCCGAGCCTGTCGGGCCGCGGCAGCGCCGTCGCCGAAGCCGTCGCCACGCCGGTGCTCGCGACGGGCTGAGCGCACGGTCGATCCGCGCGCGGAGGACGGCGGTTTCCCGAACCCGCTCGTCCAGGGCCCTGACCTCGTGGGTGAGCCCGCCTCCCAGCGGCCTCGCTCCCGGGCTCTGCCCGGTCCCGCTGCTCCCCGAGCCGGTGGCCGGCGAAACGGCTTTCCCCCTCGCTGCGCCTCGGCCATTTTGGCGCGGCCGGCCGACCGTGATCTCGCGTGCCTCACGGACGCCAGCCCCGGCCGCACCGATCCCGGACCATGTCGCGCCATCTCGCCGTCGTCGTCCACCGTTACGGCCCCGAGGTGGACGGTGGCTCGGAGGCGCTCGCGCGACGAATCGCGCATGGCCTCGGCCGGGACGACGAGGTCGAGGTGTGGACCTCGTGTGCACGCGACTACCTCTCCTGGCGAAACGAGCTCCCGCCAGGCGATTCGCGCGATGGTCCGGTGACGGTGCGGCGTTTCCCGGTGGATCGTCCGCGTCGGATTCGATGGTTCGGCCGGCTCACCCAGCGCCTCGTCGCGGGACCGCACACGCGCGCGAACGAGCTCGACTGGATGGTGCGGCAGGGGCCACGCGTGGTCGGGCTCGTCGAGGCCCTGCGCCGCGAGGGACGCTCGTTCGACGCCGTACTCTTTTTCACCTACCTCTATTACCCCGCCTTTTTCGGGCTGCCGGAAGTGGCGGATCGGGCGGTGCTCGTTCCCACCGCCCACGACGAGCCGCCCCTTTATTTCCGGATCTTCGAGGACCTGTTCGCGGCCGCGCCTGGGTTCGTTTTCCAGACCCCCGAGGAGCGCGACCTCGTCCGCCGCCGGTTCTCGATCCAGCCTCGAGCCGAGACCGTCGCTGGCGTGTCGCTGCGCGCGCCGGAACGAGTCGACGCCGATTCGTTTCGCCGCAAGTTCGGGCTCGAGGGGCCCCTCGTGCTGTGCGTCGGGCGCGTCGATCGGGTGAAGGGGTCCGTTCACCTCGCGGAAGCGTTCCTCGAGTACCGGGCGCGTGGAGGTGAGGGCACGTTGGTGTTTCTGGGCATCGTCCGGGCACCGATGCCATCGGATCCGGCGATCCGCTGCCTCCGGATGGGTCGAGGAGACGGACAAGTGGAACGGTCTGGGGCGGCCGACGTGAGCGTGATCGCGTCGCCCTACGAGAGCCTGTCACTGGCCTTCCTGGAGAGTGCGGCTGTCGGAACTCCGGTGTTGGCTTACGGTGTGTCGGCGGTGCTCGCCGGTCAGTGCGCTCGGTTCGGCGTCGGTATGACCTTCGCCGACTGGGCGGGCTTTCCCACGGCGCTCGACTCGCTCATGAAGGACCCCGCCCGCCGGCGGCTGCTCGGCGCGAACGGTCGTGCGAGCGTCGCAGCGCTGCCCGGCTGGGATGCGGTGCTCGACTCCTACCGCGCGGTGATCGACGGGGTACGGCGTTCATGACCCGGGATCGACGGCGCGGCACGTGGACCATGGCGGGCGCGGCGCTCTTCCTGCTCGGCGCTGCGCTCTCCATCGACCCGTCGCGGCTACGCCGCGGGCCACCGCTGGATGGCGAAACGTCGCAGGTGCTTGCCGCCTACAGCCTGGCGCGTGATCACGACCTTCGGTACGACCGTCAGGATCTGGAAGATGCTGCGGGTTTGTTCGGTGTGGTCCCGGCCGAGCTGACGCTGGCGCAGACCGCGACCGGTGAGGTGCGCTACGTTGCATCCGGGCTGGAGCCGTGGCTGGTCTCGTGGCTGGTGCCCTGGCTCGGAGTGCGCGTTCACGCTGTTCCACGCGCTGGCGCTCGTGCTGGCGGCGGGTGTGGCCTGGTGGCGGATCGGCGAACGCAGCGCGCGCGGCGCCGCCTGGGTGCTCACGGCGCTGGCCGCATCGGCGCTGCCGATCTGGCTCCTTCGGTTCTCGCCGGAAGCGTACCGGGCCGCGCTGGTGCTCGCGGGCGTCGCGGTGCTGGCGCCGCGCCCGACCGCAGAGATCGAAGATCCCTGGACGATGCGTCCAGCGCACGCCATGCGAGCGGCTCGCGCGGTGACGGGTGGGGTGTTGCTCGGCCTGGCCGTGTGGGAGCTCGGCGTGAAGGGCCTGTGGTTGGTCCTCGTGCCGATCGTCGCGATGCCTCAGAGCATGGGTCGGGAGCGGCGCCGGGTGGTGGTCGGTCACGCGGCCCTGGCGTCGCTCGCGATCGTCGTGGTCGCCGCGGTGCTCCATCTGGCACCGCTCTCGCGCTTGCGTAGCCTCGACCCGTCGCGGCTCCCTCGAGAGGCTCGCGTGTTCACGAGCGCGCTCCCTCGCGAGAGTGGGGAGGACTTCTCGTCGCTCGGTGCCTTGGTTCCACGATCGAGGGCTCGGCCGTCGGAGGTGCTGCGCGCGTACGCGTTGCGGGATGCGTTCGTGGGACGGTTCTCGGGTGCGCTGTGGTGGTATCCGTGTGCCGCGGTCGGCAGCGTCGTGGTGCTGCTGCGGCGCCCTCGGGCGTGGCGACTGGGGCTGATGATCGTCGCCGTCGCCGGTCTCGCTTCGCACGCGTTGGCGGATCCAGAGCGGATGGCCGGGCCGATCGACGGAGCGGGCCCAGCGGTGTCCGCGTCGCTGTACCCGTTGATCGTCGTGGCGGGTACAGGGGTGGTCGGCCTGCGGTCCCTGGTCGCCGCGTGGACGCTGGCCGGCGCTCTCCTCGGAGAGCCGCTGACCAATCCCCTCGCCGCGGTTCGCGAGCCAGCCCTCCACGCGCGGTCGCTGCCCTACACGCTCGTGCCGCTCGATGTGAGCCGGATCGGGCGCTGGCCCGGCGGGAGAACCATGGGATCCCCGGTGGGCGAAACCGTGCTCACCGACGTTCGCGAGAACGTGGACGTGGTCACCTCGGCGTGCGATCTCGTCGCGACCGATTCCGGGCCGACACCGCCGTGTTTCTGGACGCCCGGTGTGGACCCCGCCGAGGTCCTGGTCTGGAGCGCACGAGCGGCACCACCGCCCTACATGGTCCTGCGCGCTGGGCCCGTGGCGACCCAGGTCGAGCTCACCTTCGGCGGGTCGAGCGTGCAGCGGCAACTTGCGCCCGCCGAGATCGCGCGAGTGCCGATCGAAGCCCCGGGGGAGGGCTTCGCCGTCAGGCTCGATGGCCGAGATGGTTGGGCCTGGATCGTACGAGTGAGGTCCGGACGCGCCTTCCAGCCGGCGCAGGCGGGTGTGGGAAGGGACCGTCACTGGCTGGGCGTCCAGGTCGGTATCCCTGACGGGTCGGATTGAGCACACGATGGACATCGCGGTCACCGGAGGCTCTGGCTTCGTGGGGCGGCACGTCGCACGCGCCCTCCTCGCTGCGGGTGCCTCGGTTCGGCTGCTCGTTCGCGACGCGGGGCGAGTGCCGGACGAGCTCCGGGATCGCTGTCGCGTCGTCGTGGGTGATGTCACTCGTCCCGAGACCATCCCCGCGCTCGTGACCGGTGCGACCCACGTCGTCCACATGGCCGCAGTGGTGGGAAGCGGTGGCACGGGGCTCGACGGATATAGAGCCGTGCACGTGAGCGGAACACGAGTGCTCACGGAGGCCGCGGCGCGTGCGGGAGTCG
The DNA here is from genome assembly GCA_016713535.1 of Deltaproteobacteria bacterium. Taxonomy (GTDB): domain Bacteria; phylum JADJOY01; class JADJOY01; order JADJOY01; family JADJOY01; genus JADJOY01. The sequence goes on from JADJOY010000021.1 coordinate 103,737, forward strand.
AACGCTTCGTTCATCTGAGCAGCGTCGGCATCTACGGCGACACCGGCCCACTCGGCGCGAGCGAGGTGACGCCCGCGCATCCTCAGGATGCGTACGAGCTGAGCAAGTGGGAGGGCGAGGAGGTCGCGCGCGAGGTCGCATCTCGCACGGGGCTGCCGCTGGTGGTGCTGCGCCCCGCCGGTGTCTATGGCCGCTGGGATCGCCGCCTCCTCAAGCTGTTCCGCGGGGTCTCGCGCGGGCGGTTCGTGATGATCGGGCCTGGATCGTGCCGGTACCACCTGGTCCACGTCGACGACGTTGCGGCCGCGATCGGCGCCGCGCTGGAGCATCCGGCGGCGGTCGGGCAGGATTTCATCGTGGCCGGGCCCGAGTCGGTCGTGTTGTCGGACCTGGTCGCGCGAGTCGCGAAGCTGGCGGGGCGAGCATCGCCCTCCGTTCGCATTCCGCTCGCGCCGGTGCTGCTTGCCGCACGGCTGACTGCCGCCGTTTGCCGTCCCCTGGGCCTCGATCCACCGCTCTATCCCGAACGAGTGGCGTTCTTCACGAAACAGCGGGTTTACTCGATCGACAAGGCTCGCCACCTCCTCGGCTTCACGCCCAGAGTCGACCTGGACCAAGGGCTGGCTCGCACCTTGCTCGATTACCGCGCGGACGGCTGGCTGTGAGCGTGCGGCGGTTGTGGTCGATCGACGGGAACTCGCAGCGCCTCGACGGCGGCGCGATGTTCGGGAACGCCCCGCGCGCGCTCTGGAGCGCGTGGGCCACGCCGGATGCCCACCACCGTGTACCGCTGGCGTGTCGGGGGTTGCTGGTGGTCGAGGAGCAGCGGACCGTACTGTTCGAGAGCGGCATCGGAGCGTTCTTCGAGCCGCGCCTGCGCGACCGCTTCGGGGTGGTCGAAAGCGACCATCGCCTGCTGACGAATCTCGCGAGAGTGGGTGTCGGTCCAGAGGACGTCGACGTGGTGGTGCTCTCGCATCTCCACTTCGATCACGCCGGCGGCATACTCGCCGCCTACGAACCGGAGAGCCCACTACGGCTGGTGTTTCCCAAGGCACGGTACGTGGTGAGCTTCGCGGCGCTTCGTCGAGCGTGCGAGCCGCACCCACGGGATCGGGCATCGTTCATCGACGGATTGCCCGAGCTCCTGCTCGGCACCGAACGTTGTGAGCTCGTCCGCACCGACCGCTCCGAGATCCTGGGTCCGGACTACCGCTTCTGGATATCCGAGGGGCACACCCCGGGCATGCTGCTCGGCGAGGTCGCGAGCGCCGACGGACCCGTCGTGTTCGTCGCCGACCTCGCGCCCGGTCGGCCGTGGGTGCACGTACCGATCACGATGGCCTACGACCGCAATCCCGAGCGTGTCGTGGACGAGAAGCTCGCGCTCTACGACCAGTGGCTGCCGCGCGGTACACGGTTCTTCTTCACGCACGACCCGGAGATCGCGCTCGCCCGACTGGCCCGCGACGGGCGCGGACGCTTTGGCACCATCGAAGAGCGAAGCTGCCTTTCGGGCGAACCGGCCTGAGACGTGCTCTGCGCCGCTGGGGCCGAGCGGCCGCCGGAGTGGTCAGCGCACCCTGAGGCCGAACGGCAGTACGGCGAGCGGCTCACCTCCGACGCAGGTTCTCGCGAGAGTGAGCCAGACATCCACCACCGAGGCGCCCCGCGCGCTACTCTCGGCGAGGTGCTCGGCCAACCAGGGGACGAGCCCTCGTGCGCGGTGCATGGTCACGAGCTCGAGCGGTTGCGTCGGTGGGATGTCGGCCTTCTCCCGCACCACGGCCAGCGCTCGTCCGATGCCACCGGTGGCGTCGACGAGGCCACGCTCGAGCGCTTGGCGTCCCGTCCACACGTGCCCTTCGGCGTGGAGCGCGGCCGCTTCGACGGTCGTGCGTCGTCCCTCTGCAACCCGCTCGAGGAAAACGCGATAGGTGTCCTCGAGGTGCTCTCGGAGCTTACGGCGCTCTGCGCGCGTGAATCTCCGCGACTCCGAGAAGAGCTGCACGTTGGCGCCGCGCCCGTAGCCGTCCTTGTGCACTCCCACGCGGCGATAGAGGCGTCCGATCGAGACCTTGCCTCCGAAGACACCGATCGACCCCGTCAGCGTGGCCGCGGCTGCGACGATCGTGGTGCCCGGGGTCGCCACGTAGTATCCGCCCGATGCGGCGTAGTCGCCCATGGAGACCACCACCGGCTTCTTCTGCTTCGTACGTACCACCTCGCGCCAGATGACGTCGGACGCTAGCGCCGACCCGCCGGGACTGTCGACGCGAAGCAAGACCGCACGCACCGTGTCGTCGCGCCGCGCCCGCCGGAGCGCTCGAACCACGCTCGTGGACGTGGCGCCTCCCGCGCCGACCTTCCCGCCGCCGCCCGATCGGATCGCTCCGACCACGGGCACCCACGCGACTCGAGCGGGCGCACCGTGGCGAAGCGGCCGCAGCCGGCGCTGGCGGATCCGGTCGTAGCGCTGCGGATCCACCAGCTTGGCGAGCGCCTTCGGCGAGTCCTCACCGGCGAGCTCCACGAATACCTCGTCCTCGAACGCGAGACGGTCCACGAGGCCAGCGGCGAGAGCCTCGCGTGCCAAGAACGGTCCACGATCGACGAGCTCGGCGACCTCTTCCTCGGTCTTGTTTCGTCCGCGCGCGACCGCCGCACAGTTTTGCTGGAAGAGGTCGTCGATCAGGGATGCCAGCGCCGCGCGCGCGTCGTCGCTGAGCGACGAACGGGTGAACGGCTCGACCGCACTCTTGAAGCGTCCGACCGGCTCGAGATCGACGTCGACCCCCAGCGTCTTCAGCGCCGGCCCGAACAACGTGACCTCGGCGCGAAGGCCCGCCCAGTGGATCGAGCCGGTCGGATGCAACACGAGCTGATCAGCGCTCGCGGCGGCGAGCACGTACGAGCGTGCGTCGGCAGACTCGACGAACGCGACGACACGTTTGCCCGCGGCCCGCACCGTCGCGAGCGCCTCGACGAGGCTCTCGACTTGACCCCACCCGCCATCGAGGGCGCCAACGGTGAGGACGATGCCCTCGAGCCTCGGATCGCGCGCTGCCTGATCGAGCAGCTCCACGACCTCCGGGAGGGACGGCTGGCGGTCCCGCAGCAGCCGGAGGACGCCACCCCGCATTGGGTCCTCGGCGAGCGAGCCGGCGAGGGTGATCCGCAGGTAGCGGTAGGGCCGAGCACCTCTCGTGGCGCGCAGGTAGGCGTTCACGAGCAGAGCTCGGGAATTCCAGAGGAGCCAGCGGAAGAGCTCGAGCATCGTCGTGGGCGGAGTCCGTCGGGGGAGCCCGGAACCTACCAGAGCCCCCTGGAGGCGGCCATCCGCTGCGCGCGCCCGGCACGCGCGGCAGCGAGAGCGCGCCTCTGACGGGAATGCCCAGCTTCATGCCTACGAAGGGCTATGGTATGTACCCGAACGACTACGCGGTGGGCACAGGCCAAGGCCCGCCGCGGGAGGTTTCGATGGCGCGAGAATGGCTCGACGAGCTGCGAGAGGTGTTGTTCGGAAGGGTGTTCCGAGCCGACTCCGAATCTGGCTTCCTTGCCCTCGTACGGCCCGTCGCGCCGTTCGACGGGAGAGGCTCCGCGCTGGTCGCGTTCGGTTCGCTGCTGGTGGTGATCGTCAGCATCGCGGCCGGTCTCGCGTCGTTGGCTGGTTTGCTCGCCGCTCTCGCGGCGATCTATCTCATCCTCGTCCACGTGTTCGGCATCCGCTTCGAGCCCCCCGAGGTCTCAGGCTTCGGCCTCTGAACCGCGGGGGTGGCGGATATGTCGGTCGCCGTCGGCTCCGGTTCGGGACGATCCCTCGGGGAGCGCGCGGCTCACCGGGTGCTCGCGGTCGACGACGATCCGTTGATGCTCGATGCCTATCGCCGCCAGTTCACGGGCAACGACTACCAGCTCAGCACGGCCACCGACGGCATCCAGGCGCTCGCCGCGATCCACCGCGACCCGCCCGACGTCGTGATCCTCGATCTGGTCCTTCCGCATCTCGACGGACTGCAGGTCTGTCGAGAGATCCGTCGCCACGGCATCCTCGACTCGGTCGCGATCCTCGTCGTCACCTCCCGGACCGAAAGCCAGCTCAAGATCGAGGCGTTGCGCGCAGGCGCCAGCGACTACGTCACCAAGCCGTTCGAGCCCGAGGAGCTCGACGCGCGTGTCCACGCTCACCTGAAGACCAAGGTGTTGCGTGACGAGATTCGCTCGATGCAGGAGCGTCTGGTCGCAGGCGGCAAGCGCGAGGCGGTGATCGAGCTCGCCGGGGCCGCCGCGCACGAGATGAACCAGCCGCTCACCGGCATCCTCGGGCGCGCGGCTCTTCTCGATCGGAAGCTCGATCCCGAGCACCCTGGCCGGCGCGATCTCGAGATCATCCGCGAGCAGGCGGAACGTCTCGGGCGGTGCGTCGCCCGCCTGGCTCGCGTCAGCTCGTACGACACCACCGAGTACGTCGGCGAGCGTCGCATCCTGGATCTGGAGCAGGCTTCCAGCACGCGAAGTGGCGCTCCGGCGGTGCTGGTGGTCGCGCGCACCGACGAGGTCCTCGAGAGCACACGCCTCGCGGCCTCCGCGGCGGGGCTGTCGGTGGCCACGCCGGGCACGAGCGAGTCGTTGGCCGCGGCCTGGGATCGCTCGCAGGCGGTCGCCTTGGTGCTCGAGCTGGCAGCGGGACAAAGTGCCTCGGATCTCCTCTTGGCCACCGCGAACCAGCTCTCGTCGCGTGAGATTCCGGCGGTGATGATCGATCCGGCCGGCGGCACGGTGCCGAGTGCGACGATCGAGCACCTCGGCGCGCTGGTCCCCGAAGGAGCACCGCCGACCGTCGCATCGATCGAACGCGAGCTTCGCCGCGCGCACCGTCTGGGACGCCTCCTCAGGCGTCTGGAGAGTCGGGAGCGTGATCTGGCCGCCGCTCGCACGCTGGACCCGCTGACGGGCTTCGCGCGGCGTGAGCACTTCGTCGAGGTGCTGCGGAGCGAGGTTCGCCGCGCTCGGCGATACGGGCTCGATCTCGGTGTCGCGGTGTTCGACGTCGACGACTTCGCCGCCATCAACGCCCGCTGGGGTGAGGAGATCGGCAATCGAGTGCTGCGTGACCTGGCGCTCGTGATCCGAGGGTGCACGAGAGAGGTGGATGTCCTCGGCCGTCTCGGTGGTGAGCTGTTCGGCCTCGTGCTGCCACACACCGGCGCGGACGACAGCGCCACGGCGGCCGACCGGATGTGCGGACGGGTCAACCACGAAGCGGAGGCGATCGTCGAGTCGATCCGCCGCTCCGTCGAGCGGACCAGCTTTGGCCTGGCCAGTCACGAGGTCCACCTCACCATCAGCATGGGCGTCGCGAGCGCGGGTGCGCCGGGCACGCTCGATCCCGAGGAATTGCTGGCGCGTGCGGAATCGGCACTGCATCGCGCGAAGATCGAGGGCAAGAACCGGGTCGTGGTGGACGACGGCCCGGTGGACCAATCGGTGCGCCCGTGAGCGCCACTCTCGCGGGTGAGAGTGGGATGCCGTCGGCGCGCGTGCAGCGCCTGAGGGCCCGTCGCCGCGCCGTCCGGATCGTCGACGTGGCGTCCTTCGCGCTCGTCGCGACCTGGGCGGTGGCGCTCGCGAGCGGTGCGTTTCCGCCGGCGCTGGACGTGCCTCCGCGATCCTCCGGTTGGTTCACGGCGTTGGGCGGCATGCTCGTGATCGTGCTCGCGATCCGTCGCCGACTGGACCCGGTCACGCCGCTTCGGGAGATCCCACTCGTGATGCGAGCGGGCGGAGCTCGCGGGGAGTCGTTGGCTCGCGTCGCGTCGCCTCGTGCCGTGCGCGTTCGTCGTCACCGCGTTGCTGGTGGCAGGAGGCGCGATCGCCTGGTATCGCGCCTTCGCCGGCTCGGTGGCGCTCGGGCTTCGAGAACGTGTTGTGGAACTCCGTGCACGGCCGGGTCGGGCTAAGCGGCTTCCTTTGGAGAGACCGCTCGCTTGCCGCCGGGTTTGCGCCGTTGCTGCTGGTTCTCGCCGGCCCCTATGCGATCCTGGAGAGGGCGGAGACGCTTCTGGTGATCCAGTCGCTGGCGGTCGCGGCCTGTGCGTTTCCGCTCGCCCGCCTGGCGCGTCGCGAGCTCACCAACCCATCGTTGGCACATGCGCTGGTGCTGGCGCAGGCCGCCTACTTGCCGATGCGAGTGGCGGCGCGCTGCGACTTTCAACCCGCGCTCCTGGCTGCGCCGCTCTTGCTCGAGTGCTTCGTGTCGTTTCGCGAGGGGCGTATCCGGCGCGGCGCCTGGGCGTGGGGTGGCGCGCTCGCGTGTGGTCCGCTCGTGGTACCGGCCGCGTGCTCACTCGGGATCTACGTCGCGCTCGTGCTGCGCCGCGGCCGGCTGGGGGTGATGCTGGTGTGCCTCTCGCTGGGGTGGCTGGCGGCTCTCACGTTGCTCGCCGGATCAGCGGAGCCGAGCAACCCGTGGTTCGTGGGACTGGCACCGAGTGCGCCGATGATCATCCTCGTGGCGTTGGCACCTCTCGCATTTCTTCCGCTTCTCGCGCCGACGCACGCGATGCTGGCGCTCCCTTCGGTGGTGCTCGCCGCGATGTACGCGTCGACGGGCAGGGGAGGTACGGACGGCGGGCACCTTGCGGTGGCAGCGCCGATGCTGCTGGTCGCCGCGACCTTCGGAGCTCGCAAACTGATCGAGCGTGACGACCTGCGGACGCTTCTGGCGTTCTACCCGACGGTTGCCGAACTCGAGCGCTACGTCGCGGGATTGTTGCTCTTGGGGGCGGTGGTGTTCATCGGATGGTCGCCGGTCGCCGAACTGCGGCTCGCGAGCGGGCGCGCGAGCATCGATCGCCGGCAGGTCCTGGCGGGAGTCCCCGAGGACGCGCTTGTCAGCGCTCAGGCGAATCTGGCGGCCCACCTCGCCCGGCGCGCGCACGTGGCGGTGTTCCCGGATCGGCTCGCGCCGTGGATCGTGCTCGACGGGGGGCGCTGGTCGGGCTTCGGAGCCTCGGCCGGGCGGCTCGTGAGCGTTGGGAGGCACGGCTACGAGAGTCCCCCGGCTGTGTGGTGGACGCCGCGCGAGGGCCGGTGGTGCGGTTCCACTGTGGCGCTGCGGCCCTGCAGGCGCTCGAGACCCTCCACGGCGGCCGCTGAACGATGGTGAAGCGTCCGTCTCTCGGGTTCGGACGTGCGCTCTGCGCGCTCTCGCTCGCCGCGGCGTGTAGTACCGCGAGCCGCGACGCTGCGTCCGTGACCGCCGAGCCCGCGCCCATCGCGGCGGCCCGGTATACGGTGGACCTCGGCCGCACCCCGCTCATGGGCCAAGGGCACGGGGTCCTGCTCATCGGCTACGACGTCGAGGCGATCGGACCGGACGAGACGGTGGAGTTCCTGCGCAAGTCGGTGGCTCTCCATCGAGAGCTGGGGGCGCCCGCCACGTACTTCTCGACGGGGCTCACTCTCGAGACTGTGGCTGGCGAGTTCCGTGCCCTCGCCGCGGATCCACTGTTCGACGTGGAGACACACACGTACACGCACGAACGACTGAAGCCACTGTTCGAGGAGCGCCCCGAGGGCACGCGGTTCCTCGCGGCGTCGTCACCGGATGCCCTGGCGGCATCGGTCGCGAGGAGCATCGCCGCGTCGGCCGAGGTCCTCGGACAGCCGTCGATCGGGATGACTGCGCCGTTCGGCGCCTACCGTGGCCTGGTCGATCGCCCGGATCTGCTTGCGCTACTGGAGGCCGCGGGGGTCCGGTTCGTTCGAGCCTACAGTCGCAACGAGCGCGACTGGCAGCCGGTGCCCTTCGACGTCCAGCCGTTCTGGTACGCCCTGCAGGGACACCCGCGCATCCTCGAGATCCCGGTCCAGGGATGGCAGGACGTACTCTGGCGTGAGACGCACGGCTGGGACGATCTCGCTGGCTATCGAGATCTGCTCGACGACGCGCTGGACACGGTGGCAGCGCGCAACCTGGTGTGGAGCTACTGCGCCCACGACTGGGGAAGCTTGCGCGGCGATCCGGACCTCTCCTTGATCCGGCACCTGCTCGTGGAGGCCCGCCGCCGTGGCATCGTCCTGGCCACGCACCGTGGTTTCTACGAGGCCGCGCTCGCTTCGTCGCCCCCGGCTTGAGCGCAGTCCCGCGGTGGTGGCAGCCGGGAGCGAAACGCGCGGGTGGGAGCGCCGTCCCACCCGCGCGATCGGGGTCTGCCGCTTCAGCCGGCGCTGCTCACTTGGCGGCGGTCTTGTCGGCCTCGGCGCGCAGCGCGCGGACCTTCTCGAGCAGGTCCTTGCTGTACAGGTTTCCGGCCTGCGCCTCGGTCACACGATTCGAGATGTCCTTGAACTGCTTCCAGAACTCATCGCTGGGCTTCGGCAGCTCCTGCACGCCGGCCTTGGCGATCTCGGCCTTCGATTCCTCGTTCACCTTGCGCAGCGACTGGGTGATGATTTTCGCCTGCTCGGCCATCGTCTTCGACAGGTTGGCCTGGAGGTCCGGCGCCAGGGCATCGAACGCCTTCTTCGACATCACGACGCCACCGGTCGCGTGCACGAACGGCACGGACTGCACGAACTTCACCTTGGTGAACCACTGCAGGCCGATCATGCCGGACGGCGGGCCGTACACGGTGTCGATCAGTCCGGTCTGCAACGACTGAAGCACGTCGGGGATGCCGAGCGGCACGGCTTGCATCTTCGCTTCGCCCACGAAGGCCGCCGTCAGGGGATCACCTTCGGCAGCCCAGATCTTGGCCTTCTGCAGTCCCTCGAGGTTCTCGATCTTGAGGTTCGAGTACATGAAGACGAAGCCGGTCTCGGTGAACCCGAGGAACTCGAATCCCTTCTCCCGGAAGGCCGTCTGGAAGTGGGAGAAGATGTTCTCGTAGACGTGATCGACCTCCGCGTAGCTGGAGAAGAAAAACGGCAGATCCAGGACGTGGATCGAGGGCAGGATCTCCGCGAGCCCCAGACCGGTCAGGTGCGCGGCCTGCAGCTGGCCGATCTTGAGCTTCTTGACGATGTCCTTCTCGTCGCCGGAGACGCCCAGGTAGAGCTTCAGCTCGACCTTCTCGCCGCTCGCTTTCTTGATCGCGTCCGCGGCGCTCTTGAGCTCGGTGGTGCCGGGAGCGCCGTCGGGGAGGATCGTCGCGAGCTTGATCGTCTGCTTGGCGGCGGCGTCCTGCGCACGGGCCGTGGGGCCGACGGCGCACAGTCCGATCGCGACCGCGGCGATCGCGACGGCTCGGCCGACGAAGCATGGCGGGTTCGTGGCTACGTTCATGATTCCTCTCTCTGGACGGATTTCCGGTTGAGGTTGGGTTTCCCGAGGTGAAACCGATGCAGCATCCCGCAGGCTATCGAAAAGGAGCAGCGGGCGCCACCGAAATCGGACCGCGGCGCAGCACAGAGCGCCCCGGTCACGCGAGCTCGATGCAGTCCTTCGCGATGATCCGGTCGAGAAGCGCTTCGACCCGGTCCGCGTCCGGGCCGAGGGGGTGCACCAGCATCGCCGCGATCGCGGCGTCGCGGCTCCTCTCGACCGACGCCTGGATCGTCAGCTGCTCGTAGCTCTTGACCGCCTGGAGTAGCCCGAGCTGGGCGGGCGATAGAGGCGTGGTGGGGCGGGGGATGACACGGGTGCGCCCGATCCGCGACGGAATCTCCACCACGGCCTTCGGCTCCACGTTCGGGATCGCTCCTTCGTTGCGGACGTTCACGACCTGCTCGTTGCCGAGGTCCAAGGCGATGGCCTCCACGAGCTCGACCGCGACCACCGAGTAGTAGGCCCCGCCACGTTCGGAGAGGGCGTCCGGTTTTTCGTGACGCGACGAATCGCGATAGATCGCCAGCAGGCGTTCCTCGATCTCCATCACCTCCTGAGCCCGGGAGCGGGGTGCCGCCTTGAGCCCCGCGAGCATCGCCTGGCGATGGTAGAAAAACCGCAGGTAGTAGAGCGGGAACCCGCCCACCGCGCGCACCAGATGCGGCGGGTCGATGAGGTCCGGCAGGTTCGCGGGAGTTCCGCCGGCCAAGGCGTCGAGGACCGCCGAGGTCACATCGCGGCCCTCGACCGTGACGCGCCTCAACCACGAGAGATGGTTGAGGCCGACGTAGTCGAGGTCGATCTGCCTGGGTTCGACCGCCAGGTGCGTGGCGAGCGCCATCTTGGCGTCCATGGGTACGTTGCACAGCCCGATGGCCTTGGGGTGCCCGTGGTCCAGGATTGCCTCGGTCACGAGGCCGCTCGGGTTGGTGAAGTTGAGCAACCACGCGTTTGGGCAGACGCGCTCCATCGCACGGCACAGATCGAGCGTGACGGGAATGGTGCGAAGCGCCTTCGCGAAGCCACCCATCCCGGTGGTTTCCTGACCGATCAGGTCGAACTCCAGACACAGCTGGATGTCCGCGTGACGAGCCTGCTGTCCCCCGACCCGAACCTGGTTGATCACGAAGTCGGCGCCGTCGAGCGCGTCGCCGCGATCGAGCGTGGAGCGGACCAGCGCGGGTGCGCCTCGATGCGCGGCCATCCGCTCGCAGAACCCGCTGACCGCCTCGAGCCGCGAGGCATCGATGTCGTGGAGCACGACGGCCCCGAGGCCGAGCGCCACGCGGCGCTCGATCAACCCGTCGAGCAACTCGGGCGTGTAGGTCGATCCACCACCGATGACCGCGATCTTCACGCTTCCTCCGCTGCGGGGGGGACGTAGGTTCGAGCCAGGCGGCCGCGGATCACGTCGTCGACGAACCCGCCGTGGTAGCGATCGAGCGCGTAGAGGACGCCGCCGAGCACCGGCTCCACGTCGAGCAGTCTGAGCTCGACGCCGATGTAACGCGGATCCAGCGCCTCCCGGAGCGCGTCATACATGATCTGGCACCTCGCGCGTTGCCACAGGCTGCCGCCGAGGACGATCGGCACCGCCTCATCCGGGGCGAAGAGCCGCGCCAGGATGACGTTCGCGCACCGCGCGGCCTCGCGTCCGGCCTCGGCGATCAAGCGGCCAGCGACGGCATCGCCAGCGGCGGCGGACTCGAACACCAGCGGCGCCAGGCGAGCGGGATCGAAGATCTCGCGTGCTCCGACGAAGTAGAACTCGATCACGTCCTCGAGATGCTCGATCCCGAGCTGCTCGAGGATTCGATCGTGGAGGGCGGTGGGTTCGCCGCGTCCATCCTGGCCACGCATCGCGGCAGCGATGGCCTGTTCGCCGAGGTCCAGCGCGCCGCCCGAGTCACCCAGGATCCTCGACAGGCCGCCCACCTTGTGAAGGATCCCGTGGCGGTTCACTCCGATCTGGTTGGCACCCGTGCCCGCCACGAGCCCGATGCCGACGCCGTCGGCCGTACCGGCGCGCAGAGCGATGGTGGTGTCGTTGGAAGCGTGAACTCTGCGACCGGGCTCACTCTCGGATGAAGCGGCGGCACGTATCGAAGTCGGCGGGGCGATCCGCGCCGCACAGCCCGTATCCCGCCGCAACGATCGACGTGGGCTTCGCGTCCGCGCGCTCGAGCGCTCGCGCGATCGCGAGACGGATGGCCTCGGCGGCGCAGTCCTCACCGACGACCTGGAAGTTCGAACCTCCCGCCCGGCCCGTACCCAAGACGTGACCGGATCGGTCTGCGACGCACGCGACGGTCTTGCTGCCCCCGCCGTCGACCCCCAGGAGGAGCTCCGTGGCACCGGTCTGCGCCATCCCGTTCAGCACCCGCTCGCTCAACGCTTGCGCGAGGCCAGCCAGAGGTCCACCGGGAACTCGGTGCCCGGTGGTGGCACGTACGGCAGCTGGACGCGACGTCCCTCCGCGGCCGATGCGTAGGCCGCGAGCATGATCTCGAGGACGGCCAGGCCATCCTCGCCCGATTCCATCGGTGTCTCGCCCGTGCGCATGCAATCGACGAAGTGCTGCATCTCTTGCGGATAGCCGTTCTGCCAGAGCTCCTCGTACATCGGGAAGCTCCAGCCACGGCGCTCGTCGGAGCCGTCGTCGTAGCCCTTCTCACTGAACACCGAGATTCCACTGCCGAGGGTGAGGTCGGTCTTGAGAACCCCGGCGGTGCCGTAGATCTCCACGATCGAGCTCATGCCCCCCTTGAGGGCCCACGAGCTCTCGATCACGGCGGTCTTGCCACCCTCGATCTCGAGGATCGCGATCACGTGGTCTTCGAGATCGGTGATCGCGCCGTGGAGGTAGGTGGCCATGTGGGCGGTGACGCTCACGATGCGCGGCTTGCCGAGGAGCCAGCGGCAGTACTCGATGGCGTGGCAGCCCATGTCCATCACGATGCCGCCGCCAGCCTGGTCGCGCTGGAAGAACCACGGCGAGTAGGGCCCAGCGTGCTTCTCCGACTGACGCACCATGTACACGTCCCCGAACGCGCCTTGGTCCATGAGCTGTTTGGCGCGCACGAACTTGGGGACGAAGCAGAGCTCCTCGGCGTACCCGAGCACGACTCCCGCGTCGCGGCAGGCCGCGATGCAGCGCCGCCCTTCGTCGAGATCGAGGGTCAGCGGCTTCTCGCACACCACGTGTTTGCCGGCCGCGGCGGCCGCGAGGATCACCTGCCCGTGGAGGTAGTTCGGCGTGTTCACGCACACCGCGTCCACGTCGGAGGACTCCACGACCTCCCTCCAGTCGGTGCCGAAGGCGGGGATGTCGTTGCGTTCGGCGAAGGCGCGCGCTCGCTCCGCGCTCCGTGACCACGAGCGCGTCACGGTGGTGCCGGAGACTCGCCGCAAGGAGTCGACGTGAGTCTGCGAGATGTAGCCGGAACCCACGATTCCGAAGCGGATCGGACGGTCGGCCGCGATGGTCTTCATGGTGTCGGGTCCTCCTCGCGATCGTGCGGTCGGGATGGCTGGTCTCGGAGGGTAGGAGGACGTGTGCCCCGCGCGAGACGACGGATCCACCAGCCCAGGATGGGTGTGCCGCGCCAGTGCGCGAGTTCTCCTCGGCGCTCTTCCGGGCTCGCTCGGCGTCGGCGAGTCGACTCGTGAGGGTGTCGATCACGGTCTCGGTGGCGTGGATGGAGGCGTTGCGCGACTCGACCTCCGCCCGGAAGAATGCCACGTCGCGCTCACGCGTTTCGGCCTCGTGACGGAGCCGTTCGAGCTCGCCGCTCGAGCGTGCCTGTTGCTCGTGAGCCTCGATCCGCGTTCGTTCGAGCTCGGAGGCGAGCCGCGACGCGTCGGCCCGGATCGCCGCGAGCGAAGCCTCGGCCTCCGCGAGCGTCTGCTGGACCTGGCGGGTCGCATGCTCGGCGGCGCCGCGGACTTCGCGCTCGTGGGCGATCGACAGCTTCAGAGCCGCGAGCTCCGACGCGGCGCATTCGGAGTCGCCGCGCGCAGCGACCGCGGCCTCGTGCGCGTCCCGCCGCACGGCGTCGAGCCGCTCCCGCGCCTCGCCCAGCTCGCGCAGGGCGCGGTCCCGCTCGCGCTCGACGTCGGCGACGCCGTCCTTGAGCTTGCGGATCTCGTCGTCGCGGACCGCGCCGCGCGATCGCTCGTGGTCCCGCTCGCGTGAGACGGCTTCGAGCTCGGCGTGCTTGCGGGCAAGCTCGGCGGTTCATGTCTCGATGTCGCCACGGAGCGCCGCAACCTGCCTCGCGAGGTCCTCGACCTCGCCGCCCCGCGCGTCTAGACGCTGCTCGAGCTGGTGCGCGCGGGTCTCCAGCGCGTCTCGGACCCGGCCGACGGCCTGGAGGTCCTGCGCCAAGCGATCGCGCTCCCGCTCCGCCTCGAGGGTCGCGCCCTTGGCGCGCGAAGCCTCGAGCTCGCGAGCCGCGAGCTGTTCACGGGCGTGCTCGAGGCGGCGGTCGGTCTCCGCGAGCTTCGCTTCGCCTCGCTCGAGTGCCGACGCGAGCTGCCGGCGCTCTTCTTCCGCGCGAGCGTTGGCGAGCTGGGCAGCCTCGGCGAGGTGGTCGCGATCTCTCTCGGCCTCCGCGAGGGTCGAGCGGAGGTGCGCGGCGTCGCCGTCCCGCTGCACGAGCTGCTCGCGAGCGTGCTCGAGGCGTCGGTCCGCGTCGGCGGTCCGGGTCTCGAGCCGTTCGAGCGCAGCCGCAAGCTGGTCGCGCTCTCGGCTGGCCGACTGGGCCGCATCCGCGAGTCGGTCGCGTTCCCGTTCGATCTCCCCGGCGGTACCCTTGATCCTCACCACCTCGGCGTCGCGCTGGGCGAGGGCCTCGCGCAGCTCCTCGGCGCGGCGCTCGAGCTCGTGAATACGGGCTTCGCCGCGAGCCAGCTCCGCGGCGAGACGTTTCCGCTCGTCGTCGGCGCGCGAGAGCGCCTCGTCCCGAGCGCGAACGGCGTCGAGCGCGCGGTCCCGCTCGGCGGCACGGTGCTCGACCAGCGCACGCACACCCCGCAGCTCGTCCACGCCTTGGTCCTGGGCGGCCCGGAGGTCCCGCGCTTCGTCGGTCGCCCGCCGCAACGACGCGGCGAGGTCTTCCACGCGGGCACGCAGGAGGTCCCGGTCGGTGCGCAGCGCCTCGGCTTCGCGTCCGAGACGATCCCGGTCCGACTCGAGCTGGGCTGCGTGCGCGAGTTCGTCGCGCCCACGGGAGGCGGCCTGGTCTTTGATCGACGCGAGATCACGGGTGCGCGCCTCGAGCTCGGCTCGGAGCAGGTTCACCTCGGTGGTGCGATCGGCCTCCAGGCGATGGAGCGAAGCCAGCTCGGCGTCGAGCTCTTCGGCGCGTCGGACGGCGTGACGGCTGCGTTCGATCTCCCGGAGCCGATCCTCGCGGGCGCGGAACGCCTCACCGGCGACCTGCACCAGCGTTCCGAGAACGGAGCCGCCTCGGACGGCCCGAGCCGGCGCTCGCAGATAGCGGTCGAGCGGCTCGATCGTGCGGTCCCAGTTGTAGTGTTCATCGACGAGCCGCCGCGCGTTCTGGCCCCGCCTCGCCACCTCGGCCGGGTCGCGGAGGATGCCGGTCAACGTCTCCTCGAGCTCGTCCGGGCGGGCGACGTCCACGCACCAGCCAGCCTCCGCGCCCTCGATCGCATCGGCGATCTCGGCAAAGCGGTTGGTGATGACCGGCAGGCTCGCGGCGAGGTAGTCGATGACCCGGAAGGAGAACGAGAGCTCGCGCTCGGCGTTGGGCTCCATCACGTCGAACGCGAGTTGCGCGCGAGCGTACCGCTCGAAGAGCTGTTCGTAGGGAACGAGACCCTGGAACGTGAGTCGCGCGTGTGGGCCGACGCGCTCGCGTGGGTCGCGGTACGGAACCGGTGCCTCCGTGGCGAGAGGGTAGGTGCCGCCGTAGAGCTGGACGTGGCCCCGTCCCTCGCGATCGAGCGTCGCGAGCAGCCGCTCGAGGGGGCGCTCGGACTCTCGCCACGGCCAGAACACGCCGCCGGTGACGATGAGTGGATCGGCGACCGGCTTGCGCTGGAACCGGACCGGCGCGCGTGGGTTGGCCGAGATCGGGACGACGTGTACGGGCAGGGTCTTGCAGTCGAAGCCCGCGAGCATCAACCACGGCAGCGCGAACCAGCGTTGCCGCTGCGACGCGACCAGGAACGCGTCGGCACGCCGCAACTGGTCCACGAACCGAGCTCCCTCGCGATCGAGCGACGCCTGCTCGAACTGAGCCTCCACCAGGCGCGGGCCGTAGAGGTCGGCAACGACCGGGATCGGGCAGGGGTCGGGAAGGCACTCCAGCAGATCCCAGTGGCAGACCACGACCGCTTCGGCGCCCGAGGCGGCGACCAGCTCCGGGATCGTGCTGGCGTCGTCGTAGCGGAGGATCTCACGCGGGACCGCCGGTCCCGCATCCGGCGGCACGTCCACGGATCGGGTGAGGAGTCGGACCCGATGCCCTCGAGCCTCGAGCCCCGAGGCGAGCCCGTGGGCTCGCAACCCGTTGCCGGTGACAGGGTGCCCTGCGACCGGTGGCATCCCCTGGAGCAGGATCAGGACGTCCATCAGGAGAGACGATCGTGCGTCCGACGGTTGCGAGTGGGAGTGCCCCGCGGGCGGCCCAGGATCGTAGCAGGCGGGGTCTGGGGGCACCACCTCGGTCGCGTCGCTTTGTTCGCGACGAGGGCGCGGCGGTAGACTTCCAGTCCCCTCTCCGTTCGCCGCGCTCGAAGCCCGATCCATCGCCGATGCACGACGAACGACTCGCGCGTCTCGCCGAGTGGGCCGCCGGACGACCCCGGGGGCCGCACACGCTCGAGCTCGGGCTGACGATGGCCTGCAACGCGGATTGCGCGTTCTGCTGGCGCCAGCACCCGGACACGAAGCTGGTGGGTGGCACGCTGACGGCCGCGCGCTGGCGCGGGATCCTCGACGAAGCCCGCGAGATGGATGTCCGCTACGTGCGGGTCATCGGAGAGGGGGAGCCCTTGCTGCCCGACGCGCCCGAGGTACTGCGGCACGTGAAGCGACTCGGCCTTCGAGCGTTCCTGTGCAGCAACGGCACGCTCTTCACCCGTGAGCTGGTGCAGGACCTCGTCGGCTTCGGCTGGGATTGGGTGAGTCTCAGTGTCGAAGGGCCCGACGCCGCGACCCACGATGCATTGGTCCGGAAGTCGGGCGCGTTCGAACGGATCGTGTGGGCCGCGAAGCGCTTCGCGCACGTCAAGCGCGCGCTCGGCAGCGACCGCCCCGGACTCAACTTCGGGATGGCGCTCACCACGCGCAACTGGCGGCGCGTCCCCGAGGTGCTGACGCTCGCGGCCGAGACCGGCGTGCATGCCGTGAACCTCGAGCCGATCACCGTGAACTCGCCGGAGAGCACTTCGCTCAAGCTGAGCGCCGAGCAGGCTCGCATCTTCGTCGAGGAGGTCGTACCTCGGGTGCTGGAGGAGGGTCGCCGCCTCGGCGTTCGGAGCAACGCTGGGAGCTGAGCGTGCGCTCGATCCTCTCCACGAATCACGTGCACCTCGCGTTGCTCGAGGCCGCGGACCGTGCGGGAGGCCTGCTCCGGGCACCCTGTTTCAACCCGTTCTGGTTCCTCCACCTGCGCGCCAACGGTCAAGTGGGCTCGTGTGGGTTCTGGCGTCCGATGCACGCCGAGAAGCTCGGCGACCGGAGTCTGGAGGCGGTCTGGTACGGAGACTACTACCGCCGCATGCGTGACCGGCTCCTCGAGGGTGCGCTCTTCGACGTCTGCAGCGACTGCAACCTGGGCTTCGTCGAGGACACGCTCGCGATCCGCGCCCTGCTCGCGGAGGAGCTCACGCGACGGGGCGCACCGGTCGACGCCTGACGTCGCTCCGGCGGGCGGGGCAAGACCGTCGATCACGCCGGTTTGCCGAGAGTGAGCCCGACGCGGAACGCAGGGCCTGGCCCCTCGAACACCCGGTTGATCCACACCACCCGTGCGCTGCGGGCGGGCTCGGCCTTGCGCGGGTTCGGTAGTGTCACGGTGATCCGGTAGACCGCCGGGTCCTCGAGGCAATCGAGGAGGTGCAGCGAGTCGAGCTTCAGCCGTTCGAGGGCGATGCAGCAGCCGGACCGGGAGCGATCGA
Organism: Deltaproteobacteria bacterium; assembly: GCA_016713535.1. GTDB lineage: Bacteria > JADJOY01 > JADJOY01 > JADJOY01 > JADJOY01 > JADJOY01. The sequence goes on from JADJOY010000021.1 coordinate 121,222, forward strand.
CGAGCCGAGCCTCGATCCGGGTGGGCGCGCGATTCGGATCCTCGCCGTGGGCGATGACCACGTGCGCGACCTCCTCGCTCGGGGTGCGAGGCTCGGCGCGCCGTTCGGCGGAGTCGGTCATGGGGGTGGGCGGAGGCACGCGTCGGGGCACATCATCACACGGCCGCCGCGAGTGGAGGTACCTCGGCCCGAGCTGGCGAGCGAGCAGGGCGTTCCGGCCGGTCCACCACGAAGTCGAGCCCGGTGACCTCCTGGAACTCGTAGAGCGCGTGGTTGTAGCAGAGCCCCTTGCACCCTTGGTCGAAGATCTTGCGCCGGAGCGAGTGTGTCGGGGGCGCGTTCCACAGCTCGCGCAGGGGCGTCTGGAACAGGTTGCCGACCGTCAGTCCTTGGTTGCCCCACACGCAGCACGGCAACACGTTGCCGTTGACGTCGACGCCGAACTTCTGGACCAGCCCCAGGCACCGGACGGCGAGCTGGTCGGCGCTGTGGTAGGCCATCGCGCGCTGGTAGTACTCGCGGCGGACCCGAACCTCGTCGTCGCGGGCGGCCAGACGGTCGATCGTCGCGAGGTATTCGCGCACCTGCTCAGGCTCGCGGACGTGCAGAAACGAGTAACCGTTCACCGGCCAGAACCCGAACTCGGCGCCGATCGACCGGGCGAACTCGTAGGTGTGCTCGAGCTGGTGCAGGTTCTTGTTGGTGACCACGTGATAGATCGAGATCTTCATCGGCGACGCCTGGCGTAGCCGCTCGATCCCCCGGAGGATCTTGTCGAGCGAGATCTTGCCGCGCAGCTCGTCGTGCGAGTCGTCGAGTGCGTCGATCGAGACCGAGAGTGAGTCGAGCTCGGTATCGAGCAGCTCCTCGAAACGCTTCTCGATCAGGGTGCCGTTGGTCGTCACGTTGACGCCGAGTCGGAGATCCTTCGCGTACCGGACGACGTCGAACAGGTATGGGATCACGAAGGGCTCGCCGCCGGTGAGCACGGCGTGGCGCGTGCCGAGCTCTGCGGCTTGCTCGAGGACGTTGCGGACCTGTTCGTGAGGCATCATGTCGTGATGCGGCCACAGGTCGCAGAAGACGCACTTCAGGTTGCAGTTCTTGTTGAGCAGGAAGAGCAGGATCTTGGGGCTCGGCGCGGGCGCAGCGCCAGCGAGGTAGTCGAAGTAGGCGCGCTTGTCACGCTCGAGCTCGGCGCGCTGGTGGGCCTTGGCGAGCCCCTCCGCGACGGCGCTGGCCGGCTCGGTCAGCACCTTGCGGGCGGCTCGCTGGTAGCGAGCACGCAAGCGCTCGATCGGGCCGCGCGGGACGCGATAGGTGCGCACGTATGCGCGGGCGATCTCGATCCAGTCGAGGGTCTGCACGAAGTCGCGCGCCGCTTCACCGATGCGCCTCCGCTCGGCCGGTGCGCCGAGCAGGTAGTCGACGTGGTCGACGAAGCGATCCCAGTCGCGATCCTCGGCGAGCAAGAGCTCACGCCCATGCTCGACCGGGATCCCTTCGGCGCCCTTGCGGGTCGACACGATCGGCAGGCGAGCGGCCATGTATTCCAGGATCTTCATGCGCGTGCCGCCACCGTCGAGCAGCGGCACGACCGCGATGTCCGCGGCCCGCAGGTGGGACGGTAGGTCGTCGACCACGTCGGTGAAGATCAGACGCTCGTTCGCGTAGCTTCGTGGCGGCCCCATGCCGCACACGAGCGCCTTCACGGCGCGCCCACGGCGCTCGAGGCGGGGGAGGATTTCCTCGGCGAGGATCCGCACGGCGTCCGTGTTCGGGCCGTAGTGCAAGGTGCCGTGGAAGACGAGCAGCGGTTCGTCCCGGCCGAGGCCGTGGGCGGCTCGGGCGTCCATGCGGACGGCTCCGTCGTAGTTCCCGAGATCCACGCCGTGCGGGATGATCGTGATCCGGTCGGGGGCGACTCCCATCTCGACCAGGTGGTCGCGATCGAGCTCCGAGAGCGCGATCACGTCCTGCACGTTGCGGCACAGGAAGCTCTCGAGCCACCGCACGCGGCGCTGAGCCGCTCCCGTCAGACCCGAGGAACCCGCCATGCGCAGGTGCTCGATGTTGTGCTGCATGATCGAGGTGCGTACGCCCGTCACGAGGCGCGTGACGAGCATCGGCACTGCGTAGAAAGGGAACTCGGCCTGCAGGAGGGAGAGCCGCTCGCGACGAACGGTGCTCACGACTCGCGCCAGGAAGTTCAGGTCGAGGAGCGGCACGAACAGCAGCCGGTCCTGGGGCGGCACGCCGATCCACTCGAGGACCTTTTCGCGCGCCGCGCGGTGGTCGCGGATGCGCCGGGTCCATGCCGGGTAGGGGACTTCCTCGACACGGTCGGCCGTGAACCGCCAGTACACGTCCTTGCGGTCGGTGATGAGCACGCACGGTGGTGCGAGGCGTCCGAGACCCTCGGCGGTGCGGACGATCTTGACCGCGGCGCCGTGCACCGCTGGGAACACGTCACCTCGGGTGACGATGCCGATTCGCACGGGCTCGTGTCTTTCGACGCTCAGGTGGGGGACGGCTCGGGGAGGGCGCCCGGCAGCCGGCCCTCGAAGATCAGTCGCCCGATCGGAGATTCGAGGAAGCGAGTCTTCGCGAGACCGGCGACGATCGGTGCAATCGCATCCGAGTCACGCCGGAGGTAGCAGTCCTGGATGCAGGGAGACGTGCAGTCGACGACGTTCTTGCGCAGCTCGCGAGCCTTGGCCCCCTCCCAGAGCTCGCGCAGCGATCGTTGGCGCACGTTGCCGTATGACTCCTTGGTGAAGTTCAGGTGCGCGTCACAGATCAGCGTCTCGCCGTCGGAGTTGATGTACATCTCCTTGAAGCCGTTGTAGCACTTGGCCCGGTGAGGCTCGACCCGGTGACGGTAGTAGTCCTTGAGCAGGAGGATGTCGCCCGCCGCGTTCGCGCAGTGGAATCCCGTGCCGGGAAGGCGACGGATCCAGTCGGCGACTCGATCCATCTCGCGATCGAAGTCGGCCAGGTTCTCCGGCTGGATCCACAGCGGGTCGGTGGTCGGCCGTCCCTCCTTCGACTCGTAGCCGAAGAGGTTCAAGAACTGGATCATGTTGCAGCCGGCGCGGCGTGCCATCTCGGCGATCGTGATCAGGTCGCGGAAGCTCGCGTCCGATACGATGCAGTTGATGCTGATCCACTTGCGGTAGTCGCCGAGCTTCGCTTCCTCTTCGCGGATCGTGGCGATGGTGCTCCAGACCTTGCGAAAGACGCCCTTGCCGCGGATCCGGTCGTTCGCGTCCTCGAGACCGTCGAGCGAGAAGTTGAGATGAACGCGTTGCAGCCGCGCCAGCGCGGCGGCGCGCTTCGGCCCGATCATGGTGCCGTTGTTGGTGACCGTCGTCTGGAAGCTCTTGTCGGCCGCGTACTCGAGGATCTCGAGGATGTCCTTGCGGTGGAAGGGCTCTCCGCCGAGCGGGTTGAAGATCGGCACGCCCCAGGCGTGGACCTGGTCCATGATCGACTGGATCTCGCCGAGCGAGAGCTCGTTGGGAACGTCGTAGCAGACCCGGCACATCTCGCAGGTGAGGTTGCACCGAAGCGTCAGATTGACCGACACCCAGTCGGGGCGAACCCAGGCGCGGTTGAAGGTCCGCGAGGCCCAGAACCGCAAGTCGACGGCGAAGTCGCGATACGTCTTCGAAGTGGCGAGCGCCATGGGGTCGGGCGGCCCTCGGTCGGCAGGGGGCGTCGATATCGGCTCGCGAGGACCCACGGGGCGGGGGTGTCGGCCAAGCTTAACACGGTTTCTCCGGGCCGCAACGAAAGAGCGATGCGCATCGCGGTGAACGCGCTATTCCTGCGATCGGGGCGCGTCGGTGGCTCGGAGATCGCGCTCCGTGGGCTGGTCAACGCGCTCGCGCGTCGGCGGCCGGAGGATCGGATCCGGGTCTACCTGCCCGAAGCCGAAGCAGCTCTGGGCCTCTTCGACGACTCCATCATCGAGGTGGCGGCGCCACTGCCGGCCTGACCTCGCGCGCTACGGATCGCCGGCGAGCAGACCTGGCTTCCGGCCCGGGTCGCTCTCGACGGCTCCGAGGTCCTGTGGAACGCCGGCTTCACCGCCCCACTGCTGACCTCGATCCCTCAGGCCACGACCGTGTTCGACACCCAGCATCTGCGCCACCCGGAGTACTTTCGGGCCACCCACCGGGTTGCGTGGCGAGTGCTGGTCGACGCCGCTCTCGCACGCTCTGGGCGGATCGTGTGTCCGAGCGTGGCGACGCGAGTCGACCTGGAGACCTTGCGTCCACGCCACTCGCGCAAGTATCGGCACGTGCCGCTGGGAGTCGAGGACGAGTGGCTGCGAGATCGGGGGGCGGACGACGCCGCCACGTGGCGACACCGCTTCGGCCTGCCGGAGCGCTTCGCGGTGTGTCTCGCCACGACCCACCCGCACAAGGGCCACGACACGTTGTTGCGGGCCTGGCGTTCGATGCTCGACGCCGGCGCGGCGCCGCCGCCGCTCGTCCTGACGGGGGTGAGCGGCTTCGCCGACCGCGCGATCCACGAGAGCGCGCGCCAGCTACGAGTCGACTCCCACGTCCGACACCTCGGGTGGATCGCGCGCGAGGATCTCCGGATGCTGTTGTCGTCCGCGACCGTGGCGCTGTTGCCGTCGCGGTTCGAAGGCTTCGGCCTGCCGTTGCTCGAGGCCATGGCGCTCGGCACGCCCGCCGTCGCGAACGATCTCCCGGTGTTTCGCGAGGTGGGTGGCGACCTCGTCCACCTCGTCGCCGCGACCGACGGGGCGGCCTGGGCGGAGGCGATTCGCGCGGTGCTGGCATTGCCGGACGGGGTCCGCCGCGAGTGGGCCGTGCGTTCCCGTCGCGCTGCCGCCGCGTGGACGTGGGATCGCGCCGCGTCCGCGCTGCGCGCAGTCCTCGCCGAGACGCTCACCGCCGGGCGGTCCGTTGACGGCATGGAAACTCGCGAAGTATAGGTTGATCGCCCTCCAGGCCTCGTTGCGATCGCGATCCCGTTGGAACCTGCGAGCCCCTCGGTCGGCGAAACGCGTCGTTCACCGGTGCCCAGGCGGCTCGTCCTCCCGCTGACTGCGTGCAGCGTCCGAAGCGCCGCACGCGGGGCGAGTACCACCTGACCGAACGTCGACGCATCGCGATCCGCGGCCTGCCGCCTCCCCCACGATCCCATGCCGTTTCGCGCCGCCTTCGTTCACCAGGGTTTCGAGTTCCTCGGCGTCGAGGCCGTCGCCGCGTCGCTACAGCGGGCAGGGTTCGAGGTCGGCATGGCCTTCGACCCGCGCTTGTTCTCCGACACCTACGTCAAGAGCGGGCTGCTCGAGCCGCGCTTCAACTACGAGCGCGAGACCATCGAGCGGGCAGTCGCGCTCGATGCGAACGCCTATCTGTTCTCGGTCGTGAGTCCGGTCCAGCGCTGGGCGTCGAGGATGGCCGCCGGTCTCAAGCAGGCGAAGCCGGACGCCATCGTGGTGTTCGGTGGGATCCATGCGAGCGCCGTGCCCGAGAAGGTCCTGGCGGACTCGAACGTCGACTACGTGATCGTGGGCGAGGGCGACGAAGCGTGCGTCGACCTGATGCGCGTGCTGTCACGTGGGGAGCGAGAGACGGACGTCGCGAACGTCGCCTACCGACGCGGTGACGAAGTGGTCCAGAACCCCGTCCGTCCGTTCATCCAGGAGCTCGATTCGCTCCCGTTTCCGGCCAAGGACCTGTTCGTCAACGAGGCCCCGTACTTCGGCTTCGGCTACACGGTGCAGAGCGGCCGGGGATGTCACCTGCGTTGCACCTTCTGCTACCACAGCTTCTTCGCCAATCTCCCGACCCAGAGCCGCCCCGGTGACCGTTACGTCCGGCGTCGCAGCCCCGCGAACGTGATCGCCGAGCTCAAGTACGCGAAGCACCGCTACGACCCCAAGGTCGTCCGTTTCTTCGACGACAACTTCGTCTACAACATCGACTGGCTCCGCGAGTTCGCCGATCGCTATCCGCGCGAGGTCGGCCTTCCGTTCTGGTGTCTCGGGAACCCGGACAAGCTCGACCGCGAGTCCGTGGAGTGCCTCGAACGCGCCGGCTGCTACGAGCTCCAGATGGGCGTGCAGACGTTTTCCGAAGAGACACGCCGCGGGTTGCTCGCTCGCTCGGAGACCAACGCCGACGTCGAGAACGCGATCGAGCTGTTGCGTGGCACCCGCATCCGGGCCGCCTGTGACAACATCCTGGGTCTGCCGGGGCAGGGCGAGGAGGAGCTGGCCGAGCTCGCCCGCTTCTACGACCGGGCGCGTCCGTCTCGCATCAACATGTACTGGCTGACCTATTTCGCGGGTGCGCGCATTCTCGAGATGGCCGAGCAGTCCGGCTGGATTCCCCGCACGGAGGCCGCCGGGTACCGCAGCGATCCTCCACCGGTCGCGATCCACGTCAACGCGCCAGGCAAGGGTACGCCGACGCAGCGCAAGTTCCAGACGCTCTTGTCGCTGGTGTTGTTCCTGCCGAGCTCGTGGAACGACCGCATCCTGAGGTGGAAACTCTACCGGTACCTGCCGGTGATGGATCCATTCCTGCTGACGGGGCTCATCTTCAACCTGCGGGATCGCGGCGCACCACCGTCCCTCTTCCAGGTGCGCTTCTTCGCGCGGTATCGCACTTACGTGCTGCGTCGTATGCGGCGCTGGCTCGAGGATGCGGGGGCGCTGCGCCGGCGCACCGCAGCCGAGCCGCTGCGACCGTCGCTCGTGATGGACGCGAGCCGCTGCTGACCTCGCTGATCCGCTCGCCGCAGCACTGGTCGGAGCAGCGAAACCGCGCCGATTTGGCGGTCGCCGGACGGAGAGGGGGGGCTGGGAGCCCCCAGTAGTACGGCGCGCGCGGTACTACGGTCAGGTAGGTAGGCGGGTCGTCGTCCTGACGCCTAGCGAGACGACCATTCGGTGGCTCTCTCGTCGTGCGACGGGGGTATCCGAGATCGGGATCGTGGAAGGCCCGGTGGCTTCCCCCCTGCCTGGAACCGCCCTGCGACACGACGAAACAGGCAAGACCGACGCTACCACGGGTCGGAGAACCGGGCAACGCCCGAACGGCACCGCGAGACGGCCCGGCCTCGCCTGCTGGACCGGCGGGGCGCGGACCCTCTCTCAAGCCGGGCCTCGGAACCCCGCGAGCTCCTTCTCGAGCGAGACTCGCATCCGATCGAGAAGCCGCTTCTCGAGCTGACGCACCCGCTCGCGAGTCACGCCGAAGCGCTTGCCGAGCGTCTCGAGCGTGGCGGGGTTCTCGTTGAGGAGGCGCTCTTCGAAGATGATCTTCTCCTTGCCGTCGAGCCCGGCGGCAAACGCATGGATCGCCTGCATCGCCGCGCTCCTGTACTCCTCGTCGGCGAGGAGCTCGTCGGCCGGTGTCCCTTGCGCGGCGAGCACGCCGAGCAAGGTGTTGTTGCCGTCGTCTCCGAGCGGGGTCTCCGTGGAGATCTCCGGGGTGGAGAGGCGCTGCTCCATCTCCGTGATCTCCCGCTCCTCGACGTCGAGCCGCTCGGCGAGGAGCGCGGGTCCGGGATGGATTCCCATGCGCTCGAGGCGCTGCTTCTCCTGGTTCAGATTGAAGAAGAGCTTCCTCTGCGCTTGCGTTGTGCCGATCTTGACCAGCCGGAAGTTGTTGAGGACGTAACGGATCATGTACGCCCGGATCCACCACACCGCATAGCTCGGGAAGCGCACGCCGCGATAGGGGTCGTACCGCTTCAACGCTTCCATCAGTCCTACGTTTCCCTCCTGGATGAGGTCGAGGAGGTTGCGAAGGGAGCGCTGGTACTCACGGGCGATCATGACGACGAGCCGCAGGTTCGACGCCAGCAGCCGGAAGGCAGCGTCCGGATCGCCGTCCTCCCGGTAGGCGACCGCGAGGCGGTGCTCCTCGTCCCGGTCGAGGACCGGGTAGCGGCGGATCTCGGCCAGGTAGCGGCTGAGCGCGTCGGTCGGGACGACCGCGCCGCCCTCGGACAGCTCGATCGGCTCCTCGATCACCTCCCCGACGATGGCGTCGGCCTCCGCGACGAGCGGCAGCCCCTCGGTGTCGAGGGGTGCAGAGTCCGCCGCGGGCACCAGAGCGGGAAGCTCGGCGGGCAGGTCCGCTTCCGGCTCCTCGGTCGGCTCGTCGGGATCGCCGGCTTCGGGGGCGGGGCTGGGCGTTTCGTCGCGCGGGGTCATCTGGCTCGTGCGCCCCGGTGGCAGGCGCATCGCCGCACCGGGAGGCGGGGACCGAGGGCGCGGAAGCCCGCGCCACGACTCGAAGTTCGGCTCGATCCGTGGGCCCGGCAAGATATCACGCGATCGCGGTCGGCCGGTGTCCTGAACCCCTACGACGGGAGCGGCGGGCGCCCTCGACCGCCACCAGGACGACCAACCCGGGTAGCGACCAGACCACCGGGCCGCGCGCTCCGGTGTCTCCCACGATGCTGCCGCACTGAGCGAGCGGGGTGGAGAACGACGTCCCCGCAAACGCGCCGATCGGAACGTGCGAGCGCTGCTCGCCACTCTTCCACATCTCGACCGAGGTGCCGGCGCTCGATCCGCCTTCGATCAGCAGCTCGAACTGGTTGCCGGTCCGGCTCAGCGAGAGAATGCGGTTCCCGGCGTGCTCGCGTGCCTGACGCGCGAGCTCGGTGGGGGTCACCCACGTGATCTCGGCGTCGAGAGCTGGATCGAGGGCGGCGTGGATCTGGGCGAGGATGTATTGCCAGTCCACGAGGTCGAAGCCGTCGGCCTCCAGCACGTACTCGTGGGTCAAGAACAGCATCGGGAACCGGCTGCCGTGTGCCCGGCGCCCCTGCAGCAAAGCGTTGGACACGGCCTCGTCGCGATTGCTCACCGGCGCCACCGAGCCCTGCTTCACGCCGAAGTCGAAGTTCCAGAACGCGCAGTCGGCGTAGGTGCTCACGGCGAAGACCGAGGTCCCACCGCTCGTGTAGTCGAGCGCGTGACAGCCGCTTCCGAATGGCGCCGCGGTCTGCCAGTCGTTCATTCCATGTCCGGCGGAAGCGGCGAGGTCGTGGGTGGTGTTGGCGAACTCGATTCCGCGCGCGACGAGGTAGGGCAGGTTGTTGGTGCCGGCGACGGCGTCGTGCGGCGCGAGCCACTTGGAGAGGGTGAGCCCGCGCGCGGTGAAGAACGAGTCGATGCTCGTCCAGTTGGCCGCCAGCGTCGGTGCGTCCCAGGGCTCGTCGACGAGTGTCTCGCCCGAGTTCCCGGTCTGCCGCTTCCAGAACAGAAAGTCGGAGGTCGGCTGGGCCGGGTTGGTGTCGCCGCCGTCGAAGGAGTGTGGCGAGATCTCGATGTGCTTGCTGCTCTGCAGCGAGGCGAGGGCCGTCGCCGCGGCCGAGCCCACCCCGATCGAGTCGAGGAAGAGGCTGGTCTGGACCGGGACCCCGAGGATCGAGACCGCCGCGTCCACGTAGTCGAATGCCGTCGAGCCGCCGAGCGATCGCCCGCGGGCGTCGTCGATCTTGAGCGCGGCGTACTTCACCTGCAGCGGGTTCCAGATCATCGGCTTGCGGTGCGCCCAGACGAGGCCCCGCCACAGGACGTCGTCGAGGCCGTGCAGGTGACCGATGCGGAGCGTCGGGTGGTAGGTGCCCTGCGGATCGCCACCGCTCCCGTCGAGCGCGTTGTCCCAGAGCTCATGGGACACGAACCACCAAACCACACGACCCGAGCTGGCCGAGCTTGCGACCACCGCCGGGACGCCGACCGTGGTCGCGAGCACCGTGGCGGTCCCCGCCGAGGCGAGGGTCTGGATGGAGATTTCGCCGCCGGGGCGAGCGAAATAGGTCCGGATGTTCGAGTCGGTCGGGTTGGTGGGGTCGTCCGTGCCGGCGGGCTGCTCGGCGACGACGAAGTGAGTCGCGGGCGCCGCCGTGGTGAGCTGGAGCGTGGTCGTGGAAGCGCCAAAGGTCGGAGAGCCGATGAGGCTCTGGATCGGGGCGCCGTACTCGGCGGCCCAGGGATCCAAGCTCACCAGCCCCATCCCGCCCTGTACCGCGGTCGCGAGAGCACTTTGTCCGGTGCTGCCGAGCGCGGATGCAACGTGCTCCTGGCCGATGACGACGAGGTCGGCCGTCGTGAGCAAGGCGGACGTGACGGCCTCGCTCGACAGGTCCACCTCGCGATAGGGGAGTCCCCAGAAGTCGAGCGCGCCCTTGACTCGCTCCGACGCGTAGTCGGCGTACCGAGAGGCACTCGAGCGGTCGACGAGCACCAGCGCGGGGTGGTCGTTCTCGGGGCCGACCGGGTTGGCGTCGTCGGCCTTCGCGATGTCGTAGTACACCGTTGCCGCAGCGTTTCCGAAGCTCGCCCAGGCGGCGCGCTGGCCGAGGTTGATCGATTGGGCCGAGCCGGCGGTGGGGAGCGCCGTGCGGGACAGCACACGCACGCCGTCGCGATAGAGCTCGATTCCCGCGGCTTGTGGCACGGACCCGGATCGGTACCGGATCTCGAGCTCGCACCACGTGCCGCTCGCGAGCGGCGTGTCGAACGGCGCGACGGGCTGGCTGGTCACGACGGTGCCCGCGCCGTTGTCGCCGGTCAACGCGAGGGTGCCATCCGGTTCCAGGACGACGGACGCGAGCGGTTTGGATGCATCCGTACCGACGATCCCGGCGAGCTCGAGCCCTGATGGGACGGCGGCGCCGGCGCCCAACCGGACCGCGAACCTGAGGTTGAGCTGCGTGCGAGCGGGCGACAGGTCGTAACGGACGTAGGAGCGCAGCGCGCCCGCGGTGCGCTCGATGCGCGCGGCGTGCAGGCCTCTGCGCCTCACCGTGCTTTCGAGCGCGGTCGCCGTGTTCGCGCCGTCGAGCACGACCGCGCTCGCGCCCGAGAGGGTTCCCGCGTCGAACCCTTCGTTCAGGACGACCGCGGCGCGCGCCGGCGGTGGGGCACCGGCGGTCACGAGCAGCGCGGCGACGAGGCCCGCCAGCCGCGAGGCCGGTCTCGTGAAGCCAGGGAGTCGATCAGTCATCGTGTCGGATTTCGGCCCGGGAGAGGTTCACGTAGCCGCGCCCGTCCGAGTGGACCCAGTCCCGGCACGAGTCGCAGAGCCCGAGACCATCATAAGCTCCGGCCTCGTGTCGTGCCCGGAGCACCGCGTAGCTCTCGCTCGCCCACACCTCGGCGAGGCTCTGGCGGGTGACGTTGCCGAGGATGCGCTCGCCCTCGTAGTCGGTCGCGCAGGTGACCACGTCCCCATTCGAGAGCACCAGCGCCGCCTGGAAGAGCCACCGGCAGGGCTCCCGGGGGCGCTCGGCGAGCGGCGCCGGGATCTCGCCGCCGAAGCTGATCGCCGGGATCGCCATCAGGAAGTCGCGCTCGCCGAGAAGTGGCGTCCACTCGCGCAGGAAGCGCGCCCGCTCCTCGGGAGCGTGTCCGGCATCGAGGAAGCCGAGCGTCACGATCGGACGCTCGACCCGTCGCCGGCGCTTGTCCGCGAGCAACGCCTGGATGTTCGCGCGCACGACGGCCCAGTCGTCGGTGCCCCGCATGCGGGTGTACGCCGCGCCGTCGTCGGCGTCGACGGACAGCTCGAGACGGTCGAGCCCACACCCGAACAGCGCGTCGAATCGGTCCGGCGTGAGGAGCACCGCGTTTGTCGAGAAGCCGACCTCGGCCGCGCCGGCGCGCTTCGCGAGCTCCACCATGTCGAAGATGCGGGGGTGCAGCAGGGGCTCGCCGAGGAAGTGGAGCCACAGTCGCGTACGGTGCGCACCGGCTTCGATCGCGATCTTTTCGAACAGGTCGAAGGGCATGTGTCGCTTGACGCGCGTCATCCCCGGGTGCGCACAGAAGAGACAGCGCTGGTTGCACGCGCTCGTCACCTCGATGTGAAGGCGCGCGGGGAGCGCGCCGAGCTCAGCCACCGGCGGGACGCCCGCGGCGGATCACGGAGAGACTCTCCGGCCCGCAGTTGAAGAGCAGATCGACGACCGAGAGGAACGGGACGAACGGGCCGAATCGCTGGGGATACGTGGGATGGCGATAGTCCTGATAGACCACGCCGACGCCCGAGCGTTCGAGGATGTCTTCCTGGATGTAGTCGCGTCCCGCGGCCCCTTCCAGGAACTGCTGCCCACCGAGCTCTCGCACCACGAAGGCGATCCGCTCGGTACGCCGGTCGGCCGCGAACCCGCGGGCGCGGAATGCGCGCTCGAGCCCGATGTCGCTCGAGCGCACGACCGTGGAGGTGATCCCGAGCGCCGCCATCAGATAATCGGTCAGGTGCAGTGTCAGGTCCCCGAGCCGGGTCCATGGTCGCCGGTAGGTGTCGTCGAAGAACGAGGCATGCTCGGCGAAGTGAGGGGTGTGGCGATAGCAGTGGCGGAGCGCTTCCCAGTGCTGATGGCGCCATGGGTACCCCGCCGCGATCGGCGCGTCCAGGATCGTCGGAGGGCTGAGCTCGCTACCATGGCGGTGAGCGATGGGCACGGAGAGCCAGGCTAGCCCTCGAGGTGTCTTGATGCGGTTGCGCTGGCGCCAGGATCGCCGGTCGAACGGTAGATCGTCGTAGAGGACGAACACATCGGCGCGGTCGGCCTGATCGAAGAAGCCGAGCCAGGGCAGATAGCCGGGTTGAAGCGCGCCCACGAGCACCGACCGATCCTCCTTCGAGCCGTGATCCGCCGCCGGACCGGCTCGTGACCCGCGGCCGCGCCGCACTGGACGAGCCCCCGGAAACGCGGGAGAGACGGGAGATCTTACCACCGGGCGTCGAGAGCCGCCCTTGACGTGTCCGCGCGGAGGTCGCTAACTTTGGCTTTTTTCACTGCGCGCCGTAGCCGGCGCATTCCAGCGAGAGAAGGAAAACACGCATGGATTCACGGCCGTTTCTGTTCACGTCCGAATCGGTGACCGAGGCCATCCCGACAAGATGGCGGACCAGATCTCGGATGCGGTCCTGGATGCGTTCCTGGCTCAGGATCCAGCGAGCCGGGTCGCGTGTGAATCGTTGCTCACGACCGGGCTGGTCGTGGTCGCGGGGGAAATCACCTCGCAGGGCAACGTGGACATTCGCGAGCTCGCGCGGGAAGTCGTCAACTACATCGGCTACGACCACTCCGACAAAGGGTTCGATGGCAACACCTGCGCGGTGATGGTGACCGTCGGCAAGCAGTCGCCGGACATCTCGCAGGGCGTGACCGAGGGTGAGGGCCTCTTCAAGGAGCAGGGTGCCGGTGACCAGGGCCTGATGTTCGGCTACGCCTGCGACGAGACGCCGGAGCTCATGCCGGCCCCGATCGACTACGCGCACCAGCTCTGTCACGCGCTCTCGAAGGCGCGCCGCAATGGCAAGCTCCCGTACCTTCGGCCCGACGGGAAGTCGCAGGTCACGGTCGAATACCGCGACGGCCGCCCCGCTCGCATCGACGCGGTCGTCATCTCGAGCCAGCACAGCGAGAAGGTCAAGCACAAGCAGCTCAAGACCGAGATCGAGGAGCTGGTGATCCGCAAGACGCTTCCCGCGCGTCTCCTGGACAAGAAGACCAAGATCTACGTGAACCCGACCGGCCGCTTCGTGGTCGGCGGTCCGATGGGCGACACGGGCCTCACCGGCCGCAAGATCATCGTCGACACGTACGGCGGGATGGGGCGGCACGGCGGCGGCGCGTTCAGCGGCAAGGACCCCTCGAAGGTCGACCGCAGCGCCTGCTACATGATGCGCTACATCGCGAAGAACATCGTCGCGGCGAAGCTCGCCCACCGCGCCGAGGTGCAGGTGGCCTACGCGATCGGCGTCGCCCGGCCGGTGTCGGTGAAGGTCGACACGTTCGGGACCGGTCAGGTCGACGAGGCCAAGATCGAGAAGGCGGTGCAGGAGGTGTTCGACCTCCGCCCGCGCGGGATCATCGAAGAGCTCGACCTACTCCGCCCGATCTACCGCCAGACCGCCGCCTTCGGACACTTCGGCCGCAAGGAGAAGGACTTCACGTGGGAGCGGACCGACAAGGCCGCCGCTCTTCGCAAGGCCTGCGGCGCCTGATCGATCGCGTCGACGCACTCTCTCTTTCCGGCGCAAGACGGAGCCGCCGAGATCGACCGATCTCGGCGGCCCGCGCCGGGTCAAACCCAGACTCCCATCGAGTCACAGCGCGCGCGGCAAGGACGGCCGCGCGCGTCCAAGCTACCCACGAAGGAGGTCCCGTGGACTACGACGTCAAAGACCTGAACCTGGCTCAGCAGGGCAAGCTGCGGATCGAATGGGCGAACCAGAACATGCCCGTTCTCAACTCGATCCGTGAGCGTTTCGCGAAGGAGAAGCCCCTGAAGGGCGTTCGGGTGGCGGCGTGCCTCCACGTCACGACCGAGACCGCGAGCCTCATGCAGACCCTGCAGTCCGGCGGAGCGCAGATCACGCTGTGCGCGTCCAACCCGCTCAGCACCCAGGACGACGTCGCGGCGTCGCTGGTGAAGGATTCGGGGATCTCGGTCTTCGCCATCAAGGGCGAGGACAAGGACACCTACTACAAGCACATGAACTCGGCGCTCGACCTCAAGCCGCACATGTCGATGGACGACGGCGCCGACCTGGTCTTCGAGATTCACTCGAAGCGCAAGGAGCTCCTCGAGGCCATGATCGGCGGCACCGAGGAGACCACGACCGGCGTGATCCGGCTGCGCAGCATGGCCGAGAAGGGCGTGCTCAAGTACCCGGTGATCGCGGTCAACGACGCCCTCACCAAGCACATGTTCGACAACCGATATGGCACCGGCCAGTCGACGATCGACGGGATGGTGCGCGCCACCAACCGGCTGCTCGCGGGCTCGACGTTCGTGGTCGCGGGCTACGGCTGGTGCGGTCGCGGTCTGGCGTCGCGCGCTCACGGCATGGGCGCGAACGTGATCGTCACCGAGATCGATCCGATGCGCGCCCTCGAGGCGGTCATGGATGGTTACCGCGTGATGTCGATGAACGACGCGGCGCGGATCGGTGACTGGTTCTGCACCGTGACAGGTGACATCCACGTGATCCGCAAGGAGCACTTCGAACGCATGAAGGACGGCGCGATCGTCGCGAACTCGGGCCACTTCAACGTCGAGATCGACCTCGAGGCGCTCGTGTCGATGGCCAAGAAGCGTCGCCTGATCCGCGAGTTCGTCGAGGAGTACACGCTCAAGGACGGGCGCCGCATCAACGTCCTCGCCGACGGCCGTTTGGTGAACCTGGCGAGCGCCGAGGGTCATCCGTCGAGCGTGATGGACATGAGCTTCGCCAACCAGGCCCTCTCCGCCGAATACATGGTGAAGAAGGCCAAGACTCTCTCGACGAATGTCTACTCGGTGCCGACCGAGATCGATCGAGACATCGCGCGGATCAAGCTCAAGGCGATGGGAGTGCGCATCGATCGACTCACCGCCGAGCAGCGCAAGTACCTTTCGTCGCACGACATGGGGACCTGATCCCGACGTCGTGCGCTGCGAGCCGTCTGCTTTCGGCTTGCCCCGTCGAGTCCAGAGCGCCGCCGGTCCACTCGGGCCGGCGGCCGGGTGAGCCCCGATGCAGTACCGCACTACTCACGAATCCCGCGCGCGGTGGACCGATTCGGTCCAGCCGCGCTGCGCGTTCGGCGTGTGCCCGCCGCTAGCTGTCGTGCGCGAGCGCGCCTGAAGGAGGCTGTCCGTGTCCGGTCACTCCAGGTGGGCGACGATCCGCCGCAAGAAGGCTTCGATCGACGCCAAGCGCGGCAAGACCTTCACCAAGATCATCAAGGAGATCACGGTCGCGGCCCGCATCGGCGGTGGCGATGCCGGTGGGAACCCGCGATTGCGTCTCGCGCTCGCCGGCGCACGCGCCGTGAACATGCCGCAGGACACGATCACCCGCGCCATCAAGAAGGGTACCGGTGAGCTCGAGGGGTCGCCTACGACCAGGACTGACACGAGGGATACGGGGCGGGCGGAACGGCCTGCATGGTCGACGTCGTCACCGACAATGGCGCGCGCACGGTGGCCGAGGGCGGCAACATGTGCACGAAGGCGGGCGGCAACCTCGGCGAGAGCGGCTCGGTTGGCTGGATGTTCGATCGGCGTGGACAGGTTCTGGTGGACGGATCGCTCGACGAGGACCGAGTCACCGAGATCGCGCTCGAGGCAGGCGCCGAGGACGTGCGGCGCAACGGCGAGGGTGGCGAGTGGCAGGTGGTGACCGGGCCAACCGACCTCGACGCCGTTCGTCAGGCGTTCGAGACGGCGGGGATCACGCCCTCCACCGCGGAGCTGACACGCATCCCCAAGGACACCATCAAGGTCAATGGCGCGCAGGCGTCCCAGGTGCTCCGGCTCTTCGAGACGCTCGAGGATCACGACGACGTGCAGAAGGTCCACGCCAACTTCGAGATCTCGGACGAGGAGATGGAGCGGCTCGCTGCCGAGGCCGGCTGATCTCCGCCGGGCTCCGGCGCGGGGACGGAACTTCTCCGCGCGCCCCCCAAGCGCGCTACGATCGGTGCCGTGACCGAACGCGCGGCTGGTGGCGGAGTACGGGTGCTCGGGATCGATCCCGGCACGCGCGTGGTCGGCTTCGGCGTGGTCGACCTGCGGGGCGGCGCGATCTGCCACGTCGTTCACGGCACCGTCCGTGCCCCCCGCGACGAGCCGCTGCCGGCCCGCCTCGCAACGATCCGCGCGGGCCTCGAGCAGGTTCTGCGCTCGCAGGCGCCGGCGGTGGTGGTTCTCGAGGGCCTCTTCTATGCCCGCAACGTGAAGAGCGTGCTCACGCTTGCGCATGCCCGCGGCGTCGCGCTCGAGGTCGCAGCCAGCTTCGAGTTGCCCGTGATGGAGTATTCACCGATGGAGCTCAAGCGCAGCCTGGTCGGGTACGGCCGCGCGACGAAGCTTCAGGTTGCGCGCATGGTGCAACGCCTGCTCGGACTCGCCGATGAGCCGAGCCCGGACGCGGGTGACGCGTTGGCCCTCGCCATCTGTCACCTGCACGCGGATCGGCTGCGTTCACTGCGTGGCGCCGCCATGCGGAGGTCGCGATGATCGCGCGGCTCGTCGGAGTGCTTCTCGAGCGTGCCGTCGATCACGTGGTGATCGATGTCGGCGGGGTGGGGTTCCGGGTCTTCGTGTCCGGCGTTACAGGGGGGGCGCTGCCAGCGATCGGGGAAGTCGCGACCGTCTTGATCCACACCCAGGTCAGGGAGGATGCGATCACGCTCTACGGCTTCGCTTCCGCGGTCGAGCGCGAGCTCTTCCGGACGCTACTCAAGCTCTCCGGGATCGGCCCCAAGAACGCCATGCAGATTCTTTCGGGAATGCCACTCGGCGAGCTCGTCCAGGCGATCGCCGCGGGTGACGTCGACCGCTTGGTTCGCCTCCCGGGGGTTGGACGCAAGACAGCCGAGCGCATAACGGTCGAGCTTCGGGACCGCATCGGGGTGCTGACATCCGAGCTCGGGGACGGCGCCGCCTCGACGCGCGTCGCGGGAGGCGGGCGCCTCGCCGGCGAGACCGTGGACGCGCTCGTGCGGCTTGGCTTGCCGCGCCCCCGCGCCGACCGGGCGGTTCGGGACGTGGCGGCGCGGCTCCCTGCATCGGCACCGCTCGAGGATTGGATTCGTGAGGCATTACGAGGGGTTGCGGGTTCTTGAGGATGCAAAGCCGGTGCTGTGCGACGTGATTGAACTTTGTCTGGGGGAGCAATACACTCGCGACGAATCGCGAACGTCGAGCGTATGTCCTGGTGGTCGATACTCACGTGGTACCTGGCGTTCGACGCCGTGTGCTTCGTCCTCGTCATGGCTCTTTTCTGGTACGAGAGCCGCGATTGGAAGTGAGCTTCACCGGGTCGGATCGCGACGCGCCGCTAGAACCCTGGACGACCGGCTCGAGTCGTCCCGTGTTACCCCGCCCCCGCGCTCCACACGCTCTCGAGGTCTTCAAAGCGGGATTGCCCGCGCGGAAACATTCGGACCATGATTGGTGCGCCGCGTTATGAGTCCCGCTTCGCGCGACCCCGCCCCGGGCGTCGCGTGACCGCCGCGGGGCGTTCCTTTCACGCCTACCTCGTGCTCACGACCGCGGCCGGACCGCCCGGTGCCGGGAGCCTGCCATGATCATCGATTCGATCCTCGGCCTCTTCTCGAACGATCTCGCGATCGATCTCGGGACAGCCAACACGCTCGTCTACCTCAAGGGGCAGGGGATCGTGCTCTCCGAGCCCTCCGTCGTCGCGGTTCACCGCAACGGCCGAGGCCCTGGCAAGGTTCTCGCCGTCGGCAAGGAAGCCAAGAAGATGCTGGGGCGCACGCCCGGTGACATCGTCGCGATCCGCCCCATCAAGGACGGCGTGATCGCAGACTTCGACGTCACCGAGCAGATGCTCAAGCACTTCATCTGGAAGGTGCACAACCGCAAGACGCTGGTGCGCCCTCGCATCATCATCTGCGTTCCGTTCGGTGTGACCGAGGTCGAGAAGCGCGCCGTGAAGGAGTCGGCGGAGGCAGCCGGAGCGCGCGAGGTCTACATGATCGAGGAGCCGATGGCGTCCGCGATCGGCTCCGGGCTGCCGATCACCGAGGCGTCCGGCAACATGATCGTCGACATCGGCGGCGGTACCACCGAGGTCGCGGTCATCTCGCTCTCCGGGATCGTGTTCTCGAAGTCGATCCGCATCGCCGGCGACAAGATGGACGAGGCGATCATCCAGGCGATCAAGCGCAAGTACAACCTGTTGATCGGCGAGCGCACCGCGGAGTCGATCAAGATCTCGATCGGCCGCGCCGTGCCCGAAGGCGAAGACGCCTACATGGACGTGAAGGGTCGGGACCTCGTCGCGGGAATCCCGAAGACGGTGACGGTGTCCGCGCTCGAGATCCAGGAGTCGCTGCAGGAGCCGCTCAACGCCATCGTCGAGGCGATCCGGCTCACCTTGGAGCGCACGCCACCGGAGCTCGCCGCGGACATCATGGACAAGGGGATCGTGCTGGCAGGTGGTGGCGCGCTGCTGCGCGGCCTCGACCAGCTCATCCGCGATGAGACCGGGCTGCCAGTGATGGTCGCCGAGGACCCGCTCTCGGCGGTGGTGCTCGGTTCAGGCAAGGCACTCGACGAGCTCGACCTCCTTCGCAAAGTCGCGATCGGCAACCGCTGACGTCCGCGGCGAAGCCGCGCTGATACCCCGGCTGAATCTACCCCTCGACCGCTCACGCGCGGTCGATCGGCCTCTCCTTCGCCAGCGACGGCGCTCGGCACGTTCCCAGTCGGGAACGCCGCGCGAGACGCGACCTCAGGATCGGGGCGAGGGCACCGCCGTCGCCGCGTTCTCGAGCTTCCGAAGGCCCCGCCCCAAAAAAAATCAATGATTTCGGCGTCCGTTTGTGGTGCCGTGCCTGAAATTCGGTAGTTTCGGGTGACGGTTTTCGTTGCTTGGGGCAGGAAACACCGCTACAATATCCGTGCCGGCAGGGAGAACTCACTACCCACCGGCATCTTCGAGGACCGAGCAAGCGTCATCGATCACGTCGTGCCGATGACGGCGGTGGAGTCAGCAGCGTGGAAGGACTGGTCGGCATTCAGAGGATCGTGGTCCACGAGCCGAAGATCTCGGCGAATCGAATCCGCACTGCTTTCGCGATCATCCGGCGTGGGTGCAAGACCGAGACCGTCACCTACGACATCCGCTACCAAGAGGATGTCTTCGCCCTCGACTCGGAGGTGGACAGCGCGCTCGCGCGCATGGTCGCGCTCCAGCCGCTCGTCAACTTGGGGCTGTTCGCCGGGCGACTCGAGACCGAGTTTCCGCTCGATCCCCTCGACGTGGTGTTCCTGAACGAGCTGTTGCGGGCCATCAGCAAGGAAATCCTCATCAACCGCATCCACGACCCCGACCGTTCGGTGGTGGATGAACGCGAGCGCCCACCGTTCCGGAAGCGAAAGAGCTACACGGACCTCGTGCTCGCGGCTCCGAACCAGCCGCCGGCGCGGATCGGGAGCAGGGCCACGCCCGACTCGGTGGGCGTGCTCCTCAACGCCGCACCCGAGGCGGTCTTGAACGCCGCGGTGTTTCGGGACATCGGCGCACCGGTGATCGGGCTGGTGGTCTCGACCGGCGCTGCGGATCAGCGAGTCGGTGACGACGTAGCCGCGCGGCTGGGGGCCGGCGGGCTCGCGGTCACGCAGGTGTCGTCCAACCTCGAGTCGGTGCTGGCCTCGCTCGCCGATCAGGTGCGTGCCATCCAGCACGGACCCGTGTCCAAGAAGGGCCGCGCACGTTTCGCCTGCTACGTCCGTGGCCCCTCCGGGTTCGCGCTGCTGCCTGTCCTGCGCGCGCGGAATCGGCTTGCTGGCGTTGCCGGACCGCTATCCCGGTCACCTCCCGGAGCCGTTCCACGGCGTCTCGCATTACGGCGGTCGCTACGAGCACACCCGCTACTTCCACGACCTCTTGACGCGCTATCTCCTCGAGCGCGGACCCACCGTCGACGTGTTCAGCCCACTCGCCCCGCTCGGCGAGATGGGCGTGCTCAGGGTGTTGGCCCAGGGCTTCCCCGGATCGCTTCCGCTGTGGATGCCGTGCCCGAACCCGAAGGTCACCACCCGCAAGGTCTCGCCGTGTGGCGACTGTGAGTCGTGCCGCCGCGCCGCGGCGCAGCTCATCAGCGTCGACTCCGATCCGGCCCGCGTCGGGCTCGGCCCCGATGCGCTCAAGTCGCTGTTCCGCGAGGGCCTCACCTCGAAGGAGAACGATCCCGAGACCGTCGAGGAGGTGCGTGTGCGCCTTGCGCGGCTGGGCTGGAACGTGCGCAACGGCGATGCCGGCGCGGAGCCGCCGGTGAGCTTCCGACGCGAGGTCGAGCGCCTGCGCTTCGACAACCGCATGACCTTCATCGACCACGATCCCCAAGCGCCATCGCGCGCGCTTCTACCGTCGCCTCCTCGACTTCATTCCCGGTGCCCTGGTGTGGACCGGAGACGCGTGGACCGACTTCGATCTGCTCTCCTCGAAGGAGATGCTGCGCGAGAAAGTACTGTTCGCGCCGTCGCTCGCGAGCGCCGCGTAGGCAGCATGTAACGGCTGGTCCAGCGACGGTTGACGTCCCTCGGACCATTCTGTATCTAAAGCCGGCTCGCGCGATTTCCTTGGGGGATCGTCTAGCGGCAGGACGCTGGGTTCTGGCCCCAGTAACCGAGGTTCGAATCCTCGTCCCCCAGCCGGATGCAGTACCCGCATCGACGCAATTCGAAGTCGGACGAAGCACGAACAAAGCACGCTGAGGTGGTCGCAGGTTCGCGGAAGTGAACGACAAGCACGGATTGAAAAGGGTCCCATCGTCTAGCGGTCAGGATGTCGGCCTCTCACGCCGGAGACACGGGTTCGAGTCCCGTTGGGATCACCACTGAACCAAGATCGAGTGGCTGCCTTCTTCGTGGAAGACCCCACCCCTCGGTCGCGAAACCCGCGACTGGCCACTCGAAGCCGGCCTGAATCAGGCCGGCGATTAGCCCCGCCAGGGCGACGACTCGGCGTCGCCGCCCTCGCGGGGTTACTCGTTTTTGCGCACCTCGGCGGGCTCGGGCTCGGCGCGGCTCGCGCTCGCGTGGATGCACAGACGTTCCATCCGGTCTACGACGGCCAGGGCTGGATCGGTACCTCGTCGACGGCGACGCTGCCTCCCGGCGTCGTCGGCTTCGGACTTTTCTTCAACTACGCGATGGATCCCATCCAGTCGCAGGTGGGCGCGGATCCGCAGGCAGCGACCACGAGCTCGGTCACCACCGACCTCGTGACCGTCGATTTGCTCGGCGCGATCGGGATCTTGCCGGGCTGGGACTTCGGTATCGACCTGCCGCTTTCGTCGATCCGCAACGTCGCATTCGCCAAGGACCTCGATCAGTTCACGTTCGGAATCGGTGACGTCCGGCTCGGTACCAAGGTCACGCTGGTCGACCGAGCGGCGGAGGGCACGCGGGGCTCGCCTTGCGCGGCGAGGTCACGATCCCGAGCGGCGACACCCAGAACTTCCTCGGCGAGGAAGGCGTGACCTTCACGCTGGCGGTGCTCGGCGACGCCAATCTCGGCCCGCTCGAGGCGGCGCTCGACCTCGGCTACCTGTTCCGCGACGAGTCCGAGGGGCTCGGCGACGCAGGGACCTTGCGCGCCGCGCTCGCGTGGCCGATCGCGTCGCTGGCGCTGACGCCGGTCGTCGAGCTGCGCGGCTCGTCCACGGTCGACGGCTTTTTCTCCGAGGAGCAGTCGAGCCCGTTCGAGGCCTTGGTCGGCACCCGCTGGGTCGTCGGCGAGTCTTGGTTCGACGAGCTCGGCCTCGCCAATCGCGGCCTGGCCCTCACGACGGGCGTTGGATTCGGCCTGAACGCTGGCATCGGTAGCCCGGAGGTGCGCGCGGTGGTCGGCATCTCGCCGGTGATCGCTCGCGGCCCCGCGCCGAGGCCGCAGCCGCCGACCACCGAGGCGGTGGTGCAGCCCGACGTGGAGGTGCAGGCGGAACCCGAGGACGATCGCGACCACGACGGGGTTGCCGACGAGGACGACGTCTGCCCGGGACTCCCCGAGACCATGAACGGCTACCTCGACGACGACGGGTGCCCGGACGAGGCGCCAGGCGGAGCGTCGCCCCGCGCGTCCTCGTCGCGGCCCGCTCCCGCGCCGATCGCGCCGGCAGCGTCGGCGGCACCCCACGCGGACTCGTTCCCGCCGATCCACTTCGACTCGTCGAGCGGCGCGCTGGACGCCGAGGGGCGGTCCACGATCGAGCGTCTGAGCCGAGCGCTGAAGAGCGAGCGGGGCCTGTCGGTGCGGCTCACCGGACATTCCGGACTCGTCGGGCGCCGCCGCCACCAACCAGCGGCTATCGCGCGAGCGTGCCGAGTGGGAGTGCGCGGGCGCTGCTCGCGCGCAGCGGCGTCGACGCGCGCCGGGTCGTGGCGGTGGGCCGCGGCGACGAGGAGCCGGTGGCGAGCAACAGCGATCCCGCCGGACGCGCCCGTAACCGTCGCGTCGAGATCGAGCTGGTCCGGCCGGAGTAGCGGGTCGGCCGGGTTGCGGCACGCCTCGGGTCGGTGCGAGCGTAAACCCGCCCGACGCATCGAACGCACGGTCGCCCCATGAGCCCCAGCCGTCCCGTCTCCGACGCGCAGTCGGAGTTCCTCGTCGAGTCGGGGGATCTGGTCGACCGCATCAACGCACGCCTGCTCGCGCTCGCCGAGCTGCCACCCGGCGCGAGCCCGCCGCCCGAGACCCTCAACGAGATCTTCCGCGCCGCCCACAGCCTGAAGGGGCTGGCCGGGATGTTCGGCTTTCCGCTGGTCTCCGGGCTGAGCCACGAGCTCGAGAGCCTGCTCGACAGCTTGCGCCTCGGCCGGCTGCCGCTCGACCGCGACGTGGTCGATGTGCTGTTCGACGGCGTCGACCTCCTCACCACGCTCCTCGAGAAGCGCGAGTCCGATCCCGACGCGAGCGGGGCGATGGACGAGCTGACGCGGCGCCTCGCGCGCCTGCGCGAGGGCGAGCGCGAGGTCGATCGCGCGCGGATCTTCGTGGGTTACGTCCTCGATCCCGCGCTCCTCGCCGTGCTCTCGGAATACGAGCAGCATCGCCTCGGCGAGAACCTCACCGCCCCCGGCCGCGCGGTGTGGGAGGTGAAGGCGAGCTTCGACCTGATGACCTTCGACACCGGGCTGCTCGCCGCGCTCGAGGAGCTCCGCGCGCTCGGCGAGGTGGTCGCCTCGGTGCCTGATCCCGAGGTCATTGGTGGCGATTCGATCGGCTTCAAGATCCTCGTCGGGACCGCGCTGGACGAGCCCGAGGCGCGTGCGCGCCTCGGCGCCAGCGGACGTCGCGCCGAGCGCGTGCGGCCCACCATGCTCGGCGGCGCGCCGAGCGCGCCGCCTCCCGAGGCTGCTGCGTCCGTGGATCGTGCGCCGGCCGCGCCGGCGTCACCCGTTGCGCCCCGCGCCGCCGCAGGGTCGGCGGCTGGCCAGGCGATCCGGGTGGATCTGCCTCGTCTCGACGCCATGTTGAGCCTGGCCAGCGAGCTACTCCTGAGCCGCGCCGAGATCGGCCGCCTCGCCGAGGACCTGCGCACCGGACAGGCCGCCGCCAACGTCGGTGGTGAGCTGTGGCGCGCGAGCCAGCTCCTCGAGCGGCGGCTGCGCAGCCTCGAGGAGCTCATCCTCGACATCCGCATGGTGTCGCTCGAGCGTCTCTTCGAGCGCCTCGGCCGCGTCGTGTGGCGCGTCGCCGGTGATCTCCGCAAGGACGTGGAGTTGGTGTCGCGCGGCGCGGAGACCCGCCTCGACAAGCTCATCGTCGACGGCCTCGCCGATCCGCTGATGCACCTGATCCGCAACTCCATCGATCACGGCCTCGAGCCGGGCGAGGAGCGCGCCGGGGCGGGCAAGCGCGCCAAGGGCCAGATCGTGCTCGAGGCGCGTCAACAGGGCGGTCACGTGCTGATCTCGGTCGAGGACGACGGGCGCGGCATCGACTGGACGTCGGTGCGCGCCAAGGCCGCCGAGCGCGGCTGGCTCGGCGCGGCGGCCGAGCCGGGCCCGGACGAGCTGGTCGAGCTGCTCTTCCGTCCCGGGTTCAGCACCCGTGACGTCGCCGACGAGGTGTCGGGGCGCGGGGTCGGGCTCGACGTCGTACGCAGCGACGTCGACGCGTTGCACGGCACCGTCCGCGTGGACTCACGGCGCGGCGCCGGCACGCGCGTCACTCTCACCGTACCGATGACCCTGGCGCGGGTGCGTGCGCTGATCGTCGGTGTGGGCGATCAGAGCTACGCCCTGCCGCTCGACGCCATCGAGCGCAGCGTCGCGCTCGACGACCTCGGCGCCCTCGGCGACGAGCCGCCGGCGCTCGTCGACCTCGCCACGCTCCTCGACGTCCCGGCACGCGCGAGCGGGGACGAACCTCGCTGGGTGGTCGTGCTGGCACTCGGCCGGGAGCGCGTCGGAGTGGTGGTCGACGCCGTCGAGGGTCAGCAGGACGTGGTGGTGCGCGAGGTCGGTCCGCTGGTTTCCGGTATCCGCGGTATCGCCGGCGCCGCCGAGGTCGGGGAAGGGCGCACGCTGCTCCTGCTCGAGCCCACGGTGCTGCTCGCCGAGGGCGCACGGGCGGCTCGTCCCGGCGGCGCGTGAGCGGGCGCCGCGAGCTCGCCACCGAGGACGCGATCTTCGGTGGAAAGGTCGCGCCGGTGGCGACCCGCGCCACGCACCGCGAGCTGCTCCTCGTCGGCGGCCCCGGCCACATCCTCGCGATCCCGATCACGGCCATCGAGGAGGTGACGCGACTTCCGCGCCACATCACCCGCGTGCCAGGCGCGCCGCCATCGTTGATCGGCCTCGCCAAGTGGCGTGCTCGGGTGGTGCCGGTGGTCGACCTGGGGCTCGGGGCGGGCCGCGACGCGAGCCTCACCGGGCCGCCGCCGCCGCTCATCCTGGTGCCATTCGAGGACGGGCGCGTGGGGTTCGTGGTGGAGCGGATCCTCGGCACCTGCCGCGTCCCCGAGGGCGCGATCGTCGAGCCGAGCCCGGAGGTGGCCGCGGCGAGCGGGCTCGACGTGGTCAGCGTGCTCGAGCTCGTGCCGGAGCGGCTCGACGAGGCCTCGCACGTGCCGCCCTCGGTCCGCGAGCGCTGCCGGCTGCCCATCGTCGATCTCGACGGCGCGTTGCGCCGCCTGGCTGCGCGGATGCCGGCGCGGTTTCCGGGAGCGCATGCCGAATGAACCCGCCGCTCGTCGCGAGCCGTGCGCGCACCTCGTCGTCGTCCGCGACGGAGGCGTTCGTGGTGGTGCGTGTGGGCGGCTACTGCGCGGCGTGGCCCGTCCACGACGTCCGCGAAGTGCGCCTCCCGGTGCCGCTGGTGCGCGACCCCGCGTTGCCCGCGTTCGCCGACGGCGCGCTGCTGCTCCGGCGCGCGCTGGTACCGGTCGTCGACCTTCGCCACCGCTGGTCGGTCGCGCCCTCGGCCGAGGTCGGTGACCGGATCGTGCTGACGCGCGTGGCCCCTTTCGTGATCGGCTTCGTCGTCGACGAGGTGCTCGCGGTGGTGCGCGCGCCGGCGCGCGTGCCGTCGCCAGCGGTGGCGCTGCCGCCCAGGCTCGAGCGCCACGTGGTACGCGCCGTCATCACCCTCACGCGGGTCGACCGGACTCCCGCCGGCGAGGCCTTCGTGGTGACGCCGGCCGAGGTCCTCGACGAGTCCGAACGCGTCGCGCTGGGCACGCCGTCGAGGTCCTGAAACACGGGCGGCGAGGGCGATTGCATTACCCTCGACCGCTTCCTATTCTTGCTCGCTCGCCCCATTTTCGCCCCTCGAGCACCCTCGTCCCTCCCATGGAACGCGAACGCGAACGTTACGAGCCCGCCTCGATCGAGGCGAAGTGGCAGCAGACCTGGGAACGCGAGCGCGCCTTCCACGCCCGCGAGGACTCGCCGCGGCCGAAGTTCTACTGCCTCGAGATGTTCCCGTACCCCTCGGGCCGCATCCACATGGGCCACGTCCGCAACTACGCGATCGGCGACGTGATCGCGCGCACCAAGCGCATGCGCGGCTTCGAGGTGCTGCACCCGATCGGCTGGGACGCGTTCGGCTTGCCGGCGGAGAACGCGGCGATCTCGCGAGGCGTCCATCCGGCGCGCTGGACCCGCGACAACATCGACACGATGCGCGCCCAGCTCAAGCGGCTCGGCTTCTCGTACGACTGGGAGCGCGAGATCGCGACCTGCGACGCGAGCTACTACCGCTGGGAGCAGCAGGTGTTCCTCGAGCTGCTCGAGCGTGGGCTCGCCTACCGCAAGCGGGCGATCCTCAACTCGTGCACCGCATGCGGCACCGTGCTCGCCAACGAGCAGGTGGTGAACGGCATGTGCTGGCGTCACACCGACCTGCCGGTCACGCCGCTCGAGCGCGACGTGTGGTTCCTGAAGACCACCGCCTACGCCGAGGCGCTGCTGGCCGGCCTCGACGGCCTCACCGAGTGGCCCGACGCGGTGCGCACCATGCAGCGCGAGTGGATCGGCAAGAGCCACGGCGCACGCGTGAAGTTCCCGCACGTGGGACGCGCCGGCGAGTTCGTCGAGGTCTTCACCACCCGCCCGGACACCCTCTACGGCGTCACGTTCATGAGCCTCGCCGCCGAGCACCCGCTCGCCCGCGAGCTCTCCGCCGGCACCGAGCAGGAAGCGCCCGTGCGCGAGTTCGTGGAGCGCATCCTGCGCGAGGACAAGCACCTGAGGGGCGCCGAGGTCACCACCAAGGAAGGCGTCTTCACCGGCGGTTACTGCGAGAACCCGCTCGCCGGTGAGCGCGTGCCGATCTACGTGACCAACTTCGTGGTCTACGAATACGGCACCGGCGCGGTGATGGCGGTGCCGGCCCACGACCAGCGCGACTTCGACTTCGCCAGGGTCTACGGGCTGCCGGTCCAGGTCGTGATCCAGCCGCCCGAGGGCGGGCTCACGAGCGCGAGCCTGGAGGCCGCGTACGAAGGGCCGGGCACGATGTTCGCCTCGGCCGAGTTCACCGGAACGCCCAGCGAAGACGGCAAGCGCGGCGTCGCCGCCAAGCTCGCGAGCCTGGGTCGCGGCGGGCCCGAGATCACCTACCGGCTCCGCGACTGGGGCATCTCGCGGCAACGCTACTGGGGCACGCCGATCCCGGTGATCCACTGCACCGCGTGCGGCATCGTCCCGGTGCCGGCGAAGGACCTGCCGGTGGTGCTGCCCGAGGACCTCGACCTGCTCGAGAACGGCCGCTCGCCGCTGCCCGCGAGCGAGCGCTTCTACGCGGTGAGCTGCCCCAGGTGCGGCGGCGCCGCGCGCCGCGACACCGACACCATGGACACGTTCGTGGAGTCGAGCTGGTACCAGCTGCGCTTCACGAGCCCGCGGCTCGAGACCGCGATCCTCGACGAGCGCGCCGCCAAGTGGGCGCCGGTCGACCAGTACATCGGCGGCATCGAGCACGCTTGTCTGCACCTCATCTACGCGCGGTTCTTCACCCGCGCGCTTCACGACCTCGGCCACGTCTCCCTGGACGAGCCCTTCGCCGGGCTCCTGACCCAGGGCATGGTGCTCAACAAGCACCTCGACAAGACGACCGGCGAGGAACGCTGGATCAAGATGAGCAAGTCGCTCGGCAACGTCGTCGACCCCGACGAGATGATCCGTGGCGTCGGCGCCGACGCGGTGCGGATGTTCATGCTCTTCACGGCTCCGCCCGAGAACGACCTCAAGTGGAGCGACGAAGGCATCCGCGGTGCGAGCCGTTTCCTGACCCGCATCTGGCGCGGCCTGCTCGTGGAGCTCGACATGCTCACGAGCGCAGCCGCCGCGACCTCGATCGAGGGACTCGAGGGTGCCGACCTCGAGCTCTACCGCAAGGCGCACTGGGCGATCGAGCGCGTCACCCACGACATCGACGCGCGCTATCAGTTCAACACCGCGATCGCGGCGCTCCACGAGCTCGCCAACGTCCTCGACGAGCCAGGGGCCGCGCCGGCGGTGCGGCGCTTCGCCTACGAGACGCTGCTGGTGCTGCTCCATCCGTTCGCACCGCACGTCACCGAGGAGCTCTGGGAGCGCCTCGGCCACGCCGATCACCTGGTCTTCCACCCGTGGCCGTCCGCGGATCCCGCGGCACTCACGTCCGACGAGGTCCAGCTGGTCGTGCAGGTGAACGGTAAGCTGCGCGGCCGCGTCACCGTGGCGACCAGCGCCACCGAAGACGAAGTGCGCGCCGCGGCGCTCGCCGACGCCAAGGTGCAGCCGTTCCTCGAGGGCAAGTCCGTGGTGAAGGTGGTGGTCGTGCCGGGGCGCCTCGTCAACGTGGTCGTGAGATGACGACCGTGGCGCGAGTGCGCTGCTGGCTCGCCGTCGTGGCGCTCGGCGTCACGATCGCGGGCTGTGGCTACGGGTTCCAGGGCACCGGTAACGCTCTACCCAAGGACATCGTCACCGTCGCGATCCCGATCTTCCGCAACGACAGCGACTTCGAGGGGATCGAGCTCGACTTCACCGAGGCGCTCATCCAGCAGTTCGTGCGCGGGCGCCAGATCCGGGTGGTCGACGACGTCACCGACGCCAGCGCGGTGGTGAAGGGGCTGGTGCGGCGCGTGCGCCTGCGCGCCGTGTCCTTCTCCGAGACCGACCAGGCCCTCGAGGCGCAGATGATCGTGGTGATCGCGCTCGCCCTCGAGCGCACCAGCGACGGCAAGGTGCTGTGGAGCGACGCCGGGATCTCCGACCGCGAGGAGTTCGCGGTGACCGCGGACGCGGTGGTGACCAACTCGCCCGAGTTCATCGGCCGCGACACCACCTTCAACAACCTCGACGACATCGAGGTCGCCCAGGACGAGGCGCAGGTGGCGGTCGAGCGGCTCTCGAAGCGGATGTCGAAGGCGATCTACCAGCGCATGCTGGAAGACTTCTGAAGCGGTGGGCTGGGCGGGCCGCGCCCGGCGGCGCGCTCGGACGCCACCGTGGAGACACGAACGGCGCCGCGGCGAAACGCCGGGCGCCGTTCAGGCGAGGCTCGTCCCCGGGATGGGAACGCGAACCGGATCAGGACTTGGGGGAGGCCTTGGCCGCCGCCTGCTTGGCGAGGCGCGAGGCGCGCCGCGCGGCGGTCTTGCGGTGCAGCACGCCCTTGCGGGCGGCGCGGGCGAGCTCGCTCTCGGCGGTGCGGGCGGCCGTGGTCGCCACCGCCACGTCGGTACCCTCGATCGCCTCGCGGGCCTTGCGTACGAAGGTCCGGATGCGCGCGCGAACCTGGCGGTTGCGGGCCTGACGCTTGAGACTCTGCCGATTTCGTTTGAGCGCTGAAACGTGATCCGCCACGGGGAACTCCTTCGACGTCGGTGTCGCGAAACGCGATGAGAAACACGAAGGTAAAACAGACCGCGGCGCGTCGTGTCAACCCGTCGGGGCTGGCGCGGCGGCCGGCGCGGCCGCCCCGACGAGGCGCGCCGCCGCCCGCCGCCAGGATCGAGCCGTGAGCGAGAACCAGCGGGTTGTGCGGGCGGCGGGCCTGGTCGCGGGAGTCACCCTGGTGAGCCGGGTGCTCGGGATGCTGCGCGACATGGCGATCGCCCACGTCTTCGGCGCCACCCCCGCCGCCGACGCGTTCTGGGTGGCGCTGCGGATCCCCAACACGCTGCGCCGGCTCTTCGGCGAGGGCACGCTGACCGTCGCGATGGTGCCGGTCCTGCGCGAGGCCCGCACCCGCCAGGGCGACGCCGGCGCGCTCCGCATCGCGCGGATCACGTGGTCCTACTTCGCGGTGGTGGTGCTGGCCGTCGGCCTGGTGGGCTCGGCGCTGTCACCGCTGGTGGTGCGACTGCTCGCGCCCGGCTTCCTCCGGGACCCCGAGCGGCTCGCCCTCGCCACCCAGCTCCTCTACGTGACCTTCCCGTACCTGATCTTCATCGGGCTCGTGGGACTGCTCCAGGGCGTGCTCAACGCCTTCGACCACTTCTTCCTGCCGGCCTTCCACCCCATCCTCTACAACGTCGCGCTCCTCACCGGCGCCTTGGTGATGGCGCGCTTCTTCGACCCGCCGATCCTCGGGCTGGCGTGGGCGGTGATCCTCGCGGGCGTGCTGCAGCTCGTCGCCCACGGGCCGGTGCTGCGCGAGCTCGGCTTCCGGGTGACGCCGCTCTTCACCCGTGGCGATCCGGCGGTGGCCACGATCCTGCGGCTGCTCGGCCCCGCGACCTTCGGCATCGCGATCTACCAGGCGAACGTGTTCATGGGGACGCTGCTCGCCTCGTGGCTGGTGCCGGGCGCGATCTCGTGGCTCCACTACGCCGACCGCGTGTTCCAGCTCCCGCTCGGGCTGTTCGTGATCGCGCTCTCGACCGCGATGCTGCCGACCCTCTCGTCGCAGGCGCACGAGGGGCGCAGCCGCGACCTGCGCGACACCACCGAGACCGCGGTGCGGGTGATCCTGTTCCTCACGGTTCCCTCGGCGGTGGCGCTCTTGTGCCTCGCCACCCCGGTGGTGAGCGTGATCTTCCGTCGCGGCGTGTTCGTCGCTCACGACGTGGTCATGACCGCCCGCGCGCTCGAGCTCTACGCTCTCGGCCTGGTGCCGATCGCGGCGGGGCGGATCCTGACGCAGGTCTTCTACTCGTCGCAGGATCCGCGCGCGCCGGCGCGCATCGCCGCGATCGCGTTCGGCGTGAACCTGGCGGCGAGCCTGGCGCTGATGCCGTCCCTCGGTCACGGCGGGCTGGCACTCGCGACCTCGATCTCGGCGTGGGTGCAGCTCGCGATCACGTACACCGTGCTGCGGCGCCGGTGGCTGCGTGACCTCGACGGCCGCGGGCTGCTCCGCGCCGCCGCACGCATGGTGGCGTCGTGCGTGCCGATGGTGCTGTGGGCGCGCTGGATCGGCACGCGCATCGACTGGCTCGCGCCGGGCTCGGTGGTGGTGGCGGTCGCGTGGCTGGGCGTCGGAGTGCTGGGCGGGGTCGCGCTCTACCTCGTGGCCCAGCGAGCACTCCGCAGCCCGGAGCTCGCGGCCCTGTTCGAGGGCGTGCGCCTCAAGCGCGCCGGCGTCAAGGCGAGCGAGGCGATCCGCTGGGACTCGCCCGGCGAGTGACGAGACGCCGCAGGCCGGGGAGAGCGACGAGCGCCGCCAGCATGGCGCCGATCGTCCCCAGCCGCGCCGTCGGCGTCTCGACGACGCGGCCGCAGCCGGCCTGCACCTCGATGGTGATGGGGTTGTCGAACAGTCCGTCGAACAGCACCGGATAGAGAGACAGCTCGTCGCGGTACGCGGCCCCCATGGCGATCGTGGAGCGGTTGATGCCGGCGCAGAACATGCCGCCGTACACCCACTGGAACTCGTCGCCTTGCCCCTCGCTCGACTGGTTGACCTTGATCGAGGGCGACGGATCGCAGTAGGTCGCGCCGCCGTTGCCGGCGCAGGTCCGGTCCACCTGGTACGCCGTGACGAGGTGGTCCGGCGGATTGAGGCCCCAGTCCTGCATCGTCGTGGACGTGTCGGAGTAGCCCGGCTGCGGCGCGCTCGGACCGTCGAAGATCCAGCTCCTGCACAGCCACAGCGAGTTGCGCAGCGTGTTGAGCGTGCCGCGCAGGATCCGGTCCTGGCCGTCGTTCTGCTTCTGCAGCAAGAGCCCCGCGTCCTTCACGTCGTAGTCGGACGAGTAGGAGAGCGGGCCCCACGGGCCGCAGTAGAGCGTGGTCTTGTCGTACGGGTTCACGCCGGGCGTGCCGGTGACGTATTCGCAGATGAGAAGGCGCGTCGTCGTGATCGAGCCGCCGGGCCCGACGATCGCCTGCGCCGGGTTGAGGCTCAGGCTCCACTTGCCGGTGAAGTCGACCGGCACGGCGCTCGCGATGTTGATCGGCGTGTTGTTGCCCTTCGTGAGCCAGAGGCTGAGCTTCTTGCCGTCCGTGGGCTTCGCGTAGCCGAAGAGGTAGGTGAGGTTGTTGCCGCTGCCGGACGAGACGCCGGTGGTGTCGCCGCTCATCTTGAACTGCACGGCATAGGTGGGGCCGTTGTAGATGCCGTCGATGACGCCGGTCGGCGCCGGATCGCCGGGATCCCAGTAGGCCGTGGCCTGGGGAGTGGCGGCGCGTGCGGCGAGCGGCGCGCACAGGATCATCGCGGTCACCGCGCGCCGCAGCCAGGGGGAGCTCGAGGTGGACATCGCATCCTCCGATGGGGTCGCTCGCGCGAGGACGGCGCGGCGCGACGTGCGCCGCGGGCTCGGTGAGCTCGACGCCGCGCGGTTGTGCCAGGCGCGTGCCTCTCGCGTACCCCGGCTTTCGGTGGAAAATCGCGGATCCGCGCCGTCGGCGGCCTCTCGTCCCGCTCGCCGGTGAGACACCCGCCGGCTCACGGGTGGAACGCCCGGGACTTCCGGGACGGTCGAGACAGCGCTCCGCCGCGCGGACTACCCTTCGCCCGATGAGAACGATCGCGCGTGCGGCGTCGATGGGCGGGCGAGCCGCGCTCGCGCTCGGCCTCGCGGTGGCGCCGAGCGCCGGCTGCGGGTCGTCGGGGAGCTCGGTGCCGGCGGGTCCGATCTCCCTCGGCTCGTTCACGGTCGAGCTCGGCGTCGGCGATCCCGGCCAGGGCGTCCCACCCACGCTCCGCATTACGAGCGCCGCCCAGCCAGGTCACGTCGCGTGGGAGTCGGCGCCGGGGCGACCGTTCGTCGAGGGCGCCAGGACCACGGTCTCGATCGCGGAGGAGCGCGGCTCGTTCGACGTCGATCCGCGGGTCGACGCGCGCTGCGACACCCAGACGGTGACGAGCGTGACTCGCGACGGCGCGGCGCTGGTGATCCGCGGCGCGCTCGCGGGCGAGGGCTGCGCCGCGCGCTACACGCTGCGTCTCGAGCCCGCCACCGAGCCGGCGAGCGCGCCGGCCGACGGTGGCGGCACGCTCGCCTTCACGCTCGACGTCGACGGCGAGGGCGTGAACGAGGTGCTGTGGCGCGCCGCGTCCGACGCCGACGAGCGGTTCTTCGGCTTCGGCGAGCAGTTCACGTACCTCGACCTCAAGGGCCAGCGCGTGCCGATCCTCGTCGAGGAGCAGGGGATCGGCCGCGGCGCGCAGCCCCTCACCGCGCTGGTGAACCTCGTCTCGCCCGGCTCGGGCGGCGGACCGCTCTCGACCTACGCCGCGGTGCCGTTCTGGATCACCTCGCGGCTGCGCTCGAGCTACCTCACCAACACCGAGGTGGCGTTCGTCGATCTCACCGCGCCCGACGCCGCCACGGTGGAGCTCCTCGGCACCCGCCTCGCCGGCGCGATCTCGACGTGCGCGCCCCGAAGCACGCGATCGAGCGCTTCACGCGCCACGCCGGCCGCATGGCGCCGCTACCCGAGTGGCTCGGCGGCGGCGCCGTGCTGGGCGTGCAGGGCGGCACCGACGTGGTGCGCGCCAAGCTCGAGCGGGTGCGCGCGTTCGACGTCCCGGTGGCCGCGTTCTGGCTCCAGGACTGGGAAGGGCAGCGCCAGACGATCATCGGCCAGCAGCTGTGGTGGAACTGGGTCCTCGACCGCGAGCGCTATCCCGGCTGGGAGGAGCTCGTCGCCGACCTCGCCGCGAGCGACATCCGCGTGATGACCTACGTGAACCCGTTCCTGGTCGACGTCGCGGAGCGCGGCGACGCGACGCGCAACCTGTTCCGCGAGGCCGTCGACGCGGGCTACCTGGTGAAGCGCGCCGACGGCACGCCATACCTCATCCCCAACACCAGCTTCAGCGCCGGGCTCCTCGACCTCACCAACCCGGCGACGCGCGGCTGGTTCGCGGACGTGCTGCGCGACGAGGTCCTCGGCGTGGGCGCCTCGGGCTGGATGCTCGACTTCGGCGAGGCGCTGCCGTTCGACGCGGTGCTCGCCTCGGGCGAGTCACCGGCGACCGCGCACAACCGCTACCCCGAGGACTGGGCCGAGCTCGCCCGCCAGGCCGTCGCCGACGCCGGACGCGCCGACGACGTGGTGTTCTTCACCCGCAGCGGCTTCACGCGGAGCCCCGCGAAGACCCGCCTCCTGTGGCTCGGCGACCAGCTCGTGAGCTTCGACGGAAGCGACGGGCTCGCGTCGGCGGTGAAGGGGTTGCTCTCGGGTGGGATCTCCGGTTTCGCGCTGAATCACGGCGACGTCGGCGGCTACACCTCGGTGAGCATCCTCGGCGTGACGCGCTCGAAGGAGCTCTTGCTGCGGTGGATGGAGCTCGGCGCGTTCGAGCCGGTGTTCCGCACCCACGAGGGCAACCAGCCCGCCGCCAACGTCCAGTTCGACACCGACGACGAGACGCTCGCGCAGCTCGCGCGCTGCACCAAGATCTTCCAGGCGCTCGGCTTCCACCGCCGCGCGCTCATGGACGAGAGCGCCACCACCGGTGTCCCGCTGCTGCGCCACCCGTGGCTCGAGTTCCCCGACGATGCCGCCACGCTCGCCCTCACCGATCACGTGATGCTCGGCGCCGACATCTTGGTGGTGCCGGTCACCCACGCGGGGGCGAGCCAGGTGAGTGCCTACCTGCCCGCGGGCCGCTGGGTGCACGTGTGGAGCGGCCGCTCGCTCGGCGAAGTCGCGCGCGGCGTCCGTGTGACGGTGGACGCGCCGATCGGCGAGCCCGCCGTCTTCCATCGCGAGGGCTCGGAGGTGGGTGCCGCGTTCGTGGCCAACCTGCGCGCCGTCGGCGTGCTCGCCGCGAATCGCCCGTGAACCGATTCGCCCCGCGAACCGAAACCTCGGGTGCCATGGCTTCCTCGGGATCGGCGTCGGACTCTGGATCGAACGCAGGGCGTGCGCCGGTCGACGTCGGCGTGGTGGGTGGCGGCATCGCCGGCCTGACCGCCGCGACGGCCCTCGCGCGCCGCGGTCGCCGGGTCGCGCTCTTCGAGGCCAAGCGCTACCCCTTCCACCGCCTGTGCGGCGAGTTCCTGTCGCCCGAGTTCGAGGCGCTCTCGGCCACCGTCGGCTTCGACGTGAGCCCCCTCGCCGCGATCGCGGCGCCGATGCGCCGCACCCGCTTCACCGCGCCGAGGGGCCGTCCGTTCGAGGACGCGCTCCCCGGGGTGGCGCTCGGCGTGAGCCGCTACGCGATCGACGCCGAGCTCGCCCGGCAGGCGCGCGCCGCGGGAGTCGAGCTCTTCGAGGGCGAGAAGGTGCGCGCGGTCCGCGGCGGTGGGCCGGACGGGAGCTCGGCGATCGTCACCGACGCGGGCGAGGTCGAGTGCCGGCGGGTGGTGCTCGCCACCGGAAAGCTGCGCACCGAGTGGCGGCGGCTGGTCGTCGGCGGCGAGCTGGCCGAGGCGCAGCACGGGCCGCTCATGGGGCTCAAGCAGCACGGCCACCTCGACGGTGTCGGGGACGTCGTCGAGATCCACACCTTCCCCGGTGGCTACTGTGGCGTGAACCCGATCGAAGGCGGCCGCGTGAACGTGTGCCTGATCGCCCGCACCGCGGCGTTCAAGCCCCACAAGACGCCGGAGCGCTTCCTCGACTGGATCGCCTCCCGGAACCGCCACCTCGGCGCGCGTCTCGCCGCGTTCCGGCCCCTCGACGAGCCGGTGCTCGCGGTGCAGAGCCACTTCGACACCGGGCCGGTCGACGAGAGCCTGCGGCCGCGCGAGGCGCTCCTCGCCGGGGACGCGAGCGGCATGGTGTCGCCGCTCGCGGGCGAGGGGATGTGCCTGGCGCTGCGCGGCGGGCGCGCCGCGGCGGTGCTGCTCGACGCGCACCTCTCCGGCCGCGTCGGCTGGGACCAGGTGTTGCGGCTCGCGCGCGAGTGCGAGCAGGACGAGAAGGGAGGCCTGATGCGTCTCGGCAAGGTGCTCGAAGCGGCGCTCTTCCAGCCCGCGCTGGCGTCGTCGCTGATCAGCCTGCTGTCGGTCGCGGGTCCGCTCAGGCGCGCGGCGATCGTCGGCACCCGCAAGCTCTCCCCCGCGCTGCCCGAGGCGCTGCGCGGCCTCGCGACGGCCGCGCCGGAGGCCACGTGAGCGCCACCGCAGGCGCGAACGCGCGCGCACCGGGCGGCGAGCTGCCGGTGTGGCGCACGTGCCTGGTGCACATGCGCCTCGCGTTCAGCCTGTTCCTGCTGCCGGTGTTCCTCCTCGACGTGTGTGCCTTCGTCGGCCGGCTCACCTGGCCGGTGGTGGTGCTCGGCGTGCTCATCCACGTGTTCCTCTACACCGGCTCCAACGCCTACAACTCGTATTACGACGAGGACGAGGGGCCGATCGGCGGGCTCGAGAAGCCGCCGCAGGTGGTCGCCGCGCTGCTGCCGTTCAGCGTCGGGCTCAAGGTCGTGTCGGTCCTCGGCAGCTTCTGGGTCGACGCCTGGGTCGGCGTGCTCATGCTCGCGTTCGCGCTCATGTCGGCTGCCTATTCGTATCCGGGCACGCGCTGGAAGGGGCGGCCGTTCGCGTCGCTGGCGACCGTGTTCGGCGGTCAGGGGCTGATCGTGGGGCTGATCGCAGCACGTCTGGGTGGCGTGCCGCTGGGCGCGTGGTCGGTGGCCGAGACCGGCATCGTCCTCGGCACCAGCCTCACGATCCTCGGCTTCTATCTCTTCAGCCACAGCTACCAGGGAGACGAGGACCGCGAGCGCGGCGACCGCACCTTCACCGTCGTCTACGGCGCGCCGGCGAGCGTCGCCTGGGGCATCCGCCTCCAGGCCGCCGGCTTCGGCGTGCTCTTCGCCGGACTCACCGGCAGCGCGGTGGTCGCGGTCG
Organism: Deltaproteobacteria bacterium; assembly: GCA_016713535.1. Lineage (GTDB taxonomy): Bacteria > JADJOY01 > JADJOY01 > JADJOY01 > JADJOY01 > JADJOY01. The sequence continues at coordinate 158,464 of JADJOY010000021.1, forward strand.
TGGTGCCGATCGCCGCCGCGCTCGCGGCGAGCGCGGCCATCCCACGGGCCCAGGCCGAGCTCTTGGCGGGCGACGTGATCGCCACCTTCCGCCGCCTGATGAAGCTCAACTGGCTCGTGTCGAGCGCCCTCAACGGCGGCGCCTTGGTGTACCTCGCGTACCACAGCCTGGGCTGACGAGCGCGCGAGATTTTCGTACCGGATCGAGCAAGGAAACCGCCCCGATCCACACCCGAAGTGAGCCATTTTGGGCCCCTTAAGGCCCGCCAGGGGCACGAAAACGGCCCTTTTCAGCGGCCAACGCGTCAGAAGCCGCCTGTGGAGCTTAAGCTCTACAAATTTGTAGAGCTTGTGCTTTACGATTTTGTATAGCAAGTGCTTTACAGGCCGGCCCCGCCCGCGGGTCGGGGCGGTACGGGCGAGGTGCGCTCGAAGGCCATCGGTGGGGTGGGGCGGAGCTCGCGGTGGCCGAGCGTCCACACGTACACGAACGCACACAGCCAGAAGGCCATCAGCGTGTTGATGGCCAGCGCCATGGGCAGGAAGCTGTCCGCCGGGATCGAGCTGCGGACCCGGGCCGTCACGAGCTGCACCGCGCCTGCCACGCCCACCGCCGTCGCCGACGCCACGAGCAGGCGCCCATACCAATCCATGCCTGGCTGCGCGGGCGTTGGCCAGCGCAACACGACGGCCCACTGGCGTCCGATGGGGTCGTACCAGGGGACCGCACGGGGCCGCAGCGAGAGGCCCGTGAACACCAGGCAGAACGTGATCGTACCGAGGGCGGCGGTGAGAGCGCGTCGTGCGGTGGGCGAGAGCGTCGGCGGCCTCATGGTGCTCGCTCCAGGACGACCACCAAGCCCGACACCACGCTGAACCACACCACCGCCGCGATCGACAGGCCGAAGCCGACGTACATCGGCCGCCACGCGGCGTCGGCCCTGGGATCGATGACCCGGCTCAACCACGCGTAGCCGATCATGAGCGGCAGAGCGAGCGCCGCGAGGTTCTCCTTGATGTCGAACAGGTTCGCGGCCCACGGCGCGTGACGGTCGAACACCGCGGCACGCACGTAGATGCGGTACGCCGGATAGGCGAGCGAACCGAGCGCGAACGTCACGAGGTAGGCGACGAGCTGGATGCGGACGTAGAGCTTCTCGAGCCGGACTCGACCGAAGCGTCCTCGCAGATAGCCGACCAGCAAGATCGCGTCGTGGGTCGTCGATCCGATCAGCACCGTCGCGGCCAGAGCGTGCAGCACGAGCAGCGGCGTGGAGAGGCTCTCCAGGAAGATCCCGGCGCCGTGCGGGACGGGCGCATACGGGAGCGGAGCCGACGGTTCCATGGTTCCTCCCTGGCGCGACCGGTCGAGGCGCGTCCGGATGGTCCTCCTGACGCGCGCGCCGAAGACAGCTCCCCCGTGTCCGTGAGAGCGGCGGGGCCGTTCGAGGGACGGCGTCGAAGCACCGAGGCGTCGAAGCGCACGATGGTGTGCCCGACGACGATCTGGAACACGCCGCAGTCGGACCGGCGAACGGAGAGCGGACCTCCCTGCTCGTGCTCTACGATCTCGTATGGCAAGTGCACTACGGAGTGGCCCCCCCTGGGGGCCCGCGAGCGCGCGCGGGGAGGACGGCCTGGCGCGGCTAGGCCGCGATCGGGTTGCGCTCCTCCGGCGTGTGCGCGTACTGTCCCGCGACCGAGGACGGATCCGCTGGCCTCCCGCGAGCGGCCGTCCGTCACGGAGGGGGAACCATGCGGCGAATCGTGGGCGGCAGGCGTAGCGTGGGCGCTGCGATCGTAGCGATGCTGGCGGCGGGGCTCGTCGGCTGCGGAATCTGGGTCTGGACCGGCAACTACGTCGGCTACTTCGGCTACGGCGCCACCCCGGTCGGCATCTCCCTGAGGATCACGCAGCGCAACTCCTCGTCGGTCTCGGTGTCCGGGGTCGTGACCGCGTACACCACGCACGGCGACTGTCCCTTCGACGTGCTCAACTGCAGCGGGCCCGTGGACATCATGACCGACAGCTGGCTCGCGCCCGGGTGTGAGCTGGTCCTCCAGGACGACTGCATCATGGGACCGGGTGGTACCACCCAGGTCTCGGACTTCAAGGGCACGAAGCTCACCGCCACGGGCAGCACCGTCGACAGCTTCCAGCTCGACTTCTCCGACTTCTTCGGTTCACCCCTGACCTTCCCGGTGCCGATCGAACGGGTGCCCTGAGCGCGGGGCGGCGCGGACGGGCACCTCCCGTCCTGACCGAGGTGAGCGTCGTCGACGACGGCGCCTCGGGTTCCGGCTCGACGGCCGAGGCACCCGGTCGTGGGCCCGTGGCGCCGCCTCGGTAACGTCGCCCACCTGGCCGCCGCGCGAGCGTTGCCGGTTTGGCTCGAACGCCAGTGCGCCGCGGTGCTCGCCGTCGCGGAGAACCGCGGAGGCCGAGCGGCCGGGAGGTCGCGACCGCAAGAGCCGCGCGCGGTCACGCGACGGCGGCCGCGAAGGCCGCGAACAGGTCGCCCGGTAATGGATGGGCGAGGCGCCAGATGACCGCCATCGGCAACTCGCCCTCGTGCCGCACGTAGGTCGCGGGTCCGAGGAAGTAGAACGCGCGCTCGTCGCTGCGGTTCCGCGCGAACAGCAAGATGCTGGAGCCCCTCTCGGCGTGCTGCTGGTACCGTCGCCCGGTGTCGCTGTCGGCGCGGACCACCGACTGGCTCTCCCAGTGGATGAGCTCCCTGCTGATCGCGTAGTCGCGGTAGCGGGTGGTCGGTGAGAACTGGCCGCTGGTCTTGTCGAGCGTGAACGCGAGCAGGTCCGCCCTCGCTTCCTCGGCCCACAGCACGCCCGTCTGCCAGGGCGCGACCTTGGCGCCGGATCCGATGCCGAAGGCCGCCAGGACCTCGATCCTCGTGTAGCGCGCGTGGACCGCGAGCGGCACGTCCGAACGCCCACCGAGGGGCGTCGCGAGGTGCGTGACGCGCCCCTCGAGGGCCGTGAGGAGCTCGAGCACTTCGCGCCGGACCTGCGGGTGGCCCCACAGGAGGGCGCACCCCTCCTCGAGGGTGGTGGACCTCGAGACGGCTTTGTCCACCAGGGATGCGACGAGCATCCGGAGGCGGCGCGCGTCGGGCACCGGAAGCTCGCCGGGTACGGGGACCTCGTCGCGACGGAGCAGCTGCCGGTAGGCCTCGATCCTCGACGTATCGTCGACGTGCAGGAGGCGTCCGCACGCCCTTCGCAGCGACTCCTCGTGCGGGCCTGGAGGTAGGACGGGTAGTCCGGCATCGGCGCACAGGTCGGACCAGCTCTTCGCCCCCGTGTAGACGTCTTCGAGCTCGAGCCCCGTCTCCTCGAGGAAGCTCGTCAGCGACGGATCGGGGTGGGTTCGGGCCAGCTCGCGAAGCTCCGTGACCTTCGCGGACCAGCGTGTCGGCACCGCGCTGCGGATGCTCGCGAGGACGATCTCGCTCGACTCGCGATCGAGCTCGAGGTGGCAGCCGGCGGGGAGAAACGGGAAGCCGTTCTCGACCTGACGCGTCACGTCGCTGCGCGTTCCGCCGAGCAACGCGCGCAGGCGCCGATCGAAGCGGAACTCGGAGCGGTGGTGGCCCACGAAGTCGAGCACGGTGCAGACCGACTTGCCGGCGGCCGCCGCAGGCCCCGGCCGAGCTGCTGGAGGAAGAGCACCGGGCTGTCGGTGGGGCGCAGCAGGAGAAGGGTGTCGACCGCCGGCACGTCGACGCCTTCGTTGAACAGGTCGACCGGCGAAGACGACGTTCACCCGCCGCGCGGCCAGGTCCCGGAGCGCCTGGCGGCGCTCCTCGGCGGGGGTGTCGCCCCAGATCGCCGTCGCAGGGACGCCGGCCCCGGAACACCCGGGCCATGAAGCGGGCGTGCTCGACGCTCACGCAGAAGCCGAGCGCCCGCATCCGCCCGAGGTCGTCGACGCGGCGCTCGAGCTCCTTGAGGACGAGACGCGCCCACACGTCGTTGCCGGTGAGCAGGTTCGAGAGGCCCTGCACGTCGTAGCCCCGGCCGCGCCGCCACGGGATCTCGCGCAGGTCCAGGCCATCGTCGATGCCGAAATACGCGAACGGTACCAGCCGGTGCTGGTCGATGGCGTCCCAGAGCCGCAGCTCCGCCGCGATGCGACCGGAGAACCACGCGAGCACGTCGAGGCCGTCGCTGCGCTCGGGGGTCGCGGTGAGGCCGAGCAGTTCGCGAGGCCGTAGCCGTTCGAGCACCGCGCGGTAGCTCGCCGCGGCGGCGTGGTGGAACTCGTCGACGATCACCACGTCGAAGTGCTCGGGCTCGAGGTGCGTCGAGCCCGTTCGCGTCGAGGCTCTGGATGGAGGCGAAGACGTGCTCGAAGGTGCGGGCCCGCTCTCCGCTCACCCAGAGCTCGCCGAACGCCTGGTCGCGCAAGGCATGGCGGAAGGTCGCCAGGGCCTGCTCGAGGATCTCCTCGCGGTGCGCGACGAAGAGCAAACGCGCGCGCTGCAGCGCGCCGCGCAGCCGGGCATAGTCGAGCGCCGCCATCACGGTCTTGCCGGTGCCCGTGGCCGACACCAGCAAGTTGCGGTGGTGCCCGCGCTGGCGCGAGAGCGCGATCTCCTCGAGCAGGCGTTCCTGGAACGGCTCCGGTCGCAGCTCGACCGGGCCCATCACGATCTCGACCGACGCGGCGGATGATCCGGCGCGGCGCCGGAACTGCTCGCGGTCGTAGGCGACGAAGTCGCCGCCGCGCCAGTAGCTCTCGAAGACGGCGGCGACCTTGTCGACGACGCTCGAGTTGCGCGCGCTGGAGGCGCGGACGTTCCACTCGAGGCCGCTCACCTGGGCCGAGTGGGTGAGGTTGGACGAGCCGATGTAGGCGGTCGAGTGCCCCGAGCGGCGGTGGAAGAGCCACGCCTTGGCGTGCAGGCGAGTCGTCGTCGTGTCGTAGGACACCCGCACCGTGGCGCCGAGGTCGCGAGTGCGTCGAGCGCGCGCGCCTCGGTCGAGCCGGTGTAGGTGGTGGTCAGCACCCGGAGCGCGCGCCCGGACGCGCAGGTGCGGCGCAGCGTCGAGCAGGGCGCGATGCCGCTGCGCCGGATGAACGCCATCACGACGTCGATCCGGTCCGCCGAGCCGATCTCGGCGAGCACCTGACTGCCGACCCGCGGCTCGCCCGGCGCGTTGGTCAGCAGCGTCGTGTCGAGCAGCGGGATGAGCGGCTCGGGGATCGCCTCCGCGCGCCCGTCCGGCCGCTTCCCGAGAACGCTCCGCAGCACGCTCGCGGGATCGACCGGCCGCTCGGCGGCGAGCGCGTTCGCCTGCGTGGTCTCGACGATGACGTCCACCAGACGGCGGGCCAGGGCGGTGCCCACCGCCGCCCGCTGTCTGCGGTCGAGTGCGGCGATCGCGCGCTCGAGGACACGCGAGAGATGGAGCGCGACGCGGTCGGCGGCTTCCGCTTCGTGGAGCGCGGAGCGCCGGATCTCGAGGTCCTCGCCCAGGGCCCCGAGCTGCGCCTCGAGTGCCTCGGTGATCAGGCTCTCGTAGAGGCCACGGCCGCGTCCCGCCATGCCCGGACTCTACAGCAGGGGCGGGGCGGGAAGGGGGCGCGAGCCGAACCGCCCCCGCACTCCGCGCGTGTCACGCGACGTGTCGCGCCGTCCGCGCCAAGCTGCGCGCCGTGAGTGAGACCGCGCCCGAGCTCGACCGGCGGGTCACCTGGGCGTGGCTCGCGCTGCTCGTGCTCGCGAAGCTCGCGAGCGTGGTGGCGCTGCATCGGTGGGGCTTCGTGAGCGTCTCCGCGGACGAGTTCTCGCGCGGGATGCGCGCGGTCCGCTGGGCGAGAGCACCCCATCTCGACTCGCTCGCCGAGCTCCGGCACGGCGGCTGGTTGCCGCTCGAGAAGTACCTGAACGGCAGCGTGATGCTGGTGTGGCACGACCCGATCGTGGCGCCGCGGGTCACGGCGTTCGTGTTCTCGGTCGTGCTGGTCGTCGCGGTGTTCGCGTTGGCCCGCCGGCTCTCGGGAGACCTGCGGGTGGCGGGGGTGGCATCGCTCTTGGTCGTGGCCCAGCCCTGGTACGCGTGGCTCTCGGCGACGCCGGCTCTCGATACCTACTGGCTGGCCTGTTACTTCGCGGGGCTCGCGTGCTGGCTGGCGTGGCTCGACGAGCGACGGCGCGGCGCCTGGCTCTGGGCCGGCGTGTGGTTCGCGCTCGCGAGCGCGTTCCACTACCCGAGCTGGATCCCGATCGAGCTGACCTACGCCCTGAGCGCGTGGCCGATGTTGCGGGGGTGGCGGCGACGCGAGACGGGCACGCTGGTCCGCTCGTTCACGTCGTGGGCGATCGCCAGCTCGTTCGTCACGTTCTTCGTGGCAGCCGGCTGGCTCACCGACGGCAAGCCGCTCGGGTTCCTGGAATCTCATACGGCCTATTCGAAGTGGTTCTACGATGGATACCGGGTCTCGCTCGCCGAGAAGCTCGCGTATTACCCGCGACTGGTCGTGACCCACCTGCAGCCCGGCGTCTGGCTGCTCCTGCCGTTCGCGGCCCTCGCCGCGCGCGGTGCGCGCCGTCGCTCGATCGTCGCGCTGCCGCTGGGCGTGGCAGCCCTCTCGCTCTTGGCGGTGAGCGTGATGAACGTCGGCTCCGTCCCGGCCACCGCGGCCCCCGGGCGCTACGCGCTCTTCTACACGATCGTCCTGGCGACGTACGGCGCCTGGGGCTGGGGCGGTCTGGTCAAGTGGGCCGGCGCGCGTCGCGACGGATGGGCGCGCCGGGCGGGGCAGGGGCTGGCCTTGAGCCTGCTGGCCTGGATCGTGGTGGCCGATCTCGCGCGCTGGCGCGCGTTTCCCCGCGGGGTGTCTGCTGGCACGATCGTGGCCGGCAAGCGGCTGGCCGCGATCGCGGCGAGCCCCGAGGCACCTCTTGCCAGCCGCAGCATCATGCTCGAGACCCGCTACTGGGACTTCCTGGGCGTCGAGCTCGCCTCGGGGCTCGACGATCGGATCGTGTTCGATCGCGAGCGCGACAAGCTGCGACGGAACCTGCCGTCGCGGCTCATCGCGCCGGCGGACGAGGTGCGCGAGCTGCTGGCCCGCGACGGCGTGGCGCTCGTGTCGGTGGTCGACCCCCGCCTGAAGCAGCACCTGGACGGGATGCCGTTCCTGTCCCGGCTCGACGAAGCCGGCGGCTGGGCGATCTACCGGGTGAGCCCGTGAGCGAACGCTGACGGGGGCGGGCGGCGGCCTCGATCGCTACCGGAAGCTTGGCCAGGCACCGCCGATCCGGCCGGCGTGAAAGCCCAGGCGACCGCTCTCGAAGGCTTCGCCGATGTCGCTGGCTTTCCCCCGGAAAAGCTGACCATCGGTCGTCACCACGCACGTGCCCAGGTGCCCGGGCGGCAAGGCGCCGCAGACGGCGCGAGCCGACCGCAGGGCTTCATGCCAGTGAATCGAGAGCGTGGCCGCGACGGGTGGCGTGCCCTCGAAGTCGAGCGTGTCCAGCTCGGCCTGGCTGTAATGGGAGCGTGACATCTCGCCAAGCAACGACACGGGGTTGTACCCAGGGTCCTTGCCGCAGGCGGCCCACACCAGGAACCCGAGCGGCTGGAGCTTCGCGTCGCGGGTGAGAACGTCGATCCAGTCTCGCGGCTCCAAGCGGCCCGCCATCGCCAGGACTTTGTTCGTGGCGAGATCGAACGGATGCAGGGCGAGGCCGAGTAGCTCGTCCTCGATGAGCGGGAAGAAACGAAAGGCACTGTGCCGCACCCACTGCATCAGCGAGCGATCCGTTCCTCGAGCGACGAGCGCCTCGACGAACGATGGGGCCAGACGTATCACCTCGAGGGTGTACCCGAGGCCGCGCAGCGCCTCGCCGTCGGCCTCCCAGGTCGCGGCGAGCGCCGTCTCCGAGTCGTGGAACAGGTCGATGTCGCGGGATCGGCGAGGTGCAGCGAGTAACTCGTTGAGCGCCACGCCGCCGGCGACGTAGCTCTCGCCGCGTCTGCGCCGCTGGTCGGCCAGGCTCCTCAGGATCCCGGACTGGAAGGGCGTGACAGCCATCGTCGCAGCTCCTCGGCACGCTCGAACGCCGCCCGGTCCCCGTATCGCTCGATGAGATCGAGGGCTCGGATGGCTTCATCGAGGTCGGTCGGAACGAACCGCGGATCCAGGAACCACAGGCAGCGATCCCGATACTCGTCCACCAGCCGAGCGACTTCGGCCAGCGCGTCGATGGGGATCGGGACGGTCATCGGATCTCCGGATGCCCCAAGCAAGCTTCGACGTGCACGCGGGCTTGCGGCCAACCAGCGTCGGCAGGCTAGTCGCCGAGCGGGCGGCCTCGCAAGGTGATCCGGCGATGCCTGTGGCCCACGACGATTCCGCGCCGGAGTGGACGTGAGCTCGCTGTCGTAGCGATCCCTCGGCCCCGCCTCGACCTCGCGATCGACCAAGACTCGGCCGGCGCATGCGATGGCTGCGGCGGACTCTCGTTGATCACGGCTGCCCTGCTCGAGCGGTTCCTGGCTGGCGCGCGCGGACCTGCGCTTCGCGACGGCCATCGCTACGCGCGCGAAGCCCGGGTGCTCGACTTCGTCGGCACTCCGGAAAGCACCTCGACGATCGTGCGAGGGCGGACGGGCGAGTTCGAGGTCGCGCTCTGGGTGGAAGGTGGCGAAATCGAATGCCGCTGCAACTGCCCCTCCCGGCGGGGCTCGTGCAAGCACGGCATCGCCGCGGCCCTGGTGCTCAAACAGTGGGTCGAGCGAGACAGCAAGAAGCGCCGCCGGCGCGGATGGGGAAACCCGGGCAAGCCGGCGCACTCCGCGGGTGGGTCCTGACGGTGACGGCGCAGCGCAGATCCACCCGAAGGCCGGTCCGGGTCGCGCACCGAGTGCGACGCCGGATGCAGACGAAGCTCGGGCGCGCGCGATCGAGGAACGAGTTGCCGCGGCGCGGCGCGAGAAGCTCGCGATCACCCCCGACGTCCCGCCCTACCTGCGCGTCGAGGGCGCCTCGGGTTTCTCGTACCGGGTGCGGCTACGGGGCGTAGCAGCATCTCGCCTGCATTCCTGCGAGTGTCCGGACTTCGAGGCGAATCGGCTCCACACCTGCAAGCACGTCGAGCGGGTGCGCGCCCATCTCGGGTCGAAGCGCACGAGGCTTCCAGCGCCGCACGTGACCGCGGCCGAGCGTGGGGCCGTCTATCTCCACTTCGGCGAGATCGTGGAGCCGTGCCTGTGGGGCGTTCCGCGCGGCCCCGGCTCGCGCCGCGTGACCTCTGCGTTCGACGAGTGGGGTCGGTCGCGCCTGCCGATGGCGTGTGACGAGAGCGAGCTGCGCTCGCGGCTCGAGTCGTTCGAACCGTGGGTCGACCCGGACGCGAAGGCGTGGGTGGACCGCCGCCTGGCGCGCGCCCCCGAGCTCCCGCGGCGCGACTTTGCTCAGCTCGTCGGCGACTTGCATCGCCAGCCGTACCCGTACCAGTGGGTTGGGGCACGTTTTCTGGCTGAGCGGGGCCGCGCGCTGCTGGCCGACGAGATGGGGCTCGGGAAGACGGTTCAGGCGATCCTCGCCGCAGCGGCCCTGCGTCGCGCCACGCGGCCCGCCCGAGCGGTCACGGTCGTCTGTCCGGTGAGCCTTCGCGGCGGGTGGCGGGACGAGATCCGCGCCTGGCTCGGCGACGAGGCGGTGATGCTCGAGGGACCGACGCCAGCGCGTGCCGAGCGCATCGCCGCGCGCCCATCGTGGCTCATCACCCACTTCGAGCAGGTACTGAAGGACCACCGCCACCACGCGGCTCGTCCGCCCGATCTGCTCATCATCGACGAGGCGCAGCGCGCCAAGGGCCTGGCGACGCGGACGGCACGGGTGCTCGAGGCGATCGACGCGCCCTACGTGTTCGCGCTCACCGGCACGCCGCTCGAGAACCGACTCGAGGAGGCCTACGCCATCGCGCAGCTCATCGATCAGCGCCTGCTGCCGCCGCTCTGGCAGTTCGACCGCGACCATTTCGTGCGCGACGAGAGCGGCCGGCGCGTCGTCTTCTACCGGAATCTCGACACCTTGCGGTCGCGACTGAGCCCGGCGTTCCTGCGTCGTCGCAAGGAAGACGTGTCGCTCGAGCTGCCGCCGCGGGTGCGCTCGGTCGTCAAGGTGCCGATGCACCCCGCGGTGCTCGACACCTACGACGACGTGATGCACAGCGTGGCGCGGATCGCGAGCAAGAAGGTGATCCTGCCCGCCGACCTCGAGCGAATGCAGCGTCTCTTGGTGATCGCGCGGCGTCGCTGCGACGGGCCGCACATGCTCGGGATGGAGATCGACGCACGCACCGTGCCCAAGCTCACCGAGCTCGAGCAGGCGCTGCGTGACCTCTGTCTCGGGGAACGGCGGAAGGCCGTCGTGTTCAGCGAGTGGACGGACATGACGCTCGCCGTCGAGGCGCTCTGCGATCGGCTACGGATCCCGGCCATTCACCTGCACGGCAACGTTCCGGTGGCGCGGCGGCCCGAGCTGATCCGAGACTTCACCGAGCGCAGAGGCCCGGCGGTGTTCGTGAGCACCGACGCCGGCGGCGTCGGTCTCAACCTGCAAGCCGCGGACGTGGTCATCAATCTGGATCTTCCGTGGAACCCGGCGCGTCTCGAACAGCGCATCGCTCGGGCACACCGCATCGGATCGAAGCGCACGGTGCAGGAGATCCTCTTCGTCGCGCAGAACGTGGTCGAGGAGCGGATCCTCGAGCTCCACGCCACGAAGCGCGACGTGCTCGAGAACGTGTGGGCCAGCGGTGGGGAAGACCAGATCGCCGCGCCCGGCGGAAGCGGAGCCTTCCGCCAGATGGTCGCGGCACTCCTCGACACGAGAGGTCCGGTCGCCGCGCCGGAACCGGTGGACGCGCTCGGCCCCGGCGACCTTGCCCCTCACGAGCACGCCGTCGGTGGTGCGGGGGACGTGATCGACGCCGGCGCTGGTCCGGCTCCGTCGGTGGAGGCCAGCGCCGAATCGGCGCCCCCGCAGACGTCGCCAGCTCCCGCGCTCGCCGCGGTGCCCGACGCCGATCGTGCCGGCGAGGCCGTCGTGGTCGATCCGGGTGCAGTGGCCGCGGCGATCGCTGCCGTGGCGCCGACGCTTCCAGTCGCTCATCGTCGGTCGCTCGCGACCGTGTTCCGTGCGCTCGCCGATGCCCTCGATGGCTGAGAGCACCGATTGCCTCGACCGACCGCGGAGGGGCGCTCGCGGTGATCCGGATCCCTCGGAACCCGAAGGATGGGTTCCGCTCGGGCGAGCGGGCAGGCTAGGATCGGGACGTGGACCTTGCGGCTATCGAAGGGGCGTTGCGCTCGGTGCTCGAACGGCGTGCGGACGTGCGTTTCGCATACCTCTTCGGATCGACCGTGACCCGCGATCCGGCGACGGCGCGGGACGTGGACGTAGCGGTCTCGTTCACCGTCTCGCCGTCGCTCTTCGCCGTGGGTGAGCTGGCCACGTCCCTCGAGGGAGTGCTCGGGCGCGAGGTGGACGTGGTGGACCTCGACGACGCGACGACGCTGCTGCGGTGGGAGGTCGTCAGGAGCGGCCGGGTGCTCATGGCGCCCGACCCACGCGCCCTGGCCGAGTTCAGGGCGAGGGTTCCCCTCGAGTACCTGGAGCTCAAGCCTCATCTGGAGCGTCAGGCCGCCGGGCTCCGGCGGGTCCTGCGCGAGCGTGCATGGTCCGTCTCGACCTCGTGAGAGACAAGATCCGTCGCATCCGCGAAGTGACGGATGCGCTGCGGCGACGCATTCCGGACCGACCAGAAGACGTGGCTTCCGACGAGGACCTCCGCGACCTCATCGCCTTTCGCTTCTACCTGGGGATCCAGCTCGCGATCGACCTCGCATCACACGTGATCGCGGACGAGGGTTGGGGCCCGGCGCCGGACCTGCGAGCCCACTTCCAGATCCTGGCTCGACGAGGGGTGATCGATGCCCAGGTCGCCCAATCGCTCGGGGCGGGCGTCAAGATTCGAAACCTCGTGGGTCACGCTTACGGTGCCCTCGACCCCGTGAAGCTCCACGCCGCGGCGCGGGTGCTCCCCGGCCTTCTCGAACGTTATTGCGCCGGGGTTCTGGCGCTGGCGGAACGAAGCGGCGTTTGACGATTCCGCCGTCGATCGACGTGCGCCCCTGCGGCTCGCGGCGCGTGATCCGACGGTTGAACGCTGTCTCGGCGACGGGCGGGGCCGAGAGCAATGGGGAGAGCACGAACGCGTCGAGCGGCTCACCGCCGATCAACGTGACGTGCTGCCGACGACCCGCGATTCGTGCGCTCGAGCCAAACGTGCTGGGGACAGGCGCGGTTCGTCAGTCAGAAAAATCCGGCGGGCTGTTGAATGGCGAATCGGGCGGCTTTCCGCGATCCGCGTCCGGCTCGAAGGCCACCTGGCCGAAGCCCGTGCCGAATTCGGTGGAAGGCTGGGTGGAACCGCCGAGCGCCGAGGCGAGACCGCGGAGGAAACACGCGATCGCTGGCCTTCCTGCGTTCGAATCTGGTGGCGGGGGAGGGACTCGAACCCTCGACCTACGGCTTATGAGACCGTCGCTCTAACCACCTGAGCTACCCCGCCGGGTGAAACGGCTTATTGTGCGGATCTGGCCGCGTCCGTCAACGGCGCGCTCGACGAAAATCCGGGGCTGGCCACCCCGGCGGCCGAGCCTGCGCTCGCGCCGGCGCCGGGGGTGCCGGGGAAGACCACGATGCGGCCCGCGGCGCTCGAGAACGAGAACGTCCCGCCCTCGGAGTCGACGACGCCCACCACCAGGTCGGGTACGCGGTCGCCGGTGACGTCGGCGACACGGATGTCGCGCAGCGAGCCCTCGCCGATCGCCTCCGGGCCCATGCCGAAGGGCAGCGGGATCGGCGCAAAGCTCTGACCGGCCCAGCGCAGCGCGGTCACGGTGACGTCGCGGCCCACGTTCAGGTTGGGAAGCACGTTGCCGAGCGGCGACTCGATCTCGGTCACCAGGACGAGCGGGCTGGCCCCGCGCTCGACCACCTCGATGCGGTCGCGCAGGAACACCCGCGGCAGCGAGCCGGTGGTCGACTGGTAGTGCTCGCCGGTCTCGAAGGACACGTCGTAGCCGCCGTAGTGGGCGGGTGCCGTGGCGATGGCGCGGCCGCCGGCCACCAGGCGCAGGCGCGCGTCGCCGTCGATCGTCAGCGTGGCGTCGCCGCCCGCCGGCCCGGGCAGGCCGAGCGCCAGCGCGCCGACGTTGGCGTCGCCGGGCAGATCGAGCTCGCGGCCGAGGAAGACGCCGGAGCTGCGCATCTCGACGGCGCGGATCGGGCCGTAGAGTCGTCCCGGGATGGGGAAGTCCTGCGCGAAGAGCACGCGCGTCCCGGCGCTCGTGGACGCGGCGCGGATCGCGAAGGGTACCTCGTCGCCGATCGCGGCCACCTTGCGGCCGTCCTCGAGCACCTTCCAGATCCGCGACCGCCAGCCGCCGTTGCGGCGTCCTGCGATGGCGATCTCGTCGATGCCGTCGCCGTCCACGTCGGCGCAGTCGGCGGCCACGAACGTCTCCAGCGTGCGCGACTCGATCCGGGTCCGGGTGTCCGGCAGGCTCGTGCCTTCGCCGACCAGGATCCGCGCCGAGCCGTCGTCGATCACCACGAAGCCGATCGGCGCCGTGGGGCCGAAGCGGCACACGTCGAAGTCGCGCACCGCCATGTCGAGCGTGAAGCCGGCGCTCGGCGGTAGCTGCGGGGCCGCGGCGGCGGCGAGCGGCAGTGGCGGCTCGATGCGTGGCGCGGTGTTGAGGACGACGGGCTCGGGGAGGTCGGGCTGGACGTGGATCGTGGGCGGCGCTGGTGTCGGCACCGCCGCGGTCGTGGCGGCCGCCGCGGTTCCGGCCGCCGCGCCCGCGGCGGCACCGATCACCACGCCGCCGCTCGTCGCCGCGGACGAGCGCGGCTCGGTCGCGGCCGCCGGAGCGGTCGAGCTCATCGCCGGCGCTGGCGCGCTCGCAGCAGCTGCGCTCGCGCTCGGCGCCACCTGGCCGCCGCGCTCGGGGAGGTCGCGCGCCGCGCGCGCCGCCTCGCCGAGGATCTCGGGGAGGAAGCCGCGCAGCCCCGCCACGTCGGGCTGCGCGAGCGAGCTGCGCCACACGCGGGCACCGCTCTCGCCGTCCTGGATCTCGAGCGAGAGCCGCACCCAGTCGCTGGCCGGGTCGCGCTCGAGCCGCGAGCCGAGGACGCCGTCGGCGCCCGCGGTCACGGCCGCGCCGCGGATCGCGTCCACCGAAGCGAGCGCGGTCGGCGCACCCTTGGCCGCCGCCACCACGCGCACGCCGGCGCTCTTGAGCTGGGCCTCGATCGCGGTGCGGAGGCTGGCCGCGGTGGAGGCGGGGACGGTCTCGTCCGTCGCGATCGGCAGCACCAGCAGCGCCGGGGTCTTGCCCGCCGCGTGCGCCGCGGGCGCGCCCGCCGTCGCCGTGAGGAGTGCGAGCGCCGCCGCCGTCGCCATGACGGTGGCGCGGCCTCGCTCGAGCCCGGTCCGAAGTCTCATTCGCAACATGGGTCGCTCGTGGATTCGAGGGCGAGCGCCAAGAGCGCGTCGCGGTTGTTGAGGTCGGGGTTCTCGATCACCTGCGCGAGGAGCCGCTTGAGCGTGATGCCGAGCTGCGGTCCCTCGGCGACGCCCGCTTCCATGAGGTCGTGGCCGTTCACCGCCAGGTCCCGTAGCCCGAACGGCTCCTTGCGCTCGAGCTCGCCGCGCACCCGCTTGCGGAACGTGATGATCGCTCCGATCCGGTCCGGGCGCGCGCCGCCGCGCTTGTCGGCGATCCGGAGGTCGAGGAGCTTGTAGGTCATCTCGGGGCCACCGAGCTTCCGCGCGAAGCGCCGGATGGCCTTCTCCGAGAGCTCGATGTCGAGGTCGAACATGTGGTGGCGCACCAGCCGCGAGACGCGATCCGCGCTGATGTTGGCGCGCGCCGCGCCGTAGCTCTTGAGGCGCTTGCGGGTGAGGCGCTCACCCACGAACTGGTGGCCGTGGAAGGTGATGCGCCCGGTCGTCAGGTCGACGCCCTTGGTGTGCGGCTTGCCGACGTCGTGGAAGAGCGCCGCGAGCATGAGCTCCATGTCGCCCGGGGTGATCAGCGCCGAGTCGGCGCGTGCGGCATCCACGACACGCATGGTGTGCTCGAACGCGTCGCAGCCATGCGACTTGGCGGGCTGCTCGATGCCCACCATCCCCACCAGCTCGGGCGCGACCTCGTGCAGGACGCCGCGCTCGAGGAGACCGCGCAACGCCTCCGACGGGCGCGGCTGCGACAGCACGCGACGCAGGTCGTCGAAGAAGGTGGCGCCCGCGCGCGGGTCGATCTTGGGAGTGCGCACCCGCTCCGGCGCCGCCACCTCGGCCGCTCGCGTCTCGCTTGCGGCGCCGGGCGTGTGCGCGCCGTCGCACGGGCCCCCGTGCGGCGGGTGAGGGGCGTGCTCGGCGGCGGGCGGAGCCTCGCTCGCGGCTGGCGCGGACGGATCGGGACGCATCGGGCTCCTGCGATGCCTGGGCGGTTCGGGATCGAGCCGGAGAACGGAGTGGATCGGGAACCGGCAGCGGCGCCGCGGGTTCCTCGCCGGCGCTCCCGGTCTCGACGCGACCGCCGCAGGCAACGGCGCGGATTGGCTCGTGTTGTCGACGGGTTGTCGGACGGTTCGAGCGAGGGTATAGCATCGCCGTCGGGCACGTCCAGGGAGCCTGCCGGTTCCCCCCGCCAGCCCTGGACCCGCGCCGGCCGCCTCACTCTCCTCGTGTCGCGCGATCCGAGCTCGAGCCGCGCCCTCCCAAGCTTGCGCCACGCGGCGCCGTGGCTCGGCGTGGTCGCGACGCTGCTCGGCGTGCTGGCCATGAGCGCGCGCGGCTACGCGCTGTCGCGCTGGGCGCAAGGACACGGGCTCGGCTGGCTGGTGTCGTGGACGATCCCCGCGGCGATGGCGCTGGTGGCGCTGCGCTACGGCCAGATCTACGAGCACCTCGGGGTCGCGGCGGCGGTGGCCAAGCCGTGGGTGGTGGTGGGCATGGTCGCCGAGGCGTGCGTGGTGCTGCTGGGCGACAGCGAGATCGAGCACTTCCACGTGCTCACCTTCGGACTGCTCGGGTTCGCGCTGGTGTGGGCGCTCGTGCCTCGCTACGGCTTCCGGCACGGCGGCGCGCTGGTGCTGCTCGTCGGGACCGCGCTCGGGCTCGCCGACGAGATGTTCCAGGGCTTCCTGCCCGATCGCGTGTACGACGGTCGTGACGTGACGATGAACGCGCTCGCGGTGGCCGCGGCGCTCGCCTTCAGTTGCCCGTTCGCGCCCCGCCTCGGCCGGCCGCCGCTCACCGTGCCGCGCGGCGTGTGGGTCGCGAGCGCGGTGCTCGCGAGCGTGGTGGCGACGAGCCTGGCGCTCGGCGCGCGTCCGCACCTCGGTCGCAAGGAGCTGATCGGGTCGTGGCAGAGCCCGGGCGAGTGCGGCGCGCTCGAGGTGCTCACGTTCCGTCGCGACGGGCGGGTGCTCTGGCAGGCGGGTGACGGGAAGGCGAGCGAAGGTGTGTGGTCACTCGACGCCAACGCCTTCGAGGCGATCCTCTCGGTCGACGCCAAGGCGTCACGGGCCGGCTCGCCGCTCGCGTCGGGTGCGTGCTCGTTCGCGCGCGCGGTGCCGGAGCGCGGCGAGATCGCGGTCTCGTCGAGCTCGCTCGCGTTGCCGCGGGGCGGGCGGGCGTGGACGCGCCACGTCGAACCGCCGCGCTGAGGCGACGGCCCGACCGGAGTCGGGCCCTCCGCAGGGAACCGGAGTCGGAGCGCGGGTGGGCGCCGCGCTACGACGCCGCCGCGTCCCTGGCGGTCCGGACCTCGTCGACGACCTTGCGGATGTCGGCGATCGAGAACGGCTTGGGGATGAACTTGTAGGCGCCGTTGCGGAGCGCGTCCTCGCGCAGGTTCTGCGCCTCCTTGCCGAAGCCCGAGACCATCACCACCGGCAGCCTGGGATGCCGAGCGTGGATCTCGCGGAACGCGTCGACGCCGTTTTGCACCGGCATCATGATGTCCATGAAGACCAGGTCGAAGTCACGCTCCTCCACCTGGAGGACCGCGTCGCGACCGTTGGTCGCCATGGTCACGTCGCACTGCTGGTCGTTGAGGATGAACCGCATGAGCTCGCGGATCGTTTCCTCGTCATCCGCCACCAACACGCGGAGTTGAGCACGCGACATGCGAGGGGTTCCGGAAGGGCGCGAGCGCGGATTCGTGCCCGCGCCCGATCGGGGCTACCCTAGCACACGGTCCGGCGCGCGACGCGCCAGGCGGAGGGCGCGATCGACTCGCGGCCCTCTTGCCCGTCTCGCCGGCGCTTCGCTATGTTTCGCCGCTCGCTCGCTTCCCGAGTCGTGTGCGAGCGGACGCGGGGCCGTAGCTCAACTGGGAGAGCGCCTGACTGGCAGTCAGGAGGTAGAGGGTTCGACTCCTTCGGCTCCACCACGGTGTCGCTTTCGCGGTGGACGCACCGCCTTCGCGTCTCTCATGACGTCTCCTCACGTGGCGGTTCGGCTCGCGCGCCTGGCGGTGCTGATCGTGGGCATCGGACTCGGCGGCGTGCTCGAGGTGTGGGCGATGGGCGCGCGTGACGGAGCGTCGTCCGCGCTCACGGTGCGCGCGGTCGCGGCCGGTGGTCACGCGAGCGTCGCGAGCGGGCCCACGGCCTGGCTCGCGCGCTCCGCGGGCGAGCTCGAGCGCACCACGGCGTCGCGCTTGCCGGGCTTCGTGATGCCGTCCGAGCCCACCCAGCCGGCGATCGACTGGAGCCGCGAGGTGGTCGTGGGCGTGGCGTCGGGCGAGCGTCCGACCGGCGGCTACTCGATCGAGATCGTGTCGGCCGCGCGCCACGGCCGCACGCTCGAGGTCACGGTGCGCGAGAAGCGGCCCGACCCCGGGACGATGACCATCCAGGTGCTCACCACTCCGTGGGCGCTCGCCGCGGTCGCGGTGGATGGAGAGGTCGACCAGGTGATCGTCCGCGACGAGAAGGGCCGCGAGCTCAGGCCGTCCGAGCCCACCCGCGGCGGCCCCGCCGTCCGCTAGCCCGGGTTATTCATGAAAGTTCGTAGCGAGGCCGCCAAGCGTCGAGCAGATTCGGGCGAACGCAGGATTTTTGGCCGCAGGCGTACTCAACAGTACGTCGAGGACCGGAAATCCGAGTACGCCCGAAGATGCCGGCGATCGGCGGCCGCAGTAGAAGGCTTCATGAATAATCCGGGCTAGGAGCCCGTTGCGCGCCGTACGCGCGACGGGCTCCCATATGCAACGTCACGATTCGTAGCGACCGGTCTCGGCGTCCCATCGGCTTCGGCGGCGACGAAGCGCCGCCCTCCAGCCCGTTCGGCGCAAGGGCGATCCAAATCGTGGTGGCCCATTTAGCGCGACCCACCGTCCCGCGGGAGCGCGCGAGCACCAGGCGGTTCGTGGAGCGTCGGTGCTCCGTCACCGCCCCGCCGATCGAGCGCCGCCGGTGCGGAGCGAGAGGTCGCACAGGCGTAGGCCGTTGGGAGGGGCGCGCGTCGCGCGCCCGGCGATACGGGCGGGCGCGAGCGCCGCCGAGCTCGCCGATCCCTGCTACAGCCTCGACGCGAGCTCGTCCGCCTTGTAGGAGCTGCGCACCAGCGGCGCGGACGCGACCTCCTCGAAGCCCAGCGCGCGCGCCAGGCACCCCAGCTCCTCGAACACCGCGGGCTCCCAGAAGTGCTGCACCGGCAGGTGCTGGCGGGATGGCCGCAGGTACTGGCCGAGGGTGAGCACGCGGCAGCCGTGGTCGCGCAGGTCGCGGAGCGCCTGACGCACCTCGTCCAGGTCCTCGCCCAGCCCGAGCATGAGGCTCGACTTGGTGAGCATGCCGCGCTTCGCCGCGTGCGCGATCGCCCCCAGCGAGCGCTCGTAGCTCGCCTGCGGGCGCACCGTGCGCTGGAGCCGCGCCACGGTCTCGAGGTTGTGCGCGAGCACGTCGGGGCGCGCCTCGATCACCACGTCGAGGTGCTCGGCGCGCGCGTGGAAGTCCGGGATCAGCACCTCGATCCCCATCGAAGGCGCCGCCGCGCGCAGCGCGCGGATGGTGGCGGCCCAGTGCGCGGCGCCGCCGTCGGGCAGGTCGTCGCGGTCGACGCTGGTGAGCACCGCGTAGGTCAGGTCGAGCCCGGCGAGCAGCTCGGCGACGTGGCGCGGCTCGTCGGGGTCGAGGGGCGCCGGCCGGCCGGTCGCGACGTCGCAGAAGCCGCACGAGCGCGTGCACACGTTGCCGCCGATCATCACGGTGAGCGTGCGGCGGTTCCAGCACTCGCCGATGTTCGGGCACGAGGCGCTCTCGCACACCGTGTGCAGGCCGAGCTCGCGGACCCGCGCCTTGAGGTCGTGGTGCCCGGGACCGGAGGCCGGCCGCACGCGCACCCACTCGGGCAGGCGCCGCGGCGGTGGCTCGGTGCCGAGCGAGACGCGGTGGCTCACGAGCGCGCCTCCACCCGGCGGTCCGGGAAGACCTCGCACCAGCGGCGCGCCACCAGCCCGCGCACGTGCTCGAGGCTCGCGTCGACTCCCTCGAGCCGGGTGCTGGTCATCCGCACGTCCGCGAGGCCACAGGGGTGCATGAGCGCGAACGGGGTCAGGTCGTTCTCGACGTTGAGCGCGAAGCCGTGGAGCGACACGCCGTCGGTGATGCGCACGCCGATCGAGGCGATCTTGCGATCGCTCGTCCACACCCCCACGCGCCCCGGGATCGCGCACGCCTCGAGGCCGAGGTCCGCGAGGACCCGCACCAGCACCGCCTCCAGCGCGTGCACGTAGGTGGCGGGGAAGAGCCGGCGCTCGGCGAGGGACACGATGCCGTAGCCCACGAGCTGCCCGGGGCCGTGATACGTGATCTTGCCGCCGCGGTCGGTGGGGACGACCTCGATTCGACCCAACGTGGGGTGGTCGAGCGGCCCGTCGCCGCGCAGGAACTCGGCGCCGCCGGTGCGCCCCAGCGTCACCACGGGCGGGTGCTCGAGGAGCAGCAGCGTGTCGCCGCGCTGGCCCGCGACGCGCTCGGCGTGGAGGGAACGCTGGAGCTCCCACGCGTCGCGATAGGGGATCGAGCCGAGCATCACCACGGGCTCGTCCGGCGCGATGGGCGCGGACGGCGGAGCGATCGAGGCAGGTTCGGAGGACATGGAGCGTTGGCGGCGTGTGTCGACCTTGCGTAGTGTACGCAATGGCGTCCCCACGTGGGGCTCGCCCCCGCGCCCCGCCATGAGCTTGCCCACCGATCCCGCCGCCACGAGCGCGCCGTCCGTGCCACCCGAGAGCGCGTGGCAGCGCTTCGCCAAGACCGTCACCGTCCTGCGCGGAGCGGGCAAGGCGCCGCTCCTCGAGCCCACCGATCCGGGGCTGCTCTTCCGCACCACCCGCGACGCGCGCGGGCGTCCGTTCGAGCTGCGCATGGACGTCTACCGGGTGCCGGCGGGGCAGGCGAGCGACGGCACCAACTGTCTGCTGATCCACGGCGGCTCGTTCGTCCTCGGCGATCGCGCCATGACGGCGTGCCGCTTCCTCGCCACCCGGCTGGTCGGCGAGGGCATCACGGTGGCGTCCGCCGACTACCGGCTCACGCAGCAGAACGGGACCTTCCCGCGGCCGGTGCGGGACGTGAAGGCGGCGCTCGCGTACTGGGTGGAGAACGCCGAGCGCTTCGGCGCCGACCCGGCCAAGGTCACGCTGGTCGGCATCTCGGCCGGCGGGGCACTCTCGCTGCTCGCCCTCGGCTGGGCGGACGATCACCCGCTGCTCGCGGTTCCGGGCGGCCGTCCGCTCGCGACGCCGGGTGTGCGGCAGATGGCGTCGGTCTACGCGGTCAGCGAGTTCAGCTCGTTCACCCGCGGGATCACGCCGTGGCTGCGGCGGTGGGTCACGGGGACGTCGGATCCCGAGCGCTGGCGTGCGATGGCGCCCACGACGTCGTGCGGGTTCGACGCGCCGCTGCTGCAGATCCACGGCGACGCGGACACCGTGGTGCCGGTCGAGCAGACGCACCGCATGGACGCCGCGCGCCGCGCCCTCGGCAAGCACGTCGAGACCCACATCTACCCGGGCGTGGCGCACGCGTTCTTCTCGTACCCGGGCTGCGAGGCCGCCGAGCGCGGCTGGTCCGACCTGATCCGCTTCGTCCGCTCCTGAGGCGGCCCGCCGGAGGCGGGCCCTCCGAGGGTGGCGGCGCATCGGATCGGTCGAGAGCGTGCGCACCGGCTCGCCGGCAGACCGGGCACCGAGCGGCTGGAGCGCGGCCGCTCCGTCGGCCGCCAGCGCCTCGGACCGCGAATGCGCGGGCGCGGTGGCGCGCCCGTGCGGGCGCACCGGGTGTGATCGTGCCGCGCGATCCCGTCGTGCTTCCGCATCGTCGCGCGCGGCGCGCAGCTTGCTCCCTCGCACCCGCCATGGGCGTCGCGAGAGAGGTGCCGCGGGCGTCCCCGGCGCGCGCGTCCGCGACGCGCTGGGCACTGCCCGCCGCCGCGCTCGCGTTCGGCGCCGGGCTGGTCGGCGGCGAGGCGCTGCACCCGCGGGCCGTGGTGCTCGCGGCGCTCGCAGCGAGCGTCGCGGCATGCACCTGGCGCGCCCGCGAAGACCGCTCCCGCGTCGGCGCGCTGCTCGCGGGCTTCGCGATCGTCGGCCTCGCGCGCGGCGGCGCGCTGCCGCGGGAAGGGGACGTCGAGCGCGCGGTCGCGCGCTGGCTCGATCGCGACGTGGTGGTGGTCGGCCGCGAGGTCACGCTCCCCGATGGCGCGATCGACGAGAGCCGCTTCACCCTCGACCTGGAGGCCGTGCGCGACGAGCACGGGTGGAGCCCTGTTCGCGCGTGCGTCCGCGTGGTCGCGGCGGTGCCGCCCGCGGCGCTGCGTGGCTCGCGTCGCGTCGCGCTGCGCGGGCGGCTCAGGCCGATCCGCGACAGCGGGAACCCGGGCGAGTCGCCGCGGGCGGCCGCTCTCCACCGCGCCGGGATTGCCGCCACGCTCACCGCGCGTGACGCCGCGTGGATCGTGCCGCTCGGGCCGGCGCATCCCGGCGAGAGCGAGTCGCTCGCCGACCGTGTGTGGCGCTGGCGCGTGGCGACGGCCGCGCTCCTCGAGGCGAGTGTCCCCGCCCCCCACGCCGCGGTGCTCGAGGCGCTGCTGATCGGTCTCACCGGCGGCGTCCCGCCCGCGCTCGCCGAGGTGTTCGTGCGCACCGGGACCGCGCACGTGCTGGCGGTGAGCGGCCTCAACGTGGCGCTGGTGGTGATGGCGAGCTACTGGCCGGCGCGCTGGCTGCTGGGTGCCTCGCGGCGGCTCGCGGAGCACGGCCACGCGGCAGCGCTCGCCGCCGCCGTGGCGTTCGCGGCGGCGCTCGCCTACGTGCTGCTCGCCGGCGCGGAGGCGCCGGTGGTCCGCTCGGTCGTGGCGAGCGGCTGCGCGCTCGCGGCCACGTGGCTCGGCCGCCCCGGCGCCGCGCTCGCGAGCCTCGCGCTCGCATTCCTCGGCATCACCGCGCTCGCGCCCGAGTCGCTGTGGTCGGTGTCCTTCCAGCTCTCGTTCCTCGCCACCGCGGGGCTGGTGCTCGCCGGCGACCGCTTCGGCCCCGGCGCCCGCGCGGGGCCGGGCAGCGACTGGGTGGCGCGTCTCGCGCGTGGCGCCCTCGAGACCACCGCGGCGACCGTGGTCGCGACCTGGGTGACGCTGCCGCTGACGGCGAGCGTGTTCGGGCGCTGGACCGCCCGGGCTCGTCGCCAACCCGCTTGCCGTGCCGCCTTTCGCCACCGCCGCGGTGCCGATCGGGCTCGCGGGCGTGGTGTGCGCGGCGGTCGCACCGCCGCTCGCGCCGTGGGTTTTCCAGCTCGCCGAGGCGCCGGTGGCGGCGGGCCTCGGCGTGCTCGACGGCATCGCCACCTGGCACGGTCTCGACGGAACCGTGCCGCGCGCGCCCGCGCTCGTCGCCGTGCTCGCCACCGCGCTCGCTGTGGCGGCGCTGGTGGTTCCGGCGCGCCGGCACGCCCGGCTCGCGGCAGCCGCGGCGGTGGCGGTGATGCTCGGCGCCGGACTCGCGCCTCGCATCCGCGCACACCTGCGCACGGCGCCCGAGGTGACGTTCCTGGCGGTCGGCCACGGCGACGCCGCGGTGGTCTCGCTGCCCCGCGCGCGCACCTGGCTGGTCGACGCCGGTCCGGGGCTCGAGGCGCGCCGCGGTGGCGCGCCCTCGGTGGTGGTGCCGGCGCTCGGGGCGCTCGGTGCGACCCGCGTCGACGTGCTGGTCGCGAGCCACCTCCAGCTCGATCACGTCGGCGGGCTCGGCGCGCTCCTCGAGCGCTTCGACGTCGGCGAGATCTGGCTGCCCGCGGGGGTGCCGTGCCCGAGCTGGCTCACCCGCGACCTCGAGCGCGCCGCCCGGCGCGGCACCGCGCTCGTCGAGCTGAGTGCCGCGACCGCGCCGTTCGAGCGCGACGGGTTCGCCGTGGAGGTGCTGCATCCGCCGCGGGATCCCGCCGGCCTCACCGCGAACGACGCCTCGCTGGTGCTGCGGCTACGCACTCCAGGCGGCAGCGTGCTCTTCGCGGGTGACGTCGAGCGCGAGGGTGAGCGCCTGCTGGTGGCCGCGGCCCGCGATGCCCGAGCGGACGTCCTCAAGGTGCCGCACCACGGCTCGGCCACGTCGTCGAGCTTCGCGCTCCTGCGCGCGGTGGCGCCGCGGATCGCGGTGGTGAGCGCCCCTCGCGGCTCGCTCCGTCACCCGTCGAGCGAGGTGGTCGCGCGCCTCACGGCGCTCGGGGCGCGGGTCCTCGACACCGGGCGGGACGGCGCGGTCACGGTGCGGCTCGCGCCGCCCACGCCGGC
Organism: Deltaproteobacteria bacterium; assembly: GCA_016713535.1. Lineage (GTDB taxonomy): Bacteria > JADJOY01 > JADJOY01 > JADJOY01 > JADJOY01 > JADJOY01. The sequence goes on from JADJOY010000021.1 coordinate 182,378, forward strand.
GGTGATCCGCCCGAGCCAGTCGTGCGCCGCCGTGAAACCCGCGAGCGAGGCCCTCGGCGCCACCGCGGCTGCTTCGGTGCCGCGTTGACGAAACCCTCGAGCCTTAGCTAGGGTGCGCCGCTTACGATCCCGGAAACGATTGGGAATCGTTCGATAAAACCAGCGTTTTCGATCTTCCGCCGCGCCAGGCTCGAGTGGCCGCGGCCACCGGTTGCCGTGTCGATCACCACCATCCGAGGCATGAGCGACGTCTTGCCCGACGAGTCGGGCCGGTGGCGCTGGGTCGAGGAGCGTGCGCGCGCGCTCTTCCACGCGTTCGGCTACGACGAGATCCGCACCCCGATCCTCGAGCGCACCGAGCTCTTCGTGCGCTCGCTAGGCGAGAGCACCGACGTGGTCGAGAAGGAGATGTACACCTTCGCGACCGGGAGCGGAGAGAGCCTGACCCTGCGCCCCGAGGGGACGGCCTCGGTGGTGCGCTCGTTCGTGCAGCACGCGCTCGCGCAGCGCGGCCCCGCGAACCGGCTCTATTACCTGGGCCCGATGTTTCGCCACGAGCGCCCGCAGAAGGGCCGCTCGCGCCAGTTCCACCAGATCGGCGCCGAGGTGCTCGGCGCCGGGTCGCCGGAAGCGGACGTCGAGATCATCGCCATGTTGTGGGCGTTCCTCGGCGAGATCGGCGTCGACGGCATCCAGCTCGAGCTCACCAGCCTCGGCGACGCCGCGTGCCGGCCCGCCTACCTCGAGCGGCTGCGCAACTTCGCCGAGTCGCGCGTGGGCGAGCTGTGCGAGAACTGCACCCGCCGCCGCCTCACCAACCCGCTGCGCATCCTCGATTGCAAGGTCGAGGGCTGCCGCAAGGCGCTCGCCGACGCACCGCTGATGACCGAGCACCTGTGCGAGCCGTGTCGCACCCATCACGGCGGCGTCGAGCGTCTGCTCGCGGCCCTCGGCATCCCGTTCGTCGCGAACCCGCGGATCGTGCGCGGTCTCGACTACTACGTGCGCACGGCGTTCGAGGTCACCACCGACCGCCTCGGCGCGCAGAACGCGGTCGCCGGCGGGGGGCGATACGACGGGCTGATCGCGAGCTTCGGCGGTCCGGACGCGCCGGGCGTCGGCTTCGCGATGGGGCTCGAGCGCGTGCTGGAGCTCGCGGCACCCACCCCCGCGGCGGCGCCGCCGGTCTTCCTCGCCAGCCACGGCGACGAGTCCCGCCGCGCGGCGTTCGGGCTCGCGCACCGGCTGCGTCTCGGGGGCGTGCGCGTCGAGACCAGCCTCGAGCCGACCAGCATGAAGAGCCAGATGCGCCGCGCGCAGAAGCTCGGCTGCGCCACGGTGCTGATGATCGGCGAGAGCGAGCTCGCCGCCGGCACGGTTCGCATCAAGGACATGACGAGCGGCGCCGAGGAAGACGCCGCGCGCGACGTCGACGCGTTGCTCGCGCGGCTCGCCCGCGCGCCGAGCGGCGCCTGAGCGCGCCCGATCGAGAGCCCGTCTGCGTAGGTGAGCTCGTAGCACCGAGGATCCCGGAATGACCGAGACCGCCACACCCGTCGCATCGCCGGGCTCCAAGGTGCCGCTGCCCATCGGCACCACGCCCTACCGGACCCACCACCTGGGAGAGCTGCGCGATACGGACGACGGGCGCAACGTGGTGCTCTCCGGCTGGGTGCACCGTGTGCGCGACCACGGCGGGGTGGTGTTCGCCGACCTCCGCGACCGCCAGGGGATCACCCAGGTGGTGTTCCAGCCCGACACCGACGCCGAGGCGCACCGTACCGCGGAGTCGCTCAAGGACGAGTTCGTGGTGCGGATCGAGGGCACGGTGCGCAAGCGTCCGGCCGAGATGGTGAACTCGAAGCTCGCCACCGGCGCGATCGAGATCGTCGGCCACAAGGTCGAGATCCTGAACCGCGCCCGGACGCTGCCGTTCGCGATCGAGGACGAGAGCAGCGCCGGCGAGGCGCTCAGGCTCCAGTACCGCTTCCTCGACCTGCGCCGCCCGGTGATGCGCGACAACATCATCCTGCGCCACCGCTTGGCGCAGGAGATGCGCCGCCGCCTCGACGCGTGGGGCTTCCTCGAGATCGAGACGCCGATGCTCACGAAGTCCACCCCCGAAGGGGCGCGCGACTTCCTGGTGCCGAGCCGGCTCGCGCCGGGGAAGTTCTTCGCGCTGCCGCAGTCGCCGCAGATCTTCAAGCAGGTGCTGATGGTGTCGGGGCTCGACCGCTACTACCAGATCGTGCGCTGCTTCCGCGACGAGGACCTGCGCGCCGACCGCCAGCCCGAGTTCACCCAGGTCGACCTCGAGATGTCGTTCGCGGGCGCCGACGCGGTGATGGAGGTGGTGGAGGACGTGGTCGCGAGCGCGATCCGCGTGGGGCGCGACGTCGAGGTGAAGCGCCCGTTCCACCGCATGACCTACGCCGAGGCGATGAGCCGGTTCGGCTCCGACAAGCCGGACGTGCGCTTCGGTCTCGAGCTGCGCGAGGTCACCGCCGCCGCCGGCCGCTCCGAGATGAAGGTGTTCCTCGAGGTGGTGAAGGGTGGGGGCGTGGTGATCGGCATGCGCGTGCCCGGTGGCGCCGCGTTCAGCCGCACCGAGATGGACGCGCTCTCCGCGGTCGCGGTGTCGTTCGGCGCCAAGGGGCTGGGCTGGATCAAGAAGCAGCAGGGGGCGTGGACGGGGCAGATCGCCAAGTTCTTCCCCGACGCGGTGCGCGCCGAGATCGACCAGAGCCTCGAGATGGGCGAAGGCGACCTCGCGGTGTTCGTCGCTGGCGCGAAGCGGGCCTCGCAAGAGATCCTGGGCCGGCTGCGGCTCCACCTCGGCGAGCAGATGAAGCTGATCCCGCAGGACGAGCTCGCGCTCTTGTGGGTGACCGAGTTCCCGCTCCTCGACTTCGACGCCGAGGCGCGCCGCTGGGTCGCGATGCACCACCCGTTCACCTCGCCCCTCGACGAAGACGTGCCGCTCCTCGACACCGACCCCGGCGCCGCGCGCTCCGACGCCTACGACCTGGTGCTCAACGGCAGCGAGGTGGGCGGCGGCAGCGTCCGTATCCACGCCGAGCCGGTGCAGGAGCGCATGTTCGAGCTGCTCGGCATCGGCGCCGAGGAGGCGCGCGAGAAGTTCGGCTTCCTCCTCGACGCGCTGAGCTTCGGCGCGCCGCCCCACGCCGGTCTCGCCATCGGCCTCGATCGGCTGGTGACGATCCTCGCCGGTGCGCAGTCGATTCGCGACGTGATCGCGTTCCCCAAGACCCAGAAGGGGGCGTGCCCGCTGAGCGGAGCGCCGGCCGAGGTGGCCGACGCCCAGCTCCGGGAATTGAATATTCGCCTGGCCCGAACCGCCCCAACGGACGGGGGGAACAAGTGATGAAGCTCGACCATCGGCGGCTCGCGGCCGCCGCGTTGCTGGTGGGGGCGTGCGCGCACCCGCCGCTCGCCGAGCTCGACGCCGCTTGGCGCGCGTACCAGACCGCGTCGAGCGCGGGCGCCGCAGAGAAGTCGCCGGATCGCTTCCAGGAAGCGGGCGCCGCACTCGTCGAGGGGCAGGACTTCATCGACCAGGGCAACTTCGACGAGGCCCGCGAGTCGCTCAAGAAGGCTCGCCGGCTCGCCGACGCCGCCTCGGGTGGCCAGAGCGCGCCGCGTGACGAAGGCCTCGCCGAGCCACGCTCCGACGCCGGCTTCACCGACGCCCCGACCTCGAACGAGGGCGTCCAGCTCTCGCCGCTCGTGAAGCCCGGCGGCGCGGCCAGGTCGGTGCCGGAGGCCCCGGCGGTTGCCGAGCCGGCCGCACCGAGCATCCCGAGCACTCCGAGCGTTCCGCCACCACCGCCGCCCGCACCACCCGCGGCGGCGCCCAGCGCCGCGGTCCCGTCCACGATGGTCGACGGCGCGTTGCCGGAGCGGATCGAAGCACCGGCCTCGGACGCGGCGCTCGACGAGCGCGAGTTCGCCCCGGGCGACGGCTCGACGCGCTCGGCGCCCACCCCCGAGGACACCGCGCGCGCCATCCGCGAGGAGCGCGAGCGCCTGAAGCGCGCCGCCGACGAGCGCGCCGCGACGGCGCCGGCCCCGAGCCGGCCCGGCCCCCGAGCCGGCCCCGGTTCCCGAGCCCGCGCCGGAGCCCGAGGAGCGCGCCGCGCCACCGGCGACACCCGCCGCTCCCGCCGGCGCGCGCACGTACGTGGTGAAGAAGGGCGAGACCCTCTACGAGATCGCCCGCGCGCAGTACAAGAGCGAGACCGCCTGGAAGGCGATCTACGAAGCCAATCGCGACCGCCTGCAGAACCCGGGCGACGTCCGCGCCGGCATGAAGCTGGTCCTGCCGCCGGCCTCGGCGGTGGCCGCAGGGGCCAGCGAGACCGCCCCCGCCGCGAAGAGCGCCGCCCAGACCTACACCGTGCGCAAGGGCGAGAACCTGCACACGATCGCCGACAAGATGTACGGCAGCCAGTCCTACTGGACCCTCATCCGGGACGCCAACAAGGACAAGCTCACCGACGTCGACGAGGTGCGCGCCGGCACCAAGCTGGTGCTGCCGCCCAAGCCCGGAAGCCGCTGAAAAAAAGGCGCCGCGACCCCTCCTCGGCGCCTTGACACACCTCCGGTAGGTCCATACCCTTTCGCCCCCCACGGCGCGTCAGCGCCCCAAAAATCAAGCCGGGACATCCACTCGGAAGTCGGAACGAGCACGGGGCTGACTCGAACGCGGTCCTCCACCCGGTCACGGGCGGAGGTGCGCCGCGGACGAGCGAGGCCCGCCCCTCGGACCGACCACACGAGCGCACACCGCGCAGGAAGGGAGACGGCAAATGCGTAAGAAGATCGGCCTGATCGGCGCCGGACAGATCGGCGGAACCCTGGCGCTCATCGCGGCGCAAAAACAGCTCGGCGACATCGTGCTGTTCGACGTGGTCGAGGGTGTGCCGCAGGGCAAGGCCCTCGACATCGCCCAGTCCGGCCCCCTCGCCGGCTTCGACGCCAAGGTCACCGGCACCAACTCCTACGACGACGTCGCCGGCGCGGACGTCCTCATCATCACCGCCGGCGTGCCCCGCAAGCCGGGCATGAGCCGCGACGACCTCCTCGACGTCAACCTCAAGATCATCAGCTCGGTCGCGGCGGGCGTGAAGAGCTCGTGCCCGAACGCGTTCACGATCCTCGTCACCAACCCGCTCGACGCGATGGTGCACGCCTACTGGAAGCTGACCGGGTTCGCCGCGAACAAGGTCGTGGGTATGGCGGGTGTCCTCGACTCGACGCGCTTCCGCACCTTCGTGGCGATGGAGCTCGGCGCGAGCGTCAAGGACGTGGACGCGATCGTGCTCGGCGGGCACGGCGACACCATGGTGCCGCTGCCGCGGCTCGCCACGGTCGGCGGTCTGCCGCTCACCGAGCTGCTGCCGGCGGACAAGATCGAGGCGATCGTGCAGCGCACCCGCGACGGCGGCGCCGAGATCGTGAAGCTCTTGAAGACCGGCAGCGCCTTCTACTCGCCGGCGGCGTCGGCGATCGAGATGGCCGAGGGCTACCTGCGCGACCAGAAGCGCGTGCTGCCGTGCTGCGCCCACCTCGACGGCCAGTACGGCATGAGCGGCTACTTCGTCGGCGTGCCGGTGGTGATCGGCGCGGGCGGCATCGAGAAGATCATCGAGCTCGAGCTCACGGCCGAGGAGAAGAAGCAGCTCGACGCGTCGCTGGCGGCGGTGCAGTCCCTGGTGAAGGACGTCGACGCGCGCATCGCGTGACTCGACCCGGCGCCGACATCGAGAGGGGAGAACGATGAACGTTCACGAGTACCAGGCGAAAGAGCTGTTGAGCCGCTACGGCGTCGCCGTGCCGGCCGGCAAGGTGGCGTCGTCACCGGAGGGCGCCGAGGCCATCGCCAAGGACCTGGGCGGCAGCCGCTTCGTGGTCAAGGCGCAGATCCACGCCGGCGGCCGCGGCAAGGGCGGCGGCGTGAAGCTCGGCAACGGCCCCGCGGAGGTTCGTCGGCTGGCGAGCGAGATCCTCGGCATGCAGCTCGTCACGCACCAGACCGGACCGGAGGGGAAGCTGGTCCAGAAGGTGCTGATCGAGGAAGGCTGCGACATCGCCCGCGAGTGCTACCTGGGCGTGGTCGTGGACCGGATGCTGAGGCGCCCGGTGGTGATGGCCTCCACCGAGGGCGGCGTCGAGATCGAGAAGGTCGCCGCCGAGACCCCCGAGAAGATCCTCAAGGAAGTGATCGATCCGGCGGTGGGCCTGCAGCCGTTCCAGGCGCGCAAGCTCGCCTTCGGGCTGGGCCTGAGCGGCCCCAGCGTGAACAAGATGGCGAAGTTCCTCGACGGGCTCTACAAGCTCTTCGTCGACAAGGACTGCTCGCTGGTCGAGATCAACCCGCTGGTGGTGACGTCGACGGGTGACCTGCTCGCCCTCGACGCCAAGTTCAACTTCGACGACAACGCGCTCTTCCGCCACCCGGACATCGAGAAGCTCCGCGATCCGGACGAGGAGGACCCGCGCGAGCGCGAGGCCAAGAAGTTCGACCTCTCGTACATCGCGCTCGACGGCAACATCGGCTGCATGGTGAACGGCGCGGGGCTCGCGATGGCCACCATGGACGCCATCCAGCTCTACGGCGGCACGCCGGCCAACTTCCTCGACGTGGGCGGCGGCGCCGACACCGCGAAGATCCGCGAGGCGTTCAAGCTGATCCTCGCCGACAGCTCGGTGAAGGCCGTGCTCGTCAACATCTTCGGCGGCATCCTGAAGTGCGACGTGCTCGCCAAGGGCATCGTCGAGGCGGGCAACGAGGTGCACCTCTCGGTGCCGCTGGTGGTGCGGATGGAGGGGACCAACGTCGAGGACGGCAAGCGCATCCTCGCGGAATCGAACCTTCGCGTGATCGCGGCGAAGGACATCCAGGACGCGGCGCAGCAGGTGATCGCCGCGGCCAAGGCGGGAGGTGCGTCGTGAGTATCCTGGTCGACGCTTCGACGAAGATCATCACCCAGGGCATCACCGGCTCGGCCGGCTCGTTCCACACCGAGAAGTGCCTCGAGTACGGCACCAAGATCGTGGGCGGTGTCACGCCGGGGAAGGGCGGCCAGGACTTCAAGGGCGTGCCCATCTTCGACACCGTCGCCGACGCGGTGAAGAAGACCGGCGCCACGGTGTCGATGCTGTTCGTGCCGCCGCCGTTCGCCGCCGACGCCATGTTCGAGGCGATCGATGCCGAAATTCCGCTCATCGTGTGCATCACCGAGGGCATCCCGGTCCTCGACATGGTCAAGGTGCGGCCCTACCTCGACGCCCGCGGCGTGAAGCTGATCGGCCCCAACTGCCCGGGCGTCATCACCCCCGGGGAGTGCAAGATCGGGATCATGCCCGGCCACATCCACAAGAGCGGCCGCATCGGCGTGGTCTCGCGCTCCGGCACGCTCACCTACGAGGCGGTGTGGCAGCTCTCGCACGCTGGGCCTCGGCCAGTCGACCTGCGTGGGCATCGGCGGCGACCCCGTCAACGGCCTCAACTTCACGCAGGTCCTCGAGCTCTTCCAGAACGACCCCGACACCGACGCGATCATCATGATCGGCGAGATCGGCGGCAGCGCCGAGGAGGACGCCGCGGCCTACATCAAGGCCCACGTGACCAAGCCGGTGGCGGGCTTCATCGCCGGCCGCACGGCCCCTCCCGGTAAGCGCATGGGCCACGCCGGCGCCATCATCTCGGGCGGCAAGGGCACCGCGGCGGAGAAGGTCGCGGCGATGCAGGCGGCGGGCGTGCGCATGGCGGACTCGCCGGCGGCGCTCGGCACCACGCTCAAGGCGGCGCTCGAAGCGAAGCGCTGAGCCAGATCATCCCCGATCGTCCGAGAGGGCGGCCGCATCCGCGGCCGCCCTTTCTTTCGTTGGGGCGTCGCTTCAGGGCACGGGGCCTTCGCCGCCGCCGACCGCGTGGGTGTTCGGGGGCGGCCGCGACGGAGCGCGGCCCTCCACCGCAGACGGTCGGGCACGGAATCGTAGGGGCGGGCGTGAGCCCGCCCGGGATCGGGACCGATCGGCCACGCTCGTGTCCGTTCCGCGGCCGCGACGGAGCGCGGCCCTCCACCCAGGACCGATCGGCCTGGAGGGCCGCGATCCTTCGCGGCCGGGGTCGTCGATGGACCCCGCCCGCGCTACGGGCTCGCTTCGGCCGTCGGCGCCACTGGCTCTGGGGCGGTGCCTTCGGCGGCGGCGATGCGGCGGTTGACCCGCTCGAGCCCGCGCAGCGCCCAAACCGAGAGCAACACCTCTTCGTTGTTCTCTTCGACCCGCCGGTCCTTGGCGCGGGTCGCCGCGCGCCGGTACCAGTTCCGCGCGGTGTGATCGTCGGCGCGGTTCTCGGCGAGCGCGCCGAGCTGGTACGCGGCGAGCGCGTTCTGCGGGTCGGCCTCGATCGCCTTGCGGAGCTCGCCCTCGGCACCCGCGACGTCACCGCTCTCCGCGAGCGCCATCCCCTGTTGCGTCAGCTCCTCGGAGAGCGGCGTACACCCGACCGCCAGCAGCGCCGCCAGGAGCGCCGCCCCGCCGATCGCCCCGGCGCCCGCCTGCTTCACGGCTTGCACGACGCCGGGCAGTTGGGATCCACGTCCCCCAGGTCGTTCCCCGCGATCGCGTTGCCGCCCGCCGGGCAGCTCGCGAGCGCCGCCGGCTCGCAGGCGACGCCGTACCCACCGTTGTCGCGCAGCGAGTTGCGCTCGCCGCCGCTGCCGCCGATCGTCGCGTTGGCGCCGTGCGCCACCTGCACACCCGAGCCCGGGTTCTGGCTCACCTCGCTGCCGACGATCTTGTAGACCTCGCGCGTGTGCGTGCCCGCGTTCGCGATCAGGATCACGCCAGGCAGGGGCGCGTCGCCGCCGTTGCGGGTGATCTTGGTGCCCGACACCGTGAAGTGGTCGATCGCCTCGTCGATCACGCCGAGCACCCCGAAGTCGCCGTTGCCCGACACCGTCGACGAATCCAGCACCGTGCTCTGCCCGCGCCCGTCGCCCTCCATCACCACGCCGAAGCCGATGTCGCCGTTCTGCGTCACCGAGATCCCGCTCGCGAGCAGCTCGCCGCCGGCCACGAGCACGCCGTTGCCGCGATTCTGGGTGACCGTCGAGGCGGTGAGGGTGAGCGTCGAGCCGGTGCCCACGAGGAGCCCGTCCTGGTTGCGCACCAGCGCGACGCGCTCGGCGCGCGACTGGCCGCCGCCGACCACGATCAGACCCGCCTCGCCGCTGCCGCCGATGGTGAGGTCGCGGATCGCGATGTCGTCCGACTGCACGATCCCGAACGCCGGGTCGCCGCTCGCTCCGCCGCTGCCGTCGATGATGGTGCTGCCGGCGCCCGCGCCCTGGAACGTGATCGAGCGCAGGCTCGGCACGATCACCGTCTCGCGGTAGCTGCCCTCGGCGATCTTCACCGTGTAGCCCGGCCGCGCGCGCACCGCGGCGTAGCCCACCGACGAGAACGGGTGCAGCGACGAGCCGTCCTGGGTGGCGGCGCTGGCGGCGTCGGCGCTCACGTAGAGCGTGGTGTCGTAGAGGTAGCCGTTGCCAACCGTGGTGCGTCCGCCGTCCGGGTTGGCGACGGTGATGTCGAGCGTGCGCGGGCCGTCGGTGGGCGGCGAGAAGCAGATGATCTTGCCCGAGCCCTCGAACTGGGTCGCGACCGGCTTGTCGCCGAAGTAGACCGCGCCACCCTTCTGGAAGTCGCGGCCGAGGATGGTGATCTGGGTGCCGCCGATCGAGGGACCCTGGTCGGGCGAGATCGAATCCACCCTGGGCTGGCTGCGTTCATCGGGGCCGGGGCCTGGGCCGGGGCCGGGGGGCGGCTCGGTCGACGGCTTCTGCACCTCGATGCTCACCGAGGCGGTGGTGCCGTTCCCGCCGGGGTCGACGGCGAGCAGTGTGATGCGATGGATGCCGAGCGAGAGCCCCACGGTCTGGAACCCGACGCTGCCGTCGGCCTTGGGCGGGTCGATGTTGATCGGGCCCTGGATGTCACTGCTCCACAGCACCCGGACCTGCGTGACGTCGTCGTCGGTGTCCGCGACGGAGCCGCTGAACACCACGAGCTGTCCCTGCACGAACGTCTGGCCGTCGCTCGGGCTCGTGACCGTGACGCTCGGCGGCGAGCCCTCGGTGGGCGGCGGCGGAGTGGTGGAGCCGATCTCGACCGTCACCTCGACCGAGGTGGCGGACGCCAGATCGACGCGGGTGGCGGCGCGGTAGATCGACGCACCGCTCGCGTCCATGCCCTCGCCGGTGAAGGGGAGCTGGCTGCCGGCCGGCACCTGGAGCGTGGTCTGGACCGGGAAGCTCGTGACGTCTTTCACCACCGACTCGGCGAGCGCGGCGGTGCCCTCGGTGTCGAGCGCGCGGACCCGGACCTCGCGGATGTCGGCCGGCTTCACGTCGCCGAAGGGCGCGAGGGTGAGCGTGACCTTGGCCCCGGGCTCGGGCTCGGGGTTCGGAGTCGGGTCGGGGTTGCCCGACGAGCTACTCCCGCCGCCGTCCGAGCAGCCGGCCAGCACGGCCAGCGCCAGGAGGAATGCACCGAAGATGCTGGGCTTGCGGCGGTAGACGACTTGCCTGGTGCTCGGCATGAACGCTCCTCGAACTGGGACGCGCCGATGGTAGCGCGAATTCGACGGTGAGGCAGCGGCGCGCGCAGCGCTTCCTTGACGCACGGGCGCGCCGCGCGACATAGTTCGCGATCGCCGTTCGCCGAGGTGGCGGAATTGGTAGACGCGCTAGGTTCAGGTCCTAGTGGGTGAAAGCCTGTAGGGGTTCGAGTCCCTCCTCGGCACCAGTGGTAGGAAGTCCGAAGGGCGGCCCGAGCGGCCGCCCTTTCGCGTTTCGGGCGGCGGTCGTACGCGCGGCCCGATTTCCCGCGGGTGACGCTCCCCTCGCGGCGCCTACGCTCCTTCCCGATCCCGGGCGGGCTAGCGCCCGCCCCTACACTCCCACGCGATCGGCAATCGGCCTGCGCATGGCCGTGCAGGGGCGAGCGTCAGCTCGCCCGGGCGTTGGCACGGCCGGTGTAGCGGTGGGCGCGAGCCCGCGAGGAACGGACGCGCGGCGCCTCCGCTTGTTTCCGATCTCGGGCTCTCCCACGCGCTCACCGTGCCGCGGCGTCCACGTGCTTGCCCAGGTGGTGCTTCGCGATGCCGTGGGGATAGCCGCGGCGCACGTATTCGGTGACGTAGCCGAGGTTCTCGTAGAAGCGCGGCGCCTGGAAGCTGAAGGTCTCGACGTAGAAGTACGTGCAGCCCTTCGTGCGCGCGTCCTCGAACGCCCGGACCAGTCGCGCGCCGAGGCCCTGCCTGCGTCGAGCGTCCTCGACCCAGAGCTGCTGCAGCTCCGCGCAGCCGCCCCACCAGCGGCCCACGGCGCCGCCCACGACGGTGCCGTCGTCGGCGTGCGCGAAGCACGCGAGCGGCTCCACCTCGTGAAGTGGCGCCGCCTCGTCGTTGAACGAGCCGAGGCCGGTGTCGACGACCGCCGTCTCGTCGGGTGGGTGACCGTCGTGAACGGTCAGGCGAAAGCTCGTCATGGGTGGGGTGTGGGCCCGCCGGGCGCGACGATGCTCAGAACCAGTAGTCGGCGACACAGCGACCGTCGCGCGGCAGGTCCTCGAAGGTGTCGAGCCCGTCGAAGTGGTCGATCGGCAGCTTCGCGACCGCCTGCGGCTCGCCGAGCCGGACGTTCACCGCCATCCGCCGCCGCCCGTCCTCGCCCGCGTGCTGCGCACGCCAATACGCCACGCAGGCACACGTGGGGCAGAAGTGGAACTCGACGTGCTTGCCGCGCACGTACTTCGTGGTCGGCCCGCTGACGTGGATGCCCTCGTCCTCGAAGTCGTAGATCCAGAGCCCGCCGTAGCGCCGACACACCGTGCAGTTGCACGCGGTCGCGCCATCGGGCTCCGGCGCGAACGTCCATCGCACCGCACCACAGTGACAGGATCCTTCGAGCATCGTCGTCCTCGCGTTCAATGGAACGCCCGCCGCGCGCCGCATCCTAGCCGAACACCCGCGTGCCCGTGCCCGTGCCCGGGCGATCCCGGGCCCGAGGGCCTGCGGGCTCAAAGCGCGGCGGCGCGGATCTCCTCGGCGGCGGCGCCCGCGGCGGCGAGGTCGAAGAGCTCGCGACCCTTCGCGCGGCTCATGCGGAAGAGATCCCTGTAGTCGACGCCCGCCCTCACGACGGTGAGGGCGAGCTGCGCCCGCTTCGCCGACCTCGGGTACGCACCGAAGCCCATCGCCGCCTGGCGCCCGAACCAGGTGTGGTCGAGCCAGCGCGAGGTGTCCTCGAGGAAGGGGACGATGCCGAGCGCGTCGCGGACCTCGTCGAGCGGGCGTGGAAGCAGCTCCTCCCATGGCACGCATTCCGGTGGGGTGACCCGGCTGGCCGCGAGCCCCCGCGCATGGGCGTCGCGGAGGAGCGCTCGCCAGGCCCGCTGCCCGCAGCTCGGTCGGATGAAGAGGCCCGGGCCGAGGCCGAGGGGCGAGAGGGACGCCGCCCGGTAGGGCACGTGGTGCTCGTATCCGAGCGCGAAGTAGATGAGGAGCCCTTCTCCCGGCAGGTCCGTGCCGTACCCGGTCACGACGTGGAACAGGTCGTGGAGCCACCGCGACCGTGCGATGTAGTACTGGGCATCCTCGCTCATCTCGAAGGAGTCGAAGAAGCCGTCCAGGTAGATCGTCGCCGCCAGCAGGAAGCCCGGAACGCCGCCGGGGATGTCCATGGCCTCGTGGAACGTCCGGCCGAGGCTTCCCGCGGGCATGGCCGCGAGCGCGGCGGAGTCCGAGAGGGCGGCGCCGAGATCGGGCCGCTCGCCGAGGATCCGTCTGCCCGTCGGGTGGGCCCGCATCCGCTCGATGTCGGCGAGGATCTCCGGGCCGCCCGCCAGGAGCTTGATGCGCGGCACCTGCTTGACGCCGCCCTCCGAGACCGGGTTGAGGAGCCAACGCGCTCCCGCCAGCAGCGCGCCGGGGATGTTTCGTTCGGTCAGCGTGCGTTTCTTCATGGGGGGAAGACCTCGACGAGAAGCGCCTTGGCGCCGTCGATCGTGTCGCGGGCGCCCTCCGGGTTCACCACCCTGCGGAAGGCGAGGCCCTGCAGCGCGTCGAGCACCACCGCGAGCCCACGGGCCGCGCGCTTCGACGTCGACGCCGCGGGGAAGAGCTCGTGCGCCAGTTGCCGTACGGCCTCGCGGTGCCGCGCGGCCACCGGCCTGAGCGCCGCCATCAGCTCCGCGTCGGTTCGGGCCGCCGCGTAGATGTCGAGGACCGCGGCGAGGCGCGGATCCGCGTAGCCGGCTAGCAACAGCTCGCCCGCGACCTCGACGCGCCGGGTGACGCTGCGCAGGACTTCCGCGCGCAGCGCGGCGAGCGCCGCGACGTAGTCGGCCGTCAGCTTCTCGAAGAGATGAGCGACCGCGGCCGCCATCAGCTCGGCGCGGGTCGGGAACTGGTGGAGGAGGGAACCGCGCGAGGCCCCCGAGCGCTGGCAGACGTGGACCGTGCTCGTTCGGGCGTAGCCCTCCTCGGTGATGCAGGCGAGCGTCGCTTCGAGGATGCGCAGGCGCGTCGCCTCGCCTCTGGCCTGGGGGTGGCGTCGGGGCTTGGCGCTCGTGGCGGACGACGCGGCCATGGCGTCGTCGTACGTCAGTCGAGATAATTAGTCAATGCTGACTAATTTCCGCCCGTCGCTGCATCCGGCCCCTTCTCGGCCAGGAACGCGGCCACCTTGGCGAACACCTCGTCGGGGCGCTCGCGGTGGGGCACGTGGCCGCAGCCGGTGAGGACGGCCACCTCCACCGGGCCGCCCACGCGCGCGCCGATCCCCTCGGGGAACGCCACCGAGCCGTACTCGTCCTGGTCGCCGTGGATCACCAGCACCGGGCAGCGCACCCGTGGCAGGTCGTCGCGCAGGCTCCACTCGTCGAACGCGGGCGAGAGCCAGGTAAGGGTCCAGCTCGCCAGCACCCACGCCGCGCGCTCGCCGTGCCAGCGCGCGAGCTTCGCGAACTGCGCCGGGTCCGCGAAGCCGTCGCGGGCGCGCCGGATCCCCTCGCGGGTGCGCTCCTCGACGAACGGCTGCGCCGACTCGCTCACGACCGCGAGGCACGGCTCGCGTCCCGAGGCCGCGACGAGCAGCGACATCACCCCACCCACGCTGTGCCCGAAGAGCACGTACTCGTCGAGCCCGAGCGCTCGCCGGAGCGCCGGAAAGTGAGCCTCGGCCTCGTCGCGGATGAAGCTCAGCGGGATCGGCTCGGTGCGCGGTGTCGAGCGCCCGAAGCCGAGCCGGTCGTAGGCGATCACGCGCTGCCCGAGCCGCGCCGCGAGCTTCTCGGGAAAGTCGCGCCACAGCTCGACGCTGCCGAGCGAGTCGTGGAGCAGCACGATCGGCGGCTCGCCGCCGCCCGCAGCGTCCGCCGGCGCCCACGTGCGGACGAAGACCTGCCCGCCGGGCACGTCGACGAGCTGGTCTCGGGTCTCGATCTCGAGCGGGCCGGCTCCGGCGGCCCGTGTTGATGGTGGCCAGGAAGCGCGGGATTCCGGTGAAGAGCGTCGTTTCGGTGGAGCGGGATCCGACGCACCGGAGCGCCGACGCCCTTCGTTCCTGAGCGGAGCTCGATCGAGCGCCGTCGTGTTATCTCGGCCCGGTTTCCGGGAGGAGTGAAGGCCCGGGTCTAGCCACCCGAGCCTTCGTGGGAGTCGCGGCAAGCAGGCCGCGAGATCCCGCCGCGAGCGTCGCATCGGGGTGCCGCCGCGTCCAGCCCGACCGGGCTGGAGGGCGGCGATTCCCGCCTCGGATCGGCTCTACGCCTGCGCGCGCTGTCACCGCCCGGTCGTCATCTGCTCCCCGTGTGATCGCGGGCAGCGCTACTGCGCCGAGGGCTGCGCGGCCGTGGCCCGGCGCGAGAGCCTCCGGCGCGCCGGCGCCGCCTACCAGCGCACCGAGCGCGGCCGCGTTTGTCACGCCGTCCGCCAGCAGCGCTACCTCATCCAGCGCGAGCGAAAGATGACGCATCACGCTCCACGTTCGACGCCCGCCGTCCCCACACTCGCGGCACTCGTCGATCGGCCGCACGTCGCGGCCCTCCGCGCGAGCGTGGAGAAGACCCATGACGTGGAGAGTGGCGGTGGGGCTCGCAGCCCCGGAGATCGCGATCTTGGTGACGGACGAGGAGGGCAGCGACCTCCTCAAGGCCCGGCTTCCCCCGACGCATCACCCCCGAGCGCTGGTGGCGCTGGTGGAGGGCCTCGCGCTCTGGAGTGGCGAGCCCATCGTCATTGTCATTTCTGCGGACGAGCCGGATCCGGGTGGCTACGACGACACCTTCTTCGGGCTCGACCTGTGGCCGCTCACCAACCCCCTCGTCACCATCCACTTCGTTCCACCCCCCGAGCACCAGGACCGCATCGACGGACTCGGTGATTTCAGCCGGCTGCGCGCCCTCGAAGGAGGTCACGGCCGATGATCCCGCCCGAGCGTGAAGCCGAGATCCTCCGACTCTTCCACGCCGAGCACTGGAAGCTCGGCACCATCGCCACCCAGCTCGGCCTGCACCACACGACCGTCCGCCGTGTCCTCGCGCAAGCCGGCGTCGCGATCGCGAAACGCTCCGAGCGCCCGTCGATCGCCGACCCCTACGTCCCGTTCATCGTCGAGACGCTCACGCGCTACCCCCGGCTTCGCGCGAGCCGCCTCCACGCGATGGCGCGCGCGCGCGGCTACCCCGGCGGGCCCGATCACTTTCGCGCCGTCGTGGCGCGCCACCGGCCCCGCCCGATCGCCGAGGCGTACCTGCGGCTGCGCACGCTGCCCGGCGAGCAGGCCCAGGTGGATTGGGGGCACTTCGGGAAGGTCCCGATCGGGCGCGCGGTCCGGCCCCTGATGGCGTTCGTCATCGTGCTCTCGTGGTCGCGGCAGATCTTTCTGCGCTTCTTCCTCGGCCAGGCCATGGGCTGCTTCCTGCGCGGCCACGTCGAAGCCTTCGAGCGCTGGAGCGGTGTCCCCAGGGTCTTGCTCTACGACAACCTCCGAAGCGCCGTCCTCGAACGGCGCGGCGACGCCATCCGCTTTCACCCGACGCTGCTCGAGCTCGCCGCGCACTACCGCTTCGAGCCGCGGCCCGTGGCGATCGCGCGCGGCAACGAGAAAGGCCGCGTCGAGCGAGCGATCCAGTACGCACGCCATTCGTTCTTCGCCGCGCGCACCTGGAGCGACCTCGACGACCTCAACGCCCAGGCACTCGCGTGGTGCGACGGCATCGCCGCGGACCGCCGGTGCCCCGAGGACACCACGGTCCCGGTGCGGGAAGCGTTCGCCACTGAGCGCCCGCGGCTGCTCGCGCTGCCCGACGATCGTTACCCCGCCGCCGACCGCGTCGAGGTCCACGTCGGCAAGACGCCCTACGTGCGCTTCGACGGCAACGACTACTCGGTGCCGCACGACCACGTGCGCCGGACACTCGTCGTGATCGCCACCGAGGCCACCGTGCGCGTCCTCGACGGCACCGACACCGTCGCGACCCATGCCCGCAGCTACGACCGCGGGGCCCAGATCGAGGACCCCGCGCACGAGGCGGCGCTGGTCGCGCTCAAGCGCGAGGCGCGCCGGCACCGCCAGATGGATCGCCTCCACCACGCCACGCCGGCCAGCCGGGCCTTCCTCCGGCGGGTGGCCGAGCACGGCGGAAACGTCGGCACCACCACGCGCGAGCTCGCGCGGCTGCTCGATGACTACGGAGCGCCCGAGCTCGACGCGGCGCTCGCGGAAGCCACCGCCCGCGAGCGCATCCACCTGCACGCCGTCCGCCAGATCCTCGATCGGCGCCGCCACGAGCGCGGCGCACCGCCACCGCTGGCGGTCGAGCTGCCCGACGATCCGCGCGTCCGTGAGCTCGTCGTCACCCCGCACGACCTCGCGAGCTACGACGCGCTCGACGGGGAGGAAAGCTCCGATGAAGACACCTCCGATTGACTCGCTTCGCGAACGCGCCTACCGCCTCGGCCTGTGGGGCGTGCTCGCGCGCTGGGACGAGCTTGCCGACGCCGCGTGGCTCGCCGAGCTGATCGCGGTCGAGGAGGACGAGCGCCAGCGCCGAAGCCTGGAGCGGCGCATCCAAAACGCGAAGCTCAAGCGCTTCAAGCCGATGGCCGACTTCGACTGGTCGTGGCCCACCAAGATCGACCGGGCGCTCGTCGAGGAGCTCTTCACGCTCCAGTTTCTCGAAGAGCGCGCCAACGTCGTGCTCGTCGGACCCAACAGCGTCGGCAAGACCACGATCGCCAAGAATCTCGCCCACCAGGCGCTGCTACGCGGCCATACCGTGCGCTGCGTCTCGGCCAGCGAGATGCTGAACGACCTCGCCGCGCAGGACAGCGCCGCGACGCTTCGCAACCGCATCGCCCGCTACTGCCGGCCGGCGCTGCTCGTGATCGACGAGGTCGGCTACCTGAGCTACGCCCACCGCCACGCCGATCTGCTCTTCGAGATCGTCACCCGCCGCTACGAGGAGCGCTCGACCATCGTGACCACCAACAAGCCCTTCTCCGAGTGGAACGAGGTCTTCCCCAACGCGAGCTGCGTCGTCACCCTCGTCGACCGGCTAATCCACCGCGCCGAGATCGTCGCCATCGAGGGCGGGTCGTACCGCTTCAAGGAGGCCAAGGAGCGAGCCGCACGGAAGAAGGACGCGAAAGCATCGGCGATGAAGCCCAGCAAGCCGACCCACCGCTGATCGCGGCGGGTACTGTCATCGATCCCGATGAGGCCAAACCGCGCTCATCACCAGATTCCCGCCCGCGCGCCAGAGCCGGACTCGCTCGCGGTGCTCGAGGAAGGTCGCCCTGGAGAAGCGCGTACGGGTCAGAGCCCCTTCCTGCCCGACGAGAAGAGCGCGAGCAGCACGTAGACGAGCCCGGAGAGGAGCAACCCGCCGATGGCGACGACGATCGCTCGCGGCGACTCCCTACGCGCCATCCCCTCGAGCACGCGAACCAGCATCGCGCGAGTCCCGAAGCCTCCGAGGATGGCCGGAAGAGGAGCAACACGAGCGGCGCGATCCGCTCGGGACCTGCTGCCGCGAGCGTCCCGGGCGCGGCGAGAAGGAGCTGCAGATCGTTCAGGAAGTCAGGGGAGTGCAGCACCTGGCCGACCACGAAGTAGGTGAGCCCGCCGCCCGCTACGATCAACGGATGGCCCCAGGTGGGTACGCGGGTTTGCGACTCGTGAGCGCGCATGTCGGACGCGTCGAATAGCAGGTCCGCGCTCG
The DNA here is from genome assembly GCA_016713535.1 of Deltaproteobacteria bacterium. Classification (GTDB taxonomy): domain Bacteria; phylum JADJOY01; class JADJOY01; order JADJOY01; family JADJOY01; genus JADJOY01. The sequence goes on from JADJOY010000021.1 coordinate 200,699, forward strand.
GTGCGCGATCGGATTCTTTCACGGCCGGTTCAGCTGCCACGGCACTCCGAATCGATCTTGCACCCACGCGACCTACGGCCCGCCCCAGCCCGGCAGCGCGGCCGCCTGGCGGATCCACGCCGCGAGCTGCTCCTCGTCGAACGCGTAGATTTCGACCCTCCGGCGGGGTGTCGGCGCCGAACGTTCAGCGCGACGGGGCCGGAACGACGGAGGTGCTTGCTGCCACGTCGCCAACCATCCGTTCAGATCAATTCGGTGCCGGCGAATGCGGCCGAACCGGCCGATCGTGCATTCGTAAATGACCGGACGATCGTGCAATGGCTGCGATGTTCGATGACCTCGATCACGGATCCCCCGCATCTCTCGAGCAGGCCGTAGCCCGCTGCGAGAGTAGCTTCGAAGTGCGCGCCCCGATCCTGGTGCACGAAGAACACGACGAAGCGGGCGATGTCGTCGGTCCACCAGCGTTCGACGACCGCCTCGATGGCGGCACGTCCCGGAGCGAACACGCGCTGCTCTTCCTGGTTGCCCCAGCGAGTCCGCTCCGACTCGGCGCGGACAGTCCAGATTCGTGTCGCTGGGGTGCCGACGGCCACGAGCTCGGCGCTGTCGGGTTCTCCCATCACTTCCGCGATTGCGAAGTAGGGCTCGGCTCCGCGGTCCGCGAGGTTCGAGATCAGCCGAGCGATGACGGCTGGTGGGATCGCGACTCGATCCGCTACCGAGTGCCCTAGGACCAGAGTGGCCTCGGACCATCCTGCTGGCAGTCCGCTAGACACCAGCAGCGCATCCTCGGCCGCGAACCGAGGGGCGTCCACGAGACAGAGCCCGATCGCGTCCGACGTGGCCTTCCAGTGGCTCAACGAACCCAATCTCCCATGAACACGAGCTCCCACCGCGGACCGTCGTCTCCGAGAAAGAGGCCACGGTAGGCGCGGAAGAGGATGATCTGTCCCTCTCCGCTCAGCGACCCACAGCCAGTGCCGGTCTGGACCCGTACAGCGCCGCCGTCGCCTTCCATGGTCATCACCGGGCCGGACCGAAACGCTTGCACGATGCGGTTCAGCTCACGGGCCTGGGGGTCGGTGATCGGGCCGATAAGGGTCGCTCCGCTCGGGCCGATGCAGCGGTTCGCCGCCTGTGTAGCGTCGAGCACGAGCGAGCGGCGTGGAGTGTCGAGCTTTTCGAGCCGAGACAGCGTGTCGCGGATCGCTTCGGAAGCCATGGCTGGCGGTACCGCTACCCGAGGAGCGTTCGCGCACGAGGCGAGCGCGACCAGGCCAGCAAACACTCCTGGTCGGATCGGATGCGGTCGCCGCTGCTTACGATCTGTCACGGTTCTCCCGTGCCCACTCAAACTCGCCGCGCTACTTCGCCCCGCGTTCGGCGGCGAGCGCCACGGCCACGCGCTCGATCAGGTCGTAGGGGATCGGCTCGGCGAGCGGGAAGCTCAGGTTCCCCTTCTCGTTTCGAAACGGCGCGAGCGCCTCGATGAGGGCGGCGTCCTGGGTGACCGGTGGATAGATCCCGATGTGCTTCCGGAACGCCGCGAAGTAGAAGAACGTGCGATCGGTCCGGAAGGCCGGCAGGTTGTAGCTGATGCAGCGGGTCGCGCCGGGGACCTTCCCCTCCACGATCGCCTGGATGCGGGCGAGGATCGGCCGTACCTCGAGGGCCGCGTCGGCGAAGTATTCGTCATGGGACGTGAATCGTTTGGTGGTCGCCATCGGGGGATCTCCGAGGGGGTATCGAAGGAGCGGCGGGCTCAGGCGTGCGATCCGTCACGGCGGCCCGCGTGTGGCGTTCGGTCGCCACGCAGCGTTGCGCCCACGACGACGCCAGCGAGGCCGGACTTGATCACGGCGCCCAACATCCAACCGACCGCCAAGCCCATGGGCACCGGCATGTGGATGTAGGTCCCGAAGCCCACCCCGATGCCCAGCTGCAGACCGATCAGCAAGCCGAACGCCCCGCCGGCGCGGATGGATTTCGGACTCACGTACCGATCGTAGGTCGCCATGAACGCGGCGATGAGTGCGATCCGAACGGCGAAGATCAGCCCGACGTTCAGCTCTGGCGCCGCCCGCCAGAGGCCCGGGCTCGCGGCGTAGAACGGTGCGAGCAGGCTGAAATGCAGAACGTAGTCAGCACCGCACCAGATCAACAAGATCGAGAACCCGGCTAGGAGAGCTCGCAACATCGGGTGCCTCCGAGGGCCGCCACGAGGGTCGATGTGGCGCTCGTGCGCGGCGCGGTCTTACGCCGCCTCCAGCTCATGGATCAACCCGATCGCGGCGGACGCTCGTGACCGCACGCGGCGATCGCTTCTTCCACGAGCGCTCGATCGACATCCCACCACGGCAGGAGCTCCTCGAGCGCGCCCAAGAGCTCGGGCGCGCCCAGCTCCCGTGCGGCATCGACGGCGAGCCAAGAGACAGAGTCGGCTCGGAGCTCGCGAAGGAGTGGATCGAGGACCCGGGTGTCGTGCCGGATCGCCAACCCCACGAGGGACTCGCCGCGGGTCTCGTCGTGCGCATCGGAGGTGCGCGCGAACAGCGCGTCGCGGATCTGCGGTGAGTCGTCGTCGATCATCGACCCGAGTCCGAACGTGGCCCAGTCCCGGACGTCGTCGTCAGGATCCTGGCTCAACTGGATCAGCACGGGCGAGGTGACCGCACCGCCGATGTTTGGAAGCGCCCACGCGACGCCGCACCGAACCTCCGCCGCAGGAGGGGCGGCGAGCGAAGCCAGTAGCGACGGGTCGACCTCGACGGCGAGGTGACCGAGCGCGACGACAGCGGCGTCCACGACATCGGCGCACGGATCGTGGAGGAGGCCGGCGAGAATCGGCGCCGAGTGAGCGCGGTGCGGACTCTCATCTCCACTACCGCCGAGCTGGCCGAGGATGTCGGCCCCGAGCCGGCGTTCCTCGGCGAGCGAGCTCTCGCAGAGGTCAACCGCCGCATGGAGCGCGCCAACCGTTCCGTCGCGGTGCAGGGCGCGCACGTGGTCCCAGCGGGTCTCGCCGTCGCCGTCGGCGGCCGCGCGAAGTGCGCTCGCGATGTCGTCGGCGATCATCGGTGCTTGCTCCCGACTAGCGGGTCACGGTCTGTGAATGCCGCCGGTGTAGCAACTGTTCTCGTAGCGCGGGGGGATCCGTCCCCCCGCGGCGCTTCGCTCGCGCTCGCATTCTTCACAGGCTCTCAGCCCTCCGGAGCGTGGCAGACCACCTCGAGGTTGTGCCCGTCCGGGCCGATCACGAAGGCCGCGTAGTAGTTCGCGTGGTAGGGCGAAGACCGGGCGCACCGTTGTCCTGGGCACCGGCCTGGAGCGCCGCACGGTGGAAGGCGTCGACCTGCCGGCGACTCGCCGCCCGAAACGCCAGGTGGAGCGGCGATGGCTTCTGCGCCGACTGGTAGAGGCACAGGGAGCACTCGTCATCAGGAACGCAGAGCTCGACGCCGTAGCTCGGCGGCCCCTCCGCCACCACCGCGATCCCGAGCGGTTCGAGGGCCGCGAGGAAGAACGCCTTGCTCGCTGCGAAGTCGCTGGCGCCGAGTTTCACGTGGGCGAACATGACGCCTCTGACGGGTGTGGGTGGGCGGGAAGGGCAGGGTGGGCGCTCGGCCGAGGGCTTCACGAAGGTACGTGGTGAACCGCGGTCGGGTCTGGTGCTCGCGGGGGCGCGGAGGCCCCGCGCTTCGAACGGCTGCGAGGCCGTGCCCTCGCCCGGATCAGCGGTCCGGCTTTACCTCAATCGGCCGCGGCGAAGTGCGCCATCTGGTCGGCGTGGGCCTTGCGGAATGCGGGGCGGGCCGTGGCACGGGCGACATAGGCCCGACAGGCAGGGTAGGGCACGAGCCCGTCGAACCGATCGACGAGGCGCAGCACGTCCGCCATGGCGATGTCGGCGATGGAGAACGTACCGGCGAGCCATTCGCGCCCCGCCAGCACCGGCTCCATGTGGCGGAGGCGAGCGTTCGTGAAGTCGTCCAGGAACTTCCAGCCCGGGCCCTCGCCTGCATTGCCGGTGAAGTGGAAGAGCGCCCAGGGAAGGCTCGCCATCTCCACCGAGTTGAGCGCCGCGAACAACCACTCGATCGCCTCGCTGCGGCCGCGCGGATCGGCCGGCATCAGCCGCTCACTGCGCTCACCGAGATGGAGCAGGATGGCGCCGCTCTCGAAGATCGAGCACCCACCGTCCGTCAGCCACGGCACCTGACCGAAGGGCTGATGCGCGAAATGCTCCGCATTGCGCTCTCGAAACGGCACGCTCTCGACGGCGTACGGCAGCCCGGCTTCCTCCAGGGCCCACCGCACGCGCAGGTCGCGCACGAAGCCGCGCGGTAGGTCCGGAACCCAGTCGAAGGTCGTGAGGGTCAGCTCGGTCATCGGACTCTCCTCGCGATGGCGGCCGGCTCCTCGGCTGGCGCGCTCGGAACGGTGACGAGATCGCGGTGCCCGTGCGAGTCGCGGCGCCGCGGTCACCTGCCGACCCAGGCTACCGCGTGCCTCGGACCAGCTCAGCCCGCGGGCCCGTCCGCTACGGCGCTTCGTTCGCCGAGGTGCGCTCGATCGGTCGGGACAAACAGCCAGACGCGACCACCCGAGCCGCTCGTGTAGACATCAACGATGTGTATAATGCGTGATATTCATACACATCCGGAGCGCCCGATGCGTACCAACATCGTGATCGACGACGAGCTCATGAGCGAGGCGCTCGAGGCCACCGGCCTGAAGACCAAGCGGGAGACCGTGGAGCTGGGGCTCAAGACCCTGATCCGTCTCCAGCGCCAAGGCGCGATCAAGCGCTTTCGCGGCAAGTTGCGCTGGGAGGGCGATCTGGCGGCGCTGAGGTCGGCCCGGTGATCGTGGTCGATTCGGGCGTCTGGATCGACTACTTCAACGGAGTTCCGAACGTCGCGACCGACCGGCTCGACGCGCTGCTCGGCACGGAGCCCCTGGCGGTGGGTGACGTGATCCTCGCTGAGGTCCTGCAGGGCTTCCGGAGTGATGCGGACTTCCGGACGGCCAAGCGCCTCATGAGCTCGCTGGCCGTCGTCGAGATGCTCGGTGAGACGAACGCGATCCGCTGCGCCGAGAACGACCGGGCGCTTCGCAAGCGCGGGGTCACCGTGCGCAAGACGATCGATGTGTTCATCGCGACGTACTGCATCGAAAGCGGGTGGCCTCTGCTCTTTCAGGACAAGGACTTCGTGCCCTTCGTCCGCTACCTCGGCCTCCGACCCGTCGTCTCCGCCGTCTGAGCTACCCCCGCCGCGCGGGCGCCGCCGATGGTGAGCCCGGAGAGCCATGGCGTGAAGAGGCCCGGGTCGGCCGGAGGCCGCGGGGGACCGCGAACGCGCGGGGATGTCCCCGGAACGAATCCGGCGGGAACGACGCCGCCGCGAAGGCGCTGGCCATCAATCGTAGTGCCGGAGCGAAGGCCAGAGGGTGCCCCAGGGGATGCGGTGGCCCCACGCGGCGTAGAGGGGCACGTCATTCTCGTCAGGCATGCAGTAGGGGCCGCAGCTCGTCGTGCCGGCCTTCGCGACGTGGTCGAAGAGCTCGCGAAGGCGGGCGTCGTCGTAGGTGGCGACCACCACCGCGTCGATCGTTTCATCGGGCGGTCCCCACAGCCAGTAGCTGTTGTGGCCCGAGAACGCCGCGCGATCGCCGCCCAGCACCTCCACGGCAGCGGCCTCACCGTAGTTGGAGCCGAAGAACGCGGCGTGCGCACGGCGCTCGGCGGGCAACTGGTCCGCGGCTCGCTCCACCGACGCGGCGAAGTCCTCCCAGCCGTGCATGTCGGCGAAGAACTGCGGGAGTGGTCCGAGCGTCTGTCTCTCCTCGGTCGACGGCTCGACTCCCAGCGCCCGCGCATACCGGATGTAGGTCTCGGTGGGGAGGATCGGCATCGCGAGGGGCGCGCACACGACGCCGAACGCGACCAGCGCGGTGATCGCTGCCGGGTACAGCGGGAAAGCACGCGCCGCGCGCTCCTCCAGCGCGACTCCACCCATCGCGAAGAGCCACAGGCAGGCGGGGGTCAAGTAGTAGCTCCGGCTGGTCCCGTTGGCCGCGAGCAGACCGAAGATCGCGAGCCAGGCGATCCCCAGCACGAGCGCGCGCCCGTCGGGCCGCCGGCGAAAGCACGCTCCGAGCCCGAGCGCGGCCAGGAGCACGCAAGCGGGACCGAGTGTCATCACCTGGCTGGCGGCGAATTCGAGTGCGGTCGTGGCGCGCATCTTCTCGCTGCTCGCGTTTCGCATGAACTCGATCGTCGGAAAGCCCTGGAGGGCTTGCCAGAGCAGGTGGGGCGCCGCGACCGCGAACGCGAGAGCACCCGCGAGCCACGGCCCGGTGCGCCGCAGCTCCGCGCGCCGAGCCGTGAGCAGCAAGCCCACGCCGAAGCCACCCCCGAGCCACAGCACGCTGAGCTTGTTGAGCAGCCCGAGCCCGATCGCCAGCCCGAAGCCGCACCAGGCGCCGCGCGTTCGGGCGCGAAGCGCGCGGAGAAAGAGGATCGTCGCCACGGCCCACGCCAGAAGGTCGAAGGCGTTCATCGAGTAGTAGCTATCGAGCGCCAGGATCACGGGCGCGCAGAGCGTGGCGAGCATCGCGACCGTTCGCGCGCGCTCACCACCGCCTAGCTCGCGGGTCATGAGCCCCACCGCTAGCACGGTCAGCGCTGCCAGTGCGGCGGCGGCGAGGCGCATCGCGAGCAGCGAGGTCCCCGCGAGAGCGAGCACGCCCCGAAGCAGCGCGATCGAAAGCGGAGGGTGATCGACGTATCCCCACGCCAGCCGGCGCGCGCAGGCGACGTAGTAGAGCTCGTCGCGGAACCAGCCGTAGCCGAGCGGCGAGACCGCGTGGACCGCGAAGGCGACGAGGGGCCAGACGACCCACGCGCGGCTGCCACGGCTCATGGAGGACCGTTCCGCCTGTTCGCCGTGACCACCGCGACTGGACCCGGTCGCAGAGCGAGCGCGGTCACTTCGCCTCCGCCCACGAGCGGCACTGCTCGTAGTTCTCGGCGCGCCACCAGATGTCCTGGGTCCAGTCGTTGCCGATCTTTCGGACCAGTCGCCCGGCGGTGTCGCGGTCGCGCAGGCCGCACGCGAACTTCGCGAAGGCGTTCAAGTTCCGGATCGAGCCATTCGTGCGGCGCTCGAGGTCGAGGAAGCTCTCGCAGACGGGACCAGTCGACGCCGGCCCTCCGTGAACACGGCGTCACGTTCGACGGCGAGCGCCACCCAGTAGACCCGCGCGTACATCGAGCTTCCGTCGGTCGCCTTGGAGAGCTCGGCCGCACGCGCGGCGAAGCGCCGGATCGCGTCGTAGCTCCCGCCCCAGCGGGGTGTCAGGCCGTTCGCGTACGTCAGGTAGAGCATCGAGTACGAGGGATCGAACGCGACGCCCTCGTCGAAGATCCGCGTGCGGGTCGGCTCGTCGGCGCCGAGGAGCTGCGCGATGTCGAGACGAGCCGTGTGCCATCCCGGGCACCGTGCGCCCACCTCGCGGTGGGCGTCGAGGAGCGCCCTGGCTTCCTCGAGACGCTTCCGAAACCGATCCATGGACGACGCCGGCGTTTCGCCGGCGAGCTTCTTCCCGCGCGCGCTCCACGCCTGTCCGACGATGAGCTGTGCTGTGGCCACCACCGGCGTCGGCGAGCCGGGGAGGCTCGCCACCCAGTGCTCGAGCGCGGTGCGAAACGATGCCACCTCGCCCTCCGCCGCGAGCTGCCCGATCTCCTGGAACGCTCGGTAGAGCATCATGAGCTTCGAGCGCCCGTCGTCGAAGCGCGCGTGGGTCGTGCGGTACTCGTCGGCCACCGCGCCCAGTGTGCCGAGCTGGTCATCCTTCAGCCGCTCGTACACGAACGCACGTGCTTCCTCCGGAGCGTCGATGCCGCCCCGGTCGGGGCGCGCAGCCGCGTGAGTCATGACCGAACAGACGAGAATCGCCGCGCACACGGCGTGGATGGAGCGCCTCGCTACCCGCATGGTGGCCTCGTGGGTGATGTCGTCACCGTTCGGCGACGGTGACGAGGAGCGGTGACCCGAACATGGCGGCGGGAGAGATGACCGGTTCGTCCAGGGGGATGTCGTTGCCGTAGCGCTCCCGCATCTTGGCGCGCACCGCTGGATCCGAGAGGTCGAAGTCGCGGACCTTCTGAAGATCGCCGAGCTGGATGTCGAGGGCGCGGTCGTAGGCCTTCCAAACCAGCTCCGAGCAATAGATCCGGTCGTCGGCCCACCCGAACGTGAGGTCGTACGGCCGGCCGGCGAACCGACGCGCCTCGGTCCGGAGCTTCTCGAGCGCGGCCGGCGTGAGCAGGGAGTCCGCGTCCCGGAGGCGCTTGACGACGAAGTGGTGCCCCGTGCCCCGGGCGATCCACTCCTCGAGGGGCGTGAGCCGGACCGTGGAGATCGCCTCGAACACGAAGGGCTTGCCCTTGCGGTGCACGATCAGCCCCATGTGGCTGTACCGCGACCCGGTGGCTCGCTGGATGGCGAGCGACTGTGACGAGCGAGAGGTGTGAAAGATGACGTCGCCGTCGCGGACCGCCAGCGTCCTGCCGTCTGCCGAACAGGCGGTGGCGAGGAGCGCGAGCGCGACGACGATGCGCACGAACTGGAGGGCCACCTGACGCCCCACATCACCACTGGCGCGCCGCGCCTTCCGCGGCACCCGGTCGTCAGACCGCTCGTCGGTCGTGTTCACGTGCGACGCCGTGACACCAGCGGTGCCGCGCGCACGAACTCGTTCGCCGCGGCCTCCTCGAGCATCCATCGGCCCATGGCCCGGTACGAGACGGGTGCCCAGGAGTTGAGGGCGCCGTCCCAGTCGGCCGAGGCCACGGGCGGCTCGTCCTTGCCGCGCGCATTGAGTCCGCCGCGGATGAGGGTCCACCGAAGCGACGAGAACGCCCCGTTGCCGAGCGCGTCGATCACCGCCTGCTGTTCCCGAGCGCCGCGGCCCATGGTCCCGGGCATCCACCCGAAGAAGCGCATGAGCCGGCTCGCCGGTTGCCCGGGCCGGGACGTGAGCAACGTGTTGATCACGACGATGCGGTCGACGCCCGCGGCCAGCATCGACGCCTCGACCGCGGCCATGTTCGCCGAGAGCAGGGCGGACGTTGCCTGGGTCGTGGCCGTCACTCCGAGCGCGGTGAGAACGGCGTCGGCGCCGGCGAAGGCCTCGATGAGCGCGGCGCGATCGCCGAGCGACTCCACGACGACGACGCGAGACCCGCTCGGCACGTCGGCGATGCGCTCCGGCCGCGAGCGGACGATCGCCGTGAAGCCGATTCCGGCAGCTCGGCACACCCCGAGGATTCCCTGACCGAGACCACCTGCGGCGCCGATGACGGCCACATCACGCGGTAGCGGTCGAGGCCTGCGATCGGTGGGCGGTGTCGTCATGGGTGGGGATTGCTCCGGCGAACGGTCTCGGCAGTCGAACGATCCTGCCGTTCAGCGGCCGGGTCGGGTCCGCTCCACGGCAACGGCGGTCGCGGCAGCGGCAGCGGCTTCGCCGTCGAGCCGCTTCGAACAGAAGAGTGCGCCCCCGCTCGCCCCATACTCCGCCTGCGCGAAACCCGCGGCCGCATACACGCTGCGCGCTCGCTGGTTGTTCTCCTGGACTTCGAGCGTCAGCTTCACGCAGCCGCGCTCACGGGCTGCGCGCTCGACGGCGCGGAGGAGCGCACGCCCGATCCCGTGGCCCCGATACTCCGGAAGCACCGCCAGATCGTGAACGTTGATGAGGGGCCGCGCCGCGAACGTCGAGAAGCCGAGTGTCGCCGCGCGCGATCGGATGCAGTGGTCGGAGCAGGCTCGGTTGCAGTGAGGGGGTGAGGTTCGGCGGGCGGCCCGTCAACGAGCTTGATCAGAACGGGATGTTTTCGCGGTGCTGTCGCTCGCGAGCGTCGTCGAGTGCGTGGGTGTAGCCGGCGATTTCGCGCCGCAGGGATTCACCGAGGACGAGGATCTTGCGCGCCACGGTGACGGCGTGACGTTCGGGCTTGCGAGGGTCGCCGGGCGCCTCGAGCTGGACGTTGGGGTCGAGCGCGTCGAGGTGTGCGGCGACGAGCGCCAGGGCGGCGATCTCGAGCGTCGCATCCAGTACCGCGAGGACTGCGAGCTCGGGCGCCGCCAGCAGATCGAAGCGGGAGTGGATCACGCACGGCCTCGATCGAGCCGGGCGTCGTGGATGTCCTGGTCGGTCACCAAGCGCCGGTTGCGCGCGGCGGCGACGACGAGCGCACCGGTCGCGAGCCCATTGATTCGTCGCGGTACACCGCCCGTGGCCTCGAAGAGCGGCCCGAGGGCGCCGGGATCGAAGACCGGCTTCTTGGCGCCGGCGGCCTTGAGGCGCACGTCCACGTACTGCCGGGTTTCCTCGAGGGAGAGCGGCTCGAGTCGCGCCACGGTGGTGATGCGCTGATCGAGCGCATGATGCACCGGCTCGGCGAGGCGCTCATCGAGCGCCGGTTGACCGGCAAGCAGCAGCACGAACGGGCTCTTGCGGTCGTACTCGCCGATCGTGAGCAGCCGCACGTCCTCGAGCGTGTCGTCGGGCAGCGCGTGTGCCTCGTCGAGCAGCAAGAGATGGCGTCGCTCGTCGGCGAGCAGCGTTTCGCCGATCGCAGTGGCGGTCTCGGCGCGGGAGCGCCGCGGCGTGAGCCCGGCCTTGCGGGCGAGCACGTTGACCAAGCCGAAAGGATTGCAGGTGGCGTGGGCAAAGTAGTGCACCGCCCAGCCCTCGCGCTGCATCTCGTCGGCGATCTCGCCGAGCAAGAGGCTCTTGCCACAGCCGGGCTCGCTCACGAGCGTCGCGATCGAATCGAGCTCGACGGTGAAGCGCAGCCGTTTGCGGGCTTCCTCGAAGCCGCGGTGGTGCACCAACGCCGCGGTACCGGTGGCGCGGGCGAAGGGGGCGTGGGTGAAGCCGTAGTGCGTGAGCAGCGGATTCATGAGCGAGGCTCCTTTCGTTCCGGGTGTTGCCAGTGCGCGAGCACCAGCGTCTGGATGGCGTGGAGGTAGATCCGGGGATGACGCCCGCGGCCGTGAAGCCGGACGGCGTGCTCGGTGGCGATGCGCACGAGGTCCTCGGGCAGCGGGCCGAAGGTCTCCCAGAAAGCGGCGAGCTCGCGCGGGGTGGTGACGCCGGGCGCGAGCCCGGCCAGCTCCACCACCACGACCTGGAAGCGCTCGACGTCGAAGCCGGCGTCGAGCTTGAGCTCGGCGTAGGCCAGCGGCCGCGCCTGCTCGAGCAGGCGCTGGTCGTAGTCGCGGCGCACCAGCGCCAGGTAGTCGACGCTCGGTGTCGGGCGCTCGGTCTTCTCGGGTGGACGCTCAGGAGTCGCGTTGAGGGGCTGCGGTCGCGCCGTCTGGACGCGCTTTCCTTCCCGAAAGATCTCTACCGACGCGAGGTCGTTGGGGTCGAAACGGACCTGGACCTTTCGTCCGCGCAGGAACGACTCGCAGAGAAAGCGCTTGCCCTCGACGGAGACGCAGCCGTCCTTGCGATGCACGGTGCGATCGGCACGGACCAGGAAGAGCTGCCGGGCGACGGCCGGCTCGATGGGCTTCGGCACCACCCCGGCGAGGGCCTCGGCGGGCGTGCGGCCGAGGTCCGAGTGGATCTCGTGGACGTAGCGCTCTTCGCGCCACGCCTCCCAGAAGCGGTTGAGGTCGTGGATGGTGACGAGCTCCGGTCGCAGCCGGATCTCGTGCTCGAAGGCGTCGGCGAGCTGCCACCAGCGCTCGATCACTCCCCGTCCCTGGCTGTAGTAGGCGCGCGAGTGAACGAGATGACAGTCGATCCGGTCGAGCGAGTACGCGAGCTGCTCGGCCCGATAGACGGCACCGCGGTCGACGTAGACCTTGCGCGCCGCTCCCCAACGCAACAGCGCTCGCAGCAGCGTGTCGCGCAACGACGCGAGGTCTTCGGCCAGGTACCAACGATCGGCGACCGGAAAGCGCGTGGTGTGGTCGATGAAGGCGCCGAGCTTGGCGGTGGTGGCTCGGCCATCGGGCGCGAGGACCGGTGGTCCGTGGTGGTAGTCGCCCACCCACAGGTCGCCGAACGAGGGGAAGCGCATCTTGATGGTGCGGGGACTCTCGGCTTCGACGCGAAGCTGGCGGCGGCTCATGCCGCGCCGGTCGAGGTGGCGATCGAGGGTGGAGCGGTGAAAGGAAGGCTCGCCGTGGAGGGATCCCTCTCGCCGCAGGATGTCGATGAGCGTCGAGGTCCAGCGCTTCGGTAGCTCTTTGCGCAGCGCGATCGCGCGCTCGAGGATGCGGTCCGAGATCACCCGCCGGGTGCCCGAGTCTCGGCGGCGTCGCGGTCCCAACGCTTCGAGGCCGCCCTGTCGGTAGCGTCGCGCCCAGGCGTAGACGGTGCGCTCGGCGACCTGCACCGATCCACGACCCGGGCACCAGTGCTCGCGGGCGGCGATCTCGGCGACGAGCGTCACGGTCTCGCCCGCGGCCAACTCCCCGCGTCGCTCGGCGAGCTCGGCGATCACGCCATAGCGAAAGAGCGCGAGCTGGATGGCTCGCTCGTCGTCGCGGGTTGGGTCGTCGTCGGCGGCCACACGGCGATGGTGCCCGCGGGTCGCGCCCGGGTCACCGGGCAACAACGGGCAGAGGATCGGGCAAGGCGGGGCCGCGTAGCTCGGCACGCAGTCCCAGCGCTCCAGCACCGCGCGAAGGCCGGGTGGCTCGGCCCCGAGGGCTGCGCCGAGCGCCTCGAAGAGCGTCAGGACCTCGGTGGCTCGCTCCGCGAGCGCGTGACGGGGCCGGGACGAGCTCGGGGTGCCGGGCGCCGCGGCACGATAGGCGGGGCGGATCTCGGCGAGCCGTTGCAGCAACGCCGCCGGAGCGGGCGACCCACTGATCCAACGTGCGACGGTGCGCCCGCGGAAGGCGGCCGCGACCGGGAGCGCGCACCGGATCGGAGGTAGCGGCGCCCCGGCCACGACGTCGAGCTGATAGTGCTTGTGGGGTGCGAGCCCCGGCGGACGCAGGGTCCAGCGCGCGCCACACGCGGCACACCGAACGCGACGACACGCGACCTTGGGCACGTGGACGACCGTGCCGTCCACCCAGATGCTGGCACCGCGGCGCCGCCAGCCATTCCACCAGACACGCCGCCCTCCGCAGGCCGTGCACCGCCGCGGGCGCGGGATCGTTCGGGCCCACGCGGCCCAGCGTTCCTTGAGAGGCGCCGCGTCCTGCGCTACCTCGCGTTGGCTTTCCATTCGTCCATCCTCGCGTGGAGTGCTGCATGGCTGAGATCGGCCGCAACGAGCCGTGTCCCTGTGGAAGCGGGAAAAAGTACAAAAAATGCTGCCTCGCGAACGACCAGGCACGCGCGCGCGAATGCGAGCCCAACGGCGCGCTCGTGCTCGAGCCCCCGAGCCTCGGTGCGCTCACGCAGCGGGTGGGCGGGAGCCTGACCCCGTACGTCTTCGCGAAGGAGGTCGAGGAATCCGAGGCGTTTGCGTCGCTACGACACACCGATCCAGCACGCGCCGCACGGCTGTGGACGCCGAGCCGGGTGGCGGCACTCGGAACGGATCAGATCCTGGCTCGCTTGCGCGAGCTGGGGATCGAGATGTCCCGCGAGCGCTTCGTGCCCCTCACCGCCGATCGCACCTCGGCGTGGACGATCTCCGAGCCCTGGCGTGCGACCGCGAACACGCCTTGGAAAGCGTTATCGAGAGAGGACGACGACTTTCTCGGCCTCGCGGCCTGCGAGCTGTGGAAGCGGTACTGCCCCGATCGGCCTTCGCAGGAGATGCTCGACGACTGGATGCAGGAGGGCTACGACCTCGCGAGCGACGACGAGGCGGCCGCCTGCGAGCGCTGGATGGCGACGTGGGACGTGATCCGAGCACGGTTGCGCCCCGAGATGCGCACCTGTGACCAAGCGACCGCGGTGTTCCATGGCACCCAGTCGCTCTTCAACTGGGTCCAGGACCTGGCGCTCGCACCTGAACGCCGCGCACGACGAGCCCCGATTCGCCGGCCTCGGCGTGCGTTTGTGCCGGCAGGTGCTGGATCAGTTTCCCGACGAGGACGAGGACTTTCACCTCGGCCTACGGGGGGATCTCGGGGAGCTTCTGTTCCTCGCCGGTCAGCACGCCGAAGGCGAGCGCGCCTTCCGGGAGCTCATCGCCGAATACCCGGACCGCAGCGTCGGGTACGCGAGGCTCGCCGAGATGCTCGGGCTCGGGATCCGACCCGGCGATCCGCCGCTCGACCGAGCCCAGGCCCTCGCCCTCCTCGAGCAAGCCGTCGCCCGGCCCGTCGACGACGCAGCGATCTGGGATCTCGAAACGCGACTCGACGACCTCCGCCAGATCACCGTGGACGAACCGACCGACGCCACCTGACCCGCCCCGCTGCTCACGAGCGCGCACGCCTTCTCGGATTCACTGCACATCAACGCGCGCTGACAGCCGAGGAAACAGGTCGCGATGCCGACCGCGGCCTCGTCGACATACGCGAGGAAGACGACCGTCGTCGGATGAGCGCGCAGCGCGGGTACCAACTCTTCGAGCACGTCCCGGGAGAGCGGGCCCCCGTTCCCCATGACATCGAGGGCGTAGGCCGCCGTCATCTCCACGACTGCGCGCTGGTGCTCCGGGCGATCGAGCTGCGCTTGCACGATGACCGGCTCCGACGCTGGCATTACCGAGGACTCCGCCTGACCGACGCAAGGCTCACCAGCGCCACTGACTATCACGGGCCCGAGCCGAGAGTCACCGCCGATGCCGGTAGCGCAAGCGACGAGTCCAACCGCCCCGCCGGCGGCGACGACCGTCACCCACCCAGAGCGAAGGGCCTGCTCGCTGCAAGAGGAGTGGCCGCCTCAAGGTCCTCGACCCGCTTGCCGAAGTCGTCCATACGCTCGACCGGCACGAGGGCTCTACCTCCGTCGAGCGCCGCGTTCCCTCGCCCGTGAAGCAGGCCGCCGATGCCACCTGGGCGACGCGGCGACTGCCACGCCCGGCGGGGTGGACTCTCCGCCGCATCGACGGCCGTCCAAGGAGCAGGCCCTATGAAGATCGGCCGGATGGCGCTGGTGCTTGCCCTCTCGTGCGCTGGCTCGAGCCTCGTCGGATGCTCGGGCGATGGCGCCAGCCCGGGAGGTGGATCGGCGATCGACTACTCCAAATCGCAGTATTGGCTTTCGCTTCCCTCGCCGGTCGACGCGCCGACCGGTGTCGACGTCTTCTACGTGTACCCGTCGGAGTACAGCGCGGGCGACTCCGGGCCTCGGCTTGCGCCGATCGACGATCCGAAGATGGCCGCCGGCGCGGCGCGCGCGTTTCAGTTGCAAGCCAGCGCGTTCGCCGACATCGGCAACGTTTATGCCCCCTACTACCGGCAGCTCGACGCGATGTACGTGCTCGGTCTCTCCACGATCGGCGATATCTACGACGCCGAAGCGGGCGCGCCATTGGCCGATGTGACGGCGGCGTTCGACTACTACATCCAGAACGACAACGACGGCCGTCCGTTCCTGCTGGTCTCGCACTCGCAGGGCTCGAGCGTCGTGGCGCTGCTGCTGCAGACCTACCTGGCCGCCAACCCGAGCGTCTACGCGAGGATGATCGCGGCCTACTCGCCTGGGTGGTCCTTCACCACGGAATACTTCGCCGACAATCCGCACCTCAGGTTCGCCGAGGGGCCCGACGATACCGGCGTCATCGTCTCCTACAACACGATGGCGGCCTCGTTCACCGGGCGTAACCCCGTGGTCTTCGACGGTGCGAAGGCCATCAACCCGATCCGTTGGACGACCCGCAATGACCCCGCTCCCGCGAGCCAGAACCTCGGCTCGCTCGCGCTGGACCCGACCACGGGTCAGGTCGTGCTGCCCGTGCAGGCCACGCTCATGGACTTCGCGGATGCGCGGATCGCTCGCATCGACCCAGCCACCAGCGCTCTCATGCCGGATTCGACCACGAACGTACTTCTCTGCGACGTCGATCCGAGCTCGCCGTATCCGATCCCCGTCAGTCCAGGTCTCTCGCCGGGCTTCTTCCACAACTACGATTACCCCTTCTATTACGCCGATCTGAAGGCCAACGCGCGCAACCGAGTCGCTCGCTACTTGAACCATCAATGACGCGGATGCGCGGACGGGGGCGTCGGAAAGGCGTTCGAGACCCTCGTCGGAGTCCCTGAGTGGCCAGACGACAGGGCCACGGCCGCGGCTGCGCCGGGGGATGGAACCCCCGTCGCTACGACGGTTTTCGTAGCGGGGGGGTCCGTCCCCCCGCGGCGCTTCGCTCTCTCTCGATTCCTTCACAGGCTCGCCACGCCACGCCACCACGGGCTCGAGCGCACGGGCACCGGGCGGGCTCGCGGGAGCGCGCGAGCGCGGTGGCGGCCGGGACTCCATCGTCGACGACGAAGGTGATTCCCACGGCTGACCGAGAGAATGAGCGCGGGTGATGCGATGTGCGGTCTGTCGGAATCGTCCACGCCGGCTGTATCAAGAGAGGCCCGCCGCCAGCCAGGCAAGAAGGGAGGCGGCTTGCGTCCGGCGCGAAACCGCGAAGGCGGCGATGGCGAAGACGCCCGAAACCGCTGCGCAACGGTGAGCGATGGCCGAGCTCTCCGTGCTCGGGTTACCCGTGCCCCAGACCATGCACGCCGTCAGCGATTCGCGGCGCGACCGCAGCGATGACCGCAGCGAGAGCGGCAGCATGAATGGGTGCGGCCCGTTTCATCCGCTGTGAGGGCGATCGCAGAGCTCACCTGCGGCGCCTCTCCTCCGACGTGTCGCCGTGCACGACCCGTCCCGCGCGCCGGTCAGGTGCAGCGGCAGGATCCACCGGGGCCTACTTCCGACCCGGGTTGGCCTCGTTCCACGCACGTTCAGCTTCGCGACACCGCGGGCAATAGCGCACCGCGGCCTTCCGATCTTCCAAGCTGACGACGCAGCCGCCCAGGACGAACGACCTCGAATTTGGGAAGAGCCTTTTCCGCGCCTTCAGGTATGCCCGGTCGAAGCGGATCAATCCGTACGCGATCGGAGCCTCGCCCTCTACGAGCGCGACGCGATGAACGCTACATGTCCCGAAGAGCTCGCGAAGCATGGCGAGGGTCCTACGTAAAGTTGAGTTGTGGGCGCGGAGTCCAGGAGATCCCGGGCAGGTCAGAATGGTGGATCGGCCACGCTCTTGATGATGACCAGCTCCGCGAACGATGCGGCCAGCTACCTTCTGACGGGCACGTCGAACACAGGCTCTTCGGAGCCATCCTGCAACGGAACGACGACATTCAGCTGCCACTGCACGCCACTGCCAGTACGGTCCATCTGCGTCGGCTCGCCGTAGGCGGGTAGCGGCAGCTCGAGCGCGAAACCGACTTGCGGTTGGATCATCGCCGTGGAGGTGGTCCACGTCCTCTCCCACAGGGTCTCGATGTTGCCGCGCGCCGATGCCCGAGTGTTGCGGGACATCCTGATGCAGCGTACCCGGCAGGTCAGTTCTGCTGTTGGGCTGCGGCTTCGGGTGGGAAACAACGTGGCTGAGAGCGGGTGGCCGAGTACGCCGCCTTCGTCAGGAAGTTCCAGCTGCCAGGACCCGCGCACAACGATTCGCAGGAGCGCGCGCAACCCGAAATAGCCGAGCAGCAGTCCTACGAGCAGGAAGGGTGTCATGAACGCGTAGACGAACCAGCGATCGCGCCCATCCTGACGCATCAGATGGAGGTAGATCGAGGGAAGCGCCAGCGTTGGCAACGAGGCCACCGTCATACCCAGCCACATCCAAGGCGCGTGCGATTTGATTCTCACCATAAACTCCCGGGAACGGTGGATTGCGGCGCCTAACGCCGCGTTCAGCAGCGCGCTATCGGACGCCGATCGTACGGAGAGGATTCCACCGGAAGCGCGTCTGCTGGCACGCGAGGTTATGGCTCACCAGGGAAACTTCCGCACGAGCTGTGCCGCGCGGTCGCGGAATGACCGGAACCTGTCCCAACCTTCCTGCGATGGCCGTTCAAGATCAAGGAATTTACCCGTGGTCCAGTCAAGCACGGACCAAGCATTGGGGCTTGCAACAGCGACCAGTGCCTGAATGGCAAATCCGCTGCCTCGCGCGTGCACCATCATGTGCTCGATAGTGTCATCTCGGCCGATGTTGAATTCGAGCGAAAAACCGTCGCCTCGATAGAAGCCGCAGACTGGGTCGGACCAATCCACGCCGCGTAGGGAAGCACTGATGCGATTCCGGACGGCACTGGCATTGCCGGGAGAGGGCCACCGGGGTGTGGGGTGTACCCTCGGCAAGGCGCGAGCCGCCGCCGACACCTCCCAAGCTGCGCGGCAAGCGGCTACGCGAGTTAGCCAGCTGCTGCCCGTTCGCCCCTTCGCTGAGGTCAAGATTGGTCTCGCTACCGAGACGCAACCCCCGGCCCTCGTTCGGAGCGAGGTGAAATGGCTCTTCCGGGAGTGGGGGGGGGGTGAGCAGGCCGGTGGGGCCCGGGCGGCGTGGGCCCCGCTCGGGTCGTGAGAGACACTGACCTCTACGCCCAATTCTCGGGAGTTCGCGACCCCTGACCGTGAGCGAGGTCCACTCGACATGCCCGCCAAGCGGGTCGAGGTCACGCTGGAGCACCGGGCCGGGGCGGCGCTGCACTGCCCGGAGCGGGCCACGTGCCCGGGCTACGACGCGAAGCCGCGCCGGTGGCGCCATCTCGACACGTGCCAATTCCGAGACGATGCTCATCGCGGACGTGCCGCGCAGCAACTGCCCCGAGCACGGGCCGCTTCAGGTCACCGTGCCGTGGGCGGAAGCTGGCTCTCGCTTCACCGCGCTGTTCGAGGCGCTGGTGATCGACTGGCTGCACGAGGCGAGCCTGAGCGGCGTCGCGCGACAGGTCCGCATCACCTGGGACGAGGCTGACGGCATTCAGACGCGCGCGGTGCGGCGCGGGCTCGCGCGCCGGGAGCGCAGGCTGCCGACGCGCATCGGAGTCGACGAGACCTCGTTCCAGAAGCGGCACGAGTACGTCACGGTCGTGATCGATCAGGTCGCAGGCGACGTCGTGCACGTCGCGGACGACCGCAAGCGAGCGAGCCTGGAGACCTACCTCGCGGGCCATTCGGTCGAGGAACGGGCCGCCGTCGAGACCGTCGCGATGGACATGCACCAGCCCTACATCCAGGCCGTGAAGGCCACGATCCCGTTGGCCGCGCTCAAGATCTGCTTCGACAAGTTCCACGTGGCGAGCCACCTGGGCCAGGCGGTGGACCGAGTGCGGCGCGAGGAGAACCGCGCGTTGCTCGAGGAGGGCGACGGCCGCCTGAAGCGAACCAAGTACTTGTGGCTCACGCACCCGGCGAACCTGACCGACGAGCGATGGGCATCGTTCGCAAAGCTGCGCGAGAGCGCCTCTCAGGACGGCTCCGCGCGTGGGCGATCAAGGAGCTGGCGATGGAGCTCTGGCGCTCGCCGGGGGGGCGCCCCCGCCGGCGGGCGCGGGAGCCCCGCCCCCGGAACGTCCGCACCCAGGCTCACCCTTCCCCTGGGCGCCTCGCCAATCGCGGCTGCCCCGCAGCTCCCGGCCCCTGGCCTGGTTCCCTACCGCTCGCGTGGGGCGCGCGCGCCTGGAAGCGCTGGCTCGGCTGGGCGCTGCGGAGCCGGCTGGACCCGGTGATTCGGGTCGCGCGGATGATTCGCGCTCACCAGCTCGGCATCCTCAACGCGATGGTGCACGGGGTGACGAACGCGCGCTCCGAAGGCATCAACGCGAAGATCCAGTGGATCAAGTACACGTCGCGAGGATTCCGTAACCGCGAGCGCTTCCGCGACGCGATTTACTTTCACCTCGGTGGCCTCGACCTCTACCCCGCGGGGATCACGCGCTGATAGGGGTTACCCACACGAAAGCCGGAAGCGCCGGTGAAATGTGGCTGTTACCTCGATACATCGCACGCTCATCTGCTTCTATCCGATTGTAGACGTTGGCATTGTGAATCGCTCAGAGCCATCTGACCGCCGGTCTCGACGCAGAATTAACTTCATAAGTTACGCATCGGTGATTCCCGATCATTGAGCTTTGATCGAAGTGCTTGGGTTTGCCGCAACTCTTTAATAGTCGATGCCGAAACTAGTCCCAGGACCACAGGCGTAGCCCATGGCGATAGGAAATGCGCGAGTGAAGCGCACGCGACGCCGACGACCAGGGCCGCTGCAGGCGCAGAGCCGTTGCTCTCGGCCGCTTTATGCGCGGCCCAGGATGTCACTAACAAGGTCCCCAGAGATCCGATTAGAAAGTGAAGTAGCGCATTCATCGTAACGGTTCCCAGACACCTAACGCAGAACTCAGCCGCCAGCCCAGCTGGTCGGCTGCAGTGGTGTGTTGAGCAGAGTCACGGCCACGCCGCATCATCGAACGGAATCGGTCCAGCAACGCTAAGCGCATGGATGCACCAACCGATGCACGCCGCCGATATGAGGGCGGCGGCGTGCAGGTACAGCCGAGCATGGAGAGACGTCTCCAGATCCCGAGGCCGGAAGACTGCTGCAAGGAAGCCGAGGCCAGCGGGCATGAGCAGAAACGCTGCAAGAGCGAACCGAGGAAAGAGTGCGAGAAGAGGAGCGCCGGCCAGCACGACAAGCATCTCGAGTCCATAGAGGATACGACGACGGAGCACGGCTCTTCTTCTGCTCAACGCCGCGCTAACCTGCGGCCCCGGAATACGACGAGATCAAGACGGGCCCATCCCGCGTGCCGTCAGCTTCAGCCACGAGTTGGACGATCATTTCTCGACACCTGGTGCGTCGCCTTCATAGTCGCCGGCGACGCGCTGGCGAGCCGCTTCGAGCAGGGCGTTGTAGTCAGGCATGAATGGCTCGACCAGTGCTTTGTCGAGCTGAGCAGAGACGCGAGAGAAGGCAACGAACTCAGCGTTGTTCGTGAGCCGGAAACGATCGGTATCTTGAAACCGAGCGAAGAACTCAAAGAGAACGAGAGCCTCGTCGCGGGATAGATGTAGCGTGATTCGATCACTCATGTCGTCCAACGCCCCGCTCACCTGCGGCCACGGACTACCTTGGGTTTGACCGCGAGCGCAACCCCGCGTGCCGTCAGGTGCAGCGGATAGTTAGCCCAGGCTTTGGCCATGACGCCACGCATCCTCGATCACTTGCAGCACGTCTGCGACTGGGATGTTGAAGACTCCAGCCTGTCCGTGGTCGAACGCCTCAGCCCAGAGATCGTGAGCTGGTGCGAAGGTTGCTGGCTCGTCGAGATTCGATTCAACGAGCGCGCTGACGCTGCTACGGAGCGAGGGTTCGTCGACGGGTGCGTGGGGCAGGCAGTCCTGAAAGCCGCGGTCGCTTGAATTTTGGAGTCGAATCCGGTCGACACCAATCGAGAAGATTCGTCTACCGGTGGGCAGGACACGGATCCTGACGATCTGGAGAGTCGAGTCTGTCTCGCCTGGCCGCGTACGGTAGCGCCACCGTTGCCCGACCTCGAATGTCGGCGTCATCGGCTCCGTCATGGGCTAGCCGCCACCGACCAGCCGGTGAACCAGGACGGTGTGTCGGCGGGTTGGCCGAACCAACCCCAGTCATTCAATGTCGCCATGAAACGTTCGCGGTCGTAGTGCTCGTAGTGGAGGGCGCTAAGGCCGGAGGAGTAGTAGTCCAACGCGTCAGAGGCCTCGAAAATATCGTCGTGGGTTTCCCGTCCGGCGATGATGGCGCCTCGCGGAGAGCCGAAGTCAGACAACCAACCGGAGCACCAGTACAGAACGCCTCGATAGGTCATCGCGAAGGGGGACTCGAATCGAATCCCGAGGTCTCGCGACGCCTCGCGCCACGCGACAGCCATCGGTCCAGCTGTGATGGTGTCGCGGTCGCCCAAGCGCATGATTTGTTTGGCTAACGCAATGCTCACCAGCGGCCCCGGACTACCACGTGTTCAACCCCGAGCAAGCCCGCGTGCCGTCAGGTGCAGCGCCTAGTTCTGCCGGCGTCTTTGCCCCTCTTCTTCAAGACGGATTCGACGCTGGATTGCAGTGACCACCGTAGACAGCTTCGCCGCCCGGTTGGTCGGCCGCACGTATGAGGGGAGATGCTCCTCGTGCCAGGCCTTCACGTAGTCGACGCCACCGATACGAACGACAGGCATGCGGCCTCGGCCGTCCCCAGCGGACACATTGAGCAGCGGTCGCGCCGTGCCATCGGATGCGAGGTACTGGAACTCCTTCTTGTGCAGCCCATTGTAGGAATCGAGGAACATGAGTGCGGGCTGGTCGTCGACTGCGAGCGGCGGTCCTCCCCAGGAACCTTCCGCCCAGCAGTACACCTTCTCGACAGGTTCACCCTTCAGCGTCTTCGAAACCTCAACTTCAGCGACCGTGCCGGGCCGAAAGTCGTCCCATTTGCGAGGATCGTCCCGACGACGAATCTCCTCGCGAATCGGCAAGGTGGTGATCTTCGCGACGCGCCCAATCACGATCGCTTCGGACTCGTCTGTCCAAAAAGCAAGGTAGTCCATTGCCCCGGCGGACTCGATACCGAGCGCCGTCGACCAAGCGAGGCAGCGGGCGGCGAACCGGACGAGGTAGGCAGACCGATTCATGAGGCAGAACGGAAAGCTCAGCGGCGGGCGAAGCCCGACCGCTGCAGCGCTGGGTTCGCTCCGTTTACGACCACTACGTCACCGGTTCTCGCGAGGAAACGTCTCCAGCACCGCACCGCCGGCATCATACAGCCGCAGCATTCCTACCCCTTGCTCCGTGACCAGCAGTTCGGCCCGTGGCCGTCCGTCCAGCCCATTCAGGCTCAGCGTGGGAACGGGACGATGCCCATTCCCGTTCGTGAGTTCGACTCGTGCCCGATGCTTTGAGTCCAGTCCCATCACAAGGCGAGCCGGACTCTCCTTTCCACCCCCTGAAAGAACGGCCGTGGGTTCTGGCGCCTTCGAGTACCAGTTCGTGAGACTTACGGATGTGGCTGTCAGGCCCTGCCACGCCGGCGGCTTGTCGAGCCAACCGGGGATTCGTTCGGCAACGAGAACGACGATAAGACCGAATACAACGATGCGGAGTTCCCGGACCCGTCGACGAAGGACGCTCAGCTCAGTCTGAGATGATGATTCCGGACTCATTGATCATCCGATATGGAGCGAACTTCTATTCGCGTGAACTAGGCAGGTCCCGATGGTCCGGTCTGGGCGGGTTCCGCTATTCGAGGCGAGCTCGCCAGGCTATCGGGTTCGGGCCGTGGTTGAAGACCACGGCTCGAAGGTCGCGATCAGTTTGCAGAATCGCACGGTCGGCCTGCTCGCCGCCAGGGGCGCTATCTGGGCGGGGAGGGGAACGGGGGTGGCGCGCCAGATGGGGGTAATTCGGTACACCGGGTGGCGAGGCCGTCGATGGGGCTGCGGACGGCGGCCCAGCCTCGGTCGAGGATGTGGGTGTAGATCATGGTGGTGCTGACGTCGCTGTGGCCCAGCAGTTCCTGCACGGTGCGGATGTCGTAGCCGTCTTCGAGGGGTGGGTGGCGAAGGAGTGCCGGAAGGTGCGCCGCCAGCGGCGCGATTCCGCGGAACCGCGGGGGAAGGTGCCGCGGCGGCAGGCCGGGGCAGGGCACGGCCGCGCGCCGCGCGGCTCACGCGCCGCGCGCGATGGTGGGTTGGTCGATGGCGAAGCGCCAGGTGCCGTCGGGCTGGCGGCGGGCGACCTCGGCGGTGGTGCTGCCGTCGTCGAGGCGGGTGGAGGTGAGGGCGAGGTCGCCGGCGCGCAGCACGGGGGCGGTCTCGCCGGGCGTGAAGTGCGGCCGGTCGGCGAGGATCTCGGTGAAGAACTGGCGGATGGCGGCGGTGCCGACGGCGAGGGTACCGTCGCCGCGGTCGAGGACGGCGTCGGGCTCGTAGAGGGCGAGCAGGCCTTCGATGTCGGCGGCATTGGCGCGCTCGAGGAAGAGGCGGGTGAGGTCTTCGGGTGTTCGCGCGGGGATGGGGGCGGTCATGGCGGGTCCTCGGTGGCGGCGGCTCGGCGCGGGGCTCAGGCGCGCGCGCACTTCTCGACGGTGGCCAGGGTGCGGGTGGTGATGTCCCGCCCGAAGGTGCGCTCGAGCAGGGTCATGAACACGGGGCCCTGGGGCTCGGCACGTACGCGGTGAATGCCTCGGTGCCCGCGAGCGTCAGGATGGCGGCGCCGTCTTGCTCGATCGGCAGGCGCGGTGGGCGAGTGGGCGGCTGGCGCAGGAACGTGATCACGCGCTTGGCGTCGCTCGGCACGGCGAGGCCGGCGAATGGGTCGGACGAGAGCAGGGCCCCGAGTTCTTTCTGCGAGCGGACGATCGTGGGAAAGCGCCGGCCGAGGCCGTCGGCGGTGGCGCGCTCGGCTCGCGCTTCGAGCGTCGCCCGCGCCGTCGCCGCGTGCACGGTGAAGATCACGTTCCCCGAGCCGAGCACCGTCTTCACCTCGGCAAATCCCGCCTCGGTGAAGCACCGGACCAGCTCCGGCATCTTGGCGTTGGCCGGGCTCACGCCCCGGAGGAACGCGACGTAGCGGGGCATGCGCGAGAGCCTACGCGGGGGGGGGGGGGGCGCTGGAATGGCGGCGAGCCGGCATGGTCGTGACCGCGAATCCTGGCTCAGCGGATGACGGCTGTCGCCGGCCCGTCGCCCGTACACGCCACGATCTCGAGGTCTCGGTTCGCTAGAAGCCGGCGTGACTTCGTGAACGATGTGCCCTCTAGGCCTCGGCCGCTGCTGCTCCACGAGAGTGAGAGCTCGATGAGATAGCCGTCGGCTAAGCGCGTGCCGTCGAGCTCGACCGGCTCGTGCTCGATGGCGCGGACGGCGGCACGGTAGGAGAACCGCGCCGTGAGCTCGCACGGTGCGGCCGGGAATCGCACGCAGAGCGAGTGCATCTGCTCGACTCGCTCGGCGTAGTACCGGACGGCGTCCCAGGTGACGGCCGCGGCGACCAACACACCCTCCGCGGAAGATCCCCACCAGCGGTCGCAGTCCGAGGGCTCCGAGGTGGTGCGGTGATACGGGGAGCATTCTGGGCGCCAATTTGGTGAAAGCCGCTCCGCTCTGCTCACCAGCATCGCCTCGCGTTCGTTGGAGGCGCGGCGATCGATCTCGACCGTGAACCGATCGGTAAGGTTCGGGGGCGGGGCGGCCGCCGAAAGCGAGGTTTGGGGCCGGCCCGCGCAAGCAGCGGTGAGGGTCGCGGCGAGCAACGCGCACGAATGGGCACGTCGCCACGAGCGGCCGACGGAGCGGCCGCGCTCCAGGGGGTGGATTGCGGCCGGGCGCGGCAGCGGCATCACGTCCGCGCGACGAGCAGCGCTTCCGAGCTGATGGGCGGGCGGAGGCCGTCGGTGCGGCCGGCGAAGTAGCGCTCGGTGAGCGCGAGCGCGGAGACGTGCTCGACGGTCCGGAAGCCGCACTCGCTCGCGAGCGCGAGCATCTCGCCGGGCGTGACGAAGCTGATCCAGGGGGTGCCGCTCGCGCGCGCGCCCGCGGCGGCGCGCTCGATGCCGGGGCGCACCGCCGGCTCGGTGAGCGCGATCGGCAGCAGGAAGGATCTCACGAGGCTCGAGCCCGCCGCGAGGCCCGCGAGCCGGCGCAGCGTGGCGGCGATGGCGTCGCGGGTGAGGTACATGCTGACGCCGGTCGACGCGACCACCGCGGGCCGCGTCGGGTCGAAGCCGGCGGCCAGTAACTCTCGCCACCAGCCGTCGCCGGCCTCGAAGTCGACGGGCACGAGCCGCACGAAGGGCGGCACGTAGAGGCCGAGGCTCTCGAGGCGCTGGCGCTTCCACGCCTGCGGTCCGGGCTGGTCGATCTCGAAGACCGTGAGCCGTGCCGTCAGCTCGGGCCGGCGCTGCGCGAACGTGTCGAGCCCAGCGCCGAGGATCACGTACTGGTCCACTCCGCGCGCCACCTCGGCGGCCACGTGATCCTCGAGGAACCGAGCGCGCGCCACGATCGACGCGCGAAACGGCCGCGTGAAGTGGCTCATGTCCGGGCGCTCGCGCCAGCCGGGCTCGGGCGCGGCGATCGCGAGGCCGACCTCGTCCGTGAAGACGTGCGGCGGCGCGTCCGCCAGCACGTGCAGCGCGCGCCACAGCGCGGTCCGCACGGCGGTGTTGTCGGGCTGGGGGTTGGGAGCGTTCGACATGGGGCTCACGCATGCTGCTCGGAGGGGTCGCCCGCTGGCTGTCCGGGTACCTCTGCGAGCCATCTCGCACGCAGCAGCGCCGGCGCGTGGCGGTCCGGAAACACGTACGGCGCGTCGATGGTGGCGGCGTGGGACGGTCTCCCTTGGAGCCAGTCCTCCAAGCCGGCGAGTCCCTGGCCCGCGCCGAAACCTTTCTCGAAGTAGAACGGAATGCTCTTCGCGAGATCGACGAGGTTCCCGAGTACCGATCGATTGTCGGTGGCCGCGACGACCACCGGTTGCATGGCCCGCTGCTCAGCCGCGATGACCTCGTCGTCGACACCGAGGCGGCGCAGGCGCTCACCGACCACGGACGCCAAGCGTTTCGGGAGCGAGCGAACGTCCCGGGCAGGCAAAACGATCGAAAGGAGCGAGGTGGTGCTGACGAGGAGTAGAAGCGGCTGACGCTCGACGACGATTCGGTTCACGTACCAGTCGCCCAGCGCGGTGTCGATCGGGCGCTCCACCACGACCGTCGGCAGCAACGAGCGCAGCTTGCGGGTGGGTCTCAGGATGACCATGGGCCGCCTCTTCTTGCGCGACGGGCTCGCGCGGACCTTAGCGTACCGATCGGAACGTCGATCGCTGTTTCGCTCACCCGCTCGGCGGATCGGAGCGCACGCGGCTCAGGACGTCGCTCGCGAGGTCGGCCTCGATGCCGCCGCCGAAGAGCCCGTCCTGCCAGGCCGGATTCTCGTAGAGGAACGTGTCGAGCCACATCGTCGCGTAGCGCTTGGCGACGGTGTGCTGGGCGGCGGCGGGCAGGGTGGCGGCGCAGTCGATCGGGATCGCGTCCACGATCGCGGCGGTCCACAGCCCGAGCGCCGCTTCGTCGAAGTAGCCGATGTGGTTGGCGCCGGTGATCTCGAGGAGCTGCCGCTCGGCCGGGATCGCGTCGTAGTAGAGGTCGACGCCGCCGCGGCCCAGGTTGGTGAACGCGAGCAGGCTCGGCGGGCGCGGGTTCACCAGGCAGTCCTCGGTGCCGACCTGGATCTGCGTGGGCGCGGTCACCCGCGCGGCGGCGTCGAGGGTGTCCTGGAAGAGGAAGCGGCCCAGGTCGTTGATGCCGGGCGCGAAGGCGACCACGGCGCGCACGCGCGGGTCGACGGCCGCCGCCTCGATCGCGCCCGCGGCCCCGGCGGAGAGCGCGACCAGGCCGATGTGCTCGGGGTCGACGCGGCCGGCGAGCGCGCCTGCATCGCCGCCGCTCTCGCCGAGGAGGGCGTCGATCCCGCGCTCGAAGCCGCGCGCCCACGCGGCCATGTCCAGGGAGAGCGTGTTCGCGGGGGTGAACGTGAGCACCGCGTAGCCATGGCTCCCGAGGTGGTCCGAGATGCACGACATGATCGAACCGGACGCGGCGAGGCCGTTCGAGAGCACGATGCCCGGCACGCGCGCCGGCGGCTCGGCCGCCGCTGCGTCGTCGGCGACCGGCATATACGTGAGCGCGGGGTAGGTCCTGAACTCGGGCACGTCGAGCGTGGCGGTGCCGTGCTCGACGGCGAAGCGGCCGGCGCCGCTCGGGTCGGTCGGCACGAACGCGGCGCCGCGGCTCTCGCCGGAGGAGCACGCAGCGAGCGCGAGCAGCCCCGCCACGCCGATGAGCGTGGCCGCTCGGCGGATCGCGGGAGCGCTCGCCATCGCTCGGGTGTCCACGGCGCGCGATTCATCGCACGGATCGGGCGGCGAGCTCCACCCGATCGGCGCGCGGGCCGCTCCACCTGGTGCACGAGCGCTGCGAGGGCGGCCGCCCCGGGCTCGGTCAGAGAACCGCGGTCCGGCGGTGCCTGCCGTACCGCGTATCGCCGGGCACGCGACGCGTGCCCCTCCCGCGCCTTCTGGGCTCGCGCTCGTCGGGCGGCCGTGAGGTCGCCCGGGAACGTCCGCGGGGTCGCCCCGGCCTCGAGATCTTGCTGGCAACTGCCATCAGAAAATAGCAAAGAGTTGATTGCGAAAACGGTCACAAAGTGCTTACAGCCGGTCCCGCGGATCCCACGAAAACAGGCAAAAATGGGCCCTGGGGGCCTTCCCAGGGCCCCCTTGGGCACAAAAAACGGGGCGCGGGCCTCTTCGGCCTGCGCCCCGTGGGTCGGGCGGGGTTCGGGCGGCGCGCGCCGCGCGGCTCAGCGCCTCACATGCGGGCGATGATCGCGTCGCCGAAGCCCGAGCAGGAGAGCTCGTCGACGTCGGTGCGGCCCTCGCGGGTCATGAGGCGGGCCAGGTCGTAGGTGACCTTGCCGTCGTGGATCGAGCGCTCGATGCCGCCCACGATCAGCCGGCTCGCGTCCTGCCAGCCCATGTGGTCGAGCATCATGACCGCCGAGAGGATGATCGAGCCGGGGTTGACCTTGTCCTTGCCGGCGTACTTGGGCGCGGTGCCGTGGGTGGCCTCGAAGAGCGCCGCGTCGTCGCCGATGTTGGCGCCCGGTCCGAGGCCGAGTCCGCCGACCAGCGCGATCGCCGCGTCCGAGAGGTAGTCGCCGTTCAGGTTGGGCAGCGCGAGGACGCTGTATTCGTCGGGGCGGGTCTGGATCTGCTGGAAGATCGAGTCCGCGATGCGGTCCTTGATGAGGATCTTGCCCGCCGGGACCTTCCCGCCGTGGTCGTCGTAGACCTTCTTCTCGGAGATGGTCTGCTCGCCGAACTCCTGCGCCGCCACCTCGTAGCCCCACTTTGCGAAGGCGCCCTCGGTGAACTTCATGATGTTGCCCTTGTGCACCAGGGTCACCGACGGGAGCTTCTGGGCGATCGCCCACTGGATCGCCGAGCGCACCAGCCGCTTCGAGCCGGTCTCGGACATCGGCTTGACGCCGATGCCGCTGTCGGGGCGGATCTTCTTGCCGGTGCGCTCGCGGATGAGCTCGATGATCGCCTTGGCGACCTCGCCGCCCATCTCGAAGTCGTGGCCCGCGTACACGTCTTCGGTGTTCTCGCGGAAGATCACGAAGTCCACCTTGTCGGCGTACTTGTTGGGCGCGGGTACGCCCTTGAAGTAGCGCACCGGGCGGATGCAGGCGTAGAGGTCGAGGGCCTGGCGGAAGCCCACGTTGATCGAGCGGAAGCGCGGTGTCACGCCGTCGGCCTTGCTGC
>JADJOY010000022.1 GCA_016713535.1 Deltaproteobacteria bacterium
CGGTACGAGGCGATTCCCGCCAGGTTGATCGGAGCGACCTTGTCACCGTCGCCGAAGAGCTTGCCGTCCTTGAGGATGGCCACCTTGGCGTTGATGGCGATGTCGCCGAGTCCCTTGTGCTCCCCGTTCGGCTGGCCGAGCTCTTCCCGGCTGGCGTTCCACACGAACGGCAAGCGAGCGCTCACTTCCAGCCAGTCCATCAGGCCGACGGCCGCAACCACGCGGAGCTCGTTGACGTGCGAGATGGTGTCGCGGAGATTCGCGTCCTGGATTCGCACGTTGCCGATGGCGCCCAGCGAGAACTTGAACTGGTCGAGTGTGTCGGCGGTGGGAACGAGGATCAGCCCGCTTGGCCCCTCGAAGCTGGGATGTGGCTGGATCGCCTCGTCGTCAGCCGGCGCCGCGGCTGCCGCTGACGCGGCCAGCGCCAACGCCAGTCCGACCACCACCGAATGGCTACGCCGTGACTGTCTCATCGTCTTTGCTCCTTCAGCATGTGGGTGCAGTTCACCCGCCCGTTCAAAGTCAAACACAGGTTGAATGTATGAGCATGCTTCCGGGATGTCAACCAAAAAACGTGAGTCGTCGCGGACTTCGGAATATCGCCCTGGCGTTTAGCGCGGCGCGTCAGGGGCTTGGCAGCGACGGGACCGGGAGCGCGAGGCACGCATCGCCGAAGGCGCGTGTCACGGCCCCTTCGTGTCGCTCAACCCGGGTTTTCCGCGACGAATGCGGCCCGACGCATCTGCGGCGAGGTCCCCGCGCCGCCTCGCGCAAGCGCGATCCTTCCGGCCACCCACTCGATCCAATCGAACGGCCGCACAGGGGCCGCCTCGACCTCCAGAGCAAGCAGCGGGAGATCGTGGGCAAATCGCCTGAACTTCGTGAAATCCTTGCTCGTCGTGACGATGCACTCGGCCCCGGCTCGCCTTGCGGCATCCTCGGCACGCCGCAGGTCACCGGCGCCGTGGGCGTGGTGGTCGGGAAACACGATCTCGGCCACGACCTGCGCTCCGAGGTCCCGCAACCCCGCGGCGAAGGCTGCCGGGTTGCCGATGCCGGAAACCGCGGCGATCGGCCGTCCACGGATCGTGGTCAGGGCGTCGCGTGCACCATCCGCGCGCAGCAGGGAACGGGCCTCGAGTCGAAAATCGTACAGCGGAACCCCCTCGGCCAGATCGCGAAGCCCGTGTCGGATCAAGTCGCGGAACGGTCCCGATCCCTCCTTGACCAAGACCAGGTGCGCTCGGCGCAGCGCATTGGGTGGCTCACGAAGCGGACCGCGTGGCAACAAGAAGCCGCTGCCGAAGCCACGAGTCCCATCCACCACCACGATGTCGACGTCGCGCGCCAGGCGACGATGCTGGAATCCATCGTCGAGCAGCACCACCGTCGCGCCGCTGGCGATGGCGAGCCCTGCCGATCGAACCCGATCTGGTCCGACCACCACCCGACACGTTGGCAGGAGCGCGGCGAGCATCGCCGGCTCGTCGCCGTGCAGCACCGGGTCGGGAACATCGATCACTCGTGACGCGCGTCCACCGCGCCCGCCGTAGCCGCGGCTCAGCACCGCGACGGACTCACCGCGCGCCGCGAGCCCCGCGGCGAGCGCGGCCACCACGGGAGTCTTGCCCGCGCCACCGACCGTCAGGTTGCCGACGCAGATCACCGGACACGCCACCGGATGTCGACGGAGCATTCCGACGTCGAAGGCGCGGTTGCGCAGCCGCACGCCCGCCTCGAAGCCGAGCGCGGCGGCCTGCAGCAAACGATCGAGCAGCCGGGATCCAGTGCTGCCCTGCTCCGACCAGAAGGCCCTCTCGATGCGTGCGCGCCCCGAGATCATCGAATCGGCCCGCGGGTGCGCGCTGGCGCCGAGCCGGACATGCGCGATGCGTCCATCGTTCCCGGAGGCGCGCCTGCCCGGCTCACCGGCTGCTCGACGTGGGCCCGTCCGCGCGGCTCGCGAGCAGCCCGCGAAGCGCAGCGGCGGTCCTCGCCGTCGCTCCCCGATGTGCCGAGATCAGCGCACGGCCGGCTTCACCCATCACCTGCCTCCGCGCTTCGTCCCGCGCCAGCTCCTCGAACACCGAGGACAGCTCGGCCGCGCTGTTCACGCGGATCGCCGCTCCCGCCTCGAGGAGGGCTGCCGCGATCTCCTCGCAGCTCTCGGTATGAGGGCCAAAGACCACCGGCAGGCCATGCGCCGCCGGCTCGAGGAGATTGTGTCCGCCGATCGGCGCTAGCGTTCCACCGACGAACGCGACGTCGCCGATTCCGTAGAGCTGACGGAGCTGGCCGATGGTGTCGAGCAAGTGCACGGCCGTCCCATCGCGGGTCCCCGCGCCGTGCTCGCTGGAGCGCACGAACGAGATCCCCCGGGCTGCGAGGAGTGTCGCGACCGCGACAAACCGCTCTGGATGACGCGGCGCGAGGACCAGCCCGGCGGGCCGTCCCGCGCGCATCAGCGCCTCCACGGCGGCGAGCATCGCTTCCTCCTCCCCTTCGTGCGTGCTCCCGGCGACGATCACCGGCGTTCGACCGGCCAGCCCGAGCGAATCGACGAGCTCGGCGCGACGCGAGGAATCGATCGGGTCGATCTCGAGATCGAACTTGAGGTTCCCGAGCACCCGCATCCGCTCGCTCGGCGCCCCCATCCCCTCGAGCCGGCGACGAAACACCTCGCTCTGCAACGCGAACAGCGAGACCCGCCGGAGCGCGCCGCTCAGGAAGCCGAACGCCCAGCGGTAACGACGAGCGGTGCGCTCCGAGACGCGCCCGTTGGCCATCGCCGTGGGGACCCCCGCCCGTTCGAGCTCGCGCAGCAGCCCGGGCCAGACCTCGCTCTCCGTGCTGACGAACAGGCTCGGACGGATCGCCCGGATCGCGCGCCGCACCACCCAGCTCAGGTCCACCGGTAGGTACAAGACGTCGGTGCCCAGCGGTGCCTTGGCGCTCGCCGTTTCGTTGCCGGTGACCGTCACCGTGCTTAGCACCACCCGGTGCGGCGGCTCTCCCTGTGGACCGGGCGACGCCAGGGCACGAGCCAGCGGTAGGATCGCCGCGACCTCGCCGACCGAGACCGCATGGATCCAGACCGGTCGCGGACCACCGAAGAGGTGCGCACGAACCAGCGGCTGGTAACGAGCCCAGCGCTCACCGAGCCGCCGGCGCACCCGCGGCGACGAGAACCAGCGATAGAGCCACAACGGCACGAGCAACACGAGCCCGAGCGAGAGAACGGCGTCGTAGACGCGGTAAGGCCAGCTGGCGCCGGTCGCCGGGAGTGGATCGATCAGCGGATCGTCCGCGCGCTCCATCGCCACCTGCGCGCGCTCGCTCGCACGATTGAGACGACGGGTGAGCTCCGCCGAGAGGTCGGCGATCTCTTGCGGGCCGAGCCCGGGGGGCGCGGTCAGATCCGGCTCGATCGCGTAGACGATCCGCGCGAACGGTGCGGGAAGCAGGAATCGATCCCAGCTCCCGAGGTGAACCGCGGGCTTGGCGACCCACGACACCGGGGTCACCGGCACGCCTGCGGCGGATGCGAGGATCGCGGCACCGGGCGCCGCCACCTCGCACGGGCCGCGTGGGCCGTCGGGCGTGATCGCCAGGTTCCCGCCCTCGCTCAGACGGCGCATCATCTCCTGCACCGCGCCCTTGGCGCCGTGGCTCGACGATCCGCGCACCGCGCCGATCCCGAAGTGACGGATCGTGCGCGTGATCAGCTCCCCGTCGCGGTGCTCCGAGATCAGCACGTCCATCGCCTGCCCCGGCCACAGCATCTGCGGGAACGCCAGCATCCGCCCGTGCCAGAACGCCAGCACGAACGGCCCGCGGCGCCACAGCCCCGGGTAGAGCTCGGCCTCCAGGATCCTCACCCGGCATGTCCGCTCGACGAGCCGGATGTAGGCCGCCGCGAGCGGTGGGCCGAGCTTCAGCGTGAGCGCTTGGACGACGCGCTTGCGGAGCCGCCGCCGCGCGGACTTGGGTCTGGAGGGCGCCGGCTCGCTCACACCGCCCCACCGCCGGGAACCGCGGCCTCGACCGATGCGGCGCCGCGGAACTGCTCGCGGTAGAAGCGCGTGTAAGCGCCCTGCCGTGCGAGCAGCTCGTCGTGGGTGCCGTCCTCGACCACCTTGCCCCCCGCGAGCACGAGGATGCGGTTCGCGTGCTCGATCGTGGAGAGTCGATGCGCGATGACGAAGGTCGTGCGGTCCTTCACCAGCACGTTGAGGGCGGCCTGCACCTCCTTCTCGGACGCACTGTCGAGCGCGCTCGTGGCCTCGTCGAGAAGGAGAATCGGCGGGTTCTTGAGGATCGCGCGTGCGATCGAGATGCGCTGCCGCTGACCACCCGAGAGGCGTAGCCCCTGCTCGCCGATCACGGTGTCGTAGCCACGCGGGAGCTCTCCGATGAATCCGTCCGCGTGCGCCGCACGCGCGGCCGCCTCGATCTCGGCGTCGCTGGCGCCGGGACGACCGAACGCGATGTTCGCCCGCACCGTGTCGTTGAAGAGGAAGGTTTGCTGATCGACGAGCCCGATCTGGTCCCGGAGGCTCGCGAGCGTGACGTCGCGGACGTCCTGGCCGTCGATGGTGATCGATCCGCGCTGAACGTCGTAGAAGCGGGCGACCAGGTTGACGATCGTGCTCTTTCCCGAGCCGCTCGCGCCGACGAGGGCCACGACCGTCCCGGGCGCCACGGCGAGATCGAACGACTCGAGGACCGGCTCGCGATCGTAAGCGAACGAGACGCGGTCGAAGTGCACCGCGCCTCGGACGCGCCCGAGCGGCAGGGCGCCCGGCTTCGGGCACCGTCGACGCGGTATCCATCACCTCGAAGATCCGGTCGGCCGCGGCCAGGCCTTCCTGGACGGCATTGTTGATCTTGCTGAGGTTCTTGACCGGCCGGTAGACGTTGAGCAGCGCGAACAGGAAGGCGACGAACTGGCCCGGTGTCTGTCCACCCTCGATCACCTGGGTCCCGCCGAACAGCAGCACTCCGGCGATGCCGAGCGAACCCAGGAACTCCATCAGGGGGGAGCTCAGCGCCTGCACCCGGATGATCCGCCGCAACAGGTCGAAGATCCGTTCGTTCTCACCATCGAAACGCGCTCGCATCGCGCTCTCGAGGCGGAACGCCTTGACCACCCGGATCCCGACCGCGGTTTCGTGGAGCGAGCTGGCCAGGTCGCCCATGCTGATCTGGGTCTTGCGGCTCGTCCGTCTCACCTTGCGGCCGAACGTCACGATCGGCACGATCGCGATCGGGAACACCAGGATCCCGATCAGAGAGAGCTGCCAGTTCATCCAGAATGCGACCGCCGTGAGCGCGATCAAGGTCCCGAAGTCCATCACCGACGTGACGACGCTGCGCACGGCCGCGCGTTCGACCAGCTCGACGTCGTACGTGACCCGCGCGAGCAAGGTGCCGGTCGGGTTGTCGTGGAAGAACTTGAGCGGTAGCTCCACGAGCGTGCGGAAGAGGTCCGCCCGGAGGTCGGAGATCGCGCGCCGGCCGAGCGTCTGCATGAGGAACGACTGCCCGTAGTCGCCGAGCCCCTTGAGGAAGAACACCCCCACGACCGCGCCCGCGACGGGCCACAGGATGCGCTGGTCCTTGAGGATGAACACCTTGTCGAGGATCGTCCGCAACAGCGGTGCCTGGACCGCCGTCATGCCCGCCACCAGCAACATGCAGCCGATCGCGATCCCGAGCTTGCCGAGGTGGGGCCGGAAGTAAGGCAGGAGGCGGCGCACCAGCTCGCCCGTCGTGCTGCGCCGGCGCGAGAGCACCTCTGGCGCGGGTGAAGCGACCTCGAGCGCCGCCGAGGCGGCACGCGCGCTGGCACCTGGCGCACCCAGCGCCCGGTCCACCTCCTCGAGCGCGCGTCGCGCACGCTCGGCGACCTCGGGGTGGTCGAGCAGCTCGCCCGCTCGCCGGGCGATCTCCGCCGGGTTCGCCTGCTCCTGGAGGAGCTCGGGAACGATGGGGCGGCCGGCGATGATGTTCGGCATCCCGAAGTGGTCGACGCCGCGGATCAACAGCCGCGCGAACCAGTAGGTCAGCGCCGTGACCCGATAGACGATCACCATCGGGAGGTGCGCTCGCGCAGCGTCCAGAGTCGCGGTCCCGCTCGTGACGATGCCGACGTCGGCCGTCACGAGGATCTCGCGCAGCATGTCGCGTCGAACCTCGACCGGAACCGGTGAGCTGGCCAGGAGCGGCGCGACGTCCGCCTCGGCCAGCGTGTGCGCGAGCGGCAGCGCGAATCGGAGATCAGGACGCTGCTGCGCGAGCCGGCCCGCGGCCTCGAGCATCGGCGGCAGCAGACGGCGCGCCTCGCCGCGCCGGCTGCCCGGAAGCAACGCGACCAGTCGCTCGCCCGCGGCCAGCCCGAGCGCGGCCCGCGTGTCCTCGGCCGACCGGTCCGCCAACGGCGCATCGGCGAGCGGATGGCCCACGAATCGCACGTCCACGCCGTGCGACCGGTAGAACTCGGCCTCGAACGGGAAGATCACCAGCATCCGGCGGACCAGGCGCGCGATCAGCTTCACCCGCCCCCGTCGCCACGCCCAGAGCTGCGGGCTCACGTAATAGACGATCGGCACACCGAGGCGGTGCAGCACCCGCGCCAGCAGCAGGTTGAAATCCGGGAAGTCGACCAGCACCGCGAGCTCGGGCCGCTCCCGCCGCGCGAACGACACGAGCGTGAGAAACGCCCGCACGATCGCCCCCAGGTGTGCCAGCACCTCGACGAGCCCCACCACCGCGACCTCCTCGGAGTCGACGAGGACCTCGACTCCTTCGGCGCGCATGCGCGGGCCGCCCAGCCCGACGAACCGCGCGCTCGGCTCGAGCTTGCGCGCCTCGCGGACCCAGTTCGCGGCGTGTTGATCGCCGGATGCCTCGCCAGCGACCACCAGGATCCGGCGTTTCCCCCCGGCCGGACCAGAGGTCGAGTCACCGGCCGACGGGGTCGTCGCACCGTGATCGGTGCCGCCCGCGAGGGCGGTGCCCGCGCGAGGCGCGATCCGCCCGCCCGTGCTCACGAGCCGATCCCACCCCGACCGAGTCGGGATGCGACCCGATCGCGATGCTCGGCCATCGAGGCGAGGATCTGGTGGGCCAGGCCGAGGGCCCGGCGCCCATCGTCACCCGACACGACCGGGCGAGCGCGATCGCGGACTCGCTCGAGGAAGCTCGCGATCTCACTGGCGAGCGCATCGGAGTCGACGATCTCCACGAACGCCGGCTCGATCGTGGACTGCGTCCCGCCGTCGGCGGCGGGGGTGTGACGGAACCCCGACGCCGACTTGCGGTCCAGGTCCAGCGACCAGTAGCCGGACGGCTGGAAGAGCCGCACCTTGCGGGTGCGATCGACACTGACCCGGCTCGCCGTGACGTTGGCGACGCAGCCGCCCTCGAACTCGATGCGGGCATTCGCGATGTCGACGTTGCTCGTCACCACCGCCACCCCGACCGCATGGACGAACCGCACCGGCTCGTCCATCCAATGCAGTAGCAGGTCGAGGTCGTGGATCATGAGGTCGAGAACGACGTCCACGTCGCTGGCGCGTTGCGTGTAAGGCCCCATTCGCTGCACCTCGGCGAACAGCGGCCGGGTGATCTGCCCCTCGACCGCCTGGATCACCGGGTTGAAGCGCTCGAGGTGGCCCACCTGGAGCACGCAGCCCCGGCGGGTCGCCACCGCCACCATGTCCTGCGCCTCGCGGACGGTCGTGGCGATCGGCTTCTCCACCAGCACGTCGATGCCGGCCTCGAGCAGCCCCACCACGACGTCTCGGTGGGCGGTGGTCGGCACGGCGACGCTCGCCGCCCGCACCTTGCCGGCGAGCTGACGTGGGTCGGTGAGGATCTCGGCTGGGTGATCGCCGAGCGCCGCCCGTGCCCGCGCTGGGTCGACATCGACGACCGCGACCAGCCGCGCACCCGGCAGCGCACGGTACTTGGCGACGTGCCGGCTGCCGTAATAGCCGCTGCCGACCACCGCGACGGGAATCGGCTCCGTCATGGTCACACGTGGATACCGCGCTCCGACTCGCGGATGAAGGCGAGGAGATGCGCCACGTCCTCGTTGGTCTCGACGCTCGCCTCCACCTCCTGGATGGCCTTCGAGAGCCGGAGCCCGGATCGGAAAAGCACTCGATAGGCGTCCTTCAGTGTGCGGATGCGCTGCTCGGAGAAGCCACGGCGCCGCAGTCCGAGACTGTTGATGCCGTGCAGTTGCACGTCGCGATTGCCTGCGCAGTGGACGAACGGCACCACGTCCTTGCTGGCCATCGTGCCGCCACCGAGCATCGCCGACGAGCCGACACGCGCGAACTGGTGGACTGCGCAAAGCCCGCCGAGGATCGCGAAGTCCTCGATCGAGACGTGCCCCGCCAGCTGGACGCCGTTGGCGAGGATCACCCGGTCGCCGATCCTGCAATCGTGGGCGACGTGGGCGTAGGCCATGATCAGGCAGCCCGCGCCGATACGCGTCAGGCCGCCCCCCGGCTCGGTGCCACGGTGGACGGTGACGGACTCCCTCAGGATGGTCCCATCGCCGATCTCCACCCGCGTCGGCTCGCCGGCATACTTCAGGTCCTGCGGTGGCGCTCCGACGCTCGCGAACTGGAAGACCTGCACCTTCGCGCCGAGGCGGGTGTGGCCGTCGATCACGACGTGGGGCGCGATCGTCGAGCCCGCGCCGATCTCGACGTTCCCCCGATCACCGAGAACGGCCCGATCGTGACACCCTCGCCGATCACGGCGCCGGGCGCGATCACCGCCGACGAGTGGATCATGTGCGCTCCGGGCGCGAGAACGCCGCGCTGATGGTGGCATCGCAGACGAGCTGACCGTCGACACTGGCCCGGCAGTCGAAACGCCAGAAGATCAGCGCCGCGCTCCGTCGCCCCTTCGGGTTGGAGATCTCGTACCTCAGCGTGTCGCCGGGGACCACCGGGCGGCGGAAGCGCGCCTGGTCGATCCCCGTGAGACTCGGCAACCAGCCGTCGCCGTCCGGCGGCGCCTCCCGCATCACCCACACGCCCGCGAGCTGCGCCATCCCCTCGACGATCAGCACGCCAGGCATCAGCGGGCGTCCCGGAAAGTGCCCCTGAAAGCAGGGCTCGTTCACGGTGACGTTCTTGAGCCCGATCGCGTGCTGCGAGTCCATCGCCACGACGCGATCGAGCAGCAGCATCGGGTAGCGGTGGGCGATGAGACCCATGATCTCGGTGATGCCCAGCACCGTCGGCTCGGCACCCGACACGATCGAGTCCGTCATGAATCCCTCTCGTCACCCGACCGCGCGGGCGCGGCCGCGTCCTCGACCGGAGCGGGGCTCAGACGCTCGAGTCGGCGCTCGAGCGCACGCACCCGCGCGCGCAGCTCGGGAAGGCTGCTCTCGGCCGCCTTGATCTTGAGGAAGTCGCGGTGCGGGACCG
The DNA here is from genome assembly GCA_016713535.1 of Deltaproteobacteria bacterium. GTDB lineage: Bacteria > JADJOY01 > JADJOY01 > JADJOY01 > JADJOY01 > JADJOY01. Next base: position 9,459 of record JADJOY010000022.1, read on the forward strand.
GCGGCCGGCCGGTCACCTCGGCACCCGCGGGAATGTCGCCCGGCACTCCGGATTGCGCCCCGATCCGCGCCCGATCCCCGATCGAGATGTGCCCCACCACGCCGACCTGGCCGCCGAGCTGGACCCAGGTGCCGATCCTGGTGGATCCGGCGATCCTGACCTGCGCCGCGAACGCGCAGTGCGGCCTGACGTTCACGTTGTGGGCGATCTGGACCAGGTTGTCGATCTTGGCACCCCGTCCGATGCGGGTCTTCCCAGGGTCGCGCGGTCGATCGTCGTGTTCGCCCCGAGCTCGACGTCGTCCTCCAGCACCACCCTCCCCCACTTGTGGGATCTTCACCCAGCCGTCCCGGGTCGGCGCGAAGCCGAAGCCGTCTCCTCCGACAACGCAGCCCGGCTGGAGGATCACCCGGTCCCCGATGACCGAGCTTTCCGCACCACCACGCCCGGGTGGAACCAGCCGTCCTCACCGATCGTGCAGTCGTCGCCGACGTGGATACCGGCCGTCAGGACCGTGCGCGCGCCGATCCGCGTGCGTTCGCCCACCGTGCACAGGGGGCCGATGGAAGCGGACGCGTGGATCCACGCGGATCCAGCGACCACGGCCGAAGGATGGATTCCGGCCGCGCGGCGCTCGCGCGGGTGGAACCGCTCGAGCGCCTTCGACAGCGCCAGGTAGACGGTGGGGGTGAGCAGCAGATTGCCGGGCAGCTCTCCGAGGTCCGGAGTCACGAGCAGAGCCGACGCGCCACATGCCCGAGCCGCCGATCGGTAGCGGGGGCTGGCGACGAACGAGAGCAACCCGGCCCCCGCGAGATGCAGCGGTGCGACCCCCTCGATCGTCACGTCGGGATCGCCGCGGAGCTCGACCCGGAGCTCGGACGCCAGGTCACCCAAACGCATCGTTTCGCCTCGTGGTGGTGGGTGCGCCCGTGCGCCGGAGGCGCACGGGCGGTGACTCGGGGATCGTGCGCCTCAGGGCTTCGAGCCCTTGCCCTCGGCGGCGGTCGGCGCTGGCATGCCCTCGGCGTCGAAGCGCTGGATCAGCTTGTCGGTGAGGTCGTACGCGTTGTCCGAATAGAGGAGGTTGTGCGACTCGAACACCAGCGAATAGCCATCGTCCTTCGCCACCCGCTGCACGATGTCGGCGAGCGCCTTGAGGATGCGCTGGGCGGCCTCGCCTTCCTTGCGCTTGAGCTCGTCTAGCACGTCGCTGCGGTAGCGCACGGCGTCCTTCTTGGTGCTCTCGATCTCGCGCTGCTTGTCGGCGAGGGCGTCGTCCTTCAGCGTGAGGCGCTGCTTGTCGACATCCTCTTGCAGCTTCTGGAGCTTCTTCGACATCTCGTCGAGCTGGGCCTGGGCCTTGTTCACCTCGGCCTCGAGCTTCGCCTTGGTCGCCTTCCCCTCCTTCGACGTGGTCAACGCACGCTGCAGATCGACGACGCCGATCTTGACCCGCGCGTCCTGCGCATGGGCGGTAAGAGGCAGCGACAGCGCCGCGGCGACCAGCACGGACGCACGGAGCAAGGGGGTGAAGTAGCGGGGCATGAGACGTCCTTCCTTTCTTGTTTCCGCGACCGCGCCGCGGGTGTTTACGGGATATCGACGAAGCAGCGCCCGCCGCCGCTCACAGCGGCGCGCCCACGCTGAACTGGAGCGAGCTCGCGTCGTCCCCTTCGCGGCGGACCAGAGGATAGCCAATCTCGAGCCTGAGCGGCCCGAGTGGCGAGAGCCAACGGAACCCGAATCCCGCGGACGTCCGGAGCTTGTCGAGCTCGTACCCCACGCCCTCGGGATAGGCCTCGCCGGCGTCGAAGAACACGAGCCCCTTCAGCCCGAAGCTCGGCACCAGCGGGAAGATGAACTCCGTGTTGACGATGAGCTGCTTGTTGCCGCCGATCTCGTCCCCGGTGATCGGATCCTTGGGCCCGAGCGTTCGCACGTCGTAGCCACGCACCGAGTTGATGCCACCCACGAAGTAACGCTCGAACAGCGGCAGATCCTGGCCGTCCTCGAGCGACGCGCCATAGCTGATCCGGCCACGCAGCGCGAACACCGTCCCCCACACCACCGGGACGTACCACGCGGTACGGGCCTCGAGCTTGTAGAAATCGCTCGTGCCGCCGAGGAACACTCCGGCGAGCTCGGCGCTCATCAGGTTGTCGGAGCCGCGCGTCGGATCGAAGCGGTTGTTGAGCGTGTTGCGGCGCACCGCGGCGGTGATGCTGGAGATCTCGTCGGTACCCTCCTCGGCGCGTAGCGTGGCCGAGGCGTTGATCGCCACGTCCGAGATCTCCACGTGCTCGAAGCCGTACGTCAGGCTGCCGTCGATGAACTCGATCAACGGATAGCCGATGGTCGCGTTACCACCGAGCCGGGAGCGAGTGAAGTCGTTGAAGTCCTGCTGGTCGTTGAACACCGAGAGCCCGGCCGAGATCCGCGTGTCGAGGAGATAGGGCTCGGTGAACTGCAGGTCGATCAACTGACGGCGCGAGCCCAGGTCGGCGTTCGCGACGAGGCTCTCACCGAGCCCCCGGAAGTTGTGCTGCGTGACGCGGAGGTTCACCAGGAAGGAGTCGACGCTCGAGAACCCGGCGCCCGCCGAGAGGGTTCCGGTCTGCCCCTCCTTGACCTTGATCTTGAGATCGACCTCGTCGTCCTTCTGGGTCCGGTTCTCCTCGAAGTCGATCGTGTCGAAGAAGCCGAGCCGCTCCAGGCGTTGCTTCGAAACGCGCAGGCGCGCGCCCGAGTAGGTGCTGCCCTCGCTCACGCGCAGCTCGCGCCGCACCACCTTGTCGCGGGTCTTGGTGTTGCCCTCGACCTCGATGCGCCGGAAGTGGACCTTCTTGCCCTGCTGGATCTGGAACACGACCTCGACGGTGTGCGCGTCGCGGTCGAGCTTCGTCAGCGGATCGACCTTCGCGAACGCGAAGCCGCGGTCGGCGTAGACCTCGGTCAGCCGCTGGATGTCCTGCCGCAGGAGGTCGCGGTTGAGGATGTCGTCCTTCTTCGACTGCACGCGGTCGACCAGCGGGTAGCCGTCGGGATCAGGGAGGACGTCCCCCGAGAGCGCGGTCGAGGAGATCCGGTACTGGGGTCCCTCGTCGATGCCGATCGTCACGTGAAGGCCGTCGTCCCGGAAGTCGAGCCGGGGCTCGGACACGCGATGATCCAGGTAGCCGTTGTTGTAGTAGAGCGACGAGATCCGCGCGACGTCGCCGTCGAGCTGCTCCTTGCGGTAGAGCCCGCGCTCGGTGAGCCAGCTCAGGAACCACTTCTCCTTGGTCTCGATCACGTCGAGGATCGCGTCGCTGTCGAAGTGCTCGTTTCCCTCGAACGCGAACTGGACGACGTAGACCTCCTCGTTCTCGCGGATCTTGTAGACGACGTCGACGGTTTGCTCGCTGGGCAGGACCTCGCTCTCGACCTGCGCGTGGGTGTAGCCCTTGGCATCGTAGAGCTCACGGATCTTCTTGACGTCCGCGCGCACCTTGTCGTCGTCGAGGAGCTCGCGCGGCTTGACCTCGACGACCTCCCGGATCTTGTCCTCGTTGATCTCGTCGTTGCCCGTGATCCGCACCTCGTGAACGCGGGGGTTCTCGGTGAGGACGAAGGTCACGACGGTCCCGACGGCGCCCGGATCGCTGCGCACCTGGATGTCGCGGAAATACCCGAGGCGATAGAGCGCCTTGACGTCGGCGCGGATCACGTCCGCGTCGAGCGGAGCGCCCGTATGGGTCCGGATCTCCTGCATCAAGCGGTCGGACTCGACGAGGCGGTTTCCCTCGAAGCGCACCGACTCGACGGTCACGTTCGCCGCCGACGCCGTTCCGGCCGATGCACACGCCAGCAGCGCCAGGGCGAGCCCCAGGGCCCACGCGGACCACGTCCAACGATTCTCGTCACGGCTCGTCATGCGCTGGGTCCCCGGTCCGGCCCGCTCGCCACCAGCCGACCGTCTAACATACGAAAACAACGCCCCATCCTGGCCGCGAGCTCAGGGTTGTGCGTGACCACGACGAGCGTGGTGCCGCGGCGACCATTCATGTCGAGCAACAGATCGAAGACACGCTCGCCGGTGGAGACGTCGAGATTGCCGGTGGGCTCGTCGGCGAGCACCACCGCAGGGCTCATCACGAGCGCCCGCGCGAGCGACACCCGCTGCTGCTCCCCCCCCGACATCTCGCCGGGCCGGTGCGTCAGCCGATGCCCGACGCCGACCTCTTCCAGCAACCCCGCGGCGCGCTCACGCGCCGCCTTTTCGCTCTCACGCGCGATCAAGGCCGGCATCATGACGTTCTCGAGCGCCGAGAACTCGGGCAGGAGGTGGTGGAACTGGAACACGAAGCCGACCTGGCGGTTTCGGAGCTCGGCCCGCGCCAGCTCGCTCAGGCCATACACGTCCCGGCCGCCGATCTCGACCCGTCCGGCGGTGGGGCGCTCGAGCCCGCCCAGGACGTGGAGGAGGGTCGACTTGCCCGCACCGGAGGCCCCCATGATCGCCACCGACGAGCCGCGCTCGACGCTCAGGTCGACTGCGCGCAGCACCTCGACGGTCACGGCGTTCTTCTGGAACGACTTGCTGAGCCCGATCACCGCGACGCCGAGGGCATCGATCGAGGAGGCGTCGCCGCCGACGGCGGCGGAAGGGGCCGAGGAGATTCGAGGATCGGTCACGGGTGTGGTGGGATGCGCGAGCGCGGTCACTCGTAGCGCAACGCCTCGGCGGGATCGAGGCGGGAAGCCTGCCAGGACGGATAGATCGTGGCCAGATAGGAGATCGCGATCGCCACCAACGCCACCACCAGGACGTCGATCGAGTTCACCTTGCTCGGCACCTCGTCGATGTAGAACACCCCCTTCGGGATGATCTGGCAGCTGCAGACCTTCTCGACCACCCGGGCGAGCCGGGTGAGGTTGAGCGCCGTCACGAGCCCCACGCTGACGCCGATCGCGGTGCCGGCGAGCCCGACCGTCAGGCCCTCGACCTGGAAGATCTTGCGGATGCTCTTCGCCGAGGCGCCCATCGACTTGAGGATGGCGATGTCCTTGGTCTTCTCGAGCACCGTCATGATGAGCGTGCTGACGATGTTGAAGCCCGCGACCAGCGTGATGAGCAGCACCACCATGAAGTAGACGAACCGCTCGAGGGCGAAAGCCTCGAACAGGCTCTTGTTCATGTGGATCCAGTTGCGCGTGCTGTAGGGGAACCCGAGCGCATCCTGGACGTGCGTGGCGATCTCCTCCGCCTGATAGGGATCGGTGAGACGCAGCTCCACGCCCGTCACCTGGTCTCCGAAGCCGAGGAGGCTCTGCCCTTCGGCGAGGTGCACGTAGCAAAGCGAGTTGTCGTACTCGTGCATCCCGGAATCGAAGATCCCGACCACGGTGAGGGGGCGCGAGCTGAACGCAGGCCCGAACGGGGTGATCGAGCCGCGCGGCGACACCGCGTCGACGCGATCGCCGACTCCGACCGAGAGCTGGCTCGCGAGGTCCTTGCCGAGGATGACGCCTCCCGGCTTACCCTTCCCGCCCGGTGCCAGGTCCGCGAGGCTGCCCGACGCCAGGTCCGAGAGCACCTCGATCACCTTGGGAGCGGTCACGGGATCGATCCCGCGCACCACCACCCCCGAGCTCGAGACGTCGTTCTTGAGCATGATCTGGGCATAGACGAAGGGGGTCGCCTCCGCGACACCGGGAGTCCGCCGTGCCACCTCGATCACGTGGCCCGGGTCGTCGATCCCGCCGCCGAACCTGAGCACCATGACGTGCGGGTTGATGCCGAGGATCTTGGACTTGAGCGCGTCCTCGAACCCCGTCAGCACGGCGAGCACGATGATCAGCGCGGCCACACCCACCGTGAACCCCGCGAGCGAGATCAGCGAGATCACCGACACGAAGGTCTGCTTGCCGCGGGTCCGCAGGTAGCGCCCGCCCACGAAGGTCTCGAACTTCACTCGCCACTCCCCTCGACCGCGGCGTCCTCGGCCGCCGCTTCCTCGGCCGACTGCGGCCTGAGCTGCGGGAACAGCAGCACGTCACGGATCGACACCGCGCCCGTGAAGAGCATCACCAGGCGATCGATGCCGATGCCGCAACCGGCGGTCGGCGGCAACCCGTGCTCGAGGGCGCGCACGTAGTCGTCGTCGATCCTGCGGATCCCGCTCGGGTCGTTCGCGACCTGGTCGAGGAACCGCTGGCGCTGATCGGCGGCGTCGTTGAGCTCGCTGAACGCGTTCGACACCTCGCGCCCGCCGACGTAGAGCTCGAAGCGGTCGACGAGCGAGGGGTCGGCGTCGTTCCGGCGCGCGAGCGGCGAGGTCTCGACCGGGAATCCCACCACGAAGGTGGGATCGATCAGCTCCGCTTCGAAGAGGTGCTCGAAGAGCGCGAGCGTCACCTCGCCGGCGCTCGGGTCTCCCTCGACCGCGAGGCCGTTCGCACGGGCGAGCGCGCCGACCTTCACGGGGTCCATGAGATCTGTCACCCCGACGCCGAGCCGCTCGGCGAGCGCCTCGCGCATGCGGAGACGCCGGAACGGACGCTCCATCTGGATCGTGTGCTCGCCCCAGCTGAGGACCTTGGGGTCCTCGAGCAGACCCTCCCGGTGCAGTCCGTCCGCCACGTACACGAAGAGCTCCTCGACTTCCTCGATCAGGTCCTCGTAGGTCGCGAAGCCCTGGTAGAACTCGAGCATCGTGAACTCGGGATTGTGGCGGGTCGAGAGGCCCTCGTTGCGGAAGCAGCGCCCGATCTCGAACACCCGGTCGAGCCCTCCCACCACCAGGCGCTTGAGATACAGCTCGGGCGCGACCCGCAGGTAGAGGTCGACGTCGAGGGCGTTGTGGTGGGTCTGGAACGGCCGCGCCAGCGCCCCGCCGGGGAGCGCCTGCAGCATCGGGGTCTCGACCTCGAGGAAGCCTCGCTCGGTGAGGAAGGCGCGCACCAGCGAGACCACCCGCGCGCGGGTGACGAACGCGCGGCGCGTCCTCGTTGGCGATGAGGTCGAGGTAGCGTCGACGGTAGCGCGTCTCGATGTCCTTGAGACCGTGCCATTTCTCGGGGAGCGGGTGCTGCGCCTTGACCAGCAACCGCACCTCGCTGGCGGCGAGGGTGAGCTCGCCGGTCCGGGTGCGAAAAGGGCGCCCGCGCACCCCCACCACGTCGCCCGGACGGAGGCCGCGGAACACCGCGAACGCCTCCTCGCCGAGCACGTCCTTGCGGCCGTGGACCTGGAGCTTGCCGGTGCCGTCGAGGAGGTGCGCGAAGCCCGCCTTCCCCATGTCGCGCTTGGACACCACGCGGCCACCGATCGCGACCTCCGCGTCGAGGGGCTCACCACCTACCACCGCGCGTTCGCCGAACTCGTCGGCCACTCCGCGAGCCCGATGGGTGGGCCGGAAGTCGTTCGGATACACCAGCCCTGAGCTCGTCATACGTCGATCCCGTCGGAGGAGCCGTCACTGGCGCCCTCGCCCATCAGATAACCCTCGATGAACCGGTCGAGGTCGCCGTCGAGCACCGCGGTGGGATTGCCGGACTCGACACCCGTGCGGTGGTCCTTGACCATCTGGTAGGGCTGCAGCACGTAGGAGCGGATCTGGGAGCCCCATTCGATCTTCTTCTTCGAGCCCGAGAGGTTCTCCAGGTGCTTCTCCCGTGCCTCGAGCTCGAGCTCGAGGAGCTGGCTCCTGAGGAGCTTCATGGCGGTGTGCCGGTTCTTGTGCTGCGAGCGCTCGTTCTGGCACTGCACCACGATCCCGGTCGGGAGGTGGGTGATGCGCACCGCCGAGTCGGTGCGGTTGACGTGCTGCCCGCCCGCACCCGACGCCCGGTAGGTGTCTTCCTTCAAGTCGGCCTTGTTGATCTCGACCTCGACGTCGTCGTCGATCTCCGGCGAGACGCCCACGGAGCAGAACGACGTGTGCCGGCGCTTGGCCGCGTCGAACGGCGAGATCCGCACCAGGCGGTGAACGCCGCGCTCGGCGCGCATGTAGCCGTAGGCGTGTCCGCCCCTCAGGATCAAGGTTGCGCTCTTGATGCCGGCGTCGTCGGCCATGAGGAGATCGACCACCTCGCTCTCGAAACCGCGGCGCTCGGCCCAGCGCTTGTGCATGCGCAGCAGCATCTCGGCCCAGTCCTGCGCCTCCGTGCCGCCGGCTCCCGCGTGGATCGCGACGATCGCATTGCGGTGATCCTCGGGTCCCGAGAGCATCCGCTCGAGCTCACGGTCACGCACCCAGCCTTCGAGGAAGTCGACTCGCTGCTCGAGCTCCGCCACTGCTTCGGCCTCGCCCTCGCGCGCCATCTCCCCGTACACGGCTGCGTCGTCGAGAGCCGAGTCCGCCTTGGCCCAGGTGTCGAGCTCCTCGCGGACCTTGCTGCGATCGCGCAGCACCGCTTGAGCCTTGTCACGATCGTTCCAGAAGTCGCCCTGCGAGCTCAGCTCGTCGAGCTCGTTCAGCTTTCGCTTCGTGGCCTCGAGGTCAAAGATGCCCCCGAATGTCGGAGATCTTCTGCCGCACCTTCGCGAGACGCCCCTCGGCGTCGAGCACGCGCTCTTCCAGCTCCACCATGTCGATTCCCCCGGGTTCGAGATTCAGTCGCGAGCGGCTCGGCCCGCGATGGCGCGCCACGGACGCCGATCGAGCAAGCGGGTCGCCAGCACCGCCACCACGACCAGACCCGCCGCGCACACGAAGGCGTCACCGTAACGCAAGTAGAAGCTTTGGAGGACAGGCCCCATGTGGACCTCGCCCTCGAGCGTGGCCTCCGCGAAGAGGCCGGTCTCGCTCACTCGCCGCCCCCAGGGGTCGATGAAGGTGCTGACCCCCGTGTTGGCCGCGCGCGCGAGCCACACCCGGCTCTCGATCGCGCGCACCTGTGCCATCTCCAGGTGCTGCCACGGCGCGCCGAAGCGGCCGAACCAGGCGTCGTTCGTGATGCTCACCAGCAGCCGTGCACCTTCCAGGACGGCGGCACGAGCCTCGGCTGGAAAGATCGCCTCGTAGCAGATGAGCACCGCGAACCGGATGCCGCTACCGGCGTCGAAGTTGGTGTGAACCCTGCCGGGGTGGAAGTTCCCGACGCCGGCCACGATTTTCTCGAGGAAGGGGAACGGGCTCCATTCGCCGAACGGCACGAGGTGCATCTTGTCGTAGTGCGCGAGCTCGCGCCCGTCGGGGTCGAGGAGGTAGGCACGGTTGAGGCTCTCGATGTCCTGAGCGGTCAGGCGCGCTCCCGGCGCTGGCGCATCCACGCCCTCCTTGAGCCGGTAGGCCGGCGCTCCCAACAGCACCGGGACGCGGTTGAGGCGGGCGAGATCGCGCGCCTGCTCGGCCCACGCGCCGCCGCGCTGGAAGAAGAACGGCATCGAGGTCTCGGGCAACACAAGCAGGTCGAGCGGACTCTCGGCGGATCGCTGCGCCAGCCGCTGGTAGGTCTCGATGGTGCGGGTGCGGAACTCCTCGTCCCACTTCTGATCCTGCGGGATGTTGCCCTGCAGCAGCCCGATCCGGACGGGATCGCCACTGCTCGGCGTGGCCGCGAGACGAACGAGGCCATAGGCGCGCATGGACGCAGCCGTCAGCACCACGCCCACCAGGTGAGCGAACGGCACCGCTCGACCACCCGTCCACGAGCACCACGCGGCGGCCACCGCCGCCGAGCTCGCGACCAGCACGAAGCTCACGCCGTAGATCCCCGTGACGTCGGCGATCTGCACCATCGGCAGGAATCCCACCTGGCTGTACCCGAGCGTCAGCCAAGGGAAACCCGTGAACACGAACGAGCGGAGATACTCGAGCGTGACCCACAGCGCCGCGAGCCCCCAGACTCCCCAGCCGCGCTCGAGGCCGAGCGGTGCCGAGAGCGCAGCGAACACGGCCACGTAGAGCGCCAGGAACGCGGACAGCAGGACGTGGCCGAGGATGCTCGCGGCCAGCGGCAGCCCACCGAAGTGGTGCATCGTCTCGACCAGCCAGTAGAGGCCGCCCAGGTAGAGCCCCAGCCCGGCGATCCAGCCGAGCAAGAGGCGGCGACGCCACGGTTCGCCCGCGAGCGCGACCAGCAGCGGCGCCAAGCCAACCCACGCCAGCAACCGAAGCGGGTGGATCGGGAACGCCGCGACCAGCAGCAGACCGCTCGCCAGAGCGGCGATCGGCTTCCAGCGGGCCAGACCGTTCACGGGCCGTTGGTGATCAGCGACGTGCGGTGATCGGTCTTCTGCGCCCACCACGGCGCCTGCCCCGCCGAGCCCAGCCCCTCGAAGTTGAACTGGACGCCGAACTTCGTCTCCTCGGGGTTGGTGCGGTCGATCACCCACAGGTCGAACCCCCAGCAGTCGCAAGGGGCCGTGAAGTGGAGGCCGCCACGATTCTCGAGGAACTGCGAGTTGAGCTGGTCGAAGCGGGTCGAGGCGTAGAGCGCCGTCCCCTGCCAGAGAACCACGCGCGCCCCGGCGTTCACGTCCTCGATCCGACCGTTGACGAAGCGGTACCGCGTGGAGAGCCGGTCGCCACGCGGATCGCCGAGCGCCGCCCGGAGGGTGTAGTCGGCGAACTCCTGGGTCTCGGGGTCCCAGTCCGTGTAGCCGCCGAGCTGGACCCCCTTCACCGGCCACAACGAGACCTCGCCGTGCACCGGGCACACCCCGTTCTCGCAGGCTTCCTGGAGCAGGTCGAACGAATGCTCGAAGGTGAGCGTCACCACGTTGTCGATCGAGCCCTGGCGGCCGGTACGGCTGAAGAGGGTCTGCTCGACCCCGTAGGTCAAGAGCGACTTCTGCGCGATCCGATCGACACGGTCGAACGACGGGAGCGGGGTCTGGTCGACCTCGGGGATCCAGTCGTACTCGACGTACGGATCGAGCTCGTGCTTCCAGCGCGTCTCGAGCGGATCGGTGCTGTCGCCGCGGAACACCCGCGAGATCGTCGTGTCGAGCGTGACGTTGACGTGCGGTAGCAGCCGCGCCGCGCTGGTCCGCTCCAGGCTCGTGACCTTGGTGGTCTCGCCGGTCACGGGGTCCGTCTCGGTATCGGTCAAGGTCGCGTCTGCGTAATAGAAGGTCGCGCGCGGCTCGATCGAGGGCTCGAGGTTGAAATGCGAGATCTCGATGGGCAGGTAGAAACGCGGGGTGGTGTCCCAGCGCAGACCGTCGGCGCCCTCGCGACGGTAGAAGTCGGTGGCGTCGCTGCGCATGTCGAGGAGCATCGGCGTGCCGGGGATCGGCTGGCGAATGCCGCGCAACGTCACCTCCGGAAGGTCCTGCAGCTCGTTGTTGGCGTCGGTCTCGAGGTCCTCGTACCAGCGCACCGCGCCCAGCAAGCTCCACCGCCGCCAGCTCGACGTGAGCGTCGCCTTCGACTGGGTGAAACGCTGCGAACGCAGCGTCGGGTCGTCGGTGGTGTCGCGGTTCACCTGGGTGTCGCTCAAGAGATCCACGATCACCTTGCCGCGTACCCCCGGCGCAAAGATCTCGTCGTGGAACGCCTCGATCGCGTACCGCTGCCGATCGACCTCGAGCGGGTTGCCCTCCGCGTCGGTGGCCGCCTCGGGCTCCTTCTCCTGGAAATAGCGGGCCGCGATCTCACCCGCGCTCGACAGGGTGCGGATGTAGCGGAACTCGACCGCCCCACCGACGCGCTCGTTGGTCGACGTCTCCAACATCAGCGTCGCGTCCATGTTGCGGTCGATGGCCCAGAAGAAGGGCTGTTCGATCTGGAAGCCGCGCCGGTTCGAGTACCCCACCCGCGGGAACAGGAAGCCGGTCTCGCGGTCGCTCTTGATGGGCAGCACCAGATAGGGCGACCAGATCGCGGGGATGTCCCAGAGCCGGAACGTCGTGCTGGCGCCTCGTGCGTAGCCCCCGAGGGTCAGGTCCACGTCGCTCCCGGTGAACGACCAGTCCGGCGGATCGCACGCGCAGCTCGTCAGTCGCGCGTCCTCGACGTGGTAGGTGAGCTCGCCGGTCTTCTCGATCTTGGCGCCTTCGAAGCGCACGTCGCCGTCCGCCGAGGTGAAGCGGCCATCGAAGATGACCCCGGTCAGGGTCTCCAGGCTCAGGTTGACCGAGGCCCCGCGCAGCGTCCCGGTGGGCGAGATCACCCACACGTTCCCGTCCGCCTGGATCTCGCTCGAGCCGGCGCGATAGACCACGCGATCGGCCCGGACCTCGACGTCCCCGTACACGGCGTGGACGCTGCCCTCCGCGATGAACTCGTCGAACTGCCGATCCTGCACCACGCGATCGGCGTTGAGCTGGACGTTGCCCGCTCCGCCGCCACCCGGCTTGCGAGGCGCGCGCTGCGAGCTCTCGACGTCGCCGCTCTCCTCGTCGACGACGTCCTCCTCCACGTCGCCACCGAGGGCTTCCTGGTCGTAGGAGTCGGCCGAGATCTTGGACCGGCGCCGCTTCTTCTTCTCCGGCGCGGCGCCGCTGGTCACCTGGGCCTCGCCGGAGGTGGTGGCTCCCCCCGCCTGCGCGGCCGCGGCGGTCGTGGATCCGTCACCGGACGCCGGCGCCATCGCAGGGACCGTCACCTGTGTCGAGAGCGGCGCGCCCGCGCTCGCGTCCACGACCAGCACGAGAATCCGGAAGGGCGACGTCAGCGAGGTCACGCGCGTGACCACCTGCGCAGCGGCGTCGACGCGCACCACGAAGCCACCGTGGGCGTCGGAGCTGACGGCGCGCTCCACCGTGATCGAGCGCACGCGGGGATCCCTGGGCGTGGTCCGCGCCGCGACGCCGGCTCCGATGGCCGAGCCGTACACCTGGAGCTCCACCGCCGTGCCGTCGGCGGCTGGCCGGAGCTGGTCGAGGTACGGCGCGGGGCGGTCGAAATCGAGGAAGACCGCTGTCTGCTCGGCGCCGGTGCTCACCCGGATTCCGCCGAGCGTCGCCGCCTCGAGTGCCGCGTCCGTCGCGCGCGCTCGGCTCGCAAGCGCCACGACCACGAGCAGGCACGCGAACGCGACGGCGCGCGGTCGTCGTGCGGGCCGGCTCACGGAACGCTCACGCTCGCGGCGGATCGAGTCGGCATCGGGGCGGGCCATCGGCGCGCGCTAAGATCCGCGCAGCGTCCGGGCGTGTCAACACCTGCCGCGCCGCTGCCGCGTCAGGCTCGCGCGAGCGCCGCGGATCGACACAGCGCCGTGGAGACACCGGCGCGCGCCATCACGGCGCCGACGAGGTAGAGCGAGCCGGCCACCACCACCACGCCGTCGGGCCGGGCCAGCGTTCGCGCCCTGTCCACCGCCTCACGCCAGTCCTCGACCGCGACGGCGCGCGCGCCGGCGGCGCGAGCAACCCGCGCCAGCACCCGAGGTTCCATCGCGTCGTCGCGCGGCGGTCGTGTGCAGATCACGCGCTCGAACCGAACCCGCGCGAGCGCCGCGACGATCTGATCCGGATGCTTGGTCCGCAGCGCGCCGACCACCAGCACCCGCGCCCCCCGGACCGCGCGCAGGGCCGACGGCAGAGCCCGCGCCAGCGCCGCCGCACCGTGTGGGTTGTGGGCGCCGTCGAAGAGCCAGGACGGCCTTCCAGGCACCGCATCGAGGCGCCCTGGCCAGCGCGTCTCGCCGAGCGTGTCCCGGACCGCCGCGACCGGGATCTCCAGCCCGTCCGCGACGAGCTCCTCGAGGGTGCGAACCGCGAGCGCTGCGTTGCGCGCCTGATGGTCACCGCCGAGGGCGAGCTTCACGGCGTCGATCGAGAACCGCTTCCCGGCGTACCGAAAGACGCCGCCGCGCCCCAGCCCGGGCGGAAAGCCCGCCGGCACCTCCACGCGGAAGCCGACGCGCGCCGCGTGCTCCTCCACCACGCGGCGCGCCGCGCCGCCCGTCACGCCGGTCACCAGCACCCCACCCGGCCGCGCAATCGCCACCTTCTCACGCGCGATGGACGCTCGCGTGCTCCCCAGGAACTCGGTGTGATCGAGCTCGACGTTGGTGAGCACCGCGATACGCGCGGCGCCGACGTTGGTCGCGTCCCAGCGCCCGCCGAGCCCGACCTCGAGCACCGCCACCTCGACGCGGCGCCGCACGAACTCGAGGAGCGCCGCGGCGGTGAGGATCTCGAAATACGTGAGGCGCACCGCGGGTCTCCGTTGCTGCGCGCGCCGGATCCGCTCGATCGCCCGCGCCAGGGCCGACGGTCGGATGCAGGCTCCGTCGACGCGGATCCGCTCGCGCACGTCGATCAGATGGGGCGAGGTGTAGAGGCCGGCACGCAGACCCGCTCGGCTCAGCGCCGAGGCGACCTGGACCGAGACCGAGCCCTTGCCGTTGGTGCCGCCGACCCGCACGATCCGCAGCCGGTCCTCGGGATTGCCGAGGCGACGTAGCACCTCGCGCACCCGCTCGAGCCCCGGCTGGATGTCGCGGGGATCGATCCCGTCGAGGTAGGCCAGCGCACGCCGCTCGCGCGCGTCGAGACGCCTCGCGTCAGGTCGTTTCGGAGAACGCTTGGCCGTCGCCATTGCGCGGCACGGGCTCGTAGGCGGCGGCGGTGGTCCCGCGGCGCGCGCCGGGACCCTGCCTGTGGCCGAGCAACAGGGTCAGGATCTGCGCCAGCGTGTCCTTCACGTGGCGACGCTCGACGATCCGGTCGATGAACCCGTGGTCGAGAAGGAACTCGGAGCGCTGGAACCCCTCCGGGAGAGGTTCCTTGATGGTCTGCTGGATCACACGCGGCCCGGCGAACCCGATCAGCGCGCGCGGCTCGGCGAGGATGATGTCGCCCACCATCGCGAAGCTCGCGACCGTGCCACCCGTCGTCGGATCCGCGAGCAGCGCCACGTAGGGCAGCCCCTCGCGGCGCAGGCGCGCCAGCGCAGCCACGGTCTTGGCCATCTGCATCAGGCTGAGCGTGCCTTCCTGCATGCGCGCGCCGCCGCTCGAGGACACGATCCCGACGGGGTGGCGGTCGCGGATCGCCGCCTCGACGAGGCGCACGATCTTCTCGCCGACCACCGAGCTCAGGCTGCCGCCGAAGAACTGGAAGTCCATGACGCCGAGCATGCAGGGGACGCCGGCCAGGCGGCACGAGCCGGTCACGATCGCCTCGCGGCTGCCGGTCTTCTTCTGGGCGTCACGGACCCGGGCCGGGTAGCGCGCCGGATCCCGGAACCCGAGCGGGTCGAGGGGCTCGAGCTCGGCGTCGATCTCCTGGAAGCTCGCCGTGTCGGTCATGATCGCGATGCGTTCGCGGGCGCTGATGCGGAAGTGGTAGTTGCACTTCGGGCACACGCTGAAGTTGCGCTCCACTTCCTTCTTGTAGAGCATCTGACTGCACGCGTTGCACTTGATCCACAGGCCCTTCGGAATCGCGACCCGACCGTCGGCTTCCTTCTTGAACCACGCCATCAGCGCGCTCCCCGGCGTCGGCGCGCGCCGTCGACACCCTTGCGCAACTCGTTCACGAAGCTGCCCACTCGTTCGCAGGCACCCGCGGCCCCCCCCGGTCCGCGGACGCGGCGCACCACGGCGGACCCGACGATCACCCCGTCGGCCACCCGCGCGACACCCGCCGCCTGCTCCGCCGTGCCGATCCCGAAGCCCACCAGCACCGGCAGATCCACAGCCGCCTTCGCCGCCCGGATCTTGCGGGTCAGGTCGGCGGGGAGCTGCGCGCGTTCACCGGTCACGCCGGTGAGCGACACGTAATAGACGAAGCCGCGGCTGAGGCGGCCGATCTCGCGCAAGCGCTCGACCGGCGTCGTGGGCGTGGCGAGCAGGACCGGATCGACCCCGTGCGCGCGCAGCGGTCCGAGCACGTCCTCCCCGTCCTCGATCGGCAGGTCGGGGATGATGACGCCGTCCACCCCCGCGGCAGCCGCGGCCGCCGCGAACTTGGCGGCGCCGAAGGCGTGGATCGGGTTGGTCGAGCCCATGAGCACGATGGGCACGCTCAGCCGCGAACGAACGCGTGCCACTCTCTCCAGGATCGCACGAAGGGTGGTGCCCGCCGCCAGCGCTCGCGTGTACGAGACCTGGATCACCGGGCCGTCCGCGAGCGGGTCGGAGAACGGGATGCCGAGCTCGATCACGTCGGCGCCGGACGCCTCGAGCACAAGCATGAGCTTCTCGGTGGTCGCCAGGTCGGGGTCGCCGGCCGTGATGAACGGCACGAGCGCCGGCCGTCCCGCCGCACGCAGCCGTTCCAGCGTCTCTTCCAGACGGCTCATCGGCGCCTCCGTGCGGGCGCGGCCGCGAGGCGCTCACCGATCCGCTCGGCGACCTTCATGACGTCCTTGTCACCGCGTCCCGAGAGGTTCAGAACCACCAGTGCCCCCTTGCGAAGGGTCTTGCGGCGCGCCGCCCGGCGCACCCAGGCGATGGCGTGTGCGGTCTCGAGGGCGGGAATGATGCCTTCCCGGCGCGCCAGGTACTCGAAGCCGTCGAGCGCCTCGTCGTCGGTGACCGAGTCGTACTGGACGGCACCGACGTCCTTCCACCACGAGAGCTCCGGCCCGGAGCCCGGGTAGTCGAGCCCCGCCGAGATCGAGTGCGCAGGCAGGATCTGACCGTCGGCGTCCTGGAGGACGTAGCTCATGCTGCCATGGAGCACTCCCGGCTTCCCCTGCCCCAGCGACGCACCGTGCTGGCCGGTCGAGATCCGTAGCCGGCGGCCTCGACTCCGACCTTGCGTACCCGGGTGTCCTCGACGAACGGAAAGAAGAAGCCGCTCGAGTTCGAGCCACCGCCGACGCACGCCACCAGCCAGTCCGGCAATCGCTTCTCGACCGCGAGGATCTGCTCGCGGGCTTCTCGGCCGATCACGGATTGCAGGTCGCGCACCATCCACGGGTACGGGTGCGGGCCCACCGCGGAGCCGATGATGTAGTGCGTGCTCTCGACGTTCGTGGCCCAGTCGCGAATCGCCTCGCTGGTCGCGTCCCTGAGCGTCCGCGTGCCGGAGGTCACCGCGACCACCTTCGTCCCCATGAGGCGCATGCGAAACACGTTGAGCGCCTGGCGGTCGATGTCCTCCTCACCCATGTAGACCACGCACTCGAGGCCAAAGAGCGCCGCCACCGTGGCCGTCGCGACGCCATGCTGACCGGCGCCGGTCTCGGCGATGATGCGCTTCTTGCCCATCCGCCTCGCGAGCAGCACCTGCCCGACCGTGTTGTTGATCTTGTGCGCGCCGGTGTGACAGAGATCCTCGCGCTTGAGATAGAGGCGGATCCCGAGCTCGTCGCTCACCCGCCCCGCGAAGGTCAGCGGCGTGGGCCGGCCGACGTAGTCCTTGAGGAGCCCGTCGAGCTCGCGCAGGAACTTCGGGTCGCGACGCGCCACGCGCCACTCACGCTCGAGCTCGGCGCACGCAGGGACCACGGTCTCGGGGACGTAGCGCCCGCCGAACGGACCGAACCGGCCGTGTCGGTCCGGCTCTTTCAGCATCTTCGCTTGCTTCGACGGCGCGGCCGCACGCTTGGTTCGCTTCATGAGCTCTTCCGCTTCTCCTCGAACGCGGCGCGCGCCCGCTCCACGAACGCGCGGATCTTGTCGGGGTCCTTCACCCCCGGTGCTCGCTCGACCCCGCTCGCCACATCGACGGCGTACGGCTCGACCACCCGTACGGCCTCCGCGACGTTCGAGGGATCGAGGCCTCCGGCGAGGATCACCGGATAGCGTCGCGAGGCCGTCCGAGCCAGCGCCCAGTCGGCGCGCAGACCGGTACCGCCCGGCGCATCCGGGTGATAGGCGTCGATCAGCACGGCGCTCGCGCCGTAGGCCTCGACTCCATCGAGATCGCTGGCCGAGCGCGCCCGAACCCCACGCACCACCCTGCGACTCAGGCTCCGCGCCAGCTCGGCGGTCTCGCTGCCGTGCAGCTGAACCACGTCGAGCCCGACCTCCGCGGCGATCTCCTCGATCCGCGCGCGGTCCTCGTCCACGAACACGCCGACCCGCGTCACGAACGCGGGCAGCTCGCGGGCGAGCTCGGCGGCCACGGCCGGCTCGACCCGGCGCTTGCTCTTCGACCAGAAGTTGAACCCGATCGCGTCCGCACCCGACTCCGCCACCGCCCGCACGTCCGCGGCGCTCGTCACGCCACAGATCTTGATGCGGATCACGTGAGCCGGCCCCGCCCGAGGAGCGAGCGGATCTGCGCGACCGGGTCGTCGGCGCGCATCAGCGATTCGCCGACCAGCACGCCGCGCACTCCCGCCTCGCCGACCCGGAGCACGTCGTCCCGGGTGTAGATCCCCGATTCGCTCACCACGGGGATGGTGCGCGGGATCTCGGGTGCGAGCCTGAGCGTCACGTCCAGGCTGGTCTCGAAGGTGGTCAGGTCGCGGTTGTTGATGCCCACGAGCTCGGCGCCGCGCTCGAGGGCGATGTCGAGCTCGCGCGCGTGATGGACCTCGACCAGGGTGTCGAGCCCGACCTCGCGCGCCGCGGCCAGCAGCTCGCCGAGCTGCACGCGATCGAGCGCGGCGACGATGAGCAGCATCGCGTCGGCGCCGGCAGCGCGGGTCTCGAACACCTGGAAGGGGTCGATGATGAAATCCTTGCGCAGCACCGGGATCTCGGTCGCGTCGCGCGCGCGCTCGAGGTCCTCCATCGTGCCGCGGAAGAAGTCCGCGTCGGTGAGCACGCTCATCGCCTGCGCGCCGCCGGCCGCATAGCTGCGGGCTCGCTCGGCCGGCTCCACGCCGGTGGCGAGCTGCCCCTTCGACGGCGAGGCGCGCTTGAACTCGGCAATCAGCGCGGGGGACGTCGGGTCCGCCTCCTCGATGCGCTTCAAGAAGCCGCGGGCGGCGCCCTGGCCGAGGGCCGCGTCCTCGAGCGTGCGGAGGCTGTAGCGCCTGCGGAGCGCGGTGACCTCCTCGCGCTTGCGATCGAGGATTCGCTTGAGGATTCCTTCGGGACGCGCGGACATGGCGGTCAGCCTCGGCGGGCGCCGGCGCCCGCGCACGTACGCCGGATGAAGTTCGCGAGCAGCTCCATGCCGGACTCGGTCAGGATCGACTCCGGGTGGAACTGCACGCCCTCCACCAGGCCATCGGCCGTTCGCACGCCCATGATCTCGCCGTCCTCCCTCCGCGAGGTGATCGTCAGCTCGAGGCAACGTCGGCTCGGAGATCACCAGCGAGTGGTAGCGCGTCGCGCGAAACGGGTTGGGCAGCCCCTCGAACACGCCCGCTCCGTCGTGCGTGACCTGCGAGACCTTGCCGTGCATGAGCCTGCGGGCCCGCACGATCTCCGCTCCGTACGCGGCGCCGATCGACTGGTGCCCGAGGCACACGCCGAGCAGCGGGACCTGCCCGCGGACGCGCTCGATCAAGGCGACGCTGATGCCCGCCTCCTTGGGCGTGCACGGCCCCGGCGAGATCACGATCCGGTCGGGCGCGAGCCGCTCCACCTCGTCGACCCCGATCTCGTCGTTGCGCTTCACGACCACGTCCTCGCCGAGCTCGGCGAGGTACTGGACCAGGTTCCAGGTGAACGAGTCGTAGTTGTCGATCATGAGGAGCATGTCAGGGCTCCTCCCCGGACGCGCCCCGCGGCACGCCGTCCACGAGGCTCAGGTTCTCGAGGCCGCCGCGAGCCAGCGCCACGGCTTTGCGCCCGGCGCGCGCCTTGATGACCGTCTCGCGGTACTCCCGCTCGGGATCCGAGTCGGCGACGACTCCGCCGCCCGCCTGGACGTGGATCTTGCCATCGCGCAAGACCAGCGTGCGGATGGTGATGCAAGTCCATGTCGCCCGAGAACGAGAGCCATCCGACCGCGCCACCGTACGGACCGCGGTGGCTGGGCTCGAGCTCCTCGATGATCTCCATGGCCCGGATCTTGGGCGCACCCGTCAACGTACCTGCGGGGAACGCGGATGCGAACGCGTCGAGCGCGTCGCGATCGTCGCGGAGCTCGCCCTCGACGTGAGAGACGAGGTGCATCACGTGGCTGTAGCGCTCGACGACGCCGAACTCGGGCACCTTCACCGACCCAGTGCGCGCCACCCGTCCGACGTCGTTGCGGCCGAGGTCGACCAGCATCACGTGCTCGGCCATCTCCCTGGGATCCGCCAGCAGGTCTTTCTCGAGCGCATCGTCCTCGCTCTTCGACGCCGCGCGGGGACGAGTGCCGGCGATCGGGCGAGTCATCACCTGCTCGTCCTCGACGCGCAGCAAGAGCTCGGGCGAGGAGCCGATGAGCGTGCCCTCGTCGAAGCGCAGATAGAACATGTAGGGCGACGGGTTCACCACGCGCAGCGCGCGGTAGAGGTCGATCGGGCGCACGTCGAGGTCGGTGGTGAAGCGCTGCGACGGCACCACCTGGATGATGTCGCCGGCCCGCACGTACTCCTTCGCCCGCTCCACCGCGCGGTGGTAGTCCTCGCGCGGGAAGTTCGACGTCCACGCCGGCGACGACCCGTCGCCCTCCGCCGTGGCGAGGCTCTCGGGCTCGGGGAGCGGTGAGCGCAGCTCGCGGATCAGCTCGTCGATCTCCGCCACCGCACGCGCGTAGGCGGCGTCGAGATCGGACTCCTCGTCGACGAACACGTTGCGGATCACGCGGATCGTGCCGCGGACGTTGTCGAACACCAGGAGCGCGTCGGTGCGGCTCAGGTGCAGGCGAGGAAAGCCGAGCACCTCGGGCTTCACGTCCGGCAGGCGCTCGAAGTGGCGCACGACGTCGTAGGTCATGTACCCGACCAGCCCGGCGGAGAACCGCGGTAGCCCGGGGACCTCGACCGGGTGGTAGCGCGCGACCTCGCGGCGCAACACCTCCATCGGCGACCCACCGGGGTGGTCCTCGACGACGCGATCGCCGTCGAGGATGCGAACCCGCGCGCCATCCGCGATCACCTGCCGGGCACCGAACCGCCCGAGGAAGCTGAACCGAGCCCAGCGCTCCCCCCCTTCGACGCTCTCCAGGAGGAAGGCCTGGCGATCGCCACGGATCTTCAAGAACGCGCTGAGCGGCGTGTCGAGATCGGCGAGAATCTCGCGGCTCACCGGGACCACGTTGCCGCGCGTGGTCCACTCGCGGAACGCGCGGGGATCGGGGAAGCAAGGACTCATCGTCGCTCGGGCGAGACGCACGGCCGGTGGACCCTGCACGGCTCGCAAAAAGACGGGAGTATACCCGCGCGACTCGGGTTGGCGATGCGGCGCGAGCGCGCGCGTCGGAGGCCGCGCCCAGGTCGGCCCGGCCCTGGCCCCGGCGCGCGCCGGGGCGACGCCGGCGGGCTCGCGCGAGCCGACTCGGGGGTGAGACCCGCACGAATCGGCGGCGACGGCGCGCCGCGGCTCCACGCGCGGGCGGGGGGGGGCTCGAGCAGCCCTCCGAAAATCACCGCGCCGACATCACCTCGGCGCCCCGGAAGCCCTCCGCGGCGAGCTTCTTCTGTGCAGCCTTCGCCTCGGCGGTCGTCTTGAACTTGCCGACCCGGACCCGGTACCAGGTGCCGTTCGGGAGCTCGACCTTGTTGATGTACGGCGTCGCGCCGTGAGCCCGGATCCGGGTCGCGAGCTGGTCAGCGTCGCTCTTGCTCTGGAGCGCGGCCACCTGCACGACGAAGCCCGGGCTGCCCTTGTCGGGCGTGCTCTGCGACTCCGGCGTGATCCGGAGCTGTCCGGAGCTCGCCGACGGCGCCGCTGGCTTGGTCGCGACGGGCGCCGCTGGCTTGGCGGCCGCGACCTTCGCTTCCTTGTCCGCCGCGGTCTCCTTCGGTGGCTTCGTCGCCTCGCCCGGCTTGGCCACCGCAGCCTTGGCAGCGGGCTCGGTCCCCGGCGCCGAATCGCGCGACGGGCTCGCCGCGCTCGCCTTGGCCGCACCCGCCGCACCGGGCGCGCTGCGGAAGATCGTGCAGTCGGGCCCGGGCTGCGGCGCTTCGGCCGGCACGCTCGCCGCCGCTCCGCCAGCGGGCTTCGACGCCGCCATCGGCGGCTCGTCACCCAGCGGCGCCGCCGAGCCGGCGCTCGCCCCACGCTCCTCGCCATGCGCCGGCTGGCCCGGCGGCTCGCGTCGTGGTCCGGGCGGCTCGGCCGTGGTGCCGGCGCGGGCGGCGGTCTCGACCTGCTTCGAACCGAGCCCGTCGCGGTGGGCACCAGCGGCCCCCTCCGGACTGGCCTTGGCCTCGGACTTCGGATCGGGGAGCTTGACGGTCTCGCCACCGCGTTCGGGGCGCAACACGTCGAGCTCCCGACCGGCCTTCATGCCGAGCGCGAAGGCCAGCGCCACGACGACCAGCAGCCCCACCAGGAACCCAGCCGCCTTGAGCGGCGACGTCCCCTGGGAGGCCGAACCCGAACGATGATCCATCTCGGTACCTCGCGAGCGAGCGTGCCAGCCGCGCCGTGCGGGTGATCGCGTCACGCGCTCCGCGATGCAGCGCGGGGCGCGCGACACCCGCGCGACGGATTCCTACCGGCTGCGGGACGGCGTCGTCAAGAGTCTCGGGGAGGAGAACCGATCGACATCTGCGCCGAGGTTGCGACCCGGATGCCGGTCTCGACCCGGAACGCAACGGTCTCGAACGCACCGACGTGGCCGGCCTCGCCGAGCGGCGCGGTCACCACCATCGACGGCCGCGCGTCGCGCCGGATCGTGACGACCACCTGTGCGCCCTCCAGTGGGCGGTCGCTCAAGTTGAAGGCCCGACCCTCGACCACCAGCGTGCCGTCGGCGGCGATGGTGCGCAGCACGGGCCCATCCTGGAGCAGGCCCGCATCGGTCGATCCCGCGCAGCCACCGGCGACGAGCGCCGCCATCGCGAGCGCCGCCACGAAGCCGCGGCTCCTCATCGACGGGGCCCTCGGTCTTCGGCCGGCTTGCGCGCCGCCTTGTCGAGAGGGATCACCTTGCCGCGAGGGGCGTCGCCCGCGGGGCGGGCCGCCGGGGCGGGCTCGCTTTCCTCGTCCTCGTGATCGCGGATGATCTGCCCCAGCAAACGGTGCTGGAGCTTGAGCGCACCGATCGCGTGCTCCTTCAGGTAGCCCTTCTCGAAGACCGTCACGCGATCGCGCCGCGCGAGCGACACCACCGTGAGCCATACCTGGAAGCTCAGGAACGCGAACAGCACCAGCTGGAAGAAGAGCCACGCCGGGTCGAGCACCGAGTGCTCGGCGATCCGCCGCCGATCGTGGACGATGCGGAGCTCTCCGCCCACGGTCTCCCCCGGCGCCCACAGCGGCACCGCCAAGGTCAGCTTGTGGAAGTCGCGCCGAAGCTGCACCGGCGGACGGGCGCTCGCGGTGCCGGTGCCCACTCCACCCGACGCCGCGCCCGCCGCGAAGGCCGGGTCGAGCTCCCACTCCTCGTTGGTCTCGCTCGGCGCGGGCGAGCGGCGCGCCAGATAATCGCTCAGGAACGCCTGACCGGCGGCGCGCGTGTGCTGGTCCGGATGCTCGCGAAAGAACCCTCGCACCTCGCGAGCGGCTTGCTCGCCGGCCATCCGGCTCTGAAGGACGACGCGCTGCTCCTCGCGATCGAGCTCCAGCCAACCGTTCGCGACCAGCAGCAGCACCACCATCAGCTCGCCAGCGACGAGCCCGATCGCCACCTTGCCGCGCCGGCCGAGCTTGATCCGCATGCGGCTCACCCCACGCGCCGCCGGGCCGGATCGGCGAACGCCCGGACGCACTCCTGGATCTCGTCCTCGGGGCGATGGCGAAGCAACATCACCACCATCCCCTCGAAGTCGCGGCGCGTGTCGGCATCGAGGCTGCGCACCAGCCGGATCAGCGCACGCTCCTGCGAGCTCAGCTCGAGGCCCTCGGCGGCTGCGGGCTCGAGCGAGCGGGTGTCGGCCCCCCACCCCTGGCGCTCGACGTAGTGCGCGAGCCGATCCCGGCGCGCGATCTCGCGGGCCTCCTCCAGGTCGAGCCCGAGGACTTCCGCGATCTGGTCGCAGCGGCGCTCGGTGGGCGCGTCGACGCGTCCCTTCTCGAGGAGGTGGATGTACGTGTTGGTGACTCCGATCTCCTGCGCCAGTCGCGCCTGGGAGAAACCTGCCTCCCTGCGTTTCCGCCGCAAGAATTCGCCGAAGCCCGCCACGCGTTCGTCCGCTCGAGTCGCGGTCGGCCCAGGACCGACCGCACGCCCAGGATAGACCCGTAACCCGGTCCCTGAGAAATCTTTGCTCATGGCTCGAGATTAAATCGTTCGCTTGACACAATCAACTAATTTGCTTTATCATCGGTCCATGCGCTGGAGAGACCTGGGCGAGCTGCATTGCGGGTCGCACTCTCCGCACGTAAGATGCCGCGCGGCCAAGGCGTTCTTACCCTCCCTGGCCCACCGAAGCGCCTCACTTGCTGACCCCATCCGTCTCGTCACCGTCGATCGGTTCCCGAAACCGGCGCACGCCGGAAGCGGCTTCGCACGCAGCCCGATCGGGAGTCGACGGTGAGGTACGTGGCGCTGGCCACCCGCGTGATCGCGTTCCTGGCCACGGCGGCGCTCGTGGGTGACGCATTGGCGACGGTCTTCTCCGGTGCGCTCGCTCCTCGCACGGGAGGTTTTCGCCCGGCGATCGCAGCGAAGGCGCGTCCGGGCGCGGAGCGCTTCATGACCGAGGCGCTCCCGGAGCGCTTCCGTCCCATCCTCCACCGCAACCTGTTCGGCGTGCTGTCGCAGCCGGTCAGCGAGCCCCCACCGAGCGTGGCGACGAAGTCGTCGCTCATGGAGCGCTACGAGCTGGTCGGCACCGTGGTCGCCGCGAACCCCGTCGAGTCGCGCGCGGTGGTCCGCCCGCGAGGCAGCGACGGGGGCGCGCGGACCCTGCTCGCGGGTAGCGCGCTCGACGAGACCCGCGTGGTGCGGATCGAGCAGCGCCGCGTCGTGGTGGGCGCGAGCGGCAGGCTGGAAGCGCTCGCCTTCGAGCTCGACGCGACGGACGAGTCCGCCGCCGAGCCAGGCGCGGCTCCGGCGCCGACCTCGGCGCCCGACTCCGCGGTGACCCGCGCCGGTGACGGTACCTACGAGATCGAGGCCGAGACCTTCCGGCGCGTCGGCGCCGACCCGGCGCGGCTGATGCGGGACGCCAGCTTCGTGCCCAACACCGGCCGGACCGGCACCGACGGGTGGCGGGTCTTCGCGGTGAAGCCGGGCTCGCTGTTCGCGCAGCTCGGGCTGGTCGACGGTGACGTGGTGCGCGCGATCGACGCCACCCGGCTCTCGGGTCTCGACGCCACCCTCGCCGGCCTCACCGCGCTGCGCGACGCCCACGCCTTCGAGGTCACCGTCGAGCGCGGCCAGATCGAGCGCACGCTCCGCTACCGGGTGCGTTGAACCATGCACACGAGCACCGCCGCCAGCGCCACGAACCGATGCCCGCCCTCCCTGCGATCGCGCTGTCTCCCCGTTTCATTTCGCGGCGCTGACTGCCACTCTTCCCGATTCGGGACCGAGACATGAAACGAGCGGCACGAATCGCGCGATGGGTGGCATTCGTGGTGACCGCGCTCGCGGCCGCCGACGTCGTCGCGTCGCTGGTGGCGGGCCGTCTCAGTCAGGGCATCTCGGTGGCGAGCGCGCCTGGCGCCGGCCAGCCGAGGCCGCACAAGCGCTTGCCCAAGAACGAAGCCGCATACGTCACCCCGATCGTGAAGCGCAATCTGTTCCGTATCGCCTCCCTCGAGGCTCCCGCGGAGAAGAAGCCGTCCGCCGAGGAGACCACCGGACCGCTCCAGACCAGCTCGCTCGCGCAGCGCTTCGAGCTGGTGGGGACGGTGGTCGCGACCAACCGCGCCGAGTCGGTCGCCGTGGTGCAGGAGCGAGCCGGCGCCCAGGACTCGAAGATCTACCTGGTGGGCGAGAAGCTCGGTGACGAAGCGGACATCGTCGCCGTCGAGGCGACCCGCATCGTGCTTCGAGCTCAACGGACGCAACGAGCAGATCGCGATCGAGCTCGAGGGCGACCAGCCGGGCGCGACCGCGCCGTTTCGCCCGGTGGGCGCCTCGGCGGTCTCCCCGCCTCCGCCGCCCGGCGCCGACGCCGAGGGAATCCGCCGCAACCCGGACGGCAGCTACACGCTCGACTCGCGCATGGTCGAGGGGCAGCTCGCCAACCTCTCGGAGCTCCTCACCCAGGCCCGCGCCGTCCCCAACTTCGAGGACGGCAAGACCAACGGCTTCCGGCTCTTCAGCATCAAGCGCGGCTCGATCTTCGATCAGATCGGGCTCCGCAACGGCGACGTGATCCGCAAGGTCAACTCGAACGAGCTCAACGATCCCGCGGTGGCGCTGAACGTGTTCCAGGAGCTGCGCAGCTCGCGCGACTTCCAGGTCACCGTGCTGCGCAACAACCACGAGGAGACGCTCTCCTACCAGGTGCGCTGACGCTCGGCAGGCGTCGCGGCGTCGGTGACCCTCACCGATCCGGGGCCCGGGCACGAGCGAGTACTCACTCGAACGAGGTCGGAATGCGAACGTGGATCCGCCCCTTCGCCGCCGCCGGCGGCCTTCTGGTCGTGCTGCTGGTAGGTCCGGGCATGGCCTTCGCCCAGGAGCCCGCGGCCGCCGAGCCCGCGGCCGCCGAGAACCCGGCGTGCTCCAAGCCGGACCCGAGCAAGAAGTACACGTTCAACTTCCACAAGATCGAGGTCGAGAAGCTCGCTGCGATCATCAACCAGATCACCTGCAAGCGGATCATCTTCGAGGAGAAGGTCCGCCAGAAGCTGACGATCTTCTCGCAGGACGCGGTCACCGCCGAGGAGGCGTTCGAGCTCTTCCAGGCGGCGCTCGACGCGGGCGGGCAGTACACCCTGATCCCGTTCCGCGGCGGCTACAAGATCGTCCTGACCCGTGACTCCAAGGGCCTCGGCATCCCCACCTCGTCGGGGCGTGGCGATCCGTCGTCGGAGTCGATGATCGTCACCCAGATGGTGCGGCTCAAATACGTCGACGCCGCCGAGCTCGCGCAGGTCTTCCAGCAGCTCATCTCGCGGGACGCGTCGATCGTGCCGTACCCGCCCACCAACACCCTCATCATCACCGACACCGGCTCCAACATCCGCCGCCTCCTCGACATGGTCGCGGCGGTGGACGTCCAGGAGAGCGAGCAGCGCATCGAGGTGCTCACCCTCCAGTACGCGGCGGCCGCGGACATCGCGGAGAAGGTCGCGCAGATCCTCGCCGCCCCCGACGACGCCCAGTCGGGCGGGAACCGCACCATCCGCACGACCCCCGGCACGCCGCGTCCGCCGACCCCGGGCGGCGTCCCGGGCGGTTCACCCGCCGAGTTCGAGATCTCGCCGGGCAAGCAGGCCAAGATCCTCCCCTACGAGCGCACCAACTCGATCATCGTGGTGGCGGGTCAGGCCGAGATCGAGAAGGTCCGCGAGCTGGTGCGTCAGCTCGACTTCGACGCGCCGCCAGGCCGCGCGCACTTCAACGTCGTGCACCTGCGCTACGCGCGCGCCGACGAGATCGTCGAGGTCCTCGCCCAGCTCCTCGGCGGCGGTGGCGGCGGCGGAAGCGGCGGTTCGCGGAGCTCGCGCAGCCGCAGCCTGTCGGGCTCGTCGGGATTCGGCTCGTCGTCGAATCGCTTCGGCTCGAGCAGCCTCGGCGGCAGCAACGTCGCCGGCATCGGCTCGACGCTCGGCTCGGGCACCTCGTCGCTCAACCGCACGGAGGGCGGCACCGGTGTCAGCCGCGCCGCCGCGGAGGCGGGCGAGCAGTTCACCGGGCAGGTCTCGGTGACCGCCGACCCGGCGACCAACTCGCTCCTGGTCTCCGCCTCCCCCGAGGACTTCCGGGTGCTCCGCCCGGTGATCGACGAGCTCGACGTGCGCCGCAAGCAGGTGTTCGTGGAGGCCGCGATCCTCGAGGTCGCACTCAACGACTCGCAGACGATGGGCGTGCAGATGTCCTCGATCGCCGGCGGCTCGAACGCGCTCGGCTTGATCCGGTCGAGCCTCGACCCGACCAGCCCGATCGGCGGCGTGCTCGCGGACCCCGTCAACAACTTTCCGCTCGGCTTCGGCGCGGCCATCACCTCGACGTATACCGTCCAGCTCCGCGACGCCGAGGGCAACGTCGTCGAGGTGCCTGCGGCCGCGGTGCTGATCCAGGCGCTCGCCGCGAACTCGAACGTCAACGTGCTGTCGACCCCGCACATCCTCACCACCGACAACGAGGAAGCGCAGATCGTCGTCGGCCAGCAGGTGCCCTTCCCGACCGGCACGGTGTTCTCGAACGGCGGCGTCAACCCGGTGCAGACCGTCGAGCGCCAGGACGTCGGCCTCACGCTGCGCATCACGCCGCAGATCAGCGACGCCGGCTACATCCGCCTCGACATCTTCCAGGAAGTCTCGGCCGTGGTGCCGTCCACGGACACCGAGGTCCTCACCAGCCTCGGCCCCACCACCACCAAGCGCTCGGCGGAGACCCGGGTGGTGGTGAAGGACGACCAGACGGTCGTGATCGGTGGCCTCATCCAGGACCGCCTCACCACCGTCGAGACCAAGATCCCCTACCTCGGCGACATCCCCTACCTGGGCTGGCTCTTCTCGACCAACACCGACCGTAACGAGAAGGTCAACCTGATGATCCTGCTCACGCCACGCGTGGTCCGCGAGGACGAGGACGTCAACAAGATCAGCAACAACAAGCGCCAGGACACCGACGACTTCTACCAGGGCAGCCAGCAGGTCAACCCGCTCGAGAACTACATCGACCGCCTCCACGAGCAGTATCCGCCGCAGCGGCCCGCCGAGGTCCCCGAGCCGAAGGCGCTGATCTACACGCCGCCCCGCACCATCGATGGCCGCGACAACCAGGGCATCGAGGGCTCGACCTATTCGTCGCCCGGCGCGGCCCCCGGGGCGCCGATCCCGACCGGGCGCACGTCGGTCGGACCCGGAGCGGCGACCGCGCCTTCCGGCCGCACCTTGCCCGTTCCCGCGGCGCCGGTGATCCCACCGGCTTCGCCGCCACCGGCGGCGTCCACTCCGCCACCCGCGGCCCGCCTCGACGTCACCCCCGAGCCCGACCTGTCGAGGGCGGCGCCTCCACCGGCCGCGCGGCCTGCGTTCGACACCCGGGGCGCGGAAGCGCCGGTGCCGGCGCCCTCGTTCACGACGCCCGCGCCCGAGGCGCGGAGCGAGCGCGCTGGCACGATCCGCGCTGCGCTCGGTCCCGTGCCCCCGCCCGGGTTCGAGTCGAGCCCACTCGAGCTCACCTTGCAGACCGCAGCCGCCAAGAACCAGCGGATCGTCGGGCTCCTGGTGTTCGTCGACGGTGATCTGGTGTTCTCGCGTCACGCCGACACCGGCGTGCTCGAGTCGCCTGCGCCGATCACCCTGTTCGTGAACGGTCTCCCGGCCGGTGACCACGAGGTCAAGATCTCGCTCGACGTCAGCGATCCCAGAAAGAAGTCCCAGGAGGTCACCGCGTCGTTCTCGGTGGTGATCCCGTCCGACGCTCGCAAGGTGGTCCGCGCCAAGGTGCTCGAGGGTAAGGGGCGCGAGCCGAGCGCGCCCACGATCCTGTGGACCGAGAGCGAGGAGGCCGCGTGAGCACGGCCCGCCTGCGGATCGGTGAGATCCTGGTGCGCGCCGGGCTCGTGACCTCCGAGCAGGTCGACGAGGCGCTCGCTCTCCAGGGCCAGAAGGGCGGGCGCCTGGGCGAGGTGCTGATCGGGCTCAAGCGCATCGACGACACCGACCTCGCCGAGGCGCTGGCTCGTCAGCTCGGACTTCCGTTCGCCGCCGACCTGGCGGGCCAGGACATCGACTCCGACCTGGTGAGCCTGGTGCCGATCGCGTTCGCCAAGCGCTTCGGGCTGGTGCCGCTCACCCGCGACGTGACCGGGGTCAAGCTCGCGGTCACCGATCCCCTCGACCTCGGCGCGATCGACCAGGTCGCCAAGCTGGTGGGCGGACGCCCGCGCCTGCTGGTGACCTCGCCACGCGCGCTCCTCGAGCTGGTGAACCGCACCTACGACGTGGGCGGTGACTCGGCGCGCGACATGATCGAGGACCTCGACATCGAGAGCCTCGACACCCTCGCCCACGAGCTCGAGGAGCCGGAAGACCTCCTCGACGCCGACAGCGAGGCGCCGATCATCCGGCTGCTCAACACGCTCATGGCGCAGGCGGTGAAGGAGCGCGCCAGCGACATCCACATCGAGCCGTTCGAGCGCGACCTCGTGGTGCGGTTCCGGATCGACGGCATCCTCCACGACGTGCTGCGGCCGCCCAAGCGCATCCAGAGCTCGATCACCTCGCGCGCCAAGATCATGGCGGGGCTCAACATCGCCGAGAAGCGGCTGCCCCAGGACGGCCGCATCCGCATCAAGATCGGCGGCAAGGACATCGACATCCGCATGAGCGTGATCCCGGTCGCCCACGGCGAGCGGATCGTCATGCGCCTCCTCGACAAGGCCACCGTGGTGCTCGACCTCGAGCAGCTCGGGCTCCTCGAGGACCACCGCAACACCATGGAGCGGTTGATCCACCGTCCGAACGGCATCCTGCTCGTGACGGGTCCGACCGGTAGCGGCAAGACCACCACGCTCTACGCGGGCATCACCCGCATCAACTCGGTCGACAAGAACATCATCACCGTCGAGGACCCGATCGAGTACCAGCTCCGCGGCATCGGCCAGATCCAGGTCCATCCCAAGATCGGGCTCAGCTTCGCGAGCGGCCTGCGCTCGATCCTGCGCCAGGACCCGGACGTGATCCTGGTCGGCGAGATCCGCGACCTCGAGACCGCCGAGATCGCGATCCAGGCGTCGCTCACCGGCCACCTCGTGTTCAGCACCCTGCACACCAACGACGCGCCCGGCGCGGTCACGCGCCTCGTCGACATGGGCGTGGAGGCGTTCCTGGTGGCGTCGTCGCTGCTCGGCGTGCTCGCCCAGCGGCTGGTGCGCGTGATCTGCCCGCAGTGCAAGAAGCCCTACCAGCCGACCGAGACCGAGCTCAAGGAGCTCGGCGTCAAGGAGGCCGAGCTGCGCGACGGGGTGCTCTGGAAGGGTGCCGGCTGCAACGCGTGCATGCGCACCGGCTACAAGGGGCGAACCGGCATCTACGAGCTGTTCGTGGTCGACGACGCCGTCCGCGACGCGATCCTCGGCCGGGGCGACACCGCCACCGTGCGCCGCGCGGCCATCGCGAGCGGCATGATCACGCTGCGCGCCGACGGTGCGCGCAAGGTGCTCGCCGGCATCACCACCGTCGAGGAAATCATCCGCGTCACCCAGGACGTGATGTGAGGCGCGCCGTGTTTTGCCCGCGCGCCGCGCCGTCCGTCGCCACCTTCACCGCGGTGAGTACCACCCCCGCCTGAGCCGTCATGCCGGTCTTCGAATACCGCGGCGTCAACGAGAAGGGAAAGCCCGTCAAGGGCATCATCGACGCCGACAGCCCGCGCGCCGCGCGCGCCAAGCTGCGCAAGCAGAACATCTTCGCCAGCGACCTGACCGCCGAGGTCAACGCCGCCCAGTCCGGCCTCCTCGAGCGCCGCTTCCGGCTGCGCTCGCTGTTCGAGACCGTGAACGTGATGGACGTGGCGGTGGTCGCGCGCCAGCTCTCGACGCTCACCTCGGCCGGCATGCCTCTGGTGGCGGCGCTCCAGGCGACCCTCGAGCAGCAGCCCAAGCAGAGCCTGCAGAAAGCGCTCACCAAGGTCCGCGAGCGCGTCAACGAGGGCCTGAGCCTCGCCGACGCGCTCCGCGAGCACCCGCGCATCTTCCCCGAGCTGTTCGTGGACATGGTGAAGTCCGGCGAGGCGTCGGGCGCCCTCGACATCGTGCTGGTCCGGCTCGCCGACTACCTCGAGGAGCACGCCCGCAACTCCGCCAAGCTCAAGGCGGTGCTCACCTACCCCGCGCTCATGCTGACGGTCGCGGGCATCATCGTGTTCCTGATCTTCACCAAGGCCATCCCCCAGCTCAAGGGGATCTTCGAGACCATGGGGAAGGCGCTGCCGCCGCTCACGCGCACCCTCATCGGGATCGGCGACTTCCTGAGTGCCTGGTGGTGGATGCTGGCGCTCGGGGCTGTCGCCGCGGTGTTCGCGGTCAACCGCTACGGCAAGACCGAGAACGGGCGGCGCCACCTCGACCTCATCAAGCTGCGCTTCCCCATCACCGGCGAGCTGATCCTCAAGATCTCGGTGGCGCGCTTCGCGCGCACCCTCGCGACCCTGCTCGCGAGCGGCATCCCGATCCTCAAGGCCCTCGAGATCGTCGAGGCGGTGGTCGCGAACCGCGTGCTCGCCGACGCCATCCAGGACGCGCGCGCCTCGATCCAGGAGGGCGCCAGCATCTCGGCACCGCTGCGCGCGAGCGGCGTCTTCCCACCGATCCTCATCCACATGGTCGCGATCGGCGAGCAGAGCGGCCAGCTCGAGGACATGCTGGGCAAGGTGGCGAACGCCTACGACAGCGAGGTCGCCACGGCGACCATGCAGCTCACGTCGCTCCTCGAGCCGGTGATCATCCTGCTCATGGCCGGGATCGTCGTGTTCATCGCGCTCGCGATCCTGCAGCCCATCTTCCAGCTCAATCAGCTCACCACGGCGTGCGCCGGGTTCATGGCCGTCGCCTGAGCATCCGCGATCCCGAAGGAGAGAACGTCATGAAGCCCATCCCCCGTCTTCGACATCGAGCCGCGCCCGGGCTGGCGCCGCGCCACGACCAGCGCGGCTTCACGCTGATCGAGATCCTGGTGGTGGTCGCGATCATCGCGATCTTCGCCACGGTCGTCGCCCTCAACGTCTCGGGCGAGGTCCCCAAGGCGAAGGTCACCAAGGCCAAGAGCGACATCTCGGCGATCGAGAGCGCCCTCGACCAGTACAAGATGGACAACAGCGTCTACCCCTCGACCGACCAGGGCTTGCAGTCGCTGATCCAGCCGCCCGGCAGCGGGCGCGTCCCCAAGCACTACCGCGACGGCGGCTACATCAAGCGCATGCCGCAGGATCCATGGGGCAACCCGTACGCGTATGCCTCGCCGGGCGTCCACGGCGACGTCGACATCTGGAGCTACGGCGCCGACGGCGCACCGGGCGGCGACGGGCCGGACGCCGAGATCGGCAACTGGAACCTCGGCCAGTGAGGCGCTGACGGCGAGGGACGACACCGTGCACGCGTGCCGACGATCGGGACCGCGCCGCCCGCCGGTCGGCGGCGGCAGCACCTCGGGGTTCACCCTCCTCGAGGTGCTGATCGCGGTCGCGCTCCTCGCCATGGCGCTGGTGCCGCTGCTCGGCAGCATGAACGCGAGCCTCAACCTCGCGTACAGCGCCAAGATGAAGACCATCGCCACACTGCTCGCGCGCGAGCGCATGACCCGGGTCGAGCTCGCCGGCTTCCCCGAGCTCGGCGACTCGAACGGCGACTTCGGCGAGAACGCCGCGTCGTTCTCGTGGAAGCAGTCGGTGGTCGAGCCGCCCGCCGGGCTCGACGCCAACACCGTGCGCGAGGTGAAGCTGTGGGTGGTGTGGAGCGAGGGCAGCACCGCGCGCGCCTACCAGCTCACCAACTTCATCGTCGATCGGGTGGCCGCGGATCAGACGACGGCCGGCGGCAGCGGCGGCGAGAGCGGCGAGGGTGACGCCCGCGAGACCCCGGACGAGTGACGCCGTGAGCCCCGCCCGCACCCACCACGCCTCCCGCGCCGGCGGCTTCACGCTCATCGAGCTCCTGGTCGTGGTGTTCCTTCTCGCCGTCACCCTCGCGCTCGCGATCCCGACCTTCCAGGACGTGAGCGGCGCGCGGCTGCGCTCGGCGGCGCGCATGATCGCCGGCGCCGCGCGCTACGTGCACGGCGAGTCGGTCGCGACGCGCGGCATCTTCCGCCTCGAGCTCGACCTCGACGCGAGCCGCTACTGGGTGGCCAAGTGCGTGCCCGATCCCGACAACCGCTGCGAGTGGGAGCGCGACTCGAGCGGCCTCTCGGCCATCCGCAGCCTGCCCGACGGCGTGATCTTCCAGGGTGTGCGAACCACCCAGCACGACGGAGCGCTGCGCACCGAGGGCATGGCCCAGATCCACTTCCTGCCGCGCGGCTACGTGGAGCCCGCCGTGATCCACCTCGGGCGCGAGCACGGCGAGCAGGCGTTCACGCTGGTGGTGAGCCCGATCGGCGGCGAGGTCGAGATCCTCGAGGGAAACCAGGACCGGACCCTCGGCCGGGGGATGCGATGAGCCGTCCCCTCGCCTCGCGCCGCGGCTTCACCCTCATCGAGGTGCTGATCGCCATCGCGATCTTCTCGCTGCTCATGGTCGCCGTGTACCAGACCTTCGATCAGAGCGTGCGCTCGTACCAGACGGTCGAGCACAGCCGCGAGCTCAACGAGACCGCGCGCCTCATCCTCGACCGGATCGGCGACGACCTGCAGTCCGCGGCGATCTTCAGCGACAACCCCGACATGGTGCTGGTCGGCGAGGACGGCACCGGCGCGCGCAGCCAACCCGCCGACCGCCTGGTCTTCTCCACCCTGAACCACTTGCCGCTCGACCCCAACGCTCCCGAGTCCGACCTCGCCGAGGTCGAGTACCAGATCCGCCCCGACCCCGAGACCCGTGAGCCGCTGCTGGTGCGGCGTGAGAAGGCCTACCTCGACGACGACCACGAGCAAGGTGGCGTGCTGACCATCCTCAGCGCCAGGGTCAGCGGCCTCAACTTCCGCTACTTCGACGGCACCGAGGCCCTCCAGGAGCGCTGGGACGCGCGCGCCCAGGGTGACCAGCTCGCTCATCAGCAGGGCCAGGAGCTCACCCGCGAGGTGAACACGGGACTGCTGCCGCTGGCCGTGGAGACGACGCTGATCGTCCGCGATGCCGACGGCCGCGACGTCGCGTTCACGTCCGTCACGCGCCTCGCCCTCGCGAAGCCGCCCCTGGTCACCGACGCCACCTTGGCGCAATGAGCCCGCACCGATGAAGCGCCCCCAGCTCCGCACCGACCGGCCCGCCTCGACGCGGCGACGCGAGCGCGGCGTCGCGCTGCTGCTGGTGCTGCTGATCATCGCGGTCGTGGCGACGATGCAGATCGAGACCCAGTACACCACGCGCATCGACGCGCAGATCGCGGCGAACGTGGCCCTCGACACCCAGTTCTACTACCTGGCCAAGTCCGGCATCGAGGCCGCGCGCTCGCTGCTCACCGAGGACCGCCGCGACAACGCCTTCGACGCCACCACCGAGACCTGGGCCGCGCCCATCGCCTACCCGGTCGACGAGGCGCTGGTGTCGCTCTCGCTGGTGGACGAGGAGCGGAAGTTCCCGATCAACGCGCTGATCAAGCGCACCACCACACCCCAGCAGGGCGGCCAGCCGGCGCAGACCGAGACCCAGGTCGACGAAGAGCTGTACAACGTCTTCACGAGCCTCCTCGAGAGTCTCGAGATCCCCGCCGAGGTCGCGCCCGCGCTGGTCGACTGGCTCGATCCCGACGACGACCCCTACGGCGGCGACGGCGCCGAGATCAACTTCTACGAGCGCCTCAAGCCCCCCTACAAGACCAAGAACGGCCCGCTCAGCACCCTCGACGAGCTGCGCATGGTGCGGGGAATCGACGCCAAGGTCTTCCGCGTCCTCGCCGACCTGGTGACGCCCTACGTGACGGAGCCCAAGATCAACATCAACACCGCCCCCAAGGAGCTGCTCACCGTGCTCCTGCCCGAGGCGGACTCGTCGCTGATGGACGAGCTGATCCAGAAGCGCACCGACGAGCCGTTCCAGAAGCCGAGCGAGGTTGGTGAGTACCTGAAGGGCTTCGGCGCCTCCTTCCCCGACGAGCGCCTCGCGGCGCTCGAGAAGCTCTTCCGCACCGACTCGAACCACTTCACCATCTCGAGCTCGGCGAGCCTGATCCCCGAGGGCGGCGACGAGGAAGACGGCAACGTCGTCCAGGCCCAGAACCTGAAGCTCCTGCACGCGGTGGTGCGCCGTAACAACGATGGCATCACCGAGCTGATCTACTGGAGGGCGACCTGACGATGGCCATCA
The DNA here is from genome assembly GCA_016713535.1 of Deltaproteobacteria bacterium. Classification (GTDB taxonomy): domain Bacteria; phylum JADJOY01; class JADJOY01; order JADJOY01; family JADJOY01; genus JADJOY01. The sequence goes on from JADJOY010000022.1 coordinate 45,383, forward strand.
CGCTGGGAGTCGATGTGGGACGCACGGCGATCAAGGCCGTGGCGATCTCGGGTGGCAAGGTCCCCTCGGTGCTGTGGTCGGCGCGCGTCGCGGCCGATCGCGCCGAGGGCGCCGAGCTCACCGAGCGCCTCGCCCGGCTGCGCGCCGCCGCCAAGGGTCCCTTCGAGTCGGTGATCGCGGCGCTCGGCAGCGACGCCGCGAGCCTGCTGCTCTTCCGCATGCCGTTCTCGAGCCCCAAGCTCATCGAGCAGACGCTCGCGGGCGAGGTCGAGGGGCTGGTGCTGGCGTCGATCGACGACCAGCACCTGAGCCACCAGATCCTGGTCGCGGACAAGGACGGCGCGCTGGTCGCAGCGGCGCTCGCGCCCAACGCCGCGGTCGAGGCACGCCTCGCCACCCTCACCCAGGCGGGCCTCGAGCCGCGCATCCTGGATCTGGACGTCGCGGCGCTGTGGACCACCGCCACCGCTCTCGGCCTGGGCGCCGAGCCACGGGCGCTGGTCGACGTGGGCGCCACCACGACGCGCATCGTGGTGGCCTCCGCGAGCCGCCTTGTCGCCGTGCGCACCGTCGCCGTCGGCGGCGACCTGGTGACCGCGGCGCTCGCCGCCAAGCTCGGGCTCGAGCCGGCAGACGCGGAGAGCCGCAAGCTCGAGCTCCTCGCCACCTGTGACGTCTCCGCGCTCGGGGACGACGCCGACGACGCCGTCGCGGCCGCCGCCCGCGCCACGCTCCGCGACGCCTACGCGGCGATCGCCGAGGACGTGGCGCTCTCGCTGCGCGCCATCGAGCTCAAGGCGCGCGTCACGATCGAGAAGGTCTGGCTGGTGGGTGGGGCGTCGCGGGCGCGCGGGTTCGACCGGCTGGTCGCCGAGCACGGCGGGCTCGCCGCCGAGGTACCCGCCCCGCCCGATGGCGCCACGGCGGAGAGCACGGCGTGGCCGGAGGGCGCCGTCGCCTACGGTCTGGCGCTGCGTGGCGCGCGTAGCTCCCGTGGCGGGCGCGGCAGCGACCTCAACTTCCGCCACGGCGGCTTCGCCTACGGCCGCGACGTGCGCGAGATCACCCGGCGCGTCGCACCGCTCGCCATCCCGATCGCCGCCATGCTGATCGCCGGGCTGGTGAGCTTCGGGGTGCGCTACGGCAGCCTGCGCCGCCAGGCGACCGCGGTGAGGGCGCAGGTGATCGAGGTGTTCCGCGCCGAGTTCCCCGAGGTACCGATCCAGGACCCCGAGGCGCAGACCCGCCAGCAGATCGGCATCCTCGACAAGAAGATCGCGGTGTTCGCGGGCACCGCGCCGCCCGCGGAGGTGCTGCGGGCCATCTCGGAGGCGGCACCGGCCGACGTGGACGTGACGCTCGACGGCATGACGCTCGAGGGCGGGCGCGTGACCCTCGAGGGCCGCACCGACCGCTTCGAGAGCATCGACAAGCTCAAGACCGCGCTCACCGGCGTCGAGCCGTTCGGCGAGGTCCGCGTCCAGGATCAGGCCAAGGACGGGCCACAGATCCGCTTCACCATGGTCCTCGAACTCGCCCGCGAGGATGCCGCCGGAGGTGCTTCGTGATCGAGCTCCCCATCCTCAACCAGGCTCGCCAGGCGTTCGCGCGGCTGCAGCCCCGCGAGCGCAAGCTCGTGGCCGGCGCCGGCGTCGTGCTGGTGCTGCTCCTGGCGTGGACGATCGTGGTCCAGAGCGCGCGTGGCATGGACCGGCTCGAACAGGAGATCGCCAATGGCGGCAAGCGGCTCGAGAAGATGCAGGCGCTGATCGGCGAGTACCGCGCGAAGAAGCAGCTCCTCACCGACGTGCTGCCGGGAGCGCGCGGCGGCGACAACACCTCGCTCCAGCAGCGGGTGCAGGAGATCGCCAACCAGGCCGGCGCGCAGGATGCCGTGGCGACCATCCGCACCCGGCCGGTCCCCCCGGGCGACGCCGAGTTCCGCGAGAGCGCGGTCGAGATCCAGCTCAAGAACCTGGCCCAGGAGCCGATGGTGAAGCTGCTCGTCGGCATCGATCGCGCGCCGCAGCGCCTCAAGGTGAGCCGGCTCCGCGTCGACACCCACGGCGACGAAGGCAAGCGTTTGTTCGACCTGAGCGTCACGATCTCGCGCTTCGAGCCGGTGGCGAGCGCAAGCGCGGGAGAGCGCTCGTGAAGCGGGTCGGACGTTACGTCGCCCTCACCCTCGGCTGGCTGCTGCTGGTCGCCTACTTCACCTACCTGCGCTTTCCCTACGCGCAGGTGCGCAGCCTGATCGAGCCGCGCCTCGCGACGCTCGGGATCGGCGCGCTGAGCTTCGACGGCCTCGAGGCCACGGCGCTCGGCGGGCTCCGGCTCACCGGGGTGTCGTGGACGCCGATGGGCTGGTCGCCCACGCAGGCCATCGAGGTCGAGCAGGTCGACCTCGCCCCCGCGTACCTCAAGCTGCTGCGGCGCGCGCGCGCCGTGCGCTTCGACGCCAAGCTCTTCGGCGGGCGGGCGCACGGCACCGCCGCCGTCACCGCCGAGCTGCGGACGCAGGTGACCGCGAGCCTCGACGAGCTCGACCTCGCCCAGGCCACGCTGCCGTCACTGCCCGCCGGCGCGTCCGGCTCGGTGAGCGGCAAGATCGACCTCGACATCGGCAACGGCGTCGAGGGCAGCAAGGGCGCCATCCACCTCGAGGCGAGCGACGGTGAGATCCCGCCGATCAACTCGAACGGCATGAAGATCCCGCCCAGCCCGCTCAAGTTCGCCAAGGCCGAGCTCGACGTCACCGTCGACGGTCCCAAGGTGGACATCAACTCGCTGACCGTGAAGGGCCCCGACGTCGAAGGCAGCGCCTCGGGCAACGTCACGATGCGCGGGCGCTCGATCGCCAACGGTCCGCTCGCCGCCGACGTGAAGTTCAAGCTCCCCGACGGCTCGAGCCTGAAGGCGATGGAAGGTCTGATCGCTGGCTTCCGCGTGAAGAAGGACGCCGAGGGCTACTTCACCCTCAAGCTCGCCGGCACCCTCGCCAACCCGTCGCCGAGGCTGTGAGTTTTCTCGGGGGGCTGTTCCAGCCCCCCGCACTGCGTTTCTGCGGGGTCTTTCCAAGACCCCGCCCCGAATCCGGCGCGACGACGCGCCGCGCGCCTCTGGCGCGTGCTGGTCGTTACACCCGTTCGTGGGCCACTCCGGCGGTCGCGACGGGACCCCACCCCCGAGGCGTTTCGCTGCGCTCGCGGCGTGCCGCTGGCACGCGCCGATCACCGGGTCCGCTCGGCGACGGATCTGCCGAGCAACCGAGCTAACGACGCTCGCTCGGGGTTCTTCCAGCCCCCGCGGAGAGGCGCGCCCTGCGCCCGAGAAGTTCGGAGGGCCCGAATCCCGTCGGGCCGCGTCGCCATCGTCGGCGGACCGCCGGGATGCGGTCCCTCCGACCCGATCGGTGATCGTCCGGCACACGCCCGATCGGCGCACGCATGGGTGCGTAGGGGCGAGCGAGAGCTCGCCCGATTTCCCGATCAGCGACCGCCCCACGCTGTCGCATTCGCCGCCGATCCCGCTCGGGTCCGCTTCCTACCGCGATCCGCGCGCTCGGCGGCGACCACGACGTCGCGTATCGCCGGGCACGCGACGCGTGCCCCTCCTGCCCCGCGAATCGCTACTCAGCCCGGAAACCTCAGGCTCCTTGATCGCGAGACCGACAAGCCGCCGTCAGATCGCGGCGGATCGTCGCTCGCTGTAGAAGGCGGCTGAGGTCTCCGGCCTCGGTTCCCCGCGAGCACCAACCGCGCCTCGACCTCACCCGCCCAGGTCGGCTTGCATGTGACTCAGCAGGCCGGACGCGAGGTCGGACTCGGCGCCGGCGCCGCCGAGGTAGCCGAGGGCATCGTCCTGGCCCTTCACGAAGTGGTCGAGCCACGCGGTGAAGTAGCGGCGCGCGAGGCGATGCTGGTGGTCCTCGACCTCGATGGTGCGCGGGCAGTCGCCGAGCGAGGGGCCGAGCACGTCGCCGAGCGAGCCTTCGTCGGTGAAGCCCGAGTGGTTGGCGCCGGCGATCACCACGACCTGCTTCGGCACGCCCGCGAGCACGCCGTAGGTCGAGAGGTCGTTCAGGTAGCCCGCCTGGCAGTCGAGGTCACCGGCCATGAGGAGCAGCGGCGCCGAGATCTCGGACACCAGCGGCTCGCCGAGCCCCCCGCCGCCCATCATCACCGCCGCGAGCACGGCGGCGTCGGTGGTCGACACCTTCGCCGCGGTGCCGGCGCCCATCGAGTGGCCGATCGTGGCTCGCCGGACGATGTCGACCAAGCCGAAGATCGGCCGCCCCGGCGTGCTCGCCTCCGCCGCCAGCACGTCGAAACCCGCCTCCATGCCGACGTCCTGGCCGTACTCGGTGGACGAGCAGAAGGTCGGATCGGTGAAGGTCAGTACCACGTAGCCGTGGCTCGCGAGGTGCTTTCCCACCCACGTCTGCCAGCCCGCGATCGCGCAGTACCCGGGCGCCATCACCACGGCGGGATACGGCGCCGCCTCGCTCGACGTGGGAGACGTGATCGTCGACTGCACCAGGCCAAAGGTCGTCGAATAGAAGTAGTCGTAGCTCGCGATCCCGTACGGCCCCGGTTCGTCGAGAGCGGTCGAGGGCGGCGGTGTCGCGAGCGGCGGACAGCCCGGCGTGCTCGCACCGAGCACCGCGAGCAACGTGATCGAGAGCGGGACGGCTGTCTGAGCGGGCCGCCGTACCCATGCCGCGGTCGTTCCCACCCTCTCGGGGAACCGAAGGAGCATCCCACATGCGCATGGCCTGGCTTGCCTTCACGCTCGTGCTCTCGGCCGCACTCGCGACCATCGCTCCCGCAGCCACGATCACCGTCTATTCACTGGCCGACGCGAACTCGAGCTCCCCGCCGCACCATGGCTGCACCCTGCGCGAAGCCGTGCTCTCGGCCAACACCAACACGTCGGTCGGCCCGTGCGTCGCTGGAGACCCAGGCGCGGACGTGATCGTGCTCTCGGCCGGCACCTACGACCTCTCGATTGGCGGCCCGGGCGAAGACGCGGGGGAGACCGGCGACCTCGACGTCCGCGAGTCCGTGGAGATCGCGGGCGTCGACTCGTCGACCACGATCATCGACGCGCACTCGCTCGACCGCATCCTCGACGTGCCCGTCGGCGAAGTGGCGTTGACCATCCACGACGTCACCCTTCTCCATGGATCCGCAAGCGACCCGGTGGTGCCTGGGGGCGCGGCGGTCCGCATGGCTGGCGAGCTGGTGGCAGGGCCATTCGGAGCTGGTTTCTGGTGCCCCGCCTGCACCCTCGTGCTGGAGGACGCCGTGCTTCCCAACATGAGCATGCCGGTGGTGGTGACGGGGGGGGCGCTCGCGACCATCCGCCGAGCGCGCTTCACAGCCAGTCAGGACTGGGCGCTTCTCGGCGCCCTCGCCGGTGTCACCGTCGAGGATTCGACGTTCGCGGACACCGTCGGAACGACGGCCATCTGGCAGGTCGGCGGCTTGCTGACGCTGCGCCGGTCCACGGTGTCCAACACGGCGGCCCCCGGCGGACTCGACGGAAGTGCCGTACGAGTGGAGAGTCCATCCTCGTTGCCGGTCCTGGGCGGAGCCGACATCGAAAACTCCACGCTGACCGGCAACGTAGGATTGACGGTCGACACCCTATTCAGCGGCCACGCGAACGTACGCTCGTCGACGCTGGTGGCGGCCGGTCCGGATCACGCGCTCTGCGGCCCGGGCGTGCTCGCGACCAACAGCATCCTGGTGGGTCAGTGCGGCGGCTCGGTCACGTCCGCTGGCGGCAACGTCGAGAGCCCGGGCAACACCTGCGGACTCACCGCCTCCAACGACCAGCCCAACGTTGCCGATCCCAAGCTCGGACCGCTGGCGGCGAACGGCGGACCGACCCTCACCCACGCCCTGCTGACCGGCAGCCCGGCGATCGGGCACGGTCTCGACACGGACTGCCCGGCGACCGACCAGCGCGGCGTCGCCCGACCGGCGCCTCAAGGCGGGCACTGCGACGTCGGCGCCTATGAATACAACACCGGCTGTGGCGCGTCCCTGTCGGTGGCGGGGTTGGCGCCCGTGGCGTTGGCCGTGCGTGGCCGACGACGCCGCGCGCGGGCCTGAGCGGCGGCGACGAAGCGAGCTCTCCCCCGAGGGCAGCGCCGGCTCACGGCCGGCCGAGCGCGTTCTGGAGCTGGGCGCGTGCCGTGGCGAGGCGGAAGCGCGCCTGGACCTCCTGCGAGCGAGCGCTGGTGAGCGCGATCTGGGCGTCGCCGAGCTCGATCACGTTCCCGACCCCGGTCTCGTAGCGCCCCTCGGCGAGGCGGAGCTGCTCGCGCGCGTTCACCACCACCTCGACCGCGGCGTCGATGGCGCTCGCCGCGTCGCGTACCGCGAGCCGCGCTTGCTCGACCTCGAGGCGCACCTGCTGGCGCACGTTCTCGGCGGCGGCGTTCGCGGACGCCACGTTCGCTGACGCCTCGCGCACCTCCGCCCGCGTCCGTCCGCCCTCGAAGAACGGCCACGAGATCGCGAGCCCCGCGTTCCAGTTCCAAGACGTGTCGTCGATCTGGGTGCCGGCGTCGGAGAACGTGGTGCTCGCGGCGAGACTCGGGCCGTAGCCGCCCTTCACCGCTCCGAGCGTCAGATCCTGCGCCTTCACCGACGCTTCGGCGGCGGCCACGTCGGGACGAGTCGCGAGGGCGTCGCTCACCAGCACCTGCGGGTCGCCGTCCTCGCCCGCGATCGGAGGCATGTCGTCGTCGGCGACCTCGTACGGCGCCGTGTGGATGATGCCGATCGCCCGGTCGAGCTGCGCCTTGGCGGTGGCGTATTCGTTCTCGGCCTTGATGAGCGCGACTCGCGCGTTGGCGCGGTCGGTGCGAGCCTGGACGACGTCGATCTCGGGGCGCGTGCCGACCTCGACGAACGCGGTGATCTGTTCCAGGTGCGCCTGCTGGTTGGCGAGGGTCTCGCGCGCCACCTGGACCAGGTCCTTGGCCGCCCGCGCGGCGAAGTAGGCGCTGCGCACGCCGAGCGTCACGTCGCGCGTGGTCGACGCCTCGCTCGCCTCTTGCGCCTCGTGGCCAGCGCGCGCGGCGTCGCGGCGGCCCGTGGTCTGGCCGAAGTCGTAGAGGAGCTGGCTCGCGGTCACGTCGAAGGACCAGTAGTCGAAGGTGTCGAACGTCGGGTTGGTGGAGCGGCCCGTGGTGGTGGTGGTGCGCGGCAGCGAGCCCGGCCGCGACGTGTAGTTGGCGGTGGTGCGCTCGTAACCGGCGCTGCCGCCGAGCTGCGGCAAGAGCCCCGCGCCCGCTTGGTCGACCCCGCGCCGACGCGGCCTCGGTCTCGGCGCGCGCCGCCGCCAGGTTCGGCTGGTGCTCGAGGGCGAGCTCGAGCGCGTCGGCGAGGGTCAGGACCTCGGGCGCGGGCGCCAGCCTCACCGAGCCGTCGTCCGGCCCGCTCGGCGCGGCGATCGCGGCGCACGGCACCGCGCACGCCAGCGCCGCCGCGAGGCGCCAGGCCCGCGCCCAGGCTCGCCGCGCGCTCACTCGAACCTCAGCGCTTCGATCGGATCGAGACGCGACGCCTTGCGCGCCGGATAGAGCCCGAACCCCACGCCCACCGCCGCGCTGAACACCACCGAGCCCAGCACGATGTCGCTGCGCACCAGGAACGGCCACCCGAACTGGCTCGCGAGGCGCTCCGCGATCCCCACTCCCGCCACCACGCCGATCAGCCCGCCGGCCACCGCGAGCGTCAGCGCCTCCACCAGGAACTGGGTGAGAATGTCGCGCGGCCGCGCCCCCACCGCCATGCGCAGGCCGATCTCGCGGGTCCGCTCGGTGACGCTCACCAGCATGATGTTCATGATGCCGATCCCGCCCACCACCAGCGACACCGCGGCGATGCTCGCGAGCAGCGCGGTGAGAGTCTCGGTGCCTTGCGCCTGGGCGCTCGCCATCTCGGTCAGGTTGCGGATCGAGAAGTCGTCGTCGTCGCGCTCGCCTAGGCGGTGGCGGTCGCGCAGCAGTGCGGTGATCTGGCGCTGCGCGCGCGCCAGGTCCTCGGTGCTCTCGGCGCCCACGAACACCACGCCGTTGACGTATTTCTGCAGCCCGCCCTGGATCTTCGACTGGTAGGTCGTCGCCGGCACGAACACCGCGTCGTCGTAGTCCTGGCCGCTCGGCGACTGCCCCTTGGCGGCCATCACTCCCACCACCTGGAACGGCACGTTCTTGATGCGCACCCAGCTTCCCACCGGGTCGTAGGCGGCGCCGAAGAGCTTCTCGACCACGGTCTTGCCGAGCAGCGCCACCTTGGCGCTGCCGTCGACGTCCGAGGCGGTGAAGAGCTCGCCGCTCGATACACCCCAGGAGCGGATCTGGAAGTACTCGGCGGTCGTGCCGGTGATGCTGGTGGTCCAGTTCTGGTCCTCGCTCACCACCTGGCTGTTCGAGCGCAGCGCGGCCGCCGCGGCGCGCACCGTGGGCACCTCGCTGCGGATCGCCTCGAGGTCGTCCCAGGTGAGGGTGGGCTGGCTGCCGAAGCCACCGCGCGCGCCGCCCGAGGTGGTCGAACCGGGCAGCACGATCAACAGATTGGAGCCCATCGAGCTGAACGCCGCCTCCACCGACTTCTTGGCACCCTCGCCGATCGCGACCATCGCGATCACGGCGCCGACGCCGATGATGATGCCGAGAGTGGTGAGGAACGAGCGCAGCTTGTTTCGCGCCAGCGCGCGCAGCGCCACCAGGAAGGTCTGGAGCGGGCTCACGGCGCCGCTCCCTCGAGCGCCTCGTCCGCCGCGGGGTCGCGGCGCTCGGCGGCGGCGCGCTCGGTGGCCGCGTCGAGCGGCGCCTGGGTGCGATCGGAGCGCACCCGACCGTCCTTCATGACGATCACCCGCGAGGCGAACGCCGCGATGTCGGGCTCGTGGGTGACCAGCACGATCGTGATCCCGGTGCGCCACAGCTCCTGGAGCAGCGCCATCACGTCGAGGCTGGTACGCGAATCGAGGTTGCCGGTCGGCTCGTCGGCCAGGATCAGCCGCGGCCGCGACACCAGCGCCCGCGCCACCGCCACGCGCTGCTGCTGGCCGCCCGACATCTGGTTCGGGTGGTGGTGGACGCGATCGCCGAGCCCCACCCGGGTGAGCGCCTCGAGCGCGCGGCGCTCGCGCTCGCGGGTGCCGACCCCGGCGTAGAGGAGCGGCAGCTCGACGTTCTCGAGCGCCGAGGTGCGGGCGAGCAGGTTGAAGCTCTGGAACACGAAGCCGAGGGTGCGGTTCCGGATCGCGGCGAGCTCGGTCCGGTCGAGCCCCGACACGTCCACCGCGTCGAGGAAGTAGTGGCCCTCGGAGGGGCGATCGAGACAGCCGAGCAGGTTCATCAGCGTCGACTTCCCCGACCCCGACGATCCCATCACCGCCACGAACTCGCCCGGCTGCACCGTGAGCGACACGTCGACCAGCGCGCGCACCTGGACGTCGCCCATGGAGTAGGTCTTGGCGACCGACTCGAGTCGCACCACCGGCTGCGCCGCTTCGACCATCGCTCGGCTCGCCGCGCTCAGAACCCCGGGATGCGCGGACCGGGGCGGCGCGCGCCACCCGCGGCGCCGCTCGCCGAGGCTCCCGCCGGGCTCGGCGCGTCCGTGATCAGCAGATCGCCCGCCTGGAGGGGACCCTCGACCACCTCGGTGACCGAGCCGTCCGAGAGCCCCGTCCGGACCGCAACGGCGACCGGCTGGTCGCTCTCGAGGCGCCACACGGTGCGGGTGGGGTAGCCGCCTTCGCCGCGGTTGCCCCGCTTGGCGCCGTCGCCGCTCGCCTCGCCGCCGCGCGCGCCGCCCTGCTTGCCCGCGCCCGCACCCGCCGTTCCAGCAGCGGCCTCGCCCTTTCCCCCGGCCGTGAACGACGCCGGCGGACGGAACCGCAGCGCCGCGTTCGGCACCCGCAGCACGTCGGTCTTCTCGGCGTAGACGAAGGTCACGTTGGCGGTCATGCCGGGGCGCAGGTCGAGCGCGGCGTTGTCGACGTCGAGGACCACGTCGTAGGTGACGACGTTCTGCACCGTCTGGGCCGCGTTCCGGATCTGGCGGACCTTGCCCGAGAAGCGCTGGGCGGGATACGCGTCGACCGTGAAGGTCGCGTCCATGCCCGCGGTGAGCTTGCCGATGTCGGCCTCCGAGACGCTCGTGTCGACCTGCATCTTGCGCAGGTCCTCGGCGATCACGAAGAGCGTGGGCGCCTGCAGCGACGCCGCCACGGTCTGGCCCACGTCCACGTTGCGCGAGATCACGATGCCGTGGATCGGCGACACGATGGTGGTGTAGGCGAGGTTCACCTCGGCCTGGTGGAGCGCCGCCGCCGCCTGGCCGACCGCGCCGTCCGCGGCCGCGACACCGGCCTTGGCAGCCTCGTACGTGGTGGCCGCGGCGTCGAGGTCGGCGGGCGCGATGAGCTTCCTCTCGGCGAGCGTCCTGGTGCGCTGGTACTGGCGCTCGGCGTCCTTGGCCTGCACCGCGGCCTTGATGCGGTTGGCGAGCGCGGCGGCGTGATTGGCGCGCGCCTGCGCGGCCGCCGCGTCGTAGAGCGCCGGATCGATCCTCGCGATCACCTCACCCGCCTCGACCGGCGAATTGAAGTCCTTGAGGAGCTGCTGGATCCGTCCCGACACCTGGCTGCCCACCTGCACCGTGACCAGCGCCGAGAGCGTGCCGGTGGCGGTCACCTTCGCGACGACCGCGCCGCGATCCGCGGAGGCGGTGTCGAATTTGACCTTGGGCGGCTCTTTCCAGGCGCGGTAGCCCCACCAGCCGCCGCCCGCCGCGAGGGCGGCGGCGACCCCCACCCCCACGACGAGCCGTGTGTTCGATCGACGCGGACGGTCCACCGGATCTCCTGGTCGCGGCGCGGTGGCGCCACGCAACGGCTGCAACCTGGCCGAGCACCCTTGCGCGGGTGTTGTTCGACCATGAAGAACTGTGAACGTGACGCGCGCCGCGCGCGGAGTCCAGTCGCGGACTGCACCGGCCGGCGCGCGCGGCCGCCAGCGCCGGAACACGATGGCGTTGGCCGAGTGCGGCGGCAGCGTCACGAGCGTGGTGTCGCCGACCTCGGCGAGCGCGCGGCTGGTGAGCGTGACCGTGAGGGCGCCGTCCTCGGGCTCGTTGGTCGAGCCGACGCTCGGTCCGGTCACGATCGCCTGCTCAGCCGAGCGCGGCGTGAAGCCGGTCAGCGCGATCCGGAGCGGGATCGGATCGTTCGAGTCCTTGTTGAGCGCCATCACCGTCAGGCGGTCGCCCTCCGGGCTTCGCCCAGCGACCACCGCCACCGTGTCGACCCGCGTCACCAGGCTCGACACGAAGCCCATCGAGAGGCCGGACTCGAATCCGACGTCGAACGTCGGGGTCGTGAGCTCCCACTTCAGCCGATCCCCCTCGTCGAGATAGTCGCTGAAGAGCTTCTGCACCCAGTAGGTGGGACGCGGGCGCGGATCGTCGCTGCCCGACTCACCGGTCTTCGACCACCGCGACACCCCCTGGATCTGGCCGAGACCGTTGTCCTCCTCGTAGAGGAGGAACGTGGTCGACACCGGGATGCCATTGCGCACCAGCACGTTGAACAGGTCCGCGAGCGAGAGCGCCTCGCGCAGGTGCACGTGGCGCGTCCGCGCTTCCTGGAAGTTGTAGACGGTGTTGTTCTCGGTGCCGTAGACGGCGTGGTCGCCGAGCGTGCCGGCAGGCTCGAACAGGAACGTCTCGAGGGTGTCGAAGCCACCCATGATGACGTCGTGGACGCCGGGATCGTTCTTGAGGTCGACGGTGGTGGTCGGCACGAAGGGCGCGGTCGCCGCGATCTCGTGGTAGACGCGCACGACGCCCTTGCTCGTGAGGCGAAGGCCGATCGTGTGCGGGCCCTTGCTCAGCGCCACCTGGGGCCGCGGTGACTCGTTGCCGGCGATGGTGAAGGTCTGGTTCACCGCGCCGTCGACCAGGAACTCGACGGTCGGCACCTCGCCCGAGCCCGACGCGTTCACGATCGAGAAGCCGAAGGTATAGGTGGCGTTGGCGGGGAAAGTCGGCGTGTCCACGACGGTGATGCCGGGCTTGGTGATCTCGAAGCCGTAGTTGGGCGCGAGCGAGCTCGGCGCGTAGAGGTGCTTGGCCCAGAAGTCGAAGCCGTCGGGGGCGAGGCTGTTGATGGTGCTGTACCACTGCTGGGTGAACTCGGGCTCGTAGTAGGTGCCGAAGCCGATCGCGCCGATCTCGACCGTGGGGTCGACCTTCTCCATCTCGACCCGGAAGCTCATGAGGCTGGTGGCGTAGAGGTTGATGAAGAAGTCGCCGCCGCGCAGCTCGTTGCCGATCTCCCAGTACGGCACGTCGTAGGGCGCGGGGTGGCCGTTGGCGGCGCGGACCGCGGCCCAGTCGGTGCCGCCGCGCGGGTTCGAGCCGTCGTTGGGCGAGTTCATGTATTCGACCCAGTCGGCGGCGGTGCCGGGGCCGAGCGCCCAGTTGACGGTGATCATGCCGACCGCGCCGATCTGCTCGCAGAACTGTCCGAACTCGTCGCTGCCGACCACGATGTTGCGGCCGCTGGTCGGATCGACGGGGCGCAGCTCCATCGGGCCGAGGCCGTCGCGCCAGTCGTAGTGATTGGAGAGGAGCCCGCCCGGATAGCGCAGCACCGTCGGCCCCATGTCGCGAACCAGCGGCGCGTACGAGAAGAACTTGGCGCGCGTCTGCGCCGCGGCCTCGGGTGTGGTGACCTTGTCGGGGAGGCCGTTCGACGGGCCGGTCCAGAGGATCTGGGTGCCCCACAGGTGGCGGTCGATGTGGCCGGTGACCTGGGTGGCGTCGACGCGCACCTCCGCGCTCACGCCACCGCCCGGGCTCCCGCTTCCACCACCACCGCAGCCCACCGCGAACGCGGTCAGCGCTAACGCGACGAGTACCCGCCGAGGGAGGAGGCGCATCACGAGCGATCGAGAGAGGAGTGGAACGCGTTCGTCTCGATGGCGGGATATCCCGGGACCGTCGTACGCCGGGATCGAGCGGCGCGCAACGTAACAGGAGCACGCCGCGACGTCTGCCGGATCGGTGCGATCACCCCCGGGGAGGGGCACGCGTCTGCGTGCCCGGCGATACGACCGAGCTCCTGCGGCCGCCGGGACTGCCGATCCCGGTAGGGTCCGAGCTGTACAGAGATCGCCGACCGAGCCGACCGACGCCGTCGCGTATCGCCGATCGCGCGGCGCGCGACCCTCCGGGGCCCGATCCTGCCTCAGCCCGGGAGGGCACGGGGCCGCCGGCCCGTGGTCCGGCGCCGCCGCGCAACCACGAACGCGCCCACCAGCGCACCGAGCGCCGCGACCCGGCGGCCCGATAGGTGCGATCACGGGGGGGGCGTCTGCGTGCGGCGTGGGCCCTGCGGCCGCCGGGCGCCGCCGGTAGGGTCCGGCGGCGGTTCGCGGGGCGTCGCGTGCGTGCGCGGCGCGCGCGGGGGATCCTGCCAGGGGGGGCGGGCGCGGCGGTGCGGCGCGCACACGAACGCGCCCACCAGCGCACCGAGCGCCGCGACCCGGCGGCCCGATAGGTGCGATCACCCCGGGGGAGGGGCACGCGTCTGCGTGCCCGGCGATACGACCGAGCTCCTGCGGCCGCCGGGACTGCCGACCCCGGTAGGGTCCGAGCCGGACAGAGATCGACGACCGAGCCGACGCGACGCTGGCGCGTATCGCCGATCGCGCGGCGCGCGACCCTCCGGGGACGGGATCGTAAGCCTAGCGCGATCCCGCGTGCCGCCGCCGGACGGCCCACGCGAGCGCCACCAGCCCGGCGAGGACCGCGTTCGCGCCGCCACCGTTGCCAGGGCCCGCCACGCGGCAACCGCCACCACCTCCCCCCCCGCCACCCCCGCCCTGGCCGCCGCCGTTCACGGTCGTGGTGACGTTGGTCGCGAGCGGCGCGCCGTCGTTCTCGAACTCCTGCACGAAATCGACACCGCTCGTGGTCGCGTTCGCCTTCACGGTGACCGGCGTGCCGGCCGACACCTGCGGGGTGTTGTTGAAGTACTCCTTCGGGAACGCCTTGCCATAGGTCGACCGCAGGATCTCCGAGATGTTGAAGCCGCTCACGAAGCCGGCGTCCTGGCCGCCGTCGATGGCGTGGATGAAGACCTCGTAGATCCCCGGCGTGAGCCCCGGGATCTCGTAGTCGCCGCTCTTGCGGTTCCCCGAGAAGTAACCCGCGATCGCGCCCACCACCTCGCCGGTGTTGCCGTTGACCGCGGTGATGTGGGTGCCGAAGCCGCCGCGCCCCTGGGCGTCGGTGATGGTGCCACGGATGGTGCCGAAGTCGGACGCGAACGACGGCGACGGGTAGACCTGCGAGAGCCCGGCGCGGTCGTCGTTGGTCAGCGTGCGCTGCTCGGCGGGCGAGCCGTAGAAGCCGACGTACGGGAACATCGTCGGCACCTGCGTCGCCGGCACGTCCGGGTACACACCCGAGTGGCCGAGGCCACACAGGTGGCCGATCTCGTGGATCAGCACGCCCTCGAGATCCGCGTCCTTCGCGAAGCGTGTGATGTTGGGGACGCTGATGACGATGTCCGAGTCGCGGATCTCGCCGGTCGAGAGCTCGATCGTCGGGAACGCGAGCCCGATGACGCCGTTGTCGGCCCCGGCGATGCGGTCGAAGTAGACCCCGCTGTCGTCGAAGATCACGTCGATGCGGCCGTCGTCGCGGAACGCGTCTCCGCGGTCGATGTCCGCGACGGTGGTGTTGTTGTCGCCGTCGGTGTCGGGGATGAGACCGCCGTACTCGAAGGTGAGCGTCGAGCTCGACACCTGCGCCCAGGTGTCGAAGGCGCGCCGCACCAGGTCGACCGCGTCGACGCCCGCGACGCCGGTGCCGCCGGGATCGACGAAGTACTTGATCGGCTGCTTGTCGGCCGGCCAGTGGTCGTAGACGATCGGGTTGGTGCTCGGTCCGGTCTGGGCGAGCTGGCTGAAGCTCCACGCCGGCCCCACCGACACGGCGAGGAGCCCGAGCGCACCCAGGCCGAGTGCCGCCGCGCGCGGCGCGATCTGCTTCTCCGTCACGACGATCTCCCCTCGCTCGGCGCCGCTCATCGCAGGTACCCGCGCACTTCAGCGAGGAAATCGGCGAGCGGGACCGCCGCCGCGCCGACGGCCCCACCGCCGCCGGCGGCGCTCTTCGGTGCGCGCCGCGCGCACCGCCGGGCCACTCGTGCGGTTCTCGATCTCGTACGAGCCCTGATCGAAGCCCATCACGCCGCGGGCGCCGTCGGCCCGTGGCGCGGTCAGGAAGAGCACCGCCCCGCGACCTTCCGCGAAGCTCGGCGCTCCCGCGACCGTGAGCGAGCGGCCGCGGACGGCACCGCCCGGGATCGCGACCCTCACCTCGCTCGCGACGCCGCTGCCCTTCACCACCTCGTCGACCGCGAAGGTCGCAAACGTGCCGGGGCGATGGGTGAGCGCGTCGACCGCGGTGCTGACGCCGGTGCAGCGCGCCACCACCACCGCGTCGGCGCGTTGACTCAACGCGCGAAGATCCATCGGCGCCACGGAGGTCGCGCGCGCGGCGGCCGCGCCTGCGACGGTGAACAAGAGCGCGCCGAGCCACGCGCGTGTCAGTGACGCCATCGTTCGCTCCTCGAAGGGACTGCGATCGCGGAAGGCGGCGCAGAATAGGAGCGCCGGAAAAGCCAAGTCAACGCGCGCCGCGTCGTGGATGCGGCGAGCCGGGCCGGCGAGCGATGCGCTCAGTCCAGGTCCACGAACTCGCCGTGGCCGTCGCCGAACATCACGTTCATCTGACCGGGGGTCCACCATCATCACGTCCGCCTTGCCGTCCCGTTCGGGGGGGGGGGGGGGGGGGGGGGGGGCGCCGGGGGGGGGGTGGCGAAGGAGAAGTGGTTCGGGCCCGGCGTGGGGTGCGGCGCCGTCGCATGAAGGGACGGGGAATCCTGGGGGGCGGGGCGGGGTCGGCGGGGCTCGGGTCGGTCGCGCGTGGGGGGGGGGGGGGGGAATGCGGGGCGGGGGTGTTCGGGGGGGGGCGGGAGGCGGGCCGGGGGGGGGTATCCGTGGGGCCGGAGTCCTTGAAGATGATGTCCGGCCACGGGTCTTCCTTCAGGCTTGCAACGTGGAGCGAACCGGAATTGATGCCGATGTAGTCGCCACTCGCGATGGTCGCGCGGTGCCAGAAGGTCCCGTCTCCCTTCGAATACCAGGCGTCCACGCTCGAATCGATCGCGACCACTACGTCATCCTTGTGGTCGAGGTCGAGGTCGCCGACAGCGAGGGTCCTTACGCCCTGTTGAAGCGTGTTCAAGATGGTTGCGATCGGGTTTCCGAAGGTCCCGCTCGAGCTGCCCAGCAGTACCTCCAGGCTCGCACCCAGGCCGGCAAACCCATATCGGACCAGATCCGTCACACCGTCTCCGTTGAAGTCCCCTTCGACCATCGGCCGGGTAAGCGGGCGGACCGGAACCGTTTGGGACTCGGCGAAGTTGCCCTTCCGTCCCCGGCAAGCAGCACGACGCCGAACGACGCGCCCGACAGCGTCCGGTTCACGGCGAGGTCGAGCTTTCCGTCGCGGTTGAAGTCCAGCGTCGTGTAAGGAATGACCCGTGTCCGGGATCACCACCGCCGTGGCGTTGGGTGCCGCCAAGTTGCCGGTGCCGTCGCCGAGGGCCACGAGGAAGGGCCAAGCGAACACGTCGGGGTGGCCGTCTCGATTGAAATCCTCGACCGCCACCGCTCCGGCTTGATTCACGTAGGTGCGTTCGCCCAGGGCGAAGCTACCGTCACAGCGCCCGAGCGCGGTCCACAGTCCGCCGTTCTCGCCCGGCAGCACGAGGTCCTGACATCCGTCTCCGTTCAGATCCGTCGACTCGATGCCCGGGAACGCGTCGGGCACGGTGAGGTCCGGTCCACGCGAGAGGGCCCCGTGGCCATCGCCATGCAACACGGCGACGATGTTCGTCGCAGCGAAGAACTCGTCGTGCGCGATGGCCACGTCCACGTGCCCGTCGTTGTCGAGGTCGGTCACCGAGATCGCGGTGGGTGCGGCGTCCATCGGAAAATTGACTTCCGGTAGGAAGCCACCCGCCCGGTCGTTGATGAGGAGCTTGGCGCGGCCCGGAACACCGCTCACGGCGTCGTCCGTGGTGTAGAGCAGATCCGCGTAGCCATCTTCGTTGAAATCGCCCGGGGCGAGATGGCGTGGTCGCGCATCCGCGCCTCGGGTCGAGCCCATTCTGAAGTTGCCTGAGCCGTCGTTGAGCAGCGTCGTCACGGACCACTGGCGAGGATATGCGGCCTTCAGGCCCATGAGAGCGAGATCATTGGTCAAGTTTCCGTCGTGTCCGCCGGACCAAGAACCATCATCAGACCCGGAAATGTGAAGGTCGGCGCCGAAAACCCGCCTCTCCCGTCGCCGAGCAGCACCGCCACCGACGACGAGTTGGGACCGATGTTGTCGCCGGTCGTCACTGCCACGTCGAGGTGGCTGTCGGAGTTAAGGTACGCCACGACCACGTAGAACACGTTGCGACTGCGGAACGATCGTTGGACTGACTGCCTGCCAGGGCTTGAAGTTCCCCGCGCCATCCCCGAACGCACCGACCAGGACGGAATTGGTACCGGAAAAACCAGGCATGACGATGTCAGGATTGCCGTCTTCGTCGAAGTCCCCGGTCCGACCCACGCCTTGGAAGCCGCCGCCTGGCCCTCCACCCGTCTAACCGTCGGAGGGCAGACGCCGCCACCGCCGATGGGCCAACCGTCGCACCATCACCGGGCACATAGCCGTACCCCGGCATCACCGCCAGCCGCGGTGCCGGTACGCGAGGCCCCGACACGATGAACGGCAGCGGATTGCTGCTCAGCCCGCTGGGCAGGACGATCCGCACCTCGCCGGTCTTGGCTCCCGGCGGTGCGGCGACCGTGATGGTGGAGTCCGACCAGCTCGATGCAGGACCCGCGGGTACGCCATCGAAGGTGACCGTCGCGGCCCCCTGCGTGGCGCCGAAGCCAGAACCCTCGATCGTCACGATCGTGCCCACCGAGCCGTACTCCGGCTCGAGCGAGCTGATCGTCGGCGAGCAGCCTGCGAGCGCGCCGACGACTGCGACGATCGCACCTAGCCAGTACCCTCGAGCCGTCATCGTGCCTCCGAGCGACCCGGAAGTGCCGTCGGGTGTTTCCCATAGTCTCACCGTGGGCGGCCGGTCCAACGCTCCGCCCTGGTCACGCGTTGACGCGCACCCGGCCGGTTCCTACATTGGGCGCGGCCCTCGCCCGTCCCCCGGAACCCGGCACTTGCCCACCGACGTCTCGCTCGTCCTCGTCACCGCGCCTCCCGGCGAACCCGCCGCGGCGCTCGCGCGCCAGGTGGTCGAGGAGGGGCTCGCGGCGTGCGTGAACCTGGTGCCGGGAATTCGCTCGATCTACCGCTGGCAGGGTCGTGTCGAGGACGAGAGCGAGACGCTGCTCGTCATCAAGACCCGCACCGAGGGGGTCGAGGCGCTGCGCGCGCGGGTCGTCGAGCTCCACCCGTACAGCGTTCCCGAGGTCATCGCGATCCCCGTCGCCGAGGGCCACGCGCCCTACCTGGCGTGGGTGCTGGAGCAGGTCGCCGCGCGCTCGCGAGGGTCGTCATCGCCCACCTGAGCGGCAACCTCACCGGGCTCAAGCCCAACCAGTTGCGAAGGCTCGAGCGGCTCGATCGCCGCCGCGTGCCGACCACGCGTGTCCTCTCGCCCGAGCTCGCCAACGGCCTGGCCGAGCTGAGCACCGAGACCGGCCGGCAGGTGGGTGTGCTGGTCGATCGCACCGGCGCGGTGCGCCACGTGATCGTGGGCACCGCCCACTCCACCCCGATCCCCGACTTCGGCCGCGTGCGCGCCGGCCGCAGCCGCTTCCGCGGCCTGCGCCTCGTCCATACGCGGGTGGAAGGTGCGGGGCTCTCGCGGGAAGACCTCACCGACCTGGCGCTGCTTCGGCTCGACTTGGTGGCGACGGTAGCCCTCGCCGACGACGGCCGCGCCGGGCCGGTCTCGGTCGCCCACCTGGTGCCGCCCGACGACGGCCACGAGCCGTGGCGGATCCTGCCGCCCAAGCTGGTCCACGACCTCGACCTGCCCTTCGACGACACCATCCGCGCGCTGGAGGAGGAGTTCGATCGCAAGCTCGGCGCGATCGGCGTCGAGCAGGGCGCCGAGCGCGCGATGTTGGTCTCGGTCACGCGCCACGGCGGCGAGGAGGCGCGCCACTCGATCGACGAGCTGGAGCGGATCGCGGCCTCGGCGGGCCTGGTGGTGGTCGAGCGCATCCTGCAGCGCCGCGACAAGCTCGACGCCCACACCTTCATGGGCCGCGGGCGCGCCGAAGACGTGGCGATCCGTGCCCTCGGCAACGGCGCCACGGTGCTGGTCTTCGACCAGGACCTCTCGCCCTCCCAGTCGAAAGCCCTCTCCGACCTCACCCAGCTCAAGATCCTCGACCGCACGGGCCTGATCCTCGACCTCTTCGCGCAGCGCGCGCGCTCCCGCGACGGCCGGCTGCAGGTCGAGCTCGCGCAGCTCCGCTACCGGATGCCGCACCTCAAGGCTCGCGACGACAGTCTCTCGCGGCTCTCGGGCGGGATCGGCGGACGCGGACCGGGCGAGACGCGGCTCGAGGAGGATCGCCGCAAGGCGCGCGACCGGATCGCGCGGCTCGAGCGCGAGGTGGAGGTGCTCGCCGGCCAGCGCGCGGGACGGCGCGCGCGCCGCGAGCGCACCGGCATCCCGGTCGTGGCGCTGGTCGGCTACACCAACGCCGGCAAGTCGTCGCTCTTGAACGCGCTCACCAAGGCCAAGGTCTTCACCCAGGACCGGCTCTTCGCGACCCTCGATCCCACCTCGCGGAAGCTGCGCTTCGCGTCGGGCCGGCTGGCGCTCCTCACCGACACCGTGGGCTTCATCCGCGACCTGCCGCCCGACCTGGTGGCGGCGTTTCGCGCCACGCTCGAAGAGCTGAGCGAGGCGGATCTGTTGCTCCACGTGGTCGATGGCTCGAGCCCGCGGGCGTCGGCGCAGATCGAGATCGTCGACGGCACACTGCGCGAGCTCGGGCTGAGCGAGCTCCAGGTGATCGTCGCCCTCAACAAGTGCGACGCCGCCGATCGCGACGCGCTTTCCGCCTTGCAGCGCGATACCTCGGGTGTCATTCTCTCGGCGCACACGGGCGAAGGGCTCGGCGCGCTCCTCGCGACGATCGAGCGGCTCTTGCCGCTCAGACGCTGGGAGTCGAATGGCGCCGGCGACGCGGGCGCCGCGGACGACGAAGCCCCTGCCGACGGCGCAGCCGAGAGCGAAGCCGAGCCAATCGACCTCGAGGTCCGTTGAGCCCCCGCACCCTGCCGACCGCATGATCGAGACCAACGCCGCGACCGACGACCCGGCCACCTCCCCCGCCCCCGCGGGTGCGAGCGGCGAGCCGGCGAGCGGTCCGAGCGAGCTCGCCACCAAGATCTACCTCGGCGTCTTCGTGACCTACGTGGTGCTCCTCGGCATCGGGGTGTTCGCCGAGGCCTTCCACATCCAGTGGATCCTGAGCTGGCCGATCTATTGACCCGGCGGCGCCCACCCGCGCGCCGCCCGGAGGGATCTCCCATGGCCCATCGATCCGTTCGTCCCCATCGCGGGCTCACCTTCGCCGCGGCCGTCGCGACCACCGTCGCGCTGCTCGCGTCCGCGCCCTCGACCGGCGCCGCGGCCGAGCACGCCGGCGCCCCCACCAAGAACCTCGCCGAGACGTTCGGCATCGACGTCGGCGACCGCGACGACTCGGTGGCCCAGATGCTCCAGCTCTCGGGCGGCCTGCGCGTCATGAAGGTCGAGCCCGGCAGCGTCGGCTCGCGGATCTCGTACCCGGGGATCCACCGGCCGATCGGGCGCGGCGACTTCATCCTCAAGGTGCGGGTGAAGGGCGTCGACGAGCCGGGCGACCTGAAGAGCGGCGTGATCACCACGCCGGCCGACTTCGCGAACGCGTGCAAGCGCGCTCGCCGCCTGATCTGGGAGCAGCCCGGCCACAAGGGCACGCTCGCGGTCGATGTGTTCACCCAGGCCGGCTACAACATGGAGGACTGGAAGAGCCTGACGTTCGAGGGCCCCCTCGACCTGAGTGGCCAGCCCGAGCCGCCCAAGGTCGACACCACCCCGATGAAGGCGCCGGTACCAGGCGCCGGCGTCTGAGCGGCTCGCGGCTTCCGGACGTCCCGTCGCTCCAGGCTTTCGTTCGCGTCGTTCCTTCCCCCGAGGAGATCCTCCATGTCCGAGCTGGCGCTTCTGGGTGGCAAGCCCGTCCGCAGCGAGCCCTTCCCCCCGTGGCCGGTCCACGACGAGCGCGAAGCCAAGGCGCTCGCGGCGGTGCTCGCGTCGTCGAACTGGGGCGGCTATCCGTCGCCCAACACCCACGCCAAGGCGTTCGCCGAACGCTTCGCCGCCGCCCACACGGCGCGCTTCTGCATCCCGGCGGCGAACGGCACGGTGACGCTCGAGATCGCGCTGCGCGCGGCGGGCGTTCGCGCCGGCGACGAGGTCATCGTCACGCCCTACACGTGGGTGGCCACCGCGGCGGCGCCCGTCTACCTGAACGCGGTGCCGGTGTTCGCGGACGTCGATCCCGAGACCTACTGCCTCGATCCCAAGGCCGTGGAGGCGGCGATCACGCCGCGCACCAAGGCGATCATCCCGGTGCACCTGGGCTGCCGCATGGCGGACATGGACGCGCTCATGGCGATCGCCGCCAAGCACAATCTCACGGTGATCGAGGACTGCGCTCACATGCACGGTGCGCGCTGGAAGGACCGCGGCGTGGGCTCGATCGGGCACCTGGGCAGCTTCAGCTTCCAGAGCTCGAAGCTCATGACCGCCGGCGAGGGCGGAGCGATCCTGACCAGCGATCCGGAGCTCGCCGAGCGCTGCCACTCGCTCGTCAACTGCGGCCGCAAGCTCGAGGGCTACGACTCGTTCGACGGCTGGATGCTGGGCTGGAACGACCGCATCGGCGAGTTCCAGGCGGCGGTGCTGGGCTGCCAGATGGACCGCCTGGAAGAGCAGACGATCCTGCGCGAGAAAAACGCCGACTACCTGTACGCGGCGCTCGCCGACGTGCCCGGGATCCGGCCCCTGCGCCGCGACCCGCGCATCACCCGCACCGGCAACTACCAGGTGATCCTGCGCTACGACCCGGCGGGGTTCGGCGGGCTCAAGCGCGACCGCTTCGCCGAGGCGCTCACCGCCGAGGGGATCGAGGTCGACCCGTACTTCTACATCCCGCTCTACCAGAGCCCGCTCCTCACGGTTACGGCCGCCGATTACCCGATGATCCGCGAGCGCTACGGCGACGCGATCACCACCGACTCGGCGAGCTGCCCGGTCGCCGAGAAGGCCGCCTACCAGGAAGCGCTGTGGATCCACCACCCGCTCTTCATGGGCGACCACCGCGACATGGACCAGGTGGTCGACGCGATCCGCAAGATCCAGAAGAACGTCGGCGAGCTGCTCTGACCTTCCCGGGGAGCGTGCCCGGGTTCCCGCCCCCCATCGGTAGAGGCCGATCCGGCCTTGAGAGGCCGACTTTCGGCCCCTAGAAGCACTATTTTGCCTATTTCCAGGGTATCCGCGGGGCTTGCTGAAAGCGTTCTGTAACATCGAAATACTGGCGGTTTGTGGCATTTTCTACTGGCAGAATGTAGCAGATCCTGCTGGCAGGTTGTGGTATCGCTCGGGGGGTTCCGCACCGGCTGGCGGACGCGGCTGAGGCCCGCGGGTCGACACCACCTCGGAGGGCCCGACTCCCGTCGGGCCGTGCCGGCGTCGCCGCGGACCGCGGAGCGGCGGTCGGCCGGGATCCAGCATACGGGTGGCGGCAGGATTCCGCGCTCACGGCATCCGCGACGGGCGCTACTCGGCCGCGTACGCCCCGCGCGTGAAGTGCTGCACCAGCGACTCCTCGGTGAGCGGGAGCGAACAGGGATCGACCTGCCTGCCGACGCCGGGGATCGCGCGTATCGCCGGGCACGCGACGCGTGCCCCTCCCCCGGATCGCGCCACCAGCTGCTGGAGCGCGTCCGCTTCGTCGGACGCCAGCGATCGATCGGCCGTACGGCAATCGACGGCCGGGCGACGCCGGGGATCGCGCGTATCGCCGGGCACGCGACGCGTGCCCCTCCCCCGGATCGCGCCACCAGCTGCTGGAGCGCGTCCGCTTCGTCGGACGCCAACGGTCAATCGGCCGTACGGCAATCGACGGCCGGGCGACGCCGGGGATCGCGCGTATCGCCGGGCACGCGACGCGTGCCCTCCCCGGATCGCGCCACCAGCTGCTGGAGCGCGTCCGCTTCGTCGGACGCCAGCGATCGATCGGCCGTACGGCAATCGACGGCCGGGCGACGCCGGGGATCGCGCGTATCGCCGGGCACGCGACGCGTGCCCTCCCCGGATCGCGCCACCAGCTGCTGGAGCGCGTCCGCTTCGTCGGACGCCAACGGTCAATCGGCCGTACGGCAATCGACGGCCCCGCGGGCCCACGCCTACGGCATCGACGGCCGGGCGACGCCGGGGATCGCGCGTATCGCCGGGCACGCGACGCGTGCCCCTCCCGCCGGACCTGGGAGCTCGAGTGGCTCAGCCGTGCCGGACGGTCCAGCGAGTCGGCAGGCGGATGCGGCCGAGGACCTCGGCGCCGCCGGGGTCGACCACCCGCAGCCGGTAGCGGCGGTCGTGGTAGTCGAACATCTGGTCGCCCGCGCGGCTCATCGCCGACACGCTCACCGGGTAGACGCCCGCGGTGAGCGGCAGGCTCTCGACCTCGAGAAGCACCACGCCCCGCCCGCGCACGGTGCCCACCTCGGCGCGGCTGGCGCTGGTGTTGGGCGCCGCGAGCAAGAGCCCGCCAGGCTCGTGAAGACCCACGCCGAACATCGGCGAGTCGAGCGGCTCGGCGGCCTCGAAGGCGAGCTCGATCGTGAGCGGCGCGCCGCTCACCACCTCCTCGATCGCGGCGCCGCTCGCGTCCAGGAAGCGCACCGCGTGGATCCGCAGCGGCCCGCTCGCGGCGGCGCCCGCAGCCCCCTCGCCCGCGGCGGCGCCGAGGAGCCGCTCCTCGGCCTCCGTGAGCCAGCGGAGCTCGCCCGCCTCGCCGTCGAGGGCGCCGCGCGCCGCGTGCTCGCGGACCCGCTCGACCATCCAGCGCGGGTTCACGCGCCGGAAGAGCTCGGGGGGAGCACCGCCGAGGCGATCGAGCCAGCGCTCGAACACCGCGCGCCGCGCCTCACCGGCGCCGGCACGCTCGTCGCGGAACAGGTCGTGAGCGATCCCCTCGAGCTGCTGGAGCGCACCCGCGGCGACACCATCGGTGCGGATCGAGCCACGCCCGAGCAGCTCGGCGGCGGCGACGTCGATCATCTCGAGGAGCGCCGCGGCGTCGCCCACCTCGCTCGCGCGCTGCAGCCCGGCGAGCGCTTCGAGGCGCTCGAGCACCGCGCGGTCGCGCGCCGGGCCGCCCTCGTGGACCTCGACCTCGCGCGTCAGCGCCGCCACCAGAAGCCGCCGCGCGCGCAGCTCGGCGGCGCGCTCGCCGTCGAGGGTGGCGCGCTCGACCTCGCGGTAGGCGAGCTCCTTCCAGCGCACCAGCACCTCCTCGGTGCGGTGCGGGTCGCCGTAGAACCGCGACGCCTCGTCGAGGACCCGTCCGAGGGCCTCGAGGTCCGCGGCGGCGAAGCGCTCGCGCAGCGCGAGGTCGCGGCCCAGCGCGGCCCGCCCCTGCAGGAACGTGATGACCCGCTGGAAGCGGTCGTCGAGGTCGGCGCGCAGGTCGCGCAGGGCTTCCTCGAGGTCGTGGCGGGTCGAGCGCTCGCGGACGGTGCGGAAGCGGGTCGGCAGCCAGGTCCCCGCGTCCATGCGCTCCTCGATCTGGCGCATGCGCTCGTCGAGCTCGCGCATCTCGGCGGCGCGGGCGTCGGTGTCGCCCAGGATCTGCTCGCGCTCGGCGATCCACACCCGATCGAGGTAGGTGGCGATGACCGTCGACGCGTCGCCGCTCGCCACCACCCGCCCCCGCTCCAGGCACAGCGCCTCGTCACAGAAGCCGCGCACCGTCTCGACCGAGTGGCTGACCAGCACGATGGTCTTGCCGCGGCGCTTGAGCTCGTCGATGCGGCGAAAGCTCTTGTGCTGGAACTCCTCGTCGCCGACCGCCAGCACCTCGTCGAGGAGCAGCACGTCGGGGTCCTTGAGGAGCGCGGTCGAGAACGCGAGCCGCATGCGCATGCCGCTCGAGTAGGACGCGAACGGCCGGTCGAGCTCGGCGGAGAGCCCGGCGAAGCGCGCCACCTCCGGGATGCGCTCGCTCACCTCGCGGCGCTTGAGCCCCAGGAACGTGCCGTAGAGCAGCACGTTCTCGCGCCCGGTGAGCGCCTCGTCGAAGCCGCCGCCGATCTCGATGAAGCCGAGCCGCGTGCCGCGCACCGTGACGGTGCCGGCGCTCGGCGCGAGGGTGCCGGCGAGCAGCTTGAGCAGCGTGGTCTTGCCCGAGCCGTTGCGACCGATGATGCCGAGGGTGCGGCCGCGTGCGAGGCGAAAGCTCACACCCTCGAGCGCCACGACCGGCCCGAGCTTGCGTCCCGGCTCGCCGGGGCGCGGCTCGTAGCGCTTGACGAGGTTCGCGACCTCGATCGCCGGCTCGCCCCCCGCGCTCACGCGCGCTCCGCGATCAGCGCCGCCGAGCGGCTCGCGAGCCAGCGCCCGGTGCCGAGGACGGCAAGGCACGCCGCGATGGTCACCACCACGTGGCGCGGCTCGGGGGCCACGTTGTGCAGGATCGCGCCGCGTACCTCGTTGATGATCCGCGCCATCGGGTTGAGCTCGACGATCGGGCGCAACCGCTCGGGCACCATGCGGATCTCGTAGACCACCGGCGTCACCCAGAAGCCGACCGCGAGCACCAGCTTCCACAGGTGGTCGGCATCCCCCAGGCGTGCGCGCAGCACCACCATCACGAGAGCTACGCCGAGGGTGAACGCCACCAGCATCGCGAGCGGCGCAGCGGCGTTCACGGCCATGGGGCCTGGCCGTGGCCCCAGGAAACACTGGCACGCGAGGAACGTGGCCAGCCCGAGCACCAGCTCCACGAGCTGCACCGCGACGGTGGCGCCCATGAGCAGCCACGTCGCGTCCGGCCCCGACTGGAGCAGCGCGCGCCGGGCCGGGATCGAGCCGATGCCCTCGGAGGTGGCGCCGGCGAAGAAGTTCCACAGCACGATGCCGAGCACCAAGGACAGCACCGAGAGTGCCTGGCTCGCGCCGACCAGCCAGCGCAACGCCACCACCAACGTGGTGACCAGCACCACCGGCGACACCAGCCAGGCTCGGCCGAGCAGGCTGCGCCCGTAGCGCCCCTGCAGCACCGCCACGAACGCCGCGCGGAGCTGGTCGCCGGCGACGCTCACCGCGCGACGCTCGTCACCATCGCGACCGGGACCGGGTGCCTCACGCGGCGCTGAGCCACACCCCGCCGATCAACAGATGCCGCTCTTCCTCGCCGCGCAGCGCGAGCTTGCGGTCGGGGTGGATCTCGAGGTTGAGGCCCTTCACCGGCTGGTTCGCATACGCCTTCCCGGCGCCGTCGACGAGCAGCGAGAACGGGATCGAGAGCAGCGCCCAGTCGGCGCTCGCGAACGCGTTGTCGTGCCACGCGAAGAACTCGCCGGCGTCGGTCTGCGCGACCACGCGGATCGCCGTGGGCGCCTTGGCGCCGCGCGCCAGCACGTGGAGCTTGCGCTGGCCCTTCCAGTCGGCGCCACCGAGCGGCGTGTGCACGATCACCCAGCCGCCCGATTTGATCGCGTACTTGAGGCTGGTCGACGTGGCGGCGCCGCCATGTCCGGCGCCGGGCTCGTTCTCGATCAGCCGCGACGCGTCGTTGGTGAACACCTGCGAGCTCGTGCTCGGGAACGTGACCACCGGCCGCGCGCCTTCGGGCAGCTTGGCGTCGGCGCTCTTCTTGACGTCGATGACCTCCTCTGCCGGCGCGACGATCACCTTGTAGAGGAAGAAGACGATCGCTCCGAGGAGCACTACGGCCAGCAGGTACGCCACGTTCCGATCCTCGCTTTCGCTCGCGCCGGGTGCCGCGGGGCGCTTCCGGCGGGATGCCCGCGCCGAGCGCGGGTCACGCCCACCGATCCGGGTCCGACTTCGCGGGTGTTGGGGGATGCCGCCCCCGCCGGCCGACGCACGGCGTGAGCCGCCTCGACCCTGCGCTGGGCACGCGGGCTCCATGTATGGGAATGGACCGCGAGGTGTCAAGGACGCGGCGCCCGCGCAGGGATCGCGGACGAAGCGGGCGCGGATGGGGCCACGAGCGGCGCCTCGCCCGCCACCTGGCGGCGCACCCAGCCGCCCAGCCGGCGCAGGCCGAGGCCGAGGAAAAAGCCCATCGGGAAGAAGCTCACCGTGAAGATCTTGGGCGACGCGGTCAGGATGCCGATCGCCCAGCAAGCGCCCCACCCCCATGCCAGCACGCTGCGCCGCACCCGCGGATCGGCCGCCGCGAGCAGCAGCCCGAGCGGTGCCAGGGTGAGGAGGTGCTCGGCGTCGCGGATGCGCGTCGCGATCAGCGCCAGCACCACCGAGCCCATGAGCGCGAGCGACACCTCGACGGCGCGGCGGACCGGCGCCGGCGCCGCGGCGAGATCCGGCGAGGTCATCGAGCCGGCGGGATGCGCGGAAGGCGCCATCGTGGCGAGCGCGACGAAGAAGAGCCCGAGCTCGATCGCGAACCCGAGCTCGGGGCCTTCGCCCACGCCGTGGATCGCCCGGAAGTGAAGCGCCGCCCCCGCGGCCACGATCGGCACGCGCAGCCACAGGTGGCGGGGCGCCCAGGTGCGCGCCGCGAGCCACCAGAACAGGAACCCACCCACGAACAGCGCCCAGCCGATCAGCGGCACCGGGGGGATCACCACCCACGCGTGGCTGCCGTCGGCCGGCGGCGGGATCACCCACGGCACCCGGTCGACGGTCCAGCTCCACCACCCGAGCGAGGTCCCGACCGCCTCCATCGGATACGAGATCGCGGCGGTGACGAGCATCGCGACCAGCACCGTGTGCGGAAAGCCGCCCCGGCTCGCGGGAAAGCGCGCCAGCAGCCGCTCGGCGATCGTCCACGCCAGATAGCTGGTGAAGAGCCAGCCGATCACCACGCCGAGCGGCGCGCGGAAAATCCTCACCGCCGGCTCGTGGGCGTAGTAGTAGACGTGGAAGCAGCCCGCGACCGAGAGGTTCTCCTTCACCACGAAGTAGACGAAGGCGAGTGCCATGAACTCGGCGGCGACGCGCGCGCCGTGAAGCGCGCGCGCGTGGAGCGCGAGCAGCGCCAGGGCGACTCCAGCGGTCAGGAAGACGAGCGAGGGCATCGAGCGCGGCGCGAGGGGTGAAGCCACTCTACCAGCCCCGCCGCCGATTGCGTGCCGGGGACTCACGGTGTAGCGTTCGGCGCCCTCGCGTTCCCGAAGCCGCGCATGAGCGATCCCACCGTCGAGTCACCCGCGCCGCCGCGCAAGCGCTCGATGTCGCGGACCGCCGAGGTGCTGTTCGCGAGCGGGACGATCGGCAACGGGCTGCTGCCCGGCTTTCTCGTCGCGTGGCAGCTCTACTACTTCGTCCCGACCGACAAGCCGGCGCTGATCCCGGCCTACACGATCGGCGCCTGGGTGCTCGGTCCGGCGACGATCGTCGGCCTGGTCAACCTGATCGGCCAGATCGTCCACTCGTTCGCGGACTGGGGCATCGGCTACGCGAGCGATCGCACCCGCACCCGCTGGGGACGCCGCATCCCGTGGATCGCCATCTCTGCGCCGATCTGCACGATCGCGTTCATGGCGATCTGGTGGCCGCCGAGCGCCGGCGCCGGCTGGATCAACCTCGCGTGGCTCGCGGCGATCCGCTCGATCATGTGGGTGGCCTACACCGGCGCCGTCGGCCCGTATTGCTCGCTGCTACCGGAGGTGACCGAGCCCGGTGCCGAGCGCAACCGGATCGCGGCGTTCATGGCGTTCTTCGAGGTCACCGGCACGATCATGGCGGGGTTCGTGGCGAGCAAGATCATCGACGCCTATCCGGACGGCGGCACGATCGCCGGCTTCCACCTCACCGACGGCTACAAGTTCGCCGCGGCGTGCCTGAGCCTGATCTCGCTCACCTCGATGTGGATCTCGATCGCGGTGGTCCGCGAGAAGCCCTACGATCGCAGCAAGGAGGTGCCGTTCGGTCCGGTCCAGTCGCTCGCCGAGACCCTCAAGAACCCCTCGTTTCGTCCGTACGCCGTCGCGTTCATCGCCTTCCGCATCGCGCTCAACGCGATCCTCGTGGTGATGCCGTACCAGGTCAGCGTGTTGCTGCGGATCACGGATGCCGAATCGGCGACCGGGAATCTCCAGGCGGTGATCGTGCTCGGGAGCATCCTGTTCTTCCCGCTGATCGACTGGCTGGTGAACCGGGGCGGCAAGCGGCGGGTGATGCTGTGGGGTTTCTTCGGCTTCGCCGTGGCGATGGCGGGCGGCGGGCTGATCGGGCGCTTGCCCTTCGGCTCCCCGGTCGCGCAGGCGTACCTGGTCTACGGTCTGTGCGCATTCCCGGTGGCGACGCTCTTCATGCTGCCGCGGCCGATCATGGCCGACATCATCGACCTCGACGCCGCGCGCACCGGCTACCGCCGCGAGGGCATCTACAACGGCGCGGAGGGCTTGCTCACCAAGGTGGCCGAGGGCATCGGCCCGTTCCTGGCCGGCGCGCTCCTCGATCACTTCGGCAGCACGGCGGCGAACCCCACCGGTGTGATCCTCACCGCGCCCGTCGCCGGCGCGATCTGCCTCATCGGCTGGCTGCTGTTCCTGCGCTATCCCATCAAGACCTGACGCCAGCCCGGCGCCGACCGTTGCCGGGTCGAACCGCCGCGCCGCGGGGCGAAGGCTGGTGCTCCGTCCCGGGAGGGGATCGATGGGCCGATCGAACGAGCGAGGTGTCGAGGGTCGCGTGGTGGCGGTGCTGCCCTACACCTCGACCGAGAACGACCCGGACGGAGCGTTCAACCTGACCGCGGTCGTGACGGGCGGCGATTGCCGATGACGATGGGCGCGCGTGATGCGAAGCCCGCGCCTACCGACTCTCAACCCGGCCGGTCGCAGCGCGACGCCACGAGCGAAGCGAGTGCCTTGGGGGTGGGGCCCCGCCGAGACCCGGCGGCGAAGGATCGCCGCCCTCCAGGCGGGACGGGGGTCTGGAACCCGCGTGCGCTTCTCGCACGCTCCCCGGAGCAATCAGCGAACGAAGCTGCCGATGAGCGACGCGGCGAGCGCGATCTCGGTGCCGTTGGTGCGGTGAGCGTCGCCGGCGCGCTCGAGCACCTCGCGGAGCGTCTCGTCTTCCTCGATCGACGCGAGGCTCAACGCCTCGCGCGCGATCTCGCCCTCGTGCTCCGCGAGCACGGAGAGTCGCTGGAAGGTGCTGCCATCGACGGCGGCGGTGTCACGCACCGGCGGCGGACCGGCGAGCCCGAGCCGCGCGATCTGCGCGCGTAGCTCGGTGGCCAGCCCACGATCGCCCTCGGCCACCCGCGCCAGGTCGCGCTGGAAGCGCTCGCTGCGCAGGTCGGGCACGATCCGCTCGGCGCGGATCGCCGCTTCCTCCTCGGCCACCGCGAGGTTGCGCAGCCGCTCCACCGGTCGCTCGCGAACGACCGGCTCCTCGGAGAACAAGCGACGGATGCGAGCGCTCAGCGACATGGCATCGGCTCCGTTGGTTGCACGCGGCGAGCGGCCGCGTCAGTTCGAGACCCACGTGATCGGCGAGCCCGGGTAGATCGCCGGCCCGTCGACGTTCATGACCGAGAGTCGAGCCGCGAGCGCGCCGGCCACCTCGAGGTAGACCTTCGACACCGCCGAGTCGGGGTCGGCCACGACCACCGGGCGGCCGTTGTCGCCGCCTTCGCGGATGGCGCCGACGATCGGCACCTCGCCCAGGAACGGCACCTGGAGCTCGTCGGCCTTCCGTCGCCCACCGCCGTGGCCGAAGATCTCGCTGCGCTCGTTGCAGTGCGGGCACAGGAAGTAGCTCATGTTCTCGACGATGCCGAGGACGGGCACGTTCACCTTGGTGAACATCGCGAGGCCCTTCACGGCGTCGGCGAGCGCCACGTCCTGGGGCGTGGTCACGATCACCGCCCCGGCGAGCGGTGCCGACTGGGTGAGCGTGAGCTGGGCGTCGCCGGTCCCCGGCGGCAGGTCGATCACCAGGTAATCGAGCTCGCCCCAGTCCACCTGGGTCAGGAACTGGTGGAGGATGTTGTGGACCATCGGGCCGCGCCACACCACCGGCGTGTTCTCGGTGATGAGGAAGCCCATCGACATCACCTTGAGCCCGTAGCGCTCGACCGGCAGCAGCCGCTGACCGACCATCCCGGGTCGCTCGTTGATGCCGAGCATGATCGGCACGCTGGGGCCGTAGATGTCGGCGTCGAGCAGACCCACGGTGGCGCCGCTGTGCCTGAGTGCGAGCGCCAGGTTCACGGCGGTGGTGGACTTGCCGACCCCGCCCTTCCCGCTCGCGACGGCGATCGGGTTCTTCACACCGGGGAGCATCTTCTGGTGCTCGAGCGAGCGCCCGCGGGTGTTGGCTGTCATGGTCACGTCCACCCCGGTGACCCCCGGGATCGCGCCCACGGCGCGCTGCGCCTCGTCGCGCAGCCGGTCCTTCACCGGGCACGCGGGCGTGGTCAGCTCGATCGTGAACTTGACCTGGCCTGCCTGGATCGAGAGACCCTTCACGAACCCGAGCTCCACGATGTCGCGGTGGAGGTCGGGGTCTTTCACCTGGCGAAGCGCGTTCAGGACCGCGCTCTCGGTCACCGAGCTCATGTCGATCGCTCCTCGAGACGGTTGCGAGCCGCGGTCCGGATGGCGCCGCGACGAACCCCGCCGAACCATAACGCACCGCGCGAGCCTGCGACGGCGCGCCGCGGCAGAGGCGTCACGCCCGAGCGCGTGCCGCGCGGCGGCTCACCGCGCCCCAGAGCGGCGACATCGCTCGCAGCCGCTCGACCGCACGCACCAGCACCTCGATCGCGGCGTCGACGTCGCTCTCGGTGGTAGCGCG
Organism: Deltaproteobacteria bacterium; assembly: GCA_016713535.1. GTDB lineage: Bacteria > JADJOY01 > JADJOY01 > JADJOY01 > JADJOY01 > JADJOY01. Next base: position 77,606 of record JADJOY010000022.1, read on the forward strand.
GCCGACGCCGAGGCGGAGCGAAGAGTGCGCGAGCTCGTCGCTCAGCCCGATCGCCTTGAGCACGTAGGACGCTTCCTTGGTGGCCGACGTGCAGGCCGAACCGGAGGCCACCGCGAGCTCGGGCATGCTCATCATCAGCGACTCGCCCTCGATGCACTCGAAGCTCACGTTCAGGTTGTTGGGGAGGCGTCCGCTGGCGGCGGCGGGCCCGTTGCGGCGCACGTGGGTGAGGCCGCTCTCGATCCCGCTCCACAGGCGGTCGCGCAACCCGGCCATGCGCGCCGCATGGGTCGCCCCGTCGGCGCGCGCGATCGCCGCCGCGGCGCCGAGGCCGACGATCCCGGGCACGTTGAGCGTGCCGGGGCGCAGGCCCTTCTCCTGACCGCCGCCGTGGAACAGCGGCTCGAGTCGGATGGGCGGGCGGCGCGGGGCCACGTAGAGCGCGCCCACGCCTTTCGGCCCGTACATCTTGTGGGCGGAGATCGAGAGCAGGTCGATGGCATCGCGCTCGACGTGGACGTCGAGCTGGCCGAGCGCTTGTGCGGCGTCGCAGTGGAAGAGCACGCCACGGTCGCGGCACAGCCGGCCCACCTCCGCGACCGGCTGGACGGTGCCGATCTCGTTGTTGGCGTACATCAGGCTCACCAGCACGGTGCGGTCGGTGAGCGCCGTCGCGACCTGGCCGGCCTCGACACGCCCCTCGCGGTCGACCGCCAGGTAGGTGACCTTCGTCCCCTCGCGCTCGAGGGCTTTCAGCGTGTCGAGCACGGCCTTGTGCTCGGTCACCTGGGTGACGACGTGGTCGCCGCGGCGAGCGAGCGCGCGCACCGCGCCCTTGATCGCCAGGTTGTTGCTCTCGGTGGCACCGCTGGTGAAGAGGATCGTCTTCGCCTTGTCGGCACCGACGAGCTCGGCGACCTGGCGGCGCGCGAGCTCGACGGCTTCCTCGGCCTGCCAGCCGAACGCGTGGGTTCGCGAGGATGCGTTCCCGTAGCAGACGAGGAACATCCGGGTCATCTCGTCGACGACCCGGGGATCGACGGGCGTGGTGGCGTTGTGGTCGAGGTAGATCGGGCTGCGGACGGACTCGGTCACGAGAACGACTTGCCGCAACCGCACGTCGACGACGCGTTCGGGTTCTCGATCTTGAAGCCGGCGCCGTAGAGGCCGTCGACGTAATCGAGCCGCACACCCGTCAGGTAGATCAAGCTCTTGGCGTCGATGAAGACGCGTACGCCGTTGACCTCGAAGGTCTTGTCCTTGCCGCCCGCCGCCGGGTCGAAGCCCATCTGGTACTGGAGCCCGGCGCAGCCGCCGCCGACGACGCGCATGCGCAGCCCGGCCTCGGGCTTGTTTTCCTTGGTCATGAGGTCGCGGATCTTCGCCGCGGCCGAATCGGTCACCGTGATCATGGGGATTCCTCTCGTGCTGCTCCGTGCAAGGCGTGGGTGGCGCGGCTCACGCCGGGCTCGTGACCCACTGGATGTGCGCAAAATCGCCGATCTTGGCGCCCGCCAGCGAGCCCCGTACCTGCTCGCGCAGGCCGCTCCAGAAGCTGCGCAGCGAGCACAGGTCCTCGTGTTGACAGAGGTTGGGCATGCGCTGGCAGTCGAAGAGCTCGATGGGTCCCTCGAGCGCCTCGATCACGTCCGCCAGCGAGATCTCGCTCGACGGACGCGCCAGCCGGATACCGCCGTTGGAGCCGCGCCGTGACGTCACGATACCCGCATTCGCGAGGTCGTGGACGATGTTCGCGAGAAATCGCTCCGAGATGCCCTTCGCGCTCGCGACCCGCCGCACGCTCGTGAACTGGTCGGTGCCGAGCTTGGCGAGATCGATCAGCAAGAGGAGGCCGTAGTCGGTCGCTTTGCTGAACTTCATCGGCTGCTCGCTGATCTCACCAAGCTCATCCCACGGCCGCGCCGTGGACCCGTATCGATGTTCGATTCCCCCGTTTTTTGCAGGGGAAATGCAGTGTAACCGTGGGCTCTCCACCGTCAAACGGCGGGCTCGGGTGGGAATGGGGGCGGCCCGGACCCAGCACCGGGTGGCGACGACGGAGCCGGCTCGGGGTGGCTCGCGAGCCACGCGTCGAGCCGCTTCGAGGCGGTGTCGGCCGAGGGATCCTCCTCGAGGAAGCGGATCGTCGCGGCGATGTCGCCGCCGCGCCCCTCGTGGAGGCGACGGAAGCGCCCGAGGTCGACGCGGTAGAGCTTGAGGCTGAGCAGGAACGCGTTGTTCCACGGCATCTCGGCGTAGCGGCGGAAGTTACCGACCGGCTCCTTGCGCAGCCGCTCCTGCCACAGCGCCATCCGCGCGTCGCGCCCCGCGATCTTCTCGGTGGGCGAAGCCGCGCCCCCGTAGTAGGCGTCGAGGTCGGCGAAGAGCTCCTCGAGGAACGCGGTGAAGCGCTCCTGGTCGGCGAGGCGCGCGGCGAGCGCCTTCGCCGCCGGTGAATCGGCCCCCTGGCTCCGCGACAAGAAGAGGATGGCACCTTCGCCGCCCACGAACGTCGCGAGCCCCTCGTTGAAGTCGGCGTTGCCCTTTTCGAAGATGGTCGCGTGCGTCGATTCGTGGACGATCGTGTCGACCAGCGACGCGTCGCCGCGCTGGAGCATCGGCGAGAGCACCGGGTCGGCGAACCACCCGAGCGTCGAGTACGCGTCGACCTCGCGCAGGTAGGTGTCGTAGCCGTCGGCCACCAGGGCGGTGCGCTCCTCCTCCGCCTGCGCGCGGTCGAAGAACCCCTTGTACGGAACGCGACCGACGATCGGGAAATGCCACAGGTAGGGCTCGAGCCGGTCCTTGGGAGCGGCCGAGAGCGCGATCGATGCGAACGGACGGTCGAGCGCCACGTACGTCTGGTAGCTGTCACCCGGCGTGAGCCCGATCTCGCGCGCCAGCTCACGCGCGCGGCCGACCAGCTCGAGCTTGGCCCGCACCTTGGGGTCCAGGTCGGGTTCCGCGAGCACCTCGGCGATCGGCTTGCGGTTCCACAGGATCTCGAGCTGTCCCCTCGAGACGTGCGCCAGGTAGCCGAGACCGCAGCCCGGCAAGGTCGCGAGGAGCCAAGGAGCGAGCCACCGCTCCCACCTGATCCACCGCCGCTTCATCGCCGATCCTCTCTTCGCGCTTCGTGCTCCTCGCGAACGACCCGCGCCGAGCGCGGCGCAGCGTAGAGGAGGTGGATCGCGACGTCGAGATCGACGTTTGGACGGTGTTTTTCGCGCCGTGGTACGGTCGATCGCCCTTCCCCTTCGGGCTGGCCGGCGGCTCTCCCGACGATGGCAACCCTCCGCGCGCGGCTTTTCCGGCACGTCTACCTGGCGTGGCCGGGCCTCGCGGGGCTCGGCCTGGCGGCAAGGAGCGCGGGGCTCCTGGCGCTCGATTGGGTGCGAGCGGGTGGTTCCCCGACCCGATCTGGGCTCGTCGGCGGGCGCACCTGCGCGCGCTGCGGGATCGAGGCGCGCGTACCGGGCGTTTCGCTCGCCGCCGACGGACGGTGTGTCGAGTGTCGCGCCAGCGCCCCCCCGGCGGGCGTTGCGCTCCCGGGCGGCCGCGGCGCGATCACGCTGGCGCGGATCAGCGAGCCCGAGGTGCGAGCGGCGCTCACCCCCGTGGGGATGGCCGCATCGACGCGCTGGTCGCGCTCTCCGGCGGCAAGGACAGCCTGGTGACCCTGACGAGCGCGGTGGCGCTCGGCCTGCGGCTCGAGGCGCTCACCCTCGACAACGGATTTCTCCTGGCGCCCGCGCTCGACGCATGCCGGTCGTGGTGCGAGCGGCTCGCCGTGCCGCTCATCGTGGTGCGCGCGCCGCTGCACGAGAGCGTGCGCGGCGCGCTCGAGCGCAAACGCCTGCTGCCATGGCCATGCGTCGAATGCTTCGACCACCTCACCCGCGCGCTCCTCGAGACCGCGCGCCGGCTCGCCGCGCCGACCATCCTGACCGGGCTTCGCTACCGCTGGACGGGTGACCGCTCGCTGGCGGCGGCGAGCGAGGCCTTCGCGGCCTACGCGCCTCCGGCATTTGCCGCCGGGATCTCGGTCGTGAATCTCCCCGCGGCGCTCGCGCTCGGGGAAGCGGAGGAGCGCGAGCTCCTCGCCCAGCACGGCTGGACCGATCCCGGGCTCGCGGGGCACTCGACCAACTGCCTGCTGCCGGCGCACTTCGAGCATCTCCACCGCGAGCGCACCGGCCACCCCCACGATTCGGTGCGATTCGTCGCGCTGGAGGCGCGACTCGGCGTGATCTCGCGGGAGGTCGCGATCGAGCGCATGCGCGGCGCGGCGCCCGACCCCGCGCACGCCGCCGAGCTCGCGCGGCGGCTCGCCGCCGGAGCGGACCGTGATCCGGGTCGCGGCGCTCGACGACGCGGCCGGCTCGGCCTACGACGCCTTCGTCGAGGCGCACCCGCTCGCCTCGGTCTTCCACTCCCCGGGGTGGCTCGAGAACGTGTGCCGGGCGCTTCGTGCCGAGCCGCAAACCCTGGTCGCCTGGCACGGCGCAGAGCTGGTGGGCGCGCTCCCGCTCGTGCGCCTCGTCAGCCCGCTGCGCGGCGCGCGCTTGCTGTCGCTGCCGTTCTGCCGCTACCTGCCGCCGCTCGCCACCGACGACGCCGTGCTCACCGCTCTCGTCGCGGCGAGCGTCGCGCTGGGGGAACGCCTCGGGTGCCGGTTCGTGGAGCTGCGTACGGGTCCGCTCGCGTCCCTGCCGGCCGGTGGCGAATCACGGTGCTTCTTCGACACCTGGAGCGTCGATCTCACCGGTGGCGAGCAGGCCTGCTGGAAGGGCCTCCACTCCGCGGCACCCGCCGCGCGGTAGCTTCGCGGCGAACGGCGGTGTCGTGGTGCAGGAAGTCTCGACCCCCGAGGGTTACCGGATCCTGGCCCGCCTCGACCGGCTCACCCGGCGGCGGCAAGGTGTCCCGAGCCATCCGCGCTCGTTCGTGCTCGGGCTCGGCGAGCGCTTCGAGCCCGGCGGGCGCGCGCTGCTCTTGCTCGCGATCCGCGACGGCGAACCGATCGCCGCCGAGCTCGCGCTGCGCCACGGCGCCACCTGGCACGGCATCCTCGGCGTGGACGCGGGCGAACCCGCCCGCCACTCGCGCGCCTCGGCGCTCTTGATCTGGGAGGCGATGCGGCACGCGATCCGAAGCGGCGCGAGCCGCTTCGACCTCGGGCCGGCGCATCGCGCGAACCTCGGGCTCACCGCCTTCAAGCGGCGGTTCGGTGCCACGCCGGCCCCGGCCGACACGGTGACGTTCGCTCTCTCCGGCGCGGCCCCCGACGAGGCGAACATCGATCGGCCGTGGATCCGTGTGGCCCGCGGCACGTTGCGGCCCCTGCCCGCGCCCCTCCACGACGCCGTCTCGCCGATCCTCGCCCGCGAGGTCGCGTGATCCCGCCCACCACGTTGTGGCGTGCGTTCCGCGTGTTCCGTGCGTGGCGGCGCGGCGAGCGCGGCGTGCCGCTCTCGGTCACCTACTTCGTGAACGGGCAGTGCAACCTGCGCTGCCGCGGATGCTTTTCTTCGAGCATCCGCCGGAACCGGAGCCCGCGCCACGCGAGCTCGACACCGCGGAAGCCAAGGCGCTGATCGACCACGTCGCCGGGCTGGGAGTGCCGTTCCTGGAGCTGGTGGGCGGCGAGCCGTTCCTGCGCCGCGACCTCCTCGAACTCGCGCGCCACGCCCGCGCCCGCGGCCTGTGGTGCGGCGTCACCACCAACGGCACGCGTTTCCCCGAAACAGCGCTCGACGAGGTGCGCAGCGTGTTCCGCACGGTGTTCGTCTCGGTCGACGGCTTCGAGGACGCGCACGACCGCGTCCGCGGCGCCGGCACGTACCGCAAGACCCTCGAGGGACTACACCGCTTGCTCGCCGCACGCGGGCCGGCGCTGGTCGGCGTGAGCACGATCGTCGGCCCGGAGAACCTCGCGACGCTCGGTGCGTTCGGCGAGCACCTCCGCGGGCTCGGGGTCCAGCAGTGGGTGCTATCGTCGGGCCTGGCCCCCGCGCCGTCGGTCGACCCCGCGAGCGCCGCGATCGCGCTCGCCTCGGTGCGCCGCATGCGCCGTGAGCATCCAGGCTTCATCCCTCAGGACGAGCGCTTCTTCGACGCGCTGCTCGCCTTCCATCGCGGCGAGGGCCGCTACGGCTGCGACGTCGAGCAGCTCCTCCACGTCTCGGTCACGCCGGGTGGTGAGACGTCGGCGTGCTGTACCTGGCCGGTGCCGCTCGGCCGCGCTCGGGACGGCGCGCTCGGCGCCACGCTCGCGGCGGTTCCGCGCGCCGCATTCGACCCGGTGACCGCGTGTGGCGGCTGCGTGCGCCACGACTACGCCTACACGATGCGCCTCTTCCGGCGGCCCTGGCCGGCCCTGGTGGCGGAAGCGCTGGTGCTCGCCGCCGGCCCGAGCCTCGCCGCCCCGCGTGGTGCGACCTAGCTCGATCCGATTCCGGCTCGATGCGTACTCACTCATCGGATCGCCCTCGTAGCGCGGGGGCTCGTCCCGCGCAAAGCGCGCGGCGGGGGACAAGCCCCCGCGCTACCTTCGTTGCCGTGCGCAAAACGGTTTGCGGGCGGATTCGCGGGCGGTACTTCAACCGCGAGCGGCGGCCGACGAGTGGCCCGCCGGCTTCAGCGGACGCTCTGCGGAATCACTCTCGCTCCCGAGCAGCGCGCGCAAGCGGAACATCGCGCCGACCTTGACCGTCGCCGCGAAGTCACGGACCGCGGCTCCGTCGACGAAGAACGGGTAGCTCGCGACGTGGACGAAGCGCGCGAGCCGGCCCCAGGGGCGGCGCATGAGCCGCGCCAGCAACGGCCGGAGCCAGCGGGGCGCGGCGACGTAGACCGGCAGCATCCGCGACAGCGAGAACGCGAGGTCGGCGTGCGCGTAGCGAAGCGGGGAGCGGCCGTGATAGCTGCCGTGTCCGTCCTCGATCGCCGCCTCGTCCTCGGCGGTGAGCAGCCCGCGGTCGACGCACTCGCGCAGAAGCGGCGTGCCGGGGAGCGGGAAGAAGACGAAGCTCTTCACCGCGTCGGCGCGCGACTCGGCGGCGAGCTCGACCGTGGACCACAGATCGGCGGGCGTCTCGTCGGGGAAGCCGAAGATCGCGTCGACGTAGAGGCGAATCCCGGCGGCGCGGATGCGACGCGCGGCGTCCAGCACCGCGGTGGTGGGCATCGGTCGCGCTCGGATCGCCTCGTTCACGCGCTCGCTTCCGACCTCGAGCCCCATCGCCAGCTCGGTACAGCCGGCCGCGACCAGCGCGCGGAGCATGCGATCGGAGACGAGCAGCGGGTAGGCGTTGCCCCAGAACGGAAGCCCCACCCGCTCGCGGTACGGGCCGGCCAGCTCCTCGACCCAGCGTTCGTCGAGGGCGAAGAGCTCGTCGACGAACGCGATGCTGCGCGGCCGGTAGCGAGCCTTCGCCTCGACCAGCTCGCTCACCACGCTCGGCACCGAGCGCCGCCGCAGGAACTTCCCCACGCCCCGCTCACGGTGGAGGTCCTGGAGCGCGGTGTTGGTGCAATACGTACAGCGAAACGGACAACCCCGTAACGTGTTGCAGGCGAGCGCCGACTCCGCCACTCCCTCGCGGCGGAAGAGCTCGCGATCGGGGAACGGCAGCGCATCGAGCTCGGGCCTCGCCGCACGGTTCGGCCCCTCGACCACCGTGCCGTCGGCGCGCCGCGTCCACAGACCGGGGATCGTCTCGGTGCTCTCGCCACGCTCGAGGGCCCGGGCGAGCTCGCGGATCACGTCCTCGCCCTCGCCCACGCACACGAAGTCCGCCCAGCCCGCCTCGGCGGTGCGGCGCGGCAGCATGGTGGCGTGCACGCCGCCCGCCACCACCGGCACGCCGAGGCGTTCGCGCACCAGCCGCGCGAAGTGCGAGAGACCACCCACCAGGTTGGTCCACACCGACACCCCGACCAGGTCGGGGCGGAACCCGCGCACGCGGGCCAGCACCTCGTCCCAGGTGGGACCGAGGACCGAGAGCGCGCCGAGGTCGACGTAGGGGTGGTTGCGGAACCCGGGGTCGAACACCAGCCCGACCTCGTGACCGTCGGCGGCGAGCGCCGCTGACAGGTACTCGAGGCCGATCGACTCGGCGACCTGGTGGAAGAAGAGGACCCGCACGCGCCGTCCGTCCGTGCGCCACCGCCGGGGGCGGCGCTCGGCGCCGAGACTACGGTGGCGGCGGCGTAGGCGCCAACCCGCGTGGCGCACGCCACGCCCGGGAGCAGCAACGCCGCGGGGTGGCGAGCCCCGCGGCGTTGGTGGGGAAGGCGACGCGGATCAGGCGCCCTTGGCGAGCGCGCTCCCCGTGGTCTTGAGCGGCTTCTCGATCATCTGGATCCAGGTCTTCTCGTCCCCCGGCTTCCAGCTCTGCGGGTACATGTAGAAGAGCCGCATCTCGTACTGGCCCTTCTCGAGCGGGAAGAGGTCGAACTTGAACGCGACCTCGCCGAGCGACCCGGGCACGTTCTCCGGGCTGTCCTCGGTGGCGGCGTCGTCGGTGTAGGTCAGGTTCGTCACGGGAACGAGCGGCTTGGGCATCTCGACGTACCACAGGAAGGTGCCGGGCTTGCCTGTCACCAGGTGCCAGTCGGGCTTCTTGGGATCGAGCTCCTTCTCGTCGTCCGTGGTGGTGCCGTCGATCACGTGCCACGGGTCCTTCGCCCCTGGGCTCGGCCGGTAGTACTTCATGCCCTTGGCGCTCTCGTTCATGTCCACCGAGAGCTTGAACCAAGCCTCTTTCGCGACGGCCGGGAAGTTGATGGTCTGGTTGATCTTGGCCGGTGCCTGGTGGAAGTCGCGGTAGTAGGTCGCAAACACCTGCACCGTGGGCGCCACGTCGATGCCCATGAACGAGAGGCTGTTCTTCACCATGCGGATCGCGCGCACCGGCCCGTCGAGGTAGGCGGCGACCTTCGAGTCCCACTCCTCCTCGTCGAAGCTCAAGCTGAGCCAGAGCAGGGTCTTGATGTAGGTGCGCAGCTTCAGGCGGTCGACGAAGTTCACGCCCGAGCCGCCGGAGGAGGTCGGGATGGTGATGTTGGAGAAGAAGATGTTGTCCTTCCCCGGCGTGTATTGCATCGAGTAGTTCTTGGCCGTGACCTTCTCGGCCGCCGGGTCGTACGTGACGTAGTCCGCGCTCGAGCGCGGCGCCTTGTCGGCGAACGCGAACAGGTAGGCCCAGCCGCTGGTGCCATCGACCGGATCGCTGATCGCGATCTCGACCCCTTCGGTGGCGCCCGCGGGCCAGCTCGCCGCGTCGATGCGCGCCCCGGTGTCGTCGGCCATGAACACGACCTCGTCCTGCTTGTCGAGGACGCCGTTGCCGTCACCGGGGTTCGCTTCCTTGCCGCCCGGGAACACGTACGCGCCTGCGGCGGTCTTCTCGTCGACCTGGAACGGGATCGGCGCCACGCCGGACGGACCGGCGGCGAAGAGGCCGAGCTGGTCGATCTTCTTCCCGACCAGCGCGCTCACCACGTCACCGGTGGTCACGACCGGGTCGGGTGTGCGGTGGAGCGTCTTGGTGGGCGCGGCCCCTGTCGAGCCGTCCTGCGCCACGGCGATCCCCGACGCTCCCAGGCTGATCAACCCCGCCAACGCGATGCGAACTCCCGAGCCAACTCGATCCCCATTCATCCGCTAGCGCCTCCGTGAGGGTGAACGCCCGACCCTCAGGGGCCGAGCCGCGCCATCCTCTACCGTGTGGCGGCGGCGACGCAAGCTTTTGCGCTCTCCGGCGCGAAGGCGCGGCCGGCGCGACCGTCGCTTTGACCCTCGGAGAACGCGCCGCCTATGATGCGGCACCCCCTGAGCTCGCGCGCCGCATCCGTCCGCCACGCGCCGCATCCATGCCCGAGGTCGTCCTCTTCCAGCCCGCCCTCGGGTACTGGGAGTATTTCGTCCGCGACGTGCCGATCTCGCTTCTCGCGGTCGCCCGTCAGGTGGCACCCCGGCACTCAGTCGAGCTGGTCGACGGTCGGATCCCGGGCTGGCGCGAGCGGCTCGCCACCGCGCTCGCGAGCAGGCCGCGGTGTTTCGGTATCACGGTCAAGACCGGACGGCCGATCACGTTCGCGCTCGAGGCGGCGGCGATCGCGCGACGCGTCGCGCCTACGGTGCCGATCGTGTGGGGCGGCGTCCACCCCGAGCCTGCTGCCCGAGCAGACGCTCGCGAACGCGGCGGTCGACGTCGTGGTGCAAGGCGAAGGCGAGGAGACGTTCCGCGAGCTGGTGGACGCGCTCGGAGACCCGTCGCCCGCTCTCTCCCGTGTACCGGGCCTGTGGCTGCGCCGCGACGGCGAGCTCGTCCACACCGGCGCCCGCCCGGTGGTGAGCCTGAACGCGCTCACGCCCCTGCCCTACGAGCTGGTGCGCTTCGCCGACTACGAGGGGCGCTCGGCGCTCGGGGCCGAGCGCGCGGGCTTCTTCGAGACCGGCCGCGGCTGCCCGTGGACCTGCCACTATTGTTACAACGAGCGCTTCCACGACGCGCGCTGGCGGCCCTTCAAGGCGGAGAAGATCGTCGAGCACCTCCGCCACCTGCGCTCGTTCTGGGACGTGTCGACGCTCTACTTCGTCGACGACAGCTTCTTCACCGACACCAAGCGGCCGGTCGACCTCGCCGACACCCTGCTCGACGAGGACTTCCGTCTCACCTGGCGCTGCGAGGGCTGCGTCCACGATCTGGCTCGGCTCACCGACGACGAGCTCGCCCGGATCCGCCGCTCCGGCTGCGACTGGATCGCCATGGGCGTCGAGACCGGCTCGGCACGGCTTCGCGCGACCTACGACAAGCGCCTCGACCTGGCGCAGCTTCACGACGTGAACCGTCGGCTCGGGCGCGCCGGCATCCACGCCAACTTCAACATCATGACGGGCTTCCTCGGCGAGGAGCTCGACGACCTGCGCGCGACCACTCACTTGGCGCTCGGGTTGCTGGACGAGAACCCGCGCGCCACCGTGCAGTCGTTCCAGGCGGCGGTGCCCTACCCGGGAACACGTTACGCGGGCGCGGTGGAGGAGGCGGGGTTTGCGCTCCCCGCGCGTCTCGAGGACTGGCAGCGCACCAACCCCGAGGACTGGATGCGGTCAGTGCCGTGGCTCGATGCGAGGCGCCGCAACCTGCTGCGCAGCCTCTTCCTCGCCTCGCTGTTCGTGGACGGCAAGGTGCGCGAGCGCGCCGGTGCAGGCCCCGGTGGCTGGCCGCTCCGGCTCCTCGGCGCGCTCTACCGGCCGCTCGCGCGCCTCAGGATCCGGCATTTGATCGCGGCCTTCCCGATCGAGGCGATCCTCTTCGACGCGTTGCTCAATCGCCGCTACGTGCGGGCCGCCGCGACGGCGTCCGCGCCCGCCGCTCGGACGGTGTTGCCTCCCGCGGGCCCCCAGGGCGGCCACCTCGGCGGCGCGGGCTGGGCCGGTGAGCCCGGCGGCACGCTTCGCGGGGGTGTCCCCGAGGCGCTCGCGTGATCCCCTCGCCACCTCCCTCGCTCGCCCCCGGGGACGTCGCATGTCGGCGTTTGCGCTCTCGTTTCTTTGACACTCGCGGAAACCGCGTGGTACCCATCTCGCAATTCCCGGCGCCGCGTCACGTGGCCTGGGAGCCCCCCCAAGGATCGGTGCGAACCGACCGGGTTCGCGCCCCGAGCATCGGGTCTCGCGATCCTCGCGAAGCTGGAAATGCCCCCGGGCCGAAGCCCCCGGCGGCTCGAGGAGCCTGAAGCTCGATGGGACTCTGGAAGAACCTCAACGAGGTCTACGAGTTCCGGCGCGCCAAGCAGAACCTGCTCAATTCCGTCGCGTTCCGGATCGACCGGCCCCTCACCAAGCCCGAGAACGTCACCTTCCTGCTGACTCACGGCTGCAACCTCACCTGCCACATGTGCGAGTGCGGCAGCGTGGGGGTGAACCCCGAGGGCGGCGGCTACATCGTCGCCAAGCGCGACGAGATGACGCGCGAGGAGTTCGCCCACGTCATCGACCAGCTCGACGAGTGGGGCGTCCGCAACCTGATCTTCTCCGGCGGAGAGGTGCTGCTGCGCAAGCACGACCTACTGGCGCTGGTCCGCTACGCGGCCGACAAGGGCTTCAACACCACCGTGGTGTCGAACTCGCTCTCCTGGAACGAGGACCTCGCCAAGACCGTCGCGGACGCCGGGCTCACCAACTTCACGTCGTCGCTCGACGGCGCATGCGCCGAGACCCACGACAAGATCCGCGGCAAGGTCGGCTCGTTCGACAAGGTGGTGCGCACCCTGCGGCAGTTCGAGGCGCTCAAGCAGGCCTATCCGCGCCTCTCCACCAACACCACCACCGTGGTGCAGAAGGACAACTGGCGCGAGCTGCCGGCGGTCTGCGAGCTGCTCACGGACTGCGGCGTGGGCTGCATCATGTACCAGGCGGTGAGCGGTGATTACCCGCACCTGCTGGTGCCCCTCGAGGAGCTCGACGAGCTCAAGGGCGTGCTCGCCAGGCTGCTCGAGATGCGCGCCGCCGGGGCCAAGATCTGGAACGGGCCCGAATACTTCGAGACACTGCCGCGCTACTACACCGAGAAGCTCGTCAACCAGGGCAGGTTCCACCTCGGCAACTGCCTCGCCGGCTACGACAACCTCATCATCTCTCCCAATGGCACCATCGACATCTGCGGCTACGGGCCGCACGGCGTGAGCCTGAAGGACGTGCCATTGCTCGAGCTCTGGCACTCGCAGGCGTACCGCGAGGCGCGCGAGCGCATCGCCAAGTGCGAGACCCAGTGCCTGTACCTCTGCTACCAGAAGACCGACGTCAACCAGCTCACCAAGCAGGTGAGCGGCGTGGTGAACCTTCGTCGGCGAGGCGCTGCGCAATTGAGCCACGCCCGCGTCGTCGCGAACGACCGCTCCACCCGCGCGCCCTCGACGCCGCCCCCCGCGAGACCGTCGAACCACGAACGAGGACAGGGATGGCCCAACGCCGTCGCGTGATCTTGGTGCAGTGCCCGACCTGGGCGGCGGAGAAGCCACCGCTCGGGATCCCGTACCTGCTCGCGCACTTGCGCAAGCACGGCCACGACTGCCGCGCCTTCGACTTCAACATCGAGCTCTTCCACGAGATCGACCCCAAGCACCGCGATCTGTGGAACGAAGGCGCCTACAAGATCTGGATGTACTACCACTTCTTCTCGATCCTGTACCCGGAGTACTTCCCGTTCGCGATGGACGAGACCCGCGAGATCTTCGAGCTCGTCAACGCGAAGAGTGCCTCGTGGGCCGATCGGATCCTCGAGAGCGATCCCGGGATCGTCGGCTTCACCGCCATGGCGAACACCACGCTCTTCGCCCTCGCCACCTGTCGCGAGCTCAAGAAGCGTCGCCCCGACCTGCCGATCGTGTTCGGTGGGCCGAACTGCCTGCGCGGGACCAACGAGAACTTCTTCCTCAAGACCGGCTGGGTGGACGCCGTCATCCCCGGCGAGGGCGAGGAGACGCTGCGCCGGCTCGTGGTCACGCTCGAGGAGCACGACGAGCTGCGCGCGATCCCGGGAGCGCTGATCCGCACCTCGACCGGTGAGATCGTCGATGGTGGCGACGCCGAGCTGGTGCGGCCGCTCGACAGCCTCGCCTTCCCCGACTTCTCGGACTTCTACCCCGACAAGTACCTGTACAAGTTCGAAGAGCTGCCGATGACGCTGAGCCGCGGCTGCGTGGCGAAGTGCTCGTTCTGCATCGACTGGATCTTCTGGGAGGCCATGCGCTTCCGGACCGCGGACAACATCGTCGCGGAGATGAACCACCACCGCACCCGCTACGGCGCGAACCGCTTCTACTTCAACGACCTCATCTTCAACGGCAACCTTCGCCAAGTCGAGGCGATGTGCGACCAGCTCGTGGCGCAGGGGTCGCCCTTTCACTGGAGCGGCAACGCGCGCGTGCGTCCGATGATGAAGCCCGAGCTCTTGCGCAAGCTCTACCACGCGGGCTGCCGCAACATTCACTACGGGCTCGAGCACGGCAGCCAGCGCATGCTCGACCTCATGCACAAGAGCCTCAAGATCGAGGACTACTCGACCGCGATGCGCAACGGCCACCGCGCCGGCATCCGCTTCTCGGTGAGCCTGATCCTGGGGCCGCCCACCGAGACGCTGTGGGACTACCTCCAGTGCATGATGTTCGTGGCGCAGCATCGCCACTGCCTGAAGGAGGTCCACGTCGGCAGCCTGCTCTTGATGCGGGGCTCGCCGCTCTGGAAGGACCTCGACAAGTTCGGGATCGTGCTGCCCGAGAAGCTCACCTTCCCGCCCGAGCTCGAGCACTGCAACGACTACACGTACCCGTTCCTCCACAACTGGGAGACCAAGGACGGCAAGAACACCCGCGACAAGCGCGAGCGCAACATGCTGTTCTTCCGCAAGGTGGTGCGCTGGCTCGGCATGGAAGAGAACCAGGCCGGCAGCGAGCTGGAAGAGTTCTACGAACGCCAGCTCGCGCAGGCGTGAGCGGAAGGAACGTCATGGCCTTCTCGTCCCTCTCCGCCGCGCTCACCAACGCCGGGCCGCTCGTGAACCGCTGGGCGAGCGCCGTCCGCGACGGCGCCAAGAAGCTGCTCGCGCCGCGCCCGGTCTCGCTCGAACCGGGCGTGGAGCCGCCGCCGTCGATCAATGCGGACACGTTCCTGTGCGTGGAGATGACCGACCACTGCGACCTCGCGTGCCGGATGTGCGACCAGGTGCTCCGCGAGCTGCCGCACTTCATGGCCAAGGGCTTCCTGCCGGTCGAGACGTGGGAGAAGATCCTCACCGACCTGAAACGCGGCGGCGTCCATCTCCACGGCCTCTCGCCGATCTGGGTGGGTGAGTCGCTTCTCCATCCGGAGTTCCCGCGCATGTTGCGGTACGCCTTCGACCTGAACGCGAACAACTCGCTCTTCGACGCGTTCTCGATCAACACCAACGCGACGTCGCTGACTCCCGAGGCCACCGAGGCGATCCTCGACGTCGCGAACCGTCCCGACATCAACCCGAACACCTTCTGGGGGTTGGTGATGTCGATCGACGCGACCACGACCGAGGTCTACGCGCGCATCAAGAAGAAAGAGCGGCTGGCGCGGGTGGAGGAGAACTGCCGCCACTTCGTGCGCCGCCAGCTCGAGCGCGGCAACCGATTCCCGCTGCCCATCCTCAAGTTCATCGTGATGGAGGAGAACGTCCACGAGGCCAAGCCGTTCCTCGAGCGTTGGTCGCGCTTCTACGAGGAGCTCGGCGTCGACTACCAGGTGAACTACGACTACCAGCCACCGATCGTGAAGCCGTGCATCTTCTTCGACAAGTTCATCGGCGAGGACCCGGCGGCCGACGAGGAGCGCCATCGCCAGGTGGCCCTCGAGCTCGGGCTGATCGCAGCGGACGTGGCGGAGCGCAAGGAGCGCATCGTCCACAGCGACGAGCAGGTGGGCGCCACGGCGGTGCGGCGCCCGTGCCCGGCGCTCTGGAAGTCGCCCATGGTGGCCCAGAACGGCGACGTCGCTCCGTGCTGTCACGACTCCGGGCTCGAGCTCAAGATCGGCAACCTGAAGACCGACGACTTCCTCGACCTCTGGACCAAGGGCAAGGTCGTCGAGTACCGCATCAAGCACGTGGTGGGTGACTTCGACTTCGGGCCCTGCAAGTACTGCCCGAACCAGCGCCACCCGACGATCAGCGACGACGAGATCGTCGCCTACCTCCGCCAGATCGGCCGCGCCGAGCTGGTCCCGCGCTATCTGCGCCGCGTGGGCGCCAGCCGCGTGTAGGATCGCCTCACGCGATCCGGACGCGCCCGGATCGCAGCAGCCACGGTTTCGCGAGCGGAGCGATCGGTCCGCTGGCGATCCGTGCGGGATCCGCCGCCACCTGCTCGACATGTCAGCCGCTCTTCCCGCACCGATGCGGGATTCCCGCTGCACGCGTTCGGCTCGCTCCGCCGTGCACCTGTTCGCGAACGCGATGGTGATCGTGATCGGCGGCTGGCTCCGCCTGCGGCAGCTCTCCTGGACACGCTTCACCTCCGATCAGGCGAACTTCCTGGGGGCGGTCCGCAACCTGGTCCGCTACGGCCACTGGCCCACCCTCGGTCCCGACATCGGTCCCGGCTTCTGGCAGTGGGGCCACCTCGGCCCGCCGCACTTCTATGCCACCGCACCCGCCTTCTGGCTCGCAGACGGTGTTCCGGAGGCGGTGGTGGCGTTCCTCGCGTTGCTGCACGTCGGGGCGCTCGTCCTGATCATGCGCACCTCGGAGCGCTTCGTCGGGCGCGGTACCGGATCGCTCGCGGGCCTGCTGTTCGCCGTCGCCCCATACCCCGTCTTCGTCGCCCGCGAGCTCGTGAACTTCGCGTTCGTGCCCCCGGTGGTGGCACTGCTGGTCGTGGCGACGCTCGAAGCCGGCGTCGCCGGACGCCTGGCGTGGCTCGCGTGCGCGATACCCGGCGTTGCCTTCCTGGTGCAGGTGCATGCCAGCAGCTGGGCGCTGGCGCCGCTGCCACTCGTCGCGCTGGCCGGCGCTCGAGGGCGCTGGCGGGCGCTCGCGGCGTGGACCGCGGCGGGCCTGGTGCTCGCGGCGGTCGTGCTCGGCCCGTACCTGTGGGGCCAGGTGCACGATGGATTCCACGACCTCGGTCTCTTCGTTCGCGCGGCAATGGGAGGGCAAGCGCAAGCCCCCGATGTGCCGTTCCCCAATCTCGCCGGGCTGCGCTTCGCGCTCCACTCGCTGGACGCGCTCCCACACGATCCCTACGTCGCTGCTCCCGGTGAGCCGTTCGCCGGCTGGTTCGTGGCGGGCCTGATCGCCGCGGGCGTAGTGTGCTCGCTGGCGAGAGTGGTGCGCTCGCGTGAGCCCGGGCGCGGCCAGACCGACGCGGTCGGTGCGCTGGTCCTCGTGTACGCGTTCGGCGCCGCGCCCCTGCTGCTCACGCGTTTCGGTCACGAGCTCTACCACCGCCACGTGATCGCCTCGGCGCCGGTGGCGGCGCTCCTCGTCGCGGTGGCGGCGGAAGCGGTGTCGCGGCGAGGGGTTGGCTGGCGCCGGGCCACGACCACGGCGGTCGTGGTGGTCGCCCTAGCGCTCGGCGCGCACACTTGGCGCTACCAGGAGGCCGTCGTCCGGGACGGCTGGCTCGCGGGGGGCCTGCCGCTCGAGAGCCAGACGGCGCTCGCTCGCGCCCTGACCACGACCGCGGGTCTGCGCTGGGATTCGAGCGAACGGCTGCGCATGCCCGGGCTCGACGATTCGCGTCACGGAGTGCGCTACCTCGTCGAGGAGTACGCGGCGCGCACCGTGAGCGAGCTCGCTCACCCGCCGCGCCCGTCGCTCTCGTTCACCGTCGTCGACGGGCGCTGGCTCCGTGGCACGACGAGCGACGCGTCACGGGCGCCGCGCGTGGTGGACGGCCGCTTCCCGGTGTTCGCGGCCCGCACCTGCGCACTCGCGGATCCGGTCGAGCTACGCCTCGGCTCCGCCGCGCCATGGCGGACGGGTCTGCCGTGGAGCGGCCAGACCTCCGTCGAGGTGGCCGAGCTGCGCGCCACCCGGGCGCTCGCCGCATCGGGCTCGGCCTCGACCTGGATCGTCACCACCAACGGCTGCGTCGACGGCGTCTGGCTCGACGAACACCGGATCCATCCCAGCACCTGCGTCGGCGGGCCCGCGTCGCATCCGTGGCCTCGTGCCGAAGGCTTCGTTCTGCCCGCGCTTTCTGGCAGACTCCGCGTCGCCGTGCGGCACCGGGGCCCTGAGCTCTGGATCGACGCGAGCGAGCTTCCGTTCGCTCCCGCCGCCGATCCGAGCGCGCCGGCCGCCGCTGCTCGATGGGGCGACATACCCATCCACCGTCCCGAGCCCGAGGCCGGCCGTACACCCGCGACGAGCACCGAGGAGAGGCGGTTCCTGCGATGAGAGATCCGACCCGAGCGCGCTCAAGCGCTCCGCTCCACGGCTCGCCGTACGCCGCCGCGGGTGATGCGAGCCTTGGCTGAGACGCTAGAGCCCCCCCGCGCCATCGTCGTCATCCCGACGCTCGACGAGGCCGAGAACATCGTTTCCCTCGCGCGCGAGCTGCTCGCGCTCCCGGTGGCGGTCGAGATCCTCGTCGTCGACGACTCCTCCCGCGACGGGACCGCCGACCGCGTGCGGGCTCTCGGAGCGGAGACGCGGCGCGTCCACCTCCTCGAACGCCCCCGGCGCATGGGGCTCGGGACGGCCTACCGCGACGGCTTTCGCTGGGCGCTCGAGCGCGGCTTCGACCGCCTGGTGCAGATGGACGCCGATCACTCACACCGGCCCGCCGACGTCCCGCGCCTCCTCGACGTCCTCGATCGCGCAGAGATCGCGGTGGGCTCGCGCTACTTGCCGGCGAGCCGCATCACGGGCTGGCCGCGACGGCGCTGGCTGCTGTCGCGAGGAGCCGCGCTCTACGTCGCACCGATCCTCGGTCTCGGCGTCTCCGACCCGATGGGTGGCTTCAAAGCCTACCGAGCGTCCGCGCTGGGGCGCATGGGCCTCGACGCGTTCCAGGCCACCGGATACCTGTTCCAGGCCGAGAGCCTCTACCGCGCGTCGCGCGCGGGGTGCTCGATGGAAGAGGTCGCGATCCACTTCCAGGATCGCGTCGCCGGGGTCAGCAAGATGACCGGTGGCATCATCCTGGAGGCGGCGCTGGGTCCGTGGCGGATCCGGTTCGGTCGCTGAGCTCGGGACGCGCCGACTCGGGCGGCGCCGCCGGATCCCAGCCGCCCCCGAGCGCCTTGAAGAGCGCCACCAGGTCGATCGCGACGGCGCCGTCGCTCAGTACCAACGAATCCTCGGCGGCGTAGAGGGTGCGCTCGGCGTCGAGCACCTGCAGGAACGAGCCGAGGCCGTTCTGGTAGAGGTCGCGGGCGAGCTCGACCGAGCGCCGGCTCGCCGCCACCGCCTCGACGAGCCGGCCGTGCCGTTCGCGCTCGCGAGCGAAGCTCGAGAGTGCGTTCTCCACGTCCTCGAGGGCGACCAGGACGGTCTCGCGGTAGAGCGCGAGCGCCGCTTCCTCGCGGGCATCGGCGGCCTCGACCTGCGCGCGGATGCGACCGCCCTGGAAGATCGGCCAGCGGATCGCGGGACCGATCGAGTACGCACGGCTCGCGGCGTCGAAGAAGTCGCTCGCGGAGACGGACTCGAGACCCACGCTGCCGGTGAGGCTCAGCTTCGGGAACAGATCGGCGGTGGCGACCCCCACCCGCGCGCTCGCCGCCGCGACGCCGCGCTCGGCGCGCCGCACGTCCGGGCGCCGGCGCAGCAGGTCCGACGGCAACCCCATCGGCACGCGCGACGCCAGCGTGCCCGCGGCGGCGGTCCCGGGGATGTCGCCGTGCCCGGCGAGCAGCTCGCGGAGCGCCTCGGGCGGCCTACCGGCGAGCACGCTCAGGCGGTGGACCGCCCGATCACGCTCGGCCTCCAGACGCGGCCGCTGCGCCTCGGTCGACGCGAGCAGCGAGCGCGACTGGGTCACGTCGAGCTCCCCGGTGAGGCCGGCGCGGAAGCGCTCCTCGGTGAGCTCGAGCGAGCTGCGCTGGCCCTCGAGGTTGCGGTCGGCGATCACCAACCGGCGCTCCGCGCCCCGCAGCGCGACGTAGCTCCGCGCCACCTCCGCGCCGAGCTCGACCTGCACGTCGCGCACGCTCTCGTCCGCCTGCTCGACCACGGCGTGCGCGGCCTCGACGGCGCGACGACGGCCGCCGAACAGGTCGATCTCCCACGCGGCGTCGAAGCCGGCCTGGTAGAGATCGAACTCCGGATCGGGCAGGAAGCCGCCCATCAAGCCGGCGCGGCTCATCCGCTCGTGCACATAGGACGCCTCGCTTCCGATCGCGGGAAACCGACCCGCTCCGCTCACCACCTCCGCCGCGCGCGCCTCGCGGACCCGCGCCGTCGCGACCGCCACCTCGGGGTTGGCGGCAACGGCGAGGTCAACGAGCGAGTCGAGCGTCGGGTCGCCGAACGACTGCCACCAGTGCGTGAGCTCGATGGCCTCGGGTGCCACGGCCGGCGCTGGGTCGCCGGCCGCCGCGGCGCGTGACCAGGCCGGGGGCAGCTCGACCCCGGGCGGCTGGTAGTCCGGCCCGACCGTGCAACCGGCCAGGAGCAGCACTGCCCAACCGGCCCGGAGCCCGCTTCGCCTGGAGATCGGGGTCGGAATCACGTCGTCCTCAGTGAGCTGCGCCACGGCCGGCTCCGGCATCGGTTCGCCCCAGCAGCAGCGCGAGGGGCGCCACCAGCAAGAGCGCGACCCCCATGAACCGGAACGCATCCAGCACCGCGAGCGTGCTGGCCTGCCGCCCGACCTGCGCGGCGAGCACCGCCATCGCGCGATCGTGCGCGAGCGCCGTCGACGCGCCGTGCGGCGCCATCGCACTCGCCAGGCGGCCGATGGCCTCGCGCGCCGGGAAGTCGAACGGGTTCAGGTGCGCGCTCAGGACCGCCTGGTGGATCTGCGCGCGGCGCGCGAGGATCGTGCTCACGATCGAGATGCCGACGCTCGCGCCGATGTTCCTCGCCAGGTTGATGAGGCTCGAGACGCTGTTGATCTTGCTCGGCGGCACGCTCGCGAACGCCACGGTGTTGATCGGCACGAACAGGAACGCGAGACCGAGCCCCTGCACGACGCGATCGAAGGCGACCTGTCCGAACGTCGAGTCGAGCGACAGGTGGGTGAGCCGGAACATCGCGTAGCTGCTCATGAGGAGTCCGAACAGGATCAGCCAGCGCGGCTGGACCCGGCTGACCAACGTGCCCACCACCGGCATCAGCGCCATGATCGTGAGCGCACCCCCCGTGAGCGCCATGCCGCTCTGCATCGCCGTGTAGCCCATCACGGTCTGCAGGAAGATCGGCAGCAGCACGGTGCTGCCGAGCAGCGCGAAGCCGAGCGAGAACATGAGGGCGAACGACGTCCCGAATCCGCGCGATCCCAGCAGCTTGAGGTCGACGATCGGATCTCGGTGCCTGAGCTCCCACACGATCGCGCTCACGATCCCGAGCGTCGCGAGCACCGCGAAGACCGTGATGAACCTCGACTCGAACCAGTCGTCCTCCTGGCCCTTGTCGAGGACGACCTGGAGGCAGCCGAGGCCGAGGGTCACCAGGCCGAGCCCCATCGCATCGATCGGACTGCCGCGCTTGGCGATGCGCTCGGCCTTGGCGTGCGGCGGGTCCTCGACCACCCACCGGCTCAGCAGGAGCGACACGATGCCGACGGGGACGTTGAGGTAGAAGACCCATCGCCACGAGTAATTGTCGGTGATCCAGCCGCCGAGCGTGGGGCCCAGCGCCGGCGCACTGACCACGGCGATGCCGTAAACCGCGAACGCCATCCCGCGCTTCGCCGGCTCGAACGTATCGGCCAGGATCGCTTGCTCGCTCGGCTGCAGCCCGCCCCCGCCGGCGCCCTGAAGGATGCGGAAGAACACCAGCCACCCGAGGCTCGGCGCCAGGCCGCACAGCGCCGAGCTCACGGTGAAGATCGCCACGCACGTCATGTAGAAGCGCTTGCGTCCCACCGCGCGGCTGAGCCAGGCGCTGAGCGGGAGCACGATCGCGTTCGCCACCAGGTAGGACGTGAGGACCCAGGTCGCCTCGTGGGTGGTGGACGACAGGCTTCCCGCCATGTGCGGCAGCGCCACGTTGGCGATGCTGGTGTCGAGCACCTCCATGAAGGTGGCGAGCGTGACCGTCATCGCCACGACCCACGGGTTGTGAGACGGGCGCCAGACCGCTCCAGGCGCGGGCGCCAGCGGAGGCCCCGGCCGCGGCTCGTCCATCCCGGCGAGCGCATCCGCGCCCGCGACGGGGGCGGTCATCGCACCCGCACCTCGGGCACCACCGACATGCCGGGCGCGAGCCCACGGAGGTTCTCGGCGGGCTCGTCGAAGCGGATCCGCACCGGGACCCGCTGCACGACCTTGACGTAGTTGCCGGTGGCATTTTCGGGCGGCATCAGGCTGAAGCGCGCCGCGGCCCCGGCTTGAATGCTCTCGACGTGCCCGTGCAACGCGTGCGCCGGGAAGGCGTCGACGCGGATCTCGACTTGCTGACCGGGCTTCATCTCGGCGAGCTGGGTCTCCTTGAAGTTCGCCACCACCCACACCTCGTCCGAGACCAACGCCATGAGCGCCTGACCGACCTGGACGAAGTCGCCGCTCTCGACGCCCTTCATGGTGATCCGGCCGGCGAGCGGCGCCCTGACCTCGGAGTACGAGAGCTGTTGCTCGGCCTGGCGAACCAGCACGTCGGCGTTGCGAACCTCGGCCTCGGCGGTGGTCACCGCCGACTCCGCGAGCTCGATCTCGGCCTGCGCGGCGCGCTCCCGACTCTCGGCGAGCGTGGCCTCGGCGACGGTGCGCTTGGCCGTGGTCTCGGCGTTGTCGAGCGCTTGCCTCGAGACGGCACCAGTCGAGACCTGCTGATAGCGGCGCAGGTCCTGCGCGGCGTTGCGCGCTTCGACCTCCGCCACCTGCTCGGCGGCTCGGGCCTGATCGAACGCCGCGCGCGCCACCGAGACCTGCGCTCGCGCCTGCACGAGCCGGCCTTCCGCCTGGGCGCGGCTCGCCTGGGAGCGGCTCAGCTCGATGCGGAGATCGGCAGGATCGAGCGCGACGAGCAGCTCGCCCACCTCGACCCGCTGGTTCGACGCAACGGGGACCGCCGAGACCCGGCCGGGGACCTGGGGGGCCACCCGGACGATCGTGCCGTCCACGAACGCGTCGTCGGTCGACTCGTAGAGGTGCGCGTGCCAGGCGTAGCGGGCGCCCACCGTCACCCCGGCGATCACCACCGCCGCCACCACTATCCATCGCAGCACCCGCCCGCGCCTCTTGGTCACTTCGGCATCCATGTCGTCGCTCTCTGGTCCGCCACGTCATCCAACCCGCTTGCAGCGCGAACCTCCGTGCCCGAGGTCACCGGATGGAGCGGCCGCGACGCCCTCACGAACGCGGCCGAGCAGCCGGGTCAGCGTCCTGCGCTCACGCTCGTCGAGCGACGCCACCATCCCGCCCGTCATCCGGAAGTAGTCCGGCAGCAGCCGATCGAGACAGGCCTGGCCCTTCGCGGTCAGCGCGACGTGCGTCATACGGCCGTCGCGATCGTGCGGCTCGCGACGCACCAGCCCGTCGCGCTCGAGCCCGTCGAGGAGGCCCGTGATGGTGGCGCGCGTGACACCGAGCCACTCGGCCATCGCGGACGGCAGGCCGCGACGCTCCTTCTTGCGCAGCAGGTACATCAGCACGCCGAACCGCCCCGGTGCGATGTCGTGGCGCGCGAGATACGACTCGATCGCGCGCCAGCCCGCGTCCCCCGTTACGACGATCGAGAGGTCGGCCTCGACCGCGGTCGGATCGAGGGAGGAGTAACGGCGCGCGCGCGCGCGGGTCGTCTCGACCCGCGGCAGGACGCGAAGCCGGATCCCCGATCGCCTGGGCATCGCGATCGACATGGTAAGGAACCGAACTACCTACGCCAAGCCACCTTCGCCTCCACGCCCCCCGCCCGCGCTCGGTTCAGACCGCGCGGGACGACCAGCGGCGGTACGCCTTCACTTCCGCCTTGGTCATGTTCGTGTAGTTGGCGCTCTTCGGGATGATGCAGTCCTGGCAGATCGAGAGGTCGCGATAGCTGCCGTCGATCGCTTGCTGCCTCCACGCCGCGAGCTTCTGGTTCCGCCACCACACGTCGTGGAAGGTCTCCGAGCGCAGGTCACCGAGGACGTTGACCATCTCGTTGTCGCGGGTGCACGTCGTGACGCGGCCGTCCCAGTTCACCACCGGCGACTTGAAGAAGCCCGAACAGGTGTGCGTGTTGGGCGTCAGGATCTTCGAGCGCAGACGCTCGACGATGCTGCGACGATCCTCCCCCACGAGGCCGAGGGAGCGCATGAGCTCGACGTAGCGTGTGTTCGACGCCTCCTGCTCCGCGGCGTCGAGGCAGTCGAGCTGCCGGAAGAAGACGCAGTTGTCGCGATCGAACACCGGGTGGAAGGCCGCCACGCCGCAGTCGAGGCCCTGGCTCTCGCACTCTCCCCGCCATCGCGCCAGGAAGTCGGGCGCCTCGGCGGCATTCGACTCGTGGACGATGAACTGGAACACCAGCTTCGGATAGAGCGACCGCTTCTCGGCGCGCAGCTTCACCAGCTCCCGCACGTTCGCCTCGACGAGGGCGAAGTCGTTCTTGCCCTTGATGCCCACGTAGGTGTCGGGGCGCGCGGCGTCGATCGTGCAGTGCCAGACCTGGAAGATGCTGTCGGTGTCGTTGGTGGCGAGGTCGCGCACCGCGGGGCGGAGGAGGTTGCCGTTGGTGTGGACCTCGACCTTCCGGAACACCTTCGCGCGAGCATTGAACTCGAGGACGAACCGATAGAGCTCGGCGAACTTGGGGTGCATCAGCGGCTCACCGATCCAGAACAGGATCAAGGTGTGGAACGTGAGACCGTGTCGCTCCATGTCCTCGAGCGCGGCGTAGAAGATCGCCGGATCGAGGAAGCCGCCGTCGTCGGTATGCGGATGGATGTCGTACTGCTGGATGCAGTGCTTGCACCGCAGATTGCAGAGGTTGGTGAGCTCGAAGACGATGTAGCTGCCTTCGAAGCTCGGCACCGCGTGTCCGTTTCCGTTGCCGTTCATGCGCTCGCCACCCCGATCGTCGTCATCCCTGGAAGGCCCACTGCACCACCCGCCAGCCGGCGCTCATCCCGCGCGTGAGCGAGCCGCGCCCACCCCCGAGCCCGAGGAGGTCCAGGATCGCGCGGGGGCGAAGATAGAACCGCAGGTAGGCCTCGCGTAGCAGGCGCTTGAGCGCGCGGTCGTCCCAGGCCGGACCGATGGCCGTGACCCGGCGCGACTCGGTGTCGAGGGGGCTGCGCGCCACGCTCTCGCGCAACCACCCCTGGCGCTCGGCGAGAGCGTGGAGCGGCGTGCCCTCGAACGGCGAGAGCGTGGAGAACTGCGCGTAGGTCGGCCGGATCTCGACGGCCAGTCGGATCGACTCACGCGCCGCCTCGGGAGTTTGGCTCGGGAGCCCGAGGATGAGGTAGGCGAGCGTGGCGACCCCCTCTTCGCGGCACAGCGCGAAGGCGCGGCGGACGTGCTCGACCCGGAACCCCTTGCGCAGGAACTTGAGTCCGTCGTCGGAGCCGCTGTCGACACCGAACGCCAGCATGGCCAGCCCCGCGCGCTTCATCGCGCGGAGGAGCTCGCGATCGACCTGCTCGACTCGCGCCTCGGCCTTCCAGTGAAAACGCAGCCCGCGACGCACGATCTCGTCGCAGATCGAGAGCACGCGCTCGCGTCTCAGCGTGAACAGGTCGTCGTAGAAGATCACGAACGGCTCGGGCCCGGCGGCGAGCACGCCCTCGAGCTCGTCCGCCACGGACGCGGCCGATCGAGCCCGGTAAGGATCACCGTGGACGGCCTTCTCGCAGAAAATGCAGCGAAATGGACAACCGCGCGAGGTGAGTGCCGTCACGATCCGGGACGAACGCCACAGCGGGTAACGGTAGCCTCGGGCCGGCAGAAGGTGCCGCGCCGGGACGGGCAGCGCGTCGAGATCCTCGATGGTCGCCGGCTGGGGCCCTTCGCCACCGCGTGTCACGACTCCCGGGACCTCGGCCGGGTCGGCCGCTCTCGCGAGCGCGCTGACGAGCGCCGGGAGCGCGCGCTCCCCCTCGCCGCGGACGACGTACGAGGCTTCCGGGACTTCTTCGAGCACGCGAGCGCCGCGCACGGTCGCATGCGGACCACCGAGCACGATCGGCGCACCGATCGACGACAGGAGCCGCGCCGTCGAGACGGAGTCCTCGAACACCGGCGTGAGCCCGCCGAGCCCGATCAGCTCGGGGGCGAAGCTCCGGGCCCGCTCCAGCAGCCGAGGCCCACGCAACGCCTCGACGCGCGCGTCGATCAGTGCGACGCGGTGGCCCGCCGCCTCCAGACTCGACGCCAGATAGAGGAGGCCGAGTGGCGGGACGCTCACGCCGCTCTCCGGCCGCCCACGACGGGGCGGATGCACCAGCAGCACACGCATCGGTGGAGGAGCTCGCTCGATCGACGGGACGGACGGGGCGACGCGACGGGCGGGACTTCGAGTGTCCTCGCTCCCTCTCGCGGCCGTCAATGGTCGCGACCTGGCGTCACCGGCACCCGTGCGGGCCGGCGTGAGCTCACTCGGTCCATGCGACCTCCCGGAGGCCCAGCCCGTGTACCCGGAGCCAGCGATACACGGCGCGTGGCGAGCGACGCCGCGCGGACCGTCCGCGAAGACGGGTCAGAACCATTCCAGGCACCCCGAGCCACCCGTCGACGAGCGCGCGGATGGCCGTCGCGAGCAGTCCTCGACCACGCGTGCCGTCGTGGAAGCGCGCCGCCGCGCCGCGGCCCCGCGCGATCCCGATCGCCTGCACGAGATGTCGAGCGCCGGCGACCCATGGGTTGAGGAGCACCAGGAACAGCGGAAAATGCCTCGCGACCAGCCACACCCGGTTGCGTTCCACCTGATAGGCCTTGAAGGCCGAGTAGGCTCCTGCCGTCGCCGAGCCGTGATGCCAGGCGCGGGCCCCCGGCACGAAGCGACACTCCCAGCCGGCGAGCCGCGCGCGCAGCCCGAGCTCGGTGTCCTCGCCGTAGGCGAAGAAGCGGGACTCGAAGCCGCCTGGGGCTTCGAGCAACTCCCTGCGATACAGCGCCGCCGCTCCACTGGGAAAGAGCGCGTCGCGGCGCGAGTCGTACTGGCCGCGATCGATCTCGAGACGCCCCCGACCGCGATTGAGGCCGTCGGCGAACAAGAGGTGCCCGGTGGTGTCGATGCGCCCGGGAGGGTCCACCAGCAGCACGTCGGCGGCACACGAGCCGACCCGTGGGTCGCTCTCCGCCTCGCCCACGAGTCGTTCGGCCCAGACTGGATCGGCCCAGGCATCGTCGTTGAGGAGCAGCACGTAGCGCCCTCGGGACGCCCGGACCCCGAGGTTCACGCCAGCAGCGAAGCCAAGATTCCGGCCAGCGACCACGACCTCGGCCTCGGCCAGCTCGGCTGCCCACTCGGGGTCGCGGCGAGCGTCGTCGGCGCGATTGAGGACGACGACCGTCTCGAGCTCCGGCAGCGTCTGGGCACGCAGTGACGCGAGCGTGGCGTGAAGCGAAGCGGGGAGATCGCGCGAGACGACGATGACCGAGGCGAGCGGCGCCTCAGGCACGGCTCGGTGCCGGGAGCACCTCGAGGAGGCGCTCGCGTAGCCGCGCCTGGCGCTCGGGCTCGGTGATCTTCACCCCGTTTCGGTCCGTCACGTAGAACGAGTCGGTGACGCGGTCCGCCTGGGTCGAGATCTTGGCGACGTGGATGTCGAGACCGAGCTCGGTCATCGCCGAGGCGATCGAGTAGAGCAGGCCGACCCGGTCAGTCGCGAACACGTCCACGACGGTCGCGACCCCCGAGGTGGTGTTGTCGATCTCGACACGATCGGGGACACGCTTCCCGGAGCTGCGCAGCAAGCTCGGAGCCTTGGCGAGGTCGCCCAGGGCGTCGAGCTGTCGCTCGCCGCGCACCACGGCCTCCGCATCTTTCATCACCCGTGCCCACCGCTCGGCCGCCGCCGCGTGGGGCGTCATGAACGAGGCGGAGACCTGGAAGGTGTCGATCGCGATCCCATCGGTCGTCGTCGCGAGCTGAGCACCGTTGATGTTCACGCCGTGCGCCGCCAGCACCCCGCACAGGTCGCGGAACAGACCGAGCCGATCGCGGGCCGCGATCCCGAGCGTCGCGAAGGCTCCCGTCGGGTCGGCGAGCACCCGGCTCGCGAAGCCGTCCGCCTGCACCTCGTGCGCGAGGAACGCGTAACGCAGGCACCAGCGCGGATTGCTACGCAGGAAGAACGAGGGCGGCAGCCGGTCGAGGAAGCCCTCGCTGCCGCCGATACCGTGACGGGCGAGCAGACGAGAGAGCAGCTCCCGCCGCTGGATCCAGCGCTCGTCCAGATCCGATCGGAAGTCGCCGCTGTCGAAGACGCGCCTGGCCTTGACGTAGAGGTCGTCGAGGAGGTGCGCCTTCCACGGTGTCCACGTGCCTGGTCCCACCGCACGCACGTCTGCGTAAGTCAGGAGGTAGAGAAGCTCCATCTCCTCGAGCGTTCGCACGCGGCGGCAGAAGTTCGAGATCTCCTCGGGATCGTCTAGGTTCCGACGCTGACTGAACCGCGACATCAGGAGGTGCACCTGGACGAGGCGCGCCGCGAGATCCCGCTGGTCCTCGCTGAGCCCGAGGCGCTTGCCCGCCTCGTCCACCATCACGGCACCCTTCTCCGAGTGGCCGCCTCCCATGCCCTTGCCGATGTCATGGAAGATCACCGCCAGGTGGAGTACCTCGGGATCGCTCACGCGCTCCAGCATCCGGCGAAGGCGGGGCGGGCCGTCGTAGTCGTCGGCGTCCTCGATTCTCCGGAGCTCGCGCACCGCGACCAGGGTGTGTCGGTCGACCGTGTACACGTGATAGGCGTCGTGCTGCACCAGGCAGACCGCGTGCTCCATCTCGGGGAGCACCCGCGCCAGCAGTCCGACCTCGTGCATCGCGGTGAGCGCGCGGTCCAGGTGCTTGCCGTGCTTGAGCATGCGCCGGAACTCGTCGTTCACCGATGGCAGATCGCAGATCCCGTTCGAGTCCTCGTGCGCGAGACGCTCGAGCGTCTCGAGGGTCTTGTGCGAGATCTCGACGCCGTTCTCCTGGGCGAGGCGGAAGGCGCGGATCCGCGCCGCCGGGTCGCGCTCGAGCAGCCCCGCATCCGCCACCAGGTACTGGCTCCGGACGACGAGGAACCCCTCCTCGAGGTTCCGCTTACGCTGGAACCAGCCGACCTCCTTCTTGGAGGCGCCAGGGCGGCATCGCTGTACCATCCGCAGGGCGAAGCGCTGCACCCGCGCCGCATGGCGATAGTAGTCGCGCATGAACTGCTCGACCCCGAGCAAACCCTCCCCCTGTTGGTACCGGAGGGCCTCGGAGACCTTTTCCTGCAGGTCGAAGCTCAGACGATCGGTTCGCCGCCCGACCTGATAGTGGAGCTCGGTGCGGACGCGGAGCAGGAAGTCCCACGACTCCTCGAGCTCGTTCAGCGTGCGACGGGTGAGCACGGCTCGCTTCACCAGATCGTCGAACGACCGTGCCTCGAAATGGACCTGCGCCAGCCACAGCGCCGTGTGGATCTCGCGCAGTCCGCCCTCGGCCTCCTTGATGTTGGGCTCGAGGATGTAGACGGATCCACCGTAGCGCTCGTGGCGCTTGTCCGACTCCTCGATCTTGGCCTCGATGAAGGCCTCGGCTTTCCTGCCACCGGTCTTCTTCTGGATCGCGCGGCTACAGCGGGTGGCGAGCTCGCCGTCGCCGGCCACGAGGCGGGCGTCGAGCATCGCCGTGCGCACCTTCATGTCCTCCACGGCAAGGTCGGCACACTGATCGACCGTGCGGTGGCTGAAGCCGACGTCGAGATGCACGTCCCAGAGCGCGTACAGGATCCGCTCGGCGACGTTCTCCGAGTACGGCCCCTTCTTCCAGGGGTGGAGGAACACCAGATCCAGATCGGAGAACGGTGCGAGATCCTCGCGCCCGTACCCACCGACCGCGACGATGGCCATGCGTTGGTCCAGGCTCGGGTTGCGCTCGAAATACTCGGTCTCGGATGCGCGAAACAGCGTCTGGAGAAGGTGGTCGTAGACCTCGGTGGTCAGGCGCACGCCAGCCCGGCCCGCGATACCCTGTCGATGGCGCGCCCTCACCCACTCGTTCCCCGCATCGAGATAGAGCCGGATCGCGCCCGGCTCGGGAAACGCCCCATCCGGTGCGAGCGAAGCGGTGAGCTCGGCGGGCAGATGCTCGCCGCGGTCG
The DNA here is from genome assembly GCA_016713535.1 of Deltaproteobacteria bacterium. Lineage (GTDB taxonomy): Bacteria > JADJOY01 > JADJOY01 > JADJOY01 > JADJOY01 > JADJOY01. The sequence goes on from JADJOY010000022.1 coordinate 107,533, forward strand.
CCGCGTGTCGTCTCGATCGTCTCGGTGATGGGCGGGGCGGAGAACATTCGGGCGGGCCTCTCGATGGGGCGCGCAGTATATGGGCTCGGCGGGGAGAGGCGCGAGCGTCAGGGCGCGCCGGAGCGGCTCACGCGATGTCTCGGAGGGCGTCCGCCGCGGCCCTCGCCGGGGCGGGTCAGTCGGAGGCGTACATCTCGGGGTAACGCAGGGCCATCTCCTGGCGCAACCGCGCCAGTATCGCGTCCGCGTCGTCGAGCTGCATGACCTCGTCGACGAACTTCCGGCACTCGAGGCGCGTCACCGAGCGCACGATCCGCTTGATCACCGAGATCGAGTTCGGGGTCATGCTCAGGCTGTCGAGCCCCATGCCCAGCAGGAGCATCGTGTAGAGCCCGTCGCTCGCCATCTCTCCACAGAGACTGACCGGGATGCGAGCATCCCGGCCCGCTTCCACCACGCCCCGGATCATGCGCAGGATGGCCGGATGCGTCGGCTGGTAGAGGTCGGCGATCTGCTCGTTCACGCGGTCGATGGCGAGCGCGTACTGGATCAGATCGTTCGTTCCGATGCTCAGGAAGTCGACCTCGCGCGCGATCAGGTCGACGATCGTCGCCGACGAGGGCGTCTCGATCATGCAGCCCAGCGGCGCACGCTCGTCGAACGCGATCTCCCGGCTCCGCAGGTCGGCCTTCACCTCCTCGAGGATGCGCCGGCTGGCGCGGACCTCGGCAAGGCCCGACACCATGGGCAGCATGATGTGGAGCCGTCCGAACGCGCTCGCCCGCAGGATGCCGCGGAGCTGGACCTTGAAGAGCTCGGGGTGCTTGAGGCAGAGCCGGATCGCACGCAATCCCAGGGCGGGATTCACCTCGGGCGCGAGCTCGAGGAGGGCCGAGACCTTGTCGCCGCCGAGGTCGAGGGTCCGGATGACCGCCGGGTGGGGGGCCGTGCGTTCCGCAACCTCCCGGTACACCGCGAACTGCTCCTCCTCTCCGGGCAGGTCGTTGCGATTCATGTAGAGGAACTCGGTGCGATAGAGCCCGATCCCTTCGCCGCCGGCCTCGATCACCGCCGGGATCTCCCGGTTCATCTCGATGTTGGCGGCGAGCTGCACGCGCTCACCGTCGAGCGTCACCGCCGGAAGGTGAAGGTCCTTGGCGAGGTCCTGCTCGAAGCGATGCAGGCGGTCGACGAGCCGTAGGTAGTGGGCGTAATCGTCGCGGCTCGGATAGAGGATGACCTTCCCCACCCGACCATCGACGATCAGCGGACAACCCGACTCGACGCGACGGGTGACGTTCTCCAGACCGACGACCGCCGTGATCTCGAGCGCCCTCGCCATGATCGCGGTGTGCGAGGTGGGTCCACCGACGTCGGTGAGGAACCCCGCCACCCGATCGGGCGTCATCTGCGCGGTATCCGCAGGCGAGAGGTCGTGCGCGACCACCACGACCTTCTCGGGCACCTCGGCGAGCCGCTCCCGCGTCTGACCCGTCAGGCGCATCAGCACGCGGCCGCCGACGTGATCGAGGTCGCGGCGGCGCTCGCGCAGGTATGGATCCTGGATACCGTCGAAGATCTTCTTGAGCTTGTCGAGCTGCTGGGTGAGCGCGGCCTCCGCGTTGATCTTCTCGGCCCGGATCAGCTCGGCCGTCTCCTCGGCGATCATGCGATCGTCGAGGATCATCACGTAGGTATCGAGGATGAAGAGGTGGTCGCGCAGGTCCTTGTCGGGGATGCCAGCGCGCAGGCTCATCAGGTCCTGCTTCGCCTCCTTGAGAGCCTTCCGGAAGCGACGGACCTCGGCGTCCACCTCGGGCTTGCGGAGCTTGCGGCGGGCGACGGCGGCAGGTCCGCGGTCGAGCAGGAACGCCTTGCCGATGACGATGCCGGGGGCGACCCCGATACCGTGCAGCACGATGGGCTCGCGCGCGAAGCTCGGCTTCGCCGCGGGCCGGCCGCGCCGCCGGGTCGGCGCGGCCTTGCGCCGCTCAGCGGTCTTCGCCGAACCGCGCATGGATCAGCTCCTTGAGGGCGACGATTGCCTGCACGGCGTCTTCGCCCTCGGCCTGCACCCTGAGCGCGCTACCGCATGGCGCTGCCAGGATCATGAGGTTCATGATGCTCTTCCCGTTGGCGGCCTCGCCACGGTGGTGCACCGTGATCTTCGCCTTGAACTTGCTCGCCGTCTGCACGAACAGCGCCGCGGCGCGAGCATGCAGGCCCTTCTGGTTGCAGAGCGTCAGGGTTTCCTCGACCGCCTTCACGATGCCTCTCCCACGGCGCGCTCGCGTGCGGCGAGGACCTCGCTCGCGAGCTGGATGTGGCGCTTGCCGTAGTCCCTGAGCTGGGCACCGAGCTCGGAGAGCGACTGGCCGCGTCGGGACGTGCTGATCTTCATCAGCATCGGCAGGTTCACGCCCGAGAGCACGTCCACGCGTCCGCGCTCCAGGAACGACAGGCTGACGTTGGTGGACGTGCCACCGAACAGATCCGTCAGCACCAGCACACCGTCCCGGTCGTCGACCGCCTGGATGGCTTGCTCGATGAGCGGGCGGATCCGATGGAGCGGCGCCTCGGGCGGGACCTCCACGGCCACGAAGCGCTCGAGCGGGCCGACGATCGACTCCACCGCGTTCTTGAGCTCGATGCCCAGGCGGCCGTGCGCCACGATGACGATTCCGATCACGGTGATGCGGACCCCGCTCAGCCCGTCAACGCCGGGCCGACGTCCCGATGGTGGACCGAGAACTTACACGATGGGACGTCCTTGAGACGCTCGGCGAGCGCCTCGGCGATCGCCACCGAGCGGTGCTTTCCGCCCGTGCAACCCACCGCGACCGACACCAGGTGCTTGCCCTCACGGTGGTACCGCGGCAACAGGAATCGAAGCATGCCCTCCGTGTGCACGAGGAACGCCTCGGCCTCCCCGCCCCGGAACACGTAGGTTCGGACGCGCGCGTCTCGGCCATCGAATTCCCTGAGCGAAGCCTCGTAGTGAGGGTTCGGGAGGAAGCGAACGTCGAACACCAGGTCCGCGTCCTGAGGCATGCCGTTGCGGAACCCGAAGGAGAGGAAGCTCACCTCGAGCGCCGGGATACGGTCGCCGCCGAACTCCTCCTGCACGATGCGACGCAGCGCGTGGACGTTGAGAGTCGAGGTGTCGAGCACACGCTGCGCCATCCCGCGGAACTCGCTCAGCAGCAGCCGCTCGTGCGCGACACCGTTCACGATCGACATCGCATCGAGGGGATGCGCGCGGCGCACCTCCCGGAACCGGCGCACCAGCGCCTCCTCGCTGCACTCGAGGAAAAGTACCGTGAGCGACGACACCTCGGCCTGGACCGCCCTCAGCTCGTCCGGGGCCGAGCCGAGGAAGCTGCCTTCACGGACGTCCATCACCACGAGGGCACGCTCGATCTGCGGGCTCGATCCCTTCGCGAGCCGCACGAAGTCGCGCAAGAGCGGCGCGGGGAGATTGTCGACGCAGTAGAAACCGAGGTCCTCGAACGCCTTGGCGACGGTCGTCTTGCCCGATCCGGAGAGCCCGGTCACCACCACCAGGTTCAGCCCTTCCACGACTGGCCCCGGCCACGGATGGCGCGCATCACCTTCTGCTCGAACCGGATGGCGGAATGGTGCCCCATGTTCTTGAGGGATTGGTTGCGAACCGCGACCTCCAGGATCGTGCCGAGGTTGCGCCCCGGGCTCACGGGCACGGCGACCGATGGCAGCGCGACCCCCAAGAGCTCGCGCGTCCCCTCGTCGACTCCCAGCCGGTCGATCGGGGTATCGCCCCGCCACGGCACCAGGTCCACCACCAGCCCGACGTCGCTCTTCTCCTGCACTGCCGCCGGGCCGAAGAGGTCGAGGAGATTCAGGATCCCGAGGCCACGGATCTCGAGGTGGTGGCGCGCGATCTCCGGTCCGGTACCCACCAGCCGGTTACCGACCCTGCGCAGCTCGACGAGATCGTCGGCAACCAGCCGGTGACCGCGGAACACCAGCTCGAGCACGGCCTCGCTCTTGCCCACCCCGCTCTCACCGAGAACGAGCAAGCCGATGTCGAAGACCTGTGCCAGTCCGCCGTGGATCCGCATCGACGGCGCCATGCGATGCGCCAGGTACGCCTCGAGCGCGCTCGCCACGTCGCCGGTCGAGAGGTCCGTGACCAGCACCGCGAGGCCACCCCGCCCCAGGTCCCGGAGCCATGCCGCCGGAACGCGGCCACCCTCGGTGAGCACCAGCACCGGCACCTTTGCCTCGGCAAGCTTTCGCGCCTGCTCCGCGAGCGAGCTCGGGTCGAGGCTCGCCAGGTACCCGGCCTCCGTGGCGCCCGCCAGCGTGACCGAGTCGTCGCGCAGGTGCGCCGTGTACCCGCTCGCGGCGAGTCCGAGGCGCTGGATCATCGGCGACGTGATCTCACGCGACAGCCCCTTGCGTCCGGCCTTCACCGCGAGAGCGAGCTCGGCGCGCCTCCCCCACGTGAGCAGCTCTGCTACCTGCAACGCGGCCGGATCGGTCATCGCGAAGCCTCGCTGGTGCGGTATGCGTTCATGCGGGGGAATCGTCCGCGGCGCACAGCACCCGCCACAGCTCTTCCGCCCCGTCGGCAGCCAGCAACGCCTCTCGCACGCCGGCATTGCGGAGGACGCGGGCCACGCGCGCTAGCGCCTTGAGGTGGAGAGGCAGCATGGCGGGCGCGTCGGGGGCGGCGAGTACGAAGAAGAGCTGAGAAGATCCGCCTCCCGGTGCCCCGAAATCGACACCAGCTCGGCTCCGACCGAAGCAACCGACGATGCCCGGGAGGCCGGCGACCTTGGCGTGTGGGATGGCGACGCCGTGCTCGAGCCCGGTGCTCGGTCCGAGCTTCTCGCGCAGCTCGAGGGCCTCGACCAGAGCGCTCGCCGAAGTTCCTGGGATCGCGCGCGCGAGGCACTCCGCGAGCTCCCGAAGGACGTCGGGCTTCGTGCGCGCGGAGAGGTCGGCGACGATCCGCGTGGGATCCAGTAGGTCGGCGATCCGCATCGGAATCTCGCTCGGCTCGGCGGGGCGTGCCTCTTCCGCCCGGGGTTATGCCGCCAGCCTCGACGCGCGACAAGCCCCCTGAGCAGGATCGCGACCGGGTCGTCGCGTGGCGCGCGGTGCGGCCGTCAGGTGTAGCGCTTGCGCTTCGCCGAGGACAGGAGTCCGAGCATCTCGCGGTACTTGGTCACCGTGCGTCGCGCGATGTCCATACCGTGCTTGTCCTTGAGGATCTGCACGATGCGCTGGTCGCTCAGCGGACGCTCCGGGTCCTCCGCGGAGATGAGCTGCCGGATCTTCTCCTTGACGCTCTCCGCAGCGAATCCGTCGCCGCCGTCCACGCTCTGGATGCTGGTGTTGAAGAAATACTTGAGCTCGAAGATCCCTTGCGGAGTGTGGACGTACTTGTTGGTGGTCACCCGGCTGACCGTGGACTCGTGCATGCCGATGTCGTCCGCGACGTCCTTGAGGACCATGGGGCGCAGATGCTCGACGCCGTGCTCCAGGAACTCGCGCTGGAACCGCACGATGCTGTCGGTGACCTTGAAGATGGTTCGGCGCCGCTGCTCGATGCTCTTGATGAGCCACTGCGCGTTCTTCAGCTTCTCCTTGATGTAGGCGCGAGCCTCGGCGTTCGAGTCCCGATCGAGGACCTGGCGGTAGTAGGAGCTCACGCGCAGCTTGGGCAAGCCGTCGTCGTTGAGCTGCACCACGAACTCGTCACCCACCTTGTGAACGTAGATGTCGGGCGTGATGTACCGGGGCGAGTCTCCCGAGTAAGTGCGAGCGGGCTTGGGATTGAGCGTCTGCAGGCGCTTCAGCTCCTCGAAGACCTGCTCCTGGGTGATGCCCAGCGCCTTGGCGATCTGCTTGTAGCGACGACGCTCGAGGTCACCGAGGTGGTGCTCGATGATGGCGATCAGGTGGACCGCCTCCGGCATCCGCACCTCGGCCTGAACCAGAAGGCACTCGCGAAGGTCGCGGGCGGCCACTCCCAGCGGGTCGAACCGCTGGATCCGCGAGAGCACCCGTTCGACGTCCCCTTCGCTCACGTCGAGGCGGGCGGCGATGCTCGGCACGTCGTCGGCCAGGTACCCGTTCGGGTCGAGGTTACCGACGAGCTCCATGCCGAGGCGCTCGTCGAACTCGCTCGGCAGCGCGGGCCGGAGCGGTTCGAGGAGGTGGTCGGCGAGCGCGGACGGGCGCGTCAACATGCTCTCGAACGAGGGGCGGTCCTCGTCGGACTCGGACTCGCGGGCCGGCGTGAAGACCTCGGACGACGACTGATCCTTCAGGTACTCGCGCCAGTCGATGTCGTCGGAGGGCTCGGCCTCGGCCGTGGGCGAGGGCGGCTCGGCCTCGGCAGCGGGCAGGAACTCGTCCGCGGCGGCGACCACCACGTCGGGGACCTCGTCGAGGCCGACGAACTCCGCCTCCTCGCCGCCGCTCGCCTCGAGGGGTTCCGGTGGTTCGGGTGCCTCGGCGGTTTCGGCTTCACCGCCCTCCCGCATCTCGATCGGGCTCAGCTCCTCGGGCGCCTCGAGCGTCGCGGCCTCCTCGAGCGCCGGATTGCTCTCGAGCTCCTGCTGGATGGTTTCGGCGAGCTCCAAGCGCGAGAGCTGCAGCAGCTTGATCGCCTGCTGCAGCTGGGGCGTCATCACCAGCGTCTGCGTCTGCTTCAGGTGAAGGCGTAGCTCGAGGCTCATGGGATCCGGAAGGGGATCGAACGTGGGTTAGGTGGCTCGGAGGTGTGCGCGGGGAAGGCGTCTGATCACCGCGCGAGTGTAGCACCGGCCGAGCGAGGTTCTGCAAGTGATATGCCTGCCACGCCCGTGGCGAGAGGCGAGAGATTAGTGCTTTCGGATCAGCGACATTGCCGACGAGCCGCGAGCAGGCCGCGCGGCTGCAGGCCCGGCCCGCGAGGCGGACCGGTGCACTCCCGTTCGGGGGCATACCCTACGGAACAGGGCCGTTTCGAGCTCCTCAGAGCCGGAACGACTCGCCCAGGTAGACCTCGCGGGCCTTGGCATCCGCGATGATCTCGGCCGGGGTACCCGCCTTGATCACCCGCCCTTGATGCAGGATGTAGGCGCGGTCGCAGATCTTCAGGGTCTCTCGCACGTTGTGATCGGTGATCAGCACGCCGATGCCGCGCTTGGTCAGGTCGGCGATGATGCCTTGAATGTCGAGCGTGGCGATCGGGTCGATACCGGCGAAGGGCTCGTCGAGGAGCATGAACGTCGGGTCGGTGACGAGCGCACGCGCGATCTCGAGGCGACGCTTCTCGCCCCCGGACAGGAGCTGCGCCTGAGTCGTGCGGAGCTTGGTGATCCCGAGCTCGTCGAGGAGCTGCTCGAGCCGCTCGCCGCGTTCGGCGGCGCCCAGCGGTAGATTCTCGAGGATCGCGAGGACGTTCTCCTCGACCGTGAGCTTGCGAAAGATCGACTGCTCCTGCGGCAGGTAGTTGATCCCGAGTCGAGCGCGCCGATACATCGGCAGCGCCGAGACCTCTTCGCCATCGAGCAGGATCCGGCCGGCGTCCGGCTTCTCGAGCCCGACGACCATGTAGAACGTGGTGGTCTTCCCCGCTCCGTTGGGGCCGAGGAGCCCTACCACCTCGCCGGATCGAATCTCGATCGCGACCCCGTCGACCACGCGCCGGCCCCGGTACGCCTTGCTGAGGTCCTCCACGGCGAGCACTCGCGGACGCACGGGCGCGGCCGTCGCCTCGACGCTGGCCTCTGGCGTGCTCATCGCCCCCTCGGTCCGGTCAGGTTGCCGAGCGGTGACTGGTCGCCGGCCCCGATCTTGGACTTGATGTTGGTCTCGACCCGATGTTGTCCCGCTCCTTGGCAGCGCAGCTCGTCACTCCCTTGATCGTATTCGATCCGCTGGCAGCGCAGCTCGTCCTTGTCGTGACGGGCGATGGCGGGTCGACCTTCCAGGACCACCCGCTGACTCTGGCGAAGAAAGCGGCCCGTGTCCGCCGTCACGTTGCGATCGCCCTGCACGATCTGCACCCCACCGCGAGCCTCCGCTGAGTCCACCTCGCGGTTCTGGGCATCGAAGCGGATCGTCAGATCCTCGCACGCCAGCGTCACGTCGCCGCGCTCGGCGACCACGCTCCCCTGGTAGACCGCAAAGTGTCGATTGCGGTCGCCCTCGAAGTGCAGGGCGCGAACGTGGAGCGGGAGCTTCTCACCTCCTCCACCGGCGCCCTCCGCGCGGGGCGGCCGCAGCTTCGAACCACCCGAGGGCGTGGCTCCGAGCTGAGGCGGCCCGAAGTCCAGGGCGCTCGTTCCGCCCGATTGGACGGTCGTTCTCACCGGACGCGATGGCGAGCCGTCGACGACGATCCGCTGATCGTCCAGGAATATCTTCGCCTGATCGCCGCGGATCTCGTTCTCGCCCTGCCAGATCCTCACGTCCTTGGTCAACGTGATCGTCTGGCGGTTGCGGACCAGCTCGGCCACCCCGGCGGTGATCACCCGGTCGGCCGAGGTGAACTTGACGTCGTCCTCGCAGAGCCCGTCCCGGATCTGATTGTCTTCCGTGTACCGGAGAGTGAGCGCTCGACACCGCAGCGTCGTGTCGGCCTGGACCGCCTCGACGTTCCCCTCGTACCGCAACGTCCGAACCTGGTTCTTGAGGACGAACGAATCGGCACGGACCTCGATTGGCCCACCCTTCGAGGAGAAGAGGTTCCCGGCGAAAAAACCACCTCCCTCCGCAGCGCCGGATTGCTCGACGCCACCTCCGGCGACGGCGGGGGTGGATGCATCGCCGCCGGGCTGGGGCGTCTGCGCCCCGGCGGCGCCGCCGGCCGCCAGGATCGCCGCAACCGCCAGAGCACCCAGTGAAGCCCGCTGCTCGCTGGCTCGCGACCGGGTCCGTCGTGCCGTCACTTGGGCCTCCCGTCGTGTCGGGTGCGCCGCGCTTCACCCTTCGCGCGTGGCTTGGCGGCCTGAGGCTCTCCGCGGCGGGCGCGGCCGGCGGGGATGGAAGCGCGACCTTGGGCTGGATCTGCGTGTGAACGGCGGATCTCAGCCGCATCGTCTGCGAGCCCACGTCCACGTCGAGACCGGTCCCTTTCATCTCGAGGCCCTTCCCCGAGATCGTCACCACCTCGTCCGACGTGAGCAGGTGCTTGCTCGACGAATAGTGCGCCTGATCCGTGCGCATGGTGAGTTGCTCCGAGGTGAGCGTCACGTCGCCCAGCAGATCGATCTCCCAGTCGCCGGTGGTGGCCCTGGCACGCTTGCTCGTCACGACCAACTCGCCCTCGCCCGCCGACCGATACGCGATCTTCACGTCGCTGCAATCGGCGACCTTGGTTTCCTCGGACGAACGGCACGACCCCAGCCAGAGGTCCCAGCCCTGCGCAGGATCGCCGAGGTGGATCTTCTTGCCGAGCGCCTCCGCAACTCCGAGCCCGGCCTCCCGAACCAGCTCCGAGGCCGGATCCTTTCGACCAGGCACCAACAGCGCGACCAGCAACACGAGACCGACCCCCGCGCTGCCACCGAGCAGCAGGATTCGCCAGCGTCGCGTGCTCATGGACCGGACCGCCGCGACCAGACTCGGGCGTCAAGCGACTCCGGCACGGAGCAGGTCGTGCATGTGGAGGACGCCGACGACGCGCCTGGGGTGCCGCGGCTCGCACACGAGGAGAACGGTGATCTTGTGGTGCTCCAGGATGCGCAGTGCTTCTCCGGCAAGCATCTCGGGCTCGGCGCGCTTCGGCCGAGCCGTCATGACGTCGCGAGCGGTGAGATCGAGCAGGTTCGTGTGCCGCTCGAGGGCGCGCCGCAGGTCACCGTCGGTGACGATACCGACGAGCTCGCCGCGCTTGTCCACGACCGCCGCCGCGCCGAGATGCTTTGCCGTGATCTCGACGATCACGTCGCGCATCGACGAGCTCGGCGAGACCCGCGGCACCTGCTCACCCGTGTGCATCAGGTCGCTCACCTTCAGGAAGAGTTGCCGGCCGAGGCTTCCCCCGGGGTGCCGGGCGGCGAAGTCCTGCGGCTGGAAGCCTCGCGCCACCAGCAGCGCCATCGCGAGCGCATCCCCCATGGCGAGAGCAGCGGTCGTGCTGGAGGTCGGCGCCAGGCCGAGCGGACAGGCTTCGAGGTCCACGCTCACGTCGAGAACCACGTCCCCGGCCCGGGCCATCCGCGACGTCGGGCCACCCGTGATCACCACCATCGGGCAGCCGAGCCGCTTGATCAGCGGAAGGATCCGCAGCACCTCCTCGGTCTCACCACTGTTCGAGAGCGCGAGCACGACGTCGTCGCGATCCAGCATCCCGAGGTCGCCGTGAATGGCCTCGGCGGGATGGAGGAAGAACGCGGGCGTCCCGGTACTGGCGAGTGTCGACGCGATCTTGCGTCCCACCAGCCCCGACTTTCCCATCCCCGTGACGGCGACCTTCCCCGCGCAGCCGTGGAGGACCTCCACCGCCCTCGCGAACGACTCGTCGAGCCGTTCGGCCAGCGCCTGGATCGCGTGTGCCTCCACCTGCAGCACACGGCGCCCCTCGGCAAGCGCGCCCGTCGCGCGTTTCGACCGGGGACGAGCGCGGGGGGCGGCGCGGGACACGGCGTGCTCCGGGCGGTGACGAACGCGAGCCGATCAGGCGGCAGCGCGCGCGGCTCGGTCGATGGCGAGGACCCGGTCGAGGAGGCGCGGAAGGTCTACCAGACGGACCGCATTCGGCCCATCCGACGGAGCGCGCTCGGGATCGGGATGGACCTCGAGGAAGAGCGCGTCGACGCCCACTGCGACGGCGGCGCGCGCGAGCGGTTCCACGAACTCGCGCTGTCCGCCCGAGGCGTGCCCGAGGCCACCAGGGAGCTGGACGCTGTGAGTGGCGTCGAACACCACGGGTACACCCATCCCGCGCATGATCGGCAGCCCGCGCATGTCGTTCACCAGCATGTGGTAGCCGAAGGATGTTCCACGCTCGGTGAGGGCGACGCCGCCGGCCCCGGACGCGGTGAGCTTGCGCACGACGTTCTCCATGTCCTCGGGCGCGACGAACTGTCCCTTCTTCACGTTCACGGGACGGCCGGTTCGGGCGGCCTCCACCAGCAGATCCGTCTGCCGGCACAGAAAAGCGGGGATCTGTAGAAGATCCACCACCTCGGCGGCGTCGCGGACCTCCTCGGGCAGATGCACGTCCGTCGTCACCGGCACCTCGATCGCACTCCGCACGGCAGCGAGGATGGCAAGCCCGTCGCGGATCCCAGGACCGCGGACGGACGTCAGGCTGGATCGATTCGCCTTGTCGTAGCTCGCTTTGAACACGAAGGGTAACCGGCGCTCCTTGCAGATCTCGTGCAGTCGTCCCGCCAGATCGACCGTGAAGTCCCGCCCTTCGACCACGCACGGACCGGCGATCAGCGCCAGCGGCGCGTCCCGACCGAGCTCGACGGCGGCCCCGACTCGCACCGGCTGACCGACCGTCCAGCTCACCCGTTGCTCCCGCTCGCCTTGCTGGCGAGGGCGGCCTTGATGAAGGACCGGAACAGGGGATGTGGCTGCATCGGGCGCGACTTGAACTCGGGGTGGAACTGGCAGCCGAGGAACCACGGATGCTCCGGAAGCTCGACCATCTCGACCAGACGCCCCTCCGGCGAGAGCCCGCTGAAGCGCACCCCCGACTTCTCGAACTGCTCCCGGTACGCGTTGTTGAACTCGTAGCGATGGCGATGCCGCTCGGAGATCGAGGTCTGCTGATAGGCCTCGTGGGCCTTGGTGCCCGGCTCGATCTTGCACGGGTAGGCTCCGAGCCGCATCGTGCCGCCGAGTGTCTGCACCTCATGCTGGTCGGGCATCAGATCGATGACGCGATGCTGGCCGTTGGCCGCGAATTCGCCGCTGGTGGCATCGGCGAGGCCGCAGACGTGGCGACCGAACTCGATCATCGCGAGCTGCATCCCGAGGCAGATTCCGAAGTACGGGATCTTCGATTCCCGGGCGTATCGAATCGCCTCGATCTTGCCTTCGATGCCTCGGTCACCGAAGCCACCGGGCACCAGGATCGCGTCGACCGACGGAAGAGCTGCGGCGAGGCCATCCCGCTCGATCGTCTCCGCGTCGACGTATTCCACCTCGACGGCGCAGTCGTTCGCGATCCCGCCGTGCACGAGCGCCTCGTTGAGACTCTTGTAGCTGTCGACGAGGTTCACGTACTTCCCGACCATCGCGACGCGCACGGACTGCTTCGGCTCTCTCAGCGTGTGGACGATCTCTTCCCACCGCTCGAGGTGAGGAGCGCCGGTCCAGATGTTGAGGAGCTCGATGACCTTCTCGTCGACCCCCTCACGCTGGAAGTTCAGCGGCACCTCGTAGATCGACTTCTCCACGTCGATCGCGGTGAAGACCGCATCCTGCGGAACGTTGCAGAACAGAGAGATCTTGCGCTTGATGCCCTGCGGGAGCGGGCGGTCGGTGCGACACAGGATGATGTGCGGCTGGATACCGATCGCCCGCAGCTCCTTGACGCTGTGCTGGGTCGGCTTGGTCTTCACCTCGCCGGCGGCCTTGAGGTACGGAACCAGCGTGAGGTGGATGAAGAGCGCGTTCTGCGGACCCACCTCGTTGCCGAGCTGGCGAACCGCCTCGAGGAAAGGCAGGCTCTCGATGTCGCCGACGGTGCCACCGATCTCCACGATCGCGATGTCCGCGGTCTGGCCGACCTGCCGGACTCGCTCCTTGATCGCGTCCGTGATGTGCGGGATCACCTGTACCGTGCCGCCGAGGTAGTCGCCCTTGCGCTCTCGCTGGAGGGACCGAGTCGTAGATCTGGCCGGTGGTGATGTTGTTCAGGCGCGACATGTGCGCGCTCGTGTAGCGCTCGTAGTGGCCCAGGTCGAGATCGGTCTCTGCACCGTCGTCGGTGACGAAGACCTCTCCGTGCTGGAACGGGTTCATCGTTCCAGGGTCCACGTTGAGGTACGGGTCGAGCTTCATCAGCGTCAGCTTGAGGCCACGCGCCTCGAGCATCGCGCCGAGGCTCGCGCAAGCGAGCCCCTTGCCCAACGACGACACCACGCCACCGGTGACGAACACGAACTTGGGCTTCATCGTTCTCCTGCTCGACCGATCTCGGCGCGTACGCGCGCGAGATCCTCTGGGGTGTCGACACCGATCGTCCGGTGCGAGGTGTGTGCGACCGCGATGGGAATGCCGTTTTCCAGGAATCGAAGCTGCTCGAGCGACTCGAGCGATTCGAGCGGACCGCGGGGAAGGCGCACGAAGCGCGAGAGCGCTTCGCGGCGGAAGGCGTAGATCCCGACGTGCCCGCGGTGCTCGGCGCCGATGCCGCCTGACGAGCCCCGATCGTACGGTATCGGCGCACGGGAGAAAGAGTGCGCGGCCGTGTCGATCGGTCACGACCTTCACCACGTTCGGATCGGCCAGATCGGCGGTGGACGTCAGCGGAAACGAGAGCGTTGCGACGTCCGCACGTACGCCCTCGCTGGACGCGAGCAACGTGGAGACGGCGAGGTCGATCTGCTCGGGGTCGAGCTGCGGCTCGTCTCCCTGCACGTTCACGACCACGTCCGCATCACTCGACCGGACGGCCTCCTCGACCCGGTCCGTACCCGACGGATGAGCCGCGTCCGTCATCGCCACCCGGGCGCCGAATCCCCTGGCCGCCTCGGCGATGCGTGCGTCGTCCGTGGCGATCCAGACCTCCTCGACCTCGCGCGCCTGATTCGCGCGCGCCCAGACGTGCTGGATCATGGGCTGACCACCGATCGAGACCAGAGCCTTGCCGGGTAGCCGGGTCGATCCCCAGCGCGCGGGGATCACCGCGATCCGCTTCACTCCGGCCTCCCCCCATCGGCGAATGCACTGGTGGCGCAGCCTTCGGGGCCTCCGACTACGGGCCCGAGGGCATCCCGCACATGCACGCTTCGCATATAGGGAAACGGTACCGAGCGCCCCTCGGAACCGGCGCCGAGCATACCAGGCGACCCCATCGAGTCAAGGCAGATCCGAGCCTCCGCGAAGACCGGACGTGTTGCCCGCCTAGGCGCGCTCCAGACCGCAAGCTATCGTCCCGCCTCCACGCGCTCCGGGACCATGCGCACACGCGAGCGCACACCCAGCGAGCGCGCCCGCCACCCCCACTCGCGGCCAGCCACCTCTCCGATCCCATGACCGCGATCGCGTCCGACCCGATCGCGCGCGCGGGTCATCGCGCTCGTCCCGCGATCGTCCTGGCGGTCGGCGTCGCGTGCATGACGCTCTTCGCGAGGCTCGGTGGACTGCCGCTCCTCGACCCGGACGAGGGACGCAACGCTTCCGTCGCTCAGGAGATGCTCGCCTCGGGTGCGTGGGTGGTGCCGACCTTCAACGGCCTCGCGTACATGGACAAGCCCGCGTTCTTTTTCCGCGCCGTCGCTCAGTCGTTCGCCTGGTTCGGGAGCAACGAGACCAGCGCCCGGCTTCCCTCCGCGCTGCACGCCGCAGTGCTGCTCGTGATCGTCGGCGGGTTCTGCGCGCGTGTTTACGGTCGTGACGTGGCCGCGCTGGCAATCTTGATCACGGCGACTGCACCGCTGTACGTGGTGTTCGCGCGTACCGTCATCTTCGACATGCCCCTCGCCCTCTACGTTTGCGGCGCGGTGTTCGCGGGTTTTCTGGCCGCCGAGGACACGCCGTCGGCGAGCCGCTGGGCACTGGTCTCGGCGCTGGCGATGGGGATCGCCACGCTCGTGAAGGGGCCAGTCGGCTTGCTGGTTCCGGTCTTCGTGCTCGTGGTCTTCTTCCTGGCCGACGGACGTCCGGGCGCCGCCCGCGCCGTCGTCTCGCCCAGGCGGCTCGCGGTGACCTTCGCGGTGGTGCTGCCGTGGTTCGTGGCCGCCTGCATCGAACGCCCGGACTTCGCGAGCTACGGGCTCGTTCACGAGTCGCTGCGACGGTTCACGACCGACGACTTCCGGCGCTCCCAGCCCTTTTGGTTCTACGGTCCAGTGATGCTGCTCGCGCTCTTCCCGTGGAGCGCGCTCGCACCCGAGGCTGCGGTCCTGGCGTGGCAGCGCAGGGCGCGCTTGACACGCGCCGACCGGTTGCTCCTCGTTTGGGTCATCGTGGTGGTGGCGTTCTTCTCGGTTTCACGCTCGAAGCTGCCGGGCTACGTCTTGAGTGCGGTCATCGCAGCGGCGATCCTGACCGCGAGATTGATCGACCGAGCGATTCGCGAGCCGGAGGGCCGCGCGCATCGACTGGTGATCCGGGCCCTCGCGGCCGTCGGCGTCGCCGCGAGCATCGCGGCTGCGGTCGCCGCGGCATCGTGGCTCTTCGGGCCCGAGGGCTGGCAGCGGCTGCTCGGCCGGAAGAATCGGGAGATCGTACGCCTCGTCCCGCTGTTCGCACCGATCGCCGTCACGTCGGGGGTCGTAGCTGCCGCTGCGCTGTGGGCACGAGCTCGGCGCTCACTCGGCACCGGGCTGCTGGTCCCGATCGTGCTACCGATCTCGGCGCTCACACTGAGCTTCCCGGCGCTGAGCCGATACGCGGAGGCCTCGACCTCCCGCGCGGTGGCCGCGGCCGTTGCCCGCGAGGCGGGTGACGCGCGAGTGGCGAGCGTACGATCTCTCCCGCCCGGCCTTCCGTATTACCTCTCCCGCCCCATTGCCTTGATCACAGATGACGGTCACGAGAGCACCAGCAACTATCAGATGAGCCTACTGCGGGACGACGCACCATGGCCGGACGGCATGATCCGTCTCGCCGAGGCCACCAGCTGGCTGGCTCGGCGCCACGAGCCGACGTACCTGATCGCTTACTGGCGGCGGCGCGACGCCCTCGCCGAGCTCGTCGCACCGCGCGGGCTCACGCCGCACGAGATCACGCCCGGTTGGTGGGGCGTGCTCGTCCCGGCCGCCTGAGTAGCGTCGTGTGCGGCATCGCCGGTGTTGTCCAGACGGACCGTACCTTCGACGGCGTCGCGGCCGAGGCCCGCGTGCGGGCGATGATGTCAGCCCTCGAGCACCGGGGCCCGGATGCGGCTGGCGTCCATGCGGTGGACGGCGCGGTGCTGGGCGCAACGCGGCTCGCGATCCGGGGCATCGCCAGCGGACGGCAGCCCCTCCTCGACGCGGCGTCCGGGGTCGCGGTGGTCTGCAACGGGAGATCGACAACCACCGCGAGCTGCGCACCTGGCTCGAGGAGCGGGGCCGCCCGGTCGATCAAGCAACGGACGTCGCGGTCTTGCCGGGCCTGTACCTCGAGCTCGGTGCGGACTTCGTCGACGAGATCGTCGGCGTATTCGCCCTCGCCGTGTGGGATCCACGCTCCCGGCGTTTACTGCTCGCCCGTGACCGGGCGGGCGAGCGGCCGCTCTTCTACCGCGAAGCCGGCGACGAGGTGACGTTCGCCTCCGAGCTCTCCGCGCTCGCGGCCGATCGGTCGACACGCCTTACGCCCGACCGCGGCGCGCTGCGTGCCTATGCGCGGTGGGGCTCGTTCGCCGCCCCGATGGCTGCGTTCGAGGAGGTTCGGAAGGTCGGCCCGGCCGAGCTCATGGTTCGCGAGTGCCGTACCACACGCTCGAACCGATACTGGTCGTGGGGCCTCGGTCGCGTGCCCCAGGTCGCGCCGTCCCTCGAGGCGTTCGACCAGACGTTCCGGGCGGCCGTCCAGCGTCAGGCCGACGTCGACGTCCCGCACGGCGTTTTCCTGAGCGGTGGCCTGGACTCTTCACTGGTGGCAGCCGTCGCGACGGACCTTCGCCCGGAACGAGGCCTCCGCGCCTTCAGCCTGCGCTTCGACGAGGCGTCCTACGACGAGTCGACGTGGGCCGATCGTGTCGCCGACCGGCTCGGGCTCCCGCTGACCAAAGTCTCGGTGACCGCGGAAGACTTCCCGACCGAGATCGCACGACTGGTCGAGTGCGTCGGCGAGCCGCTCGCGGATCCAGCGTGGGTGCCCACGGCGATGCTCGCTCGTCGTGCGGCCCAGGACATCACGGTGGCGCTCGTCGGAGAAGGCGGCGACGAGCTCTTCGGTGGCTACCCGACCTACCTTGGGGTCGGTCTTGCGCGCCACTACCTGCGGCTCCCCAGATCGGTGAGAGCAGCTCTGCGCGATGTGATCGAACGCTGGCCCGTCAGCGACCGCAAGGTCGCCCTTTCGTTCCTCCTCAAGCGTTTCGTCTCAGGAGTCGAGCTCCCGGGTCTCGCCCGCCACCTCCTGTGGACTTCTGCCATCCCGCCCGAGACGCTCGCTCGGCTCGGACTGGACGTGGCGCTGCCCGAGTCGCAGGGCGAGGTCCCGAGCCTGAGTCCTCTCGACGTGCTCCAGCGGCACGACCTCGAGGTCTCCCTCGCGGAGGGGTTACTGACCAAGGCCGATCGAGCCGGGATGCAATCGGCCCTCGAGCTCCGCGCACCATTCCTGGATCGCGGAGTTCTCGACTTCGCGGCGACCTTGCCACCCGAGGAGCGCGTGACTGGCCTCACGACGAAGGCGTTCCTCAAGCGGTACGCGCAGCGGTACCTCCCTCGCGCTGTCGTCCATCGCCGCAAGCGGGGCCTGTCCGTGCCGATGGCGTCGTGGCTACGCGGGCCGCTTCACGACTGGGCACTCGACCACCTCGGCCCCGAGCTCGAGGTCATCGGGATCACGTCACGATCGGCCCGCGGCCTGCTCGAGGAACACTGCCGGCGCGCCGCCGATCACGCGCGCGCGATCTGGACGCTCGCCGTGCTCACCGAGTGGCTGCGCTGGGCGGCGCACGGTCCGGCCGCGGGGTCGTCGACTCCGGCGCGATCCGGGTGACCCCCGCCGTACAAGGGCGGCGCATCAACCACCACACGCCGGCCAAGTCGACGATCCCGACGCCGAGGCGATCGAGAACCCCGTAGTTCGAGCGTCCACCCCGCCGTTCGCGGTGGTTCACCTCGACGGCGACCACCCGTCCCCGCTGTCGGACGAACAGCGCCGGCAGGAAGCGATGAAGGTGGTCGAAGTGCGGCAGCGCGAGGAATTCGCCACGGCGAAACGCCTTGAGCCCGCAGCCGGTGTCCGAGGTCGAGTCGCGAAGGATTCGGCTTCGAACCGCATTCGCGACCCGTGACGACACGCGCTTGAGCAATGAATCCCGGCGTCGAGCACGGCGCCCGGCAACGAGTACCGGCGTATCCGGGTCGCTCGCTTCCACCTCCACGAGCGTCGCGAGGAGACGGGGGATGTCGGCCGGATCGTTCTGACCGTCGCCGTCGATCGTCACGATGTACTCGCCGCGTGCGCGCCGGACTCCACTGACGATGGCCGCGCTCTGACCCTGACCGCTCGCATGTCGGAAAGCCCGCACGCGGGATCCGGGCGCCGCCGTCATCTCGGCCAGCAGCAGCGGCGTGTCATCGGCGCTGCCGTCGTCGACACAGACGACCTCCCAGTCCGATGGAGAGCCGAGCGCCGAGACGATCTCGCTGATCAACGGGCCCAGGTTGGCGGCTTCGTTCCGGACCGGGATCACGACGGATACCCGGATCGACGGCGATCGTGAAAGATCCGCGGTGTCCATGGATGGTTTCGGGCGTTCCCGGCGCGAATTCCGGTTGCCTCAAACGTGCCCGAGCCACGCCCCGAACCCAAGACACAGCCATCGACCCCGGACAGCGCATCGGCACACGGGTCGATCCCCCTAGACCCGCGCCGCGCCCGGGTGCTAACTACCCCGCTCTCACCCTGTCCGTGGAACTCCCATCAGGCACGATCTCACCCGCGCGATTCGACCAAATGCGATGAAGTTTCCCGAGCCCTTCCTGACCGGACGACCGGCCATCTCGTTCGAGCTGTTTCCGCCCAAGACGGACAAGGCCCTCGCCGACTTGGACGAGCGCCTCCCCAAGCTCCTCGCGCTCGAGCCGACCTTCCTGACGGTGACGTACGGTGCCCTCGGCACGACGCGCGAGCGCACGCTCGAGATCGCCGCACGTATCCGGCGTGACTTCGGGCGGAACGTGGCGCACCACCTCACCTGCGTCGGAGCCACCCGCGACGAGATCAGCCGGATCCTCGATGAGATCGCCGATACGGGCATCGAGAACATCGTCGCGCTCCGCGGCGACCCTCCACTGGGCCAGACCGAGTTCCGGCCGGTCGAGGGCGGGTTTCGTCACGCGAGCGAGTTGGTGGCGCACATCCGATCACGCGGCGGCTTCGGCATCGCGGTAGCCGGCTATCCCGAGAAGCACGTCGAGGCGCCCGACTGGGAAACGGACCTCGCTCATTTGCGAGACAAGGTTCAGGCCGGAGCCGATGTCGTCGTGACTCAGCTCTTCTACGACAACGACGATTACTACCGCTTCGTCGGGCGCTGCCGGACCGCCGGCATCTCGGTACCCATCATCCCGGGGCTTATGCCGATCCAGAGCGTCGACCAGATCAAGCGGATCACGTCGATGTGCGGCGCGCAGATCCCGAGCCTACTCGCATCCAAGCTCGAAGCGGTGCGTGACGAGCCAGCCAAGGTCCACCAGCTCGCAATCGAGCACTGCGCCGTGCAGGCTTCCGAGCTACTGCGCGCAGGGTGCCGGGTATCCATTTCTACGTGCTCAATCAGGCGACACAGATCGCGGCGATCATGGAGCGGATCGAGCCGGTGCTCGTCGAGTTGCGCCGCCCCTCCCTGCCTCGGTGATCCCGGGGTGACGCTTCGGGGTCCGACGATCCCATCAGCCTGAGGCGAGGTCGTTCGACCGGGGTGGCGCGGGCGGCGGCTCGCTCCAGGATTCCTCTCGCGCCGCTCCCTCGATCCGGTCCTTGGCGAGCACGACTCGGTCGAGGACCGCGCCGGACTCGTCGACCGCCTCGATCCACAGACGACCGTCGAGCGCGACCACCCGTACGACGTTGTGTGCGGTGGCCCTGACCGTGGTCTCGGGCGTCTGGTCCGGCTCTCGAAGCTCGCCACCCCCACCACCGGAGACCACGTACCGGACCCCATCCGGACGGGGATCGACCAGACCGAGTGCGACCGAACGCTGGTAGTTGTGCGAGTGCCCGGCGAACGCGAGGTCGACGCGGGACGAGAGCAGGAGCGGCTGCAGCATCCAATACACCAGGTCGTTCCGTCCCCGCCCCTCGCCGGGGAACGGCGGATGATGAAAGAAGGCGATCCGCCAGAACTGGCCGCCACCGGCTTTCGAAAGGGCTTCCGCCAGGTCGCGTCGCGCCGTCCCGAGAGGTAGCGGCGGCGCATTCGAGTTGAGCCCCGCGATCGTGACGCTGCCCGTGCTCAAGACCCGCTGATAATCGACGGCCTCGCCGAACCCGGCCTCGAGGCCGAGGAAAGCCGCTAGATCGCCGCCCCCGTCCAGCAGGTCGTGGTTACGCGGGACGATCCAGATCGGCACGTCCGCCGCGAGTTCGCTCATCGGCCCGTAAAACTGAGCGAAGAGGCTCGCCCGGGTCGCGCGGTCGTAGGCGGATCCCCGACGTGCAACACGAAATCGGGATCGAACTCGCGGATGCGACGCACCAAGCGCCGGGTCACCGGGCGGCCACCGCCGGAATCGCCGAGCACCGCGAACCGAACCGGCGCCTGCTCGCCCGGTGCGGGAAGCGCTCGGAAGCTACCCCCGGCCTCCGCCGGTACGGCGCTACTCTTCAGGGTGTACTCGTACCGAGTGCCAGGCTGGAGACCATCGATCTTCACGCGATGGATCTTCTGGGGTCGGTCCTCCGTGACCACCCATCGCCGACGACCCCCACGAACCCGCACGGCCCCGACCTCGGCGTCGGGAGTCTCCCAGAGCAGCTCAGCCCCCGTCGCCGAGACCCAGGTGAGCGTCGGCCGGCGCCAATACCATGGTGCCTCGGAGGCCACGATGCTGATCCCAGCCCCCTCCCACACGGTGCCCACTCGCTGTGCCAAGGCGAACCGGTCGATCGCCGTGCTCCGCATGGCCAGCAAGCGGTTCGGATGACTGAGCCATTCGAGGATCTCGGCACGCGTCATCTCCGCCCGCCTGACGAGACCCACGTCATTTTCGGGGATCGCCGCGGGGACGCCGGCGCCAAGCACCAACAGCAGTCCCCCGTGCTCTAGCTCGAACTCCGCCACCCCCGATACCGTGCTCGCCAGGTCGAACCAGAGCCGCACCACGCCCGAGAAGACCAGCGCGAGGGAGGTCGCGAGGCACAGGGCCGACAGTGCGAGCCGGCGAATCAAGCTCACCCGCCGCCGGAGCGCGATGTACAGCGCCATGGCGACCACGAGCAGCCAGCACGCGTTCGCGACGAAGGCGACGGGACCCGCCCCGTGGGGGTCCCCCCACCGCGCCCGAGAGGACTCGATGAAGTAGTGGACGAAGTCGCTCATCGGCGCGGCGCATGGAGCCTTCGCGGTCCGGTTGGTGGGGACGCGCTCCACCCTTGGCCAACGAGCGTGTTACGCCAGCTACTCGTGGCGTCCGACATCCGCCGCCACGCCGAAATCGCGTGAGATGGTGGCTCCGACGAGCGAGACCTTATAGCATGGTCGCTTCATCCCAGCGGAAGCCAATGCGAATCGAACGACAAACCCACTGCAAGTTCTGCGGCGAACCGGCACCAGCCAGCTACCTCGCGCTCCCTGACGCATGCGTCGAGGTCGTCCGATGCGGCCTCTGCCGGATGCCGTTCGTCAGCCAGACCTACGACGACCAGAGCGCACGCGAACTCTACGAGCGAGTGCTCGACGAGACGACGGGCTACGAGACGTTCGAGCCCGCTCGCTCGCCGCGGTTCCGTTATCTCCTCGACTGCGTCCTCCCGGAGGCCCAAGTCGAAGGGCTACGGGTGCTCGACGTCGGTGCCGGCGGCGGTGGTTTTCTGGGCATGGCGAGGGGCCTGGGTGCGGAAGTCACCGGGATCGAGTTCTCGAGTGCCGCACGAGCCCATGCGGTCACCACCTATGGAATCGAACTCTCTGCAC
Organism: Deltaproteobacteria bacterium; assembly: GCA_016713535.1. Classification (GTDB taxonomy): domain Bacteria; phylum JADJOY01; class JADJOY01; order JADJOY01; family JADJOY01; genus JADJOY01. The sequence goes on from JADJOY010000022.1 coordinate 129,500, forward strand.
TCCCGGTGACCGACCCGGCGTGGGACGGACGGCGCTTCGACGTCATCACCGTCTGGGATCTGCTCGAGCACCTCGCCGACCCGCGCTCATTTCTCCGCCGGATCGCCGAGCTTCTCGTGCCGGGCGGGCGCGTCGCGATCACGACTCCCGCGCGCGAGGGAGCGCTCCATCGCGTGTCGATGAGCCTCGCCAGGCTGACCGGCGGGCGACTATCGATGCTCGCGCGGCACCGATACAACCTGCTCCACCTGCAGATTTTCCGCCGAAACGACCTCCGCGCGCTCCTCGAGGATGCGGGTCTGACGGTACGCACCCTGGAGCTCATCTCGGATTTCTCTTATCCGGGCTCGTGGTACCTGCGCACGGCGCGGATCCCGGACTCCCTGAAGCGAGTGCTGGCACCGGCGGCGGATCTGTACCTGCAACGGATCCCTCCCAGGAACAAGATCGTGGCCGTTGCGCGGCGCGGGTGACCCAAGACTAACCATCGGCCGAGCTTCCGCGTGAACCGGGCGGTTGGACGTGCTTCCGGCGCGGTCCGTATACTCGGTGAGCGTCTTTCTACGGTTTCGCGAAGTTTCGGAGGATTTCTCAAGATGAACCGACCCGGCGTGATGCTGATTTCCATGCTCCCCGAGATACGCAACCTCGGGATGCTGTACCTCGCCGAATCCGTTCGCGCGGCGGGGCACGACGCTGGCCTGCTCTTCATGACCAACGAGCGCGCCAAGGATCGTGGCGGCATCGCGTTCGCGTACAACGTCGACGAGACCGATGAGGAGCTCGACAACGCGGTGCGATTCGTAGCCGAACGAAAGCCCGACATCGTTGGACTTTCGCTGATGACCGGCCACTACCATCGCAGCGTCGCGCTGACCAAACGCCTGCGCGAGGTCTGCCCCAACACCGAGATCATGTGGGGCGGTATCCACCCGACTCTCGCGCAAGAGGAGTCGATACAGCACGCGGACTCGATCATCGTCGGCGAGGCCGAGGACGCGATGGTCGAGTACCTGCGGCGGCGCGCCGCAGGCGAGACCCCGCGGGACGTCGGCAGCATGTGGTTTCGAGAGAAGGACGGGACCATCGTGAAGAACGAGGTCCGGCATCTCAACCAGGACCTCTCGACCCTTCCGTTTCCCCGGTGGGACTTCACGGATCGTTGGTGCCTCCACGGCGGCAAGGTCGTACCGATGTCGGACGACCTCTACCGCAACTACATGCACTGGCGAGGCGAGCTCTACAACATCATGATCACGCGTGGCTGCCCGTACCGCTGTACGTACTGCTGCAACGCGTCCTTCATCAACCTGTACCTGCGCAAGGGTAAGCTGGTCCGCCGTCGGAAGGTTGCGGAGGCGATCGAGGAGCTGCAGCACGCGCGGCGCCGGTTTCCGTTCCTCCGCGGCATCGACATCCAGGACGACAGCTTCCTGATGAGTGACGACCACTACATCGAGGAGTTCGCGAAGGTCTACAAGCGCGAAATCGGCATCCCCTTCTATGCGCGTACGATCCCGAGCTACGTAACGGAGCATCGCATCAAGGTCCTCAAGGAGGCCGGCCTCGATCACCTGCAGATGGGTCTGGAGGCGTCCGAGAGGATCAACAAGGAGGTCTTCCGCCGTCCGGTCTCGAACCGTCGATTCATCGATGCGGCGCACGTGTTCCACAAGTTCAACGTCACGAAGCATTACGACGTGATCCTCGACAATCCCTACGCGACGGAAGACGACTACGTCGACATTCTCAACACACTGATGGCGTGTCCGAAGCCGTATTTCCTAAGCTGCCTTTCCATGACGTTCTTCCCGTACACGCCGATCTGGGACCGGGCGAAGAAGGACGGGAAGGTCGAGATGGCGCGCGAGGGGTACGCCGACGGAATCGTCAACCTGAAGAGCACCTATCTCAACCACCTGATCATCGTCGCCCCGATGACCCCGACGCCCCTCATGCGCTACTTCGTCGATCAGCGTGCGAAGAAGAGCACGCAGGTCGCGTTCGAGGCCTACTGCAAGCTCGTGGTGCAGCCCTACTTCACCGTGCTGAATCGGTTGCGAGGCTCGCGGTACTTTTTCAATCTGCTGAAGCCGGCGTACTTCTTCCTGCAGCGGCTGCGGCGCGGACGCGATCTCGTTCCAGCCGCGCCACAAGGCTCCCCCGCGTGAAGCGCATCGACCGCATCGCCACCTTGGCATCGGCGGCCGAAACACACGTGGTGGACTCCCGATCGGGGGCGCGGGCCGACACGGCGCCCCCGATCGGATTTCGTGCGCCAGATGCGGTGGACGGGGCCGGCCCTGCCTCGACTCGACCGAACGGCCCGATCCCGGCCTGTGGCGACGGACCGGTCGACGTCAGCGTCAGCGTCGTGACCTTCAACACGGCCGCACGACTTCTCCAGTGCCTGGAATCGGTCCAGGAGACCGCGCGCGATCTCCGTTACGAGATCTTCGTGGTCGACAACGCCTCGGGTGACGACACCGACATCCAGATCTACCGGAACTTCCCCAACGTTCGTCTGATCTTGAACGAACGAAACGTCAGCTTCGCGCGCGCCAACAACCAGGCCATCTTGCTGTCCCGAGGCCGCTACGTGTTCGTGACGAACCCAGATATCGTGGTCCGTCCCAACGCGCTACAGCGGATGGTCGAGTACCTCGACTCGCACCGGACGTCGGCGTTGCCGCGTGTCGGCTCGAATACCCAGACGGATCCCTCCAGCTTTCGTGTCGCTCCTTCCCGACCCTGGCCTCGTTCCTCATCCGCGGACTTCCGCTCCCGGAGAGATGGAAGTCCGAGAGTCGGGTGATGCGGCGTACATGCTGTCTGATTGGGACCATTCCACGCCTCGTGACGTCGACTGGTGCCTCGGCAGCTGCTTGCTGGTTCGCCGCGAGACCATCGAAGCGGTCGGCGGCATGGATAGCCGCTTTTTCCTCTACTACGAGGACATCGACTGGTGCGACCGGATCCGCCGTGCAGGGTGGAAGATCTCGTACCTGCCTGATGTGAGCATGATCCACTTCTACAGACGCGCGAGCGCCAGCCGGGTTCCGAACCGGTTGACGTTCCACCACCTCGCCAGTGCCGCAATGTTTTTCGCCAAGTTCCTCCACGAGCGTCGGCTGGGAACGTTCTGGTGAAGCATGCACGAGCGTAGCCTCGCGAACCTGAGCCCTCGGCGCGACCTCGACGTGCTGATGGACCTGACCCCGCGCTGCAACATCTACTGCACGATGTGCCTCTTGCCGCTCGAGGAGGAGCACTCGAAGGGTGCGGAGATGCCGGAGGTCGTGTTCAAGCGCATCTCCGACGAGGTCTTCCCCCGCGCCAAGAGCGTCTCGCTGTCCTGCGGATCCGAGCCCTTCATGTCGAAGCGCTTCTTGCCCGCGCTCGAGACCGCAGTGTCCGCTGGCGTTCCGAACGTGCGGTTCGTGACCAACGGATTGCTGATGACCGACGACGCGATCGAAAGGATCATCGAACTCGGAGTCAACCGGATCATGGTTTCGCTCGACGGCGCGACGGCGGCGACCTACGAGTCGATCCGCGTCGGTGGCAAGTTCGAGAAGCTCGTCGACCGCCTCATGGCGCTGGACCGCATCAAGAAGGCCCGACGTTCGACAACCCCGGTCTTGAAATTCTCGTGGGTGCTGATGCGCTCCAACCTCGACGAGGTCTTGGGGCTGGTCGAGCTGGCCCGTCGAGTTGGAGCCGGCGAGATCTACCTTCGCCATCTGGTCCCCTTCGCCGAGCTCGACGTCAGCCACGAGCTCGTGTTCGATACACCTCACACCGTCAATGCCGTGCTCGATGAAGCGTGGGAGCGCGCCCGCGGATACGGCATCCGAATGACCTCCCTCCCGAAGCTTTCACCGGGCCGCCTGTCGGTGTCACAGAAGTTGGTGCTCTCGTTCGAACAGGCGCGTGAGATCGCGCGCGACGAGGGCCTCGGCGGAGTGCTCGCCGTGGTTCGACGGAAGTGGCGCCTACGACCCAAGGCGTGTGATCAACCGTGGTTCTCCGTCTACATACGACCTGATGGGTCGATCAACCCGTGCGGAGCCTGGTTCAAGGAGGCTCCCTTGGGTAGCCTCGCGAGCCAGCATCTCCAGGAGATCTACGGCTCGGAGGATGCTCAGCGCCTCCGGAACGAGCTGACGGGTCTCGCTCCGCTACGCTCCGCGTGCGCCCAGTGCCCCAACGTCGTGTCCGGCAGGAGCAACCAGCACGCGTTCAAGCCGCGCTCGGCCTGGGCTTCCGGTCGCCCACGGGATTGGAAGCCGAAGGTGCCAAAGATCCTGGAACGTGCTCGCAAGTCGACGCAGCCCGGCGCACCGGTGTGACGGGTTCCCATCCAACCGAAGCTCACCGTTGCGCTTCGCCTGACCTGAGCATCTGCATCGTCTCGTTCCGGTGCCGAGACGAGGTTCTCGGCGCCCTCGAGGCGATCGGCCAGGGAGACGTTGGGCCATCGACGACGTTCGAGACGATCGTCGTCGACAACGACTCGAACGACGGTACCGTCGAGGAGATCCGCCGCCGGTTCCCCAGCGTTCGCCTCGTCGCCCTCGATCGCAATCATGGATTCGCACACGCAGCCAACCGCGCCTTGCGCGACGCGAGCGGACGGAACCTCCTGCTCCTCAACCCCGATGTCCGGGTGACGGGCGACACTCTCCTCCGCGCCGTTTCCGTCCTCGACGAGCATCCCACCATCGGCGCGCTGGGGATCCGTCTGCGGTATCCGGACGGCCGGATCCAAGGGACCTGCGGCCACTTTCCCGACACATTCGCGGTCATCGCCCGCAGCCTCGGAATCCACGGCTTGCTCGCACGGCTGCCGATGCTTCGCTCGCGCGAGAACCTCGCTTACTTCTGCTTTCCGTCGGAACGCCACGAGGTCGACGGCGTATTGGGCGCGTTCCTGATGATGCGGCGCAACACCCTCGAGCGCGTCGGACCGCTCGACGCCGGCTACTTCCTCTACGGCGAAGATCTCGACTGGTGCAGGCGGGCCCGCCGTGTCGGCGTTCGACTCGTCTACGAGCCCGCGCTCGAGGGGGTCCACGCCCAAGGCTCGAGCGCAGCGCGGGTTCCGGTCGCATCACTTCGGCACTTCCATCGCTCCGCACTCCGATACTTCGACGCGCACGAGAGACCAGGCTTACCGGCTTGGGTCGCCCTGCTCGCTCGGGCGTCCCTGGCCGTTCGATACTGGCTCGCCCTCGGACGTCACGCCCTCGGGCTCGGGCATGCCCAGCGGATCTATCTCGTTCTGCGACGGCCGAACGAACACGGCTCGGCGGAGCCGATTGCGGCGAGAGCGCGGTGAGCCGTTATAATTTCCCTGCACGCACTGGGTACCGTCGCACCGCCATGACCAGAATCCTGTTCATCAAGCCGTCCGGCCTCGACAAGACGGCGCCGGAGACCCTCCACCCACTGGGTGCCATGTCGCTCGCGGCGTATCTGCGCCACATCGGCCGAGACGACGAGATGCAGATCATCGACACCCGGCTCCACCTCGAGGACTCGGTGGAGGCCAACCTGGACCGCGCGCTGTTCGTCCCGGACGTCGTCGCGCTGAGCGCCCTCACGATCGAGTCGCGATCGATGGCAGCGTACGCACGCGCCGCGCGCGCCCGGTGGCGCAACGCGGTCATCGTCTGTGGCGGTCCGCACGCGAGCAGCTACCCCCGCGAGATCGTCCTCGAGACCGACGTCGACGTCGCCGTTCAGGGGAGGGCGAGGTCACCTTCGCCGAGTTGCTCCGGGCCATGGAGACCGGCGGCGACCTGGCACAGGTGAACGGCCTTACGTTCCGGCGCGACGGCGCGGCGATCAGCACCTCGCCGCGCGACTTCATCGAGGATCTCGACGCGCTTCCGTGGCCCGCGTGGGATCTCGTCGACATCGAGGGGTACGCAGCACGGCCGTGCATGTCGACTCTGCCGAAGCGCCGTTACATGACGTTGTTCACCTCCAGAGCGTGTCCTTACCGCTGCAATTACTGCCACGACGTATTCGGCAAGGTCTTTCGCGCTCGCTCGCCCGAAAACGTCGTCGCCGAGATCGAAGAGATCAGCCGGCGCTACGGCATCACCGAGTTCGAGTGCGTCGACGACATCGTCAACATCGACAATCGACGGGCCGAGCGCATCTGCGATCTGAGCATCGAGCGCGGTCTCGAGATCGGCATCACCTTTCCCAACGGACTTCGCGCCGACCGCTTGCCTCGCGCGCTGCTCGAGAAGCTACGTAGGGCCGGGACACGTACGATCAGCTTCGCCGTCGAATCGGCTTCCGAGCGAATCCAGAAAGAGACGCAGAAGAAGATGAATCTCCAGCGCTTGGCTCAGGCCGTCCGGGACGCCAACGAGCTGGGCATCCTGTGCACCGGGTTCTTCATGCTGGGATTCCCCGGCGAGACCCGCGAGGAGCTTCAGTCGACCGTCAATTTCGCATTGTCGATACCGCTTCACACCGCGCACTTTTTCATCGTCACGCCGTTCCAAGGGACTCCTCTGTCGGAGAGGTATTCGAGCGAGGTCCGCCGCCACGCGGGGAGCTTCGAGACCTTCCACTACATCCTCGGCTCGACCAACCTGAGCGCAGTCTCCGACCAAGAGCTCTATCGAATCCAGCGAACAGCCTGGTTGCGCTTCTATCTGCAGCCGCGGCGGATGTGGCAGCTCCTGCGCTCCTACCCCGAGAAGCGTGGTCTCCTCGTGAAAGCAGCCCGGCTGCTCGGCCACAAGGTGGTCCGGAACCGACGGCGCCCGGACGCACTCCTCCGTCTGTCGCTCGCCAGCACCTGACGGACTCGCGCCGACCGCGCGAGATGATCGTTCAGTTTCGACGATCGGTGCGCTAAAACACGGCGCTGCCGGAGCGGCGAAGGCGATTCCCAGGTTATCCGTGTGGACGAGGAGCGCCAGCGACCGACTGCGGCTCGCGATGAGACAGGCGACGGTCTGATCCGAGGACACGACATCCTCGTGCTGGGGACGGGCGAGTGGGCCGTCTGCCCACGCGAGCCGGACCTGCTCTCGGTCCTCGCGGACGCGGGGAATCGCGTGCTGCTGATCGAGTCGTCCGGGATGCGGGTGCCGAAGCTGCATGCCCAGGACCTCGCGCGAATCATCGAACGGATACGTCGCCTCCGAAAGGGGATCAGCTCGCCACGCCCGGGCGTCTGGGTCCTTGCTCCATTCACGATCCCCCTCCCCAGCTCACGATGGGTTCGGCGGCTCAACGCGCTCATGCAGAAGCGCGCGATCCGGGGTGCGCTGGCGCGGCTCGGGTTCAGCACACCGATCCTATGGGTCGCGGGGCCGATCTTCGGCGAGCTGATCGCGGGACTGTCGGCCGAACTCGTCATTTACGACTGCTTCGACGAGTTCTCCGCCTTCCCCGACGTGGATGGGGGGCTGATGGATCGGCTCGAGTCGGAGGCCCTGGCACAGGCCGACCTGGTGTTCGCCGCGAGTGAGCCTCTGGTCGAGGCAAGGCGCTCCAAGCGAGCCGACGTCCACCTCCTCCGCAACGGGGTTCACATCGAGGAGTTCGCCGGGCCGCTGCCACCCGAGCCCGAGGCACTAGCGAGCATCCCGCATCCGCGTATCGGGTACGTGGGCAACATCTATGCCCGCCTCGACGTCGAGGCACTCGATCGCCTTGCACGCGAACGGCCGGACTGGTCGATCGTGCTCGTCGGGCTCGTCCGCTCGCCGATCGGCTCCCTCACGGATCTCCCGAACATACACGTCCTGGGGCACCATCCGCGCGCCGACATGCCGGCCTTCGTCGGGCACCTCGATGCTGGCTTGGTCCCTCACCGCCCCGGGCCCCTGGCAGATCGGCAGGATCCGACGAAGATCTATGAGTACCTGGCCGCGGGTCTCCCCATCGTCGCAACCGACCTGGAAGCGTTCCGTGCATTCGGTCCGTGGATCCGGCGGGTGGCGTACGGCGATGCGCTCGCGCCGGTGATCGCGGAGGAGCTATCGACGGACACGCCGGCGAAGCGAGACGCCCGGCGTCGCGAGGCGGCACGCCACTCGTGGCGATCGCGGGCGTTCGACCTTTCGGGCTGGGTTCGAGACGCGCTTCGCGATCGGGCCGCTCGGCGCTCATGAAGCGTTTCGCCGATCCCTGGGCGTGGGCACTGTGCGCCATCGCGGTCTGCACACGTCTGCCGTTCGTCCCCAGCACGCTCTACGACTTCGACGCGGCAGCCTTCGCCGAGGCCATCCAGACGTTCGACCCCCTCCGTTTTCACCCTCACCCGCCCGGGTACACCTTCTACGTCGTCGCGACCAAACTCATCCACGCGCTCGGCGTCGGACCGTCCTTCGCACTTTGTCTCGCCTCGGTCTTCGCCTCGGCCGCGACGACGTGCGCGATCTACGGCTTCGGTAAGGCGCTCGGTGGACGAGGAGTGGGCCTCATCGCATCGGGGATGTTCCTGGCGTCACCTCTGGCCTGGACCTACGGCGCGGTCCAAGGCACCTACGAGTTCGGAGCACTCGGCGCGACCTCGGTCGCCTATCTGGCGTGGCGACGTCTTGAGGGCGACGCGATTCGCCCCGCGTGGCTCGGCCTCGCAGCAGCCGTCGCCGCCGGGTTTCGTCCCGACACGGCGGTCGTCCTCACCCCCCTACTCTCGATCTCGTGCGCGCTCGCTCCCAGCTCGAGCGGCTGGCCTCGGCGTCTGGCCTCGGTCGCTGAAGGGGCGCTAGCGGGTCTCGCCGGGCTCGCACTGTGGATCGTGCCAGCGGCGTCCGCCAGCGGAAGTATCGGCGGCTACCGGGCTTCCGTCCTCCGGCAGTGGGAGGCCGTCGCGTTCTCGAACGCACAGGACCACTTCTCTTCCTTGGCATTTCACGGCATCAACGTCGTCAAGGTGGGGGTTTACGGGGGGGCCGCGCTCGGCCCCGTAGGAGCGATCGCGTTCCTTCTTGCACTTCGCACCGTTTCGAGGCGGACTTCGCTCACACCCGCAACGAAGGTCACGCTCTGGGGATGGCTGCTCGGGTACGCTGGGCTCGCGGTCGGGGTCGCATTCGGGCAGCCCGGCATGTTACTGACCGCGCTGCCCGCGGCCTGCTTGACCATCGGCCTCGGATTCTCTGATCCGCACGCGGAGTCCAACGTCCGACGCTCGGTTCCGATCGTCGCGATCGTTTGCTCCTCTCTGTTCTTCCTCGCCGCCCCGCTGCTCTCTCCGCGAGGCTTCTTCGACGCTGGGGCGAGCCTCCCGGTCAAGCTCTCGACGGAGCTGTTGCTCTTCACCCGGCCCGGGATCCGGCTGGTGGATCGCGAGCTCGGCGCCGCCCTCGATCGCCTACGCGCGGCGTACCCATCGAACCAGACCGTCGTTCTGACCAACGTCGCGAGCTCAACACGCGCGATGTGGGCGCTCCCACACCACCGAGTCGCTTGCTACTTCGCGTTCGCCGGGTTCGGAGCCCCCATTCCATCTCACGACGTCGGCGAGCCGAGTGGCACGTGGTCCCTCCCGCCGGGCACTCGTTGGCTCGCACTGCTCGACGCCGACCGGCACTCGTTGGCGGTCACGGACCAGGTCGGAGGCAGAGTGTCGGTCGGTACCGCGACACCCGACCTGGATCCTCGCCAACCACATCCGACGTTGCGGGTGTTCGATCTCCAGGGTGCGTGGGCGATCCGATTCCGCAGCGGTCGGATCGAGGCGATCGGCGGTAGCGGACTCCGGGAAGCGACGCCGTCATGAGATGGTCGCCGACCCGCCGCAGCACATTTCTCGTCTGCATCCTGTGGACGGGACTCCGGACTGTGTGGCTGCCCCCATCCACCTCCGAGCCCAACACCGCTGCCGAACGACGTCGCCGTCGCGATCCGAGATGCCTGGGATTTCGGCGACCCGGCGACGAGCGAGGCGACGTTTCGCCAGCTGGCGCGCGAGTCGGCGGATCCCGATCGAGCGCAGTTCGAGACCCAGATCGCGCGGGCACTCGGTCTGCAACGACGATTCCCGGAAGCGCTTGCCATCCTCGACGCACTCGAGCCTCGTCTCGACTCGTTTCCGGAGGTGGTTCGCATCCGGTCGCTCCTCGAGCGCGGACGATGCCTACGTTCGAACGGATCCCCGACGTCTGCGCGGTCGCCGTTCCTCGACGCCTGGGATCGATCGCGTGACGCTGGCCTCGACGAGCTCGCCATCGACGCAGCGCACATGGTGGCGTTGACGATGAACGGGGACGAAGCGCTCGCCTGGAACGAGCGCGCGCTGGCGGTGGCGAACGACTCCACCGATCCGCTCGCACGGCGATGGCGAACCTCCCTCTACAACAACATCGCTTGGACCCATCACGAAAGCGGTGACTACGCTCGAGCGCTCGACAATTTTCAGAAAGCCCTGACGGAATCCCGCGCGCTCGACGATGCCGAGGTGACGCACATCGCGAAGTGGTCGGTCGGTCGAGCCCTTCGCTCCCTCCGTCGACACGCCGAGGCTCTCGCGATTCAGCGTGAGCTGGCGAGCGAGGCGACACCAGCGGACGGCTACGTCTTCGAGGAGATCGCGGAGAACCTCCTCGCGCTCGGCCGGGGTACCGAGTCCACTCCTTATTTCGCAGAGGCGTTCGCCCTCCTGTCGAATGACCCGGAGTTGGCCGCGAGCGAACCCGAACGAATCGAGCGCTTACGGGCGCTCGCAGGCACCTCCCCCGAGGCACCCCGTGAGTGAACCCGCATACCGGCCTGCGATGGACTCCGTGGCGCCCCCGCGCGTCTCCGTCGTCATCCCCGTGCTCGACGAAGTGGACACACTCGCGCAGCTCGTGACCCAGGTTCGTGCAAGCCTGGCGGATCTCGGCCGTGTCGAGATCGTGCTCGTCGACGACGGATCCACCGACGGCAGTCGTCCGGCGATCACCGAGCTCGCCACCAACCACGACGACGTGGTCGGTGTGTTGCTGCGAGGCAACTTCGGGCAGCATGCCGCGATCGCTGCCGGTCTCGAGGTCGCGAGTGGCGACGCCGTTGCACTCCTGGACGCCGATCTCCAGAACGATCCATCGGACCTGCCCCGGCTCATCGAGCAACTCGCCCTGGGCCACGACCTCGTGAGTGGACGGCGCACGAATCGGGCCGACCGGCTCGGGCGGCGGGTGGCGTCCGGGATCGTGCGCAACCTGATCCTCCGGGCGACAGGGGTCCGCCTCGAAGATCCGAACTCCGGGATGAAGGCCCTGTCGCGCGATCTCGTGGACGCTGTGAACGGTGAGGGCGACCGCCGACGCTATCTAGCCGCACTCTTCTTGACACTCGCTCGGAACCCGGTCGAGGTCGCGGTCAGACACCACGCGCGCTCGTCCGGGAAGTCGAGGTATGGCCTGACCCGGATCGTCGCGCTTCTGTTCGACTTCGCCATAGCTTTCATGCGGCCGTTTCGCTGGGTGTCGGGACGGGGCTGGGGCTGTTCGCGCTCGGACTCGCCGGGAGCGTCGGTTACACGGCTTCCAGGCTCACGTTCTTGGAGGAGGGGATGCCGAGGCTCATCCTCTTCCTGATCGTGTGCTTGTCGGGCGGCCTACAACTCCTGATCCTCGGATTCGTGGGCGAGTTCGTCGTGCGAACCTACCATCTCGTCCAGGGACGGCCCCTTTACCGTGTCGATCGCGTCGTCACGGCGGGTCGCGACGCGGACCGAATCGAGCGGTGTCGAGCCACATCGTAACCGGTCCGTCGTTCACCAACTCGACATCCATGTCCGCCCCGAATACCACAGTCTCGACCCTCACACCGAGCTCACGCAACGCGGTCACGAAGCGAACGAAAAGATCACGCGCAACATCCGGCGGAGCCGCCTCGCCGAACGACGGCCGGTTGCCCTTGCGAAGGTCGGCGTAGAGGGTGAACTGGCTCACCGCGAGAACGCTGCCCCCCGTGTCGATGAGGGAACGATTCATCCTTCCCGTCTCGTCCTCGAAGATCCGCAGCGCCGCCATCTTGTGCGCCAGGCTTCGGGCCTGTTCGGGGCCATCACCGTGTCCAACCCCCACGAACGCGGTGAGCCCCCACCCGATCGACGAAACGCCGGCATGCCCCGATAGGTCCGCCCCGAGAGCGCTCCCGGCCCGGCGGATGTGGACTTTCGCGCGGGATACCCGCTGAACGAGGGCTCGCACGGACCTGGCCTCCGATGCTAGACCGACGCCCCGGCGTGGTTCCCCCGGGTCGAGATCGATAAGCTCCCCGCGCTCCGGTCGCCCCTGGCCAACCCTTGAAGATCGACGCGCGAACCCGGCTGTGTGCGGTGATCGGGAATCCGGTCCATCACTCACTCTCTCCAGCAATCCACAACGCCGCCTTCGAGGCGGGTCGACTCAACTTCGCCTACCTTGCGTTCTGCGTCGAGGATGTCGGTGACGCGATCCGGGGGATGCGGGCGCTCGGACTCGTCGGCCTCAGCGTGACGATCCCTCACAAGCTTGCGGTCATCGGCCACCTCGACGGCCTCGACCCGGTGGCCGAGAGGGTGGGATCGGTGAACACCGTGGTGAACCGGGAAGGCAGCCTCGTCGGCTACACCACGGACGGGCTCGGTGCGCTCGAAGCGCTTCGCGACGCCGGCATCGACCCACGCGCGCAGCGCGTCCTGATCGTAGGCGCGGGCGGCTCTGCCCGCGCGATCGCGATGACGATGGCGATCGAATCCCCGCCGAGGCACACGGCCATCGCCGCACGCGACGGCGCGAAGGCGGCAGCCCTCGCCGACGGCATCCGGGCAACGGTGCCGGGCATAGACGTAGCGGCCGTCGGCCTGTCACCGAGTGAGCTGCGGGATTCCCTAGAGCGAGCCACCATCGTGCTCCAGACCACTTCCGTCGGCATGGCGCCCGACATCGAGCGATGCCTGATCCCGCGCGATTGGATCCGCCCTGATCACGTGGTGTTCGACATCGTGTACACCCCCAGAGTCACCGAGCTCGGGCGGCGAGCGATGGCGGTCGGCGCACGAGTCATACCGGGCAGCGAGATGTTCGTCCGGCAGGCCGCCGCGCAGTTCCGTCTATGGACGGGGCGCGAGGCTCCGATCCAGGTGATGCGCGACGTGATCGACCGAGGCATCGCTCCGTGAACGTGGTGCTCGTTGGTTATCGCGGCACCGGCAAATCTGCGGTAGCACGTGCTCTCGGCAACAAGCTGGGGTGGCCCGTGGTCTCGACCGACGCTCTCGTCGAGCAGCGCGTCGGCTGCTCGATCGCGCGGTTCGTCGAGGTGAACGGGTGGCCCGCCTTCCGAGCCGTCGAGAGCCAGACGGTCGCCGATCTCGCCGACAGGGATGCCATCGTGATCGACACGGGTGGGGGCGCGATACTCGAGCCCGCCAACCGCGCAGCCCTGCGAGCTCGGGGCCGCGTTGTGTGGCTCCAGGCGGATCCGACCACGATCGCGAAGCGCATCAGCGGGGATGCGGGGCGCCCCGCACTTCGACCCGGCGAGTCACTCGCGTCGGAGATCGTCTCGGTCCTCGCTGAGCGCGAGGCGCTCTACCGGGCGAGCTCGGACCACCACATCTGCACCGACGTGGAATCAGCCGACGAAGTCGCGGAGCGGATCCGGGCGCTCATCGCAGACGACCTTACCTGACCATATCAGTCAGGATTATGTCACCGAGCCCATGACTGACCGTATCGCCTAATCATGCTGAAATCACAGACTTCTGAAGACCTCTGCCGGACGATCGAGCAGGTCTACGGTACACGGATCACTACGAACTTGATCGGATCGATCAAGATTTGACCTTGTGACGACCTGCCAGTACGTTCGTCGGACCTGACGGACCGTCGTCGCCCGCGAGGATCTCAGCCCATGTCGTCTTCCCACAAAGCCTGGAAGTCACGGCTCGCCGACCAGATCGATCCCGACCTCGCTCGGGAGATCGACATCTACGAAACGCAGATCGAAGCCCGCAAGAACGGCCGGATCGACGAGAAGGTGTTCGCGGAAACGCGCCTCCGTCGGGGGGCCTACGGCCAGCGCTACGATAATGGGCAGCGGCACGACGGCGCGACCCAGCGGACGATTTCGTATCCGAGCGGTGACCTGACGAAGGGTCCGAGCACGGTCTGGGACGCGCCGGGATGCAGAGGATCAAGATCCCGTTCGGTGGTTTGACCTGTGAGCAGCTCGAGGTGCTGGCGGACCTCGCCGAGGAGTACGGCGACGGCATCGCCCACGTCACGACACGACAGGACATCCAAATCCACTTCGTGCACATCGAAGACACCCCGACGCTGATGCGCCGGCTTGCGGCCGTCGGAATCACCACTCGCGAGGCCTGCGGCAATACGGTCCGCAACGTGACGGCTTGCCCCATCGCGGGTGTCTGCCGAGACCAGGCGTTCGATGTGACGCCGTACGCGAAGGCTTGCGCATATTTCCTGCTCGGCCACGCCGACACCCAGGACTTCGGACGCAAGTTCAAGATCAGCTTCTCGGGATGCACCGACCACGCATGCGCCCTGGCCCGGATGCACGACGTGGGAGCAGTGGCGGTGGTACGCCACGACGAGGAGGGCCGCGAACGGCGGGGCTTCGCGTTGTACGTGGGTGGCGGCCTCGGCGCCGTCCCCCATCAGGCCAAGCTTCTCGACCCGTTCGTTCCGGAGGAGGAGCTGATCCCGGTGACCCAGGCGGTTGCCCGGGTCTTCGCACGGCTGGGAGAGAAGAAGAACCGCCAGCGGGCCCGGCTCAAGGTCGTCGTCGCCAAGCTCGGAATCGAGGAATTTCGCAAGATCGTGCAGGCCGAGCGCGCGATGCTCGTGCCCGAGACGGGCTGGACCTCTTTCCTCGCGACGAGTCGAGCCGCGCTCGAGCAACCGCTGAAGCCACCCTCGGCACTCACCGGAAACGCTGAAGTCGCCGACAGCTTCGAGCGCTGGCGGAGGACGAACGTGTACGCCCAGCGGCAGCCGGGCTACGTCACCGCGACCGTCACGCTCCCTCTCGGCGATGCGAGTTCCCACCAGCTTCGCGGTCTGGCGGATCTGGCTCGCCAGTTCGTCGGCGATACGATCCGCACGACGGTTGAGCAGAACATCCTTCTTCGCTGGGTTCCGGAGGGTGACCTGCTCACCCTACATCAAGCGCTCGAGTCGCTCGGGTTGGGCGCGCCCGGAGCGCAGAGCATCGTGGACGTCGTGACCTGCCCGGGCACCGACACCTGCAAGCTCGGGATCGCCTCGTCACGCGGCCTCGCAGGCGAACTCAGCTCACGGCTGGCAGCCAAGTCCATCGAGGTCGATGAAGCGGTTCGCGGCCTCAACATCAAGGTGAGCGGCTGCTTCAACGCGTGCGGTCAACACCACGTCGCAGACATCGGCTTCTACGGTGTCAGCCGCAAGATCGGCAGCTACACCGTGCCGCACTTCCAGGTCGTGCTAGGTGGCGGCGGGCACGACAATGCCGAGCATCACGGCCTCGCGATGGCGGCGGTGCCCTCCAAGCGGATTCCCGAGGTGGTTGACCGGCTTACGTCCCACTACGTCCGGGGCCGAGTCGACGGTGAGACGTTCCAGCAGTTCGTGGCTCGAACGGGTAAGGCCAAGATCAAGGGACTGCTCGACGACCTGACACGGGTTCCTAGTCATGATGCCGATCCGTCCTTCTACTCGGACTGGGGCGATCCGCGCGAGTTCACACTCGGCGACATGGGAGTCGGCGAATGCGCCGGTGAGGTCGTGTCGGCCGTCGAGTTCGGGCTGGCGTCCAGCGAACGCCAGGCGTTCGAGGCCCAGATCGATCTCGAGAGCGGCCACGCCCGAGAAGCCGCCGGGAAGGCGTTCCGCGCGATGCTGGAAGCCGCCAGGGCGCTCGTCCAGACGCAGACTACCGCCGTGAGCGACGATCCCGCGACGGTGCTAGCCGAATTCCGTGCTCGATTCTACGACACCCAGAGGTTCTTCGACCCGTTCGCTGGTGGGAAATTCGCGCACTACCTGTTCCGCGCAGCGAACGAGGGGACTCTGGCGGTGGACGCCGACGAGGCCCATCGCCGTGTCGAGGAGGCATACCTCTTCATCGAAGCTGCCCACGCTTGCTACGGGCGCCTCAACACCCCCGCCGCCGCGCCATTGCCCGGCTGAGCGAAACCGAGAACCCGAAATGGACCTGCAGAAGATCGGCGTGAAGCTCTTTGCATCCGATGGTTGCCGTCCTCCCCTCGCGGAGTTCGTCCCCGTTCTGCACCGCTGGATTCAGCGCGGCTTCTTGGGTGGCTCGCTCATCGACGTGGTCGACTACCGCCATGTCCACCATGGACCCGGGGTGATGCTCATCGGCTTCGACTTCCAGCTAGCGATCGACGAGGAAGGCGGCGAGCGAGGGCTATCCGTCGAATGGCGGCGTCCACTCGCCGACGACTTCGGCGCCAGGGTCGACCGGGTGCTCTGCGTCGCGCTCGACGCGGCGATCGAGCTCGAGAGCATCGAACTGCCCAGTGGTGCCGTGAGATTCGACCGCACCCGGCTCGATATCCGCGTGGGAGATCGCATCCTCGCACCCAGCGACGACGCAACCTGGACACAGTTCCGTCAGGTGATCGAGGCGGGGGTGGGCCAGCTCCTTCGGTCCAACCACGTCGGGCTGGCGCGCGATCCGGACCCGAGAAAGCGCATGACGGCCCGCATCACCGCGTCGCCATCGTTCTCGCTACGAGTCCTCCGCGAGCGCCTCGCCGCTACCACGCCTACATCGGCCTAGGCGGCTTTGCAACGGACCTCGAGGTCGAGCTACCTTCGCGGCGTTCGAGAAGCTGACGTTCCCCAACACGGCTGTCCGCCTCCGCACGAAGGGGGCATTCGAGGAGAATGTTCGATGCGTAAGGTCACAAAGGGCGCCTTGATTGCCACGACCGTCGCTGGATTGTTCGCTACCGCTGCGGTCAGCGCTGCGGACGCGCCGAGCCCGACGGCCGCGAAGGTGAAGTGCCTCGGCATCAACTCGTGCAAGGGTAAGGGATTGTGTAGTGCACCCGAGCTCAGCCACTCGTGCGCAGGAAAGAACGAATGCAAAGGCAAGGGTTGGATCTACGCCGCCAGCGCTGACGAATGCACCACCAAGGGCGGCCGACTCGCAGGCAGCTCTGCTGGTCACTGAGTCCGTTCCGCCGCATTCGGTGGTCGCGGGTGGATCGTCCTCGGCGTGCGAATCGCTGAGCCATTAGCCCGGCGATCCCAAGCCGGCCGTTCTGCCCACTCGGAGGGTCTGATGGATCCGGTCCTGGAGAATTTGCCGACGATCGTATCGCGAGCTGTCCGGGTCACGCGCCAAACCGGCTTCGCGAGTACCCTCTCGGTGCGCGGCGCCGTCGAGGCCGGACGTCTGCTGCTTCATGGTGAGCGCATCGGTCCGAGCACGCTGCACACCCTGCATGCGGTCAACTTTCCCGACCAGACCGCACTGGTCCAAGGCGGCACGAGCCTCACCTACGGCGAGCTCGAGAGGCGTATCAACCGCGCGGCGCACGCATTCCTCGCGATGGGCGTCCGGCCCGGCGATCGCGTCGCGCTGATGATGAAGAACTGCATTCCGTTCGTCGAAGCGACCTACGGACTGTTCCGGATCCGCGCCTCGGCGGTCAACGTCAGCTACCACCTCAAGCCACGCGAGCTCTCGTACATCCTGGATCACTCCGGTAGCCAAGCGCTCGTGTTCGGCCCGGAACAGGTGGAAGTCGCCTCGGAGGTCCGCGGCACGGTCAAGACTCCATCGGACAACTTCGTACCAACGTCGTCGATCGCAGGTGGGTTGCGCAGCTGGGACGAGCGGCTCGGCATCGAGCCCGACACGCGCCCGACCCGTGCGACCCGTGACGGCAGCTCGATGAACTTCGTCTACACCTCGGGCACGACGGGTGCTCCAAAAGGTGCCGTCCGCGACATGACCAAGACCGGGATGACGATCATCAACCGCATCCTGGAAGGCCTGCCGTTCCGCCACGCCGACCGGCATCTCGTCGCTTGCCCGCTCTATCACAGTGGTGCTCAGGCGTTCCTCCACCTGATGTCAGGTCTGGGGGCCGAGATCCACCTTCTGGATTCGTTCGACGCGGAGCGCGCGCTGGAGACGATGGAGCAGTCGCGTATCCACAACGCGTTCCTGGTGCCCACGATGGCCCAACGAATCCTGAACCTGCCGGCCCACGTCCTCGAGCGCCATCGACCGAAAGACCTGAACGGTTTGGTGTTCGGCGCCGCGCCCTTTCCCGCCGAGTTGCGCAAGCGCGTGATGGCGTATTTCGGAGACGTCGCCTACGACTTCTACGGATCGACCGAAACCGGGTGGGTCACGCTCGCCAATCCTCAGGACATCCGGCTCCACCCCGACTCGGTCGGCAAGCCGATCGCCGGAAACGAGATCAAGATCCTCGATGAATCGCGCAACGAGCTTCCGCCTGGAATGGTGGGCGAGTTGTTCGTTCGAAACGCGATGACGATCGAGCACTATCACGGCGACCCGGAGGCGACAGCCCGGAGCCGACACGGCGACTTCTTCAGCGTCGGCGACCTCGCGAGGGTGGACGGGGACGGCTACATCTTCCTGGCGGGCCGCAAAGTCGACATGGTCATTTCAGGCGGCGTCAACCTTTACCCGGTCGAGGTCGAAGACGTCCTTCGGCAACACCCAGAGGTCGAGGACTGCGCGATCGTCGGCGTACCGGACGACGAATGGGGCGAGGCGCTCGTTGCGTACGTCGTTCGGCGACCCGACCGTTCCGTCTCGCGGGCCGACCTCATGGATCATTGTGCGCGGGAGCTGGCACGATTCAAGAAGCCGAAGGACGTCCGCTTCATCGATCAGCTTCCCCGCAATCCCACCGGGAAGGTGCTGAAGCGAGAGCTCCGGGAGCGCTACGCTGCCGAGCGGGAGATCGAAGACCGGCCCACGGCAGCGGCCGCCTCGCGACCTTCGCCGAGCCCCACCAGCGCGGGCGCTCCGGCTAGAACGAAGCCCCCTCGCCGGAGCCGCGCAAAGACTCCCCGCACGTGATCTGGCAGGATGCCGAAACGGCCACAAAACCCCCAACCGGGAGCGTTTCGGCAGGCTGGTAGCCGCGGGTGCGTCAATCGTCGGCTCCCACGGCGTCCTCGATCGAGGTGAACCCATCCCTCAGCAGTTCGCGTCGCAGCTCGGCCTTCACCAGCCGGGCGAAGGCCGGCCCCCGGTAGATGAAGCCCGTGTAAGCCTGGATGAGGCTAGCTCCGGCGCGGATCAGCCGATAGGCATCGCGGCCGTTGAAGATGCCCCCCACGCCGACGATCGGCAGAGCACCGTCGGTCTGACGCCGAACGGCCCGCACCACATCCAGTGCTCGCGACGCGAGAGGCCCCCCGGAGAGACCACCCTGCTCGAGAGCGATCGCGGAACATGCGATTGGTCTCGTGACCGTCGTGTTCACAGCCACGAAGCCTGCCACCCCTCTCGACCGAGAGCCGAACCGTGTCGGCAAGGTCCTCGTCCGACAAGTCGGGGGAGATCTTCACGAGCAGGGGCTTGGCCAGCGTGCCGCTCCGCGCCGCCGCCTCTCGAGAGACCTCGAGCACCGCATCGAGAATGGTGGCCAGCGCCTCGCCGACGCCGAGATCCCGCAACCCAGGCGTGTTTGGACTCGAGACGTTGAGGGTGATCGCATCCGCGTACCGTGCGAGCGTCCGGTACGCACGCACGTAATCGTCCGCCGCCGTCTCGGCGGAAGTTGCCTTGTTCTTCCCGATGCTGACGAAAACAGGCACGCGATCCTCAGGGAGCTCGCGGAGGCGTCGCTCAACGGCGTCGACACCAAGGCTGGGAAAGCCCATTCGATTGAGGAGAGCCCGTTCGGCCGAGAGCCGGAAGACGCGTGGCCGAGGATTTCCGGGCTGCGGGTCGGGCGTGACGGTCCCGATCTCCGCATGGCCGAAACCGAGCGCACCGAGCGTGCGGACCCAGCGTCCGTCCTTGTCGAAACCACCGGCGACTCCCAACACCGACGGGAACGAGAGGCCAAAGACTTGCGCTCCGAGCCGTCCATCCCCACCCCACGGTGGCCTCGAGGACCGTTCTCGCCCGTGACGATCGCTCGGTGACGTCGAGAATTCGCCCTGCGAGCTGATGCGCACGCTCCGCGTCGAATTGGAACAACAGCGGCCGGGCGAGGTCAGCCCAAACGTCGAGCATGGTTCACGCTGGCTGCGCCGCGAGCACACGATCGCCATGGATCGGACGCAGCCCTTGGATGAACAGATCTCTCACGCCTTGCTTCGCTCGCTCGACGGCAGCATCGTCTTGGGGAAGGGTCTTGAACACGAAGCCGGTCAAGATCGACTCGATCGAGCCGAAGAACGCGTAGGAGACGACCTTCGGGTCTATCCCCGTGCGGACCTCTCCTCGCGCCTGCCCAGACCGCACCATGCTCTCCATGCCAGAGAGAGCTTTCTCGAGGAGTCGGAGATTTCGTCCTTTGATGAACTTGCCGTTCCGCGTGATCTCCATGACGAGCGCTTCGATTAGCTCTGGGTTGAGCCGATAACTCTCGATCAGGAACGAAGTGACCGCCTCCACCTGCCGTTCGAAACCCACCTCCTCGCGCTGGATGCTGTCGATCACGCCGACGAGGAGATCCCACTTTCGCTGGAACAGGAAGGTGACGATCTCTTCCTTGCTCTTGAAGTAGTGATAGACGAGCCCGTACGAAACCTTCGCCTCACGTGCGATGTCAGCGATCCGAGTGCCGTGATACCCCTTGCGAGCGAACATCTTGATCGCCGCTTCCGAGATGGCAGCGCGCTTCTCCTCGGTGGATGCCGCAGTCACGACGTCGTGTTCCCTGGCTGGTTTCGAGCGCTCTAGGTGCGCCCGACCTCGTTGATTGATTCGTCAATCGAGAGTACGTACGCGCCCCAGAAGGTGTCAAGAATCGCATTACCGACGCACGGTTGCCCCGAGCTCGCCGAAGACGTAGCTTCTCCGCTCGTGCACCACATACCCGGAGGATCTCCGATGAAGCGTCCGCTGTGTTGGTTCGCGCTCGCCGCAACATTCGCCCTGGCTTGTGGCAACATCCAGAATCCGTTCGCGAGCGGTCCGAAAGTGGACCCCCGCTTCTTGGACTACGGTCCGGAACCGGTTGGCTACCAGGATACGATCCGCGCCAGTATCGAGAGTCAGGTAGCGGCGCCGGAGGTGCTCAAGGGAGTCGAGATCGGGGACACGAAGAAGGCTTCGTATTTTCCGCCAGCGCTGAACGCCTCGAGCTCGGGAAAGCCCGTCGAGTACCTCGGCTGGAAGGTCGAAGCGAAGTACACCGTGATCAACCCCACGGGCGGCGTCACGATCAATCGCCGCGTCTTCTTCTTCAACAACAACGAGCTCGTGGTCGTCGAGAAGGCGGCGAGCAACGCGATCCGTTGATCGGCTCGAGCAACCCGCGTCACCGGTCCCCGGTGATGCCGCGGGGGTGGTCGTGTGCGGTGGCAGGGCACGGCCGCCTGGATTAGTCTCGTTGCACGTCGATGCATTTGGCGTGGTCGCGCGTTGGCACCCCCGCGAGGAAATCGATGACCCCATTCTCCGAATTGACCCAGCTTCAGGCTGCACGCGCGGGTTTCGTCACGCCCGAGATGACGCGGGTTGCCACGCGGGAGGCGACACGCCCGGTGGTGATCCGGGACGACGTGGCGCGCGGTCGCCTGGTGATCCCAGCCAACAAGCGGCACCTGGCCGGTAGCGGAGGGGAAGCTCCGAGCGCATCGGAACGCCCTGCCGGGGACGATCAGACTCCATTCCACGGCCTGCCCTACCCTAGCCAGGCCGCTGGGCACCCGGGCTTCCGCCATGACGAAGGGCTCTGGGTCAACCAGACCGTCGTGCAGCGTGCGACGGAACTGGCCGACGAGGGATTCCTACGTGGTCAACGATCGGCGAAACGGCTCGATCCGATGGGAATCGGGCGGTCGATCAGCACCAAGATCAACGCCAACATCGGCGCCAGCCCGGTGACAAGCTCGACCGACGAGGAGGTCCAGAAGCTCCGATGGGCGCAGCGGTACGGCGCGGACACCGTCATGGACCTCTCGACCGGCGGGAATCTGAAGGCTTGTCGGCAAGCGATCATCGATCACTCGACGGTGCCGATCGGAACCGTCCCCATCTACAGCATGATCCAGGGCCGTGCCCTCGAGGATCTGAGCTACGAGGACATCCTCCGCGAGATCGAAGCGCAGGCGCAGCAAGGGTCGACTACTTCACCATTCACGCGGGACTTCTGAGAGAGCACCTCTCACTGGTCGCACCCCCGCGTCACGGGGATCGTGTCGCGCGGTGGCTCGCTGCTCGCGAAGTGGATGATCCACCACGGCAAGCAGAACCCGATGTTCACGACCTGTTCGACGAGATCTCCGCGATCATGCGGGAGTACGACGTCACGTACTCGCTCGGCGACGGTCTCCGGCCGGGATGCCTCGCCGACGCAAGCGATCCCGCGCAATTCGCGGAGCTCAGAACGCTCGGGGAGCTCGTCCAACGCGCTCGCGAGGCCGGGGTACAGGTCATGGTCGAGGGTCCGGGGCACATACCCCTCAACGAGGTCGCGGCCAACATGGAGATGGAGCGACGCGTTTGTGACGACGCGCCTTTCTACGTACTCGGCCCGCTCGTGACCGACGCCTTCCCCGGCTACGACCACATCACCAGCGCGATCGGCGCAACCGAGGCTGCGCGAGCGGGCGCTGCGATGCTCTGCTACGTGACTCCGAAGGAGCACGTCGGGCTGCCCAAGCCCGAGGACGTGAAGGCTGGCTGCATCGCGTACAAGATCGCAGCGCACGCTGGTGACCTGGCCCGAGGCATCGCGTCTGCTCGCACATGGGACGACGACCTGAGCAGGGCGAGAGCGGCCCTCAACTGGCCTCGCCAGTTCGAGCTGGCCTTCGACGGTGACACGGCGCGCGCACTACATGACGAAGACCTTCCGGTCGACACCGATTTCTGTGCGATGTGTGGCCACGACTGGTGCAGCATGCGCATCTCCAAGGAGATCGCGGAATTCGCGAGCGGCAAGGACGTCGGGTTCCAGCCGGCTCGGCGCGCTGCTCGTTCGCCGCTGGTCGCTGGAAGCGATCTGGCACTGCTGGGACGCCGCGGAGACAAGGCCGACTGCCACTCGGACCGCGTCGCCGATCCCGACGCGGCTCGCGAGTTGCAGCGCTCGGCGATTTCTCGACTCAGCGAGGCCCCGGCGGGATGATGGGGCTTGCCTTCTCGGCCTCTGCAGCCGCTTCCAGCGAATCGCCCGGATGTGCCCACTTCCCCTGAGTCAGGCGTGCGGTTTCGACCAGCGACCACACCGTACCGTCGGGCTTTCGCCAGCGCAGCAACGGGCCGGCGCCATCGTCGTCGTACCAGAGTGTGTCGACCCCGCTGCGGCGGAACACATCCGTCCTTCTCACATGCCAGTTCTTCCCGGCGATCCGCAGACTCTCGCCACGATGCGTTTCGATCCGCGCGGCTTCGCTCACGGGCGTCCCGACCCGGCTCGACACCAAGCTGGGAATCACGTTCAGCGTGAAGCTCGTCGGTGCGTCGCTCCGAAGCGCGCGGAGCCACACGACCAGGTCATCGAACAGCACCGCGCTTGCGGGCTCGTCCTTCAACGAGCGTGCTCCCCGCGCCTCACCGTCCCAATGACTCGAAAAGCGAAGCTCGGTGGGAACACCGTTCGACCGCACCACTTCCTTCCAGGTCTGTCCGGTCCAATCCTGGCTGCTGAACGTGGTGTGGACAGGTACCAAGTCATGACGGGTGTACACCGAGCTCAGCATCTGGCGCTGCGATAGCGTCCCTGTTTGGACGGTGAACAGCTCGTCGAGCTTGATGACCTCGACGACGGACGGCGCCGCGACGTCGTCGGCTGCCACCCAGCCTCCCGGGCGGTGGATCTCCCGTCGAAGGATGACGACCCAATCCGCGTCGCGCGCCAGCCCACGTCGGGTTTCCCGCCCTACATATCGAGAAACCTCGGCCTTCCCGTCGTCCCACGTGGGCGACAGCGCGAACCCACGGTCGATGAATGGCTCGAGCGAGATCGAGCCCGGCCCGTCCGCGCTTCCGACGGCGACAGCGCCGCGTGATCCCAATAGCGCAGCGACTACGACCGCGACCATCGCGAGCCGAGCGCAACCGCGACCCGAGATCACACCGCGCAACCTCACTCCAGTCTGCGGGATCCCGCGGGCGGGAGCGCACGTCGGAGGGCATTGGCGATGCGACGCATCTCTCTCGGCCCGAGCGGTGGATGGACCGGAAGGTAGAGCTTCCGCGCCATGAGATCCTCGGCGTTCGGGCACTCGTGAGCGAGATCCGGATATGGCTTCAGGTTCGAGAGACACTCCACATACCCGGGATAGAGATCGACACCCGCCCTCAGGCACTCCGAGATCACTCGGTCTCGGGTCCCCGCGGGCACGCGAACGACGTAGTTGAGATAGATGTCCCACTGCTCTGGCGTACCCTGCGCAGGGAGCTCGATCGGCAGATCCCGCACGAGCTCCGCCAGGTACCTGGCGTTCTCCCGTCGCGCTGCATTGTCAGCCGCCAAGGTCCGAAGCTGAGGAAGAGCGACGGCTGCCTGGAAGTTCGCGAAGCGCTCGAACAGCTCTCGAGGCCGTCCCGGGGGGTGGCGTTCCTCGTCGTCGAGCTTCACCAGAAGCTTCTGCATCACGTCCAGCCGAAGCCGGTCGAGGAAGTAGATCGGCCAGAAGCCGCTCCACGAGAACACCAAGGGATGCGTCAGGAAGCTGGTCACCATCGCGGTGACGAAGCGCTTGACCAGTGTCGCGGTGGATGGAGCGGTCGGCGCCAGCGCCTCGAGCTCCTCGGCCATCCGCCGGGCCAGCTCGTCGTCGTCACAGAGGACTGCGCCACCATCGAGGCCGTTGAGGTTCTTGTACAGCGAGAAGCTCATGATACTTGCGTCGCCGAGCGCCCCCATCCTTCGATCACGCCAGTAGCCGCCGATACCGTCGGCGGCGTCCTCGATCACCTTGAGCCCGTGACGGGCCGCGATCTCGAGGGTCGCGCCGACATCGGCGGGCCGACCGTGCATGTGGGTCATGAGCACGAACCGAGTTCTTGGGCCGATCCGAGCCTCCATGGCGCGTGGATCCATGTTGTAGGTGTCGCGCTCGATATCGACCAGCACGGGCCGGAATCCCGGGACCAGCAGGCTCCACAGAATCACGCGGCAGGTGTAGGCCGGCATCAGCACCTCGTCGCCCGGCTGGGCTCCGAGCGCGTTGAGGGCGACCAAAATCCCCTGACGCCCGCTTGCCGTCAGCAGCGCGTGCCTCCGCCCTGCGGCCTCCGCAATCGCGGCGCGGAACTGCTCTAGCTCTGGACCGCGGTGGATCCGCCCACGCGCGAGGGCTCGAACTCCGGCCAACCACGCTGACGCAGGAAAGTAGACCTTGGCTCGCGGGATCTTGAGATCGCTCATGGCTCTGGGGATTCCGGGACCGGGGCCGCTATGCGGCGAACCGAAGGAAGCGGGAACTATATCAACAGCGACACACCCCGCGCGCGCCCCGGGCGGCCGCGGACCGCTCCGCCCCGAGCTCGGGCGATTCGCTCACAACGACTGGATCGTGCGCAGGTCGCCGAGTGACCACCGCTGCACGGGTGTCTCGAAGAACCGCTCGACCAGGTCGTAGTCCTTGCGACAACACCCCTTACATCGCTTCACCTCCTCGAAGCCGAGCGTCCGGGCACGAGCCACCACAGCGGGCAACCCTTCCTGTGCAGCGTTGCCGATCGGCAGATGGAACTCGCAGCACGCCGAGACGGTGCCGTCGGGTAGGAGGGCGAGATGTCCCAAAGTGGGCACGCCGCAGAATTCGAGGTTGGTGGGCCGGGTGAAGTACGTCCGGAGCTTGTCGAGGTACTTACGGTCGGTCACGAAGAGATCGGACCACTCGGTGGAAAGGTGGTCGAGCTCCGCCATCAATGACGGCACGGCACCCTGATCCGGCTTCAACTGAGGGATGCAGTTCGACTGGAAGTTGACTCGGTCGACACCCATCGCACGCATGTCGAGCGCGAACCGCGTCAGATCGACGTGGTTCCGGCGCCCGATCACGCAGCTGACGTACACACGCGCATTCCTCCGGCCAGCCAGGAAGATCCGCATTCCCTCCATCGCGCGCTGGTAGTTGCCCTGGCCGCGGATGCGGTCGTGCTCCGGCTCGATGCCGTCGATCGAGAAGATGACGCCGCGGGCCGTGCGATCGATCACGCGTGCAAGCTCGGGTGACATGACGAGCCCACTCGTCACCAAGATCGTGTACAGGCCGCGCCTTCGCGCTTCCCCGAGGACCTCCGGGAGGTCGGGCGCAACGCACGGCTCGCCGCCCGCGATGAACAGGAACGGGACTCCGATCCGCTCGAGATCGGCCAGGACCCGCAGCTTGTCCGCGAGGGGCAAGTCCTCCGGTGGGGCCGGGTGACGCGAGAAAAACACGCAGCCGGCGCAGCGAATCGGGCACTCGCGGGTCAGGAACCACGAGACGAACACCGGCCCGCGTTCACCGCGCCGGAACTCCCGGTAACGCCGGGCAAGCCTCACGCAAGTCGTGAGGGGCAAGAGCTTCATGTACGAGCCGCGGGCGCGCTCTCTGCGTACACCACCGACGCGGGTGCCGGGAGAACACCGTGCTCCTCGTAGTACCTGTTGATCCGGGTCATGTACTTGTCGTGGAATTCCGAGTCACGGGACGCCAGGCAAACCGGACCGAGCTCAGCGTACTGGCGAATCCGCTTCATCTCGGACCAGATCGCCGCGAGCGGCCGCTCTCGGAGGTTGCCGAAACTGGACTGGATCACCGCGCAGGGGATGACGTCGCCATAGGTGCTGATGGAAATCTTCTCGATTCCCGCCCCACAGCCCTCCTTCAGCCAGTTCGACTGCCCGTCCCATCGAACGTGAGCCTTCTTGAGAAGCTCTTCGATCCAGCGTGCACTGTCGGGCCGCAGCACCTCGGGCTCGAACCGCGCCTGACGCCCGACCGCAGCCGGAAAGCAGAGGTTGAGAAGAAGCCCCTCTTCGGCCGCAAAATCATGTAGTCGACTGATCGTACCGTCGTCGATCTTCTCCTGAGTGACGATACTGTTCATCATCACGAGGATGCCTTGAGCGCGAGCGTTCTGGATCCCTTCGAGAGCCTTCTCGTGAGCCCCCTTGTATCGGCGCGACCTATCGTGGACCTCAGGATCATCGCTGTCGACGCTCACACCCATAGCGTAGAGCCGCACTCGCCTGAGCTCGCGAGCGACCTCGGGTGTGAGACGGATTGCATTCGTCATCATCGTCGTGAGCCCGCGGTGCGGCTTCACGTGATCGAGGTATTCGAACAGATTGGGCTCGACGAGCGGCTCCCCGCCCGCGAAGTTGAGAACCACCGCGCCAAGATCGAGACACTGATCGATGACGTTCTTCATCTCGCGAGCGCTCAATCGCTCGCGCCCGGGATCCTTTTCGTAGTCCGAATAACAGTGCTCGCAGAGGCACTGGCAATCGAACGTGACGGAGACGTCGACGCTCCTGAGGACGTCCTGCTTTCGGACGACCAGCTTGAAATAGTTCCACGCCAACTTGGGGACGAGCTGAGGGAACCGCAGAAGGTGCGGCCCGTGGACCAGCAGACCCGGGTTGAAGGCGAAGAGCGGACTGAGAAGCTCGCGGATAGATGGCATTTCGTCGATGCCTGTCGCCCGTCGATGTCGGCGCGCGCGAGCGGATTCGTCCAGGGGTGCGCGCGACTGTATCTCCCGCCTCGGAAACGGGTCAAACGAGCCTGACCGCTGGCTCCACGGCCCGCCGCATCGAGCTCAATCGCCGTCGACTTCCTCGGGAATACCGGCTTCCCTCAACGCATGCAGCCACGCTTCCAGCTCCTCCGTCGAGATCGCGCCGCCTCGGCCCATGCCGGGGCAGCCCCGTGCGGCGCCGTGCCAAGCACGCCGCGTTCGGACCAGCTCTGGCCAGAATGGCCACGACCGGCACTGGAGCGGCTTCGCCGGATGGATCACGCATCCCGTGCCATCGAAGAACCGACATCCACCGGCGTCCACCTCGAGCACGAATCGACGTCCATCGATCGATAGATAGCGCTCGACGAAGTCGCCTCGTGTGATCCCGAGAAAGCCCGCTGCGGACTCCACATCGTCACGAGTGAAGTACACGTATCCGGGACGTCGGCAGCAGTTCCCGGATCGCTGACACTCGAACCGAAGCTCCGACGGCTCGGACGCCAAGGTTCGCGTGACTGTCGCTCGCCCATGGTTCTGAGCCTACTCGATCACGATACCCGCTGCTCGGAGACCAGGTCTGCTCGCGCTTTTGACCGACGCGCGAGCCTGTCGCTATCCTGCAACCCCTGCCTCCGTCGATCCGCCACCACATCAACGAATGACCGCCATCTCCTTGCGGGGACGATCCCCGCTGCGCGTTCTGTTCCTCCGCCCGCCTCGCCATTACTGGCCCATCATCAACGAAGACGACAATTTTCTCCTGCCACTCGCCTACCCGACCCTCGCCGCATACGTTCGCGCGCGGATGGAGGACGTCCAGGTCGAGATCCTCGACTGCTGTGCGCAGCGGGTCGGGTGGAAGAGCCTGGCGACCGAGTTACTCGTTCGCCGACCGGACGTCGTGGCGATCGGCGAGAAGGTCGTGTACGCGCACGAGGCAATCCGCGCGTTCCGACTCGCCCGCGAGGTGCTCCCGGGAGTCGTCACGATCGGTGGCGGTCACATCTTCTCCACCCTTCCGGAATGGAGCCTGACGGAAGGCAGCGACCTCGACTGGATCGTCCGGTTCGAGGGCGAGGAGGGGTTGCGCGAGCTGCTCGAGTCGCTCCGCGGCGACCTCGACCCTGCAACCATCGCCGGCATCGCCTACCGGGATGGTTCGGCAATCGCAACCACCGCTCCGCGCATCCCGATAGCCGACCTCGACACACTTCCGATCCCTGCGTACGACCTCGCAAAGCTCGACCTCTATTCTCCCTTTGGGCAGCTGTGGCCCCGAGCCGTGACGATCCAGCGTGGGCGAGGATGCATCGATGAGTGCTCCTTCTGCTCGTGGTGGGTCCAGGAAGGCCGCCACTCGGAGGTGGCCGGCCGGCTCGTTCCGTCGAAGCTCTATCGTTCGAAAAGTGTCGAACGGGTGGTCGAAGAAGTAGAGCTCCTGTACGAGAAGTACGGCGCCCGCTACCTATTCTGGGTGGACGCGACCTGGAACCTCGACGATCGCTGGCTCGACGCGTTCTGTACCGAGATCATCCGTCGAGAGTACAAGCTCGGCTGGTGGGCCTTCTTCCGCACCGATCGGGTCGTCGAACAGGACCGAAAGGGCGTGCTCGAGAAGATGGTGCGGGCCGGTCTGCGGCATGTGCTCGTCGGAGTCGAGCGCGCCGAGACCGACGACGTTCAGGCCCTGGACAAGAGCGGGTACGGGTACGAGCGCACACGTGAGGCCTTTCTCCTGCTGGAGCGGAAGTACCCGGAGGTGTTCCGACAGGGGACCTTCCTCACAGGGATGCGCGACGACGACGAAAGGTCGATCAAGAGGCTGCTCGGCTACGCACACGAGTGTCACCTCGATTTCGCGGCATTTCACACGCTGACGCCCTTCCCGGGAACCCCTCTCTGGGAGCAGGTGCAGCGCGAAGGTTGGCTCGAGGAGGTCGACTTCTCGAAGTTCGACATGTTCTTCCCGGTGATGCCTACCCGTCACCTGTCCCGCGACGAGATCGCACGCCTCACCACTTGGTGTCAGAAGAACTTCGTCCAGCGCAAGCCTTTGCGCTACCTGAAGGGCCTACTCAGCCGACACCCGATCCGGCGCCGCCTGCATTGGTGGTTTCTGCTGTCGATCGGGCGGATACTCGTCCGGGACCTCTGGCAAAGCCTTGGGGGCGCCAAGAAATTCGGCGGCTTCGCGTCGGTCAACGCGCTCTGGAAACCGGTCTGGTACGACGGCTGAGCGCGCGCCGACCTTGCCGCCCCCGCAGTCGCGTGTGAAGCTTGATCGGCTGTTCACACGTGCGGACCCGCCCAGTCAACGTCGCGGCGAGTCCGCCTGCCGAGATCGCAGCGCTGGCGAGTCGCCGCGCACACGCGGCTCGACGACCGGTGCCCGAGTGACGAGCCAGCTCTTCTCCGATCAGACGTTCGCGGATTTCGGCCTTCCGGAGCCGCTCGCTCTCGGCATCGCCGAGACGGGGTTCGTCCGTCTCACCAGGATCCAGGCTGAGACCCTCCCGCTATCTCTTGTCGGGCGCGACGTCGCCGCCCAGTCGCAGACCGGCACCGGCAAGACCGCGGCATTCTTGATCTCCATCTTCGCGCGGCTCATGCGGGACGCGACACGCGCGGCTGGCGTTCCAGGGGCGCTCGTTGTCGCGCCGACACGTGAGCTGGCTGTCCAGATCCGTGATGAGGCCGAAGTGCTGGGTCGCCACTGCGGGCTCACCACCGCAGCGGTGTTCGGGGGCATCGACTACCAGGGCCAGGCGCAACGGCTTTCCCGAGGCGTCGATGTCGTGATCGGCACGCCTGGACGCTTGATCGACTTCCTGCGCACCGGCGTCCTGGACGTGGGCGCCGTGAAGATGTTGGTGATCGACGAAGCGGATCGAATGTTCGACATGGGCTTCATCAAGGACATCCGTTTCTTGCTACGCCGTCTTCCAAAGGCGGGCATACGGCAATCGATGCTCTTCAGTGCGACGCTGAGTCCGCGAGTACTGGAGCTCGCGTACGAGCACATGAACGACGCGGTGAAGGTCGAGGTTTCACCCGACCAGGTCACGGCACACCATGCCGAGCAGGTCCTGTACCATGTCTCGAAGGAAGAGAAACTCGGCCTATTGCTCGGGCTCTTGATGCGGGAGCAACCGACCCGCACGTTGGTGTTCGTCAACACCAAGGCGGAAGCAGCCAAGCTCACGTTCAAGCTCAGCCACAACGGATTCCCCGCCGAACTCCTCACGGCGGACCTGAGCCAGAAGGATCGCCTCCGTCTCGTCGAGCGATTCAAGCGGGGCGAGGTTCCCATCGTGGTTGCCAGTGACGTCGCCTCGCGCGGCATCCACGTCGAAGGCATCAGCCACGTCTTCAACTATGACCTCCCTCAGGACCCCGAGGACTACGTTCACCGGATCGGCCGAACCGCGCGCGTCGGCGAGGTCGGCAAGGCTGTCAGCCTCGCCTGCGAGGAGTTCGTCTTCTCCCTGGAGGCCATCGAGCAACTCATCGGTGAGCGAATCCGTGTCGAGTGGCCCGACGAGACCTTGGTTCGACCCGACCGCGCGCCTCACTACGTCCGGCCGCGCCGACCCGGTGATGCCTCAACCCGACGGGGCGGGTCAGGACGCGGGGGGCCCGACCGAGGTCCCCGACGTGCTGGCGCTCGATCGGGTCCGTCCGAGCGCCGGCGGGGCCCACCCGACCGCGCGGTCGGTCCGACAGTGATCCCCGTGTCGAGGCAGGAGACGGCAGCGCACGAATCCAGCGCCGATCCGAGTGCCGGCTCAGGCGAACGTCGAGGCAGACACCGCCGGCCCGTCAATAGCGCCGAACCCAGCAAACCAGAAGGCGCGGCCGCCACCGCTCCATCGACGCCCACGTCCATCGAGTCCGGGCCTGACGGGGAGTCGATCACACACCGCCGCCGCCCGCGTCGGCGGCGTTCGAGCGGTCCAAAGCCGCCCCAGGGTGGAGACACCTGATCGCCGCTTGCCGGGGCATGCGGCGTGACACCTCCGAGCGACGTAATCGGCCCGATCGTGGCGATGAGTGATCGGAAGCTAGTCCTCGACCTCGAGCTCCCCTCCGAACAGGCTCCCTTTCTCGCGAGCGTTGAAAGACATTGGCGAGAGATCCTCGACGGACTCGGCGACCGCGACATCCACACGGCGATTCGAAGCCTGGCCGGCCGCGAGGGGCTCGAACCGACTCTCGCACGACGAGTCTTCGAGCAGATCACTGCGGGAGCCGAGAACGAGCTGAGCATCGCGGCCTTCCTCGCAAACACCGAGCCGCATCGTTTGTCGGGTCCCACGATCGCCGCCTGCGCCTCGGTCATGCGCGATCGCGCGCACCGAATTCGTCCCCAGGTTCCCGGCCCGTTGATCGACACGTGCGGAACGGATGGCGATGGCCTGAAGACCCTGAACGTATCCACGGCCGCCGCGCTGGTATTGGTGTCGCGGGGCGCATATGTCGCCAAACACGGCAACCGCGCGATCACGTCGGCCTGTGGGAGCGCCGACGTACTCGAGGCGATGGGGGTGCCGATCGACGTCGAGCCGTCCGAGGCCCAACGCTTGATCGAGCAAGCAAGCCTCGGATTCCTGTTCGCGCCCCGGTTTCACCCCGCGATGCGTTTCGTGCAGCCGGTGCGTCGACTGCTCGCGAGCGAAGGCGCCACGATCGGCCGTTCGCTGCGAACCGTGTTCAACGTCCTTGGCCCGCTGACCAACCCCGCCTGGGCGCAAAGACAGCTGGTCGGCGTCTATGCGCCGGAGCTGGTCGAGCCCGTCGCGAGAGCCCTCGGTGAGCTCGGCGTCGAGCGAGCCCTCGTGGTCCATGGGCGAGGCCCGATGAACGAACCGATGGATGAAATCTCGCCGTTCGGGCCCACGCACGCGGCCGTCACCGGCGCGGGCGGACTCGTAGAGACGTTCGAGATCGAGCCATCCGAGCTCGGCGTGAAGGCAGTCGACCCAGCCGAAATCAGGGCCGGTGGTTCGCCGTCCGAAAATGCCGCTCGGATCCGTGGCCTCCTCGGGGGCGCGGATGACCCGGCGCGCGAACTCGTGGCGTTGAACGCGGGTGGTGCGCTGTGGATCACCGGAAACGCGGCCGATCTTCGCTCAGGCCTAGTCGAAGCTCGCGCCGAGCTCCGATCGGGGAGACCGCTCCAATGCCTAGAACGCCTGGTCGCGGCCGCAAGGCCCTCGTCGAACTGAGCTCGGTCACGGTCGAGGCATCGACCGCCGTCTCGGCCGATCTGCATCCGGACCGGGTCGCCACGGGTGGCGGTACTCCGCCGGAGGACACCGACGAGGGTCAACTCCGTCCACACCGTCTTACCGACTACGTCGGCCAGGCGGCCGTGAAGGAGAACCTTCGGGTGTTCGTTCGCGCCGCGCTCGAGCGCCGGGAACCCCTTGACCACGTGCTGCTCAGCGGACCGCCGGGCCTCGGCAAGTCGACCCTGGCGAGGATCATCGCGAACGAGTTGGGCTCCCGGCTTCACACGACTTCCGGCCCGATCCTCGAGCGGCCCGCCGACCTGGCGGCCATCCTAACGAGCTTGGAGCGCCACGATGTCCTGTTCATCGACGAGATCCACCGCATGCGGGCCGTGGTCGAGGAAATCCTCTACCCGGCGCTCGAGGACTACGAGCTAGACATCCTGATCGGTCAGGGTCCGGACGCCCGCAGCGTCCGAATCGGCGTCATGCCGTTCACGCTCGTCGGCGCCACCACCCGGACTGGCTTGCTCAGCTCGCCGCTTCGCGCACGGTTCGGAGTGACGGCCCACCTCGACTTCTACGACCTCGAGGACCTCGCCTCGATCGTGATTCGGGCCGCAGGAATCTACGCGATCGCGATCGATCCGAGCGGAGCGCGCGAGATCGCTCGGCGTTCCCGAGGCACCCCGCGCTCGGCGAATCGCCTCCTTCGGCGTGTACGAGACTTCGCTCAGGTCAAAGGGTGCAACAGTATCGGCGCGGCGGTCGCCGACGAGGCACTCGCCCGGCTCGGTGTCGATCGCCTCGGTCTGGATACCCTCGACCGGAGGTATCTGGACGCCGTCGGCGTCAAGTTCTCGGGTGGGCCGGTGGGGCTCGCCACGATCGCCGCAGCTCTCGGCGAGACCGAGGACACGATCGAGGAGGTGGTGGAGCCGTTCCTCGTTCAGCTCGGGTTCATCGATCGCACTCCTCGGGGCCGGGTGCTTACGACTCGCGCATCCGCACACCTCGGTCTGGACCTCGCAACCTCCGATTCGTCGCAGCGTGGTCTGTTCGAGACATGACCCGGCGCCCCGCCCCCCGCGAATCCCGCGTCAGACTCGGTACACCTCGATCTGTTGCAGGACGACGTCCTGGCGCGGTCGATCCTGCGGTCCCGTAGGCGCGCTCGCGATCTGGCTGACGATATCGAGCCCCTCGACGACCTGGCCGAAGACCGTGTGGCGGTTGTCCAGATGCGGCGTCGGCACTTCAGTGATGAAGAACTGCGACCCGTTCGTCCCGGGTCCGGCATTCGCCATCGACAGCACGCCTTTCCCGGCGTGTCTGCGCTTGGGGCTGAATTCATCCCTGAAGCGCCAGCCAGGCCCGCCGCGACCGGTACCGGTAGGGTCGCCTCCCTGGATCATGAAGTTCTTGATGACGCGGTGAAAGATCGTTCCCGTGTACAGCGCCACCGTCGTCTTCTTTCCCTTGGGGTCGGTCCACTCGACCTTCCCCAGCGCGAGTGCGACGAAGTTGGCAACCGTGCGCGGGGCATCCTCCTCGAACAACTCCGCGACCATGTCACCGAGAGTGGTCTTGATACGGCAGAAGAGCTTGCCAGTACCAGGAACGGTCTCCGCGGTGGACGGAGCGGGCGAGTCGGGTCCTTGCGTGGAAGTAGACATGGGGCCTCGTGGTTGTGCGTGGATGGGATGGTGTCGTAGGCAGGTCCAGCCTCGTCGATGACCCTATCGAAGCCCTGAGCCGCGAACAACCATCACACCGCCCTGCTTGCGGCACGTAATGCCCGACCTTACACTCGACAGGGTGCTCGACAAAGAACGACTTCTTCGCGCGTCTGGAGCGCGACCTGACCCAGGCCGACGCAGCCCGCGAGCTCAACGTGAGCCGCTCCGAATACGGACGGTGGGAGCGGGGTCTCACCCAACCGCGCCCCCAGCACCTCATTCGCATCGCACGATTCTGCAGCTGCGAAATCGAAGAGATTCGAATTCCAGGTCCAGATGGGTACGTGTTGACTCACCGTCGCCCCGCCAGAATCCGCGCTGCCGTTTCGATCGAGCCTACGTCCGACCGTTGACGGACCGAGCGGGACGGCGTTCCCGACACTCGGGCGGTAGCCCCCTGCCGAGCGGCTTAGATCGGCTCGACGGCCATGTCCCCCATCACGACCGCCTGGCAGCAGAGGCGGTTCCGGGGGCCAGCGTCGTTCATTCGCAGGGTTTCCCGCTCGTTCTCGCCCATGGGCTGGAAGTTCTCGAGCCCTTCGTGAACGATCAGCATGCACGTCCCACACTGCCCCTCACGGCACCCGAACGGCACACTCGCGCCAACCTCGTCGACGACTTCCGCGAGCGGCGTACCCTTGGCCACCTCGACGGTGCGATTGTCCATGATGAAGCGAACCTTGGGCATCGGACGACTCCCCTCCTGCTGAGAAGAATGGCGAAAGAGCGCGGCAGGGTAGCCGAGGCCTCCCCTTCAAGAATTCGACGTTCCGCGCGTCGGCTTCCTGTGGGGCTTCATCGCGATAGCCCGAGTGAGTACAATCCGCCGCCCCGCGGGCGCAGACTCGCGCCCGACGAGCGTGGAGAGTCTCCGTGAAAGCCTTGGTCACCGCATCCTTCACCGACGAAGGTCTCGATCGGCTGCGGCGCCTCGCCGACGTGGTCTACGAGCCGTGGCACGAGTCGCACGCAATCCTTCGATTCGAGGAGCTCGCCGACAAAGTCGCTCAGGTGGGCGCCGACGTGCTGCTGGTGGAGGTGGACTTGGTCCACGGCGAGGTGTTCGATCGGTGCAAGCTCTCGTTGATCGGCGCTTGTCGAGCCGATCCCTTGACCGTCTCGGTCGAACGCGCGACCGACCTCGGCATCCCGGTGCTCTACACGCCGGGTAGGAACGCCGAGGCGGTCGCGGAGCTCGCGGTGTCTTTCATGCTGCTCTTGGCTCGCAACACGCTCCTGGTGATCTCCAGCCTCCGAACCCAGACCGAGACCGCTGCCGACCCCAAGGAGTACATGGCGCGCTACGAGAAAATGCGGGGCTTCGAGCTCGGCTGTGCCACGGTCGGACTCGTCGGATTGGGGGCGGTGGCGCGAGCGGTCGCGCGCAAGCTCAGCGGGTTCGGTGCGCGGGTACTCGCGTACGACCCCTACGCTCCGGAGGAGGCCTTCACGGCGGTAGGTGCGACTCGCGCCTCGCTGGAGGGTCTTCTGAAATCAGCCGATTTCGTGAGCATCCACTGTGCGGTCACGGACGAGACGCGTGGTCTCATCGACGCGAACCGGCTCTCGCTGATGAAGCGTTCCGCTTACCTGGTGAACACCGCCCGTCCCGACATGGTCGACGAGGATGCGTTGTTCGCGGCGCTGGAGTCGCGCTCGATCGCCGGCGCCGGGCTCGACCTCCTACGCGAGGAACCAATCTCGCCCACCAACCGGTTCCTCGCGCTCGATAACGCGCTCGTGACCCCTCACATCGGCGGCGCCTCGCACGACGTCGTGCGTCACCAGACGAACATCCTGATGGACGATGTCGAGCGCTGGTTCCGGGGCGAGCGGCCGAGGTTCCTGGCCAATCCGGCGGTCTGGGAGCGTCGAACCAGCACGAGCAACTCGTGAACTCGCGCGCTTGCGTACTTGCGCTCGACGCGGGCACGGGTTCGGGTCGAGCCGCAATCTTCACGCTGGACGGCGCGCTCATCGCCGTCGCGGACCGTCAGTGGTCGTTCACGACCCCACCGAGCCTCGACCCTTTCGGCAAGGAGTTCGATGCCGGAGCGTTCCTGGACATGCTCGCGGATGCGACCCACGAGGCGCTCGATCGTGCAGGACGTTGCGAGATCCGCGCGGTCGCCACTACCGGGCTCAGAGGGGGCTCGGTCCTGATCGACCGGGCGGGGCAGGTCGTCGCGGCCTCGCCGATCCAGGACGTGCGTGGAATCCTCGTGGTGGGTGACGTCGACGGTGCCGTTCCCGACCTCTTCCGGCGCACCGGGCACACACCCACGTGGCTGTTCCCGCTCGCGCGTCTGGCGTGGTACCGCTCGGAGGAGCCCGACGTCTTCGCGCGTGTCGCGACCCTGCTCGCGATCGACGAGTGGCTCTCGTTCGCCCTCTCGGGCGAGCGCCGCGCGACTCCCGCCGGCGCGGGCGACAGCATGTGCCTCGACGTTGCCGCGAGAACCTGGGATGACGAGATTTTCGCATCCCTGGATCTACCGCGGTCGCTCGTTCCGCCGATCGTGAACGCGGGCGAGATCGTGGGGGGCCTCACCTCGCCCGCCGCGCACCGGTTCAGGCTGCCGGCTGGCATCCCCGTGGTCGCGTGCGCCGGCGACACCCAAGCCGCCCTCCTAGGCTCCGGCGTCGTCGACGCCGGAGCCGTCGGCGTCGTCGCCGGCACCACCGCCCCCGTCATGGCGGTCACGGCAAGCGCCGTCTGGGACCCAGAAGGAAGCTTGTGGACGGGCTGCCACCCGATCCCGAGTCGCTGGGTGATCGAAGGCAACTCGGGACGCGCCGGCAGCAGCTACGAGTGGATCCTCGACCTGCTAGGGCTTCACGGTGCTCACCGCTTCGCGGACGCCGAGCAACTCGCGGGGAGCGCGCCCCCTGGCTCGAACCGGTCCTTTGCCTTCCTCGGCGCAGAGCCCGTCGATCTGAGCAAGCTCAACCCTTCTCGCCCCGCAGGGTTTCTCTTCCCCGCGCCGGAGCTCGGCATCCCGGTAGGGCGCGCGGAGTTGCTGCGTGCCTCGCTCGAGAACGTCGCGTTCGCGATCGAGGCGAACCTGCGACGCATCGAGACAGCGACGCCTCTCGGTACGGGGGGGTTGGCCATGACTGGTGGGCTCAGTGCATCGGACCTGTTCGCCCGGATCGTGGCGAACGTCACGCGCCGACCGGTTCGTCGAGGCGGCCATCCACAGGGTGCAGCGCTCGGGTGCGCGGCTTGCGCAGCCGTGGGTGCGGGCGAATACGGCGACCTCACCGAGTCGGTATCGGCGATGGTCAGAACCGAGATCGTGCGGGAGCCCGACCCGGCTACGTCCGATGTCTATCGCGACTCCTTCGAACAGTGGCACGAGCGCTGGCGGACCCTTCAATCGATCACGTGAGGCACCCGATGGAACCTTCGCTGGACGAGCTCAAACAGGCGGTTGCTGATTACAAGCGAAAGCTCCACGCACGAGGGCATATCGTCGCGCTGGCGGGGAACGTCAGTACCCGCATACCGGATACGAACCACGTGCTGGTGACGCCGAGTCAAGTGCCCATCGATGCGCTCGGCGCAGCGGATGTCGTTACGATCAGCGTTGACGGCGATTTCGTGGACGGAAATCGTCCGCCGTCGTCCGAGGCGCGCGTGCACGCGGCCATCTACCGCGCCAGACCGGATGTCGGTGCGGTCATCCACGGACACTCGCCTTACGCAACGGCACTCGCCGTGCTGGGCCGCCCGATCGAGCCAATCATGGACGAGTTCCTCCCATACGTTGGCGGCACGGTCGAGGTCGCCCCGTTCGGCATGAGCGGGAGCGCCGAGTTGATCGAGGGAACCGTCGAGGCACTCGGCCCGAGGGCGGCCGTGCTCCTTCGCCATCACGGGCAGGTGGCGGTTGGCAAGAACCTGGACAAAGCGTTCCAAGTCGCTGAACTGGTGGAGTGGGCGGCTCGCGTGACGTGGCTCGCGACCGTCGCGGGGCGTCCGGAGCGGCTGCCGCCGGAAGCGATCGAGACCAGTAGCGGCGTGTACGCTTACGTGAAGGACATGTGAAAACAGCACCGATCCCGCGGAGTTGGGGGTCCAGCGCCTGCGCCCACCCGGCAAGCTAGGCGCCCTTACACCACGCGTGCTATATGACCCGCCCGGCTTCGGGCGACCGCCCGACGTGTAGCCGTTGCTCGCTGTACAGCCCGCGGCCTCCTGGCGCACCTCACCGGTAAGGTCGCCAGCCGCAGTAACCCAACAACCGACGTACCCAGAAGCGCCCTGCCCGCGGTGGAGCGGGTCCGAGCGGGCGGGGATGGAAACTAACGGAGAGGTCCGATGCGTAGAATCTCAGCTCGAACGGTACCCGGCCAGGGGTCAAAGCCCGTGGCCCGACTTGCGGCGCTAGCCGCGGCGTTGTGGGCCGTGCTTCCCACCCCGCCCTCCTTCGCCAGCGAGGCGGAGCTCGTCCTTCCGGATCTCTCGACGGTGCATTTCCTCGGGTTGAGCGGCACCACGCTGCTCACCTTCGGACTCTTCGTGCGCGGGCGGATTGCTCTTCGGCGTGGCGATGCTCCTCAAGCTCCGTGCGCTCCCAGTGCACAAGTCGATGCGTGAGGTGTCCGAGCTGATCTATGCCACCTGCAAGACGTACCTGTTCACGCAGCTCAAGTTCATCCTCCTCCTCGAGCTGCTGATCGGGCTGATCATGGCGATCTACTTCGGGGTGCTGCGACACTTCTCCGCGGACAAGGTCGGCATCATCCTCGCGTTCAGCCTGGTCGGGATCGCCGGCAGCTTCCTGGTCGCCCTCTTCGGCATCCGGGTGAACACGTTCGCGAACTCGAGGTCGGCGTTCGCGGCGTTGGGCGGCAAGCCATTCCCCACCTACTCGATCCCGCTGAGCGCCGGGATGAGCATCGGGATGGCACTGATCTCGATCGAGTTGCTGATCATGCTGGGCATCCTCCTGAAGGTGCCCCGTGAGTATGCAGGCCCGTGCTTCATCGGCTTCGCGATCGGTGAGTCGCTGGGCGCCGCGGCGCTCCGAGTTGCCGGGGGCATCTTCACGAAGATCGCCGACATCGGCTCCGACCTCATGAAGATCGTCTTCAACATCAAGGAGGACGACGCCCGCAACCCCGGCGTCATCGCGGATTGCACGGGCGACAACGCGGGCGACTCGGTCGGGCCCACCGCCGACGGTTTCGAGACCTACGGCGTCACTGGCGTCGCACTGATCACGTTCATCATGCTCGCGGTGAAGGACCCGACCGTTCAGGCTCAGTTGCTGGTGTGGATCTTCGTGATGCGCATCATGATGGTGATCACCAGTGGACTCTCGTACTACCTGAATGAGCAGCGCGCGAAGGCCGTCCACGGCAACGCAGAAAAGATGAACTTCGAAGAGCCGCTCACCCGGCTGGTGTGGCTCACCTCGGGCATCTCGATCGTGGTGACGTACCTCTTCTCGGCCCTGCTGATCTGGAAGCTCGGCGGCCACGGCTGGCTGTGGTTCCGCCTATCGACGATCATCACGTGCGGCACCCTGGCTGGCGCGATCATCCCCGAGTTGGTGAAGGTCTTCACGTCGACCGAGAGTGGCCACGTCCAGGAAATCGTCAACGAGTCGCGCGAAGGCGGCGCGTCGCTGAACATCCTGGCAGGCCTCACTGCGGGCAACTTCAGTGCCTACTGGATGGGGCTCGCAATCTTGGGCCTGATGGGAATCGCCTATCTGTCGAGCGGCGGCGCACTGCACGAGCTCATGGTCGCCCCGTCCGTCTTCGCGTTCGGCCTCGTGGCTTTCGGCTTCCTGGGCATGGGTCCTGTCACCATCGCCGTGGACTCCTATGGCCCTGTTACCGACAATGCCCAGTCGGTGTACGAGCTGTCCTTGATCGAGACGATCCCCAACATCCGCGAGGAGCTCAAGCGCGACTTCGGCTTCGAGCCGAATTTCGACAGGGCCAAGGACTTCCTCGAGAGAACGACGGGGCCGGCAACACGTTCAAGGCGACGGCCAAGCCCGTGCTGATCGGCACCGCCGTGGTGGGTGCCACGACGCTGATCTTCTCGATCATCGTGCTCCTGACGCACGGCCTCACCGAGAACATCGACAAGCTGTCGATTCTCCACCCGCCGTTTCTCCTGGGACTGATCGCCGGCGGAGCCGTGATCTACTGGTTCACCGGCGCGACCATTCAGGCGGTCTCGGCCGGCGCTTATCAAGCTGTCGAGTTCA
Source organism: Deltaproteobacteria bacterium (assembly GCA_016713535.1). Classification (GTDB taxonomy): domain Bacteria; phylum JADJOY01; class JADJOY01; order JADJOY01; family JADJOY01; genus JADJOY01. Next base: position 170,540 of record JADJOY010000022.1, read on the forward strand.
TCAAGAAGAACATCAAGCTGGACTCCGGCGCGGAGAAGGCTTCGACCGAGGACTCGAAGAAGGTCGTGGAGATCTGCACCAAGTTCGCCCAGAAGGGCATGGGCAACGCGTTCGCGGTGATCGTGTTCTCGACGTTGTCGTTCGCGTTCCTCGACCCGTTCTTCTTCATCGGCTACCTGATCTCGCTCGCGATCTTCGGTCTTTACCAGGCGATCTTCATGGCCAACGCGGGCGGTGCATGGGACAACGCCAAGAAGATCGTCGAGACCACGCTCCGCCAGAAGGGCACCCCGCTCCACGCCGCATGCGTGGTCGGCGACACCGTCGGCGATCCCTTCAAGGACACCTCATCGGTCGCGATGAACCCCATCATCAAGTTCACGACACTCTTCGGGCTTCTCGCCCTCGAGCTTGCGATCGAGGTGCCTCACGCGCTGAGCGTCGTGCTGGCGCTGGCGTTCTTCGTGGTTTCAACGTACTTCGTCTGGCGGTCGTTCTACACGATGCGTATTCAGCCGGGCACACACGGCTGATCGTCGACCAAGAACTTCACGCTAGGTTTCTCCGCGGGCCGAGGATCCGTCCTCGGCCCGCGTCCCGTTTCGGTCATGAGCGACACTCCCCCCGGCGCCACTGAGCCCGCTCAACCGGCAACCGATCCCGCGGAAGCCGACGACCCCACCCTCGACCACGGGGGTGGACACGGTGGTGCCGGACTCGCTGCGCTTGCCCTTGGAGCGCTGGGAGTCGTGTACGGCGACATTGGCACGAGCCCGCTCTACGCGATCAAGGAATGCTTCCACGGGATTCATGCGATCGAGGTGAACGCAGATAACATCCTCGGCGTTCTCTCGCTCGTGTTCTGGTCGCTCACGGGGGTGGTGAGCTTCAAGTACCTTGGCTTCGTGGTGCACGCCGACAACCGGGGCGAGGGCGGAATTTTCGCGCTCCTCGCCCTCGTCCCTGGCGCACGCGAGCGACTCGCCGACCGTGCGACGAAGGTCGCCGTGTTCGCGGCGCTCATGGGCGCATCGCTCCTCTACGGCGACGGCATGATCACGCCGGCGATCTCGGTCCTGTCCGCCGTCGAGGGGCTCGAGGTTGCCACCCGCGCCGCCCATGGTGCGGTCGTGCCGCTGACCTGCTTCATCCTGATCGGTCTGTTCATGGCCCAGCGCCGCGGAACGGCGGGCATCGGCCGGGTCTTCGGCCCCGTGATGGCTGTTTGGTTCATCACCATCGCGTCGCTCGGTGTGCGAGGGATCCTCCTCCACCCCCAGGTCCTCACCGCGTTGAATCCGGCCCATGCCGTCTCGTTCTTCGCAACCCATCACGTCCATGGCTTCGTGGTGCTCAGTTCGGTCGTGCTCTGCATCACCGGCGGCGAGGCGCTCTACGCCGACCTCGGTCACTTCGGACGCAAGCCAATCGAGCTGAGCTGGTTCTCGTTCGTATTCCCCTCGCTGGTCCTGAACTACTTTGGCCAGGGCGCATTGCTGCTCGCCCACCCCGAGGCAGCCACGAACCCATTCTTCGGGCTCGTCCCCAGGCTCCTCCTGCTGCCGGTCGTCGCGCTATCAACCGCAGCCACGGTGATCGCCTCGCAAGCGCTCATCACGGGGAGCTTCTCGCTCACCCAGCAAGCAATCCAACTTGGATACTGTCCGCGGCTCCAGATCATCCACACCTCGCGCCGGATGCGTGGCCAGATCTACATCCCGGCCGTCAACGGTGCGCTCGCCGTGGCGTGCGTAGCCCTCGTCCTGCTCTTCCGCGAATCGAGTCGCTTGGCAGCTGCGTACGGAATCGCCGTCACGGCAACGATGGCGATCACATCGATCCTGTATTTCGTGGTCGTCACCCGAAACTGGGGCTGGTCGCTCTGGAAGGCGATCCCGCCGGTGGCACTGTTCCTGGCATTCGACCTCACATACTTCGGCTCCAACCTGCTCAAGGTGGTCGACGGCGGGTGGGTGCCGATCCTGATCGCCACGCTCCTGCTGATCGCGATGTCGGCCTGGAAGGAGGGACGCGCCGAACTTGGCAAGCGCATCAGCGAGGCCTCCTTCCGCTCGACCTTTTACTCGCCGAGATCCACCGGAACGCTCTTCATCGCGTCAAAGGGACCGCGGTATTCCTCTCGTCGCTGAGCTCCGGAACTCCGCCGTCCCTGCTCCACCATCTCAAGCACAATCAGGTGCTTCACGAGCAGGTGGTGCTGCTCACGATCCAGGTTGCCGACGTGCCGAAGGTCGCGGGCGAAGGACGCCTGGAGCTCAAACCCCTCGGCGAAGGGTTCTACCGCCTCATCGCGCACTACGGCTTCATGGAGACGCCGAACGTGCCGGACATCGTCAGTCGCGCGAGCGCGCTCGGCCTGAAGGCCGAGCCGATGCTCACCAGCTACTTTCTCAGTCGCGAGACGTTACGTCCGACAGGCATCGGCCACATGTCGAGATGGCGCAAAGAGCTGTTCGCGCTGATCTCCCGGAACGCGCGCCCCCCCTCGGATTACTTCGGCCTGCCACCGGGTCGCGTCATCGAGTTGGGCCTCCAGATCGAAATCTGAGCGCGGGCGTGAGCCTTCGCTCACTTTTTCGTGACATCGGTCACGGCGGTTGCTATAAGAGCGCGCTCGCAATCGGCGAGCGGCATCGCCACGAAGACTCCCCCCTCCCACCATCTCTGCCCGCCGCCTCATGAGCAGCGAACCGCGTTCGCCACGAAACATCACGGTCAGGTCCACTGTTCGAACCGGAGCGTCATCCCTGGGCGACGAAACGCGCTTCCGTTCGCTCGGCGTGTCACTGCTATTCGGGGTGGGGCTGGCCTTTGTAGCGCTCGGAGCGCCCAGTCCAGCGGCGGCGCAGAGCGGACCGTTCTTCGACGAGTTCGCGACCTCGGCTCGAACTGGCGGAATGGGGCAAGCGTTCACAGGCCTCGCCGATGACCCGTCGGCGGCCTACTACAACCCCGGCGGACTCGGGTTCGTCGCCGATCAGACTTACATCGGCTGGCACTACTCGAAGCCGCGGCTCGACTTGAACTACAGAGGATCCAGCCAAGGCGGACGTCCACTTCGACGTGCCGCCCACTCGTGGCTTGTCAGTCGGAAAGACCAGTCACCTGGCGCCGGCCGGGCTTCGCGAGGAGTTTCCATGGCTGGAGGCGTTCCACTGGGGCGGTGCGGTGTTCCTGAGCCTCCCAGAGATCAACAGCTTCCGTAGCTACGCCGACGAAACGACCCCGTACTTCTTCCGATACGACACGCGGCCGGACGTGCTGTCGATTGCGATCTCCGCAGGCTGGCAAGCCCTCGAGTGGCTATCGATCGGCGCGGGAGTGATGACGACGGTCTCGAGCTTTCAGACCACCGCCGCCAACGTGCGCCTGCCCGAGTTGGTGTGCGCGATCATCGAAAACCCTCCTCCGCAATGTGGCGAGTTTCCGCAGCCTGATCCGACGAAGGGCCTGGATTTGTCGCTCCAGCAACGCTTACCCGCGGAGCTGACTCCGGTGGCCGGACTTCTCGTCAAGGTGCCGACCCCGTTCCTCGCGTCGGCGACGAGTCTTGGCTTCTCGTGGCGCGGTGAGATCGGAAACGATTTCGGAACCGGCCCGGAAACCACTTCGTTCGGATACCGGGATCCCGAGACGGGCGTCTTCGTGCCCATCATTCCGAAGCCCGGGCAGCCGCCGCCGGTCATCCCGATCATCAACTTCATTGGCTTCTCTCCTCAGCAGTACAGCTTCGGCATTGGCCTCCACCCCACCGCCGACCTAACCGTCGACGTCGATGGCACGTACAAGATCTGGAGTGCGTTCCGTCAGTTCCAAGAGACCAAACCCGATCCGCCGTTCGAGGATCGGTTCGTTCCCCGGATCGGCGCCGAGTACCGGATCCCCTTCCCGATCGAACACTGGCTCCTCGGCTCCGCGAGGTCCACCTGCGCGCCGGCTACACGTACGAGCCGACGCCGAATCCATCTCTCGACGGTCGTACCAACATCCTCGACTCGAACCAGCACGTCGTGGCGGGCGGCATCGGCATTGGAACCCGGTTCATCGAGGCGGCGAACCTGCGTCTCGATCTCTTCTATCAGGTTCACCTGCTCCAGGATCGAGCACGACGCAACGACCTGGATGCCACGTGGGGACGGTACGAGTTCGGCGGCGACGTGTGGAGCTTCGGGATGGAGGGGAACGTTGACTGGTGACCGCACACGCGGGAGTCGCGTCGTGGCGATCCTCCTCCTGGTCGTCGCAGCGGGGCCAGCGGGCCGGTCGCATGCGCAGACCGGCATTCCGTTCGACGAATACGGGGCGGGGGCACGCAGCTCCGCCATGGGGCAGGCGTTCACCGGGATCGCCGACGACCCCTCTGCCGCCTATTACAACCCGGCGGGACTCGCGTGGGCGCCGGTTACCACGGCAATCGGCTTCCGATATGCAAAGCCGGTCACGAGTTACACGAGCTCGTGCCTGATCGCGCGTTCCGGTGCCTGCCCCTCGATCGGCATCACCGATCCGATCCCCTCCGAACCACCACCGATCCCGCTGCACGTCGACTTCAACTCTCCGTCGGTCACCGCGCTCACGATCAACACGATCTCGGCGCTCGACTATGACGCCGTCAACGCGAAGCTGCCCTGGCTCAAACCGCTGACCTTCGGTGCGGCGGTGATGCTCGCGCTCCCGGACCTCAACACTTTCTCGACCTTCCCCGACATCGGGGAGCCGTATTTCTTCCGCTTCGACACGCGGCCGGACGTGCTCTCGATCGCGCTCTCGATGGCGTACGCGTTCGGAGACTGGGTCTCGGTCGGAGCCGGCATACTCCCGACGATCAATAGCCTGCAGTCGAATACCACCATCGTGACCTTGAACTGCGAGGGCACACCTGTCGATCTCGGCATCGAGCAGACGGGCCGGGTCGTCGTGACGCCGATCGCAGGAATTCTGGTACGGCCCCACGTCCTCGACCTCGAGAACCTTCTCAGCATCGGCTTCTCGTACCGAGGCGAGATCAAGAACGTGTTCGGAACCGGTCCGACCCACCTCATCTACGGAACCGTGGACGAGAATGGCGTGTTCAATCCGCTCCCTGGGCTCGACGCCTTCGTGGTGAACGCGAGTGGCTACGCCCCGGAGCAGTTCACCCTGGGGATCGGAGTTCATCCGGCCGAACGGATGGTGATTGGCATCGACGTCACACAGAAGCAGTGGTCCGGGTGGCATTACTGGCTCGATCGACCACCAGAGCCGAACTTCGACAACGTCTTCGTCTACCGTGTCGGCGGCGAGTACATGTTCCCGATGTACGAGGACGTGGCGCTGCCGGCGACCGTACTGAGCGGGCTGACCGTGCGTCTCGGCTACTACTACGAGCCAAGCCCGCAGCGGGATGCGACCCTCGACGGTCGCCAAAACATCCTCGATAGCAACCAGCACGTCGTATCGGCCGGCCTGGGCATCGGAACGCAGGTCATGAAGCGCTTCAACATCCGATACGACCTCCTGTTCCAAATGCACATGCTCGAATCGCGTACCACCGAGAACACGGGTGACAGCCGTTTTGGCCCGCTCACCGCCAAGGGCAACGTCTACGACTTCGGGCTAGAAGTCAGCTTCGAGTTCTGATCGCGCTGGCGCGCGTCGACCCCGATAGCACGACGTGACACCCCGGGCGGCTCGCGGGAAGACCGTGGTCAAAGCCGGGGCCTGGCTAGCGATCGTGGCGATCGCTGGCGTCAACGCTTGTGGATCCGGCCAGCCAAGCGGCGCAACCGCTGGTGACTGCCGTCCCCCGCCGCCAGGGACCCGCACCGGCAACCTCGCACTACGGAGAGTCGCGACCGGATTCGCGCGTCCGGTCGACCTCGCGCCATTTCCTGGCGCGGGGCGTCGCTGGCTGATCGCCACCCAAGATGGCGCGATCCGCCTAGCCTCCGAGTCGGGATCGGACTCGGAGTTCTTGGATCTACGCTCCGCCGTCACCGTGGACCACGATTCCGGCCTCCTCGCCGTAGCTCTCGATCCCCACTTCCCCGCCGATTCACGCGTGTTCGTGCGCTACTCGATCGACTCGCCGCGCCAGACGGTGCTCGACGAGTTCCGGGTTCCACCAGACGACCCCACCCGCGTCGACACGGCAAGCGGACGACGCCTCGTGGCAATCGGCCGCGACACGCTCGGCCACGACGGCGGGAGCATCCTGTTCGGACCCGACGGCTTTCTCTACGTGACCGTCGGCGACGGCGGCCCGCTCGGCGACCCGAAGCGGAAAGCGCAGGATCTCGGCAAGCTCTCCGGCAAGGTCCTGCGACTCGACGTGGACAATGGCGATCCCTACCGGATTCCCGACTCGAATCCCTTCGTCGCGAAGCCTGGTGCGCGAGCCGAGATCTGGGCATCCGGATTTCGGAACCCATGGCGAGCCAGCTTCGATCGCGAGAACGGCGACCTGTGGATAGCCGACGTCGGCGAGAACGAGCGCGAGGAGATCGACCGGGTCGAGGGCGGCTCGGCCGGCGGCCTCAACTTCGGCTGGAGCCGGTTCGAGGGAACGAAGTGCTTCGACGCGACGGCAGGCTGCGACTCCACCGGGCTGACGCCGCCGGCCCTCGAATACGAGCACATGGAGCCAGGGGGAGCGCCGCAGGGCGGACCATGTGCAGTCGTGGGTGGCCCGGTGTATCGCGGGTGTGCGATCCCCGAACTTCGCGGTGCCTACTTCTACGGTGACTTCTGCGCTGGCTTCGTGAAGTCGATCCATTACCGAGATGGTGCGATCACGGACGAGCACGACTGGTCCGACTCCTTTCGCAGGAGCGGCCTCGACTCCGTCTCGGCGTTCGCCGCCGATACGGACGGCGAACTCTACGTGGTCGACTACGCGGACGGCGACGTATTCCGGATCGTCGCCGAGGGCTCGTGAGCTCGGGCTACTTGCTCTTACGGGAAAAGAAGAGCTTCTGGGCGTTCGCGTAGAGGAACTTGTCGATCACGCCGTCGCGAAGCTTGAGCTCCTGGGCCTCCTGAAGGCACCGATCCATCGCCAGCACGGGATGGTCCGACGCGAACATGATCTTGTCCTGGCCGCGGGTGTTCATGAACTGGATCAACTCGGGCGGGAAGTACTTGGGGGCGTACGCGGACGTCATCATGTGCAGGTTCGCGTACTTCAGCATCAGCCGGATGGCGACGTTCCACCATGGATCAGCGCCGTGGGCCATGACCAGCTTGAGCTCGGGAAAAAAGAGACACACTTCGTCGAGATAGATCGGATCCTGGCACTTCGCTGGCGCCGGAGGGCCCGGAATGCCAGTGTTCACCGAGACCGGGAGGTCCAGCTCGATGCACTTGGCATAGATCGGGTAGTAGACGCGGTCGTCCGGCGGTAAATTGATCATGAAGGGCGTCACCCGCGCGAGGACCAGGTTCTCGTTCCGGGCCAGCCCGTCGAGGATCCGCACGGCCTTCATTCCCTGCCGCGGGTCGAGGTACACCGAGAGCCCGAAGCGGTCCGGGTGCTTGCGTGCGAAGTCGAGCACGCGATCCTCGAGATTGTCTCCGACGCATGTCACGATCGCCTTCTCGACGCCGATCCGATCCATCAGATCCAGCGTCTCGGGGATCTCCCAGTTCTTGAACATCTGCTCGGCACGCTTGAAGTAATCCTCGGCCACCCGGACCAGGAAATCCGGCTTGCCGAGAGCGCCCATGTTGACGTTCACGAAGGCATCGATCGCACGCATCTTCGTCCTCCCCTCACCGCTCGTTCAAATGCTCACCGGCTCCAGCGGTGCCGCACCTGCGACGAGCTCCTCGATCACGGGGCCGAGCTCTGCCGGGCGCCAGCGCTCTGCCTTTTGTCGCGTCGGCCCGCGCCGCCAGCCATCCGCCAGGGTGATCCGCCCACCCGATACCTCGAAGACTCGTCCCGTCACCCCGGCGGACTCACGGCTACCGAGCCAGACCACCAGCGGAGACATGTTCTCAGGGGCCAGAAAATCGAAGGTACCGTCGTCGATCTCGACCTTGTCGAAGCCGATGCTCTCGGTCATCCGGGTACGAGCGGTCGGCGCGATCGCATTCACCGTGATGCCGTACCGAGACAGCTCCTTGGCAGCGATCACCGTGAATGCCGCGATGCCCGCCTTCGCCGCGCCGTAATTGCTTTGTCCCGGGTTCCCGAAGATCCCGGAAACGGAGGCGGTGTTGATGATCCGGGCCTCGACCGGCTGCCCCGCCTTCGCGCGGTCTCGCCAGTGCTCGGCGGCGAAGTGACTAGGGCCGAAGGTCCCCTTGAGATGGACGCGGATGACGGCATCCCATTCGGACTCCGTCATGTTGACCAGCATCCTGTCCCGCAGGATCCCGGCGTTGTTCACGAGCACGTCCAGCCGACCAAAGTGCTCGACGGCCGATCGAACGAGCCGCGAGGCGCCATCCCACGACGCGACGTCGTCGCCGTTGACGATGGCCGCTCCACCGCCCGCGCGGATGCTATCGACGACCTCGCCAGCCGGACCACCGGAGGATCCGGACCCGTCTACGTCCGCTCCGATGTCGTTCACGACGACCTGGGCGCCCTCGCCGGCAAACATCAGAGCGTGCGCGCGGCCGATGCCGCGCCCAGCGCCCGTCACGATGACTACTCGCCCTTCGCAGATACCTGCCGCCACATCCACCTCCAGCGAAGCCGCGTGAGACTAGAACACGTTTCAATCGCGGACAAGCGGGTTGTCGGTCGACGTCTAGTGACGCGTGAGAGCGTCAGGAGTAGCGATCGTCACGCCACGGGCATGCGGTCGAGTAGCCACGCTGCTCCCAGAACCCAGGGCTGTCCGCCTCCAGCCACTCGATCCGCTCGATCCACTTGGCGCCTTTCCAGGCGTAAAGCTGCGGCGTGATCATGCGAACGGGACCACCGTGTTCCCGCGCCAGGGGGATTCCATCCACACGGTGGGCGAGGAGCACGTCGGGCTCGAGGGCCTCGACGAGCGCGATGTTGGTCGAGTAGCCGTCGTACGCATGGCCCATCGCGTGACTCGCGCCCGCACTCGGACGAGCCAGAGCAGCGACGTCCGCGAAGCGCACCCCGACCCACGCCATGTCCATCTTCGACCAGGTGGTCACGCAGTGGAGCCCGATGAAATCATTCCACGAGAGCGTCACCGCGTTCTCGACGGCGCCGTCGATTCGCAGCGTCCAGCGCTCGAGAGGCACGGCCGGATGATGACCCAGATCGAGGACCGGCCACTTCTCGACCGGGTGCTGACCGATCGGGAGCTTCGGCATGCCGTGTCGGTTCGACCACCACCGCCTAAGGGCTCGGCATCGGACACCGACGGGGTCGCCTTCATCCTCGCCTCGAACCTGGCGCGTAGCTTCGTCCGCGCGGCTAACGATCTGTTCGAGCTTCCCCTCGCCTTCCGCCATGTCGCCCTCGACTGGTGATGCTCCATGCATCCACTTCTACCGACCGCGGAACCGCGGCTGACGTTTCTCCAGAAACGCCTGCACACCCTCCTGATAGTCGTCGCTCGAAAAGCAGGTGGCGATCAACTCTTCGACGGCTGTGTCCGAGAGCACACCCGGCGCATGCCGTCGGACCGCGAGTCGGGCGTAGCGCAATGCGAGAGGCGCGTTCCGCGCGATCGAGGCCACCCACTCCTTCGTACGCTCGAGCAGATCGACGCTGGGCACCACGCGCTGCACGAGGCCGAGCGCGTGCGCCTCGGGGCCATACACGAACCGTCCGGTGAGCAGGAGCTCGAGAGCGACGCTCTCACCAGCGACCGCAACGAGTCGCTCGACGGCCTGATGCGGGTACGCGAGGCCCAGCTTGCCCGCAGGGATTCGAGGAAAGCTTCGTCAGAAGCGATGCGGAGGTCGCACGCGAAAGCGATGAGGCAACCACCGCCGAGACACGGCCCGCCAATCATCGCGATCGACGGCACCGCGAGTCGCTCGAGCACTCGAATCGTGTCGACGGCACCCTGGTCGTAGCGCCGTGCAAGCCCGGGGTCCGACCGCAGCTGAGCGAACTCACTGATATCGGCGCCAGCGATGAAGTTGCCGGCCGTCCCGGTGATCACGACGGCCCGAACCCCGTCCTGGTTGCCGAGCCACTCGAGCTTGGGCGGGATCTGCTCCCAGAGCGCGCGGGTCAGCGCACCCCGACTCTCGGGCCGGTCGAGCGTCAGCCAACCGATCGATCCATCGACTCGGGCGTGGAGTGCATCGACCTCGGTCATGGGACTGCTCCTTTCGCCGCGGCCACCCACATCCAACTCGCCGCGGGCTGATTCTGCGTCGCACCGGAGAGGTCGGCAATCGCCTGGCGGACTGGCCGTTCCGCACCCGCTGTGATTCAAGCCCGGCCTCTGTCATTCTTGCCGGGCTCGAGGTTGCCGCGAACCACCGTGAGGTCCTCATGTCCGAGCCGCCGTCGATCGCAGCCGATCAGTTCAAAGCGCTCATGGGCAGCTTCGCCGCCGGTGTCACCGTCGTGACCACCCGGGATCTCCATGGGAACCCCTGGGGGCTGACGGCGACGGCCTTCTCGTCACTGTCGCTCGATCCGCCGCTTTGCTTGGTCTGTATCGATCGGCGCACCGCCAGCCACAGACCGCTCGTCGACTCCGGGCGCTTCGCCGTCAGCATGCTCACCGATCAGCAGCAGGACCTGTCGAACCACTTCGCCAGCAAGCTCTCCGACAAGTTCGCGGGCGTGCCCTGGATCCCCGGCACGGTCACCGCGATTCCGGTTCTGAGCGAAGCCCTGGCGTGGATGGAGTGCTCGGTGGCCGCCATTCACGACGGTGGCGACCACGACATCTTCGTCGGCCGGATCCTGAGCGCCCACCTGCGTGACGGGAAGCCCTTGATCTACTGGCGCGGCGCGTACGCCGACCTCACCTCGCGACCCAAGGCCTGGTGAACCCCACGCAGGAGGTGTCCTCGTGACGATGTCCGGTCGTGTGCACGGGAGGGTTGCGCTAGTCACCGGCGCAGCGTCGGGGCTCGGCGCTGCATCGGCGACGGCGCTGGCGAGAGAGGGCGCGCGGGTCCTCCTGACCGACGTCCAGGACGATCCGGGACAGGCACTCGCGACGTCGCTCGGCGAAGCCGCGCGCTACACCCGGCTCGACGTGACGCAGGAGGAGGACTGGTGTCGTGCGATCGGCTTCGCGATCGCGACGTTCGGTGCGCTCCACGTCCTCGTCAACAACGCCGGGATCGGAATGCTCGCCGACGTCGAGTCGACCTCACTCGAAGATTGGCGCCGCGTCCACGCCGTCAACCTCGACGGTACGTTTCTGGGGTGCAAGCACGCAATTCCCGCGATCCGAGCGAGCGGCGGCGGATCGATCATCAACGTCTCGTCGATCTCCGGAATCGTCGCCGGCCACAACCTCGCGGCCTACAATTCGAGCAAGGCTGCCGTCCGTCACCTCACCAAGTCCGTCGCCCTTCACTGCGCGCGCACTGGCTCGCGGATCCGCTGCAACTCGATCCACCCGACCTTCGTCGCGACACCGATCCTCGACGCAATGCTCCAGGCGACCGCCGACCCCGAAGCGGCCCGCCGTAAGCTCGCGTCCCAGATCCCGCTCGGTGCGATCGGCGAACCCGACGACATCGCGTTCGCGGTGGTGTACCTCGCATCGGACGAGTCGAAGCTGATGACGGGCGCCGAGCTGGTCCTCGACGGCGGGCTGTCGGCCCGATGAGACCACCCCGACCCGGTTAGGCTGTTCCCGGGGGACCAAAGGTGGTTGCGCCCGCCTCGTCAGAGGTGGGATAAGAGGTCGCTATGAACCGAACCACCCTTCGATCGACGCTCATCGCATTCGCGACCGCCTTCCTCCTCGCCAACGTCGCCACGGCGTTTGAAGAGGTCCGGGGCCCCTCGACTCGGATCCGAAGCTGCCGACGATCCCGGAACCGGGTGACATCCAGCTCTCGCCGGACGAGTGGGCGCAGGTCCAGAAGGGCGAAATCGTCGTGCAGATCATCGAGCGCAGCTCGGAGGATCGGCAGGCCCGCGCGATCGGCTACCTCAAGCACAACCCGAGTCAGCTCTTCGACGTCGCCACCGACTCCACCCTCGCACCTCGGCTCGTGCCGGAGGTCAGGAAGGTCGAAGTTCTGGAGCGCTCGAGCGGCTACAAGCGGTTCCACGGCGAGGCCGACTTCTCGATGGTGCTACCGATGTTCCAGTACACGATGTTGTCTGCATACAACGACACGCGCACCGGCCAAGCCTGGACCCAGGTCAAGGGCGATCTCGACAAGAACGAGGGCAGCCACGCGTTCTTCTGGGATCCGCAGCGCAAGGAGACGCTGGCGGTCTTCACCTACGACATGGCACTGAAGGGCATCCTCAGCATCGTGCCCGAGTGGGTCGTGATCCGGATCGCGAGCCGCACCCTCCCTGACTTTCTCCACAACCTCGACAGCATCATCGACACCGTCTACGCCGAGGACGTCCCCCGCGCCGAGCGGGTAGCGCTGGAGTGGAAGGGGCTATCCGGACGCCTCGAAGGCGGCCAGCTCGCGAGCCGGGTCTGGCAGGGTCCGATCGCAGTCGCGTCGAGGGCGAGCAAGGCGCCGGCGGCAGCGACCCCAGACGAGTAGCTCGGCTCTTCGTCGGCCCCGCCGCGGGGGCGACGAAGCCAAACGGCCTGGCTGGATCCATCCAGCCAGGCCGTTTTGATTCCCGCCCCGTCGACGGGGCGGGACTCGGCGTCAGACGCGTTCGATGATCGTCGCGATCCCTGGCCGCCGCCAATGCAGAGCGTCACCAGGCCGGTCGAGAGATTTCGCCGCTCGAGCTCGTCGAGCACCGTGCCGATCAGGATCGCACCGGTCGCCCCGAGCGGGTGGCCGAGGGCGATGGCGCCGCCGTTGACGTTCACCTTCGTCGGGTCGATCCCGAGATTCTTGATCGTCTGGAGAGGCACCACCGCGAAGGCCTCGTTGATCTCCCAGAGATCGATGTCCTTGACCGACATCCCGGCCTTCTTGAGCGCCTTCTGCGACGCCGGCGTGGGCGCGGTCAGCATGATCACGGGCTCGGCGCCCGCAGTCGCCACGGCGCGGATCCGCGCACGCGGCTTGAGCCCCTTCTCCTTCACGTACCGGTCGGACGCGATCATCACCGCGGCCGCGCCGTCCACGATGCCGCTCGAGTTGCCGGCTGTGTGAATGTGGTTGATTTCCTTCACCTGCGGATACTTCTGCAGCGCCATCTCGTCGAGGGTTTCGCCGTTCGGGCCGAGCGTCATGGCCCCCCAGCTCACGAACGACGCCTGCAGTCCGGCCACCGCGTCGATCGTGGTACCGGCCCGGGGATGCTCGTCCTTGTCGAGGACGACCGCGCCAGTCTCGGGATCGGTGACCGCCAGCGCGCTCTTGAAGTGACCCGCCTTCTGGGCAGCTTCGGCCTTCTGCTGTGACTCGACGGCAAAGCGATCGACGTCCTCACGAGTGAAGCCTTCGAGCGTGGCGATCAGGTCGGCGCTGATGCCCTGTGGGACCTGAAAGTGCTTCTTTCGCAGCAGTTCGTTGTTGCCGTCGATGTTTCCGCCGTCGCTCCCCATCGCGACCCGGGACATGCTCTCGACGCCGCCGCCGACGACCAGATCCTGCTGACCCGACATCGCGCCCATGGCGGCGAAGTTCACACCCTGCGCACCCGAGCCGCAGAAGCGGTTGAGGCTCACGCCGGTGACTTCCTGCGGCCAGTCGGCGAGCAACACGGCTTGACGGGCAAGGCACGAGCCCTGTTCGCCGACCTGCGACACCACGCCGATCACCACGTCCTCGACGTCGTTGGGGTCGGCACCCGTACGCTTGGGGAGCACGCGCAGGCACTGCGCGAGCAGCTCCTGGGGATGGATGCCGGACAGCGCGCCCTTGTCCTTCTTGCCCCGTCCTCGAAACGTACGAACTGCGTCCAGGATGAAAGCGTCACCCATCGGATCTCCCTTGTGCCGGGTCACCGCCCACGGAGTCGGAGCCCGGGCCTGAATGGTGGCTGGCCGGGAAACATAGCAGAGCGGCGCGGGCCGCGGGACAGCTGGCGGGCCGTTCGCGGTTGTACCGCTCGGACGGCAAGGTTACGTTAGATTTCCTTTATCTCTCGGCTTTCCCTGATCCCTCAGCCGCCGCGACCTCGCGACGGAGGTCCATCCGACTCATGTCCGACGTCGACCGCTGGCCTCATCCGTCGAACCTCGCCTTCGTCGAGGAGCTCTACGTCCGGTGGCTGGGCGATCCGGACTCGGTTGACGACTCGTGGCGAAGCTATTTCTCGACGCTTCCCGGCGACGGCCGCCTCTCCACGCGTCCCCGCCTCGGCCCGAGCCCCCGGGTGACTTCGATCTTCCGGCCGAATGGCGGAAACGGGCACGACCGGCCGGCCCCAGCCGCCTCCCCGAACTCTGGCGCGGGGCCGGACCAGTCCATCCAGCTTCTCCAGGACCGCGTGGACCAGCTCATCCGCGCCTTCCGGCTGCGCGGACATCTGATCGCCTCGGTCGATCCCCTCGGGATCCCCCGCGCGTACCAGCGCGAGCTCGATCCGAACTTCTACAAGCTGACGGACGAGGATCTCGACCGGGTGTTCTCGAGCGAGACCATCGCTGGCGAAGGCGGCCTGAGCCTGCGCCGAATTCTGCGACGGCTGCACTCCACGTATTGCCGCACGATCGGCGTGCAGTTCATGCACATCACCGACTACGGCGTGAAGGCGTGGCTGCAGAGCCGCATGGAGACCTCCGAGAACCGGCTGGTGCTGAGCCGTCATGAACAGCTCCGCATCCTCCGACGCTTGACCGATGCGGTGATCTTCGAGGAGTTCATCCAGAAGCGATTCCAGGGGGCCAAGTCTTTCTCGCTGGAAGGTTCGGAGAGCCTGATCCCACTCCTCGACCTGGCGATCGAACATGCCGGCGACCTCGGCGTGGAGCAGATCGTGATCGGCATGAGCCACCGCGGGCGGCTCAACGTGCTGTCGAACATCATGCGGAAGAGCGCCGCCGAGATCTTCGCCGAGTTCGAGGACTCCAACCCCGAACTCTCGCTCGGGCGCGGCGACGTGAAGTATCACCTCGGCTATTCGAGCGACTGGCAGAACACCTCCGGCAAGAACATCCACATCTCGCTGTGCTTCAACCCGAGCCACCTCGAGTTCGTCGGCCCCGTCGTCCAGGGGCGCATCCGCGCCAAGCTCGACCGCATGGCGGGTGACGATCCCGCCGCTCGAGCGCTCGGGATCGTGATCCACGGCGACGCGGCTTTCGCCGGCGAGGGAGTGGTCCAGGAGATGCTCAACATGGGGCGCCTGGATCCCTTACTCGACCGGCGGCACGATCCACGTGGTCGTCAACAACCAGATCGGCTTCACCACGCCGCCGTCCCAGGCGCGTTCTACGACGTACCCCACGAGCGTCGCTCGAATGCTGCATTCGCCGATCTTCCACGTGAACGGCGAGGATCCCGAAGCCGTCGCGCAGGTGGTTCGACTCGCACTCGACTTCCGGCAGCGCTTCCGCCGCGACGTGTTCATCGACATGTACGGCTATCGGCGCCGAGGTCACAACGAAGGCGACGAGCCTTCGTTCACCCAGCCCTTGCTCTACAAGGCGATCGAGGCTCGCAAGGGGGTCCGCGAGGGCTACCTCGACCACCTGCTGCGTCTCGAGGGCGTCACCCGGGAGGAAGCCGACGCACTCGCGGCCCGGCGCCGCGAGCACCTCGAGAACGAGCTCAAGCGCGCTCACTCGGCGAAGGTTCTGCCGACCGACGCTCCCATGGGTGGTGTGTGGCGCGGTTACTCGGGTGGCAACGAGCTCGAGGTCGAAGAGCTCGAGACCGGGGTCGCGCGCGACCGACTCGTCTCGTTGCTCGAGGTCCAGACGAAGCTCCCGGCCGACTTCCGTCCTCACGCCAAGATCGTGAAGATCCTCGAGGCGCGACGCGACATGGCAGCGGGGCGCAAATCGCTCGACTGGTCAGCAGGCGAGAACCTCGCGCTCGCGACGCTGGCCGTCGAGCACGTGCGAATCCGGCTCACGGGCCAGGACGCCGAGCGCGGCACGTTCAGCCACCGGCATGCCGTGCTGCACGACTACGAGGACGGCCACACATACATGCCGCTCGCGCATCTCGCGGCTGGACAGGCCGCAGTCGAGATCGCCAACAGCCCGCTCTCGGAGATCGCGCCACTGGGGTTCGAGTACGGCTACTCGTTGGACCGCCCGGACGCGTTGGTATTGTGGGAGGCACAGTTCGGCGACTTCGTGAACGTCGCACAGGTCGTCATCGATCAGTTCATCGTGAGCGCCGAGCAGAAGTGGCAGCGCCTGAGCGGGCTCGTGATGTTGCTCCCACACGGCCTCGAGGGTGCCGGGCCCGAGCACTCGAGCGCTCGCCTCGAGCGGTTCCTCTCCCTCGCCGCCGAGGACAACATCCAGATCGCCCAACCGACGACGCCCGCACAGATGTTCCACCTGCTCCGGCGCCAGGTTCTCCGCCCGTGGCGGAAACCTCTGATCGTCCTGACCCCAAAGAGCCTGCTACGCCTCCCTGCCGCGACCTCGAGCCTCGACGAGCTCGCGAGCGGCACGTTCCGGCGTGTGATCGACGACCCGCAGGCCACGGCGAAGGCCAGGAAGGTCGAGCGCGTGCTGCTCTGCACCGGAAAGGTCTTCTACGAGATCGAGAAGAAGCGGGCCGAGCTCGGACGCGAGGCCGTCGCCCTCCTTCGCATCGAGCAGCTCGCCCCCTTCCCCACAGAGGTTCTCCGCCGCGCGCTCGCCGTTTATCGGGACGAGACCCCGGTGATCTGGGTCCAGGAAGAGCCCGAGAACATGGGGGCCTGGAGCCACCTGCGGGTCAAGTTCCTCGATCGCATGTTCGAGCGTCATCCATTTTCTTGCGTTGCCCGCCCGGCCTCGGCGAGTCCGGCGACCGGATCGCACGCGAGTCACAAGCTCGAACAGGAAGCGCTGCTCGCCGAAGCGTTCGGGCTTTGATCCGCGAGCGCCGCATTTCGTCTGCGACTGTCCTCCGGAGGAAGCATCCGACATGCCCATCGAGATCGTGGTTCCCGGCGTTGGCGAATCCATCACCGAGGTCGAGCTCGGCGACTGGCTGAAGAACGAGGGCGACTGGGTCGAGAAAGACTCGCCCGTCGTGGTGATCGAGAGCGAGAAGGCGACCGTCGAGGTTCCTGCGCCGGCGTCCGGCACCGTGAGCAAGATCCTCAAGGCGAAGGGCGCGAAGGCCGCCGTCGGCGAGACGATCGGACTGATGGAGGAGGCGTCCCGGCCAGCAGCGGAACCGGCCACGGCCGCGCCCGCTTCAGTCCCGTCACCCGTGCCGGCTCCGGCCGCCGATCCCCCCCCGCCGGGGGACGTGCGGGTCATGCCGGCCGCCGCCAGAGTCCTCGCGCAGAATCAGCTCCCGGCCGCCGACGTGACGCCGTCCGGACCGGGTGGCCGCCTCCTCAAGGAAGACGTCGAGCGCCACGTCGCCGAACGGGCCGCCGCGCCACGATTTGCGACACCGGTCACCCCCGCCGCGGCACCCGTGGTCGCGAGAGAGGCCGCCACCGCCGACGACGAAGTGGTTCCGATGAGCCCGCTCCGCCGCAAGATCGCGGAGCGTCTCGTCCAGTCGCAGCAGACGGCGGCGCTGCTCACGACCTTCAACGAGATCGACATGTCTGCGGTGATGGCGCTGCGCAAGCATTACCAGGACGGCTTCACCCAGCGCTACGGTATCAAGCTCGGCTTCATGTCCTTCTTCGTGAAGGCAGCGGTCGACGCGCTCCATCGCGTGCCCGAGGTCAACGCGGAGGTTCGCGGCACCGACATCGTCTACCACCGCTACTACGACATCGGTGTCGCGGTCGGCGGTGGCCGCGGGCTCGTCGTGCCGGTGATTCGGCACGCCGATCGTCTCTCGTTTTCCGAGATCGAGCTGGCCATCGAGGACTACGGCAAGCGCGCTCAAGGCGGGAAGCTCAAGCCCGAGGAGCTCGCCGGCGGCACCTTCACCATCTCGAACGGTGGTGTGTACGGCTCGTTGCTGTCCACTCCGATCGTCAACCCGCCGCAGGTCGCGATCCTCGGCTTGCACAAGATCGAGGATCGTCCCGTCGCGGTCGCGGGGCAGGTGGTGATACGCCCGATGATGTACGTCGCGCTCACCTACGATCACCGGATCATCGATGGCCGAGAAGCCGTCACGTTCCTGAAGCGAATCAAGGAATCCGTCGAGGACCCGACCCGGATCCTTCTCGAGGTCTGAACCCGTCGGTTTCGCGCTCCGCGTCGCTCCCGGTGACGGACCAGGCGCCCGGTGCGCTCCGTCGTCCCTCGGCTCGACGCTCTCGAGGCCCATCCCCATGGAACAGCATGCTCACGATCTGGTCGTCATCGGCGCAGGCCCTGGCGGCTATCAGGCGGCGATCCGGGCGGCACAGCTCGGGATGAACGTCGGTGTCGTCGAGAAGGACGCGTCGCTCGGCGGCACCTGCCTCAACGTCGGCTGCATCCCGAGCAAGGCGCTGCTCGAGTCGAGCGAGATCTACTCCGAGGCGAGCCATGGGGTGTTCGCCCAGCACGGCGTCCGCACCGGCACGGTCGAGCTCGACCTCGCCGCGATGCTCAAGCGCAAGGAACAGGTCGTCAAGGCGCTCACGACCGGCATCGCCGGCTTGTTCAAGAAGCACAAGATCACGCGCTATTCGGGACTCGGGCGGTTCGCTGGCCCGACGCGGGTGCAGGTCGCGGCCGGAGACGGCGTGGCGTTCGAGCTGACCGCGAAGCACGTGCTGATCGCGACCGGCAGCAAGCCCGCCAGCCTGCCCGGCGTCGAGCTCGACGGCGACCGGGTCGGCACGAGCACCGAGGCCCTGTGCTACCGGGAGGTTCCCGGCCACCTCGTCGTCATCGGCGCGGGCTACATCGGCCTCGAGCTCGGCTCGGTTTGGCGAAGGCTCGGCGCCAAGGTGTCCGTGGTCGAGTTCCTCGACCGGATCCTGCCGGGCATGGACAGCGAGATGGCATCCGAGGCGCAGAAGGTATTCGCGAAGCAAGGGCTCGAGTTCCACCTCGGCCGACGGGTGACCGGCGCGCGCAGCGACGGTGACGGCGCCGTCGTCGAGATGGAAGGCGCCGAGCCGATACGCTGCGATCGCGTCCTCGTGGCGGTCGGTCGCCTTCCCTACACCGAGGGGCTGGCGCTCGACGCCGCGGGACTCGCGACCGACGCGAGAGGCCGGATCCCGGTCGATGCCCACTGGCAGACCTCGGTCCCGGGCGTGCACGCGATCGGCGACGTCATCGCGGGACCGATGCTCGCACACAAGGCCGAAGAGGAAGGCGTGGCGGTCGCCGAGTGGATCGGAACCGGCTGGTCCCACGTCAACTACGAGACGATCCCGGGCGTCTGCTACACGAACCCCGAGTTCGCGACGGTGGGCAAGACCGAGGACGCACTCAAGGCCGAAGGCATTCCCTACCGAAAGGGCAGTTTCCCGTTCCGCGCGAACGCCCGCGCCCGCACGCTCAACCAGCTCGAGGGTCGGGTGAAGATCCTCGCGCACGAGCACACCGACCGCGTGCTCGGGATCCACATCTTCGGGCCACGCGCCGGAGAGCTGATCGCCGAGGCGACGCTTGCGATGGAGGTGGGCGCATCGAGCGAGGACATCGCACGCACGTGTCACGCGCATCCAACCCTGCCGGAAGTGCTTCGCGAGGCGGCCCTGGCGGTCGACGGGCGACCGCTCAACATCTGAGGGGCCGGGCTCCTAACGTCGTCGCCGCGTATCCGATGCCCTCGCCCGATTGCTCCGTCGTTCCAGGGTTGGCGCCCGTCGCGTCGCGCCCCGGAACTCCCGGACACCCGATCCGCACCCACGCCGACTACCTGGCGAGCCTGCGCGGACGGAACCTGCGCGTGTTCGCGCTGGGCGAACGGCTCGCGGAGCCGGTGGACCATCCCCTCGTCCGCCCCTCCGTGCAAGCGGTCGCCGCGACCTACGAGCTCGCCGTCACCGACCCCGCGCTCGCGACGGCACGCTCGTCGCTCACGGGCCTTTCGGTGAACCGTTTCCTCCACGTCACCGAGTCACGCGAGGACGTGGTCGCCCAGAACAAGATGCAGCGCCGGCTGGGTCAGCTCACCGGGACGTGCTTCCAGCGATGCGTCGGCATGGACGCGATCAACGCGCTCTTCTCCGTGACCTACGACTGCGATCAGGCCCATGGCACCCCCTATCACCCGAGGCTGAGAGCGTTCATCGCGATGGCCCAGGAGCTCAACCTGGTGATCGGCGGCGCGATGACCGATCCCAAGGGAGACCGTGGCAAGAGTCCTTCCGAGCAAGAGGATCCGGACGTCTTCGTGCACGTCGTCGAACGCCGGTCCGACGGACTCGTATTACGCGGCGCCAAGGCCCACCAGACGGGTTGCATCAATTCGCACTGGATCGTGGTCATGCCCACGATGCGCCTCTCGGCCGAGGATCGCGACTTCGCGGTGGTCGCCGCCATTCCCGTCGAGGCCCCGGGGCTCACGTTCGTCTACGGCCGCCAATCCTGCGACACCCGCAGCCTGGAGGGTGGCTCGATCGACGTGGGCAACGCCGGCTACTCGGGCCAGGAGGCGATGATCATCCTCGAGGACGTGTTCGTGCCCTGGCAGCACGTGTTCCTCGACGGTGAGACCGGGTTCGCGGCCCCCCTGGTGGAGCGGTTCACCGCGTACCACCGCCGGAGCTACGTCTGTAAGACCGGCGTCGGTGACGTTCTCATCGGCGCCGCTGCGGCCATCGCCGACATGAACGGTGTCGCCAAGGCCTCGCACGTCAGGGACAAGCTCGTCGAGATGACCCACCTCAACGAGACCATCTACGGAGCCGGGATCGCTTCCTCGCACGAGTCGCGCCGGACCGCCGCGGGGAACTACCAGAACGACGATCTGCTCGCGAACGTGTGCAAGCAAAACGTCACGAGGTTTCCGTACGAGATGGCACGGCTCGCCCAGGACATCGCGGGTGGGCTGGTGGTGACCCTCCCCTCCGAGCGGGACCTACGCTCCGAGGAGATCGGTCCGCTGCTCGAGCGCCTGCTCCGTGGTCGGGCGGGCGTCCCGACCGAGCATCGAGTTCGAATGTTGCGACTCATCGAGAACATGACGCTCGGTCGCAACGCCGTCGGCTACCTCACCGAGTCGCTTCACGGCGCCGGGTCTCCGCAGGCGCAGCGGGTTCAGATCGCGCGGCAGATGGATCTCGAAGCCAAGGTCGCGCTGGCCCGCCGCCTTGCCGGCATCGACGATCCGGCCGTAGCCGATTCGTCCACCAAACGATGACGCCCTGGGCCATCCCGGCGGACCCGGCCGCGGGGGGCAGGACCTTCCTCGAGAAGCGACCGGCGTGCTACCCGACGCGCGTACCGACGGACTGGCCGGATTTCCTCTCGTGGCCGAAACGGTCGTGAGCGCCATCACCGACTCGCTCGCTCCACGGGCGAGGGCGCTGGTGGCGCGGCTCGATGCCCTCGACCGGGCGATGGTGCGCGCGCTACCGCGGATTCGCCGGCGTGCGCTGACTCCAGTCCTGGTCGCGGTCACCTACTCGGGATCCGGCCCGGTGTGGTTCGCCAGCGCGACCGTGCTCGCGAGCCTGACCTCGGTGGGGATCGGCGACGAGCGCGCGATCCGGATCTGGCTCGCGTGCATGACCGGCTCGCTGGCGTCGCTGGTGACCGGCCAGCTACTGAAAAGGGGCTTCCGCCGTACCCGGCCTTTCGATGCGCTCGAGGGCCACGAGACGCTGGGCCTGCGGCCGCGCGACGCCTCGATGCCTTCGACCCACTCGTCGACCGCCACCGCGCTCGCCGTCGGACTCGCGCTGGCGGGAAGCCCATGGGCGCCGCTGGTCGCGATCTGGGCAGCCGCCGTGGTCTTCTCCCGCTACTACACGGGGGTCCACTACCCCAGCGACCTGGCCGCCGGGGTCCTCCTCGGCGGCGCCTTTGGGATCGTCGACTACAGTGGTGTCGTTCGCGTCCTGCTGGGCGCGCCCCGCCTGGTGTGACCGCTCTCGGGACGCGCCCCCGCCTCCAGGCTGCTCAGTTGATGCCGATCAGCTCGACCTCGAAGAT
This sequence comes from Deltaproteobacteria bacterium, assembly GCA_016713535.1. Taxonomy (GTDB): domain Bacteria; phylum JADJOY01; class JADJOY01; order JADJOY01; family JADJOY01; genus JADJOY01. The sequence goes on from JADJOY010000022.1 coordinate 192,736, forward strand.
CAGCGTCGACGCGGGCGGGATCCCCGGTCGGCCCTGGGGACCATAGGCCAGGTCGGAGGGAATGACGAGCTGCCACTTGTCGCCGACCTTCATCAACTGCAGGGCCTCGGTCCAGCCCTTGATCACGCCGTTGACCGGGAACTTGCTCGGCTCGTTGCGCTTGTACGAGCTGTCGAACTCGGTGCCGTTGATGAGCGTTCCCTTGTAGTGCGCGGTGACGGTATCGGTGAGCTTGGGGGACTTGCCGTCGCCCGACTTGAGCACCTTGTACTGGAGGCCGCTCGCCGTGACCTTCACGCCGTCCTTTTTCTTGTTCTCGTCGAGGAACTTCTGGCCCTCGGCCTGGTTCTTGTCCGCCTCGGCCTTCTGTGCGGCCTGCCGCTTCTCCATCATCGCCTTCTGGAAGTCCATCATGACCTGGCGCGTCTCGTCCGCCGTCATGGTCGAGTCTTTCCCTGCGAGCGCCTCGGTCAAGCCTTTCACGAGCGAGTCCGTGTCGACGTCCCCGGCCGAGGGCTTCAGGCTCTCACCGACGTTCCGGCCCAGGGCATAGCCGAGCTTCTGCTTGGGTGACCACGAAGCCGTCGCCGGGTTCGGAGCGGCGGTGACGGTCGGTGCTTGAGCTGGCGCAGCGTCGTGCTGAGCGAGCGCCGGCGCCGCCCAAACGATCATCCCGAGCAACACGATTCCCACACGTTTCATTCGCGTCTCCTGGGCTGTCGATCGGTGCGGCAGCCGCTCGAACGAGGACCGCGGCCCAGCCATTCCGGCGCCGCGAAGCCCGACATCATAGCAGCGCCGCGCCCCCACTTCGCCTGCTCAGCAAGGGGCGACGACCAGCTCGAGCGAGCGCAGGCGTCGCACGAAGACGCTCGCCAGGTGGCTCGGGCAATGGCCCGGCGCGAGGCGGATCCGCCGACACCTCGCGAGGAGTTCCTCGAGCACGACGCGCGCCTCCAACCTCGCGAGCGCGGCTCCCAGGCAGTAGTGGATTCCGAGCCCGAAGGCGACGTGGCTCTTGATGTTGGGGCGCTCCAGGTCGAGGTGATCGGGGTTCGGGAACACGGCCTCGTCCCGGTTCGCCGCCCCCCACAGGACCATCACGCGGCTGCCGCGCGTGAGCTCGACCCCGCCGAGCCGGGTGTCTGCTCGGACGACGCGGAAGTGTCCCTGGAACGGTGACTCGAGCCTGAGCGCCTCGTCGAGAAGGTCGCCGATGCGGGCGGGATCGCTCCGAACGCAAGCCTCGACGTCCGGTCGCTCGACCATGAGTCGCACCGCCGAGCCGAGCAGGCTGGTCGTCGATTCGTTGCCGGCGATGAAGAGCTGGAAGAGCGCCGCCTTCGCCTCCTCTCGGCTCAGCCCATCGCCCCGGTCGCGGGTCGCACGCACGAGCTCTCCCATCAGATCCTCACGCGGAGAGTGCTCGGCCTCCCGGAAACGCGCCCGCAGGTACCGCTGGAACGCACCGATCTCACGCAGGCTCTCGGCCCACTGCTCGGCCGTGATCGCGCCACTCAGCGTGGCGATCGCAGCGTCCGACCAGCGCGCAAGGGTCGAGGCGTCGCCGGCCGGAAGCCCGAGGAGGTCGATGATCACCGCGAGCGGCAACGGCCCCGCCACCGCGCCCATCCAGTCGCAACCACCGGTCTCGACCGCACGATCGATCAGCGCGGCCGCACGCGCCCGTACGGCTGATTCCAGGACGGCCATGCGCCGGGCTTGAAACGCTCGCCCGATGACCCGCCGCTGACGGGTGTGCACCGGCGGGTCGACGGTCGCCAGAACGTCGACCGGCTTGGCCTCGACATCGGCGAGATCGAGGGCCAGCACCTGGGGGGTGGTGGCGCCACCGGCGAGCAGCACCGCCACGAGATTCGACGAGAAGATCTCCGCAGCGAGCGCGACCTCCTGCACCAGAGCGTACGAGCTAACGACGTGGAACCCGCCGCCCGGCACCTCGTAAACCGGCGCATGGCGGCGCAGTGCACGGTAGTACCGATACGGTGCTTCGATCACGCCGGGATCGAACGGATCGAAGTCTCCCGGACGACACTCGCTCATCCGCCCACCGCTCCTGCGCCCGCCACCGCTGGCAACCGCGCCGCTCAGGTTCAACGATTCAGCGTCTTCAGCTCGAGGTACTCCTCGAGCCCCCACCCCGAGCTCGCGCCCCCGGCCCGATTGCTTCATCCCACCGAACGGCGCCACCGGGTTGAAGGGAGCCCCATTGATGTGCACCTGCCCGGTACGGAGGCGCCGTGCCACGCGTTCGGCACGCGCGGGATCGGCCGACCAGACGGCGCCCCCGAGCCCATAGATCGTGTCATTGGCGAGCGCGATGCCGTCCTCCTCGTCCCTGTAGCTCAGGATCGAAAGCACGGGTCCGAAGATCTCCTCCTGAGCCACGGTCATCGTCGAGGACACTCCGCAGAGGACCGTGGGTCGCACGAAGAAGCCCCGCGAGAGTCCCTCCGGAGGCTCGACCCCACCCGTGACCAGGCGTGCGCCGGCCTCGACGCCCGCGCGGATGTAGCCACGCACGCGCTCGCGCTGGGTCCGGCTCACGAGAGGGCCCATCTTGGCGCGGCCCTCGACCGGATCGCCGACGGTGATCCGCTCGGCCTCGTCCCTGGCGATCCGCGCCGCCTCCTCGACTCGCGCCTCCGGGACCAGCATGCGGCTCCAGGCAGTACACATCTGCCCCGAGTTGAGGCACACGTGCTGGACTCCCGCGCGCACCGCGGTGTCGAGGTCGGCGTCTTCGAGGATCAGGTTCGCCGACTTGCCACCGAGCTCGAGGGCGACCCGCTTCACCGTGCTCGCGGCGAGCGCGGCGACGCCGTCCCGCCCGCGTCGACCCGGTGAACGACACCATGTCCACCCCGGGATGAGCCGCCATCGCCTCACCGACCACGGAGCCCGAACCGGTGAGGAAGTTGAAGACGCCAGGGGGAAGCCCGGCGGACTCGATGATCTCGGTGAGCCGGAAGCACGCCAGCGGTACCACCTCGCTCGGCTTGAGCACCACGGTGCACCCCGCCGCGAGCGCCGGCGCAACCTTCGCCACGACCTGGTGCAGCGGGTAGTTCCAGGGCGTGATCGCGGCGACCACGCCCACCGGCTCCTTCACGATCAGCGAGGGGCCGCTCGGCTCCTCGAACGTGTATCGCCCGAGGAGGTCGGCGTAGAAGCCGAACGTGAAGACCGGAAAACCGACATGCACCTGCGCAGCGGCGCCGATCGGCGCGCCCAGCTCTCGAGCGATGCAGAGCGCGAGCTCGTCGCGGCGCGCCGTGAGACCCGCGCCGATCGCGCGCAGCGCCTCCGCCCGGACAGGAGGTGGCGTGCTCGACCAGCCCGGCAAGGCCGCGTGCGCGGCCATCACCGCGTCGTCGACGTCCGCCGGGGTCCCCGCCGGGATGCGCCCGATCACCTCCTCCGTGGTCGGGTTCACGACGTCGAACTGCTCGACGCTCCGCGAGCCAACCCATCGACCGTCGATGAAGAACCGGTCCCTCGTCTCGATGTCGCTCATCCGGATCCTCCGAGTCGCGCGGCGGCCGCCGATCATACCGTGCGCCGCCCGGTACGCTTTGCTAAGGTGCGCCGGCCGCTCGTCGCACGATCGCAGCCGATACCCACACTCCGGGTCGAGGGTCGGGACATGCCCAGAGATCGAGATGGGTTTCGCGGAACCCTCACCCGAGGGATGAGCCAGGCAGCGCCGCCTTCCGGCCCGCCGGACCGATCCAGGCTCGCCGCCGTCGGGATCGGCACGGCGCTGCTGGCCATCTGCATCCTCGCGATCGACTCCGGCTCCGACTTCATGGTGCCGCAGGACTACGGCGCGCCGGCGACGCCAGCCCGGTGAGGTCGGCCGTGTGCGCTGGTCGCGGGCTCGCGCGCTCTTGGAACCCGAGCCCGCGGGGACTAGAACACGTTTCACTGGAGGCGTGACCCATGAGCACCGACAAGCCGAAGGTGCCTGCCGTCGAGGGATGGTTCGAGAGCAACGGCCCGAACCCCCACCTCATCGGCGGCCAATGCGAGAAGTGCGGGACGATCTCGTTTCCGCGCGAGAAGTCCTTCTGCAAGAACCCGAGCTGCGACTCGACCTCGTTTCGCGCGGTTCCCTTGAGCCAGCGGGGGACGATCTGGTCCTACACCAACGCCTGCTACAAGCCGCCCGCGCCTTACGTGGCGAGCGATCCCTACGTGCCCTTCGGAATCGCAGCGGTGGAGCTCGAGAAGGAAGGCATGGTCGTGATGGGCCAGCTCGCGCACGGTGTGCGCGTCGAGGACGTGCGCGTCGGCATGGAGGTCGAGCTGGTGGTCGAGACGCTGTTCGCTACCGAGGAGAAAGAGCTCCTCGTGTGGAAATGGAAGCCCGTCGCGAGCTGAGCGACCGCGAGCCCGACCGAGGAGCGCACGATGGCCCGAGACGAGGTGGTGATCCTGGGGGTAGGCATGCACCCCTGGGGCAAGTGGGGACAGAATTTCGTCGAGTACGGCGTCGCCGCCGCGCGCGCGGCGCTAGCCGACGCCGGGGTCGCATGGACCGACATCCAGTTCGTGTCCGGCGCCTGCACGATGCGCTGCGGCTATCCGGGCTACGTGGCCGGTGCGACGTTCGCTCAGGCGCTGGGATGGAACGGCGCCCGGATCGCGAGCTCGTACGCGGCGTGCGCCTCCGGTTCGATGGCGCTGGAGGCCGCGCGCGCCCAGATCCGGTCGGGCCGCTGTGACGTGGCGCTGGTGGTCGGCGCCGATACCACGCCGAAGGGCTTCCTCGCACCGCAGGCGGGCGAACGACCCAACGACCCCGACTGGCTCCGCTTTCGCCTGCTCGGGGCCACGAACCCCACGTACTTCGCCCTCTACGCGCGTCGCCGCATGGATCTCTACGGCACCACCGAGCGCGACATCGCCGAGGTGCGGGTCAAGAACGCTCAGCACGGCTTCACCAACCCCTACGCTCGGTATCGGCAGGAACTGACCGTGGACGCCGTCCTCGCGTCCAACATGGTCGCGGATCCGCTTCGCCTCCTCGAGATCTGCGCCACCAGCGACGGCGGCGCGGCCGTGGTCGTCGCGAGCGCCGACTACGCTCGCAAGAAAGGCGTGACGAGCGGCGTGAAGATCGCTGCGGTCTCCACCGTGACGCCGAGCTATCCGAGCGATCAGATCGAGATGCCGGACTTCGCCACCGACTCGTGGGCCGTCGTCCCACGGCCCGGCCACGCGTTCCGCGACTCCGTCGCGCGGGCGGCGTACGAGGAAGCCGGGCTCGGTCCCGAGGACATGAGCCTCGCGGAGGTCTACGACCTCTCCTCGGCGATGGAGCTCGACTGGTACGAGCAGCTCGGTCTCGCCGAGGCCGGCGAGGGCGAGCGGCTGCTCCACGATGGCGTCACCCGGCTCGGAGGACGCTGCCCCGTGAACACCTCGGGCGGCCTCGCCTGCTTCGGAGAGGCGGTCCCTGCTCAGGCGCTGGCTCAAGTCTGCGAGGTCACGTGGCAGCTCCGTGGAACCGCCGGGCCGCGTCAGGTCAAGAACGCCAAGACCGGGATCACGGCGAACCAGGGGCTCTTCGGACACGGCTCCTCGGTGATCCTCACCCGCTGAGCCGCGCGCCCCTCGCGACCGAAGAGTGCCCGGGACAGCGCTTCCCGCGCCGAGCGGTGCGGTGCGCGTTGGTGCCGGCCCCGTCACCCACGTACACTCGTGCCGTCACTCGGCCCGCGTCTCCACGGAGGACCCCATGGCGCGTTCGCTCACTCGCTTCCTCGCTCTCGGACTCCTCCCGCTCGCAGCCGCTTGCGCCTCGCAGAGCGCGCCACCCGCGCCGAGCCCCGAGGAGCTACTGCGAGCGAACATGGACAAGCTCGCCGAGGCCGACCGCGCGGTGAACGCCGAGTGCTTCGGAAAGCTACAGCGCCACGAGATCGCCACCAATCGGTCGTACGTCGAGTGCTACATCGCCAAGGTCCGCCCCGCCTATCAGCAGTACGGACCCGAGAACCTCGACCTCCTCGACTCGCTCGGCAAGCAGTGGCGCGGCATCGCCGACCAGCTCGACGCCGGAAAGATCAAGAGCGCGGACGCCCAGGCCGAGATGGCGCGGGTCAAGGGCGAGATCGAGGGCGAGGCTCAGCGGCGCGCCGCCGAGGCCGAGGCACGAGCCACCGCCAAGGCGGCCGACGAGAAGCAGAACTCGGGTGTCGAGGGCAGCTCGGCAGAAGCGACCCAGAACCGGCGGTTCCTCGAGAACAGCCTCCACGACAAGGCGAAGCCGAACCCGACCGGCGGCGCCGGTGGACGCACCGGCAGCTGAACAGCACGGCGCGCGCGATGGCGCGCCTTACCTCGGCAGTCCCAGCCCGCGCTCGGCGATGATGTTGCGCTGGATCTGGTTGGTTCCGGCGTAGATCGTGTCCGCACGGGTCCACAGGAAGAGCCGCTGGAGCTCGTTCAATCGGTACGGGAACCCGTCGAGGATCTCGCCCGCCGAGCCGAGCACGTCGACCGCGAGCTCGCCCAGGGTGCGGTGCCACGTCGCCCAGTAGAGCTTGGTGATCAGCGCCTCGCGCGTGAGCGACGCCCCCTCCGCTCCGCCTAGCACGCGAAGCGCGTTGAGACGCATGATCCGAAGCCCGATCCAGGCATCGGCGAGGCGCTGCCGGATCAGCGGATCGGACGCGGCGCCGTTGTGCTTGGCGGCGTCCACGATCCGGGTGAGCTCGGCCTCGAACTGGAGCTGCTGCGCCAGCGTCGACGCGCCGCGCTCGAAGGCCAGGGCCCCATCGCGACCTTCCAGCCGCCGTTCACCTCGCCCACGACGTTCACGGCTGCGGTGCGCGCGTCCTCGAAGAACACCTCGGCGAACTCGGCCGTGCCGGTGATCTGCCGGATCGGAACCACCCGCACGCCCGGCTGGTGCATCGGCACGAGCAGGAACGAGATGCCGTGGTGCTTGGCACCCGACGAGTCCGTCCGACAGAGCGCGAAGCACCAATCCGAGATCGCCGCGAGGGACGTCCAGATCTTCTGACCATTGATCACCCATTCGTCGCCGACGCGCTCGGCCTTGCACTGGACGTTCGCGAGGTCGCTCCCGGCGTTGGGCTCGGAGTAGCCCTGGCACCACAGCTCCTGCCCGGCGACGATCGGGGGCAGGAAGCGTCGCCGCTGCTCATCGGTACCGAACGCGATCAGCGTCGGTCCGAGCAGGGTCTCGCCGATGTGACCGAGGCGCCCCGGCGCGCCGGCTCGCACGTACTCCTCGTTGAAGATCACCTCTTGCATCAGCGTGGCGGCACGCCCGCCGTGCTCGCGCGGCCATCCCAGGCAAGTCCACTTGCCTCCGGCCAGGCGCGATTCCCAGAGGCGGCGCCCCTCCAGCGCCCCATCCATGTCACCCGTCCAGCCTCGGCCACGGAGCTCGGCGAACTCGCCACGAAGGTTCTCCGCGAGCCACGCGCGAACCTCGTCCTGGAACTGCAGATCCTCCGAGGTCAGATCCAGGTCCATCCGCGTTCTCCGACTGGCCCGTCAAAGGCCGATGGCGCGCGCGATACGCTCGCGGTGGAAGGACGCATCGCCGAGCAGGGTCGACGACGAACGCGCCCGCTTGAACAACAGGTGGACGTCGTGCTCCCACGTGAAACCGATCCCACCATGGATCTGCAGCGACTCCCCGGCGCATGTCCGAAACGAATCCGAGGCATAGGAGCGAGCGAGCGCCGCGGCGCTCGCGACGTCCTCGTCGCCACCGCTCGCCGCCGCGAGCGCCGCGACCTGGGCCGCGTAGCGAGCCGCCGAGCGCGCCGATTCCACGCGCAGGAGCATGTCGGCGCACTTGTGCTTGATCGCCTGGAAGGAGCCGATCGGGCGGCCGAACTGAACCCGCACCTTGGCGTATTCGACGGCGAGCTCGAGACACCGATCGGCACCGCCCACCTGCTCGGCGGCCACCGCGATCGCGGCCAGGTCGAGCGTGCGCTCGAGCGCTGGCCAGCACGAGCCGGCGCCACCGAGCAACGCCGCGCGTGACACCTCGACGCCGTCGAGGACGATCCGCGCCAGGCGGCGGGTCTGGTCGAGGGTTGGCAGGTGGTGTCGCCCGAGCCCGCCGCCGTCGCCGGCACCAGGAAGAGCCGGATCCCTTCGATCCCGACGCTGCCCGGCTCGCGCGCCGCGACGATCAGCAAGTCCGCGGTGTGCCCGTCGACGACGAAGCTCTTCACGCCATGGAGCGAGAAGCCGGTCGCCGTCGCGCGGGCCTCGCAAGTGATCTCCGCAGGCGTCACGGCGTTACGGCTCTCGGCCCAGGCCAGCGCGGCGCGCGTCGTACCCGCGGCGATCCCGGGCAGAACCTCCTGCTTCTGCTGCTCGTCCCCCACCAGCAGCAACGCCGGGGTCGCGAGGCACACGGTCGAGAGGAAGGGGGCGCAGAAGAGGTTCCGGCCCATCTCCTCCATCAGCACCGAGATCTCGACCGCCCCGAGGCCAAGGCCGCCGTAGCTCTCCGGGATCGCGATCGCGGTCCAGCCGAGCTCCCCTGCGGCCCGCTCCCAGACGGACGGATCGAAACCGAGGTCGGACTCCATGAGTCGGCGCACCTCGACCGAGGTGGAGTGCACACCGAGGAACCGGCGCGCCGACTCGGCGAGCGCGAGTTGCTCGTCGTTGAACGCCAGGGTCACGGGTACACCTGCCCTTCACCCTCGAGCACGGCGGCGGCGATCCGAGCGCGGTGTCGAGCCGGGTCGCCCCAGGCCGCTGCCAGCGCCCAGATCCGCTTCATCCACAGATGCAGGTCGTATTCGGTCGAGTAGCCGATCGCGCCGTGGCACTGCAGCGCGATCCGGGCGACCTGTTGGGCCGCGGTGGAAGCACGGGCCTTCGCGATCGAGACGTGGATGGATCGCGACGCGTCGCGGGCCGCCATCGAGGCGGCGGCGCGGTACACGAGCGGTCGCGCCATCTCGAGCGCCGTGAGGGCGTTCGCGAGGTGATGCTTGATGGCCTGGAAGCTACCGATCGGCTTGCCGAACTGCTCGCGGACCTTGACGTAGCCGACCGTCAGGTCGAGGACCGCGGCCCCCAGACCGAGTAGCTGAGCGGCCGCGGCGAGGGCTCCGCGATCGAGGGCGTCGCGTGCGGCCTCGATCGCCCGCTCCCCGTCGCAGATCGACTCGCCACCACCCATGCCCGACACGATCGAGAAGAGCCTCCGCGCGCCGTCGACGGATCGGCACCGGGCGAGAGTCAGCTCCGATCGCTCCACCGCGCGGAGTGCGCCTCCCGACCAGACCAGCACCAGGTCGGCCGAGTCGGCACCCAGGACGAACGGAGCGTCGTCGAGCGCGATCGTGAGCGTGACCTCGCCCGTCACGGCACGGGGAACCCAGCGCTCGCGAAGCACGGCGGGCGCGAAGGCCTCCACGATCGGGATCGCCACGGCGGCGTGCTCCACGAGTGGCTCGGGCAACGCCGCGCGCCCCGCCTCCTCGAGGGGAAGCACCATGTCCACCTCGGCGAGTCCCAGCCCACCTTGCTCCTCGGATGCGGAGATGCCGAGGAGCCCGAGGTCGCCGAGCTTCCGCCACAGCCCGGGTACCCGACCGGTGTCGTTGGTCCAGCAAGCGCGTAACGCACCGGGCGGACATTCGTTCGCGAGCATGTCGCGAAGCGAGTCGCGGAACCCGAGCTGATCGTCCGTGAACGCGAAGCGCATGACGTCGAACCCGCCTTCAGCCCTTGGGCAGCTTGAGCAGCCGCTCGGCCACCACGTTGCGCTGGATCTCGTTCGTACCCGCGTAGATCGGCCCCGCCAGCGCGAACTGGAAGCCCTTGAGCCAGGCGCCTTCGGCGTCGAGGCCGCCCGCCTCCAGCTCTCGCGTCGGACCGAGGAGCGCGAGCGCGGTCTCGTGCATGCGCACGTCCATCTCGGACCAGAAGATCTTGTTGAGGCTCGAGTCGGCGCCCATGGCGTGGCCCTCGACCATGCGCGTCACCGTGCCGTACGTGTACCAGCGGTAGGCCTCCGCATCGATCCAGGCCTCCACCACCGCGTCCCGCAGCGCGGGATCGGCCGCGTGACGCCGCGAGCGCCACAGCTCGATGAGACGCGTCGCCGTCGCCATGAAGCGGCCGGGGCTGCGCAGCGTCAGCCCGCGCTCCGAGTTGGTGGTGGCCATCGCGATGTCCCAGCCCTTGTCGACCTTCCCGATCACGTCGGTGTCGGGCACGAACACGTCGTCGAAGAACACCTCGGCGAAGCCCTCGTCGCCGTCGAGCCGCTCGACGCCGCGCACCCTCACGCCCTCCGCGTCGAGCCGCACCATGAAGTAGGTCAATCCCCGGTGGCGCGGCACCTTGGGGTTGGTCCGGAAGAGGCCGTACACGGAATCGCAGAAGGCTCCGCGCGTGCACCAGGTCTTCTGGCCACGCAACCGCCAGCCGCCCTCCACTCGGATCGCCTCGCTACGCAGACCGGCCAGGTCGCTGCCCGCGTTCGGCTCGGACCAGGCCTGCGCCCAGGTGTGATCGCCGCGCGCCATCGGCTCGAGGATGCGGTCCCGCTGCTCGTCGTTGCCGTACTCGAAGAGAACCGGCGCGAGCAGGAAGATGCCGTTCTGCGTCACGCGGTTGGGCGCCTGGGCGCGATAGTACTCCTCCTCGAAGATCAGCCATTCGAAGAGCGTGGCCTCGCGTCCGCCGTACTTCCTGGGCCACGACACCACCGCCCACCCGGCATCGAAGAGCTCGTGCTCCCACTCGAGATGGCGGGCGAATCCTTCGCGAGTGTCTCCCGACGGCAACGGAGTCTTCGGGACGTGCGCGCCGAGCCACGCACGGCACTCGGCACGAAAAGCTCGCTCTGTCTCGGTGAACTCGAGATCCATCGGCAGTCCCCGTCAGGCGGCGAGTCGGCGAAGGGTCGCTTCGGCTTCGGCCATCAGCCCACCGATGAGCTCGGCCACGGTGGGCAGCGACTCGATGGTCCCCACCACTTGACCCGTGGGCAGGATCCCGGCTTCCAGGTTGCCGTCCACCATCGTCGCCTTGGTGAGCATCGGCGCGTTCGCGGCCATCGCGAGCTGCGCCCACGTGAGCTCCTGGCTCTCGCGCATCGCGAGCCCCTCGCGGACGAGGTTGACGATCGACGTACCGGTCAGGTTGCGGAACCGCCATGCGTTCGCGAGCGCCCGGGGCAGCCGGAAGAGCGGGTTCGCGCGCTCGAGCCGATCGATCAGGTCCGTGCGGATCACGCGCTGCGGCGCGCCGTCGATGGCCGTCGTGACCACCGTGCCCATCAGGTTCGTCTTGAGATACGTCGCCTTCACGTCGTCGGGTACGCGGCTCTCCCGGGTCAGCAGGAAGCGCGTGCCCATGGCGATGCCCGCTGCGCCGTAGGCGAGCGCGGCCACCAGCCCACGTCCGTCGTGGAAACCACCAGCGCCGATCACCGGGATCGACACCGCCTTGGTCACCGAGGGCAACAGCAGCGAGGTCGCGATCGGCCCCGTGTGCCCGCCGCCCTCGTGCCCCTGGGCGATCACGGCGTCCACGCCCCACTCCGCCATCTTCTGGGCGTGCCTCGGAGCGCCGATCGTGGGCATGGTGAGGACGCCGGCGTCCTTGAGCTTGCGGACCAGGTCCTTGGTCGGCGGGCTCGCGAAGCTGGTGAGGCGCACCCGCTCGCGGATCACCAGGTCGGCGAAGCGGCCGACGTCCGGCTGGTCCCCGCGCATGTTCACGCCGAACGGGCGGTCGGTGCGCTGCTTCACCTCGCGGATGGCGCTCTCGAGCTGTTCGAACGTCATCGTGGCCGCGGCGAGGATCCCGAAACCACCGGCGGCGCTCGTCGCCGAGGTGAGACGCACCCCGGACACCCAGCCCATGCCGGTCTGGACGATCGGGTACTCGCACCCGACCATCTCGCAGAAGCGAGTCCTGAGTGCCGCGAAGCTCACTTTAGCCCCGCGCGGATCAGCTCGAGCTCGGCGGTGCTCGGGCGCCGCGTCTCGGGCACCGACGGCGGGACCACCAGCTCGAAGCTGGTCGCCGCGAGCACTTCGTCGACCGGGACCCCCGGGTGGACGCTCCTGAGTCGCATGCGATGGTCCGGGGTATCGAAGTCGAGGACGGCGAGGTTGGTCACCACCACGCGGATCTCGTGGAAGCGGCCCGCGAGCGGGCCGAGCGCGGCAGCGCGGTCGTAGCCCACGCCGCTCACCAGGTCGACGGATTCGACGAACACGTCCTTGCCGTGTTTCGGCACCCAGTAGCTGGTGGTGTGGCAGATGGTGTTGCCAGGGGCACCACGCACGCCGAGGAGCTGGCTCGACGGCTTTCGCCAGTCGCCGATGCACGACAGGTTCTGGTTGCCGAAGCGATCGAGCTGCGAGGCCCCCATGAACACGTGGCGCCGCCCCCACCACACCACGTCGAACACCTTGCGGTACGGCATCCAGCCTTCGACGACGCCCCACTCCTGCATCGCGGCGACGCCGTCCGTCAGCACCAAGTCGGGCGCGAACGTCTTCTTGGCGAGGCGAGCTCCGAGGGCCGGGACCGGCAACATCGGGCTCGCCATGATCTCGCCGTCGCCGCGAAACGCCTCGGCGCACGCGACTACACAGATCTCGTCACGGGTGGCGTCGGTGCTCATCGGCTCTTCACCGCCTCCACGTAGGCCGCGTGGCTCGGCGCATCGAGATAGCGTTCCTTGAACTTCGCCCACGCGGCGGGATCCTTCGCGGTCGCCGCGTACTCCTTCTGGAAGGCCTCGTCCCGCCCGTAGTCGGTCGGGCATTCGGTGAAGTGCGCCCCCATCGGCGCCTCGACCACGCCGTCCACCATCATGCGGTCGATCAGGAGCGACTGGATCGGGCCCTCTTCTCGCAGCTTCTCGGTAGGGACGATCCGCTCGCAGCTCAAGAAGCGGCGCTTCGCGGCCATGCAGAAGAGGTCGTCGAAATACGGGTCCGGGCCCAGGTACTGACCGTTTCCGCGGGCGTCGGCGCGGTTCATGTGGACGAGCGCGGCGTCGAGCTCGAGCGCGGGCATGGCGACCAGCTCCTCGCCATCGGCGTACGGCGACCGAACCGTCCTCAACGCCGGGTTGATCCGCATCACGTCCGAGCCGAGCCCGGCGCGTGTCGGCAGGAACGGCAGCCGGTACGCCGCGGCGCGCAGCCCCCACTGGAACATCCCCTCGTCGAGCTCCATCGCGTCGACGGAGCCAGCCTCGCGGGCCTTGCGGAAGTGCGGCTCGAGGGGGATCGAGTCGAGCGACACGAAGCCGTAGATCACCTTCCTCGCCTTGCCGACGGCACACAGGATCCCGACGTCCGGCCCGCCGTACGACACGATCGTGAGGTCGCGAAGTGGCGAGCGGGCGATCGCGCGCACCAACGACATCGGCTTGCGCCGTGACCCCCACCCGCCGATCCCGATCGTCATGCCGTCGCGGAGCTCCGCGACGACGTCGTCCTCGGTGATGCGCTTGTCCGCCATGGCGCTCGCAGCTCCCCTCAGCCCTTCTTCACGCCGAAGCCGGCGTCCCGCTTCTCGACGAATGCATCGCGCGCCTGGTCGGCGACGCCGCTCAGGTTGAGCTCGAACGTGAAGCCTTGCTCGAAGCGGTAGCTGCGCTTCACGTCCCACAGGTCGATGCCGTTGAGAGCCTCCTTGGCTGCGCGGATCACGGCCGGGCTCTTGGCCGCGATCTGGGACGCGACCCGGTGGGCGGTGTCGCGTAGCTTCTCCCGGGGCACCACCTCGAGCACCGAGCCGAAGTGCAGCAGCTCGCGCGCGGTGACGTTCGTGGCGGTGTAGACCATCGCGCGCATCTTGTGCTGCGGCACGAGCCGCGCCAGATGGGTCGCGGCGCCGAGCGCGCCTCGATCGACCTCGGGCAGCCCGAAATAGGCGTCGTCGGAGGCGATGATGACGTCGGCATTGCCGACCAGCCCGACACCCCCGCCCAGGCAGAAGCCGTGGACCGCGGCGATCACCGGCACGGCGCACTCGTAGACCGCGGCGAACGCCGCGTAGCAGCCACGGTTCGCGCCGATCAGGGCGTCGAAGCCCTGGGTGGCCTGCATCTCCTTGATGTCGACGCCGGCGTTGAAGCCCTTGCCCTCCGCGGTCAGCACGACCACCCGCACCTCGGGATCGTGACCGAGCGAGCGGACGAGGTCGGCGAGCTCGAACCAGCCCTTCACCGTCAGCGCGTTCACCGGCGGGTGGTTCATGACCACCGTCGCGATGCCGTCCTTCACCTCACGCGAGATCGGCACGACTCTTCCCCTCTTCTTCGGCGCCGCGGGCGGCTCAGCCGCGCTTCGGCGCCGAGGTGGTGTTCTTCGCCGCGTCCAGGAACGCCGGGCGCTCGCCGCCGCCGTGCACCACGATCGCGGCGCCGCTCACGTAGCTCGCCAGCGGCGACGCCAGGAACAGGCAGACGTCGGCGATCTCGCGTGGGTCGGCGAGGCGACCGAGCGGCACCGTGGCGCCGACGGACGCGATCCCGGCCTCGTCCCCGTAGTGGAGGTGGGATTGCTCGGTGCGGATCATTCCGCCCGTCACGGCGTTCACGCGCACCTTGGGGGCCCACTCCACCGCCAGCGTCTGCGTCAGGTTGAGCAGGCCGGCCTTCGCGGCGCCGTAGGCGGCGGTGCCCGGCGATGGGCGCGTGCCGCTGACGCTCGCGATGTTCACGATCGAGCCACCACCCGCCTGGTTCTGCATCACCGCGTTGGCGCGCTGGGCGAGCACGAACGGGGCGGTGAGGTTGAGCTCGAGGATCTTGGCGAAGAACCGCGGTGAGACCGTGGCGGCGTCCGCATGGGGAGAGCCGCCTGCGTTGTTGACCAGCACGTCGAGGCGTCCGAAGCGCTCGACCGCGACCCCGACCAGACGATCGACGTCCTCGGGCGAGCGCACGTCGGCCGGCACGAAGACGGCGCCGCGCCCACCGGCCACGATCGGGTCCGCAGGCTCGTTCCGCCCACAGATGACCACGTGCGCTCCCGCCTCCAGGAACGCCACCGTGATCCCCCGGCCGACGCCCTTGGCGCCCCCGGTGACGAGGACGACCTGCCCGGTGAAGTCGAGCGCCGACGCAGCAGCCATGGGAGACCCGAAAGATCCCGGCGTCGCGCCGCTCAGGTTCCGTAGACCTTCTGCGCCGGCACCGCTCGCGCCAGCAGCTCACGGATCGCCGGCCCCACCTCGGCCGGCGCCCAGCGATCGCCCTTGTCGACCTCCGGGCCGGTGCGCCAGCCGTCGGCGACCGAGATCTTGCCGCCCGCGACCTCGAACACGCAGCCGCTCACGTCGCGGGAGTCCGAGCTACCGAGCCACACCACCAGGGGCGAAACGTTGGCCGGATCCATGGCATCGAAGCCGCTCTCGGGCCGCTTCATCATGTCCTTGAACACGTCCTCGGTCATGCGGGTGCGAGCCGCCGGCGCGATCGCGTTGGCGGTCACGCCGTACCGCTTGAGCTCGGCGGCCTGAACGAGCGTGAGCGCGGCGATACCTGCCTTCGCGGCCGAATACGTCCCCTGCGCGACGCTCCCCTGAAGGCCTGCGCCCGAGCTGGTGTTGATGATGCGCGCGTCGACGGCGTGCCCGGCCTTGACCTGATCCCGCCAGTAGGCCGCGGCATGTCGCGCCACGCAGAAGTGGCCCTTGAGGTGGACCCGGACGACCGCGTCCCATTCTTCCTCGGAGGTGCTGACGAACATCCGGTCGCGCAGGAACCCGGCGTTGTTGACGACCACGTCGAGCCGGCCGAAGGCTTCCATGGCGGCCTTGACGAGCCGTCCACCGCCCGCGAAGTCGGCGATGTCCTCGCCGTTGGCGATCGCCTGCCCGCCCGCCGCGCGGATCTCGTCCACCACCTCGCCAGCCGGGCTGGTCGAGTTGCCGCTTCCGTCGAGCGCCGCCCCAAGGTCGTTCACCACGACCTTGGCACCCTCACGGCCGAACGCCAGGGCATGGGCGCGACCGATACCACGGCCGGCTCCGGTGATGATCACTACCCGTCCGTCACACAGTCCCGCCATCGCTCGCTCCGCTCTGCTCAGCTCAGCCGTTCCACGATCGTCACGTTCGCCTGCCCCCCGCCCTCGCACATGGTCTGGAGGCCGAACCGGCCGCCCGTGCGGTCGAGCTCGCCGAGCAACGTGGTCATCAGGCGTGCGCCCGACGCGCCGAGTGGATGGCCGAGCGCGATCGCGCCGCCGTTCGGATTCACCTTCGACGGATCGGCTCCCGTCTCCTTGAGCCAGGCCAGCACCACCGGCGCGAAGGCCTCGTTGATCTCGACGGCGTCGATGTCCCCGATCTTCAGGCCCGTCTTCTTCATCGCGTACGCGGTCGCCGGGATCGGCGCGGTGAGCATCCACACCGGGTCCGCACCGCGCACGCTCAGGTGATGGATCCGCGCGCGTGGCTTGAGTCCGTGCTCCTTCACCGCGCGCTCCGAGGCGATCAGCAACGCGGCCGCACCGTCCGAGATCTGGCTCGCGACCGCCGCGGTCAGACGACCTCCTTCGGCGAGCGTCTTGAGGGACGCCATCGCCTGGAGCGTGGTCTCGCGGCGCGGCCCCTCGTCGCGCATCACACCCTCGAGCGGGGCGATCTCGCGGTCGAAGCGGCCTTCGTCCTGAGCGCGAATGGCACGCTGGTGGCTCTCGAAGGCGAACCGCTCCATCTCCTCGCGGCTGCAGTCCCACTTCGCGGCGATCATCTCCGCGGCGCGAAACTGCGAGACCTCTTGGCCGCCGTAACGTGCCTGCCAGCCCTTCGATCACGAGAACGGATCGGTGAAACCGAGCTGCGCCGCGCACGTCATCGCGGAGGCGATCGGGATCTGGCTCATGTTCTGGACGCCACCCGCGATCACCAGGTCCTGGGTGCCGCTCATGACGCCCTGGGCCGCGAAGTGAACGGCCTGTTGTGACGAACCGCACTGACGATCGATCGTGGTCCCGGGAATCTCCTCGGGTAACCCCGCCGCGAGCCAGCAGGTGCGCGCGATGTCTCCCGCCTGTGGGCCGATCGTATCGACGCACCCGAAGACCACGTCCTCCACCGCCGCCGGATCGATCTTCGTCCGCGCCACGAGCTCCTTCAGCACGTGGGCCCCGAGGTCCGCCGGGTGTACCTGGCTCAAGCCACCCCGTCGTCTTCCGACCGGAGTGCGGACCGCGTCGATGATGTACGCCTCGGCCATCGGTGTATCTCCTCCGGGCGCGCGGCCCGCTCCAGCGCCAAGTAGAACACGTTCTATTTGGCGCGCCAACCGCCCCCGCCGGACCGCGACGGCCGCGCCCTGGTGCGTCGGATTCCGCACGCCTCGCCGTCACGATGCACCACGCAGCGTTACGTCTGGCCGGCGTGCGGAGATCCCCTCTCGATGACGAACCCGGACAATCCGCCCCGTCTGCGCGGCAACCTGTCCGGCGTCGGGCGCTTGCGGACGGAAGGTCCGGGCGCATCGACCGACATTTGCAGACGCGGCCACCCGCGCGCCGGTGGCACGCTCGATGCTTTCGATCGTGGTGGAGGCGTCTCGTACCCGACTTCGATCGACCACCCCACCTGGACGTGACCTCACCCGACCCCCATCCGCTCGGCAAGGCTCAGCGCATCCGCTCGGCCTCGGCGGCCCTGTTCGCGATCGGCATCACGTCGCTCGCGCTGCGCTTCATCTCGATCGCGGTGGTCGCGGCGCACTTCGGCGCCGGGCTCGACACCGACGTCCTCTTCCTCGGCCAGCTCCTCCCGGTGATGCTCGGGTTCCACAGCCGCTCGGTGCTGCACCTGTCGCTCGTACCCAAGTTCGTGGCGACCCGGAACCACCGCGGGCAAGGCGAGGCCTGGGCGCTCGCCAGCAGCTTCGCGAACCTGGCTCTCGCGTCGCTCGCGATCGTGGCGATCGGCTACGCGGCCGCGGCTCCGCTCGCGGTTCACGTCCTGCCGGGCCTCGCCGGTGAGGGTGCCGCGCGATTCGTGCGCGTCACTCGCATCGTCTCGCCGGTGATCGTGCTCTTTCCCGCGTTCGCTCTCGGCGAGGCCCTCCTCTACTCCTACCGGCGCTACACCACGGCGGCGCTCGCGACGCTGCTACCGAGCCTCGGCCTGATCCTGGGCGTCGTCACGCTCGGCCCCACCCACGGAATCGACGGTGCATCGTGGGGGCTCGTGTCCGGCTACGCGCTCCAGGCGCTGGTGGTGCTGCCGCAGCTCGCTCCCTATCACCGGCACTTCCGGCTCGGTGTCGACTGGCGCTCGCCGGCGCTGCGCGAGGTGCTGCGCCAGGTGACACCGACGGCGGCGTTCTCCCTCGCGGTCGTCGGCGGGTTCGCCGTCGCCGCCGTGCTCGCCTCGCACCTCGGCCCGGGGCGGGTGGCCGCGTTCCGCTACGGCACCTCGGTGCTCGCCGTGCTACCCACCCTCGTGCAGGGCTCGCTGGTGTCGCCGCTCTACCCACGCATGGCAGCTCTCGCAGCCGACGGTGACACCGCGCGCCTGCGTCAGCTCGTGGTGTCCTTCATCCGCATCGCGAGCGTCGTGCTGATGCCGATCACCGCGCTCGTCATCGTCCTGCGCGAGCCGATGGTGGGCGCCCTGTTCGTGCGGGGCCGCTTCACCGCGGCGGATGCCCAGCTCACCTCGCAGGTGGTGCTGGGCTTCGCGCCGTGGATCGCGGCGATCGTGCTGAACCAGGTGCCGACCTACCTGGCGATGTCCCTCGGCGAGGCGCGCAAGATCGCGGCGCTCGTGCTCGGACTGCTCCTGCCGATGACCGCGGTCGGTTTCGTGCTGTCGCGGCTCTACGACGTGGGAGGGATCGCGCTCGCCTTCAGCCTCAACTCGTGGGTCTCCCTCCCTCCTGCTGCTGGTGCTGCGTGGGCGCATCGGACACCTCGGGACCGTCGCGGTCGCACGCGCGAGCTACCGTCCGCTCCTCGCCGCGATCACGATGGCGTTGCTGGTGATGCCGCTCGAGCGCTCGTCGTCCGCGTACCTGGCGAGCCACGCGGCGGCGCTCGGGATCGGCTCGATGAGCCTCGCCCGGCTCGCGCAGACCGCGCTCCTCGCCGCGCTCGGTATCGCCCTCTACGTCCCGATCGCGCGGCTCTTCCGGGTACCGGAGATCGCGAGCCTGGTGGACTGGCTGCGCCGGGTGCC
>JADJOY010000023.1 GCA_016713535.1 Deltaproteobacteria bacterium
CTGTGCCAGCGTCGCCTGGATGCCGGCGCGCGACTCGATCAGCGCCACTGACTGGTTCATGCCGAAGACGCCGTGGTGCGGGTGCTTGTGGCCGCGCGCCTCCTCGAGCTCCCACGGCAGCGCCTTGATGCGGGGCATGTGGCAAAGGATGCAGCTATTGTCCTCCACCTTGCCGTACGGCCCCTCGAACCAGTCCGTCGAGACGTCCTCGATCAGCACGCCGTGGGCGCCGACCTCGCCGAGGTCGACGCGGTGGCACGACTGGCAGATCTGCACGCGCGGGCCGAGCGGGTTCATGTCGCGGCGGTGAGCGCGCGAGTCGGCCTCGATCGAGCGCGTGAGCCGCTTCGCGTAGTCGGGGTCCGAGCCCGAGGCACCACCCGCGATCGGCATCATGCCGATGGTGAGGTCGCCGTTCCGCGGCTCCTCGGGCACCGAGAGCGCCCGGTGGCACGAGATGCAGGTGATGCCCTCGGAGTCCTCGGCGAGGGCGCCGGCCGCGGCGCGCAGCTCGTAGGTCGGGTCGTGGCAGCGGTGGCAGTAGGCCACCGAGCTTTCGCCGTGGCGCTCGATGGCGACCTTGACCGACGCCTGGTAGAGGTCGTTCGAGGCGCCGAAGCGGTGCAGCGACACCGACCACTGGCGGTACTCGTCCCAGTGGCAGTTGGCGCAGAACTCGGCCTTCTCGACGCTCGACCACTCGACCGGCACGAAGTCCTCGGGGTGGCTCTTGCCGTGGTGGCGCAGGTTCCAGTTCCACCACACGGTGCCGAACATGCTCGCGAGCAGGAGCGGCGCGAGCTTGCGCGCGCGCACCCGGCGCAGCCACTCGAGGCTCGCCGGCACGGTCTCGAGGATGCGGCGCAACCCAAGGTGGAGCGCGACGACGAGCGGCAGCCCGATCCCCGCCCACTGGTGCAGCGCCAGGAAGTTGATCGCGAAGATCCCCTGGTGGCGCATGAACGGGTGGTCGACGAGCATCACGTCGAAGTGGGTGCCGATGCCGGTCGCCATCGTCACCTGCACCAGCACGAACACCACGAACGAGAGCCCCGCAGCCGCCGGGTCGAGCCCGCGCATCCACGGCGTGAGCTTGCGGAACATCCACCACAACATCCCGATCGAGAGCGGCAGGATCAGGAACAGCGAGTTGCCGCCCAGGAAGCGCAGCACGAAGAGCGTGAACCAGTAGCCGAACATCACCACGTACACGCGCCGCGGTCCCACACCGCGCAGGTGGCGGTAGAGGAAGACCGCGAAGAGCGGCAGGAAGATCCGCGAGGTCCAGAGGTGCGCCTCGAACCACGGCAAGCGCGGCACGCCGAGCGGTGTGAACGTCATGCCGAGACCGGTCACGGTCTCGGCGACGAAGAACGCGAAGGTCAGCCAGAAGAGCGGCGCGCGCCACAGCGCCCGCTCGCGGCGGCCGATGCGGGCGGCGGGTGGATCGAGCGGGAGCGCTTCCGGGCGGCTCATCACGCGGTCGCGGGAGCGGTTCGCGAAGCGGGGGCGAGAACCGCGTCCAGCGGCGACCGGACGCGCCGCAACATAGCGCGCGCAGCGCAAGGGGTGGAGCGTCGGTGCTCCGTCACCGATCAGGGCCACGACCGTGGGCGGGCGACGGACCGGCCGCGCTCCAGCCACTCCCGACCACGCCCCGCGTGATTGGCGGCTCCGCCGTCAGCCGATAGCCTCTGCCCTCCCCTCCGCTACCGAGCCGGGCTCGGTGGCCCTCATGGCGCACCTTCCCAAGCTCCGCTTCCCGCGCATCACGCTCCCCACTCAGCCGCGCAGGCGCCGGCTGGTGATCTTCGCGCTGGTCCTCGGCGGGCTGATCCTGTTCCAGCAGATCCCGGGACTCTTCTTCACGTGGTGGCTCGGCTACCCGTGGCAGAACCACGGGCTCTCGGTTCAGTGGCGGATCCTCTCGATCGCGCTCGACGTGGGCGTGGTGCTCGCCTTCCTCCTCACCGAGGTCAAGGCGTTCCACCGCATGCTGCCGCGGCTCTACCTTCTGATGCTGGGTCTCCTGCTCTTCTGCGTGTGGAGCGCGCTCTACCTCGCGTTCGTCGAGCGCTCCTCGCCGTTCGCGTTCCAGCTCCTCATGTGGCACATGTTCGCGGGCCGCACCGCCGCGCCGCTGCTCGTCATCTACCTGCTCCAGCACGTGGTCGCGTGGCGCGCCACGTCGACGCCCATCGAGCGCAAGATGGGCAAGCGGCTCACGATCTACACGGGCGTGACGCTCGGCGTGGGCTTCCTGTTCACAGTGCTCGGCGGACCGGACGAGCGGATCCTGCTGCCGATCCACGAGTACGGCGCGCTGCTGCTGCCGATCCTGGTGATCTGGCACATCCGTGCCGAGCGCCGCTGGCGCGCTCGCACCGGGCCGAGCGTCACCACGCTCGCGGCGCGGGTACCGAGCTTCGGGCGCCGAGGCACGCTGTTGGCACTCGCGATCTCCCTGCTGTTGCCGCTCGCGCCGTGGTCGCTCTCGATGCACTGGACCGACCTCACCCATGCCGGGCTCTTCCGCTTCGTCGAGGCGACGCCGAAGGATCTCTACCGAACCGAGCCGGTGCCGGCGAGCTACGAGCGGCCGTTCGGCGCCGACCCGTTCGCGCCGGCACGCCTCACCACGCCGAACGGCGAGCTGGTGCCGGAGCGCTTCGTCGCCAAGGCGGAGGGTTGCGCCTACGAGGGCTGTCACACCGACATCGGCAAGCAGTGGGCGCTCTCCGGCCACCGCCACTCGCGCAACCCGTTCGTCGAGAAGGGGATGGCGGCGCTCGCCGCCGAGAAGGGTGTCGCGGCGACCCGCTACTGCGCCGGCTGCCACGACCCGGTTTCGCTCGCCGCCGGCGAGATCCAGTCCACCGGCGCCCCCTCCACCGGTGTCGACAACGAAGGCGTGACCTGCCTCGTCTGTCACGCCGCCGCGCACGTCGACGCCAAGCCCGGCAACGCGAGCCTGGCGCTAGGCGCGACGCCGATCTTCTTCGAGCGCGCCATCGACAAGTCGGCCTACCTGATGGTGGTGCTCTACCTCGAGGACCACAAGCGCGAGCTCGACCGGCGCGGCGTGATCGACGACGTGGCGCTGTGCGAGGCGTGCCACCACCACGTGGTGCCGGGCGAGCTCAACCCGCACCGGCCGACGATCACGAGCCGCGTCGCCGAGTGGCGTGAGAGCCCGTTCGCGCGCGCCGAGAAGGCGGAGGATCGGCGCGACTGCCGCTCCTGCCACATGCCGCCCACGCCCGAGTCCTACCAGTCGACCGAGATCAAGGGCCACCGCTTCCTGAGCTCGAACACCGCGCTGCCCGCGATCTACGCGAGCGACCCAGCCTACGACGCCTACGCGGCGCGGAACTTCCGCGGCGTCCAGCAGGCCAAGTTCACCCACGCCGAGAACCTCGAGTGGACGCAGGCTCGGCTGCGCGCCGGGATCGTCGACCTCGCGCTCGCGCCGGTGCCCGCCACCACTCCGGGCACCGTCGCGTTCACCGCGACCGTCGCCAACCGCGGGGTCGGCCACGGCTGGCCCGCGGGCATCCCCGACCTCGTCGACGTGTGGCTCGAGCTCGAGGCCACGGACGGCGGCGGCAACGTCGTGTGGACCAGCGGCGTCCCCAACGCCCGCGGCCGCGTCCCCGACGACGCCTACCGCTTCGGCGAGGAGTGGTTCGACGACCAGGGGAACCGCCTCACCCACCACGAGACCTGGAAGCTCGCCGAGATCCGCAACGAGCGGCGGATCCCGAGCGGCGCTCGTGACGTGGCGCGCTTCGAGGTACCGCTCCCCGCGAACGCCCCCGGCCCGGTCACGGTCGAGGCGCGCCTTCGCCACCGCCGCTTCCGCCGCGACTTCATCGACTGGGTGCTCGGACCCGAGGCCGAGCTGCCCATCACCGATCTGGGACAGGCCACCGTGACGCTCGCCACGGGCTCCTGACCTATCCGCGAAAGCCCGCGAAACCCCATGAAAACCGTCACGTCATCCGGCCCGGCACGGCTCGCCAGCACCCCCCCGGCCAGCCTCGGCCGGTGCCTTGACACTCCTCGCGAGCGGGCTCGACAATGGCTCTCGCCCCTCTTTTCCCCGTTGCGGGAACTTCATGTCTGATCGACCGATCGGCGGCGTGGGACCGGCCGCACCCCACCGCCAGGAGTCCTCGTCACTGAGGGTCCTTCTCCTCGAGCCGCCGCTCAAGCTCCACGGTCAGCGCGACGTCGGCTTCAAGGAAGTCCTGCCGCACATCGGCATCGGCTACGTGGCGGCGGTGCTGCGCAACGCCGGTCACCAGGTGCGCGTCCTCGACGCGCCCGCCGAAAACCTCGGTCTCGAAGACGTGTGCGAGCGCTTCCGCGCCTTCCGCCCGCAGTTCGTCGGCTTCAGCGCCACCACCTACCAGATCCACGAGGTCGACGACACCGCCAAGGCGTTCCGCGCCATCGATCCGTCGGTGCGGATCGCGGTGGGCGGCTCGCACGCGAGCGCGGTCCCCAAGGACACCCTCGAGGCGTTCCCGTCGCTCGACTACGCGGTCTTCGGCGAAGGCGAGGAGACCGCCGCCGAGCTCCTCGACTGCATCGCCGCCGACCGCAGCCCGAGCGGCATCCTCGGGCTCGCGCACCGCGACGGCGCGGAGGTGATCGTCGAGGCGTCGCGCCCGCGCATCCGCAACCTCGACGCGCTGCCCTACCCCGCCTTCGATCTCTTCCCCGTCGAGCGCTACCGCGGCTTCTACACGCTCTTCAGCAAGCGCTACCGCCCGCTCACGCTGTGTACGACCCGCGGTTGTCCGTATCAGTGCAATTTTTGCTACAAATCGACGGGCGACTGGTTCTACACGCGCTCGCCCGAGAGCGTGCTGGGCGAGGTGCTGCGCGACATCGAGCAGCTCGGCGCGACCCAGCTCGTGTTCACCGACGAGGTGTTCACGATGAAGCGCAGCCACGTCGAGCGCGTGCTCGAGGCGCTGGTGACCGCGCGCATCGCGGAACGCGCGCCGTGGATCTGCCAGACGCGGGTCGACCGCGTCGATCCCGAGCTCCTCAAGCTCATGAAGCGCGCCGGCTGCGCGGTCATCAGCTACGGCATCGAGGCCGGCAACCAGGACGTGCTGAACCGCATCGCCAAGGGCATCACGCTCGAGAAGGCGCGCGCCGCGATCGGCTGGACCCGCGACGCCGGCATCAGCCCCGACACCAACTTCATCATCGGCAACGCCTACGAGACGCCCGCCACGATCCGCCAGACCATCGACTTCGCGGTGAACCTGAACCCGGACACCGCGAGCTTCGCGATCCTCTCGCCGTTCCCCGGCACCGAGGTCGCCGACATGGCCGAGCGCGGCGAGGGCGGGCTCAAGCTCCTGAGCCGCGACTGGCGCCACTACGGCAAGCAGATCGGCTCGGCGCTCGAGCTGGACTCGGTGCCGCGCGTCGAGCTCGAGCGCTTCCACCGTCTGGCGTATCGCCGCTTCTACCTGCGCTGGCGCAAGCTCTGGCACGTGTTCCGGGTGGTCAACGTCTGGAACATCCCCGTCTACCTGCTCCACAACCTGCGCTCGGCGCTCGCGAGCCGCGGCTCGAGCGGCGGCGGGCTCGGCACGTGGGGCCGCGAGCGCGCCGCGGCGCCGGGGCTGGCGAGCGCCTAGCGCAAGCGAATGAGCGCGCGGCCAGACCTCCCGGTCGGCGCGGCTCGTGACGCGGGCGCGGCGCTCTCGAGCGGCGCGCCCGCGCCCCGCCCGCGATCCGCGATGCAGCCCCTCCCGCCGCCGTTCGTGATCCGTCCGAGGCCCACATGACGCGCCCCTACCGCGTGATGCTGGTCTACCCGCGGACCCGCTCGATCACGGTCAACCCGCCGCTCGGGGTCGCGTACCTGGCGGCGTCGCTGCGGAAACTGCCGGGCGTCGAGGTCGCGATCCACGACTGCGAGAAGCGCCGGGAGCCGCCGGCGCGCTCGGCGGAGCGGATCGCCGAGTGGAAACCCGATCTCGTGGGCGTGTCGCTCTCGACGCCGACCTATCTCGCGGGGCGCGAGGTGATCCGCCACCTCCAGTCGCAGACCAACCCGCCGGTGATCGCCGTGGGCGGGCCGCACGTGTCGGCGCTGCCGGAGGCGAGCGTCGCCAACCTGCGCGCCCACTTCGGGTTCATCGGTGAGAGCGAGATCACCTTCCCCAAGCTGGTCGAGCGGCTGCGCGACGCCGGGCTCAGCACCCTCGAGCCGGGCGCGCACTCGCCGGTGGACGTGTCCGACATCGCCGGTGTGGCGTACCGCAACGGCGAGCCGGGACTCTCACGGCAGGCGCGTGGCGCCTGGAACGACGACCTCGACGCGCTGCCGTGGCCGGCCTTCGACCTGATGGGGCTCGACGAGTACCCGCCCCACCCGCACCAGCTCCTCTACCGCAGCTTCCCCATCGCGCCGATCATGACGGCCAGGGGTTGTCCGTACGAGTGTACGTTCTGCGCCAGCCCCGAGCTCACCGGGCGCACCATGCGCTACCGCTCGCCGGTGTCGGTGGTGGACGAGATGGAGTACCACCACCGCCGCTTCGGGGTGCGCGAGTTCCACATCGAGGACGACGTCTTCAACATCCTCCGCAGCCACGTGGTGGGCGTGTGCGAGGAGATCCTGCGCCGCGGCCTCCAGATCGAGTGGAAGTGCCCGAACGGTGTGCGCATCGACCGCCTCGACCCCGAGCTGGTGAAGCTCATGAAACGTTCGGGCTGCTACCAGCTCTCGCTCGGCATCGAGACCGGTGACGAGGACGTCCTCGACCGCATCAAGAAGAAGTTCACCCTCGCCAGGAACGAGGGTGTCGTGGACGCGCTGCGCCGCGAGGGGATAGAAGTCCTCGGGCTCTTCATCCTGGGCTTCCCCGGCGAGTCCAAGAAGTCGGTGCGCAGCACCATCGACTACGCGCTCACCAAGCCCTTCAACCTCGCCCACTTCTCGGTGTTCTCCTACCTGCCCGGGAGCGCCGAGGCCGAGCGCCACTTCGGCGGCCGCGCCGACGAGGCGCTCGTCGAGGAGGTGGCGCGCGACGCCTGCTACTACACGCCGGTCGGCAACGGCATCATGAGCGGCCGCGAGCTCAAGTCGCTGCAGCGCCTCGCGGTGCTGCGCTTCTACCTGCGCCCCAAGCAGTTCTTCTTCTTCCTCAAGCGGCTGCGGGCACGCCAGCTCGTGTCCACCGCGAACATCCTGGTCAAGTACCTGTACGGCTGAGCGAGCGCCACGCGGCGGCGAGGATCGTCACGGCGCCCACCAGCGCCGTGAGGCTGAAGCCGTCAGCGGCCACGAGGCCGGGTGCGAGGGCGAGACCGAGGCGTAGCCGGTGAACACGGAGCCAGCGCCGGCGGCGGCGCGGCGGGGCTCGCGGTGGCGAGGGTGCTCGACCAGGTACGCGCGATCAGCGCCGCCGCGGGCAGCGCAGCGAAGCACGACGAGCGGGATCGCGAGCGCCCGGTTGGGGAACGGGCTCGCGACCGCGAGCGCCGTGAGCGACGCGGCGAGCGCGGCTCCCACGCTGATGGTCGCGAACGCGAAGGGACTGGATCCACGAGCGCCGGACGTGCGGCTCGCGAACACCCACAGCGCGGCACCGAGGGCGAGCCAGCCCAGCGCCGAGAGGAGCGGGATCGAGAGCCCCGGAGACGCGCTCGCGCGACCCAGCGACACCGCGACCGCCACCTGCACCAGGGCGAGGCCGGCCGCCGCGGTGCGTAGCTGCCGGCGAGCCGGAGCGCTCGCCGCGTCGACCTTGCGACGCCGCAGCCAGACGAGCGCGACGACGATCACGAGCGCGCCGCCGCTCTGCACCGCGTAGAGCTTCTCGGGGAAGATCACGATCGGCCGATCGTCGGTGGCGACGCGCGGCGGGGCCGCCGCGGCGACCTCGAGCGGCCGCGCGCCGGCGGTCGCGGCGAAGGCCTCGCGCACGCTCGCGAGCGTCGCTTCGCTGCGGCTCAGTCCGATCCACGCGCACGGCAGCGCCGCGGCGGGGATCAGCGAGGCGCTGCACTCGGCGGCCGCCCAGCCCACCCCGGCCGGCAGTGCGCGCGTCAGTCGCGCGAAGTCCTCGGGCGTGGCCTGCGAGCGCTCGATCACCACCGCGCCGCTCTCGCCAACCCGCGCGAAGAGCGCGCGCCAGCCCTGCTCGGTGAAGAGCCACGACGAGCGCGGCACCGGGAAGAAGAGGCTCGCCACGAACGGCACGTCCACACCGTCGATGAACACCAGCTCGGCGGAGATGCCGGTCGCGTGCACGAGATAGCGCGGATCGCCGGCGATCACCGTGACCAGCACGTCGCTCGTCGGTGGCTCCGCGCGCCGCTCGGAGCTCACCACCGTGAGGTGGCTCGTGGCGGGCAGCGCGGCCACCAGGTCGGCTGGCCGGCGCGGCAAGGCACTCGCGAGGTACAGGACCTGGCGCGGCGCCAGCCGCTCGCCGAGCTCGCGAAGCAACGCGTACGCACCCACCGGCTCGGCCCCCGCGGCAGCGCACCCGCTCGCCGAGGACGACGTTGTTCGCGGCCCACGCCGCGCACTCTCCTTCGCCCAGGCGATCGAGCTTCTGGTCGGTCGACCACGCGCGCGCCGACCACGCGGCGCTCGCGTCGCCGCCCAGGAACGCGGGCGGCTCGAGCCGCATCCACCCCGCCGCCGCGACGCACACGATCGCCACGGCGATCACGCCGCGGCGTGGCGCGGCGATCACCGCGACCGCCGCGAGCCACACCAGCAACGCCTCGTAACCGCCGATCGCGAGCACCGCGCCGAGACCGAGCGTGAAGCCGGTGCCCGCCGCCGCGAGCGCCGCGGCCAGGGCCCGCGCGGGCTCGAGCGCACTCCCGATCGCCTCACCGAGACGGCGGCCGAGACGCGCGAAGGGCACCGGCAGGAGCGCCAGGAACACCAGCAGCTCGACGCCGTGGCGGTGGACCGGCGTGAACGGCGTCGGTCCCTCGTTGGCCGGAAACGGCACGTAGAAGACGTGTGCCATGTCCGCCAGCACCGCCGCGAGCAGGACGAGCGCGACGACCAGTGACGCGGGTCGAGCCCGCCACGGCGACACCGCGCGGCCCGGCGCCGAGGCGAACGCGAACAGCGACACCCACCACACCACCGGCGCCAGCGGCGCGGCCATGAGCCGCTCGCCGAGGACGCGCAGCGCGACGTAGAGCCCGAAGCCGGCGATCAGCCCCACGCCCGCGGGCGCGGCGAAGGTCGACGACCGGGGCGTCGAAGTTTGAGTCATCAGGGCGCGGCGCGAGGGGAGACGGACGTTAGCAGGCGACCGAAACGCGCGCCAACGCGGAACGCGGGTCCCGTGGGTCGTACCGCGATCCACGTTCTCGGCGAGACCCGCGTCGATGCGGATCGCCGGTCGCGCGGCGCGCGACCCTCCGGCCGGGTCGGGACGCCGCTCTTGACCGGGAGGCGCGGCAACCGGTAGCCAAGCACCACCCGCCATGCCGATCCTTGCGATCCAGATCTGGGCGCTGTTCGTGGTGGCGCCGTGGCTCGCGCGGATGGCGCTGGCGCGCTACGCGACGCGGCGCTGGGCGCGGTTAGGGCGCGTCGCGCTGCTCGCGCTGGCGCTCGTGGGCACCTTCGTGCTCGCCGTCGGGCTGCGCCCGTTCGTCGCCGCGTTCGCGCCCACCTACACGCTCGCGACGGTGCTCCTGATCGGCGTGCCCATCGCGGTCGCTACCGCGGTGCGGCGCGTGCCGCTCGCCGAGCGGCTGGTCTCGGGCGGGCTCGGCGTGGTCGCGTCTCTCGGCGGCGGGTTGCTGCTGTGGATGACGATCTTCAACATCCAGTACGGCTACGGCAGCGACTGTGAGCCCACCCTCGCCGAGCCGCGGAACCGCGTCCTCTTCGGCCCGTGCAAGGCGGGTTTCGAGGACCAGGTGCGCACCATCGTCGGCGCACAGGCCGAACTCTTGGACGCGCGCCAAAGCCGCGCGGTGTGGCCCGCCGCCGACCCGCGCTACGTCTACACCGCGTGCGGTCTCGAGGGCACCGAGGCGAAGGACCACCCGCTCCTGCGCATCGACCGCCGCACCGGTGCGATCGACCGCAGCTACGTCACGAGTGCCGTCTTCGACGGCTCGTGCGACGCCAACTCGCGGCGCTGCATCGTGCTGCTCTCGGCCGAGCAGCGCTTCCTCGTGATCGACGACGTGACCGGCGAGATCGTCCACGAGGCCGCGCTGCCGGTGGGCCCGCGCTTCGTCGCGATGCACGGCCACCAGGCGATGGTCGGCCTCGCGGCCCCACCGGTGATGATCCGCGTCGATCTCCTCACGGGTGCGGTGGTGTTCCCGAGCGCCGAGGAGTCGCTCTACCTCGGCATCGCGTCGCGCGGCGGCGGCTTCGCCGCTGTGGGCGTCGATCCCACCGCCGATGACACCTTCTTCACCATCGAGTACCCGGCGTCGAGCCTGGGCGAGATCCTGAGCTTCCCGTCCGGTCCGCTCGCGATCGCGCTGCTCGGCTACTCGCCGCTCGGCCACGGCACGCTCGCGCGCCTCGGCCTCGACCCGGGCCAGGTCACGATCGGCCAGCTCACGCCGCGCGACGCGTTCTGGTCGTTCGGGCTGATGCTCGGGATTGCGCCCGATCGCTCGCGGAACACCGTCTACTTCATTTCGCCCACGGCGGGCGAGATGGTCGCCCACGACTACGACAGCCTCGCGTTCCAGTGGCGGCTCGGGCTCAAGTCCGGTGCGCGCCTCGGCGACATCGACCGCGCCCGCGGGCGGCTCTTCGCGGGCGACTACGCGGGCGGATGGCTCTTCGTGGTGGACGTCGACCAGCGCAAGGTCGTGGACAAGCTCTACGCCGGCCGCGGTATCCGCCAGGTGCGCTTCGACCCCAGCCACGGGCGGGTGCTCGTGGCGAGCCGCGCCGGGTTCGTCGAGATCGACGTCTACGGCGACGCGAGCAAGGCGCCGATACCCACACCGTGAGCGAGGGCGGCTCGTAGCGCCACCGCCGCCACCGCCCACAAGACCAGCCAAGACCTGAGCCGCGCGTCGTCGCCGACCCGCGTCTCGGCCACACCACCGGGCTCGTCACAGCTCGCCGCGGCGAGCCGCCGCAGGGCGGGCCCAAGGCTCGCGATCACCACCATCCCGTAGACCAGCGCCTGGGTGGTCGCGAGGGCCGCGAACAGCCCGGCCCAGGAGAGCACCGGGCGATCGCCGAGCGTGATCCGTGCGCCCGCGAGCACGCCGAACTGGCTCACCGCGGCCGCCGCCACGAGCGCGGCGACGCTCACCGCCACCACGGCGCGCGAGGCGAACGCGCCGGGACTCGTGGCGACCCCGCCGAACCGGCTCACGCCTCCACCCCGCGCTCCGGCGCGCGCGAACCCGCCAGCCACGCAACGAGCGCCGCGACGAGCACCACCGCGGCGAGCGCGATCCCGGCGCCGTCGTGGATGCGCCCGGTCAGGAACGAGAGCGCGTCGGGCGTGCGCTCGAGCGCACCCGCGAGCCACGCGAAGGGCGCGCGCGGGCCGTCCTCGCGCCACGCCACTCGCAGCGCCTCGAGCGCAACCACGAGCGTGAGCGACGCCCAGCCGCCGGCGAGCAAGCGGCCGAGCCCGGCGCGGGTGAAGCTCCCCCAGCAGCTACCGAGCAGCCAGTGCGCCACGAGCCAGCACTGCCACGCCTCGATCAGCGCCACACGCGCGTTTCCGCCCAGCGAGCCGGACTCGGGATCGAAGTAGTGGCGCACCGCGAACAGCACGCCGAGCAGCAAGCCGAGGCCCACCCACACGATCTCGGTCGGCGTCGGGCGGCGCTCGTCCTCGGCGAGCGACGCAGCGCGCGCAGCCGTCGCCTCCGATGGGTGCGACGCGTCCGCCCAGCGCGCGGTCGCGATCGCCATCGTGGCCACCGCGAGCGCGAAGGTCGCCGGCCCGAGCAGGTCCGAGAGGCTGAGCGAGCCCGCGAACTGGGCCTCGCCGTAGCGGGTGGCGAAGAGCTCGCCACGCATCACGTCGCGGTAGCCCGCGAGAACGAGCAGGAGTCCGACCTCGACCATCCACGGTCCGCCCTGCGCAAGCTCCTCGGCGACGCGCCGGGTGTGCGTGGTGGTGGTCTCGGCGGGGCGCGGCCCGTGCCGGCGCACGAACGCCCATGCGGCGAGGCCGAGGAGCGCGGTGCGCAAGTGCGGATCGAGCGCGTGTACGACCACGCCGGGGCTCCGCGAGCCGGCCATCGCGGTCGCGGCGTGGAGCGCGCCGATGGCGCCGTCGAGGAGATCGAGCACGGCGAGGAACGCGAGCGCGACCGCCGCGAAGCGCGACCAGCGGTCGGGGCCGAGGACACGCATCCAGCGCGCGTACGCCCCGTCGGTCGCGCTCACCGCGGCGCTCACGCGCCCTCCGCGAGCCACTGGGCGCGGCCGGTCCAGGGAGCCGGTGGCGCGGACGCCGCAGGCGAGGCCACCGCCTCGCCGCCGTCGCGCAGCCAGTCGAGCTCGGCGAGCGCCCAGCTCGCCACGGTGCCGTGGCGGAAGTTGCTCGCGACCAGCCGCCGGCGCTGCGCATCGACGGCGACCGCGCCGGTGCCGCTCTGCACCGGCAGCCGCGCGAGTGGCGCCAGCGTGTCCGTGGTGAGCCCCACCAGCTCACCCGACGAGCGAGCAGCCACCCACACCGCGCCGCGCCGCGCATCGAGGGCCACCGATTGCGCTCCCGGGCCCACCTTCACCCGCGCGCGCACCTGACCCGACGGCAACGCGATCTTCCACAGCTCGCCGAGCGGCCCATCGACGACGAACGCCTGCTCGCCGTCGGGCGAGATCGCGAGGTCGCGGGGCGACGGGCTCACCGGCACCTCGGCGGCGAGCGCGAGCTGGGAGTCGAACGCCAGCATCCGGCCCTGCCCCGGCACGACCAGGTAGATCGGCCCACCGTCGGCGACCGCCGCCATCGGCCACAGCCCCTCGTCGGCGAGGCCACGCGGGATCGGGACCCACGGCGAGTCGCCGCGCTGCAGCCAGCGGCGCTCGCCCGGCTCGGGCACGAAGCGGCGCAACCGGATCGTCGGATCGCGGCGCGTGAACCGCGCCAGCGCCACCACCAGCGCCCCATCGCCGCCCTCCACCGCGCCGATCACCCGCGGCGCCGCGGCGTGCGAATCGGTGACGTCCGCCTCGCCGGGCTCGAAGCAAGTCGCCAGCGTGCGCTCACGGAACGGATGGACCGCGCACACCGCGGTCGAGGCGTCGAAGAGCACGACCGGCCGGCCCAGCGAGCGCATCGGCACGAACCGAAGCGGCGCGCCATCCAGCGCCTGGCGCCCGAGACGCCGGCCAGTCACCGCGTCGAGCACCCACACCGCGTCGTCGTCGGCGGCGGCGACCAGCACCCTCCCACCGTCGGGGGTCACGGCCACGCCCACCGGCGCGCCGCCGAGCCCGTGACGGGCGCCGTCACGGATGCCGCTCGAATCCGCCCACCAGGTCAGCGCGAGCGTGAGGGCCGTGGCCAGCGCCGCACTGAACCCCAGCGACGAACGTGGCGACGTGCTCAACGCGGGCCCGTCCCGGAGGCCGGCGTGGAGGTGCTCGACGACCCACCTGGAACGCCGCCCGGACCACCCGAACGACGCGGGGCGTGCGACGCGAGCTCGCGGATCTCGGCCTTCGAGATCCCGCTCTCGGTCTTGCCGAGCTTCTGGATGATCTCCTTCAGAGTCTCGTTCTCGGTGCCTTCGAGCTCGGCCAGCGTGAGGCGCCCGTCCTTGTTGCGGTCGCACTTCTCGAAGACCATGTCGAGATCCTTGAGCGGATCGTCCTGTGGCCCCGGCGGGCCGCCGGGTCCGCCCGGACCGCCGTTTCCGCCCGGGCCGCCCGGCGACGGCGCCTGCGACATGGGGCCAACCAGCGCCGCGAACTCGGCCTTGGTGACCGAACTCAGGCCCTGGCGGTTGAGCAGCGACAGCATGCCGGCGCGGGGCCCGGGAGGCGCCATCTCCGCCTCCGCGCGATCGACGCGACCGTCGCGATTGCGGTCGACGATGCGGAACACCAGGTCGGGGTTGGGCCGCTCGTCACCGCCCTGCGGCCCGCCGCCCGGCCCACCGCCTCCGGGTCCCGGACCGGGTCCCTGCCCACCGCCCGGACGCCCGGGACCGCCGCCGTCCGGTGGATGGTCCCCACCGTTCTCGCTGAGGCGGTCGAAGTCCTTGGGTGTGAGGTAACCGTCCGGGCTCTTGCCGAGGCGCGCCAGCAGGCCCATCACGTTCTGGCGGTGGGGCTCGGGGGTTTCCGCGGCGGTGAGCTTGCCGTCGTGATTGAGGTCGAAGGCCCGGAAGAGCTCGCCCGAGGTGGGCGGGCGCGAGCGCTCGCCGAGCGACTCGCCCTGGCCGGGCGGGTGATCGTGGGCGATCCGCGCGGCCTGCTGGAACTCGGTCTTGGTGAGCTTGCGGTCCTTGTTGGAGTCTCCGCCTGCGACGGCCTCGCGGAAGCGGTCGCGAGCGAACCGCACCACCTCCTCCTCGGTCACCGCGCCGTCCTTGTTCGAGTCGAGCGCCTCGAAGAAGTGATTGGCGCCGTCGTCGCCCGCACCACCCGGGCCTCCAGGACCGCCGCCCATCGGACCACCGCCCATGGGACCACCGCCACCAGGCCCGCCGCGGTCCATCGCGCCTGGACCGGGCCGGTAGGGCGGCTCCTCTTGCGCCGACGCCCTTACGATCCAGGCGAGCGAGCCAACGGCCACGAACGCGGCACACGCGCTCGACCACGATCGACGGTTCATGAGACCCCCTGCAGCCGTCGCCCTCGAGGGGCGAGGCATCCGGCGCGGCGAGACCGCTATCATACGGTCAGATCGCGGCACAAGCGCGGCTTGCCGACACCGAGGCCCCACGGGATCGCCGCGAACGACGATCCGGCCGCAGCGCGCCGGTGGGTGATGACCTCGGCCCCCGGTGTCGCAAGCCGCGCGCGCGGCTTGCGACACCGGGGGCCGGTTCGTACACTGCCGCGCGATGAGCGACCAGCCGGGTTCCGCGGGCTCGCCGCTTCCGGCGGGCTTCACCGAGCACCGCCCGTGGGGCCACTACGTGGTGCTCGCGGACGAGCCCGATCACAAGGTGAAGCGGATCGTGGTCGATCCCGGAAAGCGCCTCAGCCTCCAGTACCACCACCAGCGCGCCGAGCACTGGGCGATCGTCAGCGGCGAAGGGGTCGTGACTCGCGACGGCGAAGCGATCCCGGTGCGCGGCGGCGCCGACGTCCACATCCCGGCCGAGTCCCGCCACCGCGTCGAGAACACCGGCCACGAGCCGCTGGTGTTCATCGAGGTCCAGCGCGGCGGCTATTTCGGCGAGGACGACATCGTGCGCCTCCAGGACGATTTCGGGCGCGCCTGAGCGAGCGCTCGCGATCCGGACCGACCTCGGTTCGGACCCGCTGCGGGCGGGGGCACGGAGGCCCCCGCCCTACGAAGGAACGTCACGCCCGTCGGCGGTCGTAGCGACGGGGGTTCCCTTCCCCATCGCCAGCCGGAGCCCACGCTCGGCCAGCGCTCACCACCGGCGCACGCGGCCGATGTCGACGTGCACGAAGTCGTCGGCCGGGTAGTACCCCACGCCGCCCGCCTGCAGCGCGAGCGCCGCGCGGCGCACGCTCTTGAGCCTTCGTCCGGGAACGCGCAGGTCGATCGCCTTCCCCTCCACATGCAAGCTCGCGTGCGCGACGCCGTCGCTCTGCGACGCGAGCATGTGGTTGGTAGCCGGCGAGCGGTAGCCCGAGATCACGTGCAAGGGTTGGGTTGTCTCGAGCTCGCGACGCAGGTGGGCGAGCAGATCGAGGAGATCGACGTCCATCGGGTACGTGTCCCCGGTGCGGTGATCCCGCAGCACCCGGTCGATGGCCTCGAGCCCGTCGAGGCGGTAGCGCCCGTCGGCCCAGTACACCGCCTTCAACGTCTCGTCGGTGTGCAAGTTCACGAACGCGAGCTCACGACGTTTCTGCTCGCGGAGCTTGGCGAACGAGGGCGTGGCGACGAGCGGCACCGCCAGGCCCGCACCCCACACGAGCCCAGCCCGAAGAAAGTCGCGGCGCTTCATGACCCCGTTTTTCTAGATCAGCGCGCCTCGTCTTGCAACCAGCCGTCGGAAGTCCTTCTCGAAGCGCGGCATTTCCTGGGGTAGACCAGGCCCATCGCGTCGCCGAAGCTTTTGCCGCGCCCGAGCTCGCGGAAGATCCGCAGCACCCCGTCCATTCCCTTCTCGTCTTGGAGGTAGACGACCGCCAGGTAGGCACGGGCGTAGGCACGGCGGCGCGTTCCACAGCCACCTCCCGCGAAGAACGGCCCCGACAGCGGACCGTGCAGACCGGCCTTGGTCTGCGCGGCGACGTTGCGGACCAGCGTCGAGGGTGGATCGAGGGCGCGCGCCAACCCGAACTGGGCACGATGCTCGACGAGCTCGGCGAGCCCCTCGTTGAGCCATGCGGGTGGGCGACTGCGACCGGTCAGCTCGCTCACCAGCACGTGGGCGTACTCGTGGTAGAGCTCGTCGCGGATCACCTGCGCGCTCTTGAGCGTGGAGTTGATGCGGATCGCGGAGCCGTCCCAGAACCCCCACGCCCAGCTCGCGCCGGGGAAGCGATTCTTGAAGTCGCCGCGGGCGTAGAAGACCACCGGGATGCGTCGCGACGGATAGGCACCGAGCCACTGGCCGACCTCCCGGTAAGCGTCCTCGAGGTACTCCTCGACCGCCTCCTGGTTGTCACCGTGGCTGCGGTTCTCGCGGGTCTCTTCGGCCCACCGGAAGTCGAAATGGGCGGTCTGGCTGCTCGCGAAGCCCTCCCCGACGCCTGGCAGATCGGGTGCCTGCACGGCCTTGGGGCGGGGCTTGGCGAGCGCCGCCGAGCGGGACGTCGGCGGTGGCTCGGGCTCGACCGGCTTGGGCTTGGACTTCGGCTTGGGCGGCTCGAGTTCGCGGGGCTCGGGCGAGCTCATGGTGGCCAGCACTCGGATGCGCTGGTCCTCCGGGCAGAGCCGCGTGGCCTCTTCGAGGGCGCTACGGTCGGTCCCGCCGCCCCACTCGGGGCCGAGTTGCCAGCGCGCCACCATCTCGCGAGCGCGCGCGCAGCCGTCCTCCGGCGACGTTGGTCCAGCGGGCGAACGCGGCGCGGCGAAGCCGGCGAGCGCCGCCCACGCGCCGCTCCGGTCCGACGCCGACGGCTGCGCGTCGGCGGGTGGCGTGGGTTCGGTGCGGGCGTCGGCCGCCTCGAGCGCATCTCGCGCCGCGGCGCGGGCTTCCTCGTCGTGCCGGGATACGGCCGCCTCGGCCCGGTAGCGCGCTGGCACCTCGTCGAGGCGGGCGGCGACGTGGACCACCCCGGCGTCGTCCCGCCACCGGAACACGCCCTCGGCCCGGACCTCGGCGACCGTGCTCGAGACCAGGGCGCAGCCGAGGAAGGCCGCCGCACCAAGGCGCCAGACGGTGGCGACGGGGCTCGGACAATGACTCACCGGATGGTCCTCGAGGCTTTCCGGTCTACGACAGCAGGAAATCCCTTATCGCTCACGCCTCGACGCGGGGGCAAGTCCGCGGAGGCGGCGTCGCGACCGCTCGCGACATCCGCGACGAGCGCCCTGCGCGGAACGAGCGATCGCCTTGACACCTCGCGCGCCGAGTCGCTATCACAGTCGGATTCCGCGGAGCTCGAACGGTTTCCACGCTTTTCCCGCGGCCGTTCGCGAGCCGCACGTCTTCCCGGGCTGCGCCCGGTCGAGTAGCGAAAACGGGCGACATGCCGACCGCACTGATCACCGGTATCACCGGCCAGGACGGCTCCTATCTGGCCGAGCTCCTGATCGAAAAGGGTTATCGCGTCGTCGGCATGGTGCGGCGCTCGTCGCTCGAGAAGTTCGAGCGCATCGACCACATCCGCGACCACATCGAGATCCGCCAGGGCGACCTCCTCGACCAGCTCTCGATGATCCGGGTGATCGAGCAGGTCGCGCCCGACGAGATCTACAACCTCGCGGCGCAGAGCTTCGTCCCCACCTCGTGGGATCAGCCCGTGCTGACCGCCGAGTTCACCGCCGTGGGCGTCACCCGGATGCTCGAGGCGGTCCACCAGCTCAACCGCAAGATCCGCTTCTACCAGGCCTCGTCGAGCGAGATGTTCGGCAAGGTCCAGGAAGTTCCGCAGAGCGAGCGCACGCCGTTCTATCCGCGCAGCCCGTACGGCGTGGCCAAGGTGTACGGCCACTACATCACGGTGAACTACCGCGAGAGCTACGACATCTACGCCGTGTCCGGCATCCTCTTCAACCACGAGTCGCCGCGCCGCGGCCTCGAGTTCGTCACCCGCAAGGTCAGCGACGCCGTCGCGCGCATCAAGCTCGGGAAGCAGAAGGAGCTGCGCATCGGCAACCTCGACGCCAAGCGCGACTGGGGCTTCGCCGGCGACTACGTGAAGGCGATGTGGCTGATGCTGCAGCAGCCCGAGCCTGACGACTACGTCATCGCCACCGGCGAGACCCACTCGGTGCGCGAGCTCGTGCAGGTGGCCTTCGAGTGCGTCGGCCTCGACTGGGAGAAGTACACGGTCGTCGATCCGCGCTTCGTGCGTCCGGCCGAGGTCGACCTGCTGATCGGCGATCCCGCGAAGGCCAAGCAGAAGCTCGGCTGGGAGCCCCAGGTGAGCTTTCGCCAGCTCGTGCAGATGATGGTGGATCACGACGTCAAGCGCCTCTCCGGCCAGGGCGCGCCCGCCAAGTGACCGCGCGCCCCGACCGCCCTCTGCTCGCCGTCCTCACCGCCGCCATCCTCCCGCGGCGTGACTCCTCGCCGCCGCCGCACGAAGGCGCGCGGGGCGCGCTCGAGCCGCGCCACCGGAGGCTCCCATGAACGTGAACCCCGCGATCTTCCGCGAATATGACGTCCGCGGCATCGTCGACCTGGACCTCACCGACGAGTTCGCCGAGCTTCTCGGCAAGGCGTTCGGCACCTACCAGGTACGGCGCGAGCTCACACAGCTCGCCGTGGGGCGGGACGTACGCGCCTCCAGCACCCGCTTTCGCGATGCGCTGATTCGCGGTCTCGTGTCGACCGGCTGCGAGGTCGTCGACGTCGGCGTGTGCCCGACGCCGCTGCTCTACTTCGCGCTCTTCCACTACGAGCGCAACGGCGGCGTCATGATCACGGGTAGCCACAACCCGCCCGAGTTCAACGGTTTCAAGATCTGCTCCGGCAAGAGCACGATCCATGGCGGTGACATCCAGGAGCTGCTCGCGATCGCCCAGTCCGGCGACTTCGCGACCGGCGAGGGCTCGGTGCGGCAGGCCGAGATCATCGACCCGTACATCGCGTGGGTGAAGGGGAACGTCCGCATCCAGCGCCCGATCAAGGTCGTGGTCGACGCAGGCAACGGCACCGCCGGACTGGTGGCGCCACGCATGCTCGAGGTGCTCGGCCAGGACGTGATCCCGCTCTTCTGCGAACCGGACGCCACCTTCCCGAACCACCACCCCGACCCGACGCTGCCCGAGAACCTCGAGGCGCTGATCGACAAGGTGCTCGAGACCGGCGCCGAGCTCGGTATCGGCTACGACGGCGACGGCGATCGCATCGGCGTGGTCACCGGACGCGGCAAGATCCTGTGGGGCGACATGCTGATGGTGCTCTTCTCGCGCGAGATCCTGCGCTCGCGACCGGGCGCCACGATCGTCGCCGAGGTGAAGTGCTCGCAGAACCTCTACGACGACATCGCGGCGCGCGGTGGCAACGCCATCATGTGGAAGGCCGGCCACTCACCGATCAAGGCCAAGATGCGCGAGGTCGGCGCGGCGCTCGGCGGCGAGATGAGCGGCCACGTGTTCTTCGCCGACCGCTTCTTCGGCTTCGACGACGCGCTCTACGCGACGCTGCGGGTACTCGAGATCGTGTCGCGGGAGGAGCGTAGTCTCGACGAGCTGCTCTCCGACCTCCCGACGCTGGTCGCCACCCCCGAGATCCGCGTCGACTGCCCGGACGACAAGAAGTTCGAGGTGGTGCGGCGGGCGGTCGACCACTTCAAGGCCACCCATCCGGTGGTCGACGTCGACGGTGCTCGGGTGCTCTTCGAGGACGGCTGGGCGCTGGTGCGAGCCTCCAACACGCAGCCGGTACTGGTGCTGCGCTTCGAGGCCAAGACACAGGAGCGCCTTGACGCCATCCGGGGGGTGGTCGAAGATGTCCTGCGCTCGCTCACCGAGGCCTGACGCCTC
This sequence comes from Deltaproteobacteria bacterium, assembly GCA_016713535.1. Lineage (GTDB taxonomy): Bacteria > JADJOY01 > JADJOY01 > JADJOY01 > JADJOY01 > JADJOY01. Next base: position 20,274 of record JADJOY010000023.1, read on the forward strand.
GAACGAGCCGGGATTCCGGACGGTTTCCGTGGCCGCCATCTCTCGCACGCCGCCACCTCCATCATGCGCGATACGTCCTCGTCCGTCCCCGAGCTCGCGGCCTCGGTCCCGCGGCGCGGTCGCGCTCGCTACAACCGTGCTGGCCGGCTGCTCCTGGCTCTCGCCGGGCGCCCCGATGCCGCAGAGCATCGACCTCGTCGAGGCAAGCCCGCAGGAGGTCTCGGCGGAGCTCGGCAAGCTCGCCGCCCGCGGCGTGTGGCGTGCGGCCCCGCCCGCTCCCGCGGAGCCGATCCCGCTCACCAGCGCGACGTATCGCGACGTGACCGCGCGAGTTGCCCCGGCGGTGGTCAACATCTTCACCCAGACTACGGTCATCGGCGGGCTCTACTCGGACCCGCTCGGCGTCTTCCCGTTCAAGGTCGGCATCCCGATCCCGCACCGCGGTAGCAACCTCGGCAGCGGCTTCCTGATCGGTGACGGATACGTGATCACGAGCCGGCGGGTGGTCGCTGCGGCCCAGTCGGTCGAGGTCCAGATACCCGGGATCGCACACGCGTTCCCGGCGCAAGTGCTCGGGGCGGTGCCCTCGAGCAGCGTCGCGGTGCTCAAGGTCGAGCTCGGGGGCGCGAAGGCCGAGACGCTCGCGCTCGCCAGCAGCGCGGCGATGCCGATCGGTGAGCCAGTGCTCGCGGTCGGCAACCCGTTCGGCACTGGACCGACGGCCCGCGAGGGCATCCTGTCCTTCCGCGTCAAGCGGCTGCCGCTCGGCGGTGAAGGAGCAGCCGAGGGTGTCGAGTTCCTGCAGACCACTGCGCGCTGCCAGGCGGGTGACGCGGGCGGGCCCCTCGTGGACCTGAGCGGCGCCGTCGTCGGCATGACCGTCCTCCCCGAGATCGAGGGAAGCACGAGTTCGACGTCCGCCGCCGAGGCGGGCTACGCGGTGCCGGTCGACGTCGTGAAAGCCTCGGTCGCGCAGGTCCTGAGCCGTCCGCGCGTGCCGATCCCGCCGCTGCCTTGAGTTTCCGAGGGCGTTCCAACCCATCCAGCCGAACCGGGAGTGAACCCCGGCTCGGCTGGGCCTACCCCCGGGACGCTTCGCTTCGCTCGCGGCGTCGCGCCGCGACGCCGCGGTAGTCCTCGCCCCGAGGCTGATCACAGGTCACTGAAGCGGCTGCCCCTCGATCGACGTCTGCGGGCTCACGGGAGCCGTGACAGGCGGAGGCGGCGGCGCGGGTGGGGGCGGCGCAGGGGCCTCGAACACCGTGCCCTGAACCTCGCGCAACACCGGGATCGAGGTCACTCGGCCTCCCCGCTCAGAGAGCCGCGCCCGCATCTCGAGAACCTTGCCGCGGTACGGGAATTCGATCCGCAGCGTGCCCTCGACGTCGCCCTCCAGGATCGTTCGCCCCACCTGCGCCGGGCGATTGGGACACTCCTCGAGCGGCGAGCGGAACGCCCGGTGCACCGGCGGGATCACCACCTGCTCCTGACCCGAGTCGGTCTGGAACACCACCGCGCCCGGATAGGTCGTGGCGAGCTGGCGGCGCTGATCCTGGTAGATCGAGTCGATCAGCCTGAGGGTCTCGCTGCGGGTCGTCGGGTCGACGACCTCGTAGGCCTTGCCGGCGATCACGTCGACGTCGAACAGGCTGATGAAGCAGTCCTGTCGCGACTCGCGGAGCGTCGCGGCGTAGGTCTGCGCGAGCGCATAGGTGCCCCAGCTCGCCGAGCCGCTGCGGAACGCCTTGCCCGCATCCGAGAGCGGGTTCTGGTACGAGCAGCCGGAGGCGAGCCCCAACGTGACTGCGACCCCCAGCGCGCGTCGCAGCGCGGCGGGACGGACCTGGCCCGACCGTTGAGGCGTGGCTGTGGATGCTCGGCTCTCGTTCACGATGTTTCCTCCACGCCGCTCGACGCCGTCCGCGGCCGGGCGGGATTGTGTCAAGGATTCGGGCGCGGAGCTACCGCACCGAGCTCGCGCCATCGCCTGGCTCGCGGGGCACGAAGAAGTCGCAACGCGCCACCGGCTGCGGCGGGTACTTCATCGGTGCGATCGGGCACTGGATGAACACCGAGGTCTTGGTGCGCACGTAACGCGGCGGCGCGCCGCAGCCGTGGCACAAGCTTCGCGGATGCGGCAGCACCTCGGGCGGGGCGGCGCTCGGGTAGTCGCTCATGGTGGCTCGCGCCGACGAGGGCGGCGACCGGCGAGTGCGAAGGCCATCACGGCGATCCAGCTCGCCGCGCTCACGAGCGCGCCACCCGCCGTCTCGGCAGGAACATAGCGGATCTCCACGTGATGCGCGCCGGCCGGCACCGACACGGCCAGCGTGATCGTGTTCGCGACCGCGGTGACGGCGCGCGCGCCGTCCACGGTCGCGCGCCAGCCCTGCGCCGCGATCTCGCCGGTGACGAGGAACGCCTGCGCGTCGCAGATCGTGTCGAGGTCGACCGCGCCCGGAGCCCAGACGCGCTTCACCGGTGCGCACGCCGGCGGCGTGTCGACGGCCGGTGAAGGAGCGTCCGGGATCTCGAGCACCGGCGACACCAGCGGCGACGACGGCTCGTCGAGCAGCCTGGCGAGCGCCTCCCCGGGCGAGCTCGCCGAGCGCCAGATCGTGGCCGCGAACGCGCGCGGGGCGCGCGTCGCACGCTCCCACACCTCGATGCGAGCGTCCTCGGCGGCGTCGCCCGCGGTGTCGCGGAGGGGGCGAAGATAGGCCCCACCCGCGATGGAGACGTCCGTGACCAAGGTTGTGACGCCGAGAACGTCGAGGATGCGCACGTCACGGCTGTCCGGTGCGAGCTCGAGGGCCGCGTGCTCGGCGCCGGGTGCGCGCTTGCTGGCGGCGAGCCGCGTCACCCAGTCGAGCTCCACCACGGCGAGGCGATCCGCGAGCGCGGTCACGCGCGCGAGCGGCAGCTTGGAGTCGAGGCCCACGTCTTCGTAGCCGACGACCAGCCCGCCGTTGCGCCGGAGCACCCAATCGCGAGCACGCCGTGTTCGCTCCACTCCGAGCACCCGACCCGCGCCCGGAGGCGGCAGCGCGTCCGCGACGCCCGCGCGATCGAAGTGGTCCTCGGTGTCGAACCGCGACGCACGATCGAGCGCATCGGGCGACGCGAAGTGGGCGAGCTCGGCGACCAGCGCCAGCGAGATCGTGAGCGCCGAAGCCCGAGGCCACACGCTCGCGAGGAACGCCCCGGCGAGCGCGGCTAGCGACCACGGCAGGCTCCCCCGAACGAGATCGGCGAGCCGCTGCCCGTCGGCGTAGAGGTCGCCGGGAATCCACGCAAGGGTCGCGAGCGCGAGCGCTGCGAGCACCACCACGGCGACTTGGAGGTGGCGCGAGGCGGCGGTGCCATCGCCCCGGCTCGCGAGCCACGCGTCGAGGCCATGGGCCGCGAGCAGCGCCAGCGCGAGCGCGGCCGGAATCAGGAAGAAGTAAAAATACGAAAAGATGGTGAGCGGCGGCAGCGCCGCGCGCAGCATCCCCCACAGCGGCGTCGCGTCGCCGAGCGACAGCACTACGCACCCGGCTGCCGTCACCCACAGATCGAGGTGGGTGCGGTCCGTCCCGCGCCAGCGCTGCCGTGCGAGCGCGAGGAACGGTAGCAGCACGACCCCGAGGAACACGTGGCCCTTGCCGCTCGGATCGAAGCGCGCGAAGAGAAACTGGCCGATGCGCCACGGCTCGCTCAGATACGCGTACTCCGCGCTGATCTCGCGGCCGCCGCTCAGGCTGCTCGCGAGACCGCTGGCGACGAGCGGCGCGATCTGGACCGCGGCCAGCGCGACGCCGAGCGCCTCACTCGTCGCCAGCAGGCCGGCCGCGCGAACGAGCCCGGCCCGGCCGTCATGCGTGCCGCCGAGCGTCAGGGTGTAGACGAGCGTGGCGAAGAGCACCGCGCCCGACGCCACCAGGTGCCCACCGAGGTGCATGAGACCCAGGCACACGCCCGCGCCGGCGATCGCGCCGCGCACCGGAACGGTGCCGCGGATCCCACGGTCGAGGCACACCAGGACCCATGGCAGGTACGACGCCGCCACGGCCTCCGGCAGGTAGCCGAGACGAACGAGATCGGACATCGGCGTGCCCGCGCCGAGGGCGAGCGCAGCGAGCCACGCGGGCACCCGACGCAAGCCGCGAATGCGACCGAGCGCGTACGACCCCACCGCGAACGAGATCAGATGGAGGAGAAAGCCGGCGTCGAGGGCGCGACCCGGCGCGAGCCCGAACAGCACGACGCCCGGATAGATCGGCCCCATCCACGGCGGCTGAGCGAGGAACGGCGCACCACCGTCGTGGAACGGATTCCACAGTGGCAGGCGGCCGTGGGCGAGTTCGCGAAACAGCAGCGCCGCGTGCGGGATCGCGTATTCGAGGGCGTCGGCTCCGAAGCGCCACGGCGTGCCCAGGATGAGCCGCGGATGGAGCGCGGCGACCGCGACCACCAGCGCGAGCGCGGCCCCCCCATCGCGCCTCCAAGCGACAGCGCTCACCACGCGTGCCTCGAGCGCCGCCCGCCACCGATCGCGAGCACGAGCGAGCCGAGCGCGGCGAGCGCCGAGAGCAGCGCCGGCCAGAGCGGCGGCGCGTACCGAACCTCCACGCGGTGACGGCCCGAGGGAACCTCGACCGCCAGCGCCGGGACCAAGGCCGCGGCGGTTACCTCGAGCTCACGGGCGCCGGGCGTGCCCGGATCGAGGGTCGCGCGCCATCCCGGCAGCGGGTTCTGGCGTACCAGCACGCGGACGGCGTGGTTCGCTTCGACCTCGAACGCGAGGCGTCCCGCGACGCGCGCGCTGGACGTGATCACCGCTCCCCCCGGACTGGCGGAAGCGGCGTCGAGAGCCACCGGCGCGGGACCGATCCGGGAATGGAGCCGCACGCGTCCGGATGCGTCCTCAGTATCGGCCCGGAAGGCGCTCGCGCCCGGACCACCGAGGGTGAGGTCGGTGACGATGCGGTCGACACCGAGCTCGTCGAGGACCGCCAGTCGCACCGCATCCAGGTTCAGCACAGTGGAAGCCGCGGTGTCACCGCGGTCGCTCGCGGCGAGCGCGGTCTCCCACTCGACGTCCGCGCCGAGCGGCGTGACGAAGTCGCGGTAGACGCTCACGCCGACGCGCGCCGAACGGGCGATCTCGTCGTAGCCGAGGACGAGACCGCCGTTGCGACGCAGCAGCCACTCGCCGACGGGGCGGGTGCGCTCGACGTGCCAGACCCGGCCTCCCGCGCCGGGCTCGGCGAGCTTTCGCACCAGAGGGTCGGTGGCGTGGAAATACGCGGCCGTGTCGTAGGGCGGCTTGTCGACTCGTGCCCGCACCCGGTAGCTCGCCAACTCGGCGAGCACCACCACCGCGGTGATCGCGCGCCAGCGGGCATGGTCGAGACGCCCCGCGGCGTGGAGCACAGTCACCCCGAGCAACGCGAGCACGGACGCCGCCGCCGGGATCGCGCTGCGCGCGAGCCCGTCGTGATCGAGCGGATCCGCCGCGATCTCGGCGCGCAGCGCGAACACCGCGCCACCGGCGAGCAGCGCCGCGGTCGCGAACGCGGCGAGCCCCACGCGCGCGCCGCGCGGATCCCGTGGCGCGTCGAGGCCGATCGCTGCCAGGCACGCGAGGGCGACGTGGATTCCCGGTGCGAAGAAATACGGATACGAGATCAGGCCGAGCGGCGGGACGAGCACCGCCGCCCAGCGGAGGAGCGGCGCGTGAGGGCCGAACGAGAGCGCCACGAACGTGGCCAGCAGGACACCCGCCGGTAGCAGGTCGCCGACGCTGGCGCGCAGGGCGCCCGCAGCCGTCTGTCTCGCGCCGCGCGGGCGACGCGATGCCACCACCCCGAGCCCGCCAGCGGCGAGGAGGACCGTCGCCACGCCGACGAAGTCGCGCCCCTTGTGACCCGCCTCCCACGCCGGCAGCGCGTAGCCGACCTTGCGCCACGGGCTCGCCATCTCGCGATCCCACGGCTTCCACTCTCGCTCGGTCGCGAGCGTACCGTGGCTTGCGACTTCGCGCAGCGGGACGAGCTGGGCCGCCGCGATCGCGAGCGCGCCGAGCCCGATCGCGGTCGCCACGGCGGCCGAGCGGAGCGCGGCCCGGAGGCGCGTCGAGGGTGGATCGCCGCGCGGCTCTCGGAGCGCGTCCACCAGGATCGCGACGGTGCTCCAGATCGCGAACGCCCAGGCACCCTGCAGCGCGCTCACCGGATGTCCACCCAGGAACGCCAGGCCGAGCGCCAGCGCGCCGAGCGCCGCGCCACGAGTCGCCGGCGCTCCCCGTCGCGCGCTCTCGAACGCGGCGATCGGCCACGCGATCCAGCTCACCGATACCAGGTGGTGGAGGGAGCCGCGGTTCCACGCCACGGCGACGTCGCTCCCGAGCGCCACGGCGGCGGCCACCAGCCAGGCGCTCGCCCGGCTCGCGCCGAGGGCCCGAAGCAGCGCGCCGATCCCGGCGGCGTAGAGGAGCGCGTGGAGTGCGTAGCCCGCGCTCAGCGCCCAGCCGTCGGGGAGCAGCGCGAAGAGCGCGAGCCCCGGATAGAGCGGCCCCATCCACGGCTGCTGCGCGAGGAGCGGCAGCCCGCCGTCGGTCGCGGGATTCCAGCTCGGCACACGGCCCTGCGCCAGCTCACCGAGCACGAAGTGCGCGAACGGGATCGCGTACTCGAGGTCGTCGTCCCCGAAGCGCGCGGTGGGGGGGCGCAGGAACGGCCACGTCACGAGCAGCGCCATGGCGAGGGCCGACGCCCAGGCGCGCGAGCGAGCTCGCATCACTCGCGACGCCTTCGGGGTCGTGCGTGGGTCGTCGGCCTCTGCGAGCGCACGGGTACTCTTCGGCCCTGGCTGACTCAGGGAATCCGCCCGCGAGTCCCTGCGCTGCGTGCCCGGGAGAGAAGCCACCCAGGGCTCGTCGACCCGCGCGCTCGGACGTCAGCCATAGGGCGCGAGGTACGCGGGCGCGGGCGGCCGCAAGGCACTCGCGGGCGCGCCATGGCGCGCGACCCGGTAGCGCACGCGATTGAGGATCGTCGAGCGCAGGATATAGCCGAGCTGCGCCGCGGCGATGCGGAGCCAGCGGGGATTCTTGCGCAGCGCGTGGAGGAGGTTCTGCAGAAGCAGCGGGGGCGAGGCATAGACGCGTCGATAGGCCTGGTTGACCTGCGCGTCGAGGACCTCGCCCGGGATGGTCGACGGCGGACGATCGCCCAGGGTCTGACCGAGCTCCGATTCCTCGAGCACCGTGAGGGGGAAGAACACCGTGTAGTGGGGGCGCACCCGCTCGGCCCACGCCACTGCTCCTTGCATGTTCGCGATGCTCTCGCCTGGCAACCCGAAGATGAAATGGACGGCCACCGTGAGCCCGAGCTTCTTCGCCACGCGCACGTTCTCGGCGAGCTCGGCGGGCTCCTCGCTGCTGCGGTGGATCGTGCGCAGCACAGTCGGATCCACGGCCTGCAAGCCGAAGCTCAGGAGGTCGCAACCCGCTTCCTTGAAGCGACGCAACTTCTCTTCGCGATGGCGGCGGAAGTTGTAGGGATGCACCAGGCACGACCACGCGAGGTCGAGGCGCCGCTCGGCGAGCGCCGTGAGGAAGCGCTCCTCCCAGTCGGGGTTGACGGCGAACTGGTCGTCCTTGAAGCCCACGTAGCGCACGCCGTAGCGCTCGTGCAGGTCCTCGAGCTCGGCGAGCACGTTGGCCGGCGAGCGGTAGCGAACGCGGTGGCCCCAGATGGCCGGTGAGTCGCAGAACGAACATCGGTACGGACAACCGCGCGAGGCCATGAGGGTCGCGTAGGGCAGCCGCATCCCGAACACGTGGTGGTCGTGATAGGCGCCCACCGGCAGCGCGTCGCGGTCCGCGAACGGCAGCGCGTCGAGGTCCGCGATCGGCGCGCGCTCGGAGGTCGCGACCGGGCCCGACTCGCCCGGCAGGAAGAGACCCGCGATCGAGGCCAGATCGATGCTCTCCTCGAAGGCCCCCGCGAGCTCGAGGATCGTCTCCTCGCCCTCGCCGATCGCCACCGCCCGCGCGCCCGCCGCGAGATAGAGATCGGCGCGGCAACGATCCGGCCCGCCGACCACCGCCGGCACCTCGGGCACCTCGCGGGCGAGGGCGCGCAGCGCCTCGCACACCACGCCGCGCTGGGTGACGGTCGAGTAGAGCCCGACGAACAGCGGCCGCGCGTCGCGTACCCCCGCGACGAAGCGCTCGAGGTCGAAGCCGTGGACGCTCTGGTCGAGCACACGGTAGTTGCGTCCGGCACGCTTGAGCACGCCGGCGAGCGACAGCAGACCGAGGTGCGGAGCCGCTTCATGCGGTACTCCCACGTGCCGCTCGGCATGTAGGCGCCGTCTTGCGCGGCGAACGAAACGAGATGGATCGGTCGAGTCACAGACCGGACGTGAGGTCGATCGCGAGCGGCAGGGGGCGCGGCGAGCGCACTCGCGCGCCGCGAATCGAAGCTACCACGGTGCGGAAAACCCGGCCAAACCCGCGAAGCTGCGCGGCTCCGTCACGGGGCCGGCGCGCCTTCGGGAAGGGGTGGCAGGTGGCGCGGGGGAGCCCACTCGCGCCACCACGCCGCGAGATCCTCGGGAAGCTCGCTGCCGCCGACGCCCTCGCGGGTCCAGTACTGGAGCGCCACCGCCGCGCCGACCGTCGTCACCAGCGCCGAGTCCTCGTAATCCCCGGGCGCGAGGGGCTGACCCTCGAAGGGCGGCGGCGGCGATTGCGAGTAACCGAAGAACGAGCCGCGCCGCACGGCGAAGTGGATCGGCCGGGCGTCGGCGAAGGCCGAGCCCGCCGCACACACGAACTGGGACGGTGTGTAGAGGACGCCGGCCCCGAAGTGATCCCAGGCGACCCACGCGTCGTTGCGATCGACGCTGCCGATTCGCTCCAGGACGGGCTTCATGATGCGATGCGGCTCGTACCAGGTCAGCACGCCGCCGTTCCCGTCGAGCTCGCGCCCGAGCTTGGCCGCGGCCCACAGGTTCGCCGCGCCGACGGCCGCGGAGAGCCCGGTGGAGCGATCGAAGTCTTCACCGCGAAGTCGCCCCAGCCCGTCGAGGGCCAAGCCGACGATCTCGGCGTCTCGTTCAGGGTCCATGCAGTTGGCGAGGCGAGTGAGCTCGAGAATCGATGGCTCGGAGGCATCGCGCACCAGCAGCATGAGGCCGAGCCGGCGCAGCGCCTGCATCCCGGTGAGCGGATCCACGACGGCGCGACCGACGCGTCCGGCGACGTGTGACGAGAGCGCGAGGGCGACCGAACCCGCGAGCAGCAGCACGATCGGGATCGCGCGCACCACGCGCCACGCGATGCGCTGCTCGGGAGCGGGGGGAAGGGTCTCGCCGACGCCGAGACGGGGCTCGGCGCTCTCGGCGCCCGTGGCGTCGGCGATCAGCGGAGCGAACATCTCCTCGCTCGCGAGCGCCGGCTTCTCGTCGATGGGCACGGACAAGAACCCGGCGAGCTCACGGGCGCGGTCGCGCGCGAGCTCGACGCTCGTGCCAGTACCGAGTTGTCGCTCGACGCCGTCACCGCCGCGCAGCTCGACCACCCACGGCCCGTGGTCCGCGGCGGACGGCGCCGAGGTCTTCGCCCACCCGACGCGCGCCGCGCTCGGCCACGGCTCCTCGGCACGCAGCAGCGCGAGCGGTCCGAGCGCGCGGTACCGCGACCAGCGCTTCTCGGCACGGTCGATCGCCACCGAGGCCGGCGCCGCCAGCAACGCGCCCACCGCCACGAGGACCCCGCCGAGGACGACTCCGGCCCACGCCACCGAGGCGCCCTGCATCCACAGCAACGTCAGCCCGAACGCCATCAGCGGCACGCCCACCGGGGCCTGCCGGCTCGAGGTCACGACCCGGAAAGCGTCGCCCGCGCCGCCGGCCACGCCGAACGCTCGCGCGCGTCCCAGCAACACGCTCAGGGCCACGGTCAGGATTGCCGGCAGCCCCCACAGCCACGCGAGCGTCCACAGCGCGCGGCGCTCGTAGGCGGCGACGTCGTCGATGTCCCCCCACCGGACGCGCAACGTGTCGTAGTTGATGCCGTTCGCCGGCATCGACGGGTTGAACCAGACCGGTAGGCGGGATCCCTGCGGATGCTGGGGAATCGAGCCCTTGTCGATGCTGAGCTCCTGCTCGACGCCATCGATCGTGCCCTCCAGCGCGCAGTCCTCGGCGGACGTACCGGTCTGGTGGCCGTCCGAGTCGTATTCGGGATGGCCCCCGACGCATGCCGAGCCCGTGACGAGAAGCTCCGCGCGCCGGTAGCCCGCGGCGTTCCGGACCACCTGCGAGCGGTTCCAGATCTGCGGGCCGATCACGAAACCGCCGAGGACCAGCACCACGAGCGTCACCCGGATCAGCACCCGTGCGCTCACGCTCGCCCCGCCGCGCGCATCCCGCTCACATGCGTACGCAACGCACACCCTCCTTCTCCATCTCGACCACGCACAGGTTGCACGGCACGCAGCGCGACTCGGTCGCGAGGCCAGCCTCCATGCGACGCGGCAGATCGGGCTCGGCGATCAGCGCCCGCCCCATCGACACCAGGTCGAAGCCGCTCGCCATCGCGCGCTCGATGCCCGCCAGGGTCTTGACACCACCGAGGAGTGCGACCGGGATCTTCACGGTGTCACGGACCCGTTTCGCACCGTCGAAGAAGAAGTTCTCGGTGAAGGGATACTCCTTCACCACGATCCGCCCGAAGAGCTTGAGGCCGATGCGCCGCACCGCGCCCGGCTGGATCGCGACCATCTCACTCACCGGCACGGTGCCGCGCAACATGTAGAAGGGCGTGCGGCTCACGAAGCCGCCGCTCGGCACCAACCCGTCGGCGCCCGCCGCCTCGAGCGCGCGCGCCACCTGCACGGCGTCGTCGTGGGTGACGCCGCCCGCGAAACCGTCGTCGAGGTTCATCTTGGCGATGACCGCGGCTCGACCTCCTGCGGCCTCGCGCACCCGAGACACCACCTCGCACGGCAGACGCACCCGCTTCTCGAGGGTCCCGCCCCAGCCGTCGCGGCGGCGGTTGGTGAACGGGCTCACGAACTGGCTGAGCAGGTAGCCGTGTCCGACGTGGACCTCCAGGCAGTCGAAGCCGGCCTCGATGGCGAGCCACGCGGCGTTCGCGAAATCCTCGATCATGCGCTGGATGTCGGCTTCGGTCATCTCGCGGCAGACGCTCAGGCCGTAGAGGTTGAGAGCGCGCGACGCCCCCATGGGGCGGCCGCCGATCACGTCCTTGTCGGCGAAGTAGCCGGCGTGGCCGAGTTGGATCGCCGCTGCAGCGCCTTCGGCATGGACCGCGTCGGTGAGCTTCCGGAGCGGCTCGACGATCTCCCGCCGCATCCACAGCTGGTGCTCGAACGTCAGCCCGTGGCGCGCCACCGAGCAATACGCCACCGTGGTCATCGCAGCCCCGCCGGCGGCGATCCCGCGGTGGTGCTCGACGAGCTTGGGCGACGGCACCCCGTGCGGGGACATGCCCTCGAACGTCGCGGTCTTCACGAACCGGTTACGGAGCTGGACCGGGCCGAGGCGAATCGGCGAGAAGGCGCGCGCGGCGACTTGGCTTAGCATGGCGCAATGCTGCCACGCGGGACCTCGCGAGGCGAGATCGCCGCCATGCCAAGCTCGAGGCGTTTTCGGGTGCCGCCGGGGTCGGCGCGGTGCTATGTATTCGGGCTTCCCCGGCGCAGCCGCGCGCGCCACGGGGCGCACCTCGCGAAGGATCGAGCGATGAAATACCAGACCATCCTCTACCAGGTCGCCGACGACGTGGGCACCATCACGCTCAACCGGCCCGAGACCCGCAACGCCATCAGCCCGCTGATGATCAACGAGATCATCCACGCTCTCGAGCGTGCGCGAGCGGACGACGCAGTGCGAGTGATCGTCGTGACCGGCGCGGGCAAGGGCTTCAGCGCCGGCGGCGACCTCGGAATGATGGGCGGCGGCGGCGCCGCGTCCGGCGACGAGACCGTCGAGATCAAGTACGGGTTCCCGGAGCTGAACCTGGCGTTCGCACGCAACTACAAGCCGAGCATCGCCAAGGTGAACGGCCACGCCATGGCGGGCGGGCTCGGGCTGATGGTGGCGTGCGATTTCGCGATCGCCTCCGACAAGGCCGAGTTCGCCACCCCGGAGATCAACGTCGGGCTCTTCCCGATGATGATCATGGCGAACATCTTCCGCAACGTGCCGCGCAAGCGCGGGCTCGAGCTCGTGCTGCTCGGCGAGCGGATCGGCGCCGCGGAGGCGGAGCGCATCGGGCTCATCACCCGCGCCGTGCCGGCCGAGCAGCTCGACGCCGCCGTCGATGCCCTCGCGGGCAAGCTCAAGGCCAAGAGCCCTGCGATCCTGCGCCTCGGACTCGAGGCGTTCTACCAGCAGCAAGACATGGCCCTCGAGGAGGCCCTGCCTTACCTCGAGAAGATGCTCGGGCGTTGCTTCGAGACCGAGGACTTCCGCGAAGGTGTCGCGGCGTTCCTCGAGAAGCGCCAGCCTCAGTGGAAGGGGAAGTGACCGCATGCGCTACGACGTGTTCGGTGTCGGCAACGCGATCGTCGATCTCCAGCTCAAGGTCGACGACGCCTTCCTGGATCACATCCGCGTCTCGAAGGGGCTGATGACGCTGGTCGCGGCCGACCGGCAGCTCGAGATCCTCGGGACCCTCGCCGACCACTCGGTGTCGCGCTGCTCGGGCGGCTCGGCGTGCAACACCGTGGTGGGCGTCGCCGACATGGGCGGCACCGGCGCCTACGCATGCAAGACCGGCAACGACGACCTCGGCGAGTTCTACGTGGGCGACCTGCGGCGCCTCGGCATCACCGTGCCGGTGGCGGCGTCCGAGGGCATCACCGGCACCTCGGTGATCCTCATCACCCCCGACGCGCAGCGCACGATGCTCACCCACCTCGGCGTGTCGTCGAAGCTCGACGCTGGCGACCTGCCGGCCGACGAGATCGCCAACTCCGAGTACCTGTACGTCGAGGGCTATCTCTTCCCCGGCGACGAGACCCGCGCCGCAGCGCTCAAGGCGATCGAGATCGCAAAGGCGAAGGGCGTGAAGGTCGCGCTCTCGCTCTCTGACGCCTGGGTAGTCGGTACCTGCCGCACGCTGTGCTGGGAGCTCATCCGAGGCCCCGTCGACCTACTGTTCGCGAACAAGGAAGAGGCCAAGGCGCTGGTCGGGACCGACGACCCGATCGAGTGCGCGCGCACCATTCACCGCCACGCCACCAACGTCGCGCTGACGCTCGGCCCCGACGGTTCGATCCTCATGCACGGCAACCAGGTATTCCCCGTGGAGGGCGTGCACGTGGACGCGATCGACACGACCGGGGCGGGCGACATGTACGCCGCGGGCGTGCTCTACGGCCTCACTCACGGCATGTCGTGGCAGCAGGCCGGCCGGCTGGGATCGCACGCGGCCGCCCAGGTCGTCGGTCAGATGGGCGCGCGGTTGCCACGGCCCTTCACCGCCGACGAAATCCGTGCGATGGCGGGCTGAGGCCACGCCGAGATAGAGAGGAACCGACATGACGACCTTCAAGGAACTGCTCTCCGATCCCGGCGTACGCCTCGCCGACGTCACCAACCACCTCGACGGCCTTGGACGAGCCGAGCGGATCCTCGAGAGCATGGCGCTCGACCGCAAGGCGCAGGAGCGCCTCTGGCACATTGCCGAGGCGAGCCAGCCGCTCACCCTCGACTACCTGCTCCCCGCGGACGCCAAGGCGCTCGATCCATACCCGTTCGAGGGCAAGAACTCGCTGCCGATCTTCACGCGTTTCCAGAAGGTCTTCTACAGGACCGAGGAAGGGACGGTTGGCGGCTACAACAACTCGAGCGTCGGCCCGGTGGTCGGGCCCGGCTACTACGTGACGCACCTGTGGGACACCCGTCCCGGCGAGCTCGCGGTCGACTACCTGCAGGTTCCGAAGTCCAAGCCGGCGAGCTGGCCGCCGATCAAGCCCAACGACGTCGGGATCACCCAGTTCGTTTACGGGGGAATGGTCGACTTCCTGCGCTGGGTCAGCGACGACGTCGTGATCGGGCGCGCCTACAAGAAGGGCATCGACCCGATGCCGAACTGGTTCGTACTGTGCCGGACACGCCCCCGCGCGTGAGGAGGGCCGAGTGCGCGTCGCAGCCCAGCAGCTCGCCCGCCTGCCCGCCGCCGAGCTCTCGCACCGGATGGCGGCCGGCGTGGCTCCCCGCGTCGAGTCTCTCGTGGGCTGGGAGTTCCGCGGCTACAACGTCCCCGCGGTGACCTCGCTCCTCGGCTTCCAGAAGTTCAAGAAGGGCTTCTACCTGCGCGCCGACGAGAGCGCCGCCGCGGGGCGCTGCCACGGCTACAACGTGTTCGTGTTGCAGAACGAGCTGCACCAGCCGTGGATCGCGACCCCCTCCGAGGCGGCGCCCAGACGCCACGGCTTCTACGACGTGTACCCGGTCGCAGAGAGCACCCAGCACCGCCTGTTCTCGAACGCGCTGCTCGTCGACTATGGCGTGCGCGAGAACGCCATCGTGAACCCCGAGCGGCTGATCCGCGACTACCTCGTCCAGCCGGATCCGGCCGATCCGGACGTACTGATCGGGTTCGCCACCATCGATCTGGGCTTCACCACGGTCCGGTTCGGGTTCTTCATCCTCGATCGCGACCAGCCACCGCTCGGCTTCGTCCCGCCGTCGCGCTGAGGCCGCTCGCGCCGAGCGAGCCGCCAGCCTTCCGCCCGGACGACCCTAGGACGCGGACGGCGTCCAGCGCGGGTTGGTGAGGGCCGTCAGCACGTGGTCGCGCCACGCTCCTGCGATGTGGAGATAGTCGCGCGCGTAGCCCTCGACCACGAACCCGAGGCGAGCCAGGAGCCGTGCGCTGCGTTCGTTGTCCGGCTGGTAGTTCGCCATCACGCGGTGCAGCTTCATCCCGTCGAAGACGTGCCCGATCGCGGCGACGAGCGCCTCGGCCATGAGATTCTTCCCCTCCGCGTCCCGGTCGATCTTGTAGCCCACGTGGCAAGCATGGAACGCGCCGCGCACCACGTTCGAGAAGTGCACGTCGCCGAGGACCGGCCCGCGCGGCTCGGCCCGGCTCGAGAGGATCAGCAGCAGACCGCGATCGGCGTGGTAGAGCGCCTCGGCGTCGGCAACGCGCCGGCGGAGCACCCCCTCGAGCGCCTCGCGCTCCGGCGCCGGCGTGTAGCGGGCGAAGTGCGCCTCGTTGCGGACGGTGAACGACAGCAGCCTCTCGAGGTCAGCCGGCCCGGGAACCGTCAGCACCAGCCGCTCGGTCACCAGCCGAGGCAGTGACTCCATCACGTGCGGCTCTTTCGGGCGAGCTCGCCGACCACCAGGATGAGGAGCCCCACCGCCACCACGTTCACTCCTGGCACCATCATCGCGAACGTCCACACCGCTGGCCAGGTGGATCCGGCATCGCGCGCCACTCGATAGCCGGCGCTCCAGCACCACACCCCGGCGAGCAGCGACACGATCGCCAGCCCGGCCACCATCAACGACGGTTGCACAGACGGGAGCAGTGGCGAGAGGCCACCCACCCGGTACGTCGCGAACGCGGCGGCTGCGAACCCCACGTGCAGCACCAACCCCGCGAGCACCTTGCGCAGCTCCCGGCGCGCTCCGCCCACCACGTCGCGCGTGTGCGCGTTGCGGCGCCGCTCGAGCTTGCGGGTGAGCTCCTCGCTCATCGCCGCGCTCATCGACTCCCCACGTTTCGGACGCGCCGCCCCTTCGCGGCCTTGGTGGCGTTCGCGACCTCGATCACTAGCTCGCGGAACTCCTCGACCACGCGCAGGTAGACCGAGCGCTTGAAGGGCACGATGAGCGCGGGCACGTCGGGGAGCGGCACCCACTTCCAGGCGTCGAACTCGGGATGCGCGGTGTTGAGGTCGATCTCGTCATCGTCGCCCATGAAGCGCATCGCGTACCACTTCTGGCGCTGCCCGCGGTACTTGCCCTTCCACACCTTGCCGAGCAGATCGTCCGGCAGCTCGTAGTCGAACCAGCCGCGTGACTCGCCGATCACCACGGCGGCATCCGTGCCGATCTCCTCGGCGAGTTCGCGCAGCGCGGCCGCCCGAGGCTCCTCGGCTTCGTCGATCCCGCCCTGCGGGAACTGCCATGCGGCGACCCGCTGATCGACCCGTCGCCCGACGAAGACCTTGCCCTCCGGATTGATGAGCACGATGCCGACACACGGTCGGTACGGCAGGCCTTCACGATCGATCTTCCGCCTCACGGTCCGCACCCTTCCACCACCCGGTCGGTCGGGACCGGGCCTTCTTGTATCCTGCTCAGCCGTCCATCTCGCGCACGGGAACCGAGCCACCGATGAGCATGACGTTCAGTCTCCCGGACGGATTCGTCCGATCTTATCCGCCCGAGAGTCCACCGCGGGGAGAGTCGCGCTGGCTGCTGTTTCGAGGCGAGGACGTGGTCGTCAGCGAGTGCGGCTCGACGGTCGAGGTGCTGCGCGCCACGGAGATCGAGACGCTCGTCGACGCTCCCCTCAGCGAGCTCGCGTATCTCGGCCAGCTCGACGGCATGCCGTGCATCGCCGGTGCGATCCCGCCCGACGCCCACCTCGCAGAAGGGCTGCGGACGATGGACCTGCGCTCGCTGTTCGAGCATTTCGACCCCGAGCTATACGCGGTCGCCGGCTACGGCTACCAGATCCTGCGCTGGCGGCGGGCGAGCCGCTTCTGTGCCTTCTGCGGTGGTGCCACCGAGCCGGTCGACGGCGAGTGGGGGCGGCGCTGCGGCAGCTGCAACCACGTCGCGTACCCGCACGTCAGCCCGTGCGTGATCGTGCTCATCCACGACGGCGGTGACCGGCTTGTGCTCGCCCATCGGCGCGGGCGAGGCGCGATGCGGAGCCTCATCGCCGGGTTCCTCGAACCGGGCGAGAGCCTGGAGGCGGCGTTGCGCCGCGAGGTGCGAGAGGAGGTCGGGCTCGAGGTCGACGACATCCGCTACTACGCGAGCCAGCCGTGGCCGTTCCCGCACCAGCTCATGGTGGGGTTCTTCGCCCACCACGCCGGGGGCGAGATCCGCGTCGACGGCGAGGAGCTCGACGAGGCGCAGTGGTACTCCTTCGACCAGCTCCCCACGCTACCGGGACCGATCAGCATCGCGCGGCGACTGATCGATGCCTTCGTGGTCGACGTCCGGACGCGCCGCTCGGCTGGACGAAGCGAGTAGAACGCGTTTCAATCGCCTTCGCCGGGCTCGGAGGCACGCATCGCGCGTGCCGGAGCGCTCGCCAGTTCCACCGCCACACCGAGGTCACGTCATGAAGGTCGCCGTCACCGGCGCCGCCGGACACGTCGGCGGCAACTTGGTTCGCGAACTGCTCGGGCGCGGGCACCAAGTCCGCGCGATCGTCCGCACCGACACCCGCGCCGTGGACGGGCTCGACGTCGAGCGGGTCACCGCGGACGTACTCGACGCCGACCACCTCCGCCTCGCGCTGGCAGGCGTCGACCTGGTCTTTCACCTCGCGGTGAAGATCTCGATCGAGGGGGATCCGGACGGGATGGTGCACCGCACCAACGTCATCGGCACCCGCCACGTCGTGGAGGCCTGCCTGGCCAGCCACGTGAAGCGCCTGGTCCACTTCAGCTCGATCCACGCGCTCGTCAACGAACCGTACGACACTCCGATGGACGAGACCCGCCCGCTCGCCGACGAAGGCAAGGCCTTCGCTTACGACCTCTCGAAGGCCGGCTCGGAGCGCGAGGTGCAGGCCGGCATCAAACGCGGCCTGGACGCGGTGGTCGTGAACCCGGCATCGATCCTCGGGCCGTGTGACTTCAAGCCGTCGCGCATGGGCCAGGTGCTCCTCGACCTCTACTTCCGCCGCCTTCCCGCGCTCGTGAACGGGGGCTTCGACTGGGTGGACGTGCGGGACGTGGTCGACGGCGCGATCGCCGCCGCCGAGAAGGGCCGCACCGGCGAGCGCTACCTGCTGGGGGTGAGTACCGCTCGGTTCCCGAGTTCGCGAGAGTCTGCGCCGAGGTCACCGGGGTGCGCCCGCCGCTCGTGTCCACACCGCTGTGGCTCGCCGGGATCGGCGCGCCGTTCGCGGTGGCGTGGGCTCGCATGACCGGCACCCGGCCGCTCTACACCAGCGAGGCGCTCCACGCGCTCGGCGGCAATCCGAACGTGAGCCACGCCAAGGCCGCCCGCGAGCTCGGCTATCAGCCGCGTCCCCTGCGCACGACCGTCGCCGACACCTACGCCTGGTTCGAGAGCGCCGGGATGCTCAAGAAAGCGTGAGGGAGCCGTGAGCGAGCAGCAGCTCTACATGTGGGTGGTGTGGGTGTGGCTGGGTCTCGCCGCGTTCACCTTCGTTTCGCTCTTCTTCTTCACCCCCTCTTACGGCTGACACTCGCGCGGTGGGTGGGGGCCGATGATCGAGCGAACCCGAGCGTGGATCATCATGGAGTCACCGGTGGTGTTCCTGCCGCTCGCGTTCTTCCTCGTGAGCGACCGGCGCCAGCTCGTGCCGTACGGGATCTTCCTCCTGATCTGGGAGTTCCACTACGTGCACCGAACCTTCGTGTTCCCGTTCCGGTTGCGCGGCGGCCAGCCGAAGATGCCGGTCTCGATCGTGCTGAGCGCGATCGTCTTCAACGTCGGCAACGCCTACCTGCAGGCGCGCTGGATCTTCGGGCTCCGCCAACCTTACCCCGCGGACTGGCTGGGTGACCCGCGCTTCGTGATCGGGCTCGTGCTGTTCGCGACCGGCTTCGCGATCAACTACCACTCGGACGGGATCACGCGGAATCTGCGCAAACCGGGCGAGACTGGCTACAAGATTCCGTACGGCGGGTTCTATCGCTGGGTCTCGATGCCGAACTACTTCGGCGAGCTGATCGAGTGGACGGGTTGGGCGATCCTGACCTGGTCGCGAGGCGGCGTGGTGTTCGTGATCTGGAGCGCCGCGAACTTGGTGCCGCGCGCAATCGCCAACCACAAGTGGTACCACGAGAAGTTTCCGGACTATCCACCCGAACGGCGCGCCATCATCCCGCGCTTGGTGTGATCGGCCGCGCTGGCACCGGCGCGGATCGGGCGGAGCCCTCGCTCGCCGCGAAGTGCTCGGCGAGGAGCGCGTTGATTTCCCCGGCGCGGTGGATCGGCGCGGCGTGACCGGCACCCGCGAGCTCCACGTAGCGAGCGCCCGGGATCGCGGCCGCCAGAGCACGCCCGGAGACGGGCGGCGCGATGCGGTCGAGCTCTCCGCTCAACACGAGGGTGGGGATGCTCGCGAGCTCGCGCAATCGCGAGCCCGCGTCGAAGCGCGCCATCGCGCGGAGCTGCCGCATCACGACGGGCGGCTGATCGGCGAGGTCGTGGCCGAAGAGTTCGGCCAACGCGACCAACTCGCGCTCGAGGTCGAACGCCGCACGCGTCGCTGGCGGCGC
Source organism: Deltaproteobacteria bacterium (assembly GCA_016713535.1). GTDB lineage: Bacteria > JADJOY01 > JADJOY01 > JADJOY01 > JADJOY01 > JADJOY01. The sequence continues at coordinate 39,752 of JADJOY010000023.1, forward strand.
GATCATCTCGAGGAACGCCAGCCTTCGCACGCGGCGCGGCCCGACGCGGCTCTTGATCGCGGTCCACAGCATCGATCGATCGAGCGTAGTGCCGTCGCGCCCGCGGCGGAAGCTGCAGAGCATGGCGAGACTCCTCACCCGCTGCGGTGCGACGAGCGCGAGTTGCTGCGCGATCACCCCTCCCATCGAGTGCCCCACCACGTGGGCGCGCTCGAGCCTTTCGGCGTCGAGGACCGCGAGGGCATCGGTCGCCAGCGACTCGATCGACAGCTCGCGTGGCTGGCGGCTGCTCTCGCCCAGCCCGCGGTTGTCGAAGGTGACGCAGGTGTGCCGATGAGAGATCGCCTCCACCTGGGGGCGCCAGCCGTTGCCGATCACGCCCACGCCCTGAACCCACAGCACCGTCGGCCCCGCGCCGGTGCGCTGGTAGGCGATGCGGACGCCGTCTCGCTCGACGATCGTCATGCCGTCTTCCCCACGTGCCCTAGCCGGCTCTCGCTCCGAAGAGCTCGAGCGGTCCCGGATCCTCGGCCAGCCGCGCCGCCAGGTAGTCTCGCGGCGGCACTTCGTCGAGGACGAACGTGATGCGCCGCGACGTCACGTCCTCGGTCAGGGTGAGGTAGCCCTCGTCCGCGAGAGCGCACAGCATCCCGAACACGTGGCTGGGCGTGGACACCGTGTGGCTGTGAGCGTGCGGCACGAGGGGATTCAGCTCCGCCGCGGTGAAGGGCTCGCGGCGTGGCGCGCCCCCGGCGAGCAGGAATTCCTCGCGCAGGATCCGGTACAGACCGTCGAAGTAGCGCTCGGCGAAACGAACCCACGCCATCGGCTCGATCACCGCGAAGCGACCGTGCGGCGGCAGCACGACCCGCACGTCGTGGGTCTCGAAGAGCCGCCGAATGCGCCGCACGGAAGCCAGGTAGCTCTCGAAGCCGCGCGAGTAGCCTTGGCCCATGGTGGTGAAGATCGGCACCACGAAGTCCTGTGAGCTCGGGTCCTCGGGGCGCCCCACGCAGATGATCGTGTCGCCCGGTATCGCGACGCCGCGCCGGGTGTCGAGGTACAGCACGCAGTCGTTCGAGTGACCCGGCGTCGCGAGCGCGACGAAGCCCGCCGGCAGACGGCCCTCGTCGACGAAGCGCAGCGCGCGCTTCGGCGTGCGCTCGAAGTAGTGCGCGTACGGGGCGCGCCGCGGGTGCTCGAGCATGTCGACGGCGCGCATGCTCGAGAGGTCGAGGAGCCCGAACTGGGCGCGCGACTGGAAGATCAGGAAGGTCTCGTCGAAGTACGAGGCCGCGGGCTGGGTGAGGAACCGGTAGCCCGCCGAGTGCACATGCACCGGCGAGCGCTCGCCGAGAGGGCGACCGAGGCCAGCGATCACGCCCGCCATGCCGGCGTGATCGCCGTGACAGTGGGTCACTGCCACACCATCCAGTCGCACGACGTCCCGGCGCGCCAGCGCCGCGGAGAGCTCCCCCACGATGTCGGGGCGCGCGGCTGGCGCCTCGAACAGGAGTGCGCGACCCTGGTCGCGCAACAGTACCGGGTTGACGAGCCGCGGGGACGGATAGCCGCTTGGCACCGAGAGCACCGAGACGCGGTCGCCGAGACCGAGCTCGTCGAGCGCGCGATCGTAGGGCAGCAGGGCGCGGTGGTGTTCGTCGCTGGACACGGCTCGGGACCCTCGCTCGCCGGCGCTCGTCCCACCGGTCCGGCGAGATGCGCGACGAAGCTACGCGATCCGACGCTCTCCGGCGAGCGCCGACGCGGGGGCGGATCGGCGACGCCCGAACTGTGCTAGGTAAGCGGATCCGACCGCCTGGCGCCCCGGATCCACCCGCCGCGTCGGCAGGCCCGGGTCGCATCCGCGCCAGCGGTGAATCGCATCCACGTGACGAACCTCGCCGACTTTCCCGGGCTCGCGCGCGTACCCCGCACACTGGCTGCGCTCGTCGCGCTCGCCTGTGGTCTCCTCGCCGCGGCGGAGTCGACCTGCGCCGCTGCGCCGCCGATACCCGGCAATCCCTACGTGGCGCGCTACGCCCCGGGCGACTATCCGGGAGACGCCTACAACTTCGGGATCGCGGTCGACTCCGAGGGTTCGGTGCTGCTCGCCAACACCGCAGGGGTGGTGCGTTTCGCAGGCGGGCAGTGGGAGCTGGTGACGCTGCCGGGAGGACTCGAGGCGCGTGCCCTCGCACCCGCACGCGACGGCCAGGTGTACGTGGGGTCGTTCGACCAGTTCGGGGTCCTCGCCCGCGATCGATTCGGCGACCTCGACTACACCAGCCTGGACGAGGGCTTTCAGCCAGGCGAGCGCTCGGGATCGATGGGTGAGGTCTTCCGCGTGGCGTCCACCCGGGACGGCGTCTACTTCGTCGCCTATTCCGAGGTGTTCCTGGTCGGCACCGATGGCGCGCGGCATCGCTTCCCGGCCGGCGGGAAGATCGTCACCGCAGCACAAGCTGGCGACATCGTCGTCGTGCAGCGCGAGGACGCCCCACTGGCCGTGGTGACGCCGCACGGCTTCGTGGACGTTCGCGGCCCCGACGACCTGGGCACCGACGGCCCGATGTTCGCGAGCGCGGTCGCCGCGGGCGACGGCTCGGCGCTCCTGTTGAGTCGCGACCGCGGCTGGTACCGTCTGGCGCACAACCAGGTGACGCGGATCGAGGCCGCGTCCAACCCGGCGCTCTCACAGGCACGTTGTATCCGCGCCGCCACGTTGCCCGACGGCGGATACGCGGTGGGGTGCGAAAACGGCGAGATCCTCCATCTCGATCCGTCACTCGCGATCGTCGGTCTGCACCGGGTCAGCGAGCTACCCATCGCGGGCCTCGCCGTGGATCGGGAAGGCTTCCTGTGGGCCGCCTCCGAGGGGGAGGCGCTGCGGATCTCTCTCGGCCGAAGCTGGAGTGTGTATGACTCGTCGTTGGGGCTGCGCGGCACGGTCCAGGCGGCGATCGACCTCGACGATGGCACCACGCTGGTGGCGACGACCACCGGTCTCTATGCCTCTCACCACGACGCCCACGATCGCGTCTCGTTCACGCCCATCGCCACGGATCGCCGCGAGGTATCCGCGCTGCTCGAGACTCGCTTCGGAGTGCTGGTCGCAACGGCCACCGGCGTCGAGGTCTGGGAGGGCGACGGACTTTCGACCGTCATCGATGGAACCGGTGTGTGGGACCTCGTGCCCTCGCTCGCCGATGACACGCTTGTGTTCGCGATCGAGGACGAACGCCTGTCGATCCTGCGCCACTCGGACGATGGCTGGAGCGTGACCTCAACCAGCACGGGACCGCCGATTGGCCTCAGCTCCGCCGTGCAGATCGAACCGGGTGAGGTGTGGGGAGGTCAGATCCGCGGCGGGCTGATCCGCTTCGAGGTCACTGCACGCGACGCGTCGATCACGAGTTGGTCCGAAGTCGCCCTGCCCGCGCCGGCGACCGTCACATCCTCCACCTGGGTCTTCCGGCTCGGCGGCCGGATCTTCGCTCGGGATGCCGACCGCTACTTCGCCCTGGACGGCGAGCGGTTTCGCCCGACCTCGCCGGGCGATGGCTTGCCGGCGGCGCTCGGCAATGGCGGCGACGCGCTGGAGTGTCGTGACGGAAGCGGTTATGCGTACGGCTCCACCCAGCTCTTCGCGCGCACCCGGCCGTCGGCCGAGTGGCAGGAGGTCCGCCCTCTCGAGGGGGCGGTGAAGCGCATCCTGGGTGCCGACTGCGGCGCGGCGAGGACGGTGCTCCTCGCCTCCGAGCGTGGCCTGCTTCGGTTCGATCCCGCCGCCCCCCGTGCCACCGTCGGGCCACTCGTGACGCGACTGCGACGCGTGCACGTTACGCACGGTCGCGACGACGGCGAGGCGCTCGACGTGGCGCCACTCAGGCCGATCGAGCTCGCACCCTTCCGACGCCTGCGCTTCGACCTCGAGGTCCCGAGCGGTGAGTCCGGGGTGCGCTACCGAACGCGCCTGGTCGGGTTCGACGACGAGTGGTCGCTACCACAGGCCGAGCCGCGCCACGAGGTCGGCGGGCTCACGCCGGGACGATACCGATTCGAGGCGATCGCGCTGATACGCGGCGCTCACGACGTGCAACCCATGACTTATTCGTTCGCAGTACGCCCCCGCTGGTATCAGACCAGCTGGGCGATGGTCGGAGCCGTCGCGTTGCTCGGAGCCTCCATCGTGGGACTGGTGCGGTGGCGGTCCGCCGCCTTGCTACGGGCCAACGCCGCGCTCGACACGCTCGTCAGGCAACGCACCAGCGAGCTCGTCGAGGCCAACCGCCGCCTCGAGCAGCAGGCGCGTCACGATGACCTCACCGGCCTCGCCAACCGCAGGCGCCTCGAACACTTCGGCGCAGGCGCGTTCGACGAAGCGACCGCCACGGGCGCTTCACTGTCGGTGCTCATGGTCGACGCCGACCATTTCAAGGTCATCAACGACCGCCTCGGCCACGCGGCGGGTGACCGCCGCCTACGCGAGATCGCGCACGTATTGCGGGAGCACACCGACCCGGCGCGCGAGCTGGCCGCGCGCTACGGCGGCGAGGAGTTCGCGATCATCCTCCCGGGGGTCACCCTCACGGTGGCGCGTGCGCGCGCCAATGAGATCCGTGCACGAGCCGCGGCGATCGCCCAGGGCGTCACGTCCACCGTCTCGATCGGCGTGGCGGAGCGGATCGCCCATGAGGCGACGTCATTGGAGCACCTGCTGCACCTCGCCGATGCCGGCCTTTATCGGGCGAAACAGCAGGGTCGCAACCAGGTCGCGTTGTGCCCTCCGGACCCGGCGAACGAGACCCCGGGCTCGAGTACGGGCGCATCTCGCCCCTGACGAACCGGGGGGGCGACGGCGTCCGTGACGGACACTCACCCGCCGCCGCGCTTCCAGCGCGTGCTGCGCTCACGTCCGCCGTTGGCCGCGCCGCCCTCGCGCTGTCGCCAGCCGCTGCGGTCGGTGCTCCAGCTGCGGCGCTCGCCCTGGCCGTTGGATTGGCTCGACCAGTCCCAGCGCCCCTCTCCGTCGCGCGCCGCCGAGCCTTCGGTCTGCGATCCCCAAGAGCGGCCATCACGGCCCTCGGCGTCTCGGTCGCGCTGCCACTCGACACCGTCCTCGGTCGCCTGCGCGGTGCCGCTCTCGCTTCGCGACCAGCTCCGGCCTTGCGCATCCTCGCCCTGACGTTCCCGGTTCCAGGTGGTGCCGTCCTCGCCGCGCTGGACGCTGCCGCCGAAGTCCGCCCCCTGACTGTGGCCGTCGGGTCCACTGCGCTCGACGGACCCGGACCAGGAAGGGTCCCCTTGCTCGTCGTGGGTCAGGTGCACGTCGCGGTCGACGGTGGCCGTCTTGCCGGATTCCGTGGTGTAAGTCTTCTCACGCGAGTAGGTGGTGGAGCCGTCCTCGTTGTGCGTGACTGTTCCGTCGCGTTCGACGGTCGCCGCGCCGCCACCGGCGGTCGTGCCGCTAGTGGTCGAGCTCCAGCTCCGACCGTCCTCGGTGCGTTGCCCCGATCCCGCCGTGGAGGATGACCAGCTCCCACCGTCGGGACCAGCTCCGGTGGTCTCTCGGTTCCAGCCTCGCTCGCCTGGCGCACCGGTGACCGAGCCCGTGCTGCTGCGGCTGGTCGCTCCGCCGTTCGGACCCACGCCGGTCCCCGAGTGGGTCCACTCCAGTCCAGCGTCACTCGGACTCACGGACGTTGCGCCGGACACGGTGCCGCCGGCCGAGGCTCCATCCTCGGCCCGCGCGACCGGCGCCGCGCCGATGATCGCGGCGAAACCGAAGACCAGCACGCCCCCCACCCTTCGCTTCGTGAGCATCGAGGTCGCTCCTTTGCAGATCGACCGCCGCCGCAACGAGAGGCGCCCCCCGGGCGCTCACCATGCACCGGTTCCTCGCACGATCGCGGGCACCGTGCGAAGCAGGATCTTGAGATCCTTGAGCAAGTTCCAGTTGTCGACGTAGTCCATGTCGAGGTGCATCCAGCGCTGGAAATCGACCCGGTTGCGGCCACTCACCTGCCACGGCCCGGTGATCCCGGGCTTCATGCTGAGGCGGCGGCGTTGCCATGGCTCGTAGGCGTCCACCTCGCTCGGGATCGGCGGCCGGGGTCCCACCAGGCTCATGTGACCGAGCAGGACGTTCACGAGCTGGGGCAGCTCGTCGACCGAGGTGGCCCTCAGCACCCGTCCGAGCCGCGTCACGCGCGGGTCGTTGCGGATCTTGAAGACCGGTCCGTCCATCTCGTTGAGCGCCTCGAGCTCGCCCCGTCGATTCTCGGCGTCGACCACCATGGTGCGGAACTTGAGCAACGTGAAGCGACGCTTGTTGAGCCCATAGCGAATCTGGCGGAAGAACACCGGGCCGGGGCCGGTGACGCGAATCGCGGCGGCCGTGACGAGCAGGAGCGGCGCGGCCACCAGCAGGGCGGCACTCGCGACCACGACGTCGATCAGCCGCTTCACCAGAAGCTGCCAGTAGCGAGACGGTGGGATGCCGAACGAGATGGAAGGGATCCCGTTCAGGGTCTCGAGGTAGTTGTCTCGCGTGTCGAGCGTGGGCGGCAGGAAGAACAGCCGAGCCTTCACTCCCTCCCGCGCGCACAGCGGCAACCATTCGCCGAGGCGCGCGGTCGGCAAGTCGTTCATGAGAAACGCCACCTCGTCCACGGGCCGCGACTTGAGGACGGCATCGAGGTCCTCGACAGTTCCGAGGACGTCGAGCCCCTCGCTCGCGGCGGCGGCGACGTCCGGCGCGAGACAACCCACCGCCTGGTAGCCCCGTCCGGGGTTCGCATCGATCGAGGCGATCAGCTCGCGCGCCTGGGCCCCGGCACCCACCACCAGGACGTAGCGCTGGTTGTAGTGACGGCTCCGGATCCGGTCGAGGAGCCACTTGATCGCGACCCGCTCGAGGGAGAGCGCACACACGCCCACCGCCACGAAGGACAGGATCAAGCTGCGGCTCACGCTCGGGTCCTTGAGCGCGAAGATCGCGAAGCCCAGGATCGCCGCCACCGCGACTCCGGTGCGGAGCTGCATCCACACCAGCGAGCCGAAGGACGCCGAGCGGTAGGAGTAGTACCCTCCGGTGACCTGAAGCACCACGACCCACCCCGCAACCGCGGCCAGCACCACCCACTGGTACTCGGCGAAGGGCAACAGCGCCGGGACGTCGGGGGCGAGGAGCTCGAGCCTCACCAGGTTCTGCGCGGCGTAGACCGCGCCGAAAACGAGGCCGAGCAGCATGGCGTCCAGCACCATGTGCACGCCGCGCAGAAGGGATTCGTGCTCTTTGATCACGGCGGGCGAGCGGCGACGGTCGAGCGAACGGGTGGGGCGCACCCCGTCCGGCATCCGCAAATGGCGCGGAAAACAGGGTGAAACGCAGCCACTTATACCACGGTCCGGCCTTCGCCGCCGACGAGCCGGGCGGGCCCGATCCCGCCATTGCGCAAGCGCGACGGGACCAACGCGGAACGTTTTGACGCGATCTTGGTGCGTTGCTAAGTTGCGCCGCGCAACGTCGGTGGCTCGCCGACGTCCGCACGAATCTTTCGGTGCATTCCCCGCTCCGCGCCTCTCCGATGGCGCCGCACCTCAAGGGTCCGCGGCCGAGAACGCCGTTCATGAAGCGCCGCCGCACCCGATCGCCAAGCTCCCTCGCGGGGTCGATGGCGCGGTTCATCGCCGGTGCCTTCGCGGCGTTCGCCGTCGCTTCCGCCGGGATCGCGTCCGCGCTCACTCCGCTCGACCCGGCGAAATTCCCCACACCGCCCCAGCTCGAGCCGAATGTCCTCTTCTGGACCGACGTCTACAGCCGCCACACCAGTCATCAGGTCGTCATCCACGACAACCTGTACCTCGACATCGTCTACACCGTGCTCGATTTCTCGGACCTCGACGCGCAGGACGTTTCCAGCGTCTACAAGGCGTCGGTGCGAGACGACTCGGTGCGCAAGGCCATCCACGACTACGAGGACATCCTGCGGGATCTGGCGCAGTCGACCGGCCCGAGGGCAGCCAACCCGTCCGAACACCGCGACGTCGAGGCGATGTTCAAGCGAGTGCCGGGTGGCGATAGCAAGTACCTGTCGGCGATCGGCCGCATCCGCGCGCAAACCGGGCTCAAGGACAAGTTCGAGGTCGCCGTGGGCCGGTCCGGACGGTACATGCCCACGCTCGAGCGGATCTTCCGCACCCGCGGGCTGCCGGTCGAGCTGAGCCGACTCCCGTTCGTCGAGTCGATGTTCCAGGATCGCGCGCGCTCGAAGGTGGGTGCCGGCGGGATCTGGCAGTTCATGCCCTCGACCGGTCGTCGATACCTGCGGATCCGCCGAGAGCTGGATGAGCGCTGGGATCCATTCGCGGCCACCGACGGCGCCGCACGGTTGCTTAGCGACAACTACGAATCGCTCGGGACCTGGCCGCTCGCGCTCACCGCCTACAACCACGGCGCGGCCGGCATGGCGCGCGCGGTCAGTCAAGTCGGAACCAGGGACCTTGGCGTGATCGTGTGGAACTACGAGTCGAGCTCGTTCGGCTTCGCGTCGCGAAACTTCTACTCCGAGTTCCTGGCAGCCGTCTCGGTCTACGAGAACCGTGCGATCTACTTCCCGAACACGCGACCGGAGCCCCCGCTCACCTTCGACGAAGTGCTGATCGCGAAACCGACATCGATCCGCTCGCTGGCAGAGCGAACCGGTACCGACGTCGACGCTCTCGAGGACCTGAACCTCGGGCTCACCTCCGAGGTCATCGCCGGGCGTTACCCGCTTCCGGCCGGTTATCGTTTGCGCGTCCCTCCGGGCAGCGAAGGGCAATTCCGGACCGCGCTCGACTCGATGCCGGCGATCCGAACCGCGACCGCCGCTTCTGGAGCCCGTAGCCACCGCGTGGCGCGGGGCGATACCGCTTCGTCGATCGCGGCCCGCTACAAGATCACCACCGCCGAGTTGTTGAGTGCCAACGGTCTCAAGCCGAGCTCGCGGATCCGGTCTGGCCAGACCCTGCGGATCCCGGGCAACGGGGCGGAACCCAACCGGCTCGAGGACACCCCCAGCGCCATCGCCACGCTGACGGTGACACCGGCCCGAGAGCCAGCCAACGACGAAGTCGCTCCGCCGCGCCTCGTCGCCAAGTCCGAGAAGAGTGGCGCGCCAGCGAGGCCCAGGACGCACGTGGTCGGGTCCGGCGAGTCGCTGTCGGCGATCGCGAGCCGTTACGGCACCACGGTGAGGGCCCTGCAGGACGCGAACGGAATGACGAACCCGGCGCTCGTGAAGCCGGGCCAGACGCTACGTCTCGCGAGCGCGGGCGAGGGCGCGACCAAAGCCGTCCCGCCCCCGGCTGGTGCCCCCACCAGCTCATCCGTCCCATCGGAGCGCCGTGATAGCAACGAAAAATCGGGGAAAGACGCGACCAAGAGCCGCAAGCCGATGACCCACAAGGTGAAGCGCGGCGAGACGCTGATCGAGATCGCGGCCCGCTACGGCACTTCGGTCACTGATCTCAAGAAGGAGAACCGGCTCCGGGGTCAGGTGATCCAGCCCGACCAACTGCTGCGCATTCCGCTCGACTGATCACGAGACGTTTTTCACACGCCCTTCGTCAACGCCAGCGCGCACCTAATGCGGTTCGTGACGGTGTCACGGGGAACACGTGGCGCGTTCAAGCTCGCTTGACAGGGCTTGAAAGCGATCGGTAGCATCGAAAATCATTCTCAACAGGAATGTTTCCTCCCGGGTATCTCGACTCGGTTACTGTGCCTGCACGATGAGCTCTCTGGACTCGACAACGGCGACGCTCAGGAGACGAGGACTGCGAGTCACGCCACAGCGGGTGGCGATCCTACGCACGTTGCACGGACTGGCGAACCATCCGTCCGCCGAGGATGTGTTCCGTACGGTCCAGCGCGATTTCCCGTCGCTATCGCTGACCACCGTGTACCGTACCCTCGAGACGCTCGCGGAGCATGGCGAGGTCGAACTGGTGCACGTAGGCGGCGAGCGGGTCCGCTTCGATCACCGCACCGACCCGCACCACCACGCCGTGTGCACCGTCTGCGGTCGGCTCGCGGACGTCGAGGAGAGTCAGCCTGGGCTCGCGGACGGCCTCTCGATCCCGTTCTTCGGCAACGAGCGCCCCCGAGGAAATGCTGTGGTCTTCTACGGTGTCTGCACGGGCTGTCGAAGCCCGGCGACCGCGTAACTCAACCGCCGGAGCGGCTTCGCCACACGCGCGCGCCGCCTCGGGACATCGAGGCTCACGTGTTTCATACGATCACGGACGAATGCATCCGCTGTGACGCCTGCCCCCGGGAGTGCCCGGTCGGCGCCATCGCCTCCGGACCGCGCAAGTACGTGATACGCGACGACGCTTGCCTCGATTGCGGCGCGTGCGTGGAGGTTTGTCCGACCGATGCCATCGTCAGCAACGCAAGAACCCGGGACGAGATCACGGATGCCTGGGGCCAAATCGAAATCCAGCACATCCAAGCCGGTGGATGACCGTGTGGTCGTCATCGACGACCGACTCCGCAAGGTCTTCCACTTCTACATCTCGCTGTTTCCCAACTACCGCGAGGCCGGTCGCGCGGTGGGAGTCGGCAAGGACACGATCGCGAAGTACGCCACCGAGAGCACCAACATGGCGTACCCGATCTACCTGTCGATGACGAGCGAGATCCAGCGGCGCGTACCCCGCAAGCAAATCCTCGAGGTCTTCGGGCGCACCGGGCTCGATCGGTGGCCTGTCGAGATCCGCTCCAAGAATGGCGGACAGATCGACAACGTGATGTTCGAGATCACGCCGGGCATCCGCCGATTGATCCAGCACTTCACCGAGGCTTTCCCCAACCGCAGCCAGGCGGCGCGTGCGCTCGACCTCAACCCGCGGACGCTCAAGGCCTACGCGAACGGTCAGATCCAATGCTTCCCGCGTAGCCGGTTCAAGCGGATGGTCGACATCCTGCGCGAGCACGGCGAGGAAGAAGAAGTGCTGCTCGAGATGGTGGGGTCGAACGAGTGGGAAGCGGTGATCCGCGAGCGCACCCGCTCGGAAACGCTCTACCTCGACCGCGAACAGCTCCTCGAACGCCTCGTCGAGTTCTTGGTCTCGGGCGACGTCGACCTGAAGAACGTCAGCCGACCGATCTACAACGCCTGCCGCCGGTACTTCGGCTCACTCGGTCCAGCCTCCGACGCCGCGATGGACTTCTTCATCGACCGCACCGAGAAGCGCTGCCGCGCGCTCGTGCAGGCGGGAAAGATCACCGAGGCGCAGGAGCTGGTGCTGCGGTTCGAGAAGGCGCTTCGCGCCTATACCGGCAAGATCAAGGCGCGGGTCCATGCGGCGCGCCGCGACTCCAAGATCGAATGGCAAGAGCGCGTGGTGCAGATGGTGCGGCGCAAGGATCGGATCAAGGACCTGATCCAGAAGGAGAGCCAGTTCCACCCCGACATCAACGGGCGCCCCGAACACGAGAAGATGCGGTTCGTGTACCCGTACCTGAAAGGGTTCCGGCTCTATTCGCGCGACCTGACCTATCGGCCGGGCGAGCTTCTCTTCCATCCCTTGTTCGGGATGGGACGAGTGGTCGACGTGGTCGACCGGGGCCACATGCGCGTGGCGTTCGGGGCGAAGTTCGGTCCCAAGCTGCTCGCCTTCCAGCCCGCGCGGCTCGCCTGAACCTTTGCTTCCGATCGCCGCCTCGCCGGTTCCCGGCGTCGTGGCGAGGCCTGACGGAGCCGCGCGGGCGCGGCTCCGTCAGGCCTCCGTCTCCGCACCGAGGCGGTCGAGAAGCTCGCGCATCGAGGCGAAGGCGCGTCGCATGCGCGAGCCAGGCGAAAGGACCTGTGCACCATCTACGAGCACGACGCGTCCCTCCCGGCACGCGGGTACGTCGCCGAGTTCGAGCATCTCCTCCCGATGCTTGGGCCGGAATCGATAGGGGTCGCTCGCCAGCAGCAAGACCGCCGGGCTCGCGCTCACCAAGTCGGCGAGCTCCACCGGCAAGGGCGCGTCGCCCTTGCCCGGGAAAACGTTGTCGAGCCCATGCAGGGTCATGAAGTCCGAGACGTACGACTGGGCCGGGATCGCGAGATAGGGATCCTTCGAGACGAGGCAGGCTGCTCGGACGCGCGCGCGTCCGCGGGCCCACAGCTTGCTCGCGGCGAGCTCGGCGCGGATCTCGTGCACGAGCGAGGCCGCCTGCTCCTCACGATCGACGAGGATGCCGAGTGTCTCGAGATTGGCGATCGCTTCCTCCACCGTCTTCACGTGCACCACGAAGAGCGGCACCTTCGCGCCGAGCTTTTCGAGGTCCTCGAGGCGGTTGTGCTCGAGATCCGCGAGCACGAGATCGGGCGTGAGGTCCGCGACTCGCTGGAGGTCGGTGTCCTTGGTAGTCATGGGACGCACGAGCCCACGCACCCGCTCACCACGAGCCTGTGCACCACCCTTGCGGTTTCCCACCAGGTCGTCGTCGAGCCCGAGATCGCTCAGCGTCTGCGTGATCGTCGGCGATAGCGACACGACGCGGCGCGGGTAGCGAAGCAGCTCGCGCCGCGTGCCCGTTCCGTCGGTGATCGAAATGAACTCGAGCGCGGCGGCGCGAACACCCATCACGCACCTCTCGACGACGCGCCCCGCGGGGCCATGACTTCGCCAGCTCGCGGATGCGGAAAGAGCAGCACGAAACGTTGCAGCATGGCGCCGGCTCGGCTCGATTCGGAAACGGGCTCGGACGCTAACACGCCGAGTTCGAAGATACGCGTGCCCCTATCGAGAGGCAACCCGACGCGCGCTCGCGCACGGTGCCGCCCCCCTCCCACCGATGCCCCCAAGCTCCACACCGCCCTGAACCCGCTTACACTCGCACCTCATGAACGATCTCGAGCGCGCCGAAGTCTCGACGCTCCTCGCGACCTTGCGCGGGCACGATCGCCGTGCTCGCGACCGTGCCACCGCCGAGTTGTGGGAGCGGTGGTTCGACGAGAAGGGTACCCACGCGCGCCGCTGGCTCGAGCACGGCACCACGCTCCTCAGCGTCGACCGCGTCGGCGACGCGCTTTCCGTTTTCGAGCGGCTGGTCGCCAACCATCCCGATTTCGCCGAAGCCCACAACAAGAGAGCCACGGCGCTGTTCATCTTGCGGAGGCACGCGGAAGCGCGCGATGCCTGCCAGGAGACGTTACGCCTCAACCCGACGCACTTCGGCGCATGGCACGGGCTCGGGCTCTGTGAAATGGAGCTGGGTCACTATCGTGCCGCCGAACGAGCGTTCGGGCGAGCGCTCGAGATCCAGCCGCACCTCCCGCGCAACCGGGAGCTGCTCGAGCACTGCAGAACGCGGATCAACTGACCCGAGGCATCCCGAGCTCCGTAGACCCGGCGCGCTTCGCGCACGTCACTCTTCGCCCGAGCCCTCGATCTCGGGGAGACCCACCAGGAAGTGTGCGTTGGCGGACGCCACCGGCTTCTCCCGATCGCGCTGCCACGCCCGCACGAAGACGTTGACCACGCGACGTCCTTGCTTCGTCACGAAACCTTGTGCGAGCACGTCTTCGGTCGCCGCCGAGCGCAGGTAGTCGATGGTGAGGTTGATGATCCTGGGAACACCGGTGCCGTCGACGTTCCACAGCACGGTCATGAGACCCGTGATCTCGAGGAGAGCTCCGACGGTGCCGCCGTGAAGGGCGGGGAGCACGGGGTTGCCGACGAGTCGGTCGGCGTAGCGCATCCGCCCGAGGAGCTCGCCATCGACGACCTCCGCCGAGATGCCGAGGAAGCGCGCATACGGGATCCCGGCGACCAACATGCCAGGGTCGGACGCGCGGCGCGCCTCCTCGACTCGTTGCGCCCAGCGCGTCGAGGTGACGTCGCGATCACGCTCCGCGTCCGATGCGCCCGACGGGCTCACGACGACTTCCTGTGCCGACGAGTCAGCATGAATGCGCCGGCGGCCGAGGCCACGGGATCCTCCGGGCTGTCGTGATACGCCAAGGCGCGAGCGAACGCCACGTGGCGCGTGAGCCTGTAGCACTCGGCTCGTGCGATCACGTCCCGTCCCGCCGTCGCCGGGCGAAGGTAGTCGATCCGCAGGTCGAGAGTCGCCACCGCCGCCGGCCGGACCAGGGCCGCCATCACGGCCATGCCACACGCACCATCGAGCAATGCCGTGATGACGCCACCGGCAAGCACACCGTTCACGGGATCGCCGACCAGATCGCCTCGGTATGGCAGCCGCATCAGGCCGCCGCCCGGCCACACGTCCGAGAGCTCGATGGCGAGCTCCCGGTTGAGCGGGATGCCCTCCATGCAGATCTGGCGGAGCACATCGAGCCGAGGGCGCGCCTCCGAGATCGGGCCGGTGCGATCGCCCGCCGGTGTCATGGGGGGCAAGAGTAGCGCACGTGTGGACAGGGTCAGCCCCCGCGCCGTTGCTGACGGCGAGGGCCGGCCGCTAGCATCGCGCCGCGCGGCGAATGGAGCGAGTTGCCGTGCCTTGGCGCAATGGCCGGGGACTCCATCATCCCGTACGCCCGAGCGCGAGCGAGTCCTGATGCGAGTCGCCCTCATCCATCCGCACCTGTTTCACCATCCAGCGCCCAGCCTCCCGAGTGGTCTGGCATGGCTCGCCGCCATGCTGCGCGCCCGCGGTCACCGGGTTCGACTGCTGGATCTCTCCTTCGTGTGGAACCGCAGTCGAGCCATCCCGCGGTTCCTCGCCGAAGTCGAACCCGATGTCATCGCCCTCGGCGTCCCCTACCTCGACAACGACTGCGCATACCACGCGCTGAGCTTCCTGCCCGGCACGCGGTGGGTCGCCGACGCGTTGCGGGCCTCGTGCCGTGCGCCGATCGTCGCGGGCGGCTGGGGGGTGACCCGCGCCCCTCTCGACACCTTGAGGTACCTGGGGTTGCCGTTGGGCTTCGTCGGCGGCGACCTCGGACGGAGCGCGGACTGGCTCGAGGCCGTGGCGAACGGAAGTGCCGAGACCGAGATCCCGGGCTCGGTCCGGTGGGACGGCGTCGCGTACCGCGCCACCCCGGCGGTGCCCGACCCAGTCAGAACCGCATTCTACCCCGCCGCAGGCGCACACGATCTGATCGCGATCTCGCGACACGAGGCGCACGGCGGCGCCGCCGTGATCCCGGTCGCCTTCTCGCAGGGGGCCGCACCATGCCGGCGGGAGGCCGCGGAGATCGACCACGAGCTCGGCGTCCTCCAGGCGACCTCGCGAGCACGACGAGTGCTGTTCGCGGGCTTGCGCGTGGGGGCTGACCCCGAGGCGGACGATGGTCTACTCGAGCGCCTGGCGATGCGGGGGCCGGCGCTCGGGTGGGAGATGGACGCGAGGCCCGGCGCAGTGACGGTCGAGCGAATGGCGGTCGCGGCACGGGCCGGCGCACGCGCGCTGCGGCTCAGGCTGGAGAACCCCGACGAACAGGACCTGCTACTGCGCGCGGTAGAGCGCGTCCTGGGGACGATCCCCGTTCTCGTCGAGCTCTGCCTGGGCGGTCCCACCGAGACGATCCACTCGATGGCGCGGACGCTCCGTGCCGTTTCTGTGCTCAGCGAACGACGCGTGCGCCTCGTGCTCCGCCCGGGCAGCCGATTGTGGTCACCGGCGGGCGACGACGCGTACGAGCGACGGAGCAGTGGGGCGGGCGACTCGTACGTATGGCCACGCTTCGGTTTCGCTCGGGCGACCGCGGGCTCGCTGCGCGATCGGCTCCGGTCCGCCAGCGCCGCACGCCCCGGCGTGAGCGTGGACTCGGACGCCTACGCACCGTGGCAACGGCTGGCGCACGCCGCGAGCCGGCGCAGTGGCGTGTGGCCGGCGTGGACACTCGACCGGCACGTGGCCGACGTCGGCAAACGGTTGCGGGGTGGGCTAATCGAAAGAGTACCTTTCCGAAACTAGCCGAGGTAACATCCGCGAAGCCGACCGAAACCGACACGATCCGGGAATCCATGGCTTCTCCGACGACCACCACGGTTCTCACTCAGGAAGAGATCAAGGTTCCCTGGAAGCTCTTCCGGGCCAACCACCAGCGCAGCGGGCAGGTTGCCGCAATGAACCCGTGCGGCTCACCGGCGTTCGGTGGGAGCTGCGTGTCGGTCGCGTCACGTGGTCGTCGCCGGCCATCGACGACGACACCGTCTACATCGGGCTCGAAGACGGCGCGTTGCTGGCGATCGACGCTCGCTCCGGCAAGCGCGTGTGGCGCTACCGGACCGGCGGCGCGGTGCTGAGCTCCCCGGCGCTGGACGGTGATCTAGCCCTGGTGGGCTCGGAGGACCAGAACCTCCACGCGGTCGATCGCAAGGTGGGTGTGGCACGCTGGACCACCGCCCTCGGTGGGGCAGTCACCAGCTCGCCTTTGGTCAAGGGCGGACGGATCTTCGTCGGCTCGTGGGACGAGAACCTCTACTGCCTTTCGTCGAAGGACGGCTCGGTGTTGTGGACACATCCGACCGGAGGGCGCGTCTGGAGCTCGCCGGCGCTCGCGGATGACACGGTGGTGGTCGCGTCCGCTTCGGGCTACATCCTCGCTCTCGACCCCCGTGACGGCTCGCGGAAGTGGCGCTTCAAGGCGCGCAACCGCATCTACTCGACACCCGCCATCGCCAACGGCTCCGTGTTCGTGGGCTGCCACGACGGGAACCTCTACGCCGTGGACATGAAGTCGGGAAAGCGTCGTTACGCTATCGAGACCAAGGACAAGATCCGCTCCTCACCGGCCGTCGTCGAGGGCAAGGTCCTGTTCGGATCCGAGGACGGGAAGTTCCACTGCATCGACGCCGCGAGCGGCGAGCAGCGATGGGTGTTCGACGCCAAGGGCGGGATCGACTCCTCGCCGGCGGTGAGCGGAGACACCGTGCTCTTCGGCACGCTCGCGAACCGCGTGCATGCCCTCGATCTGCACACCGGTGCGGAGCGCTGGGGCTTCTCGACGGATGACTGGGTCGACTCGAGTCCGGCGATTTGGGGCCGTCTGATCGTCTTCGGGTCGTACGACGGGCACCTATACGGTCTCGAGTTCGACACCGAGTGACCGCATCGTCCGAGACGCGCATGCGCGTCCGGCTCAGTCCGCCTCTTCGTCCTCGTCGAGGAAGAACCGGCGCTTGCGGACGTAGAACACCTCGAGGTCCCGACGTGCGGTCGCGAAGTCGCCGCCGTCGACGTGGATCATCAGCGCCATCTCCTTGGCGCGGTTGATGATCGTCACCTGCTGCCAGTCTTCCTCGAAGATCTCGACGTCGAGCCCATCGAGCAGACCCTGCACCGTGCGCAGGAACTCCGCCGACTCCATCTGCGCGGCGCGCCTGCGCTCGAGTTCCAGCCAACGTTCGTGCGCCCGATCGGGCGGGGACGGATCCTTGCTCGCCATCGGTCTCTCCGGGGCGCCCAGCCTATGGACCACCGCCGACCCGCGCAAGGAGAGCCGACCCGCGATGTGCCCTGAGACGACAGATCCGCAGTGGGCCCTTCTCTCGCCGTAGGGCGCATGCTACCGTCACACGCTTTGCCTGCCACCCGGCATTCGATCCGTCGGCCCTGCCGTCCTCGATCGAGCACGCCGCATCCGGAGGTCGCCCTTGGGTAGCGTGGTCAAGAAGCGTCGCAAGAAGATGCGCAAGCACAAGTACAAGAAGTTGCTGTCCCGGATGCGCCACAAGAAGAAGTAACGTCGCCTCCTCCGTCTGCGCTCCTCGGTGCAGTTCTCTCGCGACCGCCCCCGCGGGCGGTCGCGTGTGAGCAACGATACGATCGGCGCCGAGGTGGTTACCAGCCGTGCCCACCCGCGGCCGGACGGTTGTGCGCCACCGAGCGCGAGCGATAGCATCGTCTGCCACGCTCGATCGGAGGGTACCGTCGAATGGAGCCGAGCCGCATCCGCCGTTGCCACGGTCCCGACGGCACCGAGCTCCACATCGAGGAATACGGTACGGGCGAACCGCTCGTCCTGTGCAACGGTGTAGTCTGCACGATCGGGCCGTACTGGCGGTTCCTGATCCATCATCTGGCGAAGATCGGTCGGGTCATCGCCTGGGATTACCGCGGTCACGGCCGGTCCGCCGTTCCCGCTGACCTCGAAACCTGTCGAATCGAGGATCACGCCGCGGACCTGCGCGCCGTACTCGACGCCGTCGGCGTGCGACGCGCCACTCTGATCGGTCACAGCATGGGCTGCCAGGTGATCCTGGAAGCCTACCGGCAATTCCCGGAGCGCATCCGCGCGCTCGTGCCGATCTGCGGGACTCACGGCCGCCCGTACCGGACCTTCTACGGCAACGACCTGCTCGAGCGCTTCTACGACCCCTCTTGCGCGAGGTCCGCAAGCACCACGAGGTGGTGCGTCAGATCGCGGACGTCGTGAAGCGAACGCCGATCCCGCAGCTCATGGCGCGGACCGGCGCGGTGCACTGGTACCTCACCCCGTGGTCGACGATGGAGGACTACTTCGACCACGTGTTCTCGATGAACCTCGAGTTCCTGTTCACGGTGGTGCGGCGGATGGGCGAGCACAGCGCCGAGGACGTCCTCCCGGCGTCCGCGTGCCGACCCTGATCGTCGCGGGCGAGAAGGACCCCTTCACGCCGCCGGCCGTCGCATGGGAGATGCACCGCGAGATCCGAGGGTCGGAGATCCTGGTCGTGCCGAACGGCACGCACGTCGCGCAGGTCGAGCACCCCGACCTGGTGGCGCTGCGGATCGAGAAGTTCCTGAGCGATCACGGGATCCTCTCGAGCGGCCCGCCACGGCCGGCCGCGGCGCGGCGCGCTCCCGCCAACGGCCGCGCTCGCGCTGCGTCTGGCCGCGCGCGTCGAGCCCGTCGCGCACCGGCGCCACGCCGTCCCTCCCGACCCGCGTCCAGTGCGAGCTGACGCGAGTCACCTGCGCGGCTCCGTGGCGCGCCCGCTTGCTCACGCGCTTTGCGCGCTTGCTCTGCTTTCGGCGGTCCCCTGCACGAGCCGAGCGCCCGCGCAGGATGGGGGCTGGACGATCGAACGGATCCTTGTGAAGCACCGATTCGCGAGCGACCTGGGGGGACCCGCGCGTGCCGCGCTCTCGCCGAGCGGCACGCTGGTCGTGGACGAGGGCAGCAACTCCCTCATCGTGCGCGACTCACCTGCGAGCGTCGCGGCCGTGCGCTCGCTGGTATCCCAGCTCGACGTCGAGCCGCGCCAGGTCACCCTACGGGTGCGGGCGATCGAGCACCGCGAGCTCAAGCGGAGCCGCTCGGACGTCCGCGTCGCGGGCGCGATCGACTCGGCCGGTGAGGCGCACGTGGCCGTCGGCATGGTGCTCGGAAAGGAGACGGCGATCCGCTCTGCCCACTTGACCCAGACCGTGACCGTGCAGAGCGGGCAGCGCGCCAAGCTCAGCGTCGGCGGGACGCAGCCGGTCGAGGTCGGTAGGGGGCGAGGCGCGAGCGAGGTCGCGCTTCGAGACTTCGGCGGCCAGGTCGTCGCCGAGCCGACCGTGCTCGGAGACGGCCGAACACGCGTCCGGCTCTCGCCGCGGTCGACCACGCCGGTGGATCCGCGCTCGGGCGTCGCTCACGGCGCGGGGCTCGACACCGAGGTCGTCCTCGCGCCCGGCGAGTCCATGGTCATCGGTGGCGTCAATCGACAGCGAGCCGGGACCTCGTCGGCATGGCCGGCTGGCCGCGCGGACGAACTGGACACCGACTCGCTCGTTTATCTGCTCGACGTCACGCTCGGCTCGAAAGTGCCCCCGCGACAGCCGCGCCCCTGAACGCACCGCTCCGGGCCGGGCCGCTCGAGATTTTCGCCTTGCCGGTGTCCGTGACGCGCCGCTAGGGTCGCGCGCACGCGGCGAGCCCCACGAACCAGCCCCGGAGAGGATCGCGATGGAGCCGAAGCTCGCGGTGTTCATCGATTTCGAGAACGTCGAGCGAGGCATCGAGGAGGCCGGACTCGGCCGCTTTCAGGTCGAGTTGGTGCTCGGCCGGCTCCGCGAGAAAGGCAAGGTGATCGTGTCCCGCGCGTACGCGGACTGGGGCCGCTACGCCACCTACAAGTTCGACTTCCAGGACCACGGGATCGATCTGATCGAGCTGCCGTCGCGTCGCAAGGGCCAGAAGAACATGGCCGACATCAAGATGGTGGTGGACGCGCTCGATTACGCGTGGAAGTGGAGCTACCTGGACTCGTTCGTGATCGTGTCCGGCGACAGCGATTTCACGCCGCTGATCTCGAAGCTGCGGGAGTACAACCGGTTCGTGATGGGCATGGGTGTGCGCAAGTCGACATCCACGCTCATCGCCGACACGTGCGACGAGTTCGTGTACTACGACGATCTCGTGAAGCTGAAGGAGAAGCAGCGAGAGCGACGCCGCATCGACGACGATCCGACGCAGACGTTCGCGTTGCTCTTGGAGACCGTCGATGCGATGAAAGCGAGTCACGAGGTGCTGCTGAGCTCGATGGTCAAGCAGACGATGCTCCGCAAGAAACCCGACTTCGACGAACGCGCGCTCGGGTTTCGCACCTTCAAGCGCCTGCTAGAGACGGCTCGTGACAAGGGACTGATTGGCCTCGTACGCGATGAGCGCAGCGGCACCTACCGGATCGTGGAGCCCGACGAGGGCGCGCCAGCGGCTTTGGTCAAGTCCGTTCGATCCGAACGATCAGCGGGGGGGTTGCCCCCGGATGCCGGCGCAGCGTGAGGGTCCCGGTCTCGTCGGTGGCGAGGCCCCGGACCACCACGACACGGTTGAGCGGGATCACACGCTCGATGAACTTGAAACCCAGCGTGTGCGCGTCGACTCGGAGGTCGAGGTCCGCAGTGAGCACGTAGGGAAACTCCTTGACCTTGATCTTGGCCTCGGTCTGGCTCGCCAGCCCGACGCGCTCGAACCGCTCGACCACGGTCTCGGACTCGAATACCGCGCCCTCGGGATCGACGGTCACTTCCTCGTCCCGATCGGCCAACCAGAAGATGCCGCACGAGCGGCGCTTCGCCATCAGCACGTCCTGGCCGCTGGAAGCGTCCTGGTCTCCGAGCAGCGGCAGCGCTCCCTCGCGCTGACGGCGCTTCCACATCCGCTCGACGACGTACTCGTAGTAGATGCACGGGCTCGAGTCGATCCCCGAGCGCAGCGCCGCCGGCGTCCGGGCCATCCCCCATGGCCTCGACGGGCATACGAAACGTGCCTTTCGGATGGCGAGCGCGGTGCTCCTGGTAGATCTTCAGCAGCTCGCGCACCGGCACGACCCGCCCAGCGGAGGGACCACTCCCCGGCGGAGTGGGACCTTCGGACCGATGCATGGTTCGCACGAAAAGATGCTCGCAGGAAGCTTGGCGCCCGTCCGGCGCGTCACTCGAAGATGTCCCGGACGCGCTCGAAGAAGCCGCGGTCGCCGCCACCGGGCTCCTCGCCTTCCTCGCGACCGAGCGCCTCGAAGAGCTCTCGCTGGCGAGGGTTCAGCTCGGTGGGCACGTGCACCTCGATGCGAACGTTCTGATCGCCCCGGCCGAGGCCGTTGGGCGAGGGCATGCCCTTTCCTCGCAGCCGGTAGATCCGCCCCGGCTGGGTGCCCGGCTGGGTCTTCATGCGGATCGGACCATCGAGCGTCGGCACCTGAACCTCGGCGCCGAGCGCCGCCTGGGAGACGGTCAGCTTCAAATCGTAGAACAGGTCGCCGGCCTCGCGCTTGAACTGCGGGTGCTCCTGGATCTGCACCACGACGTACAGATCGCCGGCGCTCCCTCCACCGGCCCCCATTTCGCCTTCGCCCTGCAGTCTCAGTCGGCTCTCGTTCTCGACGCCTGCCGGCACTCGCACCTTGAGCTCGTGGCGTGACTTGATCGAGCCGGCTCCCTGGCACCGCGAGCATGGATCGCGCACGATGCGGCCCTTGCCGTCGCACTGCGAGCACGGCTTCGCGACGTTGAAGAAGCCCTGCTGGATGCGAATCTGCCCCGCGCCGCGACAGGTCGGACAGCTCGTCGATCCGGCAGCGGTCACCGCACCGCTGCCGTTGCACTGGGTGCACGGACGCCGGCGGGGCACGCGAATCTTCTTCTCGGTGCCGAATGCGGCTTCCTCGAGGGTGATCTCGAGATTGTAGCGTAGGTCGCTACCTCGCTCTCCACGAGCGTTCGCGCCGGGACCGCGCGCGCCGAAGATGTCGTTGAAGAGATCGCCAAAGAGGTCCTGGAAGTTGCCCGGGTTCTGCGCGCCGGGTCCGGGACGGGCTCCGCCGAAGGGTCCGCCGGCCGATCCGAAGCGGTCGTAATTCGCCCGTTTCGGCGGATCGCTGAGCACGCCGTATGCCTCGGAGATCTCCTTGAAGCGCTCCTCCGCCTGGGGATTCCCGGGATTCTTGTCCGGATGGTACTGGTGAGCGAGACGCCGGTAGGCCTTCTTGATTTCGTCGAGCGACGAACCGCGCGGCACCCCGAGCACTTGGTAGTAATCGCGCGCGGGGCTCACGACAGCGCCGCCTCGGACGATCCACCGGCGCGCAGCCGCTCGGCGAGACTTCGGGCCGAGAGCTGCATGTGCTCCAGGTCCGTACCCGCGATCGCGCTGCGCGCACCGGCGATGGCGGCCAGCAGGGACGGATCCGGATCCCCCGCCCCGCTCGGCCGCCCTTCTCCCAGCCACCGGTTGGCCCTGAGCACCTGCCCCTGGAGTAGCGAGCGGGCGCGCACCAGGCCGTCCCGCAGCCGTTGCGCCTCGACCAGGCGATCGAGCTCCGACGCGACGTGTGCCGCGGTCCGCGCCGTATCCTGCAACCGCTCGAGCGGAATCGTCTCGAGCGCGCCTGGCGCTCGCACGCCGACCGCGGCCTGCCCGTCGGCGTCGGCCTCCACGACAAGCTCGATGCGGCGGAAATCGTTGCGAGGCCCCGCCGACGCAGCGACCCGGAACGAGGCGAGCGGCACTCCCAGTTCTGCGCGTTCGACGTCGCCTTCGATCAGCTCGACCGGGTGACGCTCGAGCGCCGCGACCGGGTATGGTCCGCTCACGGTGGCGGGCAACGGCGCATAGCGGTCGATGAAGCGCAAGACGCCGCCGTCGGGGTTGCGAACACCGATCGCGTGCGGGGCGACACGAAGCAGGAACACGTCCGGCAGATCTCCTTCCCGGCGGGCACCGTGGATCGCGGCACCTATCGCGGCCCAAGGCGTCCGCTGCGGATCCACTCGAACGTCTCGCGCCGAGCGAGCCCGAAGCGCCTGCGCCAGGAACGTGATCGAGGGTGCGCCGCCGATCAAGATCCACCGTGCCACCCGGTCCGGTCCGCCGGCTCGCGCCAAGCCAGCGAGCTCCTCCTCGAAGGCCGTGATCACGGGGCGGGCCAGCTCGCGGAGACGATCGACGTCGACGTGCGTCCGCAGGTGCCGCGGACCGGACGCGGGCAACGCCAGAAACGGCACGTCGACCGCAGCGGGCGCCTTGGGCCAAGCACGCAAGCGCGCCAGGGCGGCCTCACACTCGTCGTGAGGCGAGCCACCGCGCGAGGGGCGAAGCGAAACATCGAGAGAAAGGTCGCCGGCGAAAGGCTCGGCGAGGAAGCGGCTCAACCGCCCGACGAGATCCTCCCCGAGCGCCATGCGACGCCCGCCGAACCGCTCGAGGTCGATCGCGTCGTCGGTGAGCTCCACGAGCGCGGTTCCCACCGACGCGACGTCGTGCTCGACGAGGCCGATCGGACCACGCTCGCCGGCGTCGTGAAGAGCAACCGAGATCGCCGCCGCCGACGGGATGGCATGGACCCGCTCGAAACCAGCGGCTCGCGCCGCGACCAGCACGCGCGCCCGAGCTGCAGCGCTGTACCAGGACGGGTAAGCGATCGCGCCCGTCCTGATCGGCTGCCCAACCAGATCACTCGCGACCGAACGCGCCCCTCGCGAGGAGGCACGCGACGAGACTCTCGACGCACCATTCCACCCCGTGCAGCGAGTGGTGCGGTCCTGAGTCACCCGCCCTCCGCGACCGGGAACGGGAACAGCGAACGGTCGTCACCGAGGACGGGGCGGTCGAGCCCGAGCGAGCGCGCGAGCTGGGGGGCGGCGCCGTCGGGATCGGAAAGCGCTCGGACGCGCGCGTGGAATCCCGTGAACACGAGGCCGTCGCGATCCACGTGAACCGCCGCGGGGCCCTCCAGCGCCGGGCTCTGCACCCGCTGTAGGCGCTCACCCCGCCCGCGCAGCACCACCGTCGCGAGCTGGCGATCGGAGAGATCGATACCGAGTATCGGCTCGTGCGACGCCACCTCGACCCCTCGATTCGGCAAGCCGCCCGATCCTACGACGGCGTCGCCGGGCAGACCACCAGGGAAGTGCTGGTGATCGGCGATCCCCGCGCCAACGCGCGGGTCAGCTTTGCTCGCTCGACGACGATCCGGTGTCGGGGCCACCCTCGGCGGCCGGGCGTGGGTCCGCCTAACGCCACCCGCTCGGCCACGCTGGAGGTCTTCGGTTCGGCCTTGCCCGCCGCCTTCGCCACCGCGACCATCGCGGGGCGCAGCAACCGGTCGCGGTAACGATACCCCTTCACGTATTCGCTGGCGACGTGTCCCGGCGGTACGTCCGCGCTTTCGACCTGTGTCATCGCATCGTGGAGCTGGGGATCGAACACGGTACCGAAGGAGGAAAACGGCTCCGCACCGAACTTGGCGAGAGTGTGCAGGATCTGGTTGTAGGTGATCTTCACGCCCTCGGCGATCGCGGTGACGTCGGAGGCCGACGACGACGCACCTAGCGCGCGCTCGAGGTTGTCGATCGCGGGTAGCAGCTCCTTGAGTAGATCCTCGTTCGCATGCTGGAGCGCATCCGACTTCTCCTTCGCGGACCGCCGACGGTAGTTTTCGAAGTCCGCCTGGAGCCTGAGCCGGGCCTCGTAGCCCTTGTCGCTCTCGACCTTCGCCTCGGCGACCTGGCTCTCGAGCTCGGCGATGCGGCGCTCGAGCTGGGCGAGCAGCTTCGCGGGCAGTTTCTTGCCCCTTTTTCGACCGGGCTCCCCCTCGTCGCCGAGAGACTCGGCCGGAGCGAGCTCGCCCGGCTCGTCGCCGGTCGGCCCGATGCCAGCGTCGCCGCGGCGAAGCTGATCGAGAAAGGCCTCGGCCAGCGCCGCCGCCTCGGTGGCGGCCTTGGATTTCTGCGCGCCCTCGTCACCCGCCGAAGCCGAGCCGTCGCCGCTCGAGCGGCGCGCGGCGTCGTCGGCCGCTTCGTTCGGTGACGCGGGACGATTGGGATCTCGTTCCGACAAAGCGTCCTCTCTTCCCCACCCGAGCGAGCGACGCATCGGAATGCGTCGTCACGCGCTTGATTCGAGCGATGATTCGTCCGGTCGGATCCGCGCGTTCGCGGCGCGCGCTGCCTTAGCGAACGTCCAGGAACCGGCTGATGAGCTGTGCGGTGTATTCCACCATCGGGATCACACGCGAGTAGTCAATCCGCGTCGGGCCGATGATGCCGATCGAGCCGAGCGCCGCGTCTCCGCGTCGATAGGGCGAGGACACGACCACCAGATCCTCGACGCCTTCGATCCCTGCTTCGGAGCCGATCGCCACGGACACCCCACCGGCGACACGGGCGCGGTCGAGGATGTTGACGATCAGCTCTCGATCCTCGAGGGCCTCGAACAACGAACGAACCCGCTCGGGCTCCGAGAACTCGGGATGCTCGAGCAGGCTCGAGGTGCCGACGACGAAGACCTCGCCTTGGCTCTCCGGCTCGAAGACGCAGCGGCTCGCCTCGAGCACCTGTCGGGAGAGGTCGTCGATCAGCGCGCGATCATGGGCGAGCTCGTCGAGCAAACCGTCTCGAACTTGATCGAGCGGCACGCCCGTGAGCCGTTCGCGGAGGAACTCGGCCAGCCGTCCGAGGTGAGCCTGCGTCACGTCCTCGTCCAAGTGCACGATCCGGTTCACGATGGCGCCGGTGGAGGACACGAAGATCGCCAGGATCTCGGCGGCACGGAGCCGCACGAAATCCACGTGCTGGAAGACGGCTGCACCGAGCATCGGCGCGAGCGCCATGCCTGGACACCGAGACAGCCGAGACAGCACCGCGCGAGGCATCCCGCAAGCAGCTGGCGAGGCCCGCGTCCGCGTTGGCCGTGACCTGATTGAGTGACTGGCGATCGGGCGGCTGAGCGTCGAATCCCGCATCTTGAGCTCGATGAACCACCGAAACGCGCGCGCGGTGGGCACGCGCCCCGCCGAGGTGTACGGGTGGGACAGCAAGCCCGCTTCCTCGAGGTCCATCATCTCGTTGCGGACCGTGGCCGGACTGACGTCCAGGCCATGAGCCCGTGTGAGAGTCCGCGACCCGACCGGCTCGCCGCTTGCGATGTAGGTCTCGATCACCAGCTCGAGCACCCTGCGGCTGCGGCCGGGCAGGTCCTCGACGGCACGCACTTGCCGAGGGGACTGCGCCTTGGTGTGGTTCGTGAAACTCATGATCGCCAGGGTCCTGGTTACCCTCACATCAAGCTATCAGTCGTGATTTCCAGGTGTCAAGCAATTCTCGCGCTCGCGATTCGGCAAATATCAAAACGATTTCGGCGATTTAAGCAGATGACTCGTGCGGGTTCTTAGGCGCTGGTGAGCGCTTCTTGCATACCGGACGCCGATGGCACGCGGGTCTCGACCCGGGGGGTCCGGTCGGTCGGGCGTGCAGTGCTGGAACACGGTTATGGATTGCCACGAGCCCTCTCACGGGAGTATGGTTTTGCGCGATGGCTCGTCAGACCAAGCGTGTTTCGGAACGTGAGCTGGCCGAGATCCAGCTCCTCGGCAGCCTCGAGGACGTCGCCCGTCGCGTCGGCGTCGAGGTGGTCCACGACCACATCCGAGCCGAGGGCTTCATGTCCCGTGGGGGGGCCTGCCGCCTCCACGACAGGTGGATGATCCTCCTCGACCGCAAGATGTCGACCTCCGACAAGGTTGATCTGCTCGCCACCGAGTTGACGCGTTGGCCACTGGACTCGGTGTTCGTACCGCCGGCTGTCCGGCACCTGCTCGAGCCCCGCTCGGCCGCCTGAGACGAGGCCTCGCCTCGTGACCGCGCACACGCGCGCTGCCGGATCCGCGGTGAGCGCTGCTCGGCGGCCGCTGCTCGGCGGCCGCTGCTCGTCCGTCCACTTCAGTTCGACGTCCGATCAGCGCTCGCGTTCGCGTGCGCCTGCATCGCGAGCCGTGTGCACCACCGTCGCAATCGGAGGATGAACCATGGGTGACCTGCTTCTCGCCATCGACCAGGGAACCACGGGCACGCGCGTCATCGCGTACGACCGCCATGCGCGTCAGGTCGCGCAGTCGTATCGTGAGTTCACCCAGTACTATCCGCGACCCGGCTGGGTCGAGCACGATGCCAACGAGATCTGGGACAGCACCCTCACGACCCTCCACGAGTGCCTCGAGCGAGCGCAGACGGATCTCTCGCGTGTTCACGGGATAGGGATCACGAACCAGCGGGAGACGGTGGTCATCTGGGATCGTGCCACCTCTCGCCCGGTCCATCGCGCGATCGTGTGGCAGTGCCGGCGCACCGCCGACCTGTGCAACCGCCTCAAAGGAGAAGGGCGCGAGCCGCTCTTCCGCCGCAAGACCGGGCTGGTGCTGGACGCGTACTTCTCGGGCACCAAGATCCGGTGGATCCTCGATCAAGACCCGGAGCTCGCGGCCCGCGCCCGCGCCGGCGAGCTCGCCGCCGGCACGATGGACACGTGGCTGATCTGGAAGCTCACCAATGGCGAGCGGCACGTCACCGATCCCACCAACGCCTCGCGCACGCTGCTCTACGACATCCATCGCCGCGACTGGAGCGACGAGCTTCTGAAGGTCCTCGGTGTGCCGCGCTCGTTACTGCCCGAGGTCCGACCATCGAGCGGCGAGTTCGGTCGCGTCTCGAGCCAGCTAGGCCTCGGTGGCACTCCTCCGATCGGTGGCGTCGCGGGCGATCAACAGGCGGCGCTCTACGGGCAAGGCGCCTGGAAGCCAGGCATGGGAAAGAACACCTATGGCACAGGCTGCTTCTTGCTCATGAACACCGGCGACGAGCTGGTCCACTCGAAGCACGGTCTGCTCACGACCCTCGCGTGCGACGCGCGGGGCCGCCCGGCGTACGTGCTCGAGGGCTCGGTTTTCATCGCCGGCGCCGCGATGCAGTGGCTACGCGACGAGCTCGGAGTGATCGGCAGCGCGGCAGAGTCGGAAGAGCTGGCGCGCGCGGTCGACGACACCGGCGGCGTCTACATGATCCCGGCGTTCGTCGGGCTCGGCGCGCCGTACTGGGACATGGACGCGCGCGGTGCGCTCGTCGGGCTGACGCGCGGGTCGAATCGCAAGCACATCGTCCGCGCGACGCTCGAGTCGCTCGCTTATCAGACCAAGGACGTATGCGACGCGATGGTTGCCGACGCCGGGCTCGACCTGACCGAGCTCCGGGTCGATGGCGGCGCGTGCCGCAACGACTTCCTGATGCAGTTCCAGGCGGACATCCTGGGCTGCGCGGTGGATCGGCCGACGGTCATCGAGACGACCGCGCTCGGTGCGGCTTTCTTGGCCGGCCTCGGTAGCGGGTTCTGGTCGTCTCCGGACGAGGTCGCAGGAGTCCGCGAGACGAATCGCCGCTTCGAGCCGACGATGGATCGCACCGTCGCGGCCCGGCTCTACGGCGGCTGGCAGGCCGCGGTCGCGCGGGTCCGGAGCGCGAGCGACGCTGCAGGGGCACAGCGCACTCGGCGCGCGAAGCCGAGCGCTCGCGTGGCGAGCCGGCCGCGCTCGGCCGGCAAGACCGGCGCCGCCTCGCGACCGGTCAGGGCCACGAAGCCGGCCGCCGCGCGCTCCACCAAGCGGCGCACACCCGCGCCCAAACCCCAAGAGGGCGGTCGTCAAGCGCCGCGGCTGACCTCGAATCGGCGCCGCCGGCACGGTGACGCGTTCAGAACAGCCCCTTGAGCCAATCCCACGTGCCGTCGTCGCGCTCATTGGGGGCCGGCTTCGAGCGGGGGGGCGGCGCTTCCTCCTGCCGCGATCGGGTGGACGCATCCGACGGCATTCCATCCGGCTCACGCACCCGATCGAGCAGCGTCGGGTGAAGGGGGCACGGGCGCGTGGGCTGGGTACCTGCTGCGAAGGGGAGACGCTGCGAGTGCGGACAAGCGGCGGTGGCTAGCATCCCGGTCTCGGGATCCACCTCCGCGAAGTCGACTCCCTCGGGCGCCATCAGCTCGTCCGGGGGCCACCACGAGGTGTGCGTCACATAGTCGACCCAGATCGGTAGCGCGGCGCGCGCGCCGACCATCCCGACCGGCTCGTTGTTGTCCCGACCGACCCACACCACGACGACCCGGCCGGGCAGGTATCCGGCGAACCAGGCGTCACGATAGTCGTCAGTTGTACCCGTCTTTCCCGCCGCGGGACGCTCGAGCCCGAGGGCGCGCGCCGACGCTCCGGTGCCAGTGTCGAGCACCTCCTGCAGCGTCCACGTGACGAGGTAGGCCACTTCGGGGTCCATCACTCGCGTGGCGCGCGGGCGGGTGCGCGTGAGCACCGTGCCGTTCGCGTCCACGACCGCGCGCACCGTGGTGGGCTCACTGCGGAGCCCTCCCGAGGCCAGCACGCCGTACGCGCGCGCCACCTCGAGTGGCGTCACGTCGGCCGCGCCGAGAGCGAGTGCCGGCACCGCAGGCAGCTTGCCGCCGAATCCAACCGACACGAGCCGCTCGCGGAGCGCGGTGGCACCCACCTTTTGCCAGATCCGCACCGCCGGCGTGTTGAGCGACTGGGCGAGCGCTTCGTGGATCGGCACGACCCCCCGATAGCGGCCATCGTAGTTGGTGGGCTTCCAGACCTGCCGCTCGTACTTCACCGTGATCTCGCGATCCTCCACCGGCGTGGCGAGCGTCGGGCGAAAGTCGCCCTTTCCCTCGAGCGCGCGAGCGTAGAGGAACGGCTTGAAGAGCGAACCCGGTTGCCGGCGGCTGCGGACTGCGCGGTTGTAGGGCGAGCTGCGATAGTCGCGTCCGCCCACCATGGAGCGGATCGAGCCGGTGTCCGGGTCGAGCTCGATGAGCACCGCCTGCAGCCGCGAGGGATCGCCCTCGGGGTGGTGCTCGTCGCGTTGCTTCTCGAGCCTCTCGACGCCGTCCGACACGGCGCGCTCCGCCTCGTGCTGGAGCACCGGGTCGAGGGTGCTCATCACGCGTAGACCGCCGGCCGTGAGCGTCTTGTCGCTGTAGGCCGATTCGAGCTCGTCGCGGAGCATGTCGACGAAGTACGGTGCGCCCTCGGGTGGACCGGGTGCGTACGACTGGCTGAGCGGCGCGCGGCTGGCCCGCTCCGCCTGCTCGGGCGTCAGCCGGTGTGTGGCCACCATGCGCTTCAGCACCACCGCGCGGCGCTCACGAGCGGCATCGGGGTGGCGGTAGGGATCGAACCGACCTGGCGAACGGATGATGCCGCCGAGCATCGCGCACTCGCCGGTGGACAGATCCTTGAGCGGCTTGCCGAAGTAGTAGCGCGCGGCCTCGCCGACGCCGTAGATGCCCATCGCGCCGCGCTGCCCGAGGTAGATCGCATTCAGGTAGACGTCGAGGATCTCGTCCTTGTCGTAGAGCGCGTCGAGGACGAGCGCCATGCCGGCCTCGCGAACCTTCCGGCTCAACGTCCGCTCCGGCGTGAGGAACAGATTCTTCACGAGCTGCTGGGTGATGGTGCTCCCACCCTCTTGCACCGAGCCCGAGCGCAGGTTCGTCACGAGCGCGCGCGCGATCCCGATCGGATCGATCCCGGCATGGTCGAGAAAGCGCGAGTCCTCGGTCGCGAGGATCGCGTTCACCAGATCGCGCGGTGTGTCGCCGACGCGTACCAGCTCGCGCTCCTCCCAGACGCGCTCGAAGAGTCCGCTCACGACCTCCGGCTCGATCGCATAGGGAGGCGTCACCTTGCGATCCGGCGACGAGACCTGAGTCACGCGTCCATCGGCCAGGTCGAGCACCACGCGATAGGCCGGCAGCTTGCGGTCTCCGCCCGTGAACGCACGTACTCCGACCTCGACGCGATCCGGCTCCACGTCGTATTGACCGGGCCCTACCGGCCGCGCCGATACCCGCCGGTAGCCCGCGTTCGACAGCCGGTCGAGGATCTTGAAGCGAGTGACGTCGAGCCCACGCGCCAGCACGGGTGGCTCCGCGTAGACCCGCGACGGCAGGCGAAAGCGCTGCCCTTCGAAGCGCGCGATGATGTCCTGCGAGATCGACAGCGCCCACGCCATCGCGAGCGCCGCGCCGTAGAGCACGACGTACGGCAGGGCGCGCCGCCACCAGGCGCGCCGCCCGGCACCCCGGCGCCACGTCCGTCTGCTCGGTAGCGGGACGCCGTCCGCGCGACGACACCGACGCGGGGCGGCGAGAGGCGCCTGCTTTGCGGGTTTTCGAAGCCACCAGCTCGACCGGCGCCGGCGTGACGCCGGCGCGCGCGGCGCTCGCTCAGCGCGCGCCGCGCGAGGCCGCGCCGAGCTCCTTCAGCTTCTCACGCGCGGTGCGGGCTTCGTCACTCGACGGGTACGAGTCGACGAGCTTCTGGAAGACGACGCGCGCGTCACTCGTGTAGTTCAGGTTGGAGAAGCAAAGTCCTTGCTTGAGCAGCGCGGCGGGGACCTTGTCGCTCTTCGGATAGCTCTTGATCAGCTTGTCGTAGGCGACCAGCGCGTAGTCGAACTGACGCTCGGTGTAGAAGGTCTCGCCGATCCAGTACTGGGCGTCGTCCGCGAGATCGGGATCGGGCTTGCCCGCCAGGTAGGCGAGGAACGCGTCGCGCGACTCCTTGTAGCGCCCCGCCTGGAAGGCGTTGTAGCCGGTCTGGAATTGCTGTGAGGGCGGCAGTCCGGCGGGCGTGGTCGGCATCCCGGCGACGGGCGGCCGCGTGTTCGGCGCGGGAGACGTCGCAACCAGCGGGGGCGCGCCAGCCGGCACAGGCTGGGCGGGCGACGTCGCACCGAGCTCGCCGGGAGCCGGAGCGGGCGCCGGGGCGGCGCTCGCGTCCGGCGGCTTCACGCCGAGCCGGGTCTCGAGCTCGATCACGCGGTTCCGCACCTCGAGGAGCTGCGCCATCACCTGCTCGTTGAAGTCGCTGCTGAGCTGGTCGTTGAGGCGCGAAGACGGGCGCGACTTCTCGTCGATCTGGCCGCGCACCGAGCGCAGCTCCACCTTGAGCCGGTCCGCGTCCGCCGAGAGGTCGGCGTTGCGGGTGCGCATATCCTGCAACTCCTTCGCCTGCGCTTGCTTCTCCGCTTCGATCCGATCGACGCGCATCAGCAAGGTGGTGTACTCGGCCTTGGTGACGCAGCCCCCCAGCGTCACCAGCCCTAGCGCCGCGGCGCTGGCCGCGGCGGCTCGCAGTCCACGAGCCACCACCGGGTGGCTCGACCTCGTCGCCTGTGCATTCTTCATGGTTCGTCGAGGATAGACGCTGGGGAGCAGCGTGTCAGGTGGAGCGATGGCTCACTGACCACCGAGGACGCGGAACTGCGCGCGGCGATTCTTGTAGAACGCTGCCTCGTCGTGGCCGGTCTCGGCCGGGAGCTCCTCGCCGTAGCTGATCGTCTCGATCCGCGACGAGCTGACGCCGAGCTGAACCAGGTAGCTCTTCACCGCGTCGGCGCGCTTCTGGCCGAGTGCCATGTTGTACTCGTTGGTGCCGCGCTCGTCGGTATGCCCTTCGATCTCGACACGAAGTGACGGGCTCGCCTTGAGCGTCTGGTAGTCCTCCTGGAGCGTCGTGCGCGCCTCCATCGAGAGGGTGGTCGAGTCGTATTCGAAATAGACGCGGGCGAGGCCCGGCGGATCCACCTGCCCGCGGTTTTCGTTCAGATCGAGCGGTTGGGTCGAGCTGAGCGAGGGGCCGCGCCCGTAGGTGCCGGTCTGCGGCGTCGACGAGATCGGCGGCGCGGTGTCGACCGGCGCCTCCGGCTCCTTCTTCGAGCAGCCGCTCGCGACCGCCATCACCAGCGAGCCAACGCACACCAGACGCATCACCTTGTCGAGCGAACTCATCCCTGCATCTCCTCGACGGCCCTGTCGGGCCGTCTCGATCGCCGTGCAAAACCTCCGCCTCGGAGGCCTCGTGCCGAGCGATCCCTTACGTGTCGTGTGATCGTTCTTTTCGGGAAATCGCGCCGAAATCGAGCGCCTTCCGAAAACATGCCTTGAAATATCGAAGAACCCCCACTCCGTCAACGCGAGCAAGCCGATCCTGACCGTTTCTTGACCGAAAACCTCGGCGCGAGCTCGCGCCGAGGGCATCCCGGCGGTGGCGGCGCTTCACGGCGCCTGGTGCATCCGCCCCCAATCGGGCTGCATGTCGGTCGCGCGGCCATCGGTGAGCCGCACCGCGGTGCCGCCGAGCGCCGGAATCAGGTAGAGGCTCGACGAGCCGCCGCCTCCCGAGCTGTAGACCAGCATCCGTCCGTCCGGCGACCAGCTCGGGTGCTCGTCCGAGCCGGGGCCGTTGCTCACCTTGCGAGTTCCGGAGCCGTCGGCGTTCATTACGTAGATCCGCCACGGACCGGGGTTCGCCTCGAACGCGATCATGGTCCCATCGGGAGAGAACTTGGGCGAGCCGTGATCCATCGACATCGACGAGACCTTGCGCTGGCCCGAGCCGTCGGCGTTCATCACGTAAACCTGCGGCCGGCCGGCGCGATCGGAGATGAAAACGATCTGCGAACCGTCCGGAGACCACGACGGCGACACGTCGAGCGCGTCACCCGAAGTGAGCTTGACGAGCCCTGAACCTTCGACTCCGATGACGCAAATGTTTCCGTCCTTGCTGAAGGAGATGCGGCGACCATCGGGCGAGAACGATCCGCCCGTGTTGAGCCCACCGGTCGCCACCAACGACGGACGACCCGTGGCCGCGTCCTGCACCCAGATGTCCGGGCGGTAGTTGCGATACGAGGTGTAAAGGATCGAGCCCCGCTCGGCGACCAATCCGGCATCAACGCCAGCTTGTCGTCGAACGTGAGGCGCGTGAGGTTGCTGCCGTCCATGTCGATGACGTAGACGTCTTTTCGACCGGCGCGCCCCCGCGACGACGAGAAGACGATCCGCGTGCCGAAGGCGCCCATCTTGCCGGTCGTCACCTCGAGCACCCGGTTGGCGAAATCGTGGACCGCCGCGCCGATCTGGTTCGCGGGCACCTGATACTTGCGGCCAAGCAACTGCCGCGCCTCGGTCACGTAGTGGAGGCGGAACTCGATCGTGTAGCGGCCGCCCGACTGCTCGGCCGTGGCCTTGATCAGGTAGTTCGCGCCGAGCGTGCGCCACGGCGCGAAATCGATCTCGTTGTCCTGCACCGGCGCGGCTTGCGGATCCTCCGCGTACGAACCCTGCGGGATCCACTTGAAATAGCCGGAAAGCTCGAGGTCACGGACGAGCACGTCGTGACCTTTCTTGAGCGTCGCATCGCCAGCCGCGAGCCCCGGACCGACCTTCCACGCCGCGTGAGCGAAGGGCCACGCACTCCGCGAATCGACGCCGACGACTCCGATGAGCGGCACGTCCGAGCCGCCGACCTGCGCGTTCGCGGGACTCAGCGCCCACAGCGCGGCCACGAGCGCGAGCACGGGCGAGACCAAGCGACGGCGAACACGAACGGCGGGGACCTTCATTCGGCGGCTGATCATCCGGCGGCGCCCTCCTCGGCGACGAAATCGATCGCTCCCTTGAACGAAGCATCGGTCCAGCAGGCGGGCAATGGCCCGAACGGCGCCGCCTTCTTCACACCCGCCAGCACCGAGTCGTCGAACAGCCGATTACCGCTCGAGGTGGCGATCGAGCCGTTGACCAGGGCCCCGTCCTTCGCGATCTCGAGCAGGATCCGGGTGCTGAACCCGCGGAGCTGGTCGGGGTAGCTGACGCTGGCGCGAAGCTTCTTGATCACCTCGGCGCCGTACTGACTCAGCGCAGCCTGGCAGGCATCCGTCGGTACCTTGCCCGTGCCACCTTCGATGCCCCAGGTCGCGCCGGTCTCGACGCCCGCCTTCTCGGCCTTCTTCGCGAGGTCCCGGAGCCGTGCCTCCATCGACTCTTCGTCCGCTTTCGTGGGGCGCGCTGGCGGCGCGTCTGCTGGCTTGGTCTCCGCCTTGGCGACCTGGTCTTGCTTCGCCGGCGGCTTGTCCGGCTTGTCTTTCGCAGCCTTGTCGTCGAGCTTGGACTTGTCCGGCTTGGGCGGTTCGGGCTTCGGCTTCTCGGGCTTGGCGGGCTCCGGCAGGCTTGGGCGGCTCGGGCTTCGGCTTCTCCGGCTTCGGCGCTTTCGGATCGGGAATCGGAATCGCCGCGGGCGACGGAGCCGGCGGCTTCACCGGCTCGGGAGGCTTCGGCGGTTCCGGGGGTGGCTTGGCCGCCTCGACGGGCTTGGCGGACGCCTCGGAGGGCGCCGGCTTCGACGTCGCCGCGGGCCTCGGTGCGATCCCTTCCAGGCCTTCGAGCTCGCTCGGCGGGACCAGCCTGCCCAGCAGCGGCGGCGGCGACAGATCCATCTGACTGGCGCGATTGATCGCCATGGCCGCGATCGCCACGACGTGCAGGGCCACCGAGACCGCCAGCGCGACTCGGAGCCCTCGAGGGAACCGATCCCCCGGCGGACCCGATCGAGACGACATCAACGACGCTTCTCGCCTTTCCCGGCGGGGGGCGCCGCCGGAGAAGCCGACGTGGCCATCGTCACCAGGCCCACACCCGTGACGCCCGCGCTCTGTAGCTCGGACATCAGGTTCACGACCTTGCCGTAGTCGACCTTCTCGTCGCCGCGCAGGAAGACGTCCTTCTTGGGGTCGTTCTGACGCGCGGTCTTCACGAACTCGACGAGCTCACGCAGCTCCTTGGGTTTCTCGTCGCGCAGGAGATAGAGCGCGCCCTTCTGATCGACGCTGATGACGATCGGGTCTCGGGCCTCGGTGGTCATGGGCTCGGCGGGCTTGGTCTCCGGCAGCGCGACCTTGACCCCTTGGTTCAGGTCTAGCATCGGCGCCGACACCATGAAGATGACCAGCAGCACCAACATCACGTCGACCAGCGGCGTGACGTTGATATCGGCCATCTGCGCGCGGCCGCGCGTCGGACTACGGCTTAGCTGGACGGACATGGGTGTTCACGCGGGGGAGTACGGGTGCGGGTCGCGCGCTCCAGGCCCAGGAAGCGCGCCACACGCGGCCGAGGTTCACTCCGAAGCGAGGGCGTCGCGAAGGACCTGTCGCTGGGCCAGGTTCAGGAACTCGGTGCGGAACCCTTCCAGCTCGCCAGCAAGGTACCCGATCTGGTTGTGGAAGAGGTTGTAGAAGAGCACGGCCGGGATCGCCGCAGCCAGGCCAGCGGCCGTCGCGATGAGCGCCTCCGCGATGCCCGGCGCCACCGCCTGGACGGTGGAGGCCGCGCCCGCGCTGATCCCCTGGAAGGCCCGGATGATGCCCAGCACCGTCCCGAACAGGCCAATGAAAGGCGTGGCGCTGGCGGTAGTGGCCAGAAGGCCGAGGCCGCGCTCGAGCTTACGGACCTGGAGGCTGATCGAGGCGTCGAGCGCGCGCTCGACCGTGGTCAGCCCGACGACGCGGACCGCCTCGACCAGCGACTGTTTCGCGGAGGCGCCACCCAAGCTCCCGAGCGCCTTGAGCTCCCGGTAGCCAGCGCGGAACACCTCGGCTTCCAGGGCGCTTCCGAAGCGGGGCGCCTGGTCGTAGATCGAGCTCAGGCTGCGCGCTTCCCAGAATACCTTCACGAACTCCGCCCCCTGGCGCTTGGCGGCGCGGATCTCCTTGTATTTCCAGAAGATGACCGCCCAACTCGCCACCGAGAACACCAACAACGCCAGCATCACCAGCTTGGCGTCGAGCCCCGCGTGCCGGACGAGGCTCAAGACGCCCTCGGCAGGCGCCGCAGCCGCGATCACGATGGTCGATGAAAACATGGAGGAGCGCTCGCCTCGCTCCGCCGTCGCAACGGATACGAGGTCGGTGGGGTCCGGGGCTGTCGAGGGGTGTCGGGGCCTTCTTCGGACTGGCCGGGCGACGGGCCGTCCCTGCCGCGAATGCCATCGCCTTCACCTGCGGCCGATAAACGTCACCGCGGTGGGGCGTGCCCTGTGCTGGAGCGCAGGATGATGCAAAGCCCCGCCGCCGTCAATCGCCCCCCACGCACGTGTGGGCCCGGAAGTCGCAAGATCCCGGGCCTTTGGCGGCTCCGCTTCTGCGAAGGGCGCGGACGGTGCCACCCACCTTCGTCGGCGAACCGAGCCTCCCTACTGTCCTGGGCCATGTATTCCGCCACACGCGCTCCCACGAAGATCGTCCGGCCTGGGCGGTTGACGTGGCCCGAAGCGTGGATAACATTCCTGGCACTCACCGGCATAGAGTGCTAACAGGTCGGCTCACGGCCAGGCGAGCCCAACGCCGGGGACTGCAGTGAAGCCACGGCGCACGACTTGGGCGCGTCGGCATCCACCAAAGCCCCAATCATTTCGACACTTTCGATAGGGAGGAGAGCAAGTATGGCTGCGAAGGACATCCAGTTTGGCCACGACTCGCGGACCGCCGTGATGCGCGGGGTGACGGTGCTTGCGGAGGCCGTGAAGGCAACGCTCGGGCCCCGCGGTCGCGAGGTCGTGATCGAAAAATCGTGGGGCGCGCCGCTCGTCACCAAAGACGGCGTGACGGTCGCGAAGGAGGTCGAGGTCGACAACAAGTTCGAGAACCTCGGCGCCCAGCTCGTCAAGCAGGTCGCGAGCAAGACCAGCGACGACGCGGGCGACGGCACCACCACCGCCACGGTTCTGGCTGAGGCGATCTTCAAGGAAGGGCTCAAGATCGTCGCGGCGGGCGTCAACGCGATGGACGTGAAGCGCGGCATCGACAAGGCCGTCGAGGTCGCGGTCGCCGAGCTACGTAAGCTCTCGAAGCCCACCAAGGACCCGAAGGAGATCGCCCAGGTGGGCGCCATCTCGGCCAACAACGACACCGAGATCGGCAAGATGATCTCGCGCGCCATGGAGAAGGTCGGCAAGGAAGGCGTGATCACCGTCGAGGAGGCCAAGGGCCTCGAGACCACGCTCGACGTCGTCGAAGGCATGCAGTTCGACCGCGGCTACCTGTCGCCCTACTTCGTGACCGACGCCGAGCGTATGGTCACCGTGCTCCACGAGCCCCTGATCCTCATCCACGAGAAGAAGATCTCGTCGATGAAGGAGTTTCTCCCGCTCCTCGAGCAGATGGCGAAGCTCGGCAAGCCGCTCCTCGTGATCGCCGAGGACATCGACGGCGAGGCTCTCGCCACGCTGGTCGTGAACAAGATCCGCGGCACGCTCCAAATCGGGGCGGTGAAGGCACCCGGCTTCGGCGACCGTCGCAAGGCGATGCTCCAGGACATCGCGATCGTCACCGGTGGCAACGTGATCGCCGAGGAGCTCGGGCTGAAGCTCGAGAACGTCTCGATCCAGGACCTTGGGCGCGCCAAGAGCGTGAAGGTCGACAAGGACAACACCACGATCGTCGGTGGTGCGGGGAGCAAGGACGCCATCGAGGGACGTCTCAACCAGATCCGTATGCAGATCCAGGAGACCACCTCGGACTACGATCGCGAGAAGCTCCAGGAGCGCCTCGCGAAGCTGGTCGGCGGTGTGGCAGTGATCAACGTCGGCGCGCCGACCGAGATGGAGATGAAGGAGAAGAAGGCGCGTGTCGAGGACGCCCTCAACGCGACTCGCGCCGCGATCGAGGAAGGCATTGTCCCCGGCGGCGGCGTCGCGCTGCTGCGCTGTGTCGCGGCGGTGAGGAAGCTCAAGCTCGAGGGCGATCAGCAATACGGCGTCGACATCCTCGCGAAGGCGATCGAAGAACCGGCCAAGGCGATCGCACGCAACGCCGGCGCTGACGCGGCCGTGGTCGCCGAGACGGTGAAGAACGGCAAGGGCGCCTTCGGCTACAACGCGCTCAAGGAGAAGTACGAGGACCTGATCGAGGCTGGCGTGGTCGACCCGACCAAGGTCACCCGCACTGCGCTCCAGAACGCGGCGAGCGTCGCCGGACTGCTGCTCACCACGGAGGTCTGCGTGGTCGACAAGCCCGAGCCTGCGAAGGCCGGCGGCCACGCTGGCCACAACCACGGCGGTATGGGTGGAATGGGCGGCATGGGTGGAATGGGTGGCATGGGTGGAATGGGCGGCATGGGTGGTATGGGCGGCATGGACGACATGGACTTCTGACCAGCCCTGGAAGAGTTCGTGCAACGGGCGTCCGGCGATCACGCCGGGCGCCCGTTGCGCTCCGGCCGCGAGCCGGCCCGGTCTCGATCGACGCGCCCTGCTAGACTCGGAACCTCGGCTCACCTCGCTCCGTCCCACCATTCGGCTCGAGACCCACGATGCGCCTCTACTGGGTCCGGCACGGCGAGATGGAGTTCCCGCCTGTCTCGGTCGTCGAGCACGAGACGATCGACCGCTTCTTCAACGGCGAGCACCAGGGCCCATTGACGGAGCGAGGCCGCGACGAGGCGCGGCGAGTCGCGAGCCACCTCGCGAAGCTCGGGGTGGATGCCATCTACGCGAGCCCGCTCTTGCGAGCCAGGGAGACCGCGGACTTCACCGCCCGTGCCACGGGCATCGCCGTAAGCGAGAGCAACGACATCGCCGAGATTCGATGCGGACGGCTCGGCAGCGACTCGCGCGCAGCGCCATTCCTGAAGACCGCGCAGCGCCTCCCCCTACCCGAGCGCGCCCGGAAGGCCGTCGTGGGAAGCGTTCTGTTACCGATCTACTGGTCGCGCTGGCTCAAGGACGAGACCGACGGTGGTGAGAGCCCGATGAACGTGGTCGAGCGCTTGGTGCGGTTCCTCGGAGTGGTACAAGCGAACCACGGCGCGCGCGACTCGGTCGCGATCTTCTCGCACGGGTACCTGATCTACTTCTTCGCGAACTTCCTGGCGGATCCCGCCGCACGCATCCGGAACTCGGTGCGTCGCCCGTACATCCGAAACGGCTCGATCACACAGATCGACTTCCACGCATCCGGGCGCTACCGCATCGTCGACTACGCCGAGCACACCCACCTTCGAGCGAGCTGAGCGCGGCGACGGTCACTGCCCCGCGGATCAGATCCTGAACTCGGCCTCGGCCACGTGCACCACCGCGAGCGGCGCTTCGAGCGTCACCGCTGCGGCGGTCGCGAGGTCGCGTAGCGAGCCGTGCAGGCGAGGAAAATCGACCTCGACCGCCGGGGTCTCCTCGAGGAACGACAGGGCCTCGAGGACGCGGTCGACCGCGTCGCCGAAGCGCTTGGCCGAATCGATCCTCGACGCCACGTCGGTGCCCTGCGGCCCCCCTGCGACGGCGGCCAGCCGCTCATCCGCAAGCATCACGGCGAGGCTCTCGTTCACGTCACGCAGCCGGGTGGTGAAGTCGGCGATGCGCCGCTTGATCGCGGTCGGGCCGTCCTCCCCGACCACCGACAGGCCCCGCGTCCCTACGCGGATCGCTTTCGCCAGCACCAGGTCCTCGCCGTCGACGACGAGCGAGCTACGGATCTCGTCGCGCAGCTCCTGGCCGCGCGCGTGAAGGTCCTGCGACTCCTCG
Organism: Deltaproteobacteria bacterium; assembly: GCA_016713535.1. Classification (GTDB taxonomy): domain Bacteria; phylum JADJOY01; class JADJOY01; order JADJOY01; family JADJOY01; genus JADJOY01. Next base: position 80,378 of record JADJOY010000023.1, read on the forward strand.
CGCTCCACGTGACGGATGGGATCCAACGAGCTTCTCCTCGAGAGAGCGGTGGTGAACGCGCACACGCGCGCTTCGATCAGGGCCAGCTCTTCTGCGCTCCACCGACCTTCCACGTCATGTGGTCGAGCGCCACGCCGTCCGCGAACGACACCTTACCTTGCCCTTCGCAAATCTGCGTGGATTTCGTGCCCTTGGGAAGATCGGCGACGGTGATCACCCGCTGCCCGATGTAGACGTTGCTGGTGTAGAGAGCGAACGCTGCGCGAACGTCGGTGAGTGCCGTGTCGCCTCGGTTGTCGAGCTCGACCGAGAGGCAGTCCGAGCCCTTCTGCACGTTCGCGGTGAGACCGACCACCACCGGCCCCGTGCTCACGGTCGGTAAGAACTGGTCGCCGAGACCGACCTGGACCGGCTCGGGACTTCGGAGCGAGGAGCTCTCCCACGACGCCTTGTTCCCCGCGCCGAAACCGCGCGATCGCTTGAGCGGTCCGCGCGTCTCGACCTTCTTGTCGGGGGCCGTGCCGATGAAGATCAGCTCACGTCCGTCGACCACGGGACGGTTGTAGAAGATGCCCTTGTCGTCGACCCACTCGTAGTCCTTCGGAGGCGGCGACGTTCCGACGCTCAGCTTCCCCGTCGGATCGATCCACTTGAACATCTTCGCATCGGCGCCACTCGCGACCGCGAGGGTGACGAGCAGTGCCCCGAGCAAGGCAGCGAGTGCCCGATGGCGAGGCTTCATCGTCGACGTGGTGCGATCGAGCACGCATCACCTCCAAGACGGGTCGGGACTCACGCCCACCGTCGAGCTGAAACGGGCGCCGAGCATAGTTGCATCGGTTTCCGGGGGTCAACGCGAGCGCGGCGCCGTGGGGTTCACCGGTACGTCAACCTACGCGACGGTGGATGAACACGGTGCCGGGGCCCCATGAGAAGTCGAGGACCGCCATCCATTCGCGCCGGAGATCGGTGCGCCGAGGCGGCTGTGTGACGGTCACGACGCGCGCGCCGGGTCGAAGCTCGCCACACTTCGCGTCGAACCGGGCGAGAGTCTCGTCGTCGAAGGTGGTGGTGGCGCAATACACGGTCGAAGCGCCGCGCCACGAGGCGAGGAAGAAATCCTGGGCGACGAACCGGCATCGGGCGAGACCGCGGGCGTGCGCGATCCGCTCCGCGCGCGCCACGAAGGGTGGTACCAGCTCGAAGCCCACCGCCGTGCAGCCCGTGAGCTGCGCGGCGAATAGTGCGAAGCGACCGGTACCCGAGCCGAGCTCGAAGAGCGCGTCGTCGGGACCGAGCCGGAGCTCGACCAGGATCGGATGGATGGCCCCCCAAGGCGTCTCTCCGTAGGTGAGGGTCACCGCGGGCTGGCCGCCGGCTGGACGCTCGCGAAGCGAGGTGGCGTAGGCGCGGCCGAGCGACCATGAGCGGGCCAGAGCCAGATCGATCCGCCACAAACCGGCACGCCAGTAGACCGAGCGGGCGCCGAGCCGGTCCAAGAGAGGATGGTGCCCGTCCTCAACGCGGAGGTGGGTGGCACCCGCCACACCTGGATCACCCATCTTCGGCGGGACCAGAGGGGTCGGGAGTGGGGGAGGCGGAGGTGGGACTGGTACCGGCGGCGCTTCGACTGGGGCGCTTTTCTTCGCTTTTCCAGAGCCTTTGGTCGGCTTCGCACCTTTGCCGGTGGGCTTTTTGTCGGGCCCGGGCGGCTTCGAGGCGGCAGGCGGTGCCGCGGTCGGTGGCATGGGCTTCACGGAGCTTCCCACCACAGCCACCTTCGGAACGAGGGGCAGCGGGTCGACCTGAACACCGTTGCGGAGGATCTCGAAGTGCAGATGCGTTCCAGTCGATCGGCCCGTGGAGCCGAAGCGTCCGATCACGTCACCCTGCTTCACCTCCGAGCCGGCGGAGGCGTGGCGCCAGACCATGTGCGCGTACCGAGTTGCGTAGCCGTTGGGATGCTTGATTTCTATCCATTCGCCGTATGTCTCGCTCGTCTGACTGATCGAGACGACGCCGTCGGCAGCAGCGAACACGGGACCGACGAGGTACTCACCTTCGAAGTCGATCCCCTTGTGAGGTCGGGTGGTTCCGAGCAGGGTGCGGATTCCGAAGGTCGACGTCACCCGTCCGTTTGCGGGCAGCCGGAAACCCGCAGCAGACACCTCTGGCGGCGCGGACTGGATCGGGATGTATCGATTCAGGACCGTGCACGCGGGTAGCACCACCAGTCCGACCAGGATCACCATCGACCGCGCGGCATGCGTCGATCGGTAACGTGCCACCCTTTCATGGCCCATGCGCCGCGACGCTCGGATTCGCGGGCTGGGGATCATCGCTCGATGCGGTAGGATTCCACGGGGCTGGGACTCGGCGCTCGGGGTTCGGCCTAGGTGATCGACTCATCATGCAACCAAGCACTCCTGCGGGACAACTACCCCAGCGGCGTCCGCGGTGCCCCGCATGAACGTCCTCCTCATCGGTGGCAGCGGCTTCATCGGCTCGCACCTGAAGGACCGGCTCGTTGCGGGCGGGCACAGGGTGCGATCGCTGGACCGGGTGCCCGAGCGTTTCCGCAGCGACCCACCCCAGGTCGAGCACCTCTATGGCGAGGTTGGCAACGAGGCGCTGCTCGACGCGGCGCTCGCAGGAATCGACGTCGTGCTGCACCTCGCGTGGTGCACGGTCCCCAAGAGCGCCGAAGACGATCCGACGTTCGACATCCAATCGAACTTGATCCTCACCACGGAGATCCTCAAGGGAGTCGTGCGGCATCGGGTGCCACACATCGTTTTTTTCTCGTCGGGTGGCACCGTGTACGGCCCGGCCGCGCGGGAGGCGATTCCGGAGACGCACCCCACCCAGCCGATCTGTTCGTACGGAGTGACCAAGCTAGCTGCCGAGAAGTACGTCGCGGTGTTCGCGCGACGGCACGGCTTTCGCGCCACGATCCTGCGCTGCGCGAACCCCTACGGTGAGCGCCAGGACCCACGCGGCGCCCAGGGAGCGATCACGGTGTTCCTTCATCGTGCTGCGTGCGGCGATCCGATTCGGATCTGGGGCGACGGCGACGTCGTTCGCGACTACATCCACGTCGACGACCTCGCGGAAGCCGTGGCCGCCTCGATCACCGCGACTCCCGCCTCGTTGCGCATTCTGAACGTGGGGTCCGGCCAAGGTGCCACCCTCAATCTCGTGGTCTCGCAGGTCCGCGCCGCCTGCGGGCGCGACATCGAGACGATTCACGAGCCCGGCCGGGCGGTGGACGTGCCGTGGAGCGTTCTCGATATACGAGCGGCGGCGCGGGAGTTGGGCTGGTCACCGAGAGTCGAGCTTTTAGAAGGCGTTTCGAGGACTTGGGCCTGGATCTGTCGAGAAGATCTAAGGCCGACCGCTAGCCGATGACGGGCACGCCGGGACAATCCAAGCCGGCGCAGGGCGGCGCAGCATCCGGCCCAACCCGCTGGGGTCCGGTGTTCTTGGACCGCGATGGCGTCATCAACCGGCGACGGGTCGGTGACTGGGTGCGGACTCCCGAGCAGCTCGAGCTCCTGCCCGGGGCGCTCGACGCGATCGCACGCCTCACCAGGGCCGGTCGAAGCCCCGTCGTCGTTACGAATCAGTCTGGTATTGGGCGCGGGACGATGACACGCGCCGATGTCGACCAGGTGAACGCATACCTCACCGCACGCGTCGAGCGGGCAGGCGGACGGCTACGCGGCATACTGGTCTGTCCGCACGCGCCCAACGACGCGTGTGCGTGCCGCAAACCAGGCATCGCAATGTTCGAGCAGGCCGCGACGGCCTGGGGCCTCGACCTGACTAGAGCCACCATGATCGGCGACGCTGCCTCGGACGTCGAAGCAGCTCGGCGCGCTGGCTTCGCCAACGCGTTGCTGGTTACCGACCCGGTCGAACCGTACCCGGCGAGCGCGCCCGCGCCCGACCGAGAGTTCGCCTCGCTCGCCGAGGCCGTCGACTGGCTCCTGTCGAAGCCAATGTGAGCCGGACCGGTGCCACCCACCACGGAGTTGGGTGGCACCCAGTCCCGGGCCCATGCCCCCCGATCGAGGAACCTCTCGCACCGATCAGCGTCTCACCGTCTCACTCCTGAGACGACGGCCGTTCGCAAAACCCGAGGAATTGCCGCGCCTCTTGTCTCGGGCGTCCCATGTGGAGATGAGACAGCGCGCGTATGCCAGCACGGCATCGGGCGTGATTCTTCAATCAATCCAATCGGTTCGAAATCCTTTTCCTGCAGCCGCGCCGGTGGCATCGCCGTTGCCCTAAGGGGAGCGCACCAACCCCTACCAAGGAGGCAACGCATGTACGAAGTCGAACTCAAGGACGGTCGGATCCTGTCGATGAACGCCCGCGACGTCCAGACGTTCCGCCCCCTCATCCGGGCCTTCATGCTCGCGGTTCCCGCGTCGCCCACCAGCATGCCGATGGCTCGTCCCCGTCGGACCAGTCCCGCTACCCGCCGCTGAAGCGCCTGCTGGCGCCGGCTCAGCGGGCGGTCGCAACGTCGGCCCGCCGTCCTCATGTATCTCGACGCGGCGCAACGGTGCCGCACCGTCAGGAGGGCTCGTCATGCCTGCATTCCGTCCACTCGACTATCGCGCGACGTCACTCTTGATCGCCTTCCATCTGTCCTTTGCCCCCGTGGGATGTGGCGACGACGCGAAAGATGCTCCAGCCGGGGTCCCGGATCTGACGAAGGACTACGGTTCTCTGGCCTACGAGTTCGTCACGGCCCAGGCTGACGGCGGACTCACGCGCATTCTGCTGCACTCGAACGGTGAGCAAGCCGTGCTGTTGATTCTCGAAGATGGTGCGATCGATCGTGCGCGGTCGGCGAGAGCGATCGGTCGGGTTCGCGACGCTGCGACGCTCGAGCTAACCGAGGGACAGGTGAATCTCGACGCAAACGGCACGTTCGCGGACAACGACCTCGTGCCGGCGAAAGGCTACGTCCTTCTGGCTCAGCAGGAGATTGCAAGCAACGACCTGGCGATCGGCTCGGTCGCACAGCTCGCATATACGTTTCGGGCCGTGCTCAGCGGCACCGCGAACGCCGACGTGCTCGCGCCACTCTTCGACCCTGCCTGAGGCTCGTCACCGACGCGGGGATTCGAGCGTGGTCTCGTCGGCGACGATCGGCGCGACCGCCGCGCCGAATACGATCGCGGGTAGCGCGAGCCACCGAGCGTCGTCCGGTACGATCTCGGCCGTCCCGGGTCCGCGGCTCAACGGATAAGACTCAAACGTGCGCTCGTTGCCGAGACGATCCTCGATGCGCACCCGTACCGACTCGAAGCCTCGCACCTCGGGCAGCAGCTCCGAGAACCACACTTCGGTTCGCCACCAATTGAGCGGCCACAGCACGCCTTGCCACTCAGGCTCCTCGAGGCGACGAGAGAGCGTCACATAGCGGCCGTCGCTCGTGACGAGGTCCAGGCTCGCGCGTCCGACCATCTGACCGAATCCGCGTCGGAGTGGACCCCAGGTCCCGCGCATTGTCCCGTAGATGACAGTTCCTTTGCCGGGGAGTGACTGGACCGCCTTTACGCTCGCGCCGAGCATCGGGGGACGACCGGCCGAGGACACTACGGTCGCGATCCCGACCGCAACAAACCCGATCGTCGCCTGGTTCAAGGCTCGGACCAACGACTTCAGTGGTCCACCGTCGGTGAGATGCGTCGAGTTGCCCATGCGACCGCCGAACGGGAGCTCAGCTTAGCAGGGTGGCACCGGCCCGGAGCCGGTCACGACCGGCAAAGGGGTCATGGTGCGTCGTCCAGGGCGCGCGTGTGCGCCCGCGCGTACGCGGATCGGGCGGGGCGATCGCTGGTTTCACGCTACGATTCGGCAATCGCATCGCTGGCACGCTAGGTGCCTCGTAGGGTGCGCATGAGACCTGTCCGATGGCTCACTCCCGGAACCCGGTGGTTCATCACTACGCGCTGCCTCGAGTCCCGGTTCTTTCTCAAGCCGACCACGGCCCTCAATCAGCGTGTCGGATTCTGGCTCGCGACGGCGCTGGACCGATTCCCTGGCATTCGTCTCCATGCTGTGTACGCGGCGTCCAACCACCTCCATCTGATCGTCACCGACCTGGACGGATCGCTGTCGACGTTCGGTGGCTTCTTCCTGGGCAGACTCGCCAAGGACGTTAACCAGCTGCTCGACCGCCTCGGGCCGGTCTTCCATCGTCGCTTCAGCGCGGAGCCGATCCTCGATGACGACGCCCTCGTCGAGCGCATCGCATACCTCGTCTGCAACCCCATCGCGGACCGCCTCACACACACCTGGCGGCGGTGGCCGGGAGTCCTGTACTGGTACGAGGACGGCAGCGCGGAGTCCCACTCGTTCCAGCGACTCGACGCCCACGCCTACACCGCGGCGCGAAGTGCGGTGCGCTCCCCTTCGAGCGTGCGCCAGCGCGACTTTTTTCGAACGGCCACGTTGAGGCTCTCGAAACCGACGGGGCGTGACGGGCGCATCGTCGCGCCGGGACGAGTGAGAGGTGCAGTCGACGCTCGAGCCGCCGCGCTCACGCGACAGCTCCGCGGACAGCCGGTCCTCGGCCACACCGGCGTCCTCGCTCGCAGTCCGCACGATCGTCCGACCCGATCCGAGCGCTCGCCTCGGCCACTTTGTCACGCATCCCGATTGGACGTGCGCGAAGCCTTTCGATGCGCGTGGCGCGCGCTCGTGACCGCATACCGAAGTGCCGCCGCCCGACTCCGCGCCGGGGATACCGGCGCGAACTTCCCGGCGTTCACCTTCCCCCCGTGGCGCCCGCTCGTCAGCCCGGCACCGTGAGTCCCCTGCAGCGACGATCGGTTCGACGTCGAATGTGGCAAACTTTCGAGGTCGCTCCGATTCCGGCAGAGGGAGCCGGCACGAGCGCGGAGGCCGCTTGGAACTCGAGGACGTCACAGCTTCCGCCGAGGCAACGCGGACCGTCCTGGCGGCGGGGCGAAGCGGCGCCGATCCGACCGAGTCGAGCGTGCCGGCCCGGATCTACCCCGAATACGCCACCCTCTCCCTCCAACAGGCTGAGGCCGAGTCCGCACGGCTCAAGAACCGGCTGCGGGCGCTCGCGATCCGGTTCGAGTCCTGCGACCGAACGCTGGGTCACGCGCTTCTCGCGTCGCACCGCACGACCTGCGCCGAGGCCGGTGCGGGGGAAATCCTGAGCCGAATCGCAGAGCTGGAATTCCAGCGGGCCAACGACGTTGCCAAGGGCGGCCGCGGGAAAGCCAGCGGTGATGGACGCTGGGGAGGGTTGCTGGGTGGGCGGCGCTCCGAGGCACGCCGCAACGGCGAGGGTGGCACCAGTGAGGGTGACCTGAAGGTACCTGAGCCGATCGACCGGGAGCTCGTCGAGTTGGCGCGTGCGGTCGCCCCGGATCCCAGGATCGCGGAGCTTCCGGACGAGACGGTACGAGCGAGTCTCGTGAAACGCGCGGAGCTCGCTATCGAGGGCGCCGACCTGGAGGGACGGCTTCGATTCTTACGCCGGCGCGCGCTCCCCTCTACGCTCGAGCACCCACGCGCCGCTGGCGAGGTCGGGGTTCGCAGAACCCGGAACCGTCCGGTTCCGGGTTCGCGACCGGGTCGTTTGGATCGGCACCCAACGGTGGCGACGGCATAGGGGGGGTTCCATCGGCGCTGGCCGCACGACTCGACGCGCTCGATCGCAAGCTCGACCGGGACCTCGCAGATCTGGCCCGTACGCTCGGCGAGTTCGGTCGGCGAGTCGAAGAGGTGGGTGGCACCGCGAATCTCTCGCCCGCGAGATCCAACGGCGAAGCGGACGACCGCCACGACGAGATCCGGACACGGCTGGCCGGCGAGGAGGCGATCCGGCGCGGCCTCGCCGCCGTCGAACTCGGTCAGCGAACTCTCACGGAGGAGCTGACCGAGGCCTTCACACGCCACGAAGAAGCGCAGCTTCGGATCCTGGAGCGCGAGGACGAGCTGCGCGCTGGGCGCCTGGAGGTGACCAACGCGCAGCTCGCCGCCGAGACGGTTCGCAAGCAGGCCGCGGAAGCGGAGCTCGAGGTCGCGCGCACCACGCACGGGGCGCGAATGGATGAAGAGCAGATGCGCATGCGAGTCGACGCGGCCCGGCATGCGCAGACCATGCGGGAGCAAGAGGACGCGCAGGCGCGTGCGATCGAGCAGGCGGCGGAGGAGGCCCGCCTCCACGCCGCCGAACAGACTCGCGCGCGCGAAGCGCGCACGGCGGAGGTCGAGCGCATGGCCCGGCTCCGGAGTCGCGCCGAATCCGCCGCCACGTCGCGTCGTATCCGCGAGGCGCGCGAGCGCCGACGTAACACGGTGGTGTGGGTGTCGGTACTATCCGGCCTCATGATCCTGATCGTCGGCCTGCTTTGGGCGTCGGGACTTCTCGACGCCGCGGCGCTCTACCTACGTAACCAGGCGACGCCATCCACTCGGCTCGAGTCTCCCGCGACGGCGCCGACGGCAACACCCGGACCGGCGAGTCCGCCTGCGCGTCCCCGACCCGTCCGCTGACGGATGGACTTACTGCACGCGAGACTCACGATCCCCGAGGAGGCCCCCATGAAGCTGGAACGGATGCTCGAGATGTGCAGACGCGATCAATGGAAGGTCGGCGACCTCGACTGGAGCCAACCTCCCCGCAAGCTCTCGAAGTCCGACGAGATCGCGATCGTCCAGCTCTTCACGGACATGGCCGGCATCGAGCGGATGGCAGGCGCCCTCTTCGAGGAGCAGCGGCGCAAGACCGACAACCCGATCCTCCGCGAGATCTTCTCGACCTTCGTGACCGACGAGGTGCGCCACTCGCACGCCGCGCAGATGCTCGCGGACTACTACGACGTCCACAAGTACAAGGCCTACCTGCCCCACCCGGCGCTGACCAAGTTCTACCCACACTTCGTGAAGACCATCCGCTTCCTGTCGCCCGAGATCGCCACCGTCTACATCACCACGGGGGAGCTGATCTTGGATGTTGCTCTGCTGCGCTCGATCAACGACTACGTCGCCGACGACATGAGCCAGCGTGCGATGGATCTCATCAACCGCGACGAGTCGCGCCACATCGCGATCGACTTCCACATGAGCGAGTACTACGCATCGAAGGAGTATCTCGAGGAGCTGAAGAAGGAACCACGCCGCCCGATCGACGAGCAGGCCGCCGCATGGGCCGCGTTCGCCGGGCTCTTCTATTACGCGCGGCCGTTCTTCAAGAGCGTGTTCTTCGAGCCCATGGATCTCGTCGATCCCTCCGGCAAGCGCATCCAGGAGGCGTTCAAACGCATGCAGCTCCTGTCACTGAAGGACGGCGTGCTCGACCGGCCGTTTCCGCGCTTCCTGGACCGCATGCGGATCCTCTTCGAGCACCGGGTGGCGGGACCGATCCTCGGTCCCGCCATCGTCCGTCTCCTCGGCGTCGACCCGCGCTTCCTGGTCACGCTCTACGACGACGCGGACGCCCAGCGCGCCAGGAAGATGAGCTTCGACGAAATGGCCGAGGAAGCGGTCTCGCTCAAGTACCAGGCGACCGCCTGAGGGACCTCAGTTCCCTCGCCGGCACGGCCTCACGATGAAGCGCCGCATCTTCGTCGGCGACATCCAGGGATGTCGCGACGAGCTCGAGCGGCTCCTCGAGCGCCTGGGTTTCGACCCCATGGCCGACGAGCTTCACCCCGTCGGAGACCTCGTCAACCGAGGTCCCGACTCGGCCGGTGTCTTGCGGGTGTTGCGCGACGCCGGCGCGGGCGGTGTCGTCGGCAACCACGACCTTCACCTGCTGCGCGTCGCCGCCGGCGAGCGACCCTACGGCCGACGCGACACCTTCCAGGACGTCCTCGGCGCCCCGGACCGCGACGCCCTCCTGAGCTGGCTCGCGGACCGCCCCGTACTCCGAGAATGGGACGATTTGCTCTTGGTCCACGCGGGGTTGCACCCGGCCTGGGGTGCGCGCCCTGGAGCAGGTCGGCTCTCCGGTGCCACCCACCTTGAGAGTCCGGAGGCGGCGGTGTTCGCCCTGACCGTTCGCTACTGCGCCCCCGACGGCACCCGCCCCGAAGCCGACTGGCCGCCCCCCCCAGCCCCGTTCCGTCCCTGGTTCGAGTACTACCCATCGCGCCCCGACGAACGCCGCACCGTCGTCTTCGGTCACTGGGCCCGCATGGGGCTCGTGCTCCGGGACCAGCTCCGTGGGCTCGACACCGGCTGTGTGTGGGGCCTGCGCCTCACCGCCTGGATCGCCGAGGAAGACCGGCTAGTCCAGGTCGAAGCCGCACGGGCCTACTCCGAGCACTCCGACTAGCCCGCAAACCTCACGCCGGTCGTGATCGGATCGGCCCGGTGCGGTCACCGGGTGGCCGACTCGGGATCACCCGCGCTCACACCTCGTCGCACCGCGGGCGCAGGGGATCCGCCCCGCCCCGCGCCGCGCCCCCCGCGCCACCCACGAGCCCGGCGGACCGGCGGCCGGACTCGACGACGGCCGAGGCTCGCCCGATCCGACCAAAGCCGCCCATCCCCCCCACTCCCGACCGCGCGCCTCGCTCGCGACCTCACCTCGCCGCGACCACCCGCTCGCGAAGCAGCGCGTCCGCGATCGCGCCCGCGACCAGCTCGTGCCCCAGCTCCGACGGATGCGTGCCATCGACGAAGAGCTCGTCCGCCGACCGGCCGCTCGCGAGCAGCGCCCCCAGCACCTCGATCGCCTCTGGTTCGCGCCGGATCCGATCGGCGTACTCCTCTTCCTCCGCCGCTGGGCCGCGCCGCGCTTCCCCACCCACGCCGTCCCCGGTGTTGCCCATCGCGCCGCGTCCCCGCTGCACCGGCACCACGAACCGCACCGCCGCGCCGCTCGCCTCCGCCAGCGCGCGGATCGCGGCCAGGTTCCGGCTCAGCTCGTCCGGCGAGACGCGCGCCTTGCCCGTGATCTTCACGTCGCTGCCGTAGAGCCACTCGCCCAGCGGCGTCGCGATCATCCCGTGCGGGACGTTCCAGAAGAAGAGGGACGCCCGCGCCAGCCCCGAGATCGGGTTGTCGAGCTCGTCCGCGAGCTCCCGATCACTCAGCCCCGTGGCCGTCCGCTGCGCGTCGTTGTGCCCCACGTACGTGACGACCACGTCCGGCCGCACCACCGCCGGCGCGAGCCGCCGCTCCAGATACGCGAGCGTCTGGCTCGAGCTGAACCCGGCGACGCCGCCGTTCAGCACCTCCACTTCACGCCCGAGCGCGGCCCCGAGCTTCTCGCCGAGCCGCGCCGAGAACGTCCGATCCGCCGCCACCTCGACGCCGTAGCAGCTCGAGTCGCCGACGGTGAGCAGTCGCGGCACGTCGCCTCGCCGCGGCGGAATCCCGCTCGACCCGCGCAACGCGTGGTAGTTCTGCCAGCCGACCCGCGCGTCGTACGTGAACTCGGTGTGGGCGAGCTCGGGCTCGGCCCACACGTCGATCCAGCGCCCCACCCGCAGCACGCCTTCGCAGAGAGCGAAGAACGCGAGCGCCGCCGCCAGCGAAAACGCGACCCGCCGCGCGATCACCCCTTCATCGCAGCGATCGCGATCCCCGGCAGCTTCGCCAGCGAGGGCTTCGCCTCGTACGAGGCGAGCTTCTTGCCGAGCTCGGCGCCGCCCTTGTGCGTCACGAACCACGGTGGTTTGGGCGCCATCGTGAACGGTCCGCGGATCACGGTCTTCTGCGGGCGATGGAACATGAGCGCGTTGTGCACCACGCCGATCCCGCTGCGCACGTCGTCGAGCGTGTGCCCCGGAAAGGCGCCCCACGTCGTCCACACCAGCCCGTAGGCGAGCGCCGCCCACTGGTTGATCGCGACCGTTCCGAAGCGCAGCTCGCTCACCGCCCTCTCGAAGGCCGCGTTCACGCCGGCCTCGCCGAGGGTCTTCGGGCTCGCGACGATCGAGCACGACAGCGTCCCCCACAACGTGTCGTTCGCGAAGACCGTGGCCTTGGCCAGGAAATCGACCACGTCGCTCGCCGGCAGCCCGGTCTCGGCGAGCACCGCGCACCACGCCTCGGTCGTGAACGCGGGGTCGTCGCGCTTCGAGGGATCGACGCCCGCGACGAGCGTCCACGGCAGCCGCGCCCCCGCGCCGTCGCCGATCCGCTCGGCCTCGGGATGCGCGGCGACGTATTTCTGGTAGCGCGCCTCCGAGCCGGGGTAGTAGGCCTGCCGCGGCTTCACGCCCGCGAGCACCTTCTTGAGCCGCGCCAGGAACGCCTCGCGCTGCGGCCAGGCCGCATGGGTCACCAGCACCTTCGCCGCGTTGCAGTTGTGGGAGGCGTTGTTGGCGAGCATCGTCGCCACGTTCTCCGCCTGGAACTGGAGCTCGCCGTCGCTCCACTCGCCGGGCACCAGGATCACCGGCGTCACGCAGCCGAGCTCGCTCGTGAAGCGCTTGTTCACCCGCGGCTTCCCGGTCGCCTTCGCGGCTTCCTGCTCCGGTCCCGGCGGGCCCCACACGATGATGTCGTGGACTCGATCCGAGCCGGTCATGTGGATCTCGTCCACGCCCGGGTGGTGGACGAGGAAATCCCCCTCGGCCGAGTCGCCGTAGACGACCCGCAGGTAGCCCTCGTCGATGAGCGGCTGGAAGCCCTTCTCCACGAACGGCCCGGTGTAGTCGTTCACCGGGTTCATCTTGAGGACGCACACCTGGTTCTCGACGAAGAGCTTGTAGAGCACGTCCATGGGCCCGATGCTCGCGACGTTCCCGGCGCCGAGAACCAGGGCGACCTTGCCGGTGTCGGCGACGTCGCCCTGCTGGTAAGCCCACGCCATCCCGCCGATCACCTCGTCCCGGGCCACGCCCGGCTCCATCCAGACCTCGGCCGATAGTTTCGGGAACATCATCGGGTCGAGACTCTCGCGCGGGAACACGTTCGCCACGACCTGGCCGTCCGGACGCAGCGAGAGCTGCTTGGCCTCGAGGCGCGGGCGCCCGTGCTTGCGGATCTCGTCGAGCACCAGCGCGAGCAAGCGCAGGTTGCGGAGCGTGGTCATCGGGCCGCCGAGCCAGTTCTCGGCGGCGACCGGATCGTCGGCGGCGATCCCCTTGGCGACGTTCGCAGCGGCGACCATGCCGTCCGCCGAGTCGGCCGTGCACTTGAGACAGCGCTTGAGCAGATCGATGCGCGCCGGCACCCCGAGCCGCGCCCAGCGGCCCTTGTTGTCCTGGAGCACGCTCACCGCGCGGTGGAGCTCGTCCTTCGGCGTAGGCTTCATCGTCGCCATGTCTCTCCTCGTCGCCGCCCCATCCGGTGCGTTCGCGCGCCCGTGGGCCCGATCGAACGAGTCTAACCCGCGCACGGACCACGCTCGCCAGCGGCAGCGGACGCGGACGCGGACGCGGGGCTACGTCGCTCCTGCGCCGCACCGATACCGCACATAGCCCGGAATCAGGGTCGGATGGGCCAGGACGGCGCGCACCAGCGCGAGCTGGTCGAAGTAGACCGCGCGCTCGATCCCCAGCCCGTCGCGGAGCAAGAACCGGTCGACGGCGCGGATGGTCACCACCTCATCGCCCACGGGCAGCCGCATCCGCCACTCGATGAACACCACGTCGCCGTGGCCGCTCACTCGGTCGACCTCGCCGTGAAGCCCGCGCAGCCAGCCGAAGAGCCGGTGGAAGTCGGCGAGCGCCGCATCGCTGCCGCGGATCGGCCGGCGGTGCGGCTGGAGGAGCACGACGTCGCGATGGAGCAGCGCGCACAGCCGCTCGGGCGTGGGCTCGCTCCACGCCTTCGTGAACGCGACGGCGAACGGATGCGTCAACGCGCCTCCGCGCCGGCCACGGCGCCGAGTCGCCACAGGCCGAGGCTCTTGTCGCGATAGCGCGGGTCCTCGACGTCCTCCGCCTCGCTCACCCGCGCGAGCGGTTCGCCCAGCGAGAACGGCGGCCGCACGAGATCGGTCGGCCGCCACCCCCCGAGTGGGCCGTCCACGTTCGAAGTCGCGCCCGGGAACGTGGTCGCGAGCAGGTACCGCGAGCCGCTGCGGCGGAAGTTCGCGAGCGCCGCCAGGATGTGGCGGTTCTTGAGATGCACCAGCACGTCGCGGCACACGACCAGGTCGACGCGCGGCAGCGGGTCGCGAGTGATGTCGAGCGACACGAAGTCTCGCCCCGCGCCGCCGAAGCTCACGCGGTTGCGCTCGGCGAGCGCTTCCACCACCTCGACGCCGACGTAGCGCTCGAGCGGAAGCTCCATCTCCCGGAACCAGTGGAAGTCCCCGCAGCCTGCGTCGAGCACGCTGCGCACTCCCAGCTCGCGCATCAGCACGGGCAGCGCGCCACGCACACCGCGAGTCCGCTCGAGCGTCGAGCCGCGTCCCGAGACCGTCTCGGGCTCGAGCCATCCACGCCGCTCGTAGAGCTCGGTGAACGCCGCCCGCATGTGTCGTCGCGGCGCGAGCACCGCCCGGACGCGACGCAGCACCCCACGCGCTCCTCAGTGCGCCACGGTCTTCGAGAACAAGTTGAGCACCACCACCCCGGCGACGATCAGCACGATCCCGGCGAGCGCACCGCGGTCGAGCGTCTGACCGTAGACCAGCCACGCCACCAGCGTGATCAGCGCGATCCCCACCCCAGACCACACCGCGTACGTGACCGCCACGGGGATGGTCTTGATGCTGAGCGACATGAAGTAGAAGGCGCTCGCGTAGCCCACCACGACGATCAGCGACGGTCCCAGGCGCGTGAACCCCTCGCTCGCCTTGAGTGCGGAGGTCCCTGCGACCTCGCTCACGATCGCGATCGTCAGCGCCACCCAGGGGTTCATCGGACCTCCTCGCGCCCGCCGCCACTCCCCCGCCGCGGCACCGATCCCACCTCGAGCTTGAGCGCCGTGAGGGAGAGGTCGATGTCGGCGATGAAGAGCACCAGCGACACGGTCAACGACAGCATGCAGCCCACGAAGAGCGCCACGATCACCAGCGCGATCTCGAGCCGGAGCACCGCGCTCACGAACAGCGTGATCACCAGCACCGCGGCCAGCAGCAGGCTCACCGCGGCCAACCTGATGCTGGCGCGCACGATCCCCGCGCGACGCATCAGGATGCGAAGCTGCCGGGCGACGCTGTCGCGGTGGTCGTGCTCGACGCCCCGTAGCTCGACCGTGAGCTCACGCGCCCGGTCGATCACGCGCCCGAAGCGGTTGGTCATCGAGAGCAAGAGCAGCCCGACGCCCGAGATCAGGATCACCGGCGCGACCGCGAACGTGAGGATCGGGACGAGGTCGTGGACGGTCATGGCGCGGCTCAAGCTAGCGCCGCGCGGCGGCCACGGGAATCACTCGGGTAGCTCGGCCTCGCAGTTCCAGCAGCGCGCGAAGGTCTCCTCCACCTGCTCCCCGCACGAGCGGCACGTCCAGACGGCGCAGCTCGCCTCGGCTGCGCCGCCCGCCTCGGCGATGAGGCGCTGCGCGAGCCCGGCGTCGCGCTCGTCCACCACCCACAGCTCGGGCCAGGTCGAGGTCCACGGGATCTCGCCGAGCGCCGCGCCCGCGAACTGGTTGCGAATCTCGGTGGCGATGCCGCGCGCCGCGAGGTGGTCGCGGACGATCGCGAGCTCGGCCAGGTTGCGGGCGGTGTGGACGCGGACCATCGACCGGCGCGAGCGTAACTCAGGTCACGCGGGCGGCGGCGTTCGCTCAGTCGGTGATCGACTGGATCGCGCGCATCGCCTTGCCCAGGTAGTGGTAGGGCGGTGTCTTGCTGGCGTCGTTCTTCGGCTCGTACGGGCCGGTGAGGTAGGGCACGTACATCGAGCGGCGCAGGCTCGCGGCACCGGTCGCCTGCGACTGCGCGACGCGGTGCCAGGTGCGACCGTCGTGGACCGTGAGGTCACCGGGCTGGGTCTCGACGCAGATCTCGCTGGCATCGGCGTCGTGGCTCACGAAGTAGGCCTTGCGGAAGCAGGTGTCCCAGAAGCCCTGGGTGTGGCTGCCCGGAATGATCCGCAGCCCGCCGTTGGCGGCGTTGCAGGCGTCGAGGTGCAAGCCCACGTTGAGCATGCGCACCGGCATGCGGCCGTAGAAGACGTCGCGCAGCCCGTCGGTGTGCCAGCCGAGGCGCTTGTAGATCGAGCCCTTCACGTTCATGTACCGGTTCACCACCACGCCGTCCTTCTCCGCGTCGCCGACGCGCGCGTTCTCGCCGACGAGCTTGCGGATCGGCTCGAAGCGCGGGTCGTGGACGAAGCGCTTGATCTCGTCCGAGAAGGTCGAAGAGAACGTGAAGCGCTGCACCCAGCGCGTGCCCTTGTCGTTCTTCCCGAAGAAAACCGGGATGCCGTTCACCTTGGTGCGCTTCTCGGCGAACCACTGGCTCTCGATGCGCTCGAGCTCGCGGGTGATCATCGCGATCTCGTCGGAGGTCGCGACCTGATCGAAGACCAGGAAGCCGTGGGTGTCGAGGAACGCGCACTGCTCGGCGGTGATCTCGGCGCCGAGGCGGAAGCGCGTCGTGACGGGCAGCGTCGAGGGAGCGGACGGAGCAACGGCGGCGTCGAGGGTCTCGAGCTTGGTCATGGTCATGGATCCTTCAGGCGGCGGTCGCCGGAGCCGGCGCGGCCGTGGTGGGTCGGTGGAGGTCGAGGAGACGCAGCGCGACCGCGACGAGGTGGTCCTCGACCGCGGCGACGGCCTGGGTTCCGGGAGGCGACGAGCGCGCGGGATCCTCACCGGCGACCAGCGCTAGCTCGCGCGGCGCCGTGAGGGCGTAGCGAATCACCAGGTGGTTCAGGCTCTGGATGACGAGGCGCAGCTCGGCGGCGGGACGCGCCAGCAGGCGCGAGGAGCGCCGAGGTCTGCTCCAGGAACGGCAGCTGCTGAGCCTCACGCCAGCGGGCGTCGACCTCGCCGGTATCCACCACGGTGCGCATCATCAGCTTGATCTCGGAGCGATGGGCGCAGGCGAAGCCGAAGCCGGCGCGCACCACCCGCTCGATCAGCGCCGCGAGGTCGCCGCCCTCGGCGAGGGCGCGGTCGAACTCGGCGCGCAGCGGATCGAGCTCGGCGTACATCGCGGCGATCGCCGCCTGGTAGAGCGCGTCCTTGCTGCCGAAGTAATGGTGCACGAGCCCGAGGCTGACGCCGGCGTCACGCGCCACGTCACGCACCGACACGCCGTCGACGCCGTGCTCCGCGAACAGCAGTGAAGCAGCCCCGAGCACCTTGCGCCGGGTCGCCTCGGCGTCCGCGTTGACCGGTCGAGCCATCGTGAGAGACTAAATTAATCGATCGTCCTATTAATTGTCAACCGCCAAGGCTAATCGGGCGTTTCGCTTGCGGATCGTCCCCACAGCCCCCATTCTGACGCCCTGTGACTCAGTGCCCGTCCGAGCTCGGTGCCACCCACCTCACCGTGGAGATCGCGCCGTCGCTGGCGGCGGTCGACCCCGCCGAGTGGGACGCACTGGCCGGCGACGACGACCCGTTCGTCGAGCACGCCTTCCTCGCCGCCTTCGAGGCCAGCCGCAGCGTGGGTCGCGGCACCGGCTGGGATCCGCTCCACGTCCTGGTCCGCCGCGCCGGAAAACTCGTTGCAGCGGCGCCGCTTTACGCCAAGAGCCATAGCTACGGCGAGTACATCTTCGACTGGGGCTGGGCGTCCGCCGCGCAGCGCGCGGGCATCCGCTACTACCCCAAGCTCGTGTCGGCGGTGCCGTTCACTCCAGCCACCGGCCGCCGGCTGCTGGTGGAGGGTGGCACCACCGCCGGCCCCGCGTTCGAAGCCCTCGTCGCCGGGATCCACGCCGTCGCTGACCAGGTCGGGGTCTCGTCGATCCACTGGCTCTTCCTGACCGCGGCCGAGCACGGGGCGCTGGCCGAGCGCGCCGACTTCCTGGCCCGCACTACCTACCAGTTCCACTTCACCAACCCGGGCTACGCCACCTTCGATGATTACCTCGGTGCCATGCGCTCCGCGGCCCGTAAGGAAGTGCGGCGCGAGCGCCGCAAGGCCGCCGAGTCCGGCCTCACCCTCGCCACCAAGCGCGGCACCGACCTCACCGACGCCGAGTGGAAGGCGCTCTTCCGCTTCTACACCGACACCGCCGCCCGCAAGGGCGCGATCGCCTACCTCACACAGCGCTTCTGCGACGAGATCCGCCGCACGATCCCGCCTCGGGTGGTCGCGGCGCTCGCCTCCCGCGGCGACGAGCCAGTCGCGGGCGCCCTGGCCTTCCACGAGGGCCGCCAGCTCTTCGGCCGCTACTGGGGCGCCCAGGGCGACTTCGAGGCGCTCCACTTCGAGCTCTGCTACTACCGCTTGATCGAGTTCGCGATCGAGCACCGCATCACACGCTTCGAGGCGGGCGCGCAAGGCGAGCACAAGCTGCGCCGCGGCCTCCTGCCGTCACCGACCTACAGCATCCACTGGATCCGCCACCCCGGCCTCGCCGAGGCGATCGCCGAGTACCTGCCGCGCGAGACCCGCTCGGTGGAGGCCGAGATGGACTACTTCGCCGAGCACTCGCCGTTTCGCCGCCTGGAAGGCGCCGAGCCCGAGCCCCAGGAGTGACCATGAGCGAGATGGCCGAGCCTACCGCCGCGACCGGCGCCGACGCACCTCCGCCGCCCGACATCGTCCGCGTGCTCGTCGAGAACCACCGCCAGTTCCTCGCCTTCCTCGAGAAGCGCGTCGGCTCGCGCGCCGAGTCCGAGGACATCCTCCAGGACGCGTTCGTCCGGAGCATCGACAAGGCGAGCTCGATCCGCGACGGCGAGGCCGCGACCGCCTGGTTCTACCGGCTGCTCCGGAACGCGATCATCGATCACGCTCGCCGCCGCGCGGTCGAGACTCGCGCCCTCGAGCGCGCCGCCACCGAGCCCAGCCTCGCGCCCGCCGAGGACCGCGAGCTCTTCGACACCGTGTGCCAGTGCGTGTCGAGCCTCGTTGACACCCTCAAGCCCGAATATGCCGAGGCGTTGACGCACGTCGACGTGCGCGGCACGGCGGTCCGCGAGTGGGCGGAGTCGGCCGGCATCTCCCCCAACAACGCCGCCGTCCGTCTGCACCGCGCCCGCCAAGCGCTGAAACGTCAGGTCGAGCGCACCTGCGGCACCTGCGCCACCCACGGCTGCTTCGAGTGCCACTGCGACGAGCGGCCGGGCGCGACCGCGCACTGTTCTTGATCGAAGAGCGTGCGCGAAGCGCAGGCGGGTTCCAGCCCCCCGCCCTCCGGACGCTCGCGGCGTGCGCTGAGGCTGTGAACTCCAGCTGGGTTGCCCACGGACGCCGCGTCGGCCCGAGGGCGGGCGAGGAACCCCCCGTCGCTGCGATGGTGTTCGTAGCGCGGGGCGCTCCGCCTCCCCGCGGCGCTTCGTTCTCGCTCGCTTGCTTCACAGGCTCGCCGCGACCCGCCAGGTGACGAGTCCATTCGTGGCGCAAGTCGGCAGAGCGGCGATCCGCTCGAGCACGGTCCAGCCCCCCCGCCCGCCCGGTTGCGCTCGACCCGCTCGCCAACCGGACCGGAACCGCCCGCGGCCAGGTGTAAGACCCGCGTCCGTCGTGCGTCAGCGCAGTCGGAAGCGGACGAGGACACCGGCCGAATGGACGGCCGCCCGTCCCTCGGTCCCCTTCCGGAGACCACGATGAACGCGAACACCATCGCCGCCTGCAGCTGCAACCCCTGTCGCTGCGAGAGCTGCCGCTGTGGCGAGGAGGCCAAGACCTCGTCGCAGCGCACCGAGAGCGAACCGGCGCGCTGCTGCTGCGGACCCACCTGCCGCTGCGGCGAGCGCTCCGAGTGCGCCCCGGCGTGACGTTCCCCCCGAACCCGACCGAGCCCACGAGCGCACCGCGCACCGTGGGCTCGGTCGCTTCCGTTCGATCTCGTGACAGCGGGAGGCTCCATGCCGACGCGAAGACTGGCGCGCGAGCCCGGCGCGCGCACCGCTCCACACCACCGCACGCTCGCTCCCGCACCCGACCCGATCCCGGCCGGCGTACTGCGCGCCGCGCTGGGATCGCTCCTCTCCACCGGGCTGGTCGTGGGAGCCGTGATGGCAGCCTCGAACCTGGTTCCCGCCCCGATGCCGACGCATGCCGCGCCGCCCTCGACCGTTCGCAGCACCGCACCCGGCGCCGGCTCGACGGGAGCCGCGACCGACACGCTCGCTCCGCCTCGAGGCGACAGCGGGCGCTCCCGAAGCCCCGCATCTGCTCGACCAACCGGCGGCGCCCTCACCCGCGAACCGCGGCGCCGTCGCCGCCATTTCGCCCTGGGCACTGGCGTCGACGCGATGGTGGCGATCGCCGCCGCTGGTGCGGCGCGCGTGCTGATCTCGGTGTCCGCGTGCAAGGTCGGCTGCTGGTGCAGTACGAGTAGTGCGTCCGTGGCCCATCGGTTCGCGAGCACGTGCGAATGCGCGTGAGCAGCTCCGCCAACCGGTGGATGCGACATCGGGCACGCGAGTTGGCGTCGGCCCCGCTCGCGCGAGACGAACCCCGACGTTCCGGCGCCCGAGACGCGCGCTCGCGCCGGCACCCAGCTTGCGAAGCGACCTCGCGACCAAGCGAACGACCGGGTCTCGTTCGCGCAACCGCAGGGGGGAAACCATGAAGCGCACGGGTTGGGGGAAGCGAATCGGGGTGGGGCTGGTTCTCGCGAGCGGGCTCGCGGCGTCGCCGGGGGAGTGCCCGCCGCCCCTGCCGTATCCGTCGAGCTTCGTGGCGTGCGACTGCCACGGCGATCTCTTCGCGAGCTACACCGGCCACAGCCACATCGTGACGCAGACCTTCACCTGCAACGGTGGCGCACGCGACGGCTGGGCCGACATCTACCGCATCAACTACGGGGGCTCGTCGACGCACGTCGGCTACTGTCCGTTTTCGGCGCCCGGCAACGGCATCCCGGCGCAGCCGTGCGTGGTCGAGGACTGGAGCTCGGGCGACTACTACACCGCGTCGATCGGTGTGTACTACGACGGTGGAGGCTGCGGCGGTCTCTACAACGACGCCGTCGACTCGCCCTGATCCACGATCGCCAATCCGGGCTAGGATCCGCGCAGCGGCGGCGCTCCCTCGAGCCGGTAGCCAGCGCTTTCGAGCACGAGGCGCCTCCGCGGGGATACCCCGCGGGAAGATTCACAGCTGACCATTCCATCGCACGGAGGTCCGTGCGCGCCCTGGCGCGCACTCGTCTCCGCGCACCACGGGCCTCGTCGAGGGAGCGTCGCCGCGCTCGAGCTCACCCGACGCCATGGCCGCCGCCCCCGAGCACGTCGCGCGCGCGATCGCCGACGCCTTCCTGTGCGGGCCGTGGACCGCGCTCGGGCTGCGGGCGAGCGGCGCCGAGCTGTTCGCACGACGTGCACGCTGGCTCGACCCGCTGATCCGCGCCACGCTGCGCGCCTTCCCTGACCCGCCGCGAGCGTCCCGCGACGCCCTCGCCCGGTTCCTCGGACCGCACGTCGAGCGACTGACGGCACGCCTCGAGCCGCCGCGCTGGCCGCCGGTGCGGCGCCGTCTCGTCCCCGCGCCGGCGATGGCAGAGCGGCGGCGCTGGCCAGTGCGCGAGCTCGCCACTACCGCCGAGCTGGCGCGCTGGCTCGGACTCACACCCGGCGAGCTCGACTGGTTCGCGGACCGCCACGGCACCGCCGCCCGCGCGGTGGATCCCCGGCTCGTCCACTATCGCGAGACCTGGATCCCCAAGCGAAGCGGCGTGGGCGAGCGCTTGCTCGAGATCCCGCGACCGCGCCTGCGTGCGATCCAGCGCGCGATCCTCGACGAGATTCTCGTGGCGATTCCGCCCCACGCGGCGGCGCTCGGGTTTCGTCGTGGACGCTCGGCACTCGATCACGCCTCCCGTCACGCCGGGCGCGCGGTGCTGATCCGCCTCGACCTCGAGGACTTCTTCGCGGCGACACCGGCGGGCCGCGTGTACGGGACGTTTCGCGCCGCGGGCTACCCCGCGGAGGTGGCGCTGACGCTGACGCGGCTCACCACGCGCCGCGCCTCGCCCGACGCACGGCGCCGCGCGCGGCGCTGGACGCCGGCCCACGGCGACGGGAGCGGGGGCACGCTCCAGAGCGAAGGCGGGCGCACGTCGGGACGGCTCGCAGCCGCGCACCTGCCGCAGGGGTCGCCGAGCTCACCCGCGCTCGCCAACCTCGCCGCGTTCCACCTCGACGTGCGGCTCGCCGCGCTCGCGGAAGCGATCGGCGCACGCTACTCGCGGTACGCCGACGACCTCGCGTTCTCCGGCGAGGACACCCTCGAGCGCGCCGCCGAGCGGTTGCTGCCGCGGATCGCCGCGATCGTGATCGAGGAGGGTTTTCGACCTCGCTTTCGCAAGACCCGGATCGAGCGCGCCACCGGCCGGCAGACGCTCATGGGTCTCACCGTCAACGTACGCCCCGCGGTGCCGCGCGCGGAGCGCGAGCGCCTGCGCGCGATCCTGACCAACTGCGTGCGCCACGGACCCGCGAGCCAGAACCGCGAGCGCCACGCCGACTTCCGCGCCCACCCTCGTAGGGCGCGTGATGTGGGTCGCGCACGTGAACGGCGCTCACGCGCGGCGGCTGCGCACGCTGCTCGACGCGATCGACTGGACGCGCTGAGCCAGACCGAGGCGACGCAGCAAGAGCCGGCGCCCGCGTGCGGCGACCCCTCGCGGGGGGACGGAGCCCCCCGCGCTACGAAAACCATCGGAGCGACGGGGGTTCCATCCCCCGTCGCAGGATCGTCTGACAGGGATCGATCGGATCGGCGGTGTGACACCGAGACGTGTCGCTGGCGCGGCACGCGCCGCCCCTACCCGGCGGGCGGGAGGGCTGGGACGTGCCCGACCGAGTAACCGATCGGGCCGCTCGCGCCACGAGCGGACTCGTGCGATGGCCGGTCGCGGCGCGACCGCACGAGCGAAGCGAGTGACTCGGGGGTGGGACCCGCCGGGATCCGCGGCGACGAAGCGCCGCGGCTCCAGCCGGCGGGCGGTGGGCTGGAATCCGCGTGCGCGTCGCGCACGCCCCCCCGAGAAACTCAGAGGACGGTGACGGGCTCGTCTTCGTCGACCGGTTCCGGCTCGCTTTCGGTCTCGCCCTTCGCCGCCCCGGCGCTGCCCGCCGCAGCGTCCGCCGCGTCGTGCTGGCCGAAGTCGAAGGTGAGCTTCCCGTCCATCACGTCGACCAGGACGTTGCCGCCCTTCTCGAGCTTGCCGAACAGGATCTCCTCGCTGAGCGGACGCTTCAGGTCTTCCTGGATCACCCGCGCCAGCGGGCGCGCGCCGTAGATCGGGTCGTAGCCCTTGGCGGCGAAGTAGTCGCGCGCCTCGTCGCTGAGCTCGATCGTGACCTTGCGCTCGGCGAGCTGCGACACCAGCTCGTTCACGAACTTCTGCACGATCCGCCCCATCGTCCCCGGCGCCAGATGCGCGAACCCGATGCGGGCGTCGAGGCGGTTTCTGAACTCGGGGCTGAAGAGATCCTGGAACGCCTTGTCCTCGGCGGTTCCGATCGCTCGCTCGCCGAAGCCGAGCGAGCCGCGCGCCATCTCGCGGGCACCCACGTTCGACGTCATGAGCAGGATCACGTGGCGGAAGTCCGCCTTGCGGCCGTTGTTGTCGGTGAGCGTGCCGTGGTCCATCACCTGCAACAGGATGTTGAAGACGTCCGGGTGCGCCTTCTCGATCTCGTCGAGGAGCAGCACCGCGTGCGGTGTCTTGGTGACGGCCTCGGTCAAGAGTCCGCCCTGGTCGAAGCCCACGTAGCCCGGCGGCGCGCCGATGAGCCGCGACACCGTGTGGCGCTCCATGTATTCGCTCATGTCGAAGCGCAGGAACTCCACACCGAGAATGGTGGCGAGCTGCTTGGCGACCTCGGTCTTGCCCACACCCGTGGGACCGGTGAGCAGGAACGAGCCGATCGGCTTCTCCGGGCTGCGCAGCCCCGCACGCGACATGCGGATCGAGCTCGCCAGCAGGTCGATCGCGTGGTCCTGGCCGAACACGACGCTCTTGAGCTCGTCCTCGAGGTTCTTGAGGCGGTCCTTGTCGGTGCGCGACACCCGCCGGGGCGGGATCTGCGCCATCGTCGCGATGATCGCCTCGACCTCGGCGGCGCCGATCCGGCCGCCCTTCCTGCCTTTGAGCTTCGCCGCAGCGCCGGCCTCGTCGATCACGTCGATCGCCTTGTCGGGCAGCTTGCGGTCGTGGAGGTAGCGGTCCGAGAGCACCACCGCCGCGCGCACCGCGGCGCGGCCGTACTTCACCTCGTGGAACTCCTCGTATTTGGGGCGCAGCCCCTCGACGATCGCGATCGCGTCCTCGACCGACGGCTCGCCCACCTCGATCTTCTGGAAGCGCCGCACCAGCGCGCGGTCGCGCTCGAAGTAGCTGCGGAAGTCGTGGTAGGTGGTCATGCCGATGCAGCGCAGCGTCCCCGACGCGAGCGCTGGCTTGAGCAGGTTCGACGCGTCCATCGCGCCACCGCTCGCCGAGCCCGCGCCGATGAGCGTGTGGATCTCGTCGATGGCGAGGATCGCCTTGGGCAGCTTCTCGAGCGCCTTGAGCACCGCCTTGATGCGCTGCTCGAAGTCGCCGCGGTAGCGCGTGCCGGCGAGCACGGCGCCCATGTCGAGGCCGTACACGACGGCGTCGTGGAGGGCGTCCGGCACCTCCTTGTTCACGATCCTGAGCGCCAGCCCCTCGGCGAGCGCGGTCTTGCCGACGCCCGCGTCGCCCACGAAGAGCGGGTTGTTCTTGCGCCGACGGCACAGCACGTGGACGGTGCGCTCGATCTCCTTCTCGCGCCCGATGAGCGGGTCGATCTTCCCGTCCGCCGCCATCTGGTTGAGGTTGACGCAGAACGCCTCGAGCGGATCGCGGCGTTGGCCGCCGCCCGGCTCGCCGTCCTCGTCGCCCGGCTCGCCGGCGGGAGCGGGCAGCCCGCCCTCCTCCGGCTCGATCTTGGAGATGCCGTGGGAGATGTAGCTCACCACGTCGAGGCGCTCGATGCCCTGCTCCTGGAGGAAGTGGAGCGCGAACGAGTCGCGCTCGGCGAAGAGCGCCACCAGCACGTTCTTACCGCCCACCAGGTCCTTCCCCGAGCTGTCGACGTGCGCGGCGGCGCGGGTCAGCACGCGCTTGAAACCGGCGGTGAGGTCGGGCTGGACGTGCAGGCCGTTCGGCACCTTCTCGATCGACTGGTCGAGGAAGCGCGCGAGCTTCTCCTTGAGCTTCACGACGTCGCCGCCGCAGTGGCGAATGACCTCGGTGGTCTCGGTGTCGTGGTGGAGCAGCGCGTAGAGCAGGTGCTCGAGCCCGGCGTATTCGTGGCCGCGCGACGCGGCCTCGTTGATCGCCACGGTGACCGCGATGTTGAGCTCCGGCGAGAGCTTCATGGATTCACTCCGCCTCCAGGGTCAGTTGCAGCGGCATTCCCGCTTCCCGGGCGAGCTTGGTCGCGACCTCGAGCTTGGTCTCGGCGACGTCGCGGGTGTAGACGCCGGCCACACCAACCCCTTTGGTGTGGACGTGCAGCATGATCGCGGTCGCCTCGGTGAAGTCCTTGCGGAAGACCTCCATCAAGAGGTGGACCACGAATTCTTGAGTCGTGAAATCGTCGTTGTGCAGCAGCACCTTGTAGAGGCGCGGCTTCTGGGTCTTGGGACGCTCGCGGACCGCGAGGCCCTCGTCACGTTCCGGTCGCGGCGGACGCTCGTTCTCACTCATGGCTGTCGCGGGAGAGATCGCTCGCGGTGGTGGACGGACGGGCGCGATCGATCGACTTCACGGGTAGCGACATGCTACCGCCCGCCTCCGAGGGGTGCCAAGGGAATCACTCGCGAGGCGCCTCCGCTTCGACTCGCGCACCATCGGTTCGCGCCGCGCCCGCGGCGCTCCCGAACGCACCCGCGAAGAAGCCGCCCACGAACGGCAGCCCGGTCAGCACCAGGAGCACCGGCCCGACGAAGGACAGCACCAGCCCGGTGGCGGCGAGCTGCTCGGGCGAACCGTGCGCCGAGAAGAGCCACAGCATCCCGATCTCCCGCGTGCCGATTCCCGAGAGCGTGACAGGCAAGTTCGCGAGCAGGATCACCAGCGGCGTGCGGAAGAGCACGTCGAGGGCCGGTGCGTGGACGCCGAGGGCGCGCAGGCACACCCCGAACGACATCGCCTCGGCGAGCACCTGGAGCAGCGACACCGCGAAGAACTTGAGCCGCACGGCGGTCGGGAGCGCGGCCATCGCGTCCACGAGCTCACGAGCGAAGCGCCCGAGGCGGCCCGGCAGCGCGCCGAGGGCCTCGCGCAGGCGCGCCGGCAGCACGTTCGCGAAGAGCAGCGGGCTCGGCAGCAACAGCAGCCCGATCACCAGGCTCACCCGCGAGCCGAGTGGCGCCCACAGGAGCCCCGCGGCGCCGAACGCCATGAGCGCGACCACGTTGCTGAGCTTGTCGAAGACCAGCGCCCAGGTGCCGACCGCGGGCGGCACGTGGTGGACACCTTCCAGGTACACCACCTTGAAGAGCTCGCCGGTCTTCATCGGCAGCGTGAAGCGCAGCGGCTGGCAACCGAGCCAGATCCGCGCCGACTCGCCGAAGGTGAGCGAGTGCCCGAGCCGCCCGAGCAGGCGCCGCCACTTCTCGGCCGGCACGAACACGTGGATGCCGAGGTTGAGCGCCAGCGCCGCGGCGAGCCACGTGGGATCGGCGGCGCGCAGCGCGGCGCCGAGACGCGCGAGCCCGACGTGCCGCACCACGAACGCGAGCAGCCCCGCGGTCGCGACCAGCGACACCGCGACGCGCAGCCCGCGACGCGTGGGAGCGGCGCTCAACCCTCGGCCGGCAGCGAGACGACCGCGGCCACCGCCACACCGGCGCGCCGGCGGCGCAATGCGACGGCGAGCCCGCCGAGCGCCGCCGTGAGGGCGCTGGTCGCCGCCGCGCTCGTCGAGGCAGCGCGACCGGCCCCGGCCACGTCGCAGCCACCACCCCCGCCGTGGTGCGTGACCGGCTCGGCGACGGTCACCACCCGCGTCGCCGGCGTGGGGTCGGCAGCGCCGAGCGCGTCGGCGCAGCGGAGCGTCACCACGAACGTGCCGACCTGCGCGAGCGTGAGCTCACCGGGAGCGGCCGCGGTGGAGTCGGCGAGTCCGGCGCCGCCGAAGCTCCACTGGAACGTCGACGGCGAAAGCCCTTCGGGGTCGTTGCAGCTCCCCGCGAACGACAGGCTCTCGCCCACCGTGACCGTCACGTCGGCGGCGGGCGACTCGATCGCGGCGTTGGGCGCCACGTTGAGACGATTGGCGGCGGCGAGCCCGTCGACGCGGCCGAAGCCGTAGCTCGCGTCGAAGCCCGGGTCGCCGAGGTCGACGCCGGTCGCGCGCAACGCGCCCGCGACCTCGATCGCGGTGTTCACGCCGCCGATCAGGAGCGCCGCGACTCCGGCCACGTGGGGCGCCGACGCCGACGTGCCGTAGAACGGGCTCGGGAAGCCGCCCGCGCCCGTGACGAGCACGCCGTCGATCGCCACCAGATCCGGCTTCGGCCGCGACTCGAGACTCGGGAAGTCGATCCGGGACGGGCCGCGCGAGCTGAACGCCTCGATGTCGTCGTTGCCGGGGTCGCTCGCCGAGATCGCCCCCGCCGCCAGCACACCGCTCACCGCCGGATGGCCGAAGATGCTGCCGTCCGCGACGTTCCACTGGTGCGACGCGACGTCGCCGCTCAGGAACAGCTCGAGACGGCGCGCCTCTCCGGCTTGCTTCACCACCGCGAGCTTCACGGTGACGTTGCGCGGGAACGGGTTCGAGAACGCCACCGCCTCGAAGGGATCGGAGCGTCCCGTCTGGCGGTTCTGGCTCGCGATCAAGATGCGGCCCTCGTCGCTGCCGAGCAGCACCAGGTCGTAGTCGTTGGCCGAGCCACCGAACGGATCGTTCCACTCGAGATAGGCGGAGATCGTGCCGCCCACGGGCACCGTCACGTCGAGCGTGGTGTCGCTCGCGGCGCCGGCGGCCGCGCCGAAGTCATGCTCGGGGAGCGGGTTTCCGCTCTCGTCCTCGAAGTGGTCGAGCGTACCGAAGAAGTCCGCCTCGTAGTGATCGAGCGCCTCGTTCCCCGCCGACGACACGTAGACCACTCCGGCCTCGACCGCGTCCTTCACGGCGCTCGCGACCGGACCGTCCTCGAAGTAGGGCTCGCCGAAGAATCCCAGGTCGTCGACGATGACGTCGGCGCCGAAGCGGGTGCGCAGGTCGTCGACGCAGCCGATGAAGTCGAGCGTGGTGAGCCCGCTGCAGAAGCCGAGCTCGGCGGCGGGGGCCAGGTCGTGGACGATCTCGAGGATCGCGGTGCCCTCGTTGCACGTGGTGCGCGCGACCGCCGGGTCGCACTCGCTCAGCACCGTGACGTCGTTCGGCAGGTCGGCGCTCGCGATCGCGTCGGCGCGCGCGTTGGCGCCGTCGGAGATGACACCGACACGCGCGTCGCGGCCGTTGAAGCCGAGCCGGCGCAGCGCCTCCGCCTTCACGATCGCGTCGCCCGCCGTGGTCACGGCGCCGATGCGCACCGTCGCGTAGCGCGGCGGCTCGACGCTCTCGACCTCCGCGAGCGCCGCGATCTCCCCCACCCGCGACGAAGGCACCCGCGCCTGCACGATACCCGTCGTCGACGAGACGCGCTCGACCCGCGCGCCGTGGCTCGCGAGCGCGCGCGC
This sequence comes from Deltaproteobacteria bacterium, assembly GCA_016713535.1. Lineage (GTDB taxonomy): Bacteria > JADJOY01 > JADJOY01 > JADJOY01 > JADJOY01 > JADJOY01. The sequence goes on from JADJOY010000023.1 coordinate 109,087, forward strand.
GAGGGCCTCGCTGGCGCCGGCACGCGCGCGCACGTACACCTGCACCCGGTCGGCGCCGTCGAACCGCACCTCCCGTCCCACGCTCGAGCGCGAGCGGTCGGCGAGTGCCGCGGCGAGCTCGGGCGCCACACGCGCCCCCGCGACCCGCGCTTGCTCGGCGCGCGGACCCGCGAGCGTGAGCCGCTGGACGCGCTCGGCGGCCCCTGCCGCCGGGCTTGCGAGCGCCACCGCGACGAGGCCAGAGGCGAGAACGGGGCCTGCGCCGCGGCGCGTGCCGGGACGGCGAGGAGCCGGGTGAGCGTGCCGATCGCGGTTCATGGCCATCCCTCGTCGCTTCGCATCCGACCGGGCCGCCGCGCCGCGCGCGGCGACCCCCCTCCATCCGTCCGCGCGCTCAGCCGCCCGGCGTGGTCGCCGCCGCCCAGGCCGGCAACGCGCAGAGCTTCGCGTACCAGCGCTCCACCGAGGGCAGCGCGTCCATCGCCAGTCCCGCGGGCCCGGCGTACACGAAGCACGAGCCGACCGAGAAATCGGCGAGCGAGAGGCCGTCACCGACGATCCACTCCCGACCGGCGAGGTGGCCATCGAGGACCTTCGCGAAGCGGTTGAAGCGCTCGAGCGCCGCCGCGACCACCGCCTCGTCGGCGGGCCCCCCGCCCAGCATCCCCTTGATCATGCGCTCGTACTGGATCGTGCCCACCGCCGGTCCGAGGTGGCTCGACTGCCAGAACATCCAGCGGTTGAGGTCGCACTGCGCGCGCGCGTCGCTCGGGTAGAGGGTGTTCCCCGGCTTCTTGCTGCACAGGTACTGCATGATCGCGTTCGATTCCCACAGCACGAAGTCGCCGTCCTCTAGGGTCGGGATCATGTGGTTGGGGTTGAGCTTCACGAAGCCGGGCTCGAGCTGCTTGCCCTTGGAGAGATCGACGAGCTCGGAGTCGGCCTCGAGACCGAGCTGCTTGATCACCGCCACGACCTTCATCGCGTTGTTCGACATCGGGAACGTATAGAGCTTCATGCGTGGGCGTCTCCTCGAGATGGGTTCGTCGCCGAAACGACGACGATCGAGCGTAGCAGCGCAGTCGCGGGCAGTCCTCCGGGCCGACCCGCGCGTGCCCACGGCGCTCGCTCCAGGCCGAGCTTCTCCTTGATAATTCGATCGTCACCTACGGGTTTGCCGCGTAAGGCGAAACCCCACTAGGATGGTGACCCTTGCTCGCGCACTCGCCTTCCGGGGCCTCGCCGCCAGCCCCGCACGCCGCCCGCGCCGCACGACGGAGGATCCGATGAGCACGCTCGCGCTCGACGTAGGCCCGACCCCCAGCCGCAGCGCTCCCCCTCTCGCTCCCCCCGCCTCCTCGCACGACGGCGTGCGGCCGATCGGCCAGATCCTCCTCGAGCGCCGCCTGATCGACCCGCAGGGCCTCGCCGCAGGGCTGCAGCGCAAGGCGACCACGTTCGGCACCCTCGGCGAAAACCTCGTCGAGCTCGGCCTCGTCAGCGAGGAGGCCGTGCTCGAGTGCCTGACCGAGCAGCTCCCCGTCCTGGGCGAGCAGGTCGCCGTGGAGAGGCCCAGGGCGATCGCACTGCTCGAGGTCGAGATCGGCGCGGAGGCCAAGGCCGCGGTGCCGATCACGCTGCTCCTCAGGCACCGCGCGATGCCGCTCCTGCTCTCGTCCGAGAAGAAGGAGCTCACGCTCGCGATGGCCGACGCGCAGGACCACGCCGCCATCAAGGAGCTCGAGTTCGCGACCACGCGGCGCATCCGCGCCGTCGCCACCGACTACGGGATCATCCTCGCCCTCTGGGAGAAGCACTACGGGCTCTCGCGCGAGGAGATCCGCAAGCGCCACTTGAGCTTCGTCCGCGACCTCAAGTTCCCGATCAACGCGATGATGAACGAGTCGTCGGTCGCGAAGCTGGTCGAGAACCTGCTCACCAAGGCGGTCGCGGTGGGCGCCACCGACATCCACTTCGACCACTTCGACGACGAGGTCGTGGTGCGGTTTCGCCTCGATGGTCTGCTCTACACGGTGCTCAGCCTGCCCGCCGACGTGTACCCGCGCGTGCTCTCGCGGATCAAGATCCTCGCGAACCTCGACATCGCCGAGCACCGCCTCACCCAGGACGGCCACATCACCATCACCGGGCTCAAGGACATGCCGATCGAGCTGCGCGTCGGCATCTTCCCGGTGTACGGAGGCGAGCGCGTCGCGATCCGCGTCCAGGACCACTGCCGCTTCGACTTCTCCCTCGACAATCTCGGCATCCTGGCCGACGACCAGGCGCGCTTCCGGCGCGAGCTGAGCCGCCCCAACGGACTCGCGCTCTTCACCGGTCCGATGGGCTCGGGGAAGACCACCACGCTCTACTCGGTGCTGCACGAGACCCGCGACTCGTCGCGCAACGTGATGACGATCGAGGACCCGATCGAGTTCAACTTCAAGTGGATCGCCCAGGCGCAGGTCTCGGAGAAGACCGGCTTCACCTTCGCCGCGGCGCTGCGCGCGATGTTGCGCCAGGACGCCAACGTGATGATGGTCGGCGAGGTGCGCGACGAGGAGACCGCCGAGATCGCGGTGCGCGCGGCACTCACCGGCCACCTGGTGATCGCCACCGTCCACACCAACGACGCCGTCACGGCGATCGCGCGGCTGCGCGACATGGGGATCAAGCCGTTCCTCATCGCCTCGGGCCTCAACCTGGCGGTGGCGCAGCGCCTGGTGCGCAAGGTGTGCCCGCGCTGCCGCGTCCCCGACCACCCCAACCCCAAGACCCTGCTCAGGCTCGGCCTCACCCCCGCACAGATCGAGAAGGCGACCTTCTTCAAGGGCAGCGGCTGCACCGCCTGCAACTTCACCGGCTATCACGGGCGGCTCGGCATCTTCGAGGTCCTGAGCGTGACCGAGAAGCTGCGCGAGATGATCGCCGACGGCGCCACCACCGCGGAGCTGCGCAAGCGCGCCCGCAAGGACGGCATGGTGCCGATCGCGCTCGCCGGGCTGCACCAGGCGCGCGCGGGCCTCACCACCGTGGACGAAGTCATCCGGCAGACCGCGCTCGGGGAGTAGGTTGCCGGCGCGGCTGCCCGGGCAGGGCGGTACGGTCCGCTTCGAGCCGCCGCACCCCGGCGCGGCGGTGCGACGCCGGCGCGGCCCCGCCGCCTCGACGCGGGCGTGGCTGGCGCGCGCGGGCTACGCGGTGGCGTGGGCCGCGGGGCTGGTGGCGATCCCCGAGCTCGGGCTGCGCCTCGCCAGGCCGCCGCGGGCGGAGCCACCCGGTGTCGAGTCGCGGCTGCGTGCGCTGTTCGAGCCGGCCCGCGACGACGCGGTCGGCTGGCAGCTCGCCGCGGGCGCGCACGTCGACGTCGAGCAGACGTGGGGCATCGCGATCAACGAGAGCGGCTACCGCGGGCCATTCCACTCCCGCGAGAGCTTCGCCGACGCGCGCCGGATCGCGGTGCTCGGCGACGAGCAGGCCTTCGGCCAGGACCGGCCGTACGAGGAGAGCTTCGGCGGCGCGCTCGAGCGCGAATTACGCGCCCGCCCGGGTGGTCCCTGGCAGGTGCTGAGCTTCGCGGTCCCCGGCTACGACACGCGAGCGGAGATCGCGCACTGGCGCCGCGACGTCGCGGCGTTCCGGCCCAAGCTGGTGGTGCTCGGCTACGCGGCGAACGACCTGGTGGCGCCGCGCCAGCTCGAGCCGCCCGATCTCCTCGACCGCCTGCTGCTCGCGCGGCTCGTCCGCCGCGCCCTCGACCGGGGCGAGCTCCCGAGCTGGCGCGAGCCCGGGGCCGCGCTCGATCGCGCCGTCGCGCGAGCCTTCGACCCGGGCTCGGCGACGTGGCGCGCCAATCGCGAGTTGCTGATCGACTTCGCGGGCGAGGTGTGCCGCGCCGAGGCGCGGCTGGTGATCGTGGTCCTGCCCGAGCTGTTCGGGGTGACGACTCACGAGCAGCTCGAGAGGCAGCCCTACCAGCGCTACAGCGCGGCGCTCGGCGAGCTCGCGAGCGAAGGGCTCGCGGTCGTCGACCCCACCCCCGCCTTCGTCGGCGCGGGGCTGCGTCCCACGGAGCTCTGGGCGGACGGCGAGGGGCGGCGCAAGAACGCCGTGGCGACGTCGCTGATCGTGCGATCGGTGATCGAGTCGGGCGCGCTCGAGCCCCGCCACGACTTCGTGCCGTGCCCCCTGCGCGCCGGTGGTTGAGCGCGCAACTGGTCCCTCGCCGCGCCTCGCCGCTCGGAGTGAAACATGTTCTACTTGCGCGCCCCATCCTTCGCAGGAGGTGCCGCGTGAAGCTCGGCTTGATGCTCGGTTACTGGCAGTCCGGCCCCGAAGACCCGATCGAGCTGGTCCGCTACGCCGAGGACCTGGGCTACGACTCGGTGTGGACCGCCGAGGCCTACGGCTCCGACGTCTTCTCGCCGCTGTGCTGGATCGGCGCGCGCACCAAGAAGATCAAGCTCGCCACCGGCATCATGCACATCTCGGCGCGCACGCCGGCGTGCGTCGCGATGCCCGCGGCCCCCATCGATCACCTCTCCGGCGGTCGGCTGATCCTCGGCATCGGTGTCTCGGGACCGCAGGTGGTCGAGGGCTGGTACGGCCAGCCCTTCCCCAAGCCCATCGGCCGCACCCGCGAGTTCGTGGCGCTGGTGCGCAAGATCCTGGCGCGCGAGGAGCCCGTGAGCTTCCAGGGCGAGCACTACCAGCTCCCGCTCCAGGGCGGCACCGGGCTCGGCAAGCCGCTCAAGCTGATTGTCCACCCGCTGCGCAAGGACATCCCGATCTACATCGGCGCCGAGGGCCCGAAGAACGTCGAGATGGCGTGCGAGGTCGGCAACGGCTGGCTACCGGTCTTCTACTCGCCGTACCGCAAGATCTACCCGGAGCTGATGGCGAACCTGAAGCCCGGCTTCGACGTCGCGTGTCCCGTGACGATCGTCATGAAGGACGACCTCCAGGAAGCGCTCACCTACATGAAGTGGTACCTGGCCTTCTATCTCGGCGGCATGGGAGCGAAGAGCCAGAACTTCCACATGAACTGGGTGGGGCGGCTCGGCTTCGGTGAGGCCGCGGAGCGGATCCAGGAGCTCTTCCTCGCCGGCAAGCGCGAGGAAGCGGTGGCGGCGGTGCCCGACGAGCTCGCCGACGAGATCGCGCTGCTCGGGCCGCCCGCTCGCATCAAGGAGCGGCTCCAGGCCTGGAAGGAGAGCCCCGTCACCACGCTCCTCGCCGGCACCCGCGACCCGGAAGCCCTCAAGGTCCTCGCCGAAGCGATGTGACGCGCGGCTCGCCTCGCTGGAGGGTCGTCGCTTCGTCGACGACCCCAACCGATCGTAGGGGCGGCCGCGCGCCAGCCGCCTCAGAACCCCTGGTCGCGCAGGAAGCGGGCGAGCTCGGTGTAGAAGTCGAGGTGCTTGAACTCGGTCTCGTCGGGGGGCTGGCCGACCTCATCGAAGTGATCCGCGTTCAGCGTGCCCAGGTACGTTCCCCACTCGGACGACGACACCCCGACCATCCCGTCGTTCGTGCCCTGGTACAGCAGCGTGATCGGGTACGAGAGCCAGAGCTTCGGGTTGAGCAGGAAGAGCCCGTTCCCGCCGTACGAGTAGTACGCCACACCGGGCATGTCCGGCGTGGTCGGATTGAACGTGTTGGTCATGTAATCGGTGGTGGTCTCGAGCACCGCGTCCCAGTCGAGCCCCCAGAACTGGAGGATGAAGTCGATGATCTCCTGGGTGGCGCCGGGCAAGGCCCCCACCGCGACGTCCGATACCGCGCAGCCGCGGTGCGGCGTGGCGATGGTCGTGAGCGACGCCACGCGATCGGCCATCCCCAGGTGGGTGATCAGGTAGCGCGCGTCCAGCCCACCCATGCTGTGGGCGACGATGTTCACCTTTTTCCCCGGAAACGCGGCGTCGATGGCGTCCTTGAGCTGCTGCGCCCGCACCTCGATGGCGTTGACCGGTGACACCGCGGGCGTGAGCACCGTGTAGCCGATGCTCTCCAGATGCGCCTTCACGTTGTAGAAATACGTGTACCCGTCGACGTCGCTCCACCCGGCGAAGCCGTGCGCCAGCACCAGCGGATGCTTCGTGGGGACGTCGAGGAGCGTGCAGGTGTCGCCCATCGACGCGAGCGCCACCACCGCCACCAGCGCCAGCCGGCGCAGGCCGGCCGAACCCGGAACCCACGATCTCGACGACATGGTGCAGTCATCGCGGCAGCCGGACATGGGACAGCTGGCGTCGACGTCCGGCACCACTCCTCTGGATCCTAGCGGATCGGTGGACGATCGCACCACTCGCGGTGCGCCGGCCCCGCCGTCGCGCGGCGCGCTCTACGCGCTGCTCGCGGTGGTGGTGCTGGTGTGGGGCGCCAACTGGCCGATCATGAAGATCGGCCTGCGCGAGATCCCGCCGTTTCGGTTCGCGGCGCTGCGCATGGCGCTGGGCGCGGCGACGCTGATCGCGATCCAGCTCGCGCGCGGCGCCTTGCGGCCCCCGCCGCGCGGCGACTGGCCGGTCGTGGCGAGCGTCGGCCTCTTGCACATGGCGATCACCGTGGCGCTCGTGAACCTCGGGCTTCGCGACCTCGGTGCCGGACGCTCGGCGGTGCTCGCCTTCACCACCCCGCTGTGGGTGGTGCCGGGCGCCGCGCTCCTCCTCGGCGAGCGCATCGATGCACGCCGCGCCGCCGGGCTCGCCCTCGGACTCGGCGGGATCGCGGTGCTCTTCCGTCCCGCCGAGGTCGACCTCGCGAGCGCCGCGGCCGTGCGCGGCAACGCGCTGCTGATGGCCAGCGCCTTCACGTGGGCACTCGCCATCCTCCACGTCCGCGGACACCGCTGGCACGCCACCCCCTCGACCTGGCGCCGTGGCAGATGTCGCTCGCCGCGCTGGTCTTGGGGGCGCTGGCCGCGGCGCTCGAGCCGGAGGCAACGTGGCGTGGGAGCCCGACCACGCTCGCCGTGCTCGCCTACAACGGCCTGGCTGCCACCGGCTTCGCGTTCTGGGCGGTGGTGACGATCAACCGCGGGCTTCCGGCCAGCGAGACCTCGCTGGTGCTGCTGGCGGTGCCGGTGGTGGGCATCACCTCGGCGGCGCTCGCGATCGGCGAGCGGCCGAGCGCCACGCTCCTCGCGGGGCTCGCGCTGGTGAGCGCCGGTGTCGCGCTCACCGCGAGCGGCCCGGCGCGCGGCTATAGTTCGCGCATACCCGATCCCGAGAGCGAGCGCGGCGGCCCGGCGCCGCCGCCGAGAGGTCCATCCGCATGAATGGCAAGGTCTGCCTCATCACGGGCGCCAACGCCGGCATCGGCCGCGAGACCGCCATCGGCCTCGCCAAGCTCGGCGCGCGCATCGTCATGGTGTGCCGCGACAGGACCAAGGGCGAACTGGCCCGCGAAGAGATCCAGCAGCTCTCCGGCAACGGCAACGTCGAGCTCATCGTCGCCGATCTCTCGTCGCAGTCGGCGGTGCGCGCCGCGGCCGCCGAGTTCCAGCGCCACCACGACCGCCTCGACGTGCTGATCAACAATGCGGGCGGCTACATCAAGCGCCGCCAGCTCACGACCGACGGCATCGAGACCCAGCTCGCGGTCAACCACCTGGCGCCTTTCCTCCTCACCACGTTGCTCCTCGAGCTGCTCAAGAAGAGCGCGCCGGCGCGGATCGTCAACGTCGCGTCGGAGGGCCACCGCGCCGCGTGGCTGCGCTTCGACAACCTCCAGGGCGAGCGCTTCTGGAACGGCTGGCTCCAGTACTGCAACACCAAGCTCATGAACCTGCTCTTCACCCGCGAGCTGTCGCACAAGCTGGTTGGCACCGGCGTGACCGCGAACGCCTGCCACCCGGGCGTGGTGCGCTCGAACTTCGCGCGCAGCGAGGTGCCGAGCTGGGCGATGGACATCGGTGCGATCTTCATGATCCCGCCCAGCGAGGGCGCGCGCACCTCGATCTTCCTCGCCTCCGACCCCGCCGGCGAAAAGAACTCCGGACTCTACTGGGTGCGCCGCAAGAAGGCCGCGCCCGCGGCCAAGGCGCTCGACGACGACACCGCGCGCAGCCTGTGGAGCGTGAGCGCGGTCCTCACCGGCCTCGAAGGAACCCGCAAGGTCGTGATCCGATGAGCAACGCAAAGCCCGAGCGGGCCAGCGACGCGGGCCAGGACCGCGACTGGCGGATCCACCCCCACGGCGCGATCCGCACCCTCGACGACAACCTGTGGACCGTGAGCGGCCACATCCCCGGCCTACCGATGCCGCTGCGCCGCACCATGACCGTGGTGCGCCTCAGCGACGGCCGGCTGGTGCTGCACAGCGCGATCGCGCTCGCGCACACCTCGCTCGCGCAGCTCGAATCGTGGGGCGAGCCCGCCTTCATCGTGGTGCCGAGCGGCTACCACCGCATCGACGCGCCCGCCTACAAGAAGCGCTACCCGAAGGCGCTGGTGGTGTGCCCGCCCAAGTCCCGAAAGCGCGTCGAGAAGGTGGTGGCGGTCGACGGCGGCTACGAGCTGCTCTCCAGCGACCCCGCCCTCGAGGCCGTGCACCTCGACGGCACCTGCGAGGGAGTCCTGATCGCCCGGAGCGGCGCCGAGCACGAGCGCGCGACGCTGATCTTCAACGACGTCTTCTTCAACCAGGACCCGCTACCCGGCCTGGCCGGGAAGATCTACGGGCTGCTCGGCTCGACGGGCGGACCGAAGGTGCCACCGGTGGCGCGCTTGTTCCTGGTGGACGACCGCAAGGCGCTGCGCGCCCATCTCGAGCTGCTCGCGCGGCGGCCCGGCCTGGCCCGGCTCATCCCGGGCCACGGCGAGCCGATCGACGTGTGGCCCAGCAAGGTGCTGAGCAAGGTCGCGTCGACGCTGTGAGCCCGCGGTGAGCGCTCGGCGCACGAACCGGACCCGCCCGCTCAGCGACGCGCGGGTCCGCTCGATCGTGCTGCAGGCGCTGGTGCTGGGCGCGGTGCTGAGCGCCGCGGCGCTGCTGGTGCGCCAGACCCAGGCGAACCTCGCCGAGCGCGGCATCGCGAGCGGCTTCGGGTTCCTCGCCCGCGAGAGCTCGTTCGACATCGGCGAGAGCCCGATCCGCTACAGCGCGAGCGACAGCTACGCGCGCGCTGCTCGTGGGGCTCGCCAACACCGCCAAGGTCGCGATCGTGGGGCTGGTCGGCGCCACGCTCGTGGGCGTGGCCGTGGGCCTCGCGCGCCTCGCGCCCAACGTGCTGCTCGCGCGGCTCGCGGGAGCGTGGGTGGAGACCCTCCGCAACGTGCCGCTCCTGATCCAGCTCTTCTTCTGGTACGGCGCGATCACCGAGCTCCTGCCCGGCCCCCGCGAGGCGCTCGCTCCGCTGCCGGGCGTCTTCCTGTGCAATCGCGGCCTCTACTTCCCGGTGCCCACCTTCGCCGCGGCCGGCGGCGGGCTGGCGCTCTCGCGCCCGGTGCTCGAGGGCTTCAACTTCGCGGGCGGCGCGAGCGTGTCGCCCGAGCTCGTGACGCTGCTCCTCGGGCTCGTGACCTACACCTCCGCCTTCATCGCCGAGATCGTGCGCGCCGGCGTGCTCGCGGTGCCGCGCGGCCAGGGCGAGGCGGCGGCGGCGCTCGGCCTGGCCCGGCTCACCACGCTGCGCCGCGTGGTGCTGCCGCAGGCGCTCCGGCTGATCGTGCCGCCGCTCACCAGCCAGTACCTGAACCTGGTCAAGAACAGCTCGCTGGGCGTGGCGGTCGGCTACCCGGAGCTGGTGTCGATCGCCAACACCACCATGAACCAGACCGGGCAGGCGGTGGAGGGGATCGCGATCGTGATGGCGACCTACCTCGCGATCAGCCTCGCGCTCTCGGCGCTCGCCAACGGCTGGGAGCGCTCGCGCCCGTGGGTGGCGGCGCGATGAGCGTGGCGGACGCCGGCGCGCTGGCTCCGGCGCGGCGCGCGCCGTTTCGCTCTCCCGCGGACGCGGCGCTGAGCGCGGCGATCGCGGGGGCGCTCGCGTGGCTGGCGTGGAAGGTGGTGCGCTGGGCGGTGCTCGACGCGACCTGGAGCGGCGACGGCATCGAGGCCTGCCACGCGCGCGGCGGTGCCTGCTGGGCCTTCGTCCGCGACAAGGCGCGCCTGATCCTCTTCGGCACCTACCCGTACGAGGAGCAGTGGCGCGCCGCCCTCGCCACCGCGCTCGTGATCGCGCTCTTCGCCGCCACCTCCGTGCCGCGGCTGCGCAGGCCGGCGCTCGCGTGGGCGTGGCTCGCGAGCGCGGGGGTCGTGGTGGCCCTCATGCGTGGGCGCGGCGCCGGGCTCGCGTACGTCGACACCAGCCGCTGGGGCGGGCTGCCGCTCACGCTGGTGCTCGCGACCGTGGGCCTGGCACTCGCGTTCCCGCTCGGCGTGGCGCTCGCGCTGGCGCGCACCTCGGGGCTCTTCGTGCCGCGCCTGCTCGCCACCACCTACGTCGAGCTGGTGCGCGGCGTGCCACTGGTGACCGTGCTGTTCATGGCGTCGGTGATGTTCCCGCTCTTCCTGCCGAGCGGCTGGAACCTCGACAAGCTGCTCCGCGCCCAGGCCGGTATCGTGCTCTTCGCCGCGGCATACCTGGCCGAGGTGGTGCGCGGCGGGCTGCAGACCGTGGCGCGCGGCCAGCTCGAGGCGGCGGCGGCGCTCGGCCTCGGCTACCTCGGCACGATGCGCTTCGTGGTACTGCCGCAGGCGCTCGGCGCGGTGGTGCCGCCGCTCGTGAACACCGCCATCGGCCTCTTCAAGGACACCTCGCTGGTGGTGGTGATCGGTCTCCTCGACCTCACCAACGCCGCCAAGCTCGCCATGAGCGACCCGCGCTGGCTGGGCGCGGTGGTCGAGGGCTACGTGTTCATCGGCACCATCTACTTCCTGTTCTGCTTCACGCTCTCGAAGCTGAGCCGGAGCCTGGAACGGTCCCGCGCCCATGCCTGAAGCCACTCCTCCCAGCGAACCGCCGATCATCGTCGTGACCGACCTGCACAAGTGGTTCGGGGCGCAGCACGTGCTGCGCGGCGTGTCGCTCGAGGTGGCGCGCGGCGAGACCGTGGTGGTGTGCGGCCCGTCTGGCAGCGGCAAGTCGACCTTCATCCGCTGCCTGAACCACCTCGAGGAGCACGACCGCGGCACGATCATGGTGGACGGCATCACCCTCGACCGCGACGTGCGCCACCTGCAGGCGGTGCGCCGCGAGGTCGGCATGGTGTTCCAGCAGTTCAACCTGTTCCCGCACCTCACGGTGCTCGAGAACCTCACCCTCGCGCCGGTGCGGGTGCGCAAGACCAAGCCCGTGGCGGCCGAGCGCCAGGCCCTCGCGCTCCTCGACCGCGTCCAGCTCGCCGATCACGCCGCCAAGTACCCGGCGCAGCTCTCGGGCGGCCAGCAGCAGCGCGTCGCGATCGCGCGCAGCCTGTGCATGTTGCCCAAGATCATGCTCTTCGACGAGCCGACCTCCGCGCTCGACCCCGAGATGATCCAGGAGGTCCTCGACGTCATGACCGAGCTCGCCCGCGAGGGGCTCACCATGGTGGTGGTGACCCACGAGATGGGCTTCGCGCGCGCGGTCGCCCACCGGGTCGCGTTCATGGACCAGGGCGAGCTGGTCGAGGTCGCGCCGCCCGCGCAGTTCTTCGGCGCGCCACAGAGCGAGCGCGCCCGCGAGTTCCTCGGCCACCTGCTGCGCGCGGACGGCGGTGGCCGCGGCGGCGCGTAGCGGCCGGCGCGCCGAGCCGCGGGCGGCTGCAGAAGGCCGCCGCGCACGCCGCGGCGGCCGAGCGGCGACGCCAGTGCTCGGCGCCGGCTGCCCGCGATTTTCGATGGTACTCTCGGAAATCGTCCGCAGCGCGCGGGCGTTTCGTCTCTCGATCCCCGAGCTCGCCGCCCGCCGTGCCGATCGCCCAGCCCCGCGCCCACTCGGCCGCCGCCGCGACCAGCACCGCCGTTGGCCGCGCCGCGACCCAGCGCGGCGAGCCGCGGATCGACACCACCTACACCGTCGTCACCCCCGAGGGTGTCCCGCTCGAGCTGCGCCTCGCCGGCCCGGCGGCGCGCGCCGTGGCGTATTTCATCGACGCCATGATCCGCCTCGTGGTGGTGGTGGTGATCTCGATCCCCCTCGAGCTCCTCTCCGGCTACGGCATCGGCTTCCTGCTGGTGCTGATGTTCGTCCTCGAATACTTCTACTTCGTGGCGTGCGAGGTGCTCCTCGACGGCCAGTCGCCGGGCAAGCGGGTGTGCTCGCTGCGCGTGATCTCCGCTAACGGGACGCCGCTCACGTGGCAGCGCAGCTTGATCCGCAACCTGCTCCGGCCTGCCGACCAGATCCCGTTCGCGTACGGCGTGGGCGGCGTGCTGACGCTCCTCGGGCGCCACTTCCAGCGCCTCGGCGACATCGCCGCCAGCACCATCGTGGTGCGCGAGGACACCACACCGCCGCCACCGCCGCTGCCCTACCCGGCCGACGCGCTGACCCCGCTGCTCAAGTGGATCCCCAACGACGTCAAGGCGATGCGCGAGGTGCAAAACGCCGTCGACCTCTACGCGCGACGCCGCGATCGGCTCTCGCCCGCGCTGCGCCGCACCCTTGCGCAGCCGCTCGTCGAGCTGATCGCCGAGCGCACCGATCTGCCGCGCGACACCGAGCCCGATCTGCTGGTCGCGGCGCTCCATCACTCGATCTGGGGACCGCCCCGCGACGAGGGCCCCACCCGCGGCCGGGCGCAGCCGCCAGCGCGGGGGCCACGCAGCCCATGAGCCGCACCGCGCCGACCCCGGCCGATCCCACCGGCGCCGCGATCGCGCCGCTCGACGCCGCGCGCCCCGCGGGCGACCGCGCGCCGGTGTGGCGGCGCCTCGAGCGCCTCCTCGGCCACGTCGACCAGTCCCGCAACAAGAAGATCCGCGGCCAGGAGGTGACCGAGCTCTGCCGCCTCCACCGCGCCACCTCGCGCGACCTGAGCCAGGCGATCGCCGAGGGCAAGCCCGAGACCACGGTGCGCTACCTGCACGGCCTGGTGAGCCGCACCCACGCGCTCCTCTACCGCTTCGAGTCGGTCGAGTGGCACCGCTGGCGCGAGGCGCTCTTCGTCTCGGTGCCGCGCAAGCTCTACCGCGACCCGTACCTGCGGGTGGCGTTCGTGGTGTTCTTCGGCACGTCGCTGCTCTCGTACCTGCTCGCGACCGTGACGCCCGAGTGGACCGACGTGGTCCTCGGCCCCGAGATGAAGTCGAGCCTCGACTCCATGTACAGCGGCCTCGGCGAGGTGCGGAACCTCGACGAGAGCTTCTACATGTCGGGCTTCTACGTGCGGAACAACATGACCGTGGCGCTGCGCTGCTTCGCCTACGGCATCTTTCTGGGCATCGGGAGCGTCGTGGCGCTCCTCACCAACGCGCTCACCATCGGCGCGAGCTTCGGCTACATGCTCGCCGGCTCGTACAGCGACAACTTCCTGTCGTTCGTGGTCGGCCACGCGCCCTTCGAGCTCACCGCGGTCACGTTCGCGGGCGCCGCGGGGCTCAAGCTCGGCCTCTCGCTGGTGCGCACCCAGGGCTGGTCGCGCGCCGCGTCGCTTCGGCGCGCCGCCCTCGACTCGGTGGCGCTCGTGACCTCCGCGTGCCTGCTGCTCCTCGGCGCCGCGCTCATCGAGGCCTTCTTCTCGCCGCTGCCGTATCCGGTGACGTTCAAGCTGCCGATCTTCCTGCTCACCCTCACGCTGCTGGTCGCGTACGTCCTGGTGCTGGGCGGACGTGGCGATCCCGAGCCGGGACGCGCGCCGTGAACGTCGACCGCGCGCGCGTGCGGATCCGCGAGCGAGCGCCCACCGAGGTGCTCGACCTCGCCTTCGTGTTCCTGAAGCGCAACGGCGCCCTCTTCGGCGCGCTCACCGCGCTGCTGGTGATCCCGGCGACGGCGGTGGTCGTAACCGCCGCGAGCACCTACTCGTCGCTCTCCTGGTACGTGGCGTTCGTGGGCTGCATGGTGATGGACGTGGTGGTCCGCGCGCCGGTGGTGCTCGCGTGCGGTCAGGCGATGTTCAGCGAGCGCGTGCAGGTGCGCGGCGTGCTCGCCGACCTGCGCCGCCACCTGCCGATCGTGGTGAGCCTGGTGGGGAGGCGCGCGCTGCTCGCGCTCACCGTGGGCGGCGTGCTGCTCGACTGGTTCGGCCGCTACCACGCCGACGAGGTGCTGCTCCTCGAGCGCCTCGACGGCGCCGCCGCGCAGACCCGGCTGCGTCACCTGCGGCGGCGCTTCGGCTCGCAGTGCCAGGAGCAGCTCGTCCACCACCTCTTCCTCGGCACCCTCGCCGTGGTGAGCGCGGTCAGCGTGTGGGTGTTCGTGCGGATGATCTTCTCGACCGAGAGCGTCGAGTGGTGGCCGAAGAGCGGCGGCGACGTCGCGTTCGTGGCGGCGGTGCTCACGGTCCAGGTCTACTTCGCCACCGCCAAGTTCCTCTTCTACCTGAACCTGCGCACCGTGAACGAAGGCTGGGATCTCTTCCTCGAGACGCGCGCCATCGAGGCGCTCCTCGAGCGTCGCCGCGGTCCCGGCGGCGGGGCGCCGCGGCTCACCCGGCCGGTCGCCACCGAGACCGTGACCGGCGAGCCCGCCGCGGAGGTGACGCCGTGAGCCCCCGCCGGTGGGTCGCCGTGCTCGCCCTCGGCGGCGCGCTGGTCACGTGCGCGCCCGTCGGGCTCACGGCGGCCGCCGAGCCTTCGACGCCCGACCAAGCGCGCCGCGAGGTGGCGCGCAGCCTCGGCGACGGCGGCTACGACTGGTACGACCGGGCGAGCGACGGCCCGGCCTTCGAGCGCCTCTCCCACGAGCTCGACGATCCGAGCGCCAAGGCCGAGAAGTGGCGCTGGCTGGTGTGGCTGCTCGACGCGGTCGCGCTCGCGGTGCTGCTCTCGATCGTCGCGTACGTGGTCCGCGCCGCGCGGCGCGCCCGTCTCGAGCGGCCACCGCTCGCGCCCAGCGAGCCGCCGCGGCCGCTCGAGGCGCTTCCGTTCGAGGACCCGAGCCTGGGCGTGGATCCGGACGCGTGGCTGCGAGCCGCCGAAGAAGCGGCGCGCGCCGGCGACTTCGCGCGCGCCACGATGTGCCTCTTCAACGGCGAGCTGCTGGTCCTCGATCGCCACCACGCGATCCGTCTCGGCCCCGGCCGCACCAACCGCCACTACCTGGCGCAGCTCGAGGCGCCCGCTCCCGGACCCGAGAGCTTCGGCGCGGCGATCCGCGAGTTCGAGCGCGTGTTCTACGGCGGACGCCCCGCCGACCGCGACTCGTTCGAGCGCTTCGAGGCGGAGCACCGCAAGCTGGTGGGCGCGCTGCCGGGAGGCGCGCGATGAGCCGGGCGCGGCGCCGCGCGGCCGCGCTCCTCGCCCTCGCCGCGGTGGCGCTCGCCGCCGGCTGCGCCACGCCCAAGCTCGAGCGCGGCTACGGCAAGAGCTCGGGGACCAGCATCAACGGCACGCGCGTCTTCTTCGAGGTGCTGAAGGCGCGCGGCCACGAGCTGCGGCGGGTGTCGAGCTTCCAGAACCGCTTCCTCGACGACGCCCACGTGGTGGTGTGGTTCGAGCGCGACCCCGACGGCGTGTCGTGGGCCGACGTCGACGACGCCGCCACCTGGCTCCAGGGCCACCCGGGCCGCACCCTCGTCTACGTCGCCAACGACTTCGACTCCGACCTCGCGCTGTGGGACGACCTCGCCGGCCACTTCCACGCCGCGGACCAAGGCGAGCTCGAGGTCCGCTCGCGCGCGCTCCAGGCGAAGACCACGACTCGCCTCGCCGAGCAGGCGAAGGGGATGGTGTCGAAGAGCTGGGCGCTCTACCCGTTCGCGTTCGCCGACGCGGCGCCGCAGGCGAAGCTCGCCGCCGACCTCGATCCGGCGACGCCGCTCGCCGCCGACCTCGACGGGGCGGGGCACGTCTATCTGAAGCGCCACCCGAGCGCCGTCGAGCCGCCGCCACCGCCGGCCGCGCCGTCCGGCGAGCCCGGCGCCGCAGGCGAGATCGGCGCCGCAGGCGAGATCGGCGTGGACGTCGGCGCCGAGCACGGCGAGCCGACGACGCCGGAGGGCGCCGCAACGCCCGACGTCCCGCCCGACGACGACCCCGGCGTCGAGATCCACGACATCGGCCCCACCGGCCAGCGCCTCCCGCCCGAAGCGCCGGGCTCGAAGACGCTGCGCGAGCTACGCGGAGAAGACCCCCCACGACCGACGCGGAGTGGCTCGCCGCCGAGGGGCGGCCGCTCGTCCTCGCGCGCCAGCTCGTCCTCGCCGCCGGCGAGCACTCGAACGTGGTGCTGGTCCACAACGGCTCGTTCCTCCTCAACTACGCGCTCGTCGATCCGGTGCACCGCACCCTCGCCGCGCGCCTCGCCGACCGCTTCGGCGAAGGCCGCAAGATCGCCTTCTACGAGCCCGCGAGCGCCAGCGGCCGCATCTGGTCGCCATGGGGCCGCCTGCCACCCGGCGGCCCGAGTCCGATGGACGTGCTCTTCCGCCCGCCGCTCGGCTGGGTGTTCTTGCACCTGTTGATCGCGGCGCTCCTCTACCTCGCCAACCAGGCGCCGATCTTCGGCCGCCCGCGCGCGGACAAGGACGAGCCGGGCGCGCCCTTCACGCAGCACGTGCGCGCCTACGGCAAGCTCCTCGAGCGCACCGGCGACCGCGCCTACGTCGACCACCTCCTCGCCGAGCACACACGCCGCTCGCGCTGATCCCGAGAGCTCGCGAACCTCTCGCCCCGGAGATCCACCCCACGATGGAAACCAACACCCTCTCGATCCAGGACTTCACCGACCGCATCCACACCTTCGAGCGCGAGCTGGCGCGGGTGGTGGTCGGCCAGGAAGAGGCGGTCCGCGGCGTGCTCGCCGCGCTGCTCGCCGACGGACACGTGCTGATCGAGGGCGTGCCGGGGCTCGGCAAGACGCTGCTCGCCAAGGCGGTGAGCAAGCTCATCGACGCGCGCTTCAGCCGCATCCAGTTCACGCCCGACCTGATGCCCTCGGACATCACCGGCGGCCACGTCTTCAACATGAAGACCCGCGAGTTCGACTTCCACGCCGGGCCGATCTTCACCAACGTGTTGCTCGCCGACGAGATCAACCGCGCGCCCGCCAAGACCCACGCGGCGCTGCTCGAGGTCATGCAGGAGCGGCGCGTGACCGTCGACCGCACCACCTTCCAGCTCGAGTGGCCGTTCTTCACCCTCGCCACCCAGAACCCGATCGAGTCCGAGGGCACCTACGCGCTCCCGGCGGCCCAGCTCGATCGCTTCATGTTCAAGCTGATCGTCGGCTACCTGCCGACCGAGCGCGAGCAAGACGTCCTCGAGCGCGCGATCCGCTCGGGCGGCTCACCCGAGGAGGAGCTCGAGCAACTGAAGCCGATCTTCGACGCGACGGCGCTCGCCGAGCTGCGCGCGCTCGCGGGACGCGTCACCGTCGAGTCGCCGCTCGTCCAGTACGCCACCGAGCTGGTGCGCGCCACGCGCACCTGGCCCGACCTGATCCAGGGCGCGTCGACGCGCGCCGGCATCGCGCTGCTCAAGGGCGCGCGCGTGCTCGCGCTCCTCGACGGGCGCGACTACGTGGTGCCCGACGACATCCAGGCGCTCTTGCTCCCCGGGCTGCGCCACCGCGTGATCCTGGCGCCGGAGGCCGAGGTGGAGGGGCGCGACGTGGACGCGGTGCTGCTCAAGGTGCGCGACTCGGTCGAGGTCCCGCGCTCGCGATGACCCCGAGCCGCCTCACCGTCCGGATCGCGCTCGCGCCGGCGATCCTCTCGATCGCGGTGCTCTTCGTCGCCGAGGCGAAGAGCGCGGTGCTGGCGCTCGACGCGGTGCTGGTGGCGTTCCTGCTCTACGACCTCGTGTCGCTGCCGCGGCTCGGCGACCTCGTGGTCGAGCGCTCGGTGGCGCACGTGGTGAGCGTGCGCCGCTTTCATCCGGTGACGCTCACGATCACCAACCGGCTGGCGCGGGCCCTGGTGGTCGAGGTCGAGGACGATCGCCCCGCCGAGAGCGAGGTGCGCGAGCTGCCCAAGCGCCTCACCCTCGCGGCGCGCTCGCGGACCGCGCTCGGCTACGAGCTCAAGCTCGACGAGCGCGGCGAGGCGGCGCTCGCCACCGCGTTCGTGCGCGTGACCAGCAACCTCGGGCTGTGGGAGCGGATCCTGCGCGTCCCGTGCGAGAGCCGGGTGCGCGTCTACCCCGACCTGCGCGCCCTCGCCGAGTACCGGCTGCTCGCGCGCCGCAACCTCGTCAGCTTGCTCGGCATCCAGCGCGTGCAACGCCCCGGCGGCGACACCGAGTTCGAGCGGCTCCGCGAGTACCAGCCCGACGACGACTTCCGCCATCTCGCGTGGAAGGCGACCGCCAAGCGCGACCGGCTCATCACCAAGACCTTCCAGCAGACCCAGAACCAGTCGGTGGTGTTCCTGCTCGACTGCGGGCGCATGATGCGCGACTCGGGAGCGGGGCCGTCGCACCTCGACCACGCGCTGCAATCGAGCCTGATGCTGTCGCAGATCGCGCTCTCGCACAGCGACGCCGTGGGGATGCTGGTGTTCTCGGACCAGCTCGACGGCTACCTGCCGCCGCGCACCGGTAACGAGCAGCTCAACCGGCTGATCCACCTCGCCCACGACAAGTTCCCGCGCGTGGTCACCTCGAACTACGAGGCGGCGTTCCAGTTCCTGCAGCGGCGGCTGCGCAAGCGCAGCCTCCTGATCCTCGCCACCCACGTGGTCGACGACGCGAGCCTGGGCGCGATCGAGAAGCACTTGCGGCCGATGCGCGGGCGCCACCTGCCGCTGGTGGTGTTCCTGCGCGACCCGGCGCTCGAGGGCGTGGCGCACGGCGAGGCCGCCGACGACGAGGCGCTCTACCGCAAGGCCGCCGCCGCCGAGATCCTGCTGTGGCGGCGGCGCAGCATCGACCAGGTGCGCGCGAGCGGCGTGTTGTGCCTCGACGTGCCCTCGGCCGACCTCGACGCCAAGCTCATCAACGAATACCTCCGCATCAAAGCCGCGCACTTGCTGTGACGGGGAGCGTGCGCGAAGCGCACGCGGGTTCCAGCCCCCCGCCCGCGCAGTAGGGGCGGCCCCTGTGGCCGCCCGAGCCTCCCGCGCGGGGCCCACCCCGAGGCACTCGGCTTACGCTCGTGCGGTCACGCCGCGACCGGCCGCTCGACGAGTCGAGTCGTTCCGCGATCCGGGACCCAGGGGAGCGCGATGGGGCGAACCGAGCCTGGCCCGGCCCCTCGCCACGCCATTCGCGCTGTGCTCTGAGGGCCTGGCTCCGCGGGGGGACGGAGCCCACCGCGCCACGAAGACCCTCGTAGCGACGGGGGTTCCATCCCCCGTCGCCGGGCCCACGCGGCTTGCGTGACCGGCCCTGAGGGAACGATCCGCGCGCTCGCCCGCGCTCGCACCTTCCCGGATCGCCGGGCGCGCGACGCGCGCCCCTCCCGGAGGGGCACGCGCCTGCGTGCCCGCCGAAACGCCACGCCGTCACACCGCCGATCGCGTCGATCCCTGTACGTCCGCACGGCTCGCGCCGTGGTCTGGAGGATCGGCTCCGTCGAACCGTCAGGAGTGGGTGTCGAGGTGGTGGCGGCGGCGGGCGGCGAGGAAGCCGCCCAGTCCGGCGGACGCGATCGTGAGCGGCGTCGCGAGCGCGGCCATCCACACTTCGGCGCCGCTCGTCGGCGCGGCGCTCCCGGAGTCGGCGACGAGCTTGCCGAACAGCGACGAGAGCATACCGGCGGCCAGCCCGTGCCAGACCTCGTTGCGACGCGCGATCACCCCGGCCACGAGCCCGCCCAGCACGCTCATCACGCCGCCGACGACGTAGAGTGTGAGCTGGTGCGGCAGCGTCCGCAGCGTCCGCTCGACCTCCCGCTCGAACCCGGAATCGCCGATTCGCACCACCATCATCGTCGCGTACAGCATCAGGAACGCCCACGTCGCGACGTTGTCGACAACCGCCCCGACCGCCACCGCGAGCGGCCGCACCGGCGGCAGGGGCGGCGTCTCTGGCTCGCTCTCGGGCCGAGGGCGGACGCCCTCGAGGCTCGGCGGAGGCTGGAAAGGATTGTCGTCGACTGGCACTTCTCGCTCCCTGGCTCGTCGCGCGCGTCGCGGCGCAACCTTGCAAGCGAAGCCGATCCGCCCATCCGAGGCAACCGGCGCGACGCGCCACGCGGCGCCGCTCAGCGCCGGCCGCGCTGCAGCCTGTGGCGCGCCACCCCAGCGTGGCAGCCGAGGATCGTGAGCGGCGCCCGCGCGAGCAGCTCGAACCCGTTGAGCCAGGCGGGCACCGGCGCCGCATCCTGGCCGTCGGCGCCGAGCGCCAGCACCATCGCCGCGAGCGTGAATCCGATCGCGACCGCGACGCCGTGCCAGCCCGGGCGCGCGCCCGCGATCCGTCCGCTCACGAAGCCACCGCCCACGTGGCCCAGGAAGAGCCCCGCGAACAGCATCGCCAGCACCGGCGGCCGCCCGAGCGCCTCGGCGAACACCCGCTCGGGGTCGACCATCAGCCCAGCCCGCACCAGCAGCGAGACCGTCAGGATCAGCACCACTCCGAACAACACGCCGACGTCGATCGCCACGCCCGCCAGCACCGCCAGCCAGCGCAGCCCGCGCGGCTCCGGCACGAGCGGCGCGAGCTCCTCCCCATCGGCGGTGGGTGGCTCGCCGCCGTGTTGGAACGACCGATACGGGTTGGCGCCGCCGTCGCCGCCCGGCTCGTCCGCGCGCGGTGGCTCGCTCACCCGCGCCGCTCGCGGGCCTGCCGCCGCGCGAGCGCCAGACGCGCGCCGAGCAACACGGTCGGCAGGAGCAGCACGTAGCTGAGCGGACTCACCCACCCGGGCACGTCGAGCCGCGACTCCGCCGGCACACCGAGACGCATCACGGTCACCAGCGCGATCGTCGCGACACCCTCCGCGAGCCCGTGTGCGAGCTCTCGCTGGCGCGCGATCACACCGTTCACGAACCCACCGAGGACGCTCAGGCTCAAGCCGGTCACGAACAGCAGGTGGAGGTGGGGGAACGTGACCATCGACTCCCGCAGGCGAACCCCGGCGTCCGGCGCGGACGCGACGTTCAGCCCGACCAGGATGGTGTACGCGAGCACCGCGAGCTTGGACCCGCCGATGTCCACGGCGGTGCCCACGAGCACCGCCAACCAGCTCCATCTCCGAGCGCCGCCGCGCTCGGCCCCCGCCCCGGGCACAGGCCCCGCGAGGGAGTCGGGCAGCACCGCGTACGGGTTCTCGTCCGGCCGATCGCGATCGGTCACGAGCCTGACGCCCTCGCGCGCCGCAGCCGGCGCTGACCGGCCAGCCACGCGCCAGCCACGGTCGCCAGCGACACCGCGGGGATCGTGAGCGCGTAGTACCAGCTCGGCAACCCCCAGCCGCCCGACGACCACACCTGTCCGAGGAAGATCGCGAAGCCGAGCAGCAACTGCGCCACGCCGTGCTTCACTTCCGCGTGCTTGGCGATGCGGCCGCAGACGAAGCCGCCGAGCACGCTGCTCGCCGTGCCGAGCAGCGAGATCGCGAGGAGGCTCGTCGTCTCGTTCGGCATCGAGCCCGAGCCGCTCACGATGCGCTCTACGACGACCTGCCAGTACAAGCGGTCGACCACCTCGGTGACGAGGTAGTCGGAGCCGTAGCCGACGGCTACCGCGAGCACGCTGAAGCGCCGCGCGCCGCGCGTGGCCTCGTGCGGGCCGACGCCGTCGAGCGCACCGCCGGGCCGCGCGCCGAAGGGATCGGGCGCGGGCGCCTGCGGGGAGTCGGGATCGTCGAACGAGCGGTAGGGGTTGGGCTCGTCGGCGCGCAGGTTCGCGCGCGGGTCGTCGTCCCTCATGGTGGCTCCAGGGTCACGGCGTCGCCCCGGCCGATCTCTCCGCCCTGCAGCACGCGACACGTGACACCCGCGCGCCACTCGGGCGCGAGCGCCGCGGTGAGCCCCGCCACCTGCGCGTCCATCCGCGAGCACGGCGTGGTCTCGCCGGTGATCTCGAGCATCACCGCGCCGATCGTGAGCCGCCAGCCCACCCGGCCCACGAGCTCGAGACCCTCGACCAGCACGTTGGCGCGGCGCGTGGTCCACGGCACCTCGCGGCCGAGCACGCGGCACGCGGCCTCCCAGCCCTCACGGGTCAGCACCGTGAGCTGGCGCCTCCCGGGGCGACCGTTGGCGTTGCCCTCGAGGCCGCGCTCGGTGGTGATGGCCGCGCCGTCGATCGCCACCATGGGGGCGCCGTGCCGCGGCTTCCGGGCGATCGCGAGCACCGTGCCGACCACCGTGAGCGCCGCGCGCTCCTCGCGAGTGAGCGGTGGCTCGGGCGCCACCAGATCCCGCACCGCGCGCATCTTCTTCGAGAGCGCGAGCGAGTCGCGCGCCAGCGCTCCCACCGCACGCTTCGCGTCGCGAGCGAACGCCACCGGCCTCGGCCGCCCTGGCCGTGCGCGTGCCTCGCCGCTCTCGTCCATGGCGTGGCGAGAGTAACACCCGTGCACCATGCCACCGCGGAGGCGGCGCAGATCCCGCTCCTTGACCCACGTCCGGGGCGAGCGGCACGATCGTCCGTTGCTTGGGATCCCACGGATGCGGCTACACCGCGTCCCGACGAAAGAGCGCATGCACACATCCACTTCGCATCTCCGGCGACCTTCCCGATTTCTGGTCGTGGTCGCCGCCGGCGTCCTCGGGGCGGCGTCCGTGACCGCCGCGTCCGCGGCGACCCTCACCGTGAACGCGAGCGACGACGACCTGAATCTCGGTCCGAACGGCAACTGCACGCTGCGCGAGGCGATCCAGGCGGCGAACACCAACGCCGCCGTCGACGCCTGCGACGCGGGCGCTCCCGGCCTGGACACGATCACCCTTCCCAGCGGCACCTACACGCTCTCGATCGCCGGCGCCGCCGAGGACGCGAACGCCACCGGCGACCTCGACGCCCTCGAGAGCGTGAGCCTCGTGGGCGCCGGATCGGCGACCACGATCGTCACCGCGACAGCGCTCGGCGACCGCATCCTCCAGGTCGCGGCGGGCGCCACCGTCATGGTGAGCGACGTGACGCTGAGCGGCGGGCGGCTCACCACCGCGCCCGGCCTCGCGGCGAACGGCGGCGGCATCGCGAACGCCGGGACCCTGAAGCTGGTCCGTGCCGTGGTCACCGACAACCAGGCGACCGGCGGCAGCGGGACCCTCAACGGCGTGGGGGACACCAACGGCGGTAGCGCCACGGGCGGCGCGATCTACAGCGCCAGCACCGCCTCGCTCACCCTCGACACCACGACCGTCTCCGGCAACGCGGCACGCGGCGGCAACGGCGGCTTCGCGTGCTGCTCGTTCTCGTGCTCGTGCCAGATCCACGGCTCCGCCGGAAGCGGTGGTGCAGGCGCGATCGAGAGCCTCGGCGCGCTCACGATGATCCGCTCCACGATCGAGGACAACCTCGCGGCGGGCGGCACAGCTACGTTCCAGCCCGGCAACGCGGAGGCCGGCGGTCTGCACGTGGGCGCGCTGCCGGCCACGGTCCGAGGCACGACGTTCGCGCGAAACAGCGCGTCGGTCGCCGGTCACTTCGGGGCCGGGACCGGCCCGACCGGGCGCGGCGGCGCGATCGTCGCCAGCGGCGCCGGGCCGCTCACGCTCGACGAGAGCCTGCTGAGCGAGAACGGCTGCAGCAGCGGCGACGGGCTCAGCGCGGGCGGGGCCGCCGCGGGAGGCGCGATGGCGGTGAACGCGGGCGCCACCGTGACCGTCACCAACACCACCTTCGCCGCCAACGTCGCGCTCGGCGGCAAGAACTCGGGTTCCTCCGGTTTCGGCGGCGCCGCGACCGGAGGCGCGATCGACACGGCCGGCGCCCTCACCCTGAAGAACGTGACCTTCACGCAGAACCAGACCACCTCGGGAACCGGCCCCGCGCCCGGCGCGGCCGACGGCGCGGCGCTCTACTCGCGCGCCGCGACCACGGTCGTGAACTCGATCGTGGCGGCGAACCAGACCCAGAGCGGCGCCAGCGCTCCCGTCGACGAAGGCTGCGACGGCACCACGGCCGCGGTCTCGCAGGGCGGCAATGTCGAGAGCCCGGCCAACACCTGCCTCTTCTTCGGGATCGGCGACCAGCGCTCGGTGAGCGCGGCGGCGCTCGCGCTACAGCCGCTCGCGAACAACGGCGGAGCGACCCAGACCGCGGCGCTCGGAGGGGGCAGCGTCGCCATCGACGCCGCCCAGTCGCTCGCCTGCCCGAGCGTCGACCAGCGCCACTACGCGCGCACCGGATCGTGCGACGTCGGAGCGTACGAGGCGGGTGCCACGCCGTGCACGGACGCCGACCTCGACGGCTACTACGCCGAAGGCGGCGCGTGCGGCACGAAGGACTGCAATGACACCAACGCCAGCGTGAGTCCAGGCGGCACCGAGCTCCCCGGCAACGGCCTCGACGACGACTGCAATCCGCTGACACCGGGCGGGTGCTCGCCACAGCTCGCGGAGGCCGCGGTGGAAGGGCCGGCGCACGCGGCCGGCTCGCCGGCGGCCTCGATCGCGGGCTGGATCGTGGCCGGCTGGGTCCTGCTGCGGCCGCTCCGAGCGCGCCGCCGCGGGCGGAGGTGAGAGGCGGCGGGGTCCGGTGCCCGCGCCGCGCCGCTCACGTCCCGATCCGCGTCACGCGGATCAGCGGGTGATCGAGGGAGACGTCGCCGGCGAGGTCGACCTCGCCGTGGATGGCCCACAGGTTCTCGTCGGTGGGATCGAGGAGCGTCTGCTGGACGGTCCACGAGTGGGTGCCGGTGCGGGCGATCGTGGTGAACTCGGTGAGCCTCGCGCGGTGGTCGAAGAAGAGCCGCTCGTGCTCGGCGTAAAACGGCGCCATCGCCGCCTCGAAGCGCTTCTCGTCCCACGCCTCTTCATCGGGCGCCGCCGGCCGCACACAGCGCGCGGCCTCGGCCCAGTTCCTAGCAGTGAGCGCCGCCACCAGCCGGTGGAGCTCGACGCGTAGCCGCGCGGTCAGCGCCTTTCCCGCGGGAAGCGGCGGCGCCGCGCCGCCGATGGGCGTCGCCGCCTCCACCGTGGCGACCGTGACGGACTCGGGCTCGAGGAGGTTCTGCCACTCGGCGAGCAGGCTCGAGTCGACGCGCGCGAGCATGGTGCGAAAGTAGGCCGTGACCTCGAACACCGCGTCGGTCTTCCGCTCGAGCGGCACGGTCTGGGTCAGCGTGTTGTGCGCCTGGTTCAGGTAGCGCAAGAGCAGCCCCTCGCTGCGCGAGATCTCGAGGTTCCGCACGTAGTCCTCGAAGCTCACGTAGGTCTCGACCATCTCGCGGGCGATCGACTTGGGGCGGATGTTCTCGGCGCGCACCCACGGGTGCTTCTCGGAGAACGCGTTGAACGTGGCGTAGACGAGCTCCTCGTTGGGCTTGGGGTAGCTCACGTCCTCGAGCTCGCGCATGCGGTCTTCGTACGGCACGCCCTCGGCCTTGAGGCGCGCGACCAGCTCACCCTTGGCGCGGTCGATCTGGCGTTCGAGCACCGGGCGCGGGTTCTCGAGGATCGACTCGACGAAGGTGAGCACGTCGAGGGCGTAGGTGGGCGACGCGGGGTCGAGGACCGCGATCACCTCGGCGAGGTAGAGCGAGAGTGTGCTGTGGAGCGAGAAGTCGGGCTGGAGCTTGTCGCTGATCCCCACGTCGCGCCCGCGCCGTCCGCCGGCGCGCGGCGTGAGCTCGACGATCCCGGCGCGCTTGAGCGAGCGGAACACCACCGCGGCGTCGCGGCGCAGGCGGTGCTTCACGCGCTCGCTCTCGTGGCAGCGGTCGACGAGCCGCAGCACCGCGCCGTAGCCGCCCGGCAGCTCGCTGTCGCGGGGATCGCGCTGCAGGACGCTCAGCATCATCCCGTGGGTCACCGCGAAGCGGGACTGGAGCGGCTCGGGGCTACTCGTGCGGAGCTTCTCGAGGGTCTCGGCGTTCCACGGCACGAAGCCGCGGGTTGGCGGCTTCTTCTTGACGATCTTCTTTCCGGCGGCGGCCTTGAGGTCGAGGCGCCGGTTCTCGACCACGTGCTCGGGCGCCAGCGCCACCACCCAGCCGCGATCGTCGAAGCCCTTGCGCCCGGCGCGCCCGGCGATCTGCTGGAAGTCGCGCACGCTCAAGAGAGCGGTCTTCTGGCCGTCGAACTTGCAGAGCTGCGAGAAGAGCACGGTGCGGATCGGGATGTTCACGCCGACGCCGAGCGTGTCGGTGCCGCAGATGACGCGCAGCAGTCCCTGCTGGGCGAGCTGCTCGACGAGCAGCCGATACTTGGGCAGGAGCCCCGCGTGGTGGATGCCGATCCCGGCCGTCACGAAGCGCCGCACGTCGGTGCCGTAGGGCGAGTCGAACTTGAAGCCCTGCAGCACCTCGCCGATCGCGCGCTTTTGTTCTTTGGTGCAGACCTTGGCGCTGGTCAGCGCCTGGGCGCGCTCGGCGCACTCGCGCTGGGTGAAGCTCACGACGTAGACCGGCGCGCGCTCGGCCTCGAGGAGCGACTCGACGGTCTCGTGGAGCAGCTCCTCGCGATACTCGAAGTCGAGCGGCACCGGGCGCTGGTCGGAGACCACGCGCGCCACGTCGCGGCGGGTGAGCCGGGTGATGCTCTGCTCGATGGCGGTGGTGTCGCCGAGGGTCGCCGACATCAAGAGGAAGGTGCTGTTGGGCAGCGTGAGCAGCGGCACCTGCCACGCCACCCCGCGGTCGCGGTCGGCGTAGTAGTGGAACTCGTCGATCACCACGTACGGGAAGGCTAGGTCCGTGCTCTGGCGCAGCGCCAGGTTGGAGAGCACCTCGGCGGTGCAGCAGATGATCGGGGCGTCGCGGTTGATGCTCGCGTCGCCGGTCATCATGCCCACGTTCGAGGCGCCGAAGTCCTCGCACAGGGCGAAGAACTTCTCGCTGGCGAGGGCCTTGATCGGGCTCGTGTAGCAGGAGCGCTGACCTTCGCAGAGTGCTTTGAAGTGGAGCGCCTCGGCGACCAGCGACTTCCCCGAGCCGGTGGGTGTCCCGAGCACCACGTGCTTCCCCGCCATCAGCTCGAGGATCGCCTCCTCTTGCGCGGGGTAGAGCTCGAGCCCGCGCTCGCCGACCCACGCCAGGAAGCGGTCGAGGATCTCGTCGAAGCCGGCGGTGCCGAGCGGCGGCACGCGCTCGCCGAGGCTCGCGCGGCGCGCGCCGCCGGCGGGCGCGCCCCCCGGCGCGGCGCTCACGAGTCGGTCCCGTCGAGGATGCTGCGCGGCGGTGGCGGGCTCGGCGCGGGGCGCGTGAGCCGCACGAGCTGCACCACCTTGCTGGTCGACTCGAGCACCTCGATCTCGTAGCCGTTCGGGGTGCGCGCGCGCACGCCGGCCTCGGGGATCCGGCCCGCGAGCGAGATCGTGAGGCCGGCGATCGTGGTCCAGTCGTCGCTCTCGGGCAGGTCGAGGTCGAGGTCGCGGTTGAGCTCGCGCACCGAGGCGTCGCCGCGCAGCACGATCTTTCCTTCCTCCATGCGCTCGACCAGCGAGGTGGAGGGCTCGTCCTCGCTGAACATCTCGCCGACCAGCTCCTCCACCAGGTCCTCGAAGGTCACCAGCCCGGAGAGCCCGCCGTGCTCGTCGACCACCATGGCGAGCGGGATGCGGCGACTCTGCAGCTCTTGCAGCACGCGCACCGCCGCCGTCGCCTCGGCGACGAAGAAGGGCGGCCGGATCAGGTCCTCGAGCACGATCAGGTCGCCCTCCCACGCCACGTAGAGGAGGTCCTTGGTGGTGATGTAGCCGACCACGTTGTCGAGGTTCTCCTCGAAGATCGGCAGCCGCGAGTGGTGGGTCTCGAGGAGCACGCGGCGGATGTCCTCCTGCGAGGCGTCGCGCGGCAGCGCGTGGATGCAGTTGCGCGGCACCATCACGTCGATCGCGGTGAGGTCGCCGAAGTGGAGCGCGTGGGCGGCGATCTCGCCGGCGCGCTGGTCGACCGAGCCCACGGTGGTGGCCTCGACGACGAGCTGCTCGAGCTCCTCGCGCGAGAGGCGGGTCTCGGTGAAGCTCGTGGTGTCGCCGAACGGCTTGAGGACGAGGTCGCTGCTCGCGGTGAGGAACTTGACCAGCGGCCGCGCGAACCACGAGATGAGCCGCATCGGGCGGCCGATCAGCAACGCGTAGCGCTCGCCGGCGCGCAGCGCCAGGCTCTTCGGCACCAGCTCGCCGAGCACCAGCGAGAGGTACGAGATGCTCGCGACCACGATCGCGAAGCCGAGGGCCTGCGCGTGCGGCGCCAGCGCCGGGATGGTCGAGAGCCACTCGGTGACGTGCCCCTCGATGTTGGCGCCGCCGAGCGCCGCCGCCGCCGAGCCCACCACCGTGATGCCGATCTGCACCGTGGCGAGGAAGCGCTCGGGGTAGTCGCGCAGGCGCAGCACCGAGCGCGCCGCGTGGTTGCCGTCGTCGACGAGCTGCCTGAGGCGCGTCTTGCGCACCGACAGCACGGCGATCTCGGCGCCCGCGAACACCGCGTTGGCGGCGATCAGGGCGAGGATGATGAGGATCTCCACGATCATGGGGGGGCTGCTCTCGACGGGGGGCACCCTAGCCTATGCGTCGGCGCGGATCGCGTCGCCGGCTGCGGCGATCGAACCAGGTCTGGAGGGCCCGCCTCCGCCGGGCCGGCGCGCCGGCGACGGGCTCGATCGTTCGCGCCGCCCGGGGGGAGGGGCACGCGCCGCGTGCCCGGCGATACGCATCCACGCATCGCCTCGCCGGGACGTCGATCGAGGGCCGATTGCGGGCGCGGCCGCGAAGGATCGCGGCCCTCCACCGGCTCGAGCCACAGGCCATTGGGCGCGGCCCCCCCGCGTGCGCGCAAGGCCCAGACGAGTCCAGAACCGCCCCCAGAGGACCCAAATGGCCAGATTCCAGGATCTTGGCGCGGCGCCGGCGCACGAAATTTCAGTGATTTTTGATTAAAAATTTCAGTCGACTTTGATGAAATCCAACAATCGTTTTTGATATCGTGCCGGACATGCCCGCCAAGCCCTCCAGCCCCTTCGGTCAGTACCTACGGACCCAGCGCAAGGCCGCTCGCCTGAGCCAGGCCGAGCTCGCCAAGGCGATCGGCGTGGTGCCGAGCTACATCAGCCAAGTCGAGACCGGCGCCGTGGCGCCGCTACCGACCGAGCACTGGCCGGCCCTCGTGAAGGCGCTCCCCGCCCTCACCTTCGCCGAGCTCGAGCGCACCGCCGCGATCAGCCGGCCGCTCGAGATCGACCTCGCCAAGGCGAGCCCGGCGGCGACCGGCCTCGCCCTCGCGCTCTCGCAGCGCATCCGCGACAAGAGCCTCGGCGAGCCCGAAGCGCAGACCCTCCTCGACCTGCTCCAGAGCGCGGGCGCGCCGCGGGTCCGCGCTCACGGCCGCGTGGTCGACGCCGCCGGCAACCCGCTCGCAGGCGGGCGCGCCTTCGCGTACCGCGTCGGCCCGGCGCGCGGCTGGTCGGCGCTGATGGGCGTGCGCGCCTTCGCCGGCGCCGCGGTCGGCCCGTTCGACGCCCGCGCCGCGGTGCTGGTGGGAACGAGCTTCGACCTGCTCGGCCCCAAGGACCCGCGCGGCGCCGGCTTCTTCGACGTTCCCGGGGGCCTACCGCCCGGCGACTACGCGCTCGACGTCCACCACACCGCCGCCGACGGCTCGCCCGCCGAGAGCTGGGCGTGGCCGCTCACCGTGCGCACCGGCGGCGCCGCCGCGCAGAACGTGCCGTTGGTGTGCGCCGCGTCGGCGCCCGCCAAAGCAGCGCCGGCCGAGGGCGCGGACGGCGGCGGAACCGGCGGCGGATCCGGTTCCGGTACCGGCCCGCGTCCCCCCATCGACGTGAGCTCGCTGCCGCCCGCGCCGCCCTTGGCCAAGCACTTCACGAAGGGCACCTTCACCGCCGCGTTCTCGTATTACGGCCTCGGCGGGGCACCGCTCGACCGCATCCGCCGCGACCTCGACCGCATCCGCGCCGCCGGCTTCGCCCACCTCCGGGTGTGGGTCGACTGGGAGCGGCCCAGCGCCGCGTCACGGATCGTCGATCGCAAGGGCGCCCTCATCGGCCCGCAGGCCGACAAGCTCGACCTCGCCCTCGAGCACGCCGCGGCGCTCGGCCTCTCGCTCGACCTCACCTTCGAGACGTCCCACTACGACGCCGTCAAGAAGAGCGCGGAGGGCTACGACATCACCAACCACAAGAACGCGGTGCGCGCCGTGCTGGTGCGGTGGGGGCAGCACCCAGCCCTCAAGATCGTCGACCTCGACAACGAGGCCGAGGTCCGCGGCGCCGGCGGCCACGGCTCGCCCGACACCGGTCACACCAGCCCCGCTCGCTACGCCGACCTCATGGGTGTGGCGCGGTCGGTGCCGCGCACGTGCCTGGTCGGTGCCTCGGTCTCGTTCTCGATCGACGGGATGCCGAAGGACTACTTGAACCTCCTCCGCGACGCGAAAGCCGAGGTGCTGCTGCCCCACTTCCCGCGCGTCAGCGGCTGGGGCGCCAACGAAGGCCCGAACGCCAAGGCCCTCGCCAAGGCGCTGCCCGGGATCCCGATCCACCACCAGGAGCCCGGTCGCAACGGCCACTCCACCACGCCGCCCGGCGGCTGGCCCGTGGCCGAGTTCGAGAACGCCTTCCGCAGCAGCAAGGCCGCCGGCTCGCTCGGCTGCTGCTTCCACACCGGCGCCGCTTTCGACCTCACCACCAAGGACGCCTGGGGCCAGCTCGACAAGACCGAACGCGAAGTCGTCGCCCACGTCGCCGAGTGGGTGAAGTGAGCGCGCCACCTGCGGCGCACTCCCTCCGGAGGGGCACGCGTCGCGTGCCCGGCGATACGACCGAGCGCCAGTACCGCCTTGCCCGCTGATCGCTGTACGCACGCATATCCATGTAGGGGAGGGCGTCAGCCCTCCCGCAGTGACGATCGAACGCCGACGACCGTAGCGAGGCTGACTGCTGTCCACGGCAGGTGTAGCGGCGGGCGCGAGCCCGCCGACCGCGGCTCCTCCACCACCTGCTTCGGCGCGCTCGACTCGAAGACGCCGAGCAGGGATCATCGCAATCGAGCGGCGGAACTCCACCACCGCGTGACGGTTGATTCCACGTGACACCCTTCGCGCAAAAGAGCCGAGTCGCGTGGTTCCTGTGGTGCGTCTGGCTGTCCGGATGCTCCGTCCTGACCAAGGAGCGTTCGCTCGGAATCGCACCCAGAAGTCCGGACCTGGACCTCGTCCGCCAGGTCCTCGCCGAACGGCTGGTCGCCGACGACCTGCCTGACCTCGACGCAATCCGCAGGGGGGCGCAGGTCGCCGTCTCCCCCGTCGTCGCCCTACCCGGCGGGAATCTCCTCCTGACGCCCGACGACCTACCGCGGATCCCCGGCCGAACGATCCGCCTGCTCGATCCCGCCACGGCGCGCGCGGAAGCGGATGCGACCCACGACGAGGTCTTCTACCTCGAGCTCGCCGTCGCCAACCGCACCAACGAGACGGCGACCGTCTGGTTCGCCGTCCCGTTCCGCTGAACGCCATCGACCGAATGTCCATGTAGGGGAGGGCGTCAGCCCTCCCGCCGAAGCGATCGATCGCGGCCAAGTGCCGGACCGGCACCGACCCGGCACTCGCTGATCTCCTGCCGCAGCCATCATCGCCTTCCAGCAGCGCACCGATTCGGCAGTCGTCCAGCGGTCCGTGAATGGCACCCTCCCCCGAACCTGCACGATCCGTGATCGAGACGTACCGACTCGAATTGGATTCCGGTCGCATGCCACGGACCACACTCGAGTTGGGGAGGCGGGCGGCGCTCGTCGTCGTCGCGACCTACGCGGGCGTACTGACGGCGCTCCTTGCATCCGGAGTCTTCATCGTCTCGGTCGTGCTGAGCTCGAACCAGGTCGCTTTCAGGACGCTCGGCGGCATCGCCAGCGGCGTGCTCTGGGTCATCATGCTCGGTTGACACTCGGCGCCGTCGCGAGATTCCTCCAGACGGACTTGATGCGATACGGCCCTTGGCTAATCGCGCTCGCCACAGCCACCGGCCTCACGGGTGGTTGGCTCGTGCGGCGGTCCGCCTTTGGGCCGCCCATCGATGACTACCCGGCGGCGGACTACAACCTGCTCTACGCCTGCGGCTTCCTCGGCGCGGTTCTCTCCGTGTCGATCACCTCTCGTAGCGAGCCAACCACACGTCGTACGGGCGGACTCAGACGGACGGGAGTCGGAACTGGTCCATCGTGAGCTACGGCACCCGGTGGCCCGCCGCTCGAGATGGGTGCTCGGCGTACACACCTACGATGTCGCACCGTGAAGCCACCCTTCTCTCCGTGTTCGCGCTCTATCTGATTTGCGTCCTCGCCATCGGCCTGGTGGGGGGTCATCGCGAGGCTGGGCCTGGATGTGGGCGCTGAGGACATCGTGGAGTCGGCCGTGAGCGCTGCGGCCGTGTTTGGCGGGCTCGCCGTCGCGCCGTGGGTCTCCCGGGCCGGCGGCCTCGCTCGGATCGCAGTCGGCATCCTTCTGGTCCCCGGCCTGATCGTCACCACCATCGGCGGCCTGAACATCGGCTTCGCCGCGATCACCCGACTCGATTCACTCGCGATATTCTTCGGTGGCTCTTACATCCTCGGCTTCATCGCTCATTGCCGGGCCTACCGGCACCTGATCCGAAGCCAGCCGGCCAGCTCGACAACCCGCCGCTGAACGCTCTGTTCTCCGCCAGCTGAGACGGTCCTCTCGTGCCGATTTCGAAGGTCAGCATCCTCACGGCGTCCTTTCTCCTGTGCTCTGCCACGTCGTTCGCGGAGCCCGTGAGCCGCCTCGCAACGCTCCAAGCCGATGCGATCATCATCGGGATGGAGACGGCCGAACAACACGTCCAGCGCGGCTCCTGCCTTCGCTACTTCGTGTGTATCGAGGACGCTGACCCGTCCGCTGAGGTCAAGAGCCGTATCAGCGCTTCGTATGCGGCCGTCCGGTGGTGTTCAGACAGGGGTCGCGTCAAAGTACCGAACCGGTGCCAGCAGACACAGATCACCGTCCACGAGCCCCTCACGCCAGATCGGCCGGTCAACGAGCTCGAGTACTCGGTCGGCGGTACGGTGAACCTGCGGTGTACGGTACGACTCGATGCAGGTCGGCCGACGACGGGGAAGACTTGCCGGGCCGTGAGGCCATGAAGCGCTGGTTACGGATACTCGACGGCTGAGCTCTGCATCGAGCCGCCCAACCCGCTCCGCGCCCAACTGAGACCCATGAGCACCGAGATCGAAGCACTGGAGCGGTTCTTCGCCGCGATCAACCGCAACGACATGGCGGCCATCACCGAGGACTTCGATCCGGAGATCGTGCGGGTCGAGCCGGAGGGCTTTCCGACGGCGGGCACGTATCGGGGGATCGCGGAGGTGCAGGCGAACGTCACGAAGGGACGCGGGACCTGGGCGGAGGGGACCTGCGATCCCGAGAAGTTCCTGGTAAACGGCGACAAGGTGGTCGTGTACCTCCATGCCTGGGTCCGCTTGAAGGACTCGGGCGAATGGATCGGTGGGCGATTCGCCGACGGTTTCGTGTTTCGCGATGGAAAGATCACCCGATACCTCACCTTCGCCCAGCGGGCGGAAGCACTGAGGTGGGCCGACATCGACGACCCAGAGGCGCTCGAACCGGCCGCAGCGGAGAAGCCATGAAGATCACGGTAGAGACACCGGTACGAGCCTCGATCGACGCGGTGTGGAAGGCGTACATCACCCCCGAGGACATCGTTCAGTGGAACGCGGCCTCGGACGACTGACACGACCCGGTCCACGGTCGATCTCCGGGTGGGCGGGCAGTTCTCGTCGCGGATGGAAGCCAAGGACGGGAGCTTCGGCTTCGACTTTGCGGGGACGTACACGAAGATCGAGCCCAACCGCCTCATCGAGTACTCGTTCGGGGACCGCAAGGCGACCGTCGAATTCGTCGAGGGGACCGACGCGGTGACGGTGCGGGTGACGTTCGACGCCGAGGAGACCCATCCCGTCGAACAGCAGCGCGGCGGCTGGCAGGCGATCCTCGACAAGTTCCGGCGTCACGTCGAAGGCGGAAGCTGATGCGCTGAGCGCAACCCTCGCGCTGCGGCGGCGACGGAGCGCCGCCCTCCACCCTGGCGCGGAGCAAGGGACCCGGTTTCTTGCGCCGCCCCGCCGGCCTCAGCGAAAGTGCCGGCGGTCATGCGGGTTCAGCTCGTCCATCCTCCGGTCTACGTGAACGTGCGGGCGCTCACGGCGCTCCGTCCGGGGCTGCCGCTCGGGCTGGCGTACGTGGCGGCGGTGCTCGAGAAGGCTCGCCACCAGGTCAGCGTGCTCGACGCTGTGGGCGCGGCGCCCGACCGCGTCACGCCGGACGGCGCGATGCACCGGCTGGGGCTGACGCCCGAGGAGCTGGTGGCGCGGCTCGATCCGGCCGCCGAGGCGATCGGCGTCACCAACATGTGGTCCTTCTCGTGGCCGCTGGTGCGCGAGCTGATCCAGCGCATCCGCGCGGCGCGCCCCGGTGTCCCGATCGTCGCAGGCGGCGAGCACTTCACCGGGCTCACTCGCGAGTCGATGGAGCAGGCACCGATCGACTACGTGGTGCGCGGCGAGGGCGAGGAGACGGCGGCCCAGCTCTTCGCCGGCCTCGCGCGGGGCGATCTCGATCCCGCCACCATCCCTGGCCTCGCGTGGCGCCGCGGCGGCGAGATCGTGATCAACGAGCCGCGCGAGCGCACTCGCGCCGTCGACGAGATCCCGTGGCCCGCGTGGCACCTCTTCGACGTGCGCGGCTACTACGACCACGCGCTCATCACCGGCCTCGACGCCGGCCTCACGATCCCCATCCTCGCCACCCGCGGCTGTCCGTACTCCTGTACGTATTGCTCGTCGCCGCGCATGTGGACCACTAGATGGGTGCCGCGCGACCCGCTCGACGTGGTGAGCGAGATCGAGCGCTACGTGCGCGACTTCGGCGCCAGGAACTTCCCGTTCCAGGACCTGACCGCGATCATCAAGAAGGACTGGATCGTGCGGTTCTGCCGCGAGCTGCTCGCGCGCCGGCTCGACGTGACGTGGCAGTTCCCGTCCGGCACGCGCTGCGAGGTGATCGACGACGAGGTCGCCGGGTTGCTCGCGGCGAGCGGCGGGCGCTCGCTCGCGTTCGCGCCCGAGTCGGGCTCGGCGGAGACCCGCGCCAAGGTCAAGAAGCGCATGACCGAGGAGGGGCTGCTCGACGCGGTGCGCGCGTCGGTGCGCCACGGGCTCAACCTCACGGTGTTCGTGGTGATCGGCTTCCCCCACGACACCGCCGCGGACCTCGCCGAGACGCTCAGGCTGGCGAAGGTGCTCGCCAAGCTCGGCGTCGACGACCTGGCGATCGGCTTCTTCTTCCCGATTCCGTCCACCGAGCTCTACGACCAGCTCGTCGCGTCCGCCGCATCACGCTCTCCGACGAGTTCCTGAAGACGCCGCTCCACGCCAACGAGAAGGTCCTCGACGAGCGCAACAACTATTGCGAGCACCTGAGCGCGCGCGAGCTCACGCGCTGGAAGTACCGCATCCACCTCACCTTCTACGCGTGGTCGGCGGCCTTTCACCCGCTCAAGCTGGCGCGGCTCGCGTGGAACGTGGCGCGCGGCCACGAGACGCGGAAGATGGAGACGGTGCTGATCGAGCTGGTGCGCAACACGCTCAGGCGCGCGTTCTTCTGGCGCAATCGGGCCGCGACGGCGCCGTGAAGGGCGGCTCCTCCGCTCTTGCGTCGTCGATCCCCATCGCCGCGCACGCCGCGGCATCCCTCGCCGCCTTCGTGGCGGGCTACGCGAGCGGCGCGGAGCTCGAGCTCTCGATCGTGATGCGCGGACTGGTGCTTGCGACGCCGATCGGCGCGGCGCTGGCGGCGACGTGGTCGGCGGGGCCGGAAGCGGGCGGACGCACGATCGTGCGCGGGGTGGTGCTCGCGACCGGAGCCGGGTTCGCGCTGGGCTACGCGCTGGGCACGATCAACGGCGCCGACCCGATGCCGTTCATGTACGGCGCGTGAGGCGCGGGCGGGACGCGTGGGCACGACAGCCAATGATCGGCGGTGGAGGCCACGCGGGCGGCGCGGCGTAGCGCCGGGCGCGCGAAGCGCGCCCCTCCAGACCGAGCGCAACGCCAGGCGATCGGAAGCGGACGAGAGCGCGCCCGGGCACGACAGCCCGTGATCGACGATTGCGGCGACGCGGACGGCGCGTCGTAGCGCCGGGCGCGCGAAGCGCGCCCCTCCAGACCGAGCGGGACGCCGGGCGATCGGAGGCGGACGAGAGCGCGCCCGGGCACGGCAGCCCGTGATCGACGATTGCGGCGACGCGGACGGCGCGTCGTAGCGCCGGGCGCGCGAAGCGCGCCCCTCCAGACCGAGCGGGACGCCGGGCGATCGGAGGCGGACGAGAGCGCGCCCGGGCACGGCAGCCCGTGATCGGCGATCGAGGCGACGCAGGCGGCGCGGCGTAGCGCCGGGCGCGCGAAGCGCGCCCCTCCAGACCGAGCGCAACGCCAGGCGATCGGAAGCGGCCGAGAGCGCGCCCGGGCACGGCAGCCCGTGATCGGCGATTGCGGCGACGCGGGCAGCGCGTCGTAGCGCCGGGCGCGCGAAGCGCGCCCCTCCAGACCGAGCGGGACGCCGGGCGATCGGAGGCGGACGAGAGCGCGCCCGGGCACGGCAGCCCGTGATCGGCGATCGAGGCGACGCAGGCGGCGCGGCGTAGCGCCGGGCGCGCGAAGCGCGCCCCTCCAGACCGAGCGCAACGCCAGGCGATCGGAAGCGGACGAGAGCGCGCCCGGGCACGACAGCCCGTGATCGACGATTGCGGCGACGCAGGCGGCGCGGCGTAGCGCCGGGCGCGCGAAGCGCGCCCCTCCAGACCGAGCGCAACGCCGGGCGATCGGAAGCGGACGAGAGCGCGCCCGGGCACGGCAGCCCGTGATCGGCCTCAGCGCGCGTCGGGCACGACGCGTGCCACGGCGTCCGCGAGGTTCCGCGCTTGCTGGCGCTTCACCTCGGGGCGGGCGTGGACGTAGTCGCAGAAGCCCTGGCGGGCCCGCGCCGCGTCCAGCGCCGGCTCCTCGAACGGCGTCGCGTTGTCGACGAGCGGCACGCCGAGCTCGCGCGCCGTACTCGTCCAGGCGCGGTTCACCTCGGCGTGGAGATCGTAGAGCACGCGGCGCAGCTCGGGCACGTCGCCGCGGAGATACGCCGGGATCACCGTGACCTCGAGCTCGGGCCGCATCGGCAGCACGCCGAGCACGAGCGTGAACCCGAGCTCCCTGGACGCGGCGTGGAGGTCGCGGATCGCCGCCTCGATCGAGCGAAACCGCACCGCGCCGCGGAAGCGGCTCGGGAACCCTTCCCCGAGCTCGGGCCGCATCCGACCCCGCGCCAGCTCCCCACCCAGCGACTCGCCCCACTTCGTGAGGCGCAGCATCCCGCCCATCAGCGGGTCGCGCGCGACCCAGCGCGCCGGCGGCGCCGCTTCGAGCTCCTCGAGCCGCGCGAGCGGGAACACCACGTCGTGCCCCTGGTTGATCGAGTTGATCGGCTCCTGCACGACCACCACGTCCGAGTGGTGGCCCGCGGCCATCGCGCGCACCACCTGGCGGATCTCGAACACCGAGCGCCCCACCACGGAGGCGTTTCGCACGACGAAGCGCCGCGTTTGGTAACGTGATCGGAGCTCCGCGCCGAGCGTCTCGGCGAGCTCGTCGCGGGTCTCGTCGGCGCAGAACGGAAAGCTCGTCGACGCTCCGAAGATCGTGAGGACCGTTTGACCCGGCTCGTCTTCGAAGTCCGCTCCGAGGTAGCCCTGCGCGTTGAGCGCGTGGCCGGGCACCCGGTGTCCACGCAGCCGCGCCGCGACGCGCTCCGCCCAGCTCGCGCCGGCGATGGCGCGAGGCACGAAGCAGTGGCTGACCGTCGCCGGCTCGCAGTCGCGGGTGATCGGGAAGCGGCGCGTCGCGAGGTAAACGCCATTGCCGGCGAGTGCCACGCACTCGAGCGCGAGCCACGCCGCGAGCCAGCGCGCGACGCGGTGGCGAGGCATCCGGATCGTCACGTCACCCCGCGCGCGGCGGTCGCCCGGCGGCCGCGATGAGCGAGCCCGTGCAGGAACCCGCCGACCCCGCGCCGGCCGGGCCGCGGCGTCTCGACCGTCGGCGGATGCTACGCCGCTCGGCCAAGCTCGTCCTCGGCACGGTCGCGCTCGAGGCCACCAACCGCTGGGTGTTCGAGCTGCGTGAGCCGCCGCGGGTGCGCTACCTCGGCGATTGTCCGAAGCCGTACGTGCGCTCGTGTTTCCAGCCGCACGACCAAGGCCTCATCAACGGCCTCGGCTACTGGGAGCGCGAGTGGGCGCCGGATCCGGGGACGCGCACCGTGGTCGTCACCGGTGCCTCGGCCACTCTGCTGCCTCGCCACCGTGACGGCGTCCGGAACGACTTCCCGCACCTCGCCGACCTCATCCTCAACCCGGCCGTGAGCCCGGACGAGCAGGCGCGCGAGCGCGAGCCGGCGCGGCTGCCGCCCGACCTGCGCGCGCCCACGACGCGGCCGACGCGCATCTACAACTTCGCGGTCAACGGCTGGTCGCTGCACGAGATCGCGTCGATCGCGCGGAACGAGCTGGTCACGCTGCGCCCCGACGTGTGGATCGTATCCGAGCCCACCAACACGGTCACTGCGCGCCGCTACCGGAACCCGAGCGGAATCCGGCGCGAGGTCTCGCGGCTGCCGGGCTTCGAGCTGCTCACGTTCGTGGGGGTGCTGCCGTCCTCGATTCGGCGCGCCGAGAAGCTGAGACACGCGCGGCCCGCAATGCGGGTCTACGGCGACGTACCGCCCGCGCCGCGCGACCTGCTCGGCGAGGGCTCGCGCTACTCGACGACGTCCTGGCGTCCGCCGCGCGCGCCGGCGCGTTCTTGTTGATCGGCAACCACCCCGACGCGCTACGCGTGCCGGCGCCGGGCGAGACGGAGATCGGCCATCGGATCGGCGAGCGCTTCGTGGTGCTCGGCGAGAGGCCCTGGGCGTCTTACTGGAGCATCAAGCGCGGCTTCACTAGCGCGACCGCGGCGTTCGTCGAGGCGAAGCGGCGCGCGGGCGCGCGGATCGGGCTCATCGACTGGGAGTCGGCGCTCGACGGTTACGTGTACTTCCGCGGGGTGCACGCTCGCGCCGACGAGAGCGGGCGGCTGCGGCTGATCCTGGGCTGCGCGCCGGCCGGCTTCGCCGTCGAAGACGACGGGCGGATCACCCGCGGGGGGGGCGAGTTGCGCCTGGTGCGCGGCCAGAGCACGCAGCCGCTCACCGGGCGCCGCTACCAGCCGGACCGGGTGATCGCCGACGACGGCGAGCCCGTGGCCACGATCCACTTCGAGGACCCGGTCACCGGCGCACCGCTCCTCGACGACGCGCGCAACGGCACGAAGGACCGGCTCTTCCACGACGCCTATCACGTCAACGAGACCGGCGCGCGGATCATGGCGGTGCTCACCGCGCAGGCGCTCGCGAAGCTCGACCGCGACAGCACGATCTGAGGTCGACCGGCTGTAGCGCGACCGCTCCGTCGGGCGCCAGGGATCGAGCGGCTCGCCAGACGCGGACGCCCCGGCCCGCCGGAGGCGGGCCCTCCAGACCGGGATCGAGCGGGGTGAGCTGGAATCCACGCGCTCGGCAACGCGCACGCTCGCGCGTATCGCCGGGCACGCGAAGCGTGCCCCTCCCAGGCAGCGCGTGACCCGATCGGCTAGAGGTCGGCCCCGGTCACGGGTCGTTCGGGCGTGCCTTTGGCCGCCGCACGGCCCGAGCGATCGCGACGGCGACGCCCACGGTCGCGTAGCTCAGCCGGTCGATGCTCGCGAGCGTTACCTGTTTCCAGCTCACGTCCTTGGGCCACTCGATCATGCGCAGGTAGGCGCGCGTGGTGCCGCGCACCTCGCGACCGAGGAGGCGCACCGCGGCGCCCACCGACGCGGGCACCACGTCCTGGGCGAGCTGGTGGGGAGGAGCGTCACCCGCGACGCGCAGCCCCGGGTCGTGTGGCTCGGCGGTCGTCACGCGCGCAACTTACCCGCTGCGCGGCGCGACCGCCGGCCCTCGAGAGGGGGGGCGTTCGGTTGCCCGGCCGGCGAAGGGTCCGTTACAGTCGGCGCGATAACGCAACCCAGTTGCGGTTCCACTCGCCCCGCCCGCCCGACCCGCCATCTCCCGCCTCATGCTGCCGATCTGGATCGCCACCCTCGCGAGCGTCGTGGGTGTGAGCCTGATCTCGCTCGTGGGCGTGGTGTTCCTGGCGATCAACGAGACGGTGCTCAAGAAGATCGTGTTCCTGCTGGTCAGCACGGCGGTGGGTGCCCTCTTCGGCGACACGTTCATCCACCTGCTGCCGGAGGCCTTCTCCAAAGGCGGGGATAGCCGCACCGCGTCGATGCTGGTGCTCGCCGGCATCCTGATGTTCTTCATGCTCGAGAAGTTCCTGCGCTGGCACCACCACCACACCGTCGAGGACGAGCACCACATCCACCCGATGGGGTACATGAATCTGGTGGCGGACGGAGTGCACAACGGGATCGACGGCCTCCTCATCGGCGCTTCGTTCCTGACCAGCATGCAGCTCGGAGTGGCCACCACCATCGCGGTGGTGCTGCACGAGATCCCGAGCGAGATCTGCCGCTTCGGCGTGCTCGTGCACTCGGGGTTCTCGCGGAGCCGGGCCCTGTGGCTGAACCTGCTCTCCGGGATGGTCGCGATCGTCGGGGCGGTGGTGGCGCTGCTTCTCGGCACGCACTCGCACGGCTTCGTGGACACCATGCAGCCGCTCACCGCGGGCGGTTTCATCTACGTGGCGGGCACCGACCTGCTGCCCGAGCTCTCCCACGACGTCGAGCCCAGGAAGTCGGTGCTCCAGGTGCTGTGCATGTCGGCGGGCGTCGCCATCATGTACGCCCTCACGTTCCTGGAGTGACGCCGCGCACGGAGAAGGCGCTTGCTCCCGATGCAGGATGAGATGTTAACATCTTTAACATTCCGTCCTTCGCCACACACCACCGGGAGACGATCGTGAAGAGTGATTCGACTCACAGAGGTTCACTGCGCCATCGCGCCGCGTGGCTGCTCGCCGCCGCCACGCTCCTCGCCTCGTGTCAGCCCGAGCGCCCCACCACCGGGCCGGGCTCGACACAGAACTACATCGCCACGTCGGCGGCGATCACCAACGCCGGCGAGGCCACGCCCACCGACAACACCAAGGTCGCGTATTACGTGCCGAACGTGCTGAAGCACGGCACGACGGCCCCCGTGGTCGTGTTCCTGCACGGCTTCCAGGCCGGCGATCCGGGGCTCTACATCGCCCACATCAACCACCTGTGGCACCAGGGCTACATCGTGATCTTCCCGATGTTCAACACCACCAACGCGTTCACCGACCTCGACCAGAACGTGATGGTCGACCGGATCGTCCGCAACACCAACTTCGCGCTCGCGAACATCGGCGCGAAGGCCGAGCTCGACCACGTCTACGTGTACGGCCACTCGGCAGGCGCGGCGTTCGGCTCGGTGTTCCAGTTCAACAGCGGCATCACTCCGGCCGGCCTGGTGCTCGCGCACCCGGCGCTCGACACCGGTCCGGTGCCCGTTCCGGGCATCGTCCTCGTGAACTTCCAGGCCGAGGCCCCGTACACCACCGCGCCTGTCGTGATCCTCACCGGTGACCAGGACACGATCGCGCCGCCGAGCGCGTCCGTGACCCTGCACGGCTACCTGACCGGTGCCGCGTCGCGGATCGCGTGGGAGGGCTCGCACCGACAACCACGAGTACCCACCGATCAACACCGACCACCTCCAGCCGCTCACGATCGGCAACGCCGCCGACACCATGGACTGGCGCTACTACTGGTCGGCGCTCGATCAGATGCTCGCCGGCGACGCCACGCCGACGTTCGACATGGGGAGCTGGACGAGTGGGACGGCCGTGAAGACGCCGGTGGTGCTCGCCAACTGAGCGGCCTCGGATCCAGCCAGAATCTTCCCAAATACCCTTTGATCCTGGCAGGATCTCGGCTACGATCGGTGGATTGCACGCGTGTCCGGCGAACGCGCGCACTGGAACAACGCATACGATCCGTCCCCTCTCGCACCGTTTTGGTGCGCGAACGGGCGGTCAACTAGGTCGAGCTTTCGGACGTCTCTGCACGGAGTTCCGGAAGTCGAATTGAGGTAGCACCGATGGCCGTTGGTACCGTGAAGTGGTTCAATGATGCGAAGGGTTTTGGCTTCATCACGCCCGCGGATGGCTCGA
Organism: Deltaproteobacteria bacterium; assembly: GCA_016713535.1. GTDB lineage: Bacteria > JADJOY01 > JADJOY01 > JADJOY01 > JADJOY01 > JADJOY01. The sequence continues at coordinate 151,512 of JADJOY010000023.1, forward strand.
AGGACGTTTTCGTCCATCACAGCGCCATCACCATGGACGGGTTCCGCACCCTGTCCGAGGGACAGCGCGTCGAGTACGAGGTGACGCAGGGTGCGAAGGGGCCGGCGGCCCAGAACGTCCGGGCTGTCTGACGACCGCTCCTATCTCGAGCCGCTTCCGCGGCCTCGAGTGATCACCTGAGAGCGCCCGACCGAGTTTCGGTCGGGCGTTTCTCTTTGAACGGCGCGCGGCGCCGAGGGACCGGCGCCCTCCAGTTCGCGGGGAACCGCGTGCCCCTCCCGGATCCGCAACGATCGGCTGGAGCGCGCGGCGCCCCTACTCGTCGTCGCTGGCGGGGTCGCCCGGCAGCCGCCCGGCGGCGCGCTCGGCCAGCACCTTGAGCTTCTTCTGCAAGCCCATGCGCGAGAGGCCCAAGCGCTCGGCGGCGCGCGACGCGTTGCCGCCGCACTCGGCGAGCACGCGGTCGATGATCCGTCGCTCGAAGGCGTCGCGCGCATCGCGCAGCGTGCTCGTGAGCGCCGGCGCCTCGTCGCTGCCAGCGGCTGCGAGCGGTGCGCTCGTGAGCGGCGCGTTCTTGACCCGCGGCGAGAGGTGCCCGACGTCGATCCAGCCGTCGGGCTCGACCAGCACCGAGGCGCGCTCGAGCTCGTTCTCGAGCTCGCGGATGTTGCCCGGAAACGGATAGCGCGCGATGAGGTCGAGCGCCGCGGCGCGGATCCCCGCCACGCGCTTGCCGAGCTTCTTCTGGGTGCGGCTCAGGATCAGCGCCACCAGCAGCGGCACGTCCTCGCGGCGCTCGCGCAGCGGCGGCAGCCAGATCGGGAACACGCTGATCCGGTAGTAGAGGTCCTCGCGGAAGCGCCCTTCCCGCACCTCTTCCGAGAGATCGCAGTGGGTGGCGCTCACCAGCCGCACGTCGATCGGCACCTCGTCCACCGCGCCCACCGGCCGGATCACGCGCTCCTGCACGGCGCGCAGGAGCTTCACCTGCATCGCCGTGGACATGTCGGCGACCTCGTCGAGGAAGAGTGTTCCGCCGTTGGCGATCTCGAAGAGCCCCTTGCGATCCGCGGTGGCGCCGGTGAAGGCACCTCGCCGGTAGCCGAAGAGCTCGCTCTCGAGCAGGGTCTCGGTGATCGCGCCGCAGTTCACGGCGACGAAGCGCCCGTCGGCGCGCGGGCTCGCGGCGTGGATGGCCCGCGCGATCCGCTCCTTGCCCGTCCCCGACTCGCCGTGGACGAGCACCGTCACGTCCGAGGGCGCGACCTTGAGGGCGAGGTCGAGCGCCTCGCGCACCGCGGGCGACTTACCCACGACCCCCTCGATCTCCTCGCGCTCGCGCACCTCGAAGCGCAGCGCCTGGTAGTCCTCCTTGAGGCGCTCGTGCGCCGCCGCCAGCTCCAGGTAGAGGCGGCGGTTCTCGATCGAGAGGCGGCGCGCCTCGAGCGCGCGCTGGATCCGCGCGGTGAGGTCGTCGGGGTCCCAGGGCTTGGTGATGTAGTAGTAGATGTGCCCTTCGTTGACCGCGGACACCACGCTCTCGATGTCCGTGTAGCCGGTGAAGAGGATGCGCACCGCGTCCGGCTGGCGTACCTGGACCTCTTTCAGGAACTCCACGCCGGTCATCCCCGGCATGCGCTGGTCGGCGAGCACCACCGCCACCGTCTCGCTCGTCATGCGCTCGAGCGCCGCCGCGCCGTCGCTCGCGCGCAGCACCCGGAAGTGCTCGCCGAGGGTCACCTCGAGCGAGTCGAGCACCCGCTCCTCGTCGTCCACGACCAGCACGGTCTCGTCGCTCAGCTTGCCGTTCACGCCCATCTCCCGAGATCCGCCGCCCGTCCGCCCCGCGTCACGCGGGTCCGGGTGGCGGTAGTGGCAGGCGCACCACGAACACCGCGCCGCCCGCCGGATGATTGCTCGCTTCGATCGTGCCGCCGTGATCGCGCACGATCCCGTAGCTCACCGAGAGCCCGAGCCCGGTGCCTCGCGTCGGTCCCTTGGTGGTGAAGAACGGCTCGAAGAGGCGGTGCGCGATCTCCGGCGCGATGCCCGGACCGGAGTCGCGCACCGTGATCTCGAGGGACTCCGCCAGCACCCGCGATGAGATCCACACCTGGCCGCCCGCGTGGCCGACCGCGTCGAGGGCGTTGGCGAGGAGGTTGACGAACACCTGGTTCAGCGCCCCCGCCCTGCAGCGGTAGCGCGGCAGCGCGCCGTAGTCACGGTGCAGCTCGATGCCGGACGCTTCGATCCGGTGGCCGAGGAGCATCACCGCGGTGTCGAGGCTCTCGGCGAGGTCCACCGACTGGATCTCGCCCTCGCCGGCGCGCGCGAAGGTACGCAGCTTCTCGACGATGGTCTTGGTGCGCTCGGCGCCCACCTGGCAGCCGTCGATGAGCTTGGCGACCTTGCCCGCGAGGTCGTCGAGGCGGGCGCGCGCCGCCTCGGCCGCGTCCGGCGGCTCGGCCGCGGCCCCCTCGGCTCCCGATCCGAGCCCACGCCGCGCCATCTCCTCGATCTCGTGCACGTAGCGCGCGAGCACCCGCACGTTCGCGTACAGGAACCCGAGCGGATTGTTCATCTCGTGCGCGACGCCGGCCACCAGCTCGCCGAGTGCCGCGAGCTTGGCCGACTGGACGAGCTGCGCTTGCGTCGACTCGAGGTCGCTCTTGGCGCGCGCGAGGTCCTCCATGCGGCCCTCGAGGTTGGCCGTGGCGATGCGCAGCTCACGCGAGATCCGCACCACGACCCACGATGCGACCACGCTCACCAGCCCCACGGCGAACAAGGTCACCACCAGCGTGTCGCGGCCCACCGACGCGATCCTTCCCAGGAACTCCTGGTGCGGCACCACCAGCGCGAGCGTCCATCCCGACACCGCGGCGCCCGGCTTGAGCCCGAGCGCCACGCTTCCGAGCAGCGCGTCGTGGGCGTACGCCACCATGGGAGCGGCGGCGCTCGCGGATCCGGCGAGGGGACCGGTGAGAGCGCTGCGCAGCTTCTCCGTCGTCCAGCCGAGGGGACGCTCGGGAGGTGCGGCGAGGAGCGTCGAGTCGCCGCCGACGATGAGCGCGCCGCTCGACGGTCCGCGGCGCAGTCCGTCGAGGACGTCGTGCACGCCGCGGAGATCGAGGTCGACCACCAGCTTGCCGACGAGCTGGTGCTGGTCGTCGCGCACCTCGGTGCCGAAGCGCAGCCGGGTCGGGTCGCGGGCCGAGAGCCGCTGGACCCATGCGCGATCGTCGCCGGGCGCACGCGCCACCAGCTCTGCGAACGCTTCCGCGAGCGCGGGGTCGGCGCTGCGCGCCGAGCCGGTCCGGCTGCGCGCCACGACGCCACCGCCCTCGTCGCGATACGCCACCGCGAGGTAGGTCGTCGAGACCTCGAGGAGCTGGCGGAAGGAATCGTCGAGGACCGCCGCGTCCTGCTCGACCGCGTCGTTGAATCCGAAGCGGACGTCGAAGTGGTAGCGCTGGATCAGCGCACTGTGGGCGAGCGCGACGAGGTCGCTCGTCGGCTGCGCGAGCAGCCCGTCGAGGCGGCGCTGCGCCTCGCCGAGCGCGCGCTCGACGCTCGCCGCCTCCTGGAGCACGGCCTCGCGGCGCACCGCGCGGTGGCTCCACCACCCCATCCCGCCGAGCATCAGCGCGACCAGCGGCAAGATCGTGAGGAGGATTCGCTGCTCGAGGCGCGGCCCCATCGCGCGGGCGCCACGGGCCGTCACGACGCGATCGCTCATCGGACCACCTTCGCGGCCTCGGCGAGCAGCTCGCCGGGCACCGTGAGGCCGAGCTCGGCCGCCACCGCGGCGTTGATCGCGATGCTCGCGGGCGGGTCCGCCACCGGGACCTGCGCCGCGGGCTCGCCGGCGAGGACGCGGCGAGCGAGCGCCGCGGCGCTGCGGCCGAGCGCGTGATCGTCGACGTAGGCGGCGGCGAGCGCTCCCTCCTCGACGAGCTGCTCGGCGTGGGCGAGCAGCGGCACTCTCTTCTCGCGCGCGGTGCGCAGCAGCAACGGAACGGTGTCCGGGTTGATCCAGGTACGATCCGGCGCCACCCACAGCGCGTCGACGGGCTCGGCGCCGCCGGTCACCTTCGCGAGCGCCTCGGCGGCGTTCGACTTGTCACTGGCCGCGGCCCGCACCACCTCCACTCCGGCGGCCTTCGCTGCACGCTCGACCTCGGTGATCCACGTCGTGGAGCGGTCCGGATCGAACGGGACGCCGATGCGATGGGTGCGGGGCGCGATGCGGAGCAAGAGCCTGAGCTGCGAGGACGCCGGGACGAGCTGACGTACTCCGGTGAGGTCGTCGGTGCTCCGCCCCCCCTCCACGTTGCTCAGCACCCGCGCGTACACCACCGGTACGTCGGGGACCTGGCGGTGCACCAGCGAGGTCGCCGCCGCGCCGAGGGTGAGGAAGAGGGCTGGCGGCAGCCGGTTCAGCCCCTCCACGAAGCGGCGTGCCTCGGCCTCCGTGCCAGGCAACGTGACCACATCGACGCGCGAGCCGAGCCCTTCGCGGAATCCCGCGATGACGTCGTCGTAGAGCGGGAGCTCGCTCGACCGGACCGCCACCACCCGGGGCGGGTCGGCGCGGACGGGTGGCGCCGCCGGCCCCACGAGCGCAGCGACGACGAGGATGGCGACCGCGCGCAGCGAGCGGTGCCGCCAGTCGCGCCGTGCCGCTGCCTCGGCTCCGGGCCGCCGCGTCGTTCGCCACGCCAGCATCGGGATCGCCCTTCAGAACCCCATCGTGACGCGCCCGGTCACGATGCGCGTGCCGCGTCCCCAGATCGGCAGCTCCTGGTCGAGGAGGTTCCAGCCTTCGATCGCGACGTCGAGGCGGTAAGCCGAGAGCTCCCAGGCGAGGCGCGCGTTGAGGAGCCGCGTCCCGGCGATCGGCTGGGTCTCGTCGACCAGCGAATACGCGGTGAGCGAGGCGAGCGGGAACGCGAGGCCGTCGGAGGTCGCCTCGAAGCTCAGCGAGCCGTGCCAGCCGCGCAGCCACGGCGCCGGGATCCGCGACGCGCGGAAGTCGAGCTCGATGCTCGCCACACCCCGGTGGTTGCCGAGCGCCTCCGCGATCTCGAGCTCGCCATAGCGATCGGCCTGGTCGAAGGGATCGATGAAGGCGTAGTCGAGGGCGAGCGTGAGCCACGGCAGCGGCTTCACGTCGAACGACGCCTCCGTGCCCGCCGCCCAGTACGAGTAGCGGTTCGCGAACGGGACGTTGATCCCCGGCTCGGCGAGCACCGGACCGAAGCCGACGATGCCGTCGACGTCCTCGAGGAACGCCTCGACCTGGGTGTAGATGCGGCCGTCCCACCAGGCGCCGCGGTAACCGGCCTCGTAGGACGTGAGGTCCTGGTAGTCGAGCTCGGGGTTGCCGCGCAGCACGAGGAGCGTGATGTCCGGCGCCTCGGGGCCCGAGCCGACGAAGATCGGCGTCACGTCGAACCGACCGTGGAGCCCGAAGAGCGGCGGCGCCGCGACACCGCGGCCGACACCGAGCCGGAAGCTCTGGCCTTCGGCGGGGCGCCACACCAAGGCACCGCCCGGCATCACCACCGTGCCGGCGGGATGGAGGGTCTCGACGCGCGCGCTCGCCGAGAGCGAGAGCTCGTCGGTGAGCTGCCACTCGTCGGAAGCGAAGATGCCGAGAGTGTCGAGCGACTCGCGCTCGGTGAAGAGTCCGCCGTCGACGGTCTGGAACTGGTACGCGAGCCCGCCGAGGAGGTGGTGGCCGCCGGGGAGCTCGAAGGTCTGGCGGACCTCTCCGTCGAAGCGGTCGGCGGTGGTCTCGAGGGGATCGAGGAGCGCCGCCGCCTCGAGCCCGAAGGCGAACTCGGTCCACGACACCTGCGCGGTCAGGTCGCCGCCGAACAGCTCACGCTGGTGGCGGATCAGCGCGCTGCGCTCGGAGGCGTCGTGGGCCTTGAAGATGGTGCCGAACAAGAGGTCGACGTCGCCGCCGGTGAAGCTGCCGTCGACCTCCCACCGCGAGCGGTCCTCGAGGTCGAGGACGCTGCGCAGCGAGAGCTTGAGCATGTGCGCGGAGGTGCCGTCGTTGTCGGGCAGCACGTTGCGCTGGTCGTCGAACTCCTCGATGGTCTGGAAGCCCGCGGTGAGCTTGCTCTTGACCGCGCCGAGCGCGAACCCGTGCGAGCCCATCACGTCGAGGAGGCCCGTGGGGCCGCCGCCGACGAGCTGTGCCAGCGTGCCCTCGGTCTGCTTGTCGGCGGGGTCGCGGGTCTTGATGTCGATGACCAGCGCCAGCCCACCTGGCCCGTAGATGGCGCCGTCCGGTCCCTGCACCACCTCGATGCGGTCGATGTCGGCGAGGAAGATCGGTAGCGGCGTCTCGAAATAGGTGCCGAGCCACTCCTGGCGCACCGAGCGGCCGTCGAGGAGCACCTCCACGAACTGGAATCCGGTGACGCTCGCCGAGCGCGCCGCTCCCACCTGGGTGTCGGCCGAGGTGGCCACGAACGCGCGCACCGATGGCACCCGGCGCAGGAACTCGCCGAGGTTGCGGGCACCCGAGTCGCGGATCTGCTGCGCGGTGAAGACCTGGACGTTGACGGGCGAGCGCGAGAGCCGCTGAGCGCGCTTGCTCCCCACGTCGACGAGTGGGTCCTCCTCGACCATCCACAACATCTCCTCGTGGAGACCCCCGGCCTCGGGCGAGGCGTCCTCGACGACGGACTCGCCCTGCGCGTGAGCAGGCGCGGGGCAGGCGATGATGGCGAGCGCAACCAGCGAGGCGAGCGCCACACCCCCGAGCACCGTGAGCCGCGGCTCGCACCACGAGCCCGGCGCGCGTGGAGAGCGGGCGCGGATGCGGATGAAAGTCACGAAGCCTGGGTGCCAGAAACCGCCGCGCGGGTCAATCCGCGCAGCGTCCACCATGGAAGCGAGGCACCGGTGCAAGGGCGGCGCCAGCGACCGCGCCGGACACACGATGGAATTCCGCGGGTTCGGGCAAGCGAAACGGCCGGGCGACGCGTGCGGGGAGCGCGCCCGCGAAACGGAAGCGGCGGCGCCGCAACGAAAGTTGCGCGGCCCGTGCTCGGTGGTTCAAAGTACGCACGCGACGAGCGGGCGAGAGCGGGCTCGCTCGCCGCGAGCCGTCGGATCGGAGGACGACAGGTGGACGCGACGACGCAGAAGTTCTTCCTGGGCGTGGGATTGATCGTCGTTGCGGTGCTGTTCGGCCTGCTACGCGAGAAGATCCTCGGCTACAAGTTCTCGTTCCTGTGGTTCCTGGGGTCGATCCCGCTGGCGGCGCTCGGCCTCTACATGCTGAAGCCGAGCCTGGTGATGGACGTGCTCCACCGCATCGGCGTCGGAGGCTGACCCGAGCGGCTGGTGGGCGGTCGCTCCGTCGACTGCCAGGAATCGAGCGGGGATGAACCGGAATCCACGCGCTCGGCGACGCTCACGCTCCTGCGTATCGCCGGGCACGCGACGCGTGCCCCTCCCCAGCGCGCCGGCTTCGTCGGGCGCCAGGAGTCGATCCCGCTCAGTACGTGATCACGGAGCGGATCGACTCGCCGTGGTGCATGAGGTCGAACGCGCGGTTCACGTCGTCGAGCGGCATCTTGTGGGTGATCATCGGGTCGATCTCGATCCGCTTCTCCATGTACCAGTCGACGATCCTGGGCACGTCGGTGCGCCCGCGCGCGCCGCCGAACGCGGAGCCCTTCCACACCCGCCCGGTGACGAGCTGGAACGGCCGCGTCGCGATCTCCTCGCCCGCCGCCGCCACTCCGATGATGACGCTCACACCCCAGCCCTTGTGACCGCACTCGAGGGCCTGGCGCATGGTCTTGGTGCTGCCGATGCACTCGAAGCTGTAGTCGGCGCCGCCCTTGGTCAGGCTCACCAGATACGGCACCAGATCCCCGCCGACCTCGCTCGGGTTCACGAAGTCGGTCATGCCGAAGCGTTCGGCGAGCGGCTTCTTCGCGGGGTTGAGATCCACGCCGACGATCTGCCGAGCGCCCACCAGCCGGCAGCCCTGGATCACGTTGAGGCCGATGCCACCGAGCCCGAACACCACCACCCGTGAGCCCGGCTCGACCTTCGCCGTGTGGATCACCGCGCCGATGCCGGTGGTGACGCCGCAGCCGATGTAGCAGACGCTCTCGAATGGCGCGTCCTCGCGGATCTTCGCCACCGCGATCTCGGGCAGCACCGTGTGGTTCGAGAAGGTCGATGTCCCCATGTAGTGGTGGATCGTCTTGCCGCCGAGCGAGAACCGGCTCGTTCCGTCCGGCATCACACCCTTCCCCTGGGTCTCGCGAATCGCCTGGCAGAGGTTGGTCTTGCCGCTCAGGCAGTACTCGCAGGCGCGGCACTCGGGCGTGTAGAGCGGGATCACGTGGTCGCCCGCCTTCACGCTCTTCACGTCCTTCCCGACCTCCACCACCACGCCCGCTCCCTCGTGGCCGAGGATCGACGGGAAGATCCCCTCCGAGTCCTTGCCCGAGAGCGTGTAGGCGTCGGTGTGGCACACCGGTCGCCTTGAGCTCGACGAGCACCTCGTTGGCGCGCGGTCCCTCGAGATCGACGGTCTCGACGACCAGTGGTTTTCCGGGCTCGAACGCGATGGCGGCGCGGGTCTTCATGCGGAACTCTCCTGTTGCTGTCGCTCGGTCGGATGAACGGGGCGGAGGCTTAGCACGGACCGCCGTCGAGGAGGCCGGGCCGGTGGTGCGAGGCCGAGGCACCACCGGCTCCGCCGGCAACGTCCGGCACCTCGGGCGCGGCTTCGCACCACGACCGGCGTCGCTTTGCGCCGCAGCGGGCGGCACCGCGCATCGCCACGAGCACCGCCAGCACTCGGGATCCGCGCGATGCCGCCGGTCGGGTCACCCGGACCGACGGCGCCGCACGCGGCCTGCTGATTGATGACCCCGACCGCTTCGAGGTCGAAGCCAGGCGCGCCACTGGTCGGGTACGGGTCGTAGATCGAGCTTCCCGACGTGTCCTTGACGGAGCCGTCCCCCTTGATGTCGACGATCCGGACGTAGATCGCCTGGCTCAGCCCGACCGACGCGAGATCGAACGGCGCACCGTAGCCCTGCCGGTACTTGCCGGCCAACCCATCGGGTTGGTGGGATCGATGGTACCGAAGGAGGCCCGGTGCGACGTCGGCGAGTCGTTGGAAGCGCTCCAGGTCCGCCGTCGACCGAGGCCTCGACAAACGCGAACCAGGAAGGTATCGCTGAACGGTCTCGAAGACCACGAGGTCAGGCCAGCGCCGTTCGAGATGGGGTGCTCGAAGGTCGGGGTGATCTTGCCGTTGTCCCCAAGCACGATGTCGTCAGGTCGCCGACCGCCTTCCCGGGGCCCTCGCGGGGCTTCCAGGTCGAATCGCGGCGGGTCCGGGCAGGTAGTTCCCGTAGCCGCTGGCCCCGCCTTGACCGGGCGTCGTCGAGACCGCGGGTCGAGCCGGGCTGACCGGCCGGTGGGGCGTACGGCCCGGCTGCCGCGACCTCCGCGAACGAGATGATTCCGACGACGAGGAGAACGAGCGTGCGGAGCGAGCCGGGCACGAAACCCGGGCGAAGAAGCGTTGCAGTCATCTGGTCATTCCTCTGCGACGCGCTCGGCGTCGCGTGTGATCGAGGGTTTGCACACCGCGCGGGCGTGCCGCGATCGAACGACCGGAACGACCTCCATGGCCGCGCCGGCGCTCGCGATCGCGCATCGGACGATCAGTAGGGCAAGAGCCCCACCGAGACCGGGAGGTTCGCGCCGGGGCGGATCAGACGATCGGCTGACGGCCCCCCCGGCGGTGGTGCCGACCGCGATCTCGGCGAGCACGCCTCGGCCCCGTACGCCCCCGCCAGGCGAGGACCACTCGGCGACGCCGCGCCCGCGCCGGGAGGCCCAGACCGGGTCACTACGAGGAGGGCGCGAGCGCGTCGTAGAGCACCGCGCCGGTGTCGGTGCGCGCCGCGTAGAGTCGGCACCCACTCGATCCGCCGTCGCCGACCAGCGCCACCGAGCCCGCGACGGTCACCGTGCCCGGCGAGCCGCCGAGCGGCACCGTGCGGAGGACCTGAAGCGTCGAGGGGCTCACGGTGGCGAAGCGTCCCGGCTCGGTAGTCCCCCGTGCAGATGGCGTGGCCTGGCGCGGCGTCGACGTCCAGATCCTGCGGGTTCCGCATCGGGCGGGGGTACCGGCCCGTTCCGCGTCGCCGTCGGCGTCCACCAGCGTGTCGGTCGCGACGTCGATGCTCACCGTGCCGGGGCCGTAGCCGAGGTCAGCTGTCGAACGCGGGCTCGACGTACGCCCGCGCCCCGCGGCGACTTTCCCGCCGGTGCCTGGCCCGGAAGCCACCGGGGAATCGGGTGCCACCCCGCTGCCGAACCGGCGGGGTGGGGTTCAACACGGCGACCTCGTCGCCGTGGAACCACGTAGGCCTTGGTCCGGCGGCGACGGCGATCGCGGAGGGTTGCGCCGTCCGGCAGCGGGTCGTGTTCCGACCGACCGCGTCGCGACGTCCACCACGCGCACGCTCGCGCCCGTCGAGCCCGGAAACCCGCCCGAGCTCACCACGTACGCCGACCCGTCGGCGACGACGATCCGGCTCGCGATCGGCCCTGCCTGGATGGCGCCCCAGTGCGGCTCGACCGCCCCGACGGCCACCGCGACCGACGAAACATCGTCGCTCACGCCGTTCAGGACGAGCGCCTCCTTCACGTCCGAGCAACCAGGCGATGCGGCAGCCAGCCACAGCACCCCGACGGCCGTGACGAGCCGTCCGCCACCTGCGGCACGTCTCACGCTTCGGTTGATCCCTTCCCGGCGTTCCTTGCCGGAGCCGCACCCATGCCCTTTCGAATCGTTGTGGGATACCATATCCCACTTTGTGGGATAGAATGTCCCACTGCCCCGCCACCCACGTCAAGCGATGGACATCCGGTGGCGCCGGCGGCTTCGGCGCCTGTGGAACTCCGGGCGCAGGCACCACCCGCGCCCGCGGCCCGCGGTGACAGGTCGTCCCGGTCGCAGGTGGTACGAATCCCGATTTCGTGATACCGTCGAGCCTGATTTCGAGCCGCCCGAGGTCCCACGTCCCGACGGATTCGGGAGCGGACCGATCGACGCGGCGTCCATCGTCATCTCGGCGGCGGGATGACGATGGACCGGAAGACCTGGGGCTTCATGCTCGCCGGCCTGGCACTCGCCGTCGCGCTCGCGTTCGTCGTGGCGCCGTTCGCGTCCAGCAACCCGGACGGGCTGGACCGCGTGTCGCAGGACCATGGCTTCGCCGAAGCCGCGGAGGGCGCGCAGGTGTGGCGCCGAGCGCCGATTCCCGAGTATTCGTTCCCGAGGATGGACGGCCCGCCTCCACAGGGCGTCGCGGGCGTGATCGGACCCTCGCGGTCGCCGGCATCGCCTACCTCGGCGCGAGGCTCGACCGCGCGCGCCGTCCTTCCGTATCAGCAGACGGCGCTGGAGCGCCGGATCGCCGAGATCGGCACGGCGCACCGTCGCGCGCATGGGTATTACGAAATGGCGAATCGCCTCATCGTAGGATCTGCAGACCACGAACCCATCCCGATCCGGCTCCCCCGACCGCCCGCCACCTCCACGTGGGCCGCGACCCTCGCCAGCGTGGCACTCGCCTCCGCCGCCCTCGCGAGCCCCGATCGTCCGGGGCACCCGGCGGCGCCGGCAACGGCGGCCAACCCCGTGGTCGACGGTCCCCCGCCGCGAGCGCGTCCACCCTCACCGAAACCGAGGAGCTCGAGGTGATCGGCCGCGGCGAGAACCTGGTCGGCGCCGCGGACGCGGCGTCCGAGGGGCGCGTGGGCCAGGACCAGATCGAGGATCGTCCGTTCCTTCGACCCGGCGAGACCCTTGAGGTCGTTCCTGGCCTGATCGCGACCCAGCACAGCGGTACCGGCAAGGCCAACCAGTGGTTCCTGCGCGGCTTCAACCTCGACCACGGCACCGACTTCGGGCTCACGGTCGAGGGAGTTCCGATCAACCTGCCCACCCACGCCCACGGCCAGGGCTACCTCGACGTCAACTTCCTCATCCCGGAGCTGATCGAGGTGATCCGTTTCGAGAAGGGGCCCTACCACGCGGACGTCGGCGACTTCTCGTCCGCGGGGACGGCGCAGCTCGAGACGATGAGCGTGCTCCCCCAGGGCCTCGTGAACGCGGGTGTCGGCCAGGACGACTACTGGCGGGGACTGCTCGCCGACTCGCCCACGATCGGCAGCGGCCGCCTGCTCTACGCGCTCGAGGCGCAGTACTACGACGGTCCCTGGGAGGACCCCGAGAACCTCGCCAAGTGGAATGGCGAGCTGAAGTACACGCTCGGCGACGCGACGGAGGGTCTCTCGATCGCGGCCTTCGGCTACACGGCCGAGTGGGACTCCACCGACCAGATCCCGCGGCGCGCCGTCCAGGAGGGGCTGATCACCCGCCTCGGCACCCTCGACCCCACCGACGGCGGCAAGACGATGCGCGCGATCCTCGCCGTGAACGGCTGGCGCGGCGCGGAGGACCGCTCGCGCTTCACGGCGTACGTGAGCTACTACCGCCTCGACCTGTTCTCGAACTTCACCTACCTCCTCGACGATCCGGTGAACGGCGACCAGTTCGAGCAGGCCGACCGCCGCATCGTGGCCGGCGGCCAGGCGACCCAGGACCTGAAGGTCGACATCGCCGGCTTCGCCTTGAACAACACCTTCGGCCTCCAGCTCCGCAGTGACTTCATCCCGCAGGTCGGCCTCTATCACACCCAGGCACAGCGGCGCCTGGATCGCATCCGCGACGACACGGTCAACGAGACGAGCCTCGGCCTCTACGCCAAGAGCGAGACGCCGTGGACCGACTGGTTCCGCTCGACGATCGGGCTGCGCGGCGACGTCTACTACTTCTCGGTGGCGAGCAGCATCCGCGAGAACTCCGGCAACGAGTGGGACGGCCTGGCGAGCCCCAAGCTCGGGCTGGTGTTCGGGCCCTGGGCGGACACCGAGCTCTACGCGAATGCGGGTCTCGGGTTTCACTCGAACGACGCCCGCGGCACCACGATCCAGGTCGATCCCGAGACCGGCGAGCCCGCGAGCCCGGTCGACCCGCTGGTTCGCACCAAGGGCGCCGAGCTCGGCGCTCGCACCGCGTTCGCCCACGGGCTCAAATCCACGGCGGCGCTGTGGTGGCTCGACGTCGACTCCGGAGATCCTCTTCGTGGGCGACGCGGGCACCACCGAGCCGGAGCCGGCCGAGCCGCCGCTACGGCTCGAGCTCGCCAACTACTGGAAGCCGCTCGGCTGGCTGGCCCTCGACGCGGACTTCTCGCTCTCCACGCCGAGTTTCCGCGACGACGACCCGCCGGAGGTCACATCCCGGGCGCGGTCGAGGCCGTCGTCAGCGCCGGCGCCGCACTCGACCTCCCCACGGGTTCGACGTGAGCCTGCGCACCCGCTACTTCGGACCGCGCGCGCTGATCGAGGACGACTCGGTGCGCTCCGAGTCCACGCTGCTCACCAACCTTCGAGCGGGCTGGACGCGCGGGAACCTCGGCCTGCACCTCGACGTGCTCAACCTCTTCGACTCGACCAGCCACGACATCGACTACGACTTCCCGTCGCGGATCTCCCTCGACGAGCCCGCGGAGGGCGTCGACGACCTCCACTTCCACCCCGCCGAACCGCGCGAGATCCGCGGCTACGTGACGTACCGGTTCTGAACCGTGGTCGTCACGCCGATCGGCGCGGGCGCGGGTCCGGCCGCATCACGCCGAGCCGACGACGCACCACCAGCGCGCCAGAGCGAGCCCGAACGCCAAGAGCGCGCCTCCCCAGAACGTGGCGCAAGCTCGGATCGCCGCCGCGACCGCGGCGCCAGGCCCCGAAGAGAAACATGGCCGCGCCGTTGACGATCGGCGCGATCAGCACGCTGATCCCGGACGGGTGGAGCAGCGGACGCCACACCCGATGGGGCGCGACCATCGCGCTCACGAAGCCGATGACGAGGCCCAGCAAGAAGAGACCGAGCCGAGCGAGCCAAGGGTTGGCCGCTCGCCCGCGGCGCGTCGCGTGGCGAACGGACTCGAAGCCGAGCTCGATCGCGACCTCGGCGAAGAACGGCAGGACCCACTCGAAGAGGAGCCAAGCAAGGGACTCGAGGATCAGCTCGAGCATGATTCTCCCGATCGCGGCCCGGCACGGGCCGCCAGCCGCCGGCCCGAGCCTACTGCGACGCGCCGCGCGGCGCGTCGCCAAGAGAGTCACGTCGGCGATTCCCCCCCGCTTCCAAGACGTCACCCGCACCCGTTAAGGTCGGCAAAATGAACCCGCGCACCCTCTTCGACCACCTGGTCCGCAACTACTCCTTGAGCCGTCGCGACGCCCTCCGCGAGGTCATCAAGCTCGTCGGTGTCGCCGCCGCAGCGCCGCTGATCAACGCGTGCGGCGGCTCGAGCTCGGGCGCGCTCTCCGCGAGTGATCTGCTGCCCGAGGACGTCCCCGTCGATCACGTCGTGTTCGTGATGATGGAGAACCGTACGTTCGATCACTACTTCGGCAGCCTGAGCCTCGTGGAGGGACGCACCGACGTCGATGGCCTCACCGGCACCGAGGCGAACGCCCTCCCCGACGGCACTCCGGTCTCGTCGTTTCGCCTGTCGAACCTGTGCGTCACCGATCCGCCCCACGGCTGGTCGTCGAGTCGCAATCAGTTCGCCGAAGGCGCGAACACCGGGTTCGTGACCGAGCACTTCGTGGACGTACAGACCCCGAGCGTGGCGTCGGAGGTGATGGGCTATCACGATCGCGCGGTGCTGCCGTTCTACTACGGGCTCGCTGACGAGTTCACGCTGTGCCAGCGCTGGTTCTCGTCGGTGATGGGACCGACGTGGCCGAACCGCTACTACTTCCACACCGCCCAGTCAGCGGGGTTGCGCTCCAACGAGATCCTGCCGACCGCCATCCCGAGCCTCTACGACCTCCTCGACGAGGCGGGCATCTCGTGGCGCTACTACTTCACCGACCTGCCGTTCGTGGCGCTTCTCGCGCTCCGCAACGAAGCCGGCAACGGCCTGCGCATCGACTTCGACAAGCTCGGGCGCTACGGCCGCAACATCGTGCCGGTCGAGCGCTTCGCCGCCGACGCCGCCTCGGGGAACCTCGCGACCGTCTCGATCGTCGATCCGTCGTTCGCCCTCGCCGACGATCACCCGCCGCACCACGTCCACCTCGGCCAGGCGTTCGTGTCGAGCCTGGTCCACTCGCTCGCCGCGAGTCCGCTGTGGGAGAAGAGCCTGATGCTCCTCACCTACGATGAGCACGGGGGATTCTTCGATCACGTGCCGCCGCCGAAGGCCGCCGACGAGCGCGCCAGCGACGGCTTCGATCAGCTCGGCTTCCGCGTGCCGTCGATGGCGATCGGCCCGTGGGTGAAGCGCGGCCAGGTCTCGAGCGAGGTGCTCGATCACACCAGCCCGCTCGCCTTCATCCAGTGGCGCTGGGGGCTTCCGTCGCTCACCCAGCGGGACGCCGCGGCCAACCGCCTCCTCGACGTGTTCGACCTGGCGCGCCTCGCGTCGCGCAAGCCGCGCGCGGCGCCGACGCTGCCCGAGGTCGTGGTCGACCGGAGCCAGTTCAGGCCGTATTGCGTGATCGGAAACCTGACCGACCTGGAGATCGCCGCGAACAACGGGTGGATCCCGCCGCAGTGGGACCGGCGCGCCGACGTCGATCGAACGCTCGAAGGGATGATCCGCGGCTGGCGCGATTCGGCGCCGGCGGCATCCGCTAGCGACGGCGACGGCCCATTCGGAGGGACCGCCTCCTGGCGGTCCGCGACTCCTGTACCGGGATCGACGCGATCGGCGACGTATCGCCCCCGCGTATCGCCGGGCGCGCCACGCGCGCCCCTCCCCGGCCGCTCGAAGTGGGTGTGTAGGGGCGGCCGAGAGGCCGCCCGGGATCGGGACCGATCCGCCCCACTCGCGTCCGCTCCTCGGCCCGCTCGCGGCCGTTGCGGCCTCAAGAATCCTGGCGCCGTGCCGAGGAGTCGGAGGAAAGGCACAGGTGCCCATCATGCCCGACAGCGCTCCCGGCGAGATCCGGCGTGCCTGCGTGTCGGAGAGCACACCCGGGGCGGTCGCGAGCGAGCTCGTCGATCGTCTGGGAGGCTCCGACGTCGCACTCGTCGTCCTCTTCGCTTCTCCCACCCTCGACCGAGTGACCCTCGCGGCCGAGGTTCGCGCACGCTTCGGCGACACGCCGGTGATCGGCTGCACCACGGCCGGCGAGATCGGACCCTGCGGGCTGGCGAAGGGCAGCGTCTCGGGCTTCAGCCTGCCCGCCAGCTCCTTCCGCGTCGCATGCGAGCGCATCCCGGACGTGGCGTGCTTCGACGTCTCGGCCGGCGGAGCGATGGTCTCGCGCCTGCGCGCCGAGCTCTCGCGACACGGACCCTTTCCGAGCGCCGCCAACTGCTTCGCGTTGCTGCTCATCGACGGCCTCACGGTGCGCGAGGAGGCGGTGGTGGGAGCGCTCAGCAATGCCCTCGTGGACATCCAGCTCGCCGGGGGCTCGGCGGGCGACGGGCTCGACTTCGGCTCCACCGCGGTGCTCGCCGACGGCGCCTTCTCGTCGTCGAGCGCGGTGCTCGCGCTGATCCAGACCGATCGGCCCTTCGTGCCGATCAAGATCCAGCACTTCGTCCCCGACAGCGAGAAGATGGTGGTGACGGGCGCCGACGCCACGCGCCGGATCGTGTTCGAGATCAACGGCGACCCCGCGGGGCAGGAGTACGCGCGTTTGGTCGGCCTCGACCCGAGCAAGCTCACCGCCATGGCGTTCGCGACGCACCCGGTGATCGTGCAGGTCGGCGGCAAGCCGTACGTACGCTCGATCCAGAAGGTGAACCCGGACGGCAGCCTGACCTTCTTCTGCGCCATCGACGAAGGCATCGTGCTCACCCTCGGTCGCGGCGAGGCGCTCGTCGACAACCTCGAGAGCGCGCTCTCCCGGGTGACGGGCGCCATCGGTCCGCCCGACCTCGTGATCGGCTTCGACTGCATCCTGCGACGCCTCGAGATCGAGCGCACCGGCACCGAGTGCGCCGTCTCCCGCCTCTTCGCCGAGCATCGCGTGGTGGGCTTCTCCACCTATGGCGAACAGTTCAACGCCATGCACGTGAACCAGACCTTCACCGGCGTGGCGATCGGTGCCCCCCCGTGTCACCCCTGAGCCCGCCCGCGACCGCGGCCCCCGCCGAGCGAATCCAGGCGCTCGAGGATCAGGTCCGCAGGCTCACCCGCACCAATCAGGTGCTGATGCGCCGGGTCGAGCACGAGATCGACTCGCAGGGGAACGCGTTCGCGATGTTCCAGACCGCGATCCTCCTCGAGGCCCAGGTGAAGCAGCGCACCCACGATCTCGAGCGCGTGCTCGAGGACCTGTCGCGCTCGAACCGCGAGCTCGACGCGGCGCGCCGCGCCGCGGACGCCGCGAGCCGCGCCAAGTCCGACTTCCTGGCCACCATGAGCCACGAGATCCGTACTCCGCTGAACGGCGTGCTCGGCCTCGCCAACCTGCTCGCCGAGACCATCCTCGACGAGCAGCAGCGCGGCTTCGTCGACCACATCCGTGGCTGCGGCGACGCGTTGCTGGCCCTCATCAACGACATCCTCGACTTCTCGAAGATCGAGGCCGGGCGCATGGAGCTCGAGTCGATCGTCTATTCGCCCGCCGAGCTGGCGCGCAGCGTCACCGACCTGTTCCGCGCGCGCTGCCGCGCCAAGCAGCTCGACCTCACGGTCGAGCTCGCCGACGACCTCCCGGCGGCGGCGCGCGGCGATCCCGGCCGCATCCGCCAGATCCTCATCAACCTGATCGGCAACGCGCTCAAGTTCACCGAGCGAGGCGCGATCACGGTGCGCGTCACGCGCCACCGGGCCGGCGACGCGCCGGCGCTACACATGGCCGTGACCGACACCGGCATCGGCATCGCTCCGGAGGCCCGCGCCCAGCTCTTCCGCGAGTTCACCCAGGCGGACTCGTCCACGACCCGACGCTACGGTGGCACCGGCCTCGGTCTCGCGATCTGCAAGCGCCTGAGCGAGCTCATGGGCGGCGAGATCTCGGTGTCGAGTGACCTCGGCGAGGGCTCGACCTTCTCGTTCACGGTGCGCGCCGAGGAGGCGGCCGTGGTCCGCGAACCGGCAGGGCCGGCGCACCGCCACGACGTGTCCCTCACCGGCCCGGTGCGGATCCTGGTGGTCGAGGACAACGCCGTGAACCAGATGGTGGCGCGCCGGATGCTGCAGAAGGTGGGCGCCGCCGTCGAGGTCGCGAGCAACGGCCTCGAGGCCGTGGAGTCGGTCTCGGCGCGGCCGTTCCAGCTCGTCCTCATGGACTGCCAGATGCCGGAGATGGACGGCTTCGAGGCCACGCGCGCGATTCGCCGGCTCCCAGGCGACGCGGGGCGGGTGCCGGTGGTGGCGCTCACCGCCAACGCGATCTCGGGCGACGAGGCGCGCTGTCGAGCCGCCGGCATGGACGACTACATCACCAAGCCCATCTCGAAGTCCGACCTCATGCGCGTGCTCGCGCGGTGGCTACCTGCCAAGCGCGTCGCGCGATCGGGGGGTCCGCCGGCGCTCGGGGCCGAGGACGGCGCCGCCTCGGCGGCCTGAGCCATCCCCGCCGTCGCTACGACGACAGGTCGTCGCGAAGTTCTCGTAGGGCGGGGGCCTCCGTGCCCCCGTCGGAACCGGATCCGATCGAGCTCCGCTGGCGCACCGAAAGATCCGCGCTAGCGGGACGCCGCCGCGCTCGACGTCCGCAGCAGATCGTACGTGCAGGTCTTGCCGCCGGGGGCGTCGAAGGCGCCGTTGCCGTCCACGTCGACGTAGATGGGGTTGGTGGTGACGCGAGGCACTCGAGTGGCGTCGTACGTCCTGAGCCCACGCGGCATCGGCTCGCGCCCGAACGCCAGCACCTCGACGTGAGCGTCGCGGGTCAGCGTGAGCGAGACGCGCCGGTCGAGCTTCACCACCCCGTGCGGCTCGGCGGCCGGCAACGTGGCGACCTCGTCGCAGTTCGCGAACACCTTCACGTGGGTCACGTCCACCTCCGGCAGCGCCTCGACGTGCACGTCGAGCTCGAGCGCGCCCGCGCTGGCACGCGCGAGCTCTCCCAGCCCTTCCCCGCTCGCCGCGCGCACGCGGGCGAAGGCGCCGGCGCTGACGATCGCGCGGCCCGCCTCGAGGGCCGCGACCATCCCGTCCGCGTCGAGCCGCGCGGGGTCGTCGCTCGTCGCCGCGAAGTAGGTGCGCGGCGAGCCCGGCCGCTCGAGCCCGTGGACGTCGGTCACCCCCACGGCGGCGATGCGGTGGCCCAGATTCAAGAAGCTCTGCCAGTCCTCGAAGAGCCCGGTCTCCTCGGGGCGGGCGGGGTCGACGAACGGGTCGCGCAGCCCGTTCAGGTACTCGACCACGTCGAAGTTCCAGCTCCAGAGCTTCGCGTCCGCGGCGAGCCCGAGGATCGTCGGATCGGCGAGCGTCGCGAGCCCCGTGAGCCGGTCGTAGCCGGAGAGGCACAGGTACGCGCAGTCGAAGCGCGGATGGTTGAGCGACACGATCCCCGCGCCCCGCTGGCGCGCCTCGGCGAAGATCGTGTCGATGTCCTTCCCGTACCAGCGCACCGGACCGCCGCGTGCGTTGACATCGGGGCGCGGCTCCACCTGGTAGAGGTTGATGTGCTCCGGCACGCTGGCGGTCAGCTCCTCACCGGGGACGGTGGCGATGAAGGCACCGAGCCCGGTCTCGTCGATGCCGCGCTGCCACGAGCCGATGAATTCGTGGTCGGTGCTGATCGCCACCTCGAGTCCTTCGCTCGCCGCCGTCGCGATGCGCCGGGGGAGGAGCACCGGCGCGTCCGGGCTCGGCTCGGCGTGCATGTGTCCGTCCATCGACTGGAAGCCCGTGGTGTCCACGAGCCGCGGAAGCGTCACCGCGAGGCGTGCCTCGCCAACGGACGGCACCTCGACCACGCCCTGGTACGGCTGGTACTCGTACCCGCGCGTGACGCTCACCTCGTAGCGGCCCGGCACCACCGGCGCGGCGCCCGCGCCGGGATAGCCGTAGATCACCTGCGCGGTGACGCCATCGCGCCACAACGTGATGCGCGCCGGCATCGGTCGATCCTCCCCGTCGCGGACGTCGTAGGCGAGCGAGCCACCGCCACCCACGACGAGCTCGAGCGGCGTCGCGCCGAGCGCCGCCGGGTCGAAGGCCCGCGGCTCGGAGGGCGCGTGGCCCTCCACCCGCGCGGTGACCCGGTAACGAAGCGATGGATTCGGGAAGCGCGCCACCGAGCCGGCGAAGTGACCGGTCGCGTCGGTGCGGAGCTGATGGAGCGGGCGCCACTCGCCGTCGCTGTCGGGGACCTCCACCGTCACCTCCGCGTCGGGCACTGGCTGCTGCGACACGCCGTCGACGACCTGGCCGGCGACCGGCACCAGCTCCGCGGTCACGCCTGGGTAGGCGTCGGGGCGGACCTCTCCGAGCGGTACCTCGGCCGAGTTGCCGTCGCTTCCACCGACGCTCAGGAAGTAGCGGACCGAGCCGCTCTCGGTGGGGCTGCCCGCCGCTCCGAGACGCAGCCCGGTGAGAGCGCGGAAGAGATCGAGCGTCGCGTCCACGCCCGAGATGTTGGTGCGCACGAGCAGCGCATCCTCCATCGCGAACGACACCGCTCCGTCACCCTGGGGCGAGCGCGCGGTGAGCCACGGCGAACCCGCCTCGAGCCCGAAGCCGGCGATCGAGAAGCGCGCGAACGCGTACGGATCGAGCTCCATCGTGGTGCCGAAGAGGTTGGCCACCGCGGGCAGCACACCCTGCGCGCGGTCGCGGCGGTTGGTGATCGACACGTCGATGCGCAGCACCGCCGAGTCGGCGGGCAACGTGTAGTCGATGGTCACGTCGACGCCGAAGGCCGCCGATGGCGTGCGCGGCGCGCCGGCGCGGATCGCGCGGCGCAGGATCTCGTACTCGACCAGCCAGTAGGTGTCGTCCGTGCCGCGCGCCCGTACCACCGCCGGCTCGCCGTTCGAGCCGTCCGACACGATCTCGAGGGACTCGGCGCGGAAGCCGCGCAGCGTCGAGTCGGTGAACTCGTCGAGCGCGAGCCGTCCGAGGAGCGGCTCGAGCTCCTGGAAGCGCTCGGGCCCGGACTGCCTACATCCGTCGACCGCGACGGCGTCGACGACGATCCCGCCGTAGTAATAGTACGCGTCGTCGTCGTCGGGAGCGGTGATCACGAACGCCGCGCGGTCGTTGCCGAGGACCACGTCACCCTCGGCGCCCAGCGCGCCGGGGCCCCACGCGCCGAGGTCGGGCCGATCGATGGTCCGCGCGTGCGCGAACCCCGGCCTGGGGCAACCGTCCACGAACAGTGAGCGGCTACCCGGGGGTCCGTCGATGGGCGAGGCCGACGAGCCCCCTCCCGAGCACCCTGGTGCGGCGAGCACGACGAGCAACGCGAGCACCCGGGCGCGCGCGAGCGGCGAGGGCATGGGAATCGGACGTCGGCTCATTCGTCACCCGGTCCGTCGCGAGAACGTCGCGCAACGGTCGCAGAAAAGTCGCGGCAGCGTCGCACGAAAGCTCGCCACTCTCCACGTCGAGAGATTCGCGGGCGGTGGGTCACGTTCGCGCTGACCCTGGCGAGGCGTGAGGGGCTGGGGCCTGTCGAAGGGCGCGTCTCAGGCTGCGCTCCGCTCTCGTCTCGTGGGCCGCGAGCCCCATTCGCGCCGCCGCAGCGCAGGCGAGCCTCCCCGCTACCGGGATCGACCGTGGGCGAGCCGTACTCGCCGACGGGCCGCCGGACCCTCGCGACTCGAAGGCCGTCTCCAGGCCAGGCTCACCCACCACCGATCCTCGGCATGTCGTAGGCCCGCGCCCGCCGGGCGAGCGCGTAGACTCACGCCATGGCACGAGAGCCCATCCCCCGCGCGGCGCACCCGCGCGCTCGACGGTTTCTGGTCCCCGCGCTCACCGGTCTCGTGCTCGGGCTCGCCGCGGCCGAGGCCCGTGCGCACGGGATCCCGCCACGTCTCGCCACGGTCATGACCGAGGTGGGCGAGCGCTTCGCGAGCCTCGGCGGCGCGATCGCGGCGCGCGACGACGACCTCGCGCGCTACCAGGTCCGGCAGATCGCCGAGATCCTCGAGCGCGACATGGTGCTCGCGACCCCTCCTCGCCCGCTCTATGGCATGGACCTCGAGCCGCTCCGCACCGGATTCCGCGACGGGCCGTGGCGCGCGCTGCAGAACGCCGTCGACAACCACGACCTCGGCGCGGCGGTGACGACGTTCGAGGGGGCGGCGGCCGCCTGCAACGAGTGCCACCGCACCACGGGGGTGCCGTTCCTCACGGTGCCCGGGCTGCCGGCCGCGCCGAAGGCCAGCGGGAAGACGCGCAAGCCCGCGACGAAGACCTCGGCTCAGCCGGCGCCCTCGGCGCCCGCCACCACGAAGTCGAAGGTCGAGAGCACGCCCGCGCGCTGAACCTGCACCCAGCCGCGGTAGAGACCCGACTCGGGCAGGCGCGCGAGGAAGTCGATCGTGCCGTCCTGGGTCTTGCCGCGGATCTCGTCGGGATGCGCGTGGACGAAGGCGCTGCCACCCTCCTTCACCATCATCAGGTGGCCGAGCGCGCCCAGGTAGGGCTCGAGGTCGGTCACGGGCGCGCCCGCCTCGTCGGTGAGGCGAGCCGTGAGCCGCACGCTCTTCCCGACCGCCACCGGATCGGACGGTAGCGACCACGTGACCGTCAGCCCGTCGCGACTCTGGCGCAGGCCGCGCTCGCCACGCGCCGCCGCGGCGAGGTCGAAGCCTGGCCCCTCCGCACCCGCGACGGAGAGCCGCGTCGCCACCACCTGCGAGCCCGCGCCGCGAGGCGCCGCGTCGGCGAACACCACGAAAGTGCCGCCGCTCGGGAACGTGAAGGGCAGCGTGAAGACGCCGTTCTCACCGAGCACCGGGTGCTCGTGTGCGAACGTGCCGAGGTCGTCACGGAGCACGAAGAGATGGAGCAGGCGCTCGTGGCTCTCGTCGAACTCGGTGACCGGGTCGCTGGTGCCGACCACCCGGACCGCGCCGTCGGCGGTGGTCTCGGGCCGGATCGCGTTCTTGAGCATCGAGATCACGAGCTCGACGGGCTCACCGGCGCGCGGCTTCTCGGGCCGAGTGCTGAGCGTGAGCTTGTAGCGCCTGGTTCCGGGAGTCCGGTCACGGCGCTGCGTGGGCGGCTGATCGGCGACCGAGAGCTCGTGCTCCGAGATCCACTCGCCGCGCGGCGGCGGCGTCATCGTGGCGAGCTGCTCGCTCGCGGGCAGTATGCGCACGCGCAGCCGGTAGTCCCCGCCGTGCTGGAACGTGGGGTGACCGCCGTAGTCCCCGATCACGCCCTCGGCGTGTGCGACCTCGGTGAAGGTGGGCATGCCCGGCATGCTCGGCATGTCGATGGTGCACTCGACGCGCGCGAAGCGCACCGGCACCGCGGGCGAGTCGCTGCCATCGAGGGGCGGCGCGGTGAGCGTGACCTCGAGCTGCATCTCCTCTCCGGCGAAGAGCCCGTCCTCGGGTAGCCGCAGCGCGACCTCGTAGAGCGGGCGCTTGGGCTCGGCGCGCCTCTCGCAGGCGCTCGTCGTGGCGAACACGAGCGCCGCCACGAGCGCCCACCCACGGGCGTCCGCGATGTGCGACCTCTTGTCGCGTTGTCCCTCGTCCTCGCCGCCGCTAGTCCATCGCGCGATCAACCCGCTCCACCGGAAAGACCCAACATGGACCTCACCGCCTCCCTCGCACCGGCCCTCGACCCGCGCCCGCTCGCGGGCGCGCCGGAATCGCGCCCGCTCGACTGGCTCCTCACCACCGAACCGGCGCGGCTCGCTCGCCGCCACCTGGCGCTCGTCGGCGGCTTCGCGGCCCTCGCGGCGCTCGCCGCGTTCGCGATCCAGCTCGAGTGGCTGACCCACGCCCTCGACGCATTCGAGGCGCGGACGTTCGGGGCGATCCTCTCGCTTCACGGCACCCTCGCGATGTACTTCGTCGGACTGCCGCTCTTCCTCGGCGTGCTCGGGCACAGCTTGCTCCTCGAGCAGCTTGGCTTGAAGCGGGTGACACACGCGCGCCTCGCGCGCGCCTCGTGGCACCTGATGCTCGCCGGCGGCGTCGTGGTGGCGGCGGGATTCGTCACGGGCGGGACGGAGGCGGGCTGGATGTTCGACAGCGACCTGGGCGCCGGGTTCGCGTTGCCCGGGTGCCGGACCGCGGCGATCGGCGTGTGGATCGCCACCCTCGGCATCTCCGCGCTGTGCATCAGCCAGGCTGGCACCATCGTCGGCTGGTGGCGCCGGGCGCCGGCCGACACGATCGTACCGGAGATGGCGTGGGCGTTCCTGTGGACGGCGCTGAGCGGCCTCGTGGCGAGCGCGATCCTGGTGTGGGCGACGTCGGTGGTGATCCTCGACTCGTCGCTCGGGATGCACCTCTTCGACGCCGCGGCGGGCGGTGACCCCCAGGTGTTCGCGGACCTCTTCCGGCTGGTCGTGTCGTCGTGCCAGAGCATGGTGCTCATCAGTGCGCTGGGGACGGTCTTCGGCGTGCTCCGCGGCGCCGGACTGCCGAGGGGCCGCCACCAGCCGCGGGCCCGCGGAAGCCTCGGCGTCGCCGCGGCGATCTCGCTGCTCGGCGTCACCGGGGTCTTCACGTGGGCCGGTCCGACGGCGACGGTCTCGCCCGAGCTCGGCGCGCTTTCGGCCGAGGCCGTGATGGGTGCGGTGGCGCTGGCGAGCTTCACGGTGGTGATCGTCGAGCTGATCCGCGCGCTCGCTCGTGGTGCCTCGCCGGTCGATCCAGCTCGCCTCGCCGCGATCGCCGCCATACCGACGGCGGCGCTGGCGCTGCTCGTCGCCGTGCCGTCCATCCTGCCCGCGACGCGGATCGTCGTGTCGCGCACGGTGCTCGCGACCACCCAGCTCCACATCATCTGCTTCGCGCTGCCTGCGCTCGCGTTCCTCGCCGGCGCGCTGCGGGTGTGGCGCGGCCCCGCCTCCCGTCGCGCCGACGCCATCACGCGAGTCGCGATCGGGGTCGTAGCCGTTGGCCTCGCCGCCACGTTCGGCCCGCTCCTCGTCACCGGCGTCGCGGGCCAGTCCTTCCGGGCGAACTCGTACCCCGACGAGCTCCAGGTCCTGCACGTCCTGTCGTTCGCCGGGACCACCATCCTGCTCGCGGGTCTCGGCGTCGCGGCGCTGGTGCTCACGCGGAACCTGCTCCAGAGCCAGACAGCGCGCGAGCTCTAGGCCGCGACCTTCCTGGCCTCGGCGATGAACCTGGCGCACGCCTCCGCGCAGCGCTTGCAGACCTCGTGCTCCGCCTCGTGCTTCCGGCACGCCTTCTCGCAGTCGCCGCACACGTCGGCGCAGACTCGGGCGAAACCGCCGAGACGCTTCCCGCCCGCGTAGGCCATCGGTCCCGCGGCCGCGCACACCGCGACCATCTGGCGGACCTCTCGAGCGCAGTCGGCGAGCGTGGTGTCGCCAGCCGACAACATGTCGAGGCAGTGCTGGAGGCACTCGTTGCCGGCGTCGACGCATCGGGCGGCGGCCCCGGCGAGCGCCGTCGCGGAAACGGGCGCGGACGGCGCACCCTCGGCGGCGAACGCGCTTGACGCGACCCCGGCGGCCAGTATCCCCGCCGCTCCCACCATCACCTCCCGCCTTCGAATCGACATTGCCGTGCTCTCCTCTGGACCTCGGGGTTTCGGGTGGCTCGACCGGATCGGCCGCATCGAATCACGATCGCGGGACCCCGGCGAGGGCGGCGCTCGGCGCGACGATTTGTCGCATTCTGAGCGCCCGCACCCGCCGCTAGCTTGCTCCGTTCACCGAAATCGGATCGATCCACAAACCTCGGAGGGGGAGCAATGAAGAGCACGTTCCGCGCTACGTACGTCGCCGTCGGGTCACTGGCCTGTGGCCTCTTCGCCGCAGGCTGCGGCAGCGACGACAAGGTCGTCTCCGGCCCGCAGCCGATCGAGATCCAGTTCGCCGCCCGCGTCGGCTCCGAGCCGTTCGCCTGCGGTCAGGAGTATCACGGGCTCGGTACGACCGGTTCGCATGGGACGCCGATGGACGGCCGCTTCTACGTGTCCGACATCCACTTCGTGAACGCGGACGAGAGCGAGCGCTTCGTGTCCCTCGACCAGGACGGCGAGTGGCAGCTCGACGACGTGGCACTCCTCGATTTCGAGGACGGCACCGCCGACTGCGCCGCAGAGGGCACCGCCGCGACCAACACCTCGATCCGCGGAACCGTCGAGCCGGGCACCGCCGCCAGGATCCACTTCACGGTCGGCGTCCCGTTCGCGCTCAACCACGGCGACGCCACCACCGCCGAGCCGCCGCTCGACCAGACTCCGATGTTCTGGAGCTGGAACTTCGGCTACAAGTTCATGAAGATCGAGCTCGCCACCAACGGCCAGCCGAGCGGGTTCTTCGTCCACCTCGGCAGCACCGGCTGCGAGGGCGACGGTGCCGGCAACGTCAGCTCGTGTAGCGAGCCGAACCGCGTCGACGCGGAGATCCCGCTCGCCAACGGCTTCGACGCCACGAAGAACGTGGTGGTTCTCGACATCGCCAAGCTCCTCGAGGACAGCGACGTCGACGTGAACACCCCGGAGACCGCGCCGGGATGCATGTCGTTCCCGGGTGACCCCGAGTGCCCGGCGATCTTCGCCCACCTCGGGCTACCGTTCGGCGAGCAGGCCGGCGGCACGCAGGACGTGTTCTCGGTCGAGTGAGGCCAACGATGATCTACCGCCGGTCCCGTCCGCTCGCCGCCGCGCTGGTGATGCTCGCCGTCGGCTGCGGCGGGACCGGCTCCTCCAACCCGTCCTCCAGCACGTACGCGTGGGAGCTCCCGCCGGGGTTCCCCCCCCCCGTCGTTCCCGACGACAACCCGATGACCGACGCCAAGGTCGAGCTCGGGCGGCGGCTGTTCTTCGATCCGCGTCTCTCCCGCAACGGCACCCAGTCGTGCGGCTCGTGCCACAAGCAGGAGCTGGCCTTCACGGACGGACTCACGGTCTCGGTGGGCTCGACCGGCGAGTCGCACCCGCGGAACTCACCGTCGATCGCGAACTCGGCTTACAGGCCCGCCCTGACGTGGGCCAACCCGCTGATGACGAGCTTCGAGCACCAGGCGCTGGTGCCGATGTTCGGCGAGCGTCCCGTGGAGCTCGGCTTCGTGGGTGGCGAGGATGAGCTGATCGCGCGCCTGGCGAACGACGCCGACACCCTCGCGCGCTTCGAGGCGGCATTCCCCGACCAGGCCGACGAGCCGGTCAGCATCGCCACGATCACCCGGGCGCTCGGCTCCTTCGAGCGCACCGTGATCACCGGCCGGTCGGCGTACGATCGCGCCGTCTACGGCGGTGAGCCGGCGGCCCTCTCCGACTCGGCCCGCCGCGGCATGGACCTCTTCTTCGGCGGCCGTCTCGAGTGCGACCACTGCCACGGCAGTCTCGACTTCTCGGGCCCGATCCACCGTGAAGGCAAGACCGACGACCCCGCGAAGTTCGAGAACAACGGCCTCTACGACCTCGACGGCCATGGCGCCTACCCGCCCGACAACCCCGGCATCCTCGCCGTCACGACCAACCCCGAGGACATGGGCCGCTTCCGGCCGCCCAGCCTGCGCAACGTCGCCCTCACCGCGCCCTACATGCACGACGGCTCGATGGCCACGCTCGGCGAGGTGGTCGACCACTACAAACGTGGCGGGCGCCGCATCGAGAGCGGCCCCTACGCGGGCGACGGCGCCCGGAGCCCGCTCAAGAGCCCGCTGGTGAGCGGCTTCTCGATGGCGCCGAGCGAGAAGGCCGACCTGATCGCGTTCCTCGAGGCGCTGAGCGATCCCGAGCTCCTCACCGACCCTCGCCTCGCCGACCCGTTCCGCTGAAGCGGCGCCACGCGGCGCGCGCGTTTCACCATCTCGGAGGGCCCGACCGCGGTCGGGCCGTGCCGGCATCGCCGCGGACCGCCGGCAGGCGGTCCCTCCGATCCCGTCGCCGCTCCCCGGCGCGCCAGAGGCGCACCCTCCAGACCGGGAGCCACCGGTTGACGGGCAGGCACCGTTGGCGCCGTGGTCCCTCGGCGCTGCAGTCCCGCATCCCGCCGCGAAGGATCGCGGCCCTCCAGGCCGATCGATCCCCGTTGGAGGGCGGCGGTCCCTCGCCGCCGCAGCTCTCCACCCCGCGGCCGCGAAGGATCGCGGCCCTCCAGCGGAGCGACCGCGCTCGGCTGGAGCGCGCGCGGTCACGCGTCGAGGCGGCGCAGCTCCGCTTCCAGTCGCGCCGCGAGCGGCTCCTCGGCGGACGAGGGCGCCGGCGCGGACAGGCTCGGCTCGCCGCGGCCACGGGCACCCAGCCTGCGGATCACGAGCACCGCGGCGATCACCCCTCCCATCGTGACCAGCGCCGGCATCCACCACCCCCATGCGCTCTGCGGCCGGCCACGGACCTCGTCGCCGAGCTCGGCGGTGACGCGGGCTGCGACCTCGTCGGACGCCATCCCGCCCGCGAGCGCGTCGCGGATCTGCTCACGCACGTCTCGTGCGTACGGGCTCGGGCAGTCGGCGAGGGTGCGACCAGGGCAGAACGGGCTCATCAGGTCGCGCGCCACCTGGTACGTCTCGCGATCGAGCTCGGCCGGGGTCAGCTCGGCCCGGCCGGCGGTCGCGAGGAGGAGAGATCCGGCCAGCGCGCACGCACCGATTCGACGCCAAGGATTCATGCCGACAGGATGGCCGCCGCGCCGGGCCTCGCACATGCGACAAATCAGCGCGCCTGCCCCCCGGCGGTGCGACAATGCGTCGCAGGCTCTGGTGCCCGCCGCTCACACCTCGTATCCCTTGCGAGCTCGGCGCGAAGGCGCCGCTCGACGGCCGATGATCCCCGCACACGCCATCAACTTCTCGTGGATCCTCAAGCTTCGCTGGGGCGCGATCGCGGGCCAGCTCGGCGTCATCGCTCTCGCCCGAAGCCTGGTCGGGATCCAGGTGCCGGTCGCCGCGCTGCTCGCGATCGTGGCCGCCGAGGGGCTCTCGAACGTGTGGCTCGCGCGGTGGTGCGCGAGAGCGCCCGACGCGATCCGCGAGCAGCACATCGCGGCCGTGCTGATGGCCGACGTGGTGGCGCTGACGGGCCTGCTGGCGCTCACGGGCGGCGCCTCGAACCCGTTCAGCTCGCTCTACCTCGTGTACGTGGCGCTCGCCGCGGTGATCCTCGCGCCGCGCTCGACCTGGGCACTGGTGCTGCTCGCGTTCGGCTGCTACGGCGCGCTGTTCCGGGTGGGAGGTAGCCATGCCGCCCACGCCCAGCACGGGCCCGCCGAGATGCGCCTTCACCTGCACGGGATGTGGGTGGCGTTCGGCGTCGCCGCGAGCTTCATCGTCGCGTTCGTGCAGCGCGTGCGGCGTGCGCTGGCGGCGCGCGATCGCGACCTGGAGGGCGGCGCGCGAGAGCGCACGGCGTGCCGAGCGGCTCGCGTCGCTCGCGACCCTGGCGGCCGGCGCGGCGCACGAGCTGGCGAGCCCGCTCTCCACGATCGCGGTCGCGGCCAAGGAGGTCGAGCGCGCGCTGCGAGGCGCCGCGGTGCCCGCCGCGGTGAGCGAGGACGCGCAGCTCATTCGCGAGCAGGTCGAGCGCTGCCGCGAGATCCTGAACCGTCTCGCCACCGACGCCGGACAGAGCGTGGGCGAAGCGAGCGAGGCCATGGCACTCGAGGTGCTGCTGGCGGAGGTCGCGGCCGCCGCGCCACCGGGCTCCCGGGTGACGGCGAGCGTCGCGCCGGAGGCGCGCGGTCTCCACTTCCTCGTGCCGCGGCGGACGCTGACCCAGGTGCTGGGCAGCTTGCTCACCAACGCCGTGCAGGCCTCGGCACCCGCGGCACCGATCGCGATGCGAGCGGTGCTCTGCGGCGGCGGGATCGTGTTCGAGGTCGAGGAGGGGGAGCCGTTCTTCACCACCAAACCGCCGAGCGGACCGGGACGTGGCATGGGGCTCGGCCTGTTCCTGGCCAACGCCGTCGCCGAGCGGCTCGGCGGACGCTTGGCGCTCGACTCGGCGCCTGGTCGCGGGACGACCGCGCGGCTCACGATCCACGCGGTGCGAGCGGAGCCGGCGCTCGAGCCACCGGCACCGGGTCCGGCACCGATGAGGGTGGCCTCGTGAGCTCGACCAAGCTCCTCCTCGTCGACGACGACGACCCGCTGCGAACGCGGCTCGCGCGCGCGCTCCGCGATCGCGGGCTCACCTGCGTTGAGGCCGCGAACGCGGAGCAGGCGCTGGCGGTGGCACGCACCGAGGTGCCCGACCTCGCGCTCGTCGATCTCAGGCTCCCCGACCGCAACGGGCTGGAGGTGGTGCGCGACCTGCACGCGCTGCTGCCCGAGACGCGGATCGTGGTGCTCACCGGCTACGGCAGCATCGCCACCGCGCTCGAGGCGGTGCGCCTCGGCGCGGTCCACTACCTCCCCAAGCCCGCCGACGCCGACGACGTGCTCCAGGCGTTCACGCGCGGAGGGGGGGACGAGAGCGTCGCGCTCGCCGAGACACCCGAGAGCGCGCCCTCGCTGGCGCGCGCCGAGTGGGAGCACATCCAGCGCGTGCTGGGCGACTGCGACGGCAACATCTCCGAGGCCGCGCGCCGGCTCGGCCTGCATCGCCGCTCGCTGCAGCGCAAGCTGCAGAAGCGACCGCCGGCGAGCTGACCCGACCGACTCCGGTCGCCGGGCGAGCGTCAGCTCGCCCGGCGCGTCGGCACCGCAGGTGTAGCGGCGGGCGCGAGGCCGCCGGAGAGCAGACACGGGCGACGCCGATCGATCCAGCTCCCGGGCGGCCTCACGGCCGCCCCTACACGGCCGTCAGCTCGCCCGCCACCGCCGGGTGCTCGTTCAGATCTTCCAGGTGAGCCCGCCGCGGAGGCGGAAGTCGGGGACGAGCTGGATGCTCGAATTCTCCTGCAACACGGGCAGATCGAGGGCCAGGCTCGCGCCGAGGAGGTTCTTCCAGGTGAATCCGAGCGCCGGCCCCATGTAGACGGCGGTGATCGCGGTGTCGGTGGTCTGCTCGCCGTCGAGCTCGTCGTTCTCCTTCCACTCGCCGCCGACGTTGGCTCGCACGGTGAGCGTGTAGGAGTGCTCGAGGATCGCGAAGATCCCCGGGCCGCCGTTCCACGTCAGCTCGTTCGCGTAGCGATAGTCGTAGTCGCCAGTGCTGCGGATCGCGTACTGGACGTCCGCGCTCGCGAAGAACTTGAACCAGCTCGCGAAGAGCTGGGCGCCCACCAGCCCGTCGATCGAGCCCGAGCCCAGGGCGATGTCATGGCCGTGGATGCCGTTGGGCGGAAAGCCGGGCGGCGGCTCCTCCTCGTGGCGGGGCCGCCCGGACAGAGCGCGTGCCCCGGTGTGGCCGCCTTCGTCGACCTCCTCCGCGATCCGGTCGGTGCTCCCGGTGGGGGTCTCGACACCGCCGAGCAACGAGAACCGCACCGTGCTCTCGCCGTCCATGTGGAAGAACGGCCGGTACACCGCGAGGATCGACACGTCACCGAGCCCGTTCTCGTGCCCCTCCTGCCAGGTTCCATCGATGGGCCGCCGGAAGTTGCGGACGATCAGCGGCACGTTCACCTGCACGCCGAGCTCGGGCAGGAAGTCGTAGCCCGCGATGAGCTGGGTGATCGAGCTGGTGAGCTGCTGCCCGCCGCCGGGGATCGGCTCGCCCTCCTCCTGCCGGGTCTGGAAGCGCCCGAGCTGCTCCGCCACTCCCACCCACGGGCCAGCCTGGGTCTCGCGGATCTCGGTGGCGACGTAGATCGCGCAGACGTCGCACGCGCGCGCCGAGGGCGCCACCGCCGCGAGCGTGGCGATCGTCGCCATGCACGCAAGCACGCGCCCGCCCACGCCAGCGCGGTCCCTCCGTCCATCCGGTCGTGTCTTCATCACCCTCCTCGCACGGCGCCCGCTACGCGTCCGATCGAAGAGGGCGGCATAACCCGCGGACCCCGGGGGCGGGCATGCGACAAACGGTCGCACCGCGTCGCGGGGAAGCGGTAGCGGATGCGAGGGAAGACGCGCGCGGCGCGCGCCGGCGGGGATGGGCATCCGGACCGGCGCGCGCCTCGCGCGGAGTGACCGAAGCGAGATCGAGGCTCGCGACCTCAGTCGTAGTCCTCGTCGAGCGCCCGCAGCAAAGCGACCAACGGTCCGACGTCGCCCTCGCCGAGCCGCATCGCCGCCAGCTCGGGCGCGCCGTTGCGGACCGCGCCGGCACGAGCCAGCTCCGAGAAGCGACGATAGTGCTGGACCACCTGCGCGATCGTGTCCTTCGAGCCCTCGTGGAAGTACGGCCCCGACTGGCCGAGGTCGCGAAGGACCGGGGTCTTGAAGAGCGCCACGGACCGGGCGAGCAGCTCGTCGTCGCCGACGCTCGCGCCCTCGCCGTCGAGCCCCGCCGCCCGCAGCACGAGCACCCGGAGCGCGGCCTGTGGCGCCGGCGCGGCCGGGTTGCCGAGCACGTTCCACGCGCCCAGGTCGGTGGCGAGCGGATCGTTCGCCGTGGGAATCGCGAGGAACGGCCCGCGGCCGCGCGGGTGGAGTCGCGACGGCGGCAGCCAGCGTTCGGGATCGGCGTTGCGCTCCGCGCGCGCCGGGATCGTGAGCCGCGCGAACGCCTCGTCGCCGTGGACCGTGTCGAACCTCTCCTGGGTGACACCGACGTTGTGGAGCGCGAAGTCCGAGAACTGCGGCGGCGCGTGGCACGCCAGGCAGTTGCCGGTGCCGCGCTCGCGCGCCGCGAGACGGAGCGCCGGGCTCGTGGCCGGTGCATCGGCCTCCGAGAGGAAGACCAAGAGCCCGTCGAGCTCGTCGGGGCCGAACACGAACGGGTGATCGTGCAGCTCGAGCTCGCCGTCCACGCCATCGCGCACCCACACCGGCTCGCGCAGCGCGGCGAGTGCCGCGCGCAGGCGGCGCGCGTAACCGAGCGCGGTCTCACCGGCGGCCGGCCGCGCCGGCAGCCGGTTGATCGTCACGAAGCGATCGTAGGGGGAGCCGTCGAAGTCGCCGGTGACGAGGTCGCGCGAGAACCTGAGCCCGTCGAGGTAGGCCTCGACGAGCGACACCGCTGCGCCCACCACCTGCGCGTCGCTCGCGCTGGCGACGTCGAGGCGCCGCTCGGGTGGCAACACCAAGGCCGGCGGGATCGCCGGATCCTCTCCGGCAAGGAGCGTCGTGTAAGAGAGCCCGCCGAAGCTCGCGGCGAGCGCACCCCCGCCGTCGTCGCCGCGCACAACGCGCGCCAGATGAGCGATCGCCGCGTCGTGCTCACCGGGCAGCCAGCCGAGGTTGCGGCCCGTCCAGGTGCCCTCGATCAGCGCCGCGGTGGTGGCGAACTCGCCATCGGCGTGGAGCAGGAACGGCACGTCGCGCTCGGCGGTCGCGTCGACCAGCGACGGCGAGTTGCGCGGCGCGTGGCTGCGGCCATCCTCGGCGCGCGCCGGAATCGGGCTGCGGCGCGCGAAGTCGGCGTAGGCGCGGGTGCCGCGGCCGTCGGGATCGGGTGAGTCGTCGACCAGGTGGCAGCCACGGCAGCTCATCGTCGAGCCGGCGAACGGGCCTGGACGGGGGGCACCGGTGGTCTCGACCGCGTCGAGCGCGGGATCGGCGACACCTGCGCGGTTCACGTCCCCGCCGGACTGCGCGGCGAAGCTCGCCGCGAAGCGCGGTTCGAGGAAGAGCCGCTCGCCGAGTTGAACCTGGGGGGGATCGGGAGGTTCCGACGGGATGACCCGCAGCGGGTCGGTGGCACACGACGCGAGCGCCGCGAGCAGCACGGCGCCGGGTACGGCGCGGGCGGCACGCGCGCGGCGAGCAGCGCGGCGAACGAGCGAACGAGCCGATCGCTGGCGCGCGCTCATTGGACCCACGCCTCACGGGCGCGCGGCTCGCAGTCGATCGTGAGCAGCGCCGAGCCGACCAGCGCGGCGAGCGAGCGGAACGTCTCGGGATCGAGGCGAACGGTGGTGGGTCCGAGGTTGAGGCGGATGTGCCCACACGAGCAGCGCTCGACCGAGCAGCTTCCGTGGCGGGCGAGGATCTGGATCGAGCACGTCGGCATGAGCCCCTCGCGCAATACGATATTGATACGCATTCTCAATATCATTCGACGGAGGCTGTCAAGAGGGAGGTACGCCCTCCGATCGACCTGGAGGCGGCGCGGTCCCTCGCGCCGCGGCCGCTCAGCTCTTCCGCGCGAGGGCCTGCCAATCGCGCTCGAGGTCATCGCGGACCTCGGGATGCGCGATCGAGGTGAGTGCCTTGGCACGCTCGAAGAACGACTTCCCGAACAGATCGGCGACCCCGAACTCGGTGACCACGTAGTGAACGTGCATGCGCGTCGTCACGACGCCCGAGCCCGGACGGAGCGTCGGCACGATCCGCGACTCGCCCTTCTTGGCGCGGCTGGTGAGGGCGATGATCGGCTTGCCGCCCGGCGAGAGCGCTGCGCCGCGCATGAAGTCGAGCTGCCCACCCACTCCCGAGATGATGCGGTGGCCGATCGAGTCGGCGCACACCTGGCCGGTGAGGTCGACCTCGACGGCCGAGTTGATCGCCGTCACCTTCGGGTTGCGAGCGATCACCGTGGGGCGGTTCACGTACGCGATGTCGAGGAGCACCACGGCGGGGTTGTCGTCGATGTAGTCGTAGAGCTTGCGCGAGCCGGTGGCGAAGCCCGCGACGACCTTGTCCGGGTGCACTTCCTTGCGCGAGTTGTCGACCGCGCCGCACTCGATCAGCGGCAGGACACCGTCCGACACCATCTCGGTGTGGATGCCGAGGTGCTTGTGATTGGTCAGCGCCGCCAGGACCGCGTCGGGCACGGCGCCGATCCCCATCTGCAGCGTCGCGCCGTCGTCGACCAGGCTCGCCACGTGCTCGCCGATCGCGCGCTCCTCTTCTCCCAGCTTGGTGGGCGGGCTCTCGGGCAGCGGACGATCGACGTCGATCGCGAAGTCGATGCGGCTGACGTGGAGGAACCCGTCGCCATGGGTGCGCGGCATGCGCGGGTTGATCTCGGCCACCACCACGTCCGCCGATTCGGCGGCGGCCATCGCCACGTCCACGCTCGGGCCGAGGGTCACGTAGCCGTGGGAGTCGGGCGGCGAGACCTGCAGCATCGCGACGTTGATGTGACGCCGACCCTCGCGGAAGAGCCGCGGGATCTCGGACAGGAACACCGGCACGTAGTCGTTGCGCTCGGTGCCGACGTACTTGCGCAGGTTGCCGCCCACGAACAGGTTCGCGACCCGGAAGCTCTCCTGGTACTGCGGACGCCCGTAGGCCGCCTCCCCGCTGGTGTGGAGGTGAGTGACCTCCACGTCGCGCAGCCGGTCCGCCTGCTCGACCATCGCCTCGACGAGGGAGATCGGGGTGGCGGCGCCGCCGTGGATGAAGACGCGGTGTCCGGACTGGATGCATTGCACCGCTTCGGCGGCAGAAAACAGGCGTCGCATGAGAGGTCTCTCGAGAGGATGGTGGAGCTGCGGTCGTCGTACCGAAGGATGGCCGTGCAGGTCCGGGTCGGAAAGGGCCGTGCCGGGCTGGCTCGCCCTCTGCAATCACGGCTCCGGTGGGGTGAGCACGCGGCCGCCCTGCCCTCTCGCCCGCCCTGATACTCTGCGCCGCGACGACCACCGAGGGAACGATGAGAACCGACGACCGTGCCACCGCCGCGGAACGCATGCTCAAGCTCTTCGACCGGCGCACCGAGATCGAGGCCGTGTGGCTCTTCCCGCCGCGCTCGCGCGCGAGCGCGGGAGCCAGCGCGATCGGCAGCACCGATCTGGGAATCCTCTTCACCGCCGGCGGCACCCCGCCCGATTCCAGCGCCTGGCTGGAGCGGCTGACCGCGGAGCTCGATCGGGTCGGCGTCATCGGACCACGGGTGGTCCTCCTGGAACAGGCCGAGGCCACGCTGCGCCACCGCGCCATCGAGCGCGGTCAGGCGATCTTCTTCCGTGACATGACCAAGGTGCGCGAGTTCCGCGCCCGGACCTGGATGGAGTACGTCGACCGCGAGTCGCCCACCGCGCAGCGCATCGCCTCCATGCGCACCGGCACCGGGCTCGCGCAGGACTGGGCGCACGAGCGCGTCGAGGCGCTGCACCAGCACACCGAGCGCATCGGGGCCACGTTGCGCGGCGCGGGTGAGCGCTTCGCCGTCGATCGCGCGGTGCAGGACTCGATCCTCTTCAACCTGCTGCAGGCCTGCCAGGCGAGCGAGGACCTGTTCGTCGAGCTGCTCGCGCGCACTCCCGAAGGTCCCGAGGACCCGATGGACGAGCGCGACCCGCTCGGCGCGCTCATCCGCCTCGGCGCGCTGCCGCCCGACCTCGCGGGGCGGCTCGCTGCGGTGATGCGGCTGCGCAACGTGGTGCTCTATCGCTACGCGGAGCTCGACCTGGGCGTGGTGCTGAAGCATCTGCCGAGCGCGATCGAGGCGCTCGAGGAGCTGGCGACGAGCTGGGACGAGCTGAGCGCCGCCGGCGAGGGGGCCGCCGGTTGACGGCGCGCGGCGTGCCGCGTCCCGCGCCGTCGCGGCGATGTCACGGCCGCGCCGTGGGCGCGACGAATGCGCTGCAGAGGATGGCCCGGCCTGGTAGTCTGCGGGCGGCATCGAGACGCCGTTTCCCCGCGAGCTGAGCCCCAACCCGGAGGGCCATGGACACCGTCTACGTCGTCGATACCAGCGTCCTCGTCCACGATCCGCGTGCGCTCAACGCCTTCCGCAAGACCACCGTCGCCATCCCCATCTTCGTGGTGATGGAGCTCGACGACCTCAAGAACAACCGTCGTTTCGAAGTCGCCGCCGCCGCGCGCGTCGCGTCGCGCTTCATCTCGTCGCTGCGCGAGTACGGCAACCTCTCGGGGGAGGCCGGCGTCCACCACCCCGAGCTCGGCACCACGTTCCACATCATCTCCGACGGCAACGGTGGCATCGACCACCTGAGCGAGCGCACCAACGACCGCAGCATGGATCTCCTGATCCTGTCGTCGGCGCTCACGCTCAAGCAGCGCGGCCCCTACAAGCGCGTGGTGCTGATCAGCAAGGACGTGAACCTGCGCATTCTCGCCGACTTCGAGGGGCTCGAGGCCGAGGACTACGAGACCGACCGCGTCGAGCTGCGCGACCTCTACACCGGCTACCGGATGCTCGAGCGCCAGAGCGTGCCGAGCGCCGACGAGTGGGGGGACGAGAGCGTCCTCGAGCCGCGCGAGCTCGGTGTCGAGCACCTCGAGGCGAACGAGTTCGTGGTGGTGCGCAACGGCCCCGCGGAGCGCGTGTGGCGGTACCACGCGCTGAGCGGGCAGCTCGAGCCGGTCGCGAGCGAGTTCCGCGAGCTCGCCGAGGTGCAGCCGCGCAACGTCGAGCAGCGCATGGCCCTCGACCTGCTCCTCGACCCGAACGTGAAGCTCGTCACGCTGATCGGCAAGGCCGGCACCGGCAAGACGTTCCTCGCGCTCGCCGCGGCGCTCGCCCAGGTGCAGCGAGGCAAGAAGCAGCGCCGCGCCTACGAGCGCATCCTGCTCTCGAAGCCCGTGGTTTCGATGGGGCCCGACGTCGGCTATCTGCCCGGCGACTTC
The DNA here is from genome assembly GCA_016713535.1 of Deltaproteobacteria bacterium. GTDB lineage: Bacteria > JADJOY01 > JADJOY01 > JADJOY01 > JADJOY01 > JADJOY01. The sequence goes on from JADJOY010000023.1 coordinate 189,271, forward strand.
GACACCAAGATGCAGCCGTGGATGACGTCGTTCTTCGACAACTTCGATCAGCTCATCGTCAGCGACGGCGCCGCGAGCGGCAAGGGCGCGACCCGCGACACCAAGAACTGGGAGTACCTGTTCCACTCGCGCCAGCTCGAGGTGCAGGCGATCCACACCATCCGCGGGCGCTCGATCTCGTCGGCGTTCATGCTCATCGACGAGGCGCAGAACCTCACCCCCCACGAGGTGAAGACCGTCATCACCCGCGCCGCCGAGGGCACGAAGGTGGTGCTCGCGGGGGATCCGTACCAGGTCGACAACCACTTCCTCGATCAGCACTCGAACGGGCTGGTGTACGTGACGAGCCGCCTCAAGAGCTCGCCGATCACCGGGACGGTGTTCTTCTCGCGTGGCGAGCGCAGCGAGCTCGCCGAGCTCGCCGCCACGCAGCTGTGATTTTTCGGGGGGCTGTTCCAGCCCCCCGCCCGTCTGGAGTGAATCCCGGGCGCGGAGGAACCGGAATCCACGCGCTCGGTAACGCTCACGCTCCTGCGAATCGCCGGGAACGCGACGCGTGCCCCTCCGGATCCGGATCGCACAACGACCGGCTGGAGCGCGGTCGCTCCGTCGACCGCCAGGGATCGAGCGGGGATGAACTGGAATCCACGCGCTCGATACGCTCACGCTCCCGCGGATCGCCGGGCACGCGACGCGTGCCCCTCCGGATCCGGATCGCACAACGACCGGCTGGAGCGCGGTCGCTCCGTCGACCGCCAGGGATCGAGCGATGAACTGGAATCCACGCGCTCGATACGCTCACGCTCCCGCGGATCGCCGGGCACGCGACGCGTGCCCCTCCGGATCCGGATCGCACACGACCGGCGGGGGGTCGCTCCGTCGACCGCCAGGGAGGGAACGGATCACGGTGGACGAAACGACCGGCTGTAGCGCGGTCGCTCCGTCGACCGCCAGCGATCCAGCGGGGATGAACTGGAATCCACGCGCTCGGTTGCGCTCCCGCTCCTGCGAATCGCCGGGAACGCGACGCGTGCCCCTCCGGATCCGGATCGCACAACGACCGGCTGGAGCGCGGTCGCTCCGTCGACCGCCAGGATCGAGCGTGAACCGGAATCCACGCGCTCGGTACGCTCCGCTCCTGCGGATCCCCGCACGCGGGCACGGACGCGTCCCTCCGGACCCGGATCGCACAACGACCGGCTGGAGCGCGGTCGCTCCGTCGACCGCCAGGGATCGAGCGGGTGAACCGGAATCCACGCGCTCGATACGCTCACGCTCCCGCGGATCGCCGGGCACGCGACGCGTGCCCCTCCGGACCCGGATCGCACAACGACCGGCTGGAGCGCGGTCGCTCCGTCGACCGCCAGGGATCGAGCGTGAACCGGAATCCACGCGCTCGGTAACGCTCACGCTCCTGCGGATCGCCGGGCACGCGACGCGTGCCCCTCCGGATCCGGATCGCACAACGACCGGCTGGAGCGCGGTCGCTCCGTCGACCGCCAGGGATCGAGCGTGAACCGGAATCCACGCGCTCGGTACGCTCACGCTCCTGCGAATCGCCGGGCACGCGACGCGTGCCCCTCCACACCCGTGCGGGATCCGATCGGCTGCAGGCCCACCGGTCCCTCCAGGTGACCGCCGCGCCGCCACCCCGCGGTGGCCTCGTGGGTGTGTAGGGGCGGCCGCAAGGCCGCCCGGGCTCGGACGCGATCGGCGGGCGCGTGTCCGTCTCGCTCGGGATCGCCGCGCGTGAGCTCGTTCGCCCGGCGACCTTCCTCGACCGCGAGCGAAGCGCCGCGCGCTCACTCCTTGATTTGCTCCTCGACCCCCTGCCGGATCGTCGCGAGCTGGTCACCGAGCAGCTCGTCGAAGGACTCGCCGGCCGGAGGCGTCTGCGCCATCGCCCGTACCGCCGCCCGCGCATCGGACATGTCGTCCTGATCGAAGTGGAGGTGCCCGAAGGCGCCCCGCCGATCGAAGAAGAAGTAGTCGTGGACGTTGTCGTCCTCGTAGCGATAGCCGAACACGATGTAGTCGGCGTTGATCTTCGCGGTCGCGTCGCCCGGGAGCCAGGCGGCCAGCTCGGGGCGCCCGCCCCACGCGTGATCGATGAACTGGAGCAGCCCCACCGGGTGCTCCGCCATCTCCGCCGCCGTGTCCATCGTCAGGGTCTGCCAGGAGTCGCCGAACCAGACGCTGTGGAGCGCGCCCTTCGTGGTCCACAGCGAGCGCAGCGCGGTCGGCACCGCGAAGCCGAGCTTCTTCTCGAGCGCGGCGATCGCCTCGGCGCCGTCGGGCTTCTTGAACTCGAACCGATAGGCGCGCGTGAGGTCGGGGTCGTGCTTGTCGAGGAAGGCGTGAAATTCGTCGATCGGCTTCATGTCGAATCCCGCGGTTGGTGTTTCCGGTCCAGGGGCCGACCCGGCGCGCGGGCTCTGGGCAGCGGCCGGCTCGCGCGGCTCGCCAGGCGCCTCGCCCGCGCCCGCGCGCGGCGCCACGAGCGCGACGAGGATCGTCAAGCCCAACACCATCGCGAGCATCCTGAGCGACTGGGTCGTCATGCTTTTCTTCTACCACCCATCTCGAGCCACGTCGGCAGCCCCGCGAGCGCGGCCGCTTCCGTCAGCGCACGGCCCTCGGCGAGCACGCCGGGCGGCACCCAATCCGGGAAGGCCACCGTGCGGCTCACGTGCCGACCCGCCGGCGTGTGCTCGTCGCTCACGCGGGCGAGCGCCGCGGCGGGGAAGCGTGCCGCGAGACGCACCAGCGCCGGCCACAGTCGCCGGTGCACCAGCGTCACCTTGCCGCGGATCAATCGGCACACCAGCACGTCGTCGCGACCCTGCACCTGCGCGAGCACGTTGTAGATCGCCTTGGCGCGCGGGTGCGACCACCAGTGCCCGGTGATCGCCTCGCCGGCGATGTGGTCGATCAGACGTGGCGCGGGCCCCCTTGCGGACGCGAGCACGATCCCGTGCTCCTCGACGAACCGCGCGGCGCGATCGATCACGAAGACTCCGGAGGCGTGCCGCAGGCGGGGACTCGTCGCGGCGAGGACGCTCATCATCCGGGCGCGAGCCGCGCGACGTCCAGCCTCGGATCGCGGGAGCACGGCGCCGATCGGCTGGAGCGCGCTCGCGCCGTCGGGTGCCGGGATCGAGCGCAGTCGGACAGGAATCCACGCGCTGGGCGACGCGCACGCCCCCTCGTATCGCCGGGCACGCGACGCGTGCCCCTCCCGATCCGAATGACCTGGCTGGCGCTGCGGGTCAGAACATGGGTGGCGCGTCGGGGAAGCCCGAGGTGTCGATCCCCTCGCAGAGCCCGTTGTCGACGCTCAGGTTGCCGGTCGCGTCGAGCGTGACCGTCCAGATCGTGTCGTAGTCGGTCCCCGGCCAGTCGAGCGAGGGCGCCGGCGCGGTCCCGCCGTAGCTCGCCACCAGCGCCTCGACCAGCGGCGGAAAGTGCGCGTGCTCCCACACCAGCAGCGCCTTCTTGCCGGACAGGGCGCCCCCCTTGAAGAAGAAGTCGATCGTCGCCTGCGCGGCGTTCGGGTCGTCGGCGGCACCGAGGGGGAAGCTCGCGGCGAGCTTGTACGGCAACCCGGTGGCGATCGTGTACGGCCACACCGTGAGCGATGGCCGCACGTAGGAGAAGAGGTTGAAGTCGCCGACGCCGAACGACTGCGCGGGGTCGATCGACCAGACCTCGTCGGGGGCGATCTTGTCGCGCATCACGTCGGGCAGCGCGAGGGAGCGCCACTGGCCGGTGCCGACGTAGTTGCCGTCCTCCCAGCCCTCGCCGCCCGGGTGCGCCTCCACGTGCCGCATCAGGTAGACGGTCGAGGTGGTGTTCATGCCCACCGGCACCGCCGCGCCGTCGACTCCCGCGGCACGCTGGATCGCGAACGGCGGCTGCTGATCACACGCCGCGGGCGGGATCGGCTCGGGAAGCGCCGGGTAGCTGGCGATCGGATCGAGCGGCGCGTCGTAGCGAGTGAGCTCCGCGCGACCCGCCGGCGACACCGAGATCGCGAACACCGCGTTCGGCCCCGCATACGCCGTCGGCGCGTGGAGGCTGTAGCTCTCCGCGTCCACGATCCCCGCGAGCAGGGCGCTCGTGGTCTCCCACGGCGCCGAGAGCACGAAGAACCCCGGCAGGCGCGCGTGCAGGATGCGCCGCGCGAGCTCGAGGTTGTCGCCGCCTTCCGCGCCGAACGCGAGCCCCGTCGTCACACCGTCGAAGCTCGAGGGCTCCGCGACTCCCGCCGGCACCGAGTGCGCGCCGTACGCGACGGCGATCGGGTAGCTGTACGCGGTGGTGCCGCTCAACGTGATCTGGTTGAGCATCGCGAATTGCTGGATGTAGCCGATGCCGTTCATGTCGGGATAGGCACCCGCGGTCTGCAAGTGCGTCATCGGCTCGAGGGCGAGGATCGACGTCACGTTCGCGCCGCCGAGCACCTCCTCTTTCAGGAACGACGCCATCGCGAGCGAGCGCTGCAGCCCCTGGCTGGTCAGGTTGCCGGTGCGCGGGTCGACGTCGCCGGCGCCGCCGAACGCGAGATCGGGGCTCACCACGAACACCAGGTTGGTGTCGCCGGAGTCGAGCGGCGCGGGCGCGGACTTCGCGCCATCACCGCTCGAACACCCCCAGAGGCCCGTGAGCGCGACCAGGAAGGCCGTGTAGCCGATGCTTCGGCGGATCGACACGCGCATCGAATCCTCCAACGGAGAGCGCGCCGCGAATCGGCCAGCCGCCGCGGATCGATCGCTCCTCCACCAAGGTGTCGGCAGGCGGGCCCGTTTCCCCAAGCCGCGCGACGCCGTCGGGTCGACGGCTCGACAGAGGCCGGATCCCCCGTCGCTACGAAGTCCGGCCCTCGCGCACCACCGCCACGACCTCGAACACGCTGCACACCACCGGCATGTCGGGCGCGGGCTCGCGACCGACGCGCGCGCACTCGCGCGAGAAGAACGACCAGTGGCCGCGCCGCCAGTAGGCGAGCGAGCCGTCGCCCTCGCCTTCGATCGCGGCGTACTCGGCCGTCACCGCGTCGAACGGCACGATCTCGACGCTCGTGAGCCGCGTGACCAGCACCGGCTCGTTGCGGTGGTCGACCACGATCTCCACGTCACCTGGCTCAGGCAGCGGCTGGCCGTCGGCCTCGTGGGCCCACACCAACCCCGTGCCCGCGCGCTTGCGGCCGGCGACGATCAGCTCGATCAGCGCGGCGGAGAGCTCGGGCGAGTCGCCGTAGCCGTCGACCCGCAGATTTCCCGCGGGAATCGCCACCCCCGCCGCGGCGAGCTTCGCGCGGATCACGTCGAGGGAAGGCAGGTCGCTCACGTGCACACCGTCCGAGATCGAGCGCGTAGCGGAGAAGTCTCGTTCGCCAGCGCCACGGAGGGGCCGCTCGTGCCGATCACGAGCGCCGTCGCCGGAAGAGGCCGGCGCGCAGCCCGCGCGCCGCTTGGATCGCCCACATCGGCACGGCGATCGCGTCGAGAAGCGCCACCGCCACGAACGCGATCACGGCAGGAGTGAACCAGGGCCGATCTTCCCATTCGGGGTGAACGCCCGTCGTCATCCGAAACGCGACGAGCAGCAGCGCCGGCCACGCCACGGCGAGCGGCAGTCCGACATAGGCCTTGAGGTAGTTCCCCACGACCTCGGGAAAGCTCAGCGGGAGCTTGCGCGCGACCCGGAAGGCGTCGGTCCGCGACGCGTAGCCGACCAGCGCCGCAGCGACGGCGCCCGGCGAGCTCAGGAATTTCTCGCGCTCGAAGTCGGTGACCGGGCTCAGCTCGAAGCGAGCAAGCGGCACGATCGGCAGGTAGAGAAACGTGACCCAGCGGGTGGCGGTCGACGCGGGCGTACCGAGCCCGCGCCAGCCGTAGAACATCGTACCGATCCCGTTGATCGTGCTCATCGCGTGCCCCACTCTGGCGAGCGCGCGCCGTGCGCTCACCGGCCGGAATCCCCCGCCATCACCTTCGCCTCGGTCTCGAAGAGCGGCTTCATCGGGGCTCACGGAGGTCGGTGTGACGCCGGCGCGCCTTCCGGACCAGGCCGACGGCGGCCACCGTGGCCCACGTGACCTCCAGCACCACGAACGGTATGAAGCGGATCAGATAGGACGAGTAGCACGCGAGCCCCGCGCCCAGCAGGTTGAGCGCGAGGTAGAGCCAACTGTCCGAGCGCAGCCGGTCGATCAGGTTGAGCAGGAACGCCGCGAGCAAGAGCGCCACGCCGAGCGAGCCGATCGCGGTCGGATCCGGGTGGCCGGGCATCCGGGGATCTTAGGGGCGGCGAGCGCAAGGGCAAGAGCGAGCACGCCCGCGACGGCGTCGACCCACCAACCGCCGCGCAAGCTCGAGCGTTCGGAGGGCCCGCCTCCCGGCGGGCCGGGCGCATGCGGAGACGCCGGCGGAAAACCGCGAGCCCCGGCCCGTCGCTTCGGGGCTCACTTCGTTCGCTTCTTCGGCTTGGCCTTCTTGCTCGACGCGTTGAGGGCGGCCGCCTCGCGGATCAGCGCCTGGAACGCCCGCGCGTCGAGCACCTCGCCTTCGCGGATGTCGATCGCACGCCGGGTGTTTCCCTCGAGGCTCGAGTTGAAGAGCTTGGTCGGATCCGCGAGCGAAGCGCCCTTCGCGAAGGTCAGCTTCACCACCGCCTTGTAGGACTCACCGGTGCAGAGGATCCCGTCGTGCGACCACACGGGCGTCCCCATCCACTTCCACTCCTCCACGACCTCCGGGTCCGCCTCGTGGATGAGCTTGCGCATCCGGCTCAAGGTCTCGCCGCGCCAGTCGCCGAGCTCCGCGATCCTCGCGTCGATCAGCGCGGACGGGGACTCCGCCGATGTCGTGCTCGCCTTCTTCACGTTCGCTCCTCACGCTGGCGGCGCTGCGCGTCCGTCCTGCGCTGCGCATCCACCGAAGCGTATCCCGCACGTCCGCCGAGCTGCTCGGACCGGTCATCGACGCACGCGGCGCACCTATTCGAAGTGCGCCTCTCGGATCTCGGCCACGTAGGGGAGCGCGGCGAGCTGCTCCAGCTTGGCTCGCCAGCCGATGCCGTTCGTGGTGCCGAGCACCAGCGCCTGGTTCGGAGCGCAGCCCACTCGTCCTGCGGAGCCCTCGTGGATCTCGAGAGCCGGCTCGATCCGCCGCACCTCGACGTAGACCTGCTGTGTCGCCGGCACGCAGAGCTCGTACGCGACGCTCACGCGGCCACCCGCCGCGCCGCGCAGACCGTCCGGTTCGATCGAGTCGAGATCGAGCTGGATCTTGGCGACAGGGCGACTGCACCCGAGCACCAGGGCGGCCAACAAGCACACGAACCGGAAGGTCCAGGCGCGTCCCGTGACGCTCGGAGACGAGGATCTCACCGGTGATCTTCGCTCGAACGGTCGAGATTGGTCGGGCGGCTCCTCACGGCTTGCGGCGAACGTACTTCGTCTCGACGGCTTTCGCTTCCTGGCCGTCGGGCGTGATGTTGAAGGCCGTGATCGTGAGGTGATCGGCGTCGCTCAGCTCGTAGACGGTCTTCCAGCCCCACGAGGGCGCATCCGGCGCGACGTCGTATTTTCCCTTCACGACGAATCCGCGCTCGGTGGCTTCGCCTTCGGAGAACATGAGGGCGTAGTTCATGTGGAAGTCGTCGAACCAGGAGACCTGGAATCGCTTCGTCACGGAGTTGAGCGCGATCGTCTCCTCCCCGTGTCGTGGCTTCCCCTGGATGGTGCCCTCGTAGGTGTGGCGAAGGAACCGGCCGTCGAGGATCGGGCGAATCTCACCCGTGACCTTCGACTCGTCGGCGAGCTTTCCGGGCTCGAACCAGGTCTGGCACCTGCCCTCCCATGAGCCCACGAACGCCTTGGGAAATCCGTTCTGCATGACCTGTGTCCCTTCACGCGGCACCGTCTTCTCCGTCGGTGGGTCCTGCGACGTCGCGATCGTGGTCGACGCAACGACCAAGCACGTCACCAAGGCGGCGATTCCGAGTGATCTCACGGCCCCTCCCTGTGCTGCGTTCGGTGAGCGCTGCGTTCATCCAGCGGCGAAGCGCGACGCCAGGTCGCATGTCCTCATTCTCTACTCATCGCCCCGACCCGCGGGTCGCGAAGACCGCGGTCGGATCCACGTTCAGAACGCCGGCTCGAGGGGCAACGGCCGTCGACACTCACCGAGCGGCATTCCGACTTCTGAAAGGGAGCCGAGCGTGGCGCTACGCGGCGCGCCGCTGTTGGCGAGCTCGCTTCGGTGGCTTGCTGGACCGGCGCTCCTCGTCCGACGCCCACTGGGGCCTGCGACCGGTTGCGGCGCAATCGCGGAGGTACCTGTTCATCAGCGTCTGGTACGGCAACCCGAGCTCTTTGGATAGGCCCTGGAAGTAGCTGATGGTGTCGGTATCCAGGCGGATCGTGAGTCGCTTCTTCAGCCGCTTGGCATAGGGATTCTCGATCCCTTTCGAGAAGTCGCAGCTGCGTCTCATCGTCCGCTCCGGACCTCGTATTGACCTCGTTCCCGGCGATCCGCGCGGCGGGCCGAGATGATGCGAATCACCTCGTCGTCCTCCCGGTAGCAGTGACACAAAGCCAGCCAGACCACTCGGTGCATCGAACAGCTCGATCCCATCCCGGGCGAAACGCCGACCCCTGACCAGCGCACGTGAATGACGAAACCGGTGCTGTGGGAATCCTCAAGCTCCGCCAGGCTCGACCGGATCCTCTCGCGGCTTGCCCCGAAGCAAGAATCGAAGCTCGCCAGGCGCGAACCCGAGAAAATAGATGTCGGCCCACTTCGAGAGTCTCGAGTACTTGAAGCAGCGAATCAGTGGGCCAGACGTCGGACCGGTACATTGCGCCTCCTTCTCTGCGTCAGCCGGGACCTCGGTGCCATTGGGAGGGCCGAAACGCTCGAGGAATCACATGACTGGCCCCGGAGTATCCAGTCTTCGTCACGGACCACGCCATGGTGACTCCTCCAGTCCATCGCGGTGAACGGGTTCTGCTACACGCGCCATCCGGCTCGCGGCGATTCCGCCGGCGAAGAGTGCGCCGGCGATCACGAATGGCACGAACGCCGCGATGATCCGGTCGATGCCGAGCGTGTGACAGACCACACCGGGTGGAGTCGCGAAGCACCCGATCCAGGCCACCACGCCCAGTGCGGCGGTGAGCATTCCCGCGAGACCGTAGCCAGCCGCGCTGCCCCACGCTGCCCATCGGCCCCGGTCCATGTCTCACCCGGTCAGATCAGACACATCTGCGACGCCATCAGGACGACGAGGAATGACAGCACCACCAGCGGCGGCGTCGCAAGCCGGAAGAACCGGCCTCCCCTGCAAAGTCGCCAACCGAAGAGAAACGCGAACAGAAGTCCGAGCTCGACGACTCCGCCAACTCCGAGCACGAGCAGCGACTCGATGCGGAAGCGGATCGCCAAGAGCCCCACGCACGTCAGCAGGCTGGCGCTCGCGAAGAAAGCCGCCGCTCGCGGCCCGTCGTCGACGACACCTTTCCACGCGCCGATCGCTGCCAGCATCTCGAGCGCGAAGAGGATCCGGGCGATCTCGTCTCGCTCGATCATCTCGACGCTTCTACCACTCCGATCCTCACGGCACGAACGCGAGGAACAGGTAGGACGCGAAGAGCACGAGGTGCACGGCTCCCTGCATGACGTAGGTGCGGCCGGTGGTGAGGGTGACCGCGCTCACCAGGAAGGTGACCGCGAGCATGACCATGTCCTTGGGCTCGACGCCGAGGACGAGCGGCAGCTCGAAGACGATCGAGGCGGCCACCACGACGGGCACGGTCAGGCCGACGCACGCGAGGGCCGAGCCGATCGCGAGGTTCATGCTCGACTGCAGGCGGTTGGCGCGCGCGGCGCGCACGGCGGCCCAGGTCTCGGGCAGGAGCACGAGCGCCGCGATGATGATGCCGACCACGGCGCGCGGCGCGTTGGCCGCGGCGACGGCGCTCTCGATGCTGGGCGAGAGCTTCTTCGCGAGCCCCACCACCGAGACGAGCGCGAGCAGGAGCAGCCCGAAGCTCGCCCACGCCTGCGCGTTGGTGGGCGGCGCGGCGTGGTGCTCGGGCCCGGCGTCGCCGTCGGCGGGGATGAAGTAGTCGCGGTGCCGCACGGTCTGGCTGAAGACGAAGATCGCCCACAGGACCGCCGACGCCACCGCCACGAACGTACGCTGCGAGACGCTGTAGGTCGGCCCCGGCGAGGTGATCGTGAACGCCGGCAGGATCAGGGTGAGCGTGGCCATCACCATCAGCGCGGCGAGCCCGGCGCCGGCGCCCTCCACCCGGAACGTCTGCTCGCGGTGCGCCAGCCCGCCCATCCACACGCACAGCCCGACCACGCCCGTGCCGATCAGCATCACCGCCGCGTAGATCGCGTCGCGCGGCAGCGTGGCCATGTCCTCGCCACCGGCGAGCATCATCGAGAGGATGAGCGCGGTCTCGATCGCGGTCACCGCCAGCGCGAGCACCAGCGTGCCGAACGGCTCACCGACGCGATGCGCGACCACCTCGGCGTGATGAACCGCGGCGAACACCGCGCCCGCGAGGGCGGCGCCACACACCATCGCCAGCCACGGCGCCATGCCGATCGCCGCGGCCAGCCCCAGCGAACCGAGCGCGAGCACGGGGAGTAACCAGGTCCAGAGAGGCATCGTCGTTCCCTTCGCGAGTGACGGGGCCACCCAAGGTGGCATCGGATCGCGTGAGAGCGAAGGCGCGCGGCCGGCGGGCGGCGGGAGCGAACGCGCCCGATTCCAATCGGCGTCGCAGCGACCGGGGCGCGGGGCTCGTCCAGCGCCGAGCCGTCGCGGGAGGCACGGCCTCGGGGCGGCATCCGGCCGGCATCTGGCCGGGGACTTCCTGCTGGCAGTTGCCAGCAGGAAATAGCAAATAGTTGCCATCGAAAACTGTTACAACTTGCTTTCATCCCGGCACGAAACGCCCTCGAAACAGGCCCAAAACGCGCCCCCAGGGCGCCCCCTGGGGCCTCAGCAGGTGCTACAGCGGCCTTGCAGCAGGACTTGCGAGACGTCGGCGATCGGTGGGCGGGTTCGGGGCAGTCTCACCGACGCGGTCAGCCGCCCCAGCCTGGGACATCGAACAGACGCACGCGCCCCGACTCGTATCCTGCGGCGAGCCCATCACCGCGCGGCTGGAAGGCGAGCTTGCTGGCCGCGGCGGCCTCGGCGCTGATCGCGGAGGGCCGTTTCGGCCGCGCGAGGCTCCAGACGAGAACTCGCCCGTCCCGGCCGCCGCTCGCAAGCTGCGCCCGGGCCTCGTGGAAGGCGAGGTCGGCGACGAGATCGGTGTGTCCCTGCAGTTGCAGGGGGCGGCTCCCGGCCGGCCCTTTTCCCGAGAAGTCCCACACCGTGATCTCGGGGCTGCCGCCGGTCGCCAGCCAGCGGCTGGGGGCGTCCCAGGCCAGCTCGCGGACCTTCACGGGATAGCCGGACATCTCCAGATCCGCGCCGGTGCGGGTGTGCCAGACGTGGACGGCGCCGTCCTGCGCGCCGCACGCGACGTGCTCGCCGTCGGGGCTCAGCTCGAGCGCGAGGAGCGAGCCCTTCCACGACAGGAGCCTGGCGTCGGCGGGAGCTGGCGGGCTCCACACGGTGACCCCGCCGTAGCAGCACGCCGCCACGATCGAACCGTCCTGGCTCCACCGCACGCTGGTGAGGGTGCTGGCGTGGCCAGCGAGCTCGCCGATGACGCGGCCCTCGGCGTCGTGGATCGCCAGGAGCTTGCCTGCGGCGCTCGCGACCCACGGCCGCTCGGGCGCCCAGCGCACGTGCTCGACCCACGCCCCGCGCGGCGCGTCCAGGATCACGCGCGGCGCGACGCCCCCGCTCGGCCAGATCCGCAGCGTGCCGTCCGAGCCGCCAGTGGCGAGCCAGGCGCCGTCGCTCGACCAGTCGAGCGCGAGCGTTCCCTCGGTGCCCGGCAGCTCCTGGAGGCACTTGCCCGAACCGCCGTCGAGCACCACCACCGCGCCGGTCGAGCACGCCACCGCCAGAGCTCCGCCGTCGGGTGCCCACGCCAGGGCACCCACGTAGTCGGACAACGTCACGTCCCACCGGGTCTTCAACGACGTCGACTTGCTCATGGTGGTCTCGGTCCGCGGCGTCACGCGAGGCACGCGCGAAACTCGCGCGTGAGCCGTTCGCGATCGAGATTGCGACCGATGAAGACGAGCTGGCTGCGCCGCTCGCCCGCGCGCCACGGCCGGTCCGGCTGCCCGTCGAACAACATGTGGACGCCCTGGAACACGAAGCGGCGATCGTCGCCTTTCATGCTGAGGATCCCCTTCATGCGGAAGATGTCGGCGCCCTGGTTGCGCAACAGCTCGCCGAGCCATTGGTTGAAGCGCTTGGGGTCGAGGCTGCCCGGCTCGTCGATGCCCACGGACCCCACGCTCGCGTCGTGCTCGTGGCTGGGCGCGTAGGTGCGCTCCGCGAGGACGGATGCGGCGCCGCTCGGGCTCTCGACCCGCAGCGCGAACTCGCTCGCGTGGTGCTGGGTGTAGATGGCGCACGTGGCCGGCGAGTCCACCACGATCGGAAAGCGCTTCTCCGCGGGGCCCGCGGTGTCGAGCACATAGGTCGGCCCGCCGGGCGCGAGGCCCGAACCGGAATCGGCCCGGCGGCGCGTGTCCGAGAAGCGCAACGCGATCTCGCCCGCCCGGGCGTCGATCGGAAAGAGCTCTTCGTCGCCGACGCTCTCGAGCACCACGATCATCGAGTCGTCGGGACCGGGACCGAGGACCAGCTCCGCGCCAGGCTCGACGCGGAAGACGCCCGCCCACTCGAACGGGTGCTCGGCCACGAGGAACGTGGGCTTCACCTCGACGGCGCGCGCCAGATCGAAGCCGCCGACGCCCAGGATGTGATCCATGGAGATCGCCGCGTTGTGGGTGCGGTGAACGCGTGCCATGGCGTTCATGCCGCGGATGCGACGCTCGACGGCGTCGAGCTCGGCCGTCTCCACCAGATCGGTCTTGTTGAGCAGCACCACGTCCGCGAACGCAATCTGTTCCTGGCACTCGCGCGATTCGTCGAGGTGCAGCGCGACGTGCTTGGCGTCCACCAGCGTCACGATCCCGTCCAGCCGGAGGTGCTCGCGCATCTCCTCGTCGACGAAGAAGGTCTGCGCGACCGGCGCGGGGTCGGCGAGCCCGGTCGTCTCGAGGAGCACGTAGTCGAAGCGCTCCTTGCGGCGGATCAGGTTGCCGAGGATCCGGATGAGATCGCCACGCACGGTGCAGCAGATGCAGCCGTTGTTCATCTCGAAGACCTCCTCGGCGCTCGCGATGCGCTGGCGCACGAGCGTGTCGTCGACGCCGACCTCGCCGAACTCGTTCTCGATGACCGCGATGCGCTTGCCGTGGTTCTCGGTCAGGATGCGATTGAGCAAGGTGGTCTTCCCCGAACCGAGGAAGCCGGTGAGGACGGTGACGGGGATGGGGTTGCCGTTGGTGGGCATGTGGGCTCCTACGTCGATCTCAGCGAGAGGGGGCGCGGTGATCCGGATGACGCGGCTCGCCGCGCGGCGGCGCGGCATCGAGAACGGGCACAAGACCCGCCCGGGCAAGGCTCGCGGGCGCGAGCGCGAGCGGACGCGGGCCGTCGAGCACCACCCGCCCGGCGCCGAGCAGCACCACGCGCTCGATGCGCCCCGGCAGTGCCCACAGCTCGTGCGTCGCCCACACCACGGCGCAGTGACGCGCGGCGCACGCGCGCTCCAGCGTGGCGACGAGTCGCTGGGCCGCGACCGGATCGAGGCCGCTCGTGGGCTCGTCGCACAGCAGCAGGTCCGGCTCGGTCGAGAGCGCCGCGGCGAAGCTCAGCCGCTTGCGCTCGCCGAAGCTCAAGCGATGCGCCGCGCGGTGGGCCACGTGCGCGATCCCGAGATTCTCGAGCAGCGTGCTCGCCCGTGCGCAGGCCACATCCTCGGTGATCCCGTGCTGGGCGAGGCCCCACACGAGGTCGTCGAGGGGGGTCGAGCCGAAGATCTGGTCGTCCGGGTCCTGGAACACGAGCGCGACTCGCGCGTCCACCCGCTCGTGCAGCGCGCCCGCCACCAGCGGCCGCCCGAACCGGACGAGCTCACCGGCGCTCACCTCGCACAGCCCGGCAATGGCCTTGAGCAGCGTGCTCTTCCCCGAGCCGCTCGGCCCGCCGAGCGCAACCCACTCGTTCGCGCCGATCCGTAGAACGACGCCGGCGAGCCCGACACCGCCGTCGGAGAAGGTCACGGCGAGCCCGTTCGCCTCGACGGCGGCACGCGACACATCCGCCGCAGGCCTTGGCTCCCGCCCGGGGCGCGCCGCCCGCAGCGTGCGTGCCTCTTCGAGCGCGAGCCCGCGAGCGAACGCGCGCTCGACGCTGCCGCCGAGGATCCTCCCGTAGGTCTCGAACCGAGCCCGGCCCGGAGCGAGCGCGCCGCGCAGCGCGGCCGCGGTGCGGCGACGCTCGAGCGTGTCCACCAGCAGCAGCGCGTGCACCACCGAGCCGTCGATCGCGCTCACGGCGGCGGCGGAAACACCGCTGCGCCGTAGCGCGCGGGCGAGCCGCGGCCACGAGAGCCCCGCACCGAGCCACAGCGCCCAGGTGAGCCCGCTCACCATGCGCAGCGCCGAGCGGGCCCCCTCGCGCGCGGCGTCGCCGAGCCAGGCGGCCGCGAGCAGCACCAGCAGCGCCTGCGCCGAGCCCGCCGCGAGCAACGCCCAGCGTGTCGCCGTCGGCCGCGACGAGACGAACGCGGCGAGCCCGAGCGCGAAGCCCGCGCCGAGCACTCCGCCGCCGGTCGCCGATGCGTTCACGGCGAGCGCGACGAGCGTGATACCGAGCCGGACGGCCGGCGCCATCCGGGCGTCGTCGGCGAACAGCGCGCGAGCCGGCTCAAGATGCACGCGACGCCTCGACTCCATCGACGGACCGCGTGAGCCGCGTCCAGCTCACGCCGACGACCACGCCGGCGACGAAGGTTCCGAGCGAGAACACGAACAGCAGCAGGTCACCCTGCTCGACGTCGAGCACGGGCCCGGTCGCCGGGCGCCCGCCCGCCGCGCCCGCCGCCTCGATCACCGTCTCGTCGAGCCCCAGGAAGCGCTCCTCGGCGGCGGCGGGTCCAGCCGGCGCGGCCCAGATCACCGCGGCCAGCAACGCCGCCGGAACGGCGCTCGAGCGCGGCGCGGCCATCCGCGTCGCGTTGAGCCAGCTCGGCACGAGGTCGGGCCGCCGGCGCGCCAGAGCTCGGATCAAGCCGGCACTGAGCAGCGCCTCGATCAGCGCCAGCGGCACCTGGGTGGGCGCGAACGCGAGCGCGAGCGAGCCGAACCAGGCGCCGAAGCCGCGCTCCCCGGAGAGGGCGAGCGCAAGGATGACGGCGTCCGCGGCGTAGACGGCGAGATCCGCGACTCCGCAGGCGAGCGCGACGGCGAAACCGGCACTCGCACCGGCGCGGCGCGCGGCGCGCGCCACCGCCCACCCCACCCACGGCCCGACCACTCCGAGGGTGAGCACGTTGGCGCCGAGTGGCGTGAGCCCGCCGTGTGCGAAGAAGAGCGCCTGCAAGAGCAGCGTGATCGCCGCCGGCACCACCATCGCCGGCGCGCCCACCAGCAGCGCGAGCACCGGCGTGGCGCACATGTGCGACGTCGCGCCCGCCACGGGCACCGGCACCGGGAACAATGTGAAGGCGAAGGTCAGCGCGCCCGCCATGCCGAGCAACACCCGGCGATCGGCGGACGCGGTCCGTCGCGCGCCCAGGAAACGACGCGCGCCCACGGCGAGAAGCGGCGCGCTCACGGCGCTCCAGGCCGCAGCGTGTGTCAGGGGAAGAATTCCTTCGGCGATGTGCATGCGGCTCTCGTCCCTCCGTCGCTGAACGATGCGATCTAGATGCTATTGCAACTTAATTGTATTTACAAACCGCAAGCGATGGGCCACCCTGCCGACCTGGACAGGAGGCCCCGTGCAGACCGACAGGACCGAGTGGATGGAGAGCCGCACGTCGCGCATCGAGGCGCTGATCCGGGAGTGGCTCGCCGACCCGGACGTGGTGCTCGTGTGCGGACGGTGGTCGGCGGGCGTGATCGCGGAGATCTTCCCGGCTGGAACCGGGGTGCTGACGCCGCAGGGCTACGACGGGCGATTCGCGGGCGTTCGCGATCTCACGATCCCGGGCACACGGCACCACCTCCATCTCGATCTCGGCAAATTCCGGGGCGCGCTCTTCCTGGTGGCCCCCAGCGTGTGCTTCGGATTCCGCCCCTCGTTCGAGGTCTGGTTCGACACGGCCGAGCGCGACGCGATCGATTTGGCGGGCCGGCCGTCGTCGGACTTCGGGTTCGCGATCGCGCATCCGTACGCGGACGGACGGCTCGATCAGCCGAAAGTGCTGCGCTACCTCGAGCGCTTCGTCGACCAGCAGCGGCGTTTCCCCGACGTGGTCGACCTCGAATTCCGTCGCCGTCCACGCGAGGAGGCCTCGGTGTGGCGCGAGATCGGCGACTGCGTGTGGCGCGTGACGGAGGGCGAACCGCCAGGAGTCGACTCTCCCCCCGACCCCGAACTGCTCTGCCAGCGCCTGAAACGTGCATCGATGCGGGTGAGCGCCCGTGGTTGACGATTCGCGAGTGATCGAGGACCTCGTCGCGGGCGCGCTCGCGATTCCCGAGGCCTCGCTCGTCATCCACCGGCGGCGCACCCTGGTCGAGTTCAAGACCGACCTGCTGCGAGGCGCCCTCGAGCGCTACGAAGAGCACGGCCACGTGAGCTGGCAGGTGGGCGACTTCCACGGCCATCACTGCCACCTCGACCTGCGCGCCGTCAGACGCGTGGTGTTCGAGGCTGCGCCGTCCGGCTGCCAGGGCGGCCGTACGAACTTCACCGTGTGGTTCCTCGACGACGGTGGCGCCGGAAACCCCAACCGTCCCGACGGCTACTTCTCGGTGACGCTCAACTCGCCCTACGAGGAGGACGGCGCGCTGCGCCTCGACCTCGTCGAGCAAATGATCGCGCTCTACCTCGCCCACGACGCGACGAGCGTCGTCGACGCCTCGCCCGGCTTCCGGGACGTCGTCCGCAGCGCGTACCCGGGGCACGCCATCACGCCGCGGTCGTGAGCGACGCGCCCAGCGCGCCGGCGAGCCGCCGGACGCGCTCGAGGAACGCGCCCGTCGGGACTCATCATCTGGTCGAACGGCACGTCGACGGTGAGGAACACGCCGTCGACGAGCGCGAAGAGTCCGTGGGCGATGCGGCGATGACCCGCGACCTCGACGCCGAACGCGCGGACGAACGACGCGCGGTGGTCCGCGGAGGCGCCTTCCAGGGTGTAGGCGGGCGCCTGGACGTCCGGGTGGTATTCGTCGACCTCGTGCCAGTGGTCGGCGTGATCGGCGGAGACGAGCACGACTCTCGCACGCGTGCTCGCGTGCCGCGTGTGCTCGTCGAGATCGACGATCTGCGCGAGACACGCGCTCTTCGCCACGTTAGGCAACGTCGAGACGAACACCAGCCCAGCCGCGAGCTCCTCCGAGCGCAGCGGCGCCGTCGCGCTGCGCGCCGGCGGCAGCTCGAAGCGCGCGGCAAGCCGATCACCTGCACACGGTGCGGAGCCCGGGAGCGAGATCCTGCGACCGCCCAGGTGGGCGAGACGGATTTCGGCGAGAGCCCTGCGGCGCGAGAAAACTCGTCGATGCGGTTCGTTCACCGGCTCCCTCGGGGCCCCGCCATCGGATCGAGGCGGGGCGGACCGCGAACGTAATCACATCAAATAACCTTATGCAACTCAATTGCACTAACAGGATCGCCCCATCGAGACACGCGGCGGGAGGCGGAGCACCGTGACGCCGCGGTCGAGCGCCTCGTGGTAGCCTCGACGGCGATGACTCCAGTCAAGTCCCGCTCCGCCACCCGGCGCGTCGCATCACCCGCGAGCCCCGCCAAGCCCGAGGCGCCTGCCGCCGAGCTCCGCGGTGTGATCCGGGCCGCCGGGCTACGAAGCACGGCGCCGCGCGTCGCGGTGTTGGGCTGGCTGCGGCGGGCACGCGCACCGCTCAGTCACGGCGAGATCGCTGAAGCGCTGGCCCCGCAGGGCTTCGATCGTGCGACGATCTACCGGAATCTCGTCGACCTGACGGATGCGGGACTCCTGCGGCGGATCGACGTCGGCGACCACGTGTGGCGGTTCGAGCGGGAAGGCGACGGCGGCGCTGCGAAGAGCGCCAAGGCCTCCCACCCCCACTTCGTGTGCGTCGATTGCGGCGCGCTGAGCTGCCTCCCCGAGGTGAGCGTCGCGATCTCGCCCAAACCGGGTAGCCAGCGCTCGAAGATCGGCGACGTGTCGCAGGTGTTGCTGCAGGGCCACTGCGGTCAGTGCTGAGCCGCCGCACGCGCCGCCGCTATCAGGCTGCTGAGAAGGGCGCGCGCCAGAGGCGCGCCGACGGGCGTGGCGAGTCGAGGGTGAGGCCGCGCAAGAACCGCGCTTCTTGCGGCGCGGGGGTCTGGAACAGACCCCCGAGGAAACATTGGCGGGCGCGAAAGACTCGCATCTGCGAGTTTCCAGCAGCCTGCTAAGGCCCGGGCCGCGGCCGCACGTCGTCGAGGGCCATGCGGTAGAGGCTCTCGACGAATCCGTCCACGATCTTCGGGCCGACCTCCAGCTTCCCCCACACCCGCACCGGCAGCGCCTGGTCCAGGGTCATGAGGCGCCGCCCCAGCTTGGCGTCGCTCACGTGGATGTCGATCCAGTCGTTCACCTTGGTCGGCCCGCCCCAGCAGCAGCTCGCCACGCTCGGCGACAACACGAAGCGCCGGATCACCTCTGCGCCCATGTCGATCGGCAGGATGAAGCCGTCTACGGCCACGGGCTTGCCCGCGAGCGCGAGGATCGCCGGGGGGATCGGATCGGGAAACCTGGCGGGGTCGCTCCCGATCCGGGCCATGTCGCTCTCGCTCGGCAGCCGATACGGATAGGCCGAGAGCTGCGCGAGCGACACGTGGAACCGCCCATCCGGTCCAGGGGTCGCGGAAACCGGAGCGATCGGCTCGCCGGCCGGGGCGCCCACCGTGTGCGCCGGGTTGGGGGCCGCGGCGCCCGGCGCGGCGGCACCCCCCGGTGCCGCATCCGGGGCCGGCACGCCGGCCGCGAACGCGATCGGGCCGGGCCGGCGCAGCGGCGAGGTCGACGAGACCAGCGACGCGCCGAGCAGCCAGCAGGCCGCCACCAGCGCCGCGCGAGCGAGAGAGGTGCGGCGCCGCCGCGGCCGAGCTCGGAAGTGAGCCGAAGTGGTCACGGCATTTCCTTCCCCGCCTCGAGGCCGCCGGGCAGCGTCTCGTTCCCCTCGGGAACGAGCAGCCGTACCCGCTCGAAGCGCATGCCACGGACCGTGATCGCGGGGATCTCGCCCGCGAGGCGCTTCACCCCGGCGAGGCGCGCATCGGTCACCTCGAACTGGGAGGTATCGCCGACGGTCTCGCCGGTCAGCACGTTCGCCACGGCGGCGAGCGACAGCACGAACGGTCTCACCGCCGGCGACGCGTCCGCCCCGTCGATCCGGTCGACGCGCAGCTCGAGCACCGGCGCGGCGATCCGGACCGCGCGTTCGGCCTCGCCGTCGAGAAGGTAGGCGGTCAGGCGGCCCGCCCCGCGCTCGAGCACCAGCTCGACGTGCGCGGCTTCGTCTCCCAGGACCTGGAGCGCGCCACCGTGAGGAGGCTCGTGAACGTGCTCCGCGAGCGCCGGCCACGAGGGCGCGAGCGATACGAGGGCGAGGGCGAGGATCACGGGGCGGCGGCGATCACGAACCGACAAGGGGTTTCCTCCGCGCGGCATCAGGCGGCCGGTGCGAGATTCGAGGCGACGTCGGTGGCGTACGCGCGCAGCGCAGGGACGATCCCGGCGCCTGCGCCGAGCAACGCCACGACAACCGGAGTGGCGAGCACCGGAGCGGTGACGTGCATCACGTCGAGCACGACGCCGACCCGGTCCCTGAGCAGGGCGGAGGCGGCGCCGACGATCGCCGCGTGGACGAGCAGGCCCATCACGGCGCCGAGCGCCGCGATCGCCGTGGACTCGAGGACGATCGCCGCGAGCACCGTGCACCGGCCCGCGCCGAGCGCGCGCAGGATCGCGAAGTCGCGGCGCCGCGCGCTCATGGTGTTGTAGAGGCTGGCGAGGATCGACGCCGCGGCGACGATCACCACGAGCTGCGCCACCGCCAGCAGCACCCGGCTCATCCACCCGACCTTGTCGAGCAGCTCGCTCATCACGCGGCCGATCGGCCACGCCAGCGTCGCGACCTTGCCCTGCCGGTTGATGGTCTGGTCGAGGGCGATCCCGGCCTGCGGCGAACGCAGCTTCAGCATCACAGCGCTCACCTCCTTCGCTTCGTCGGGGATCGGCGCCCCCTCACGCGGCTGGTACTCGGTGCCGGCACCGCGCAGAACGTGCCCCGCCATGCGGAACACCCCTTCGATCGGGATCCACAGCACCCGGTCCGATGGCGTGTGGGTGGGCTCGAGCACACCGACCACCGTGTAGAGCTCGTCGTGCCGCGCGGACTCGTCGAAGACCACGCCGTGGAACGGGTGGAACGTCGAGCCGGCGTGGAGGCCGAGCCGCTCGGCCACCAGGCTGCCCACCACCGCCTCGCGCGAGCTGGAGTCGAAGACCCGGCCACCCGTGGCCATGCGGAAACGGAGCCCGCGGCTCGCCTCGCCGCGCGTGAAGAGCTCGGCGACCGTGCCGACGATGCGGTAGCCACGGTAGTTGTCCCCCACCGCATACGGGATCGCTTCCGCCACCCGCGGGTCGGCGCGGATCGCCTGGTAGGTCGACCACGGCAGGTTCCCCGGGGACGTCTCGAGGTGGAACACCGTGTTGAGGACGAGCTGGAGCTGGCTGCCGCGCGCGCCGAGCACGGCGTCGAACGCGGTCGCGCCGCCGGTAAACGCCGCCTCGCTCTGCGCCTGGATGGCGAACAGCGCCATCGTGAGCCCAGTCGCCAGCGCCACCGACGCCACCGTGACGACCGTCGAGAACGCGTGCTGGCGCAGGCTGCGTCGCACCAGCAGCGCGATCCCGCCGAACCGCCCGGCCCGCCGAGCCCCGCTCATGACCCGGCTGCCGCGGCCGGCTCGCGGCGGGTGGCGTGGTTCAGGTCGTCGAACGAGCGCGCGTCGTCGAAGCTCGCCAGCACCCCACGGTCGTGGCTGACCACCAGCAACGCCGCGCCCTGCTCCGAGCAGGTCTCGCGGATCAGCTCGATCGCGTCGCGTGCGCTGCGCTGATCGAGGCTGCCGGTCGGTTCGTCGGCGAGCACCAGCTCCGGCCGGTTGGCGACGGCGCGCGCCACGGCAACACGCTGCTGCTGGCCGATCGAGAGCTGCCGCGGCCGGTGGTGAAGCTTGTCGGCGAGCCCGACGCGCGCGAGCAACGCTTCCGCGAACGGGCGGTCCACGCCGCGCCCGAAGCGCATCGCGAGCTCGACGTTCTCGAGCGCCGAGAAGCCCTGCAGCAGGTTGAAGGACTGGAACACGTAGCCCACGTGGCGCGCGCGCACCCGGTCCCGTGCCGGCTCACCGAGCGCCGTGATGTCGTGGCCGGCTACCCTGATCCGCCCGGCGTCGGCCGTGAGGACCCCCGCGAGGAGGTGCAGGAACGTGGTCTTGCCCGAGCCGCTCCCACCGTGCAACGCGACCTGCTCACCCGCAGCGAGAGCGAAGGCGCCTACCGCGACGATCGGCGCCACCGCACCATCCGGCGACCGGAAACCCTTCCTGAGATCCACGACTTCGAGCACCGCCATCGCACCCCTCGCCCGCGCCGATCGACGCAGCTCCGGAGGAGCGGCGCGGCCAGGGCGCTTCGACCATCACGACAACCCGGCGGAGCACGCGCCGCGCGTCGATCGCGCCGCCGTGCCCCTAGCGGTCCGCGTGGGTCAGGCGACGGGCGGCGCGCGCGGGACGAGCGAGCTCCAGCGCTCGCCGAGGGCCGGCGCGCGCGCCGGGGCGGAAACGCTCGAGCGAACGGTGACGAGCGAGAGATCGGCCTGGAGCCGCGCAGCTGGATGGGCCGGGGCCGGCACCAGAAGGGCGGCGCAGAGCCCGCAGCTCGCGAGATCGTGGTGCGCCGACGCAGAGTGTCCCGCCGCGCCAGGGACCACGGCGAGCCTACCGCCAGTGTCCGCCGTCAACGCCTTCACCGAGGCCACGGAAGCGGCGATCTCGCGTCCCGCGCCGACCTGCACCGCATGGCCGATGGAGTCGAGCCCGCTCGACGCCATCGCGAGCAACACGCAGAGGATCGTGGCGCGCACGCGCCGAGGTCGAGTGTCGCGGGACATTGGAGTGCGCTGCTGACGTGTGGGGCGTTTCCGTCACGCTAACGACGGGTCGGTAGTGCGTCAAACGCCGCCCCACCGTGCTCACGCTCGACCCTCGCGCCGTCGCTGCCACGGCCACAACGCCCCGCACCCCGCGATTTGACGGCGCGTCCTGCGTCGACTAACCCGCGGCGGCTCGCGCAATCCGCAGGGGCGGTGGCCTCCACCCGCCGCGCGAGCCGCCCACCATGCGCCCATCCGTGTTGCTCCGTGCGCCTCTCCACCGCCAGGTGGCGAGGCTTGCGCTTGCTCTCCTGGCCCTCGGCTCGAGCGTGGGCGGCTCGATCCACCTGGCACTCGTTCCTCACCTCACGATCGTCGAGGCGGGACGCTTCGTCGAGGCGGAACGGGGCGACGTCGTCCCCAGCTGCCTCCCGAGCCGCCCGGCGTTCGCCGCCTCGGCCGGCTCGCTCGTCGCGACACCGCTCGAGGCGTGCCCCGTCTGCGCGCTCTACGACACGTCCAGACGCGACGCGGCGCTGCTCGATGCACCGGCGGCGGCCGTCACCGCGCAGGATGCACGCCCATCTCCCGAGCGACTGCACGATCCCGTCTACCCCGACCGCGCCGCGATCCTCCACGTCGCTCCCAAGACCTCGCCCCCGGCCTGAGCACGGCCACCCCGCTCTCCCTTGCGTGCGCGAACGGTTCGCGCACGCTCCGATCACCGTGCTCACGCCCGCGATGCCGGCCCACGCCGGCACGCACGAGGTTTCGCCATGGCCCTTCGCACCATCACCACTCCACGCTCGCTGCTCGCCTACGGTCTGCTCGCCACCTCGCTCGGAGTCGCCGGCTGTGGCGACAGTGTCGAGAAACCGAGCGAGGAGAACGAAAACGAGGTCATCACCACGGTCACGCTCGGCTTCACTCCGGAAGGCGGCGGCGAGCCATTCGAGGCGTCGTTCCGTGACGCCGACGGCGACGGCGGCGGCGCGCCGACGATCGACCCGGTCACGCTCTCGAGTGGCCGGACCTACGCGGTGACGGTCTCGTTCCTGAACGAGCTCGAGGCGCCTCCCGAGGACATCACCGAGGAGGTGGACGCCGAGAGCGACCAGCACCAGGTGTTCTTCACGGGAGCCGGCGTACAGTCGCCCGCGACCGCCGCCGATCCCGACGCGGTGGTCGAGCAGGACTACGACGACACCGACGAGAACGGCCTGCCGGTCGGGCTCGCCAACAGCTTCATAGCGCTCCAGCCGGGTGGCGGTGAGCTGACCGTGACGCTGCGCCACATCCCACCCGTGAACGGCGCCGCCGTCAAGACCGGGGACCTTGCGGCACTGGTGGCGACCGACGGCCTCGAGGCCTTGCCCGGCAGCACCGACGCCTCCGTGACCTTCGACGTCACGGTCGAGTAGCGAGCCTCCTTCCCGGCGGCGGCGCCCAGGACCGCGGCTCACCCCGATTCGCACGGGATCGGGGTGAGCCCGGTGGCGGGCGCGCTCCGTCGGCGCAGCCCCGGGAGCTCGCCATGATCGCAACCCTTCTACTGCTCGCCGGCGCCGCCCTCGGCGAGCCAGCGGCGTGTCACCTCACGCTCGACGGCACCATCACCGACGCCGTCACGAACGCTCCGCTCGCCGGCGCTCGCGTCGTCCTCGACGGCGGTACATCCACGGTGGCGGACGAGCGCGGCGCTTACCGGTTCGAGGGCCTGTGCCCGGGCGCAGGCTCCCTGGAGGCGAGCCACCCGGGCCACGCTCCCTCGCGCAAGGCGCTGACGCTCGCGGACGACGGCACCCTCCTCGACCTCTCGTTGCCCCGAACACCGGGCGGCTCTCCCGACGAAGAGGTCGATGTGGTGGCGACCGAGATCCCGCCGCTCGACACCCACGCGACGGCGATCCTCGAAGGCGCCGCGCTGGAGCAGTCGAGCGGCAAGAGCCTCGCCGACACCCTCGCCCAGGTACCCGGGATCAGCGTGCTGCGCTCCGGGAACACCGCCAAGCCCATCGTGCGCGGCCAGTCGGGCTCGCGGGTGCTCATCCTCTACGACGGCGTGCGGCACGAGAGCCAGGACTGGGGGCTCGAGCATGCGCCCGAAGTGGACCCGTTCGCGGCGGGCTCGCTCGAGGTGGTGAAGGGATCCGCCGGCGTCCGCTACGGACCCGACGCGATCGCAGGGTGCTGCTGGTCGATCCGCATCCGCTCCTCGACGAGCCCGGGCTGCGTGCGGACGTGCAGGCGATCGGCGCGCTCAACGGCCGGCGCGGCACCGGTGTAGTGCGGCTCGACGGCGCCCCCGAGTCGGTCGACGGCCTCGCGTGGCGGCTCGAGGGAAACTTCAGCAAGGGCGCGGCGCTCGAGACTCCCGACTACCCGCTCGAAAACACCGGGATCGAGGAGTGGAACGCGGGCGCCGCCGCGAGGATGCGCTGGGACGACTCGGTGGTCGAGGTCTCGCTGCGGCACAACGACCTCGTCAACGGCATCTGCAGCTGCATCCGCAACGACAGCCCGGAGCAGTTCTTCGCGCAGATCGAGAACCAGCAGCCCAACGGCGTCGAACTCTACCGCGTCGACTACGACATCGAGCGGCCCTACCAGGACGTCACCCACGACCTCGCGATGATCCGCGGCGGAACGCGCTTCGCCGAGGTGGGCGAGCTGCACTCGACGTATGCGTTCCAGACCAACCGCCGCAAGGAGTACGAGATCGTCCGCCAGGCCGTCGACGGGCCCCAGTTCGACTTCCAGCTCGATACCCATACCCTGGATGCCGACTTCGATCACTCGCGCGTGACGCTCGCGGACGGCCTCGAGCTGAGCGGTACCTGGGGCATGAGCGGCCGCTTCCAGGAGAACGTCTATTCGGGACTTCCGCTGATCCCGAACTACCGCAGCTACGGAGCCGGCGTCTTCGGCATCGAACGGCTGGACCTCGACGGCGTCGAGGTCTCGGTGGGTGGGCGCTACGACCACCTCTCCCAGGAGGCGTTCCTCGACGAGAGCGCTTACGCGCGGCACCGGGCGCGGGGAACGCTCGAACCGGACGCCTGCTCCGTCGCGGGCGAGGTCGCGTCGTGCCCGACCTCGTTCGACACCGGCTCGGTCACCCTGGGCGGTGCCGTGCCGCTCGGCGAGGCGCTCGTCGCCAAGCTCGACCTCTCCACCGCGTCGCGGTTCCCCACCATCGACGAGCTCTACATCAACGGCACCGCGCCGACGATGCCAGTGCTGGCCATCGGTGATCCGAGCCTCGGCGCCGAGACCAGCTACGGGGCCTCCGCAACCCTCGACCTCGACGACGGCTGGATCTCGGGGCAGGCGTCGGTGTTCGGTAGCTTCATCGACGACTACATCTACTTCGCGCCCGAGCTCGACCCCGACGGCGCGCCGATCTTCGACGTCCTGATCCGCGGCGCCTATCCACGCTTCAGCTACCGGCCCGTCGACGCGACCTTCTGGGGGGGTGAGGCGAGCGTGCTGCTGCGCTTCGAGCCGTTCGAGCTCGAGAGCCGCGCGGCCTGGGTTCGAGGACGCGACGTCGATGGAGGCGGTGACCTCGAGTGGGTTCCGCCGGACCGCTCCCGCGTCGCGCTCACCTATCACCCCCCGGGAGTCGGTGTTCTCGAGAGGCCGTTCGCGACCGTCTCGGGCGACTACGTCGCGGAGCAGACCCACTACGATTCCACCACCGACCTGAGCAGTCCGCCACCCGCGTATGCGCTCGTCGGGCTGGCCGTGGGGAGCGACCTCGAGATCGATGGCCAGCGTTTCCGCGCCTCGATCGAGGTCGAGAACCTGCTCGACGAGCGCTACCGGGACTACACGAGCCTCCTCAAGTACTTCGCCGACGAGCCAGGGCGGCAGGTCTTCCTGCGGCTCGGTGCCACCGTCGATCTCATGTGAGCGCGGGCGGAACCCGACCCCGGTTGCACCGCCAACCGGGTGGAGGTCCAGCACACGTCACGACGGCCGGGGCGGTTCGCCGCCACGAATCGCCCGGTGCTAGATACCGGGCGTCTCGGCACACGTCGTCCAGATCCGGTCCCGCCGTGAAGCGCTTCGTCTTCGCTCCCGCCGCCTGCGCCCTGGCGCTGTTGCTGACCCTGTGGGCCAGCATCGATGTGGCGGCGTTTCACGTGCGCCGCGGAATCGACCGCTCCCCTCGCACCGGCGGCGGCACGTCGGCGGCGCTCAGCGCCCACGAACCGACCCACGTCTGCGCGTTCGCGGCGGTCGCGAACGCCGCGCACATGGCGCCGCTCGCCGTCGAGGACGCGCCGCTCGTCCGCGCCGAGCGCGCGGCGCTCGCGCTCGCCTCGCCGCGCCCGATCCCCGGGCGCACCGCCTCCGGGCTCGCTCCTCCCGCCTGATCTCGGCCCTCGCCCAGTCCGCCGCAGGCGGGCGTGTTCCGTCGTCTCGGCGGGACCGCTCGCGACGGCGGTCCACCGAGATCCGCGCTCGTTCGCGCCGCTTCGTCGGCGCGAGCGGCGCTCGTCGCGGCGCGCGATTCACGTGCGTCGCGGGAGGACGTGCTCATGAACCTCGCGGCTCGCCGCGTTTTCCGCGCGCTCTGCGCGCTCGCCTTCGCATCGTTCCCGCTCGCGCCGCTCGCCTGGGCCGAGGACGCTTCGTCCTCGGGCTCGGGCGGCTTCAACTGGACCGCTCCGATCCGTGTGGCCGGCGCCGGCCCCGCCTACCTGAACCTCTCGCTCGACGCGCTGTTCGCGGTCGGCACCTCGAGCGAGGCGGACGTCACATCGCTCGAGCTCGGCGGGCACGACCCGAGCCAGCGCGGCTTCACCGTCCAGAACGTCGAGGTGGTCTTCGACGGGGCCGTGGATCCGTACCTCCGCGGCGCGGCCAACATCATCTTCCAGATCGACCCCGAGGGTGAGACGGTCGTCGAGCTCGAGGAGGCCTACCTCGTCACCCAGTCGCTGCCGGCCGACCTGCAGGTGAAGGCCGGCCAGTACCTCACCGAGCTCGGCCGCATCAACAGCCGCCACCCCCACCAGTGGGACTTCGTCGATCTGCCGCTCGTCAACGGCCGGCTGCTCGGCGGAGACGGGCTGCGCGGCCCGGGCGCGCGGCTGTCGTGGCTGATCCCGCTGCCCTTCTATTCCGAGCTGATCGCCGGCGTGCAGAACAGCCAGGGCGAGACCGCGGCGAGCTTCCGCAACGAGAACGAGGGGGAGCCGCTCTACGGTCGGATCCCCGAGGACCGCGGCGTGAACGACCTGGGCGACATGTTGTGGAGCGGCCGCTGGGCGAGCTCGTTCGACGTCACCGACGAGCAGACGCTGGTGTTCGGCTTCTCCGGCGTCGGCGGCCCCAACGCCACGGGCGCGAACACCCACACCCAGATCTACGGCGCCGACCTCTTCTGGAAGTGGAAGTCGCCGCGCGCGGAGCAGGGCTTCCCGTTCGCCTCGTTCACGACCGAGGTCCTGTACCGGAGGTACCAGGCGGGCGCGTTCGAAGCCGAGCCGGAGGACCCCGAAGAGCCGCCGCTCGTGCTGCCGCACGAGACCCTCGACGACTGGGGGCTCTACGCGCAGGCGAGCTACGGCTTCACCCGCGGCTGGGTCGCGGGGCTGCGCGGGGACTACGTCGACGGCGAGACCGGCGCCTTCGATCCGGACCCCGACCGCTCGCAGCGGGTGAGAGTCTCACCGGTGCTCACCTGGTACCCGACCGAGTTCTCGAAGCTCCGGCTCCAGTACAACCTCGACCGCGTCGAGGACCGGGCCTACGACCACTCGATCTGGCTCTCGGCCGAGTTCCTGATCGGCAGCCACGGCGCGCACAGCTTCTGACTTCTCGGGCGGCGCCGCCTCGCGCGCGCCGCGGGAGATCCTTCCATGAAACGAACCGAAAACCTTCTCGTGCTCTTCGCGGCGGTCGGCTCGATCGTGCTCGGCGCCGCGCTCTCACCCGTCACCGCCCGCGCCGCCGAGCTGCGCGTGGTCGCCTCCACCCCCGACCTCGGCGCGATCGCCAAGGCGGTGGGCGGCGATCGCGTCGACGTGACCTCGATCGCGCGCGGCACCGAGGACCCGCACTTCGTCGACCCCAAGCCGAGCCACGTGGTGAGCCTGAATCGCGCCGACGCGCTCGTCGAGGGCGGCGCCGAGCTCGAGCTGGGCTGGCTGCCCAGGCTCGTCGAGTCGTCCCGCAACGCGAAGATCGCGACCGGCGCGCCAGGGCGGATCGTCGCCAACGCGGGAGTCCAGCTCCTCGAGATCCCGACCGGACCGGTCGACCGCTCGATGGGCGACGTCCACCCGGGCGGCAATCCGCACTACCTGCTCGATCCGCGCAACGCCGTGATCGTCGCCGAGGATCTTTCGCGACGTTTCGCCGCGCTCGACGCCAGCGGTGCCGAGACCTACCGCGCCAACGCGGCGGCCTTCACGTCCGACCTGAAGAGCCGCATCCAGGGCTGGGAGGCGCGCCTCGCCAGCCTGCGCGGCGCGAAGGTGGTCGAGTACCACAAGCTCTTCGAGTACCTCGCGAGCTGGCTCGGGCTCGACATCGTGGGCCAGGTCGAGCCCAAGCCGGGGATCCCGCCCAATCCCCAGCACGTCGCGGCGCTCGAGGCGAAGATGCGGACCGAGAAGGTGCCGGTGCTGCTCGCCACCACCTACCACCCCTCCGAGGTGACCGCGGAGATCGCACACCGCACGGGCGCCGCCGTGGCGACGATCCCCACCTCGGTGGGCGACGGCGAGGGCAACACCAGCTACGTGGCGATGGTCGAGCAGATCGTGACCGCGCTCGCCAAGGCCGCGAAGTCCGCGCCGTCCGCCACTCCCGCCCCGAGCACCGAGGGCCACTGACATGGAGATCCTCCACGTGATGGCGCTGCCGTTCCTGGCGTGCCTGGTGCTGGTCGGCATCCACGGCTACCTGGGACTTCACATCCTCGCCCGCGGCGTCATCTTCGTGGACCTGGCGCTCGCGCAGATCGCGGCGCTGGGAGCGGTGCTGGCGCTGGTGGTGGGTCTCGATCACGAGGGGCCGTGGGCGTACTGGTTCTCGGTCGCGTTCACGCTCGCGGGCGCCGCGATGTTCGCGTTCACCCGCACCCGCCGCCAGCGCATCCCCCAGGAAGCGGTGATCGGCATCACCTACGCGGTCGCCGCGGCGGCGGGCGTGATCGCCCTCGACAAGGCTCCCCACGGCGCCGAGGAGCTCAAGGAGATGCTCACCGGCGCGATCCTGTGGGTGAACGCCAAGACGGTGCTGCACTCGGCGGCGGTCTACGCGGTGATGGGGATCGTCCACTGGGTGTTCCGCGACAAGTTCGTGGCGATCTCGTTCGAGCCCGAGCGCGCGCTCGCCGAGGGCATCTCGGTCAGGTTCTGGGACTTCGTGTTCTACGCGACGTTCGGGATCATCATCACGATCTCGGTGCCCGTGGCGGGCGTGCTGCTGGTGTTCCCGTCCCTGCTCGTGCCGGCGGTGGCGTCGGCGCTGCTGGTGCGCGGGCTGCGCGCGCGGCTGGCGACGGCGTCCGCGATCGGGATGGTGGGCAGCGGGATCGGGTGTGTCGCGAGCTACACCTCGACCTGCCGACCGGAGCCGCGGTGGTGGTGGTGTTCGGCGCGATGCTGGCGCTGATCGCGGGGGCGGCGACGCTACGCCGCGCGGCGGGCTGAGACGGGAGGTACGCGACGGGCGGGTGCGAACGAGCGACCGCGAGCTCGCCCGATCTCACGCGCGGCGCTCTCGAGCGAGACGGACACGCACCCGCCGATCGCCTCCGATTCCGGGCGGCCTCGCGGCCGCTCGACCTCCGGTCTGGAGGGCCCGCCTCCGGCGGGCCGGGCCGGCCGCGCCTCGCGAACCGCTCGATCCTCGGCGCCCGACGGAGCGGGCGCGCTCCAGCCGATCGGGGCGCGATGCGGGTGGAGGCGCGCGCCATGCCTCCGCCTTCGAATTTCCGGCTCGCGCCGGGCGTCGATGGTGGGATGGCGGGACGTCGCGCGACGTCCCGCGTCGCGCGCGGATTTGCGCCATCCTGTGCCGTCCCCGAATCGCCCGATCACGAGAGCGCCATGCCGAGAATGCCCAGGATCCCCCGACTCCTCACGCTCGCCTGCGCCGCCGCGCTGCTCGTCGCCGATTCCGCCGCAAGCCCGGTGCGCGCCGACGAGCTTGCCGAGCGCTTTCCCGCCGACGTCCGCGCGGCCCTCGAGGCGCTGCCCGGCGCCGCTCGCCCCGTCGAGCTGCGCGCCTCACCGGGCGGCGCGCTCTACGCGCTCCTGCCCAACGGCGCCGAGCTGATCGTCCAGGAGAAGCGGAACGCGCCGGTGGTGTCGGTGCAGGCGTGGGTGCGCACCGGCGCGATCCACGAGCAGGAGTGGATGGGCGCGGGGCTCAGCCACTACTGCGAGCACCTGCTCTTCAAGGGCACCACCAAGCGCCCCACCGGCCAGCTCGATCAGGACATCCGCGGCGGCGGTGGCGACAACAACGCGTACACCAACAGCGAGCGCACCGTGTACCACGCGACCACGGCGGCCTCGAGCTTCGCCACCGCGTTCGACGCGATCGCGGACATGGTCGCCAACTCCACCTTCCCGCCCGAGGAGGTGAAGAAGGAGCACGGCGTGGTGCGCAAGGAGCTCGAGCGCGCCAGCGACGATCCCGACCGCGCGCTCTACGACACCTTCGAGGCGACCGTGTACCAGGTGCACCCGTACCGGGTGCCGGTCCTCGGCTACCTCGATCGCTTCGACCGCGTCACTCGCGAAGAGGTCTACGCCTACTACAAACGCCGCTACAGCCCCTCCAACACGGTGTTCATCGCGGTCGGCGACTTCGCGGCCGCGGATGCGCTCACGTTCATGGCGAAGACCGTGGCGCCGTGGAAGCGCACCAGCGTGCCGCCCGCGCTGGTGCCGAGCGAGCCCGAGCAGATCGCGCCGCGCGAGGTCGCGATCTCGCACCACCTCGCCAAGGTGCCGAAGCTGATCCTCGGCTTCCCCACGGTGTCGGCGCGCGACCCGGACCTCTACGCCCTGGACGTGCTCGCGAGCGTGCTCGGCAGCGGGCGCTCGAGCCGCCTCTACCAGACGGTCAAGGACCAGCAGAAGCTGGTGCTCGACGTCGCCGCCTTCAACTACACACCGACCTACCCGGGCTACTTCGGGGTCTCGGCAACCGCCGAGGCCGCCAACCTGGAGGCCGCGCGCGCCGCGATCCTCGCCGTGCTCGAGGACGCGCGTCGTCGCGCCCCCGACGCCGCCGAGCTTGCGCGCGTCAAGCGCGAGATCGCGTCGAGCCGGGTGTTCAACCTCATGACCGCCGAAGGGATCGCCGAGCAGCTCGGGCAGGACTGGCTCACCACCGGCGACCTCGATTTCGCGCGCCTCTACGCCGAGCGCATCCAGAGCGTGACGCCCGAGCAGGTGCTCGCGGTGGCGCGGAAGTACCTCGACCCCATGAAGCTGAACGTGGCCCTACTCACGGCGGCGCCACCCGCGGGCGCGGCGAGCTCCGCCGAGCCGACGACGTCGCTCGCCCCCCCCGCGACGACGAGCGAGGCCGCGAGCGCGTCGCAGGCGAGCGAGCTCGAAGCGCTGCGCGCGCTTCCCGAGGTCCGCGACGCCAGCGCGCGTACCCTCGCCGGAACGACCGTGTTCGAGCTCACGCTCGCGAGCGGGCTACGCGTGGTGGTCCGCGAGGATGCGTCGATCCCCGTGGTCCACGGCGCGATCGCCAGCCTCGGCGGCCAGCGCTCGGAGCCGGCGGATCAGGCAGGCGCGGGCAACCTCGTCGCGCACATGCTGGATCGCGGCAGCGCGGCCTTCACGAAGGCCGAGCTCGCCGCGCAGGTCGAGGGGCTGGGCGCCGACCTCTCCCCGTTCGGCGGACGCAACACCGTCGGCCTCCAGTTCCGCTGCCTGAAGGACGACCTGCCCAAGCTGCTTGGCCTCGCCGCGGAGAGCTTCCTGCGCCCCGCATTCCCCGTCGAGGAGCTCGACGGCTTGCGCCGCGAAGTGCTCGCGCAGATCGACGAGCAAGAGGAAAACCTCGCGAGCCTCGACCTCAAGCTCCTGCGCTCGCTGGTGTTCGGCGCGCACCCGTACTCGCGGCCGGTGCTCGGCACCAAGGAGAGCGTCCTCGCCATCACCGGCGCGAGCCTCTCCGACCTGCACCGCGCGTGGGTGCGGCCCGAGTCGAGCGTGGTGTCCTTCTCCGGCGACGTGCGCGCGTCCGACGCGGTGCGGCTGGTGCTCGACACCTTCAAGAGCTTCCCGCTCTCCACCTCCACGGCGCAGAGCCCGGCGCCGATCGAGCCGATCGACGCGCCTCGAGCCGAGGCCAAGGCGGTCCCGGGACTCACCGGCGCGGCGCTCGCGCTCGGCTTCCAGGGCGTGAAGCTCGGCGACGCCGATCGCGAGGTCCTCGACCTGACCGACCGGCTGCTCTCGGGGCTGGGCGGACGGCTCTACGAGGTGCTTCGCGAGCAGCTCGGCATCGCATACCAGGCGTTCGCGCGGAACGACAGCCAGGTCGACGGCGGCTTCTTCACGTTCTTCATCCAGACCGACCCGCAGAACGTCGAGCGCGCCAAGCAGGTGTTCGCGAGTGAGATCGAGCGCCTCAAGAAGCAGCCGGTACCGGCCAAGGAGCTCGAGGCGATCAAGAAGTACTTCGCGGGCACCGAGGCGATCGCGCTCCAGGAACAAGGCGGCGTGGCGCTCAACATGGGTCTCTCGGTGCTCTACGGGCAGGGCATCGAGAACGTGTTCACGCGCCACGAGAAGATCGAGAAGATCACGCCCCAGGACATCCAGGCGGCCGCGCGGAAGTACTTCGTGATGGACCGATCGGCGGTCGCGGTCGTCAAGCCATAACGGCGGCAGCCCGCCGGAGGGCGGTCCTCCAGACCGGGATCCAGCGGCTGGAGCGCGCCCGCTCCGTCGGGCGCCGGGGCTCGAGCGGCCGGCGTACTGGGATCCACGGCACGGGCGACGCGGGCGACCGCGCGTATCGCCGGGCACGCGGCGCGTGCCCCTCCCCGATCGCGCCCGCCGCTACGCCTGCGATCCAGCCGACGCGAGCCCGCGCTTGCGCGCGCGTAGCCGCAGGTAGACGTCGTCGCGGCGCGCGAAGCGCGCGAACTTCTCGCTCGACGTGGCTCCGGCGAAGTACGCGACCTGCCTCGCGACGAAGCGCGGCAGCGCGAGGCTCGCGATACGCCGCTCCTTCGCCGCGCTGGTCTGGCGCAGCGCCGCGACGACGTTGTCGGTGACGTCCTCGCACACCTCGATCTCGAAGCCCTCGCGGGCGATCGCCTCGCGCAGGCGCTCGATCCGCCCCGCCGCCCGGAAGTCCGCGAGCAAGAGCAGTCCGCCGTCCCGCAGCACGCGGCGCGCCTCGCGCACGAAGTCGTCGAAGCGCGGATAGGTGTGCGAGCTCTCGACGCTCAGCACCACGTCGAAGCTGTCGTCGACGAAGGGCAGCGCCTGCGCGTCGCCGTGCTCGAACGAGAGCCCCGTGCGCGGGAGATGCCGCTCGCGGCACGCACGCACCGCCGCCGCCGAGACGTCGAGCGCGACCATCCGCCGCGGCCGCTCGTGGCGCGCGAGCCACGCGGCGCCGCCGCCGAGCCCGGCGCCCGCCTCCAGCACGTCGAGCCCGGCGCACGAGAAGGTCCCCGCGTCGGTCGCGGTGCGACGGTAGAGCGCGAGCGACGCGCGGCTGGTCGGATCGAGCGCGTCGTCGCCGTCCCACGGCTCCATCGCACCCGCGCTCGCGTAGCCGTAGTTGAGGAACGAGCCGCCGCTCCCCGCCGTCGTCACCAGACCGGTCACGCCGTCGTAGAAGCGACCGTAGAAGTGGCGCGACTCGATGCCGCCGCGACGCAGCAGATCGACGATCGACCACCACCACGCGAAGCGCGTCGCCGCCCACATCACCCGCGCGTTGGCGAGCCGGGTGGCGGTGTGCGGGTGGGAGACGAGAGGGAGCACGCCGGGCTTTCGATCGCGAGCCGCCGGGACTGCGGCGGTTGCGCGGGGCGGGGATCCTCTCACGAGGATGACCGAGCCGCCAGCGAATCGCGAACCGGGGTGCGCGCCCCGATCCGGTTCACCTCAGCGCACCTCGAGCACCAGCACCGGACGGCCCGCGACCTCGAGGCGCTCGAGCAGCAGCAGCCCCGCCTCCACGTGGCCCGGCTCGAAGAGCGGCCGGAGCGCGGGACGGATCCCCCACACCGCGTAGCGATCGAGCACCAGATGGGTCACGTGGCGCTTGCGCGCGAACTGGACCAGCGCCGGCGGATCGGCGGCCACCAGCGCCACCATCGGCCGGCGCGCGTAGAACGCGACCTCCGGCTTCCTGCACATCAGCAGCGCGTCCTCAGGCAGGTGCGTGCGCGCCCACTCGCCGACCGCGCGGTACTCGAGCGGCTCGCTCGCCGTGAGCCGCGCCTTGGCGGTCTTGGCGATCCCGAACCCCGCGAGCGCGACCACCAGCGCCGCCGGCAGCAAAGGGCGCAGTCGCCCCCAGATGGGCCGTTCCCCCAGACGCGCCTCGAGCCACGCGAGCGACGGCGCGACCCCGGCGCCCGCGAGGAGCAAGAGAGTGGGCACGACCGGCACCAGGAACCGCGGCAGGATGCCGTAGAGGACGAAGGCCCCGACCGGCAGCCCCGCGGCCGCGACGAGCAGCGCGCCGCGCCGGCGCTCGCCACCGGCGCGCCACGCGGCGGCGAAGCCGACCCCGCTGAGCACCAGCAGCGGCAGCGGATGCACCTGACGCGACGGCAGCGTCCGGAGCAGATCGATCGCATTGGCGAGCGCGAACTCGATCGCGAACCGCGGCTCGCGACGCGCCACGTCGAAGTAACTCTCGCCGCGCGTGCGACCCGCGACGCCGTCCTCGCCGAAGCCGAGCGTGGGCGCCTCACCACCGAGGTCGTGGGCCGAGAACCCGAGCGCCTCGTAGGCCAGCACGTCGAGCTGGTCCTTGCGGTGGAACGAGTCCTTGCCGAGCATCGCGAACGCCATCTCGAGCACCACGCCCGACTTGGCGCTCAGCGTCCAGCGCCCGGTGTGGGCGTGGAGATAGCGAACGTACGGGAAGCTCGCGGCGGCGAACGTCGCGAGCACGAGCAACGCGGCAAGCACACCGCGAACGAGAGCCGCTCGCTCGCGCGCGGCGAGGCCGGTGATCGCGAGCACCGCCGCGCCGAGGAGCACGTACGCCACGCCTTCGGGGCGCGTGAGGTAGCCGCCCGCGAACGCGAGTCCGGCGAGGATGGCCAGCGCGGCGAGCCTGCCGGATCCAACGCCAGCGTCGGCGCCGCGGCCGGGAACCCGCTCGGCCGCGATCAGCACGGCGAGCCAGCCGCCGTACGCGAGCAAGAGAAAGAGCGGCTCGGACATCGAGCCCCAGAACCAGCTCGACACGTAGCTCGTGAGCGTGGGCGAGACCGCGAGCAGCCACGCCGCGAAGCCGGCCGCCGGGTCGCCGAGGGTGCGCCGCGCGAGCGCGTGGCCGACCGGCACAAGGCCGGCGCCGGCGAGCACGAACACGAGCTTGCTCGCCCACTCGGGATCGCCGACCAGGCGCTCGATCGCGCCGAGGAGCCACGGGAAGAGCGGCGGGAAGATCAGGTGCGGCGCGCCCAGCAGCGTGAAGCCCTTGCCGCTCCACAGGTTGTGGCCGAGCACCAGGTAGAGCGCCTCGTCGGTGCCGACGGGCCCCTTGGCGAGCGCGTAGCCGAGCCGCAGTAGCAGCGCCGCCCCGAACGCGGGCCACGGCGAGGATGGCGTGCCCGCGCCGCGCGGCCGCGGGGCCAACGCGGGCGCGATCACGTCCGCCGCACCGCCAGGCACACGATCGAGTGGCCGAACGGCAGCCGGCGCCGTTCCGCGACCCGGCCCTCCCACTCGAGGAGCCTGGCGAGCGCCGCGTGCAGCGCGGCAGGAAACGGCACGTGCAAGTTGTCGCGCTTCTTCTCGGGCGGGCTGGGCAAGATCGCCTGCTTGACCTTCACGAGCATCAGAAAGATAGCGATCAGCGGCAGCAAGAGCGCGTTGTAGTAGGTGGTCCACACCCGGGTGAAGCCGGCGCGCTCGACCTTCTCGGCGAGCTCGCGCGCGCTGTAGCGGCGCAGGTGGTGGGCGACGCGGTCGTTGTCCGAGTAGAGGACCTCGTAGGCCGGCACCGTGACGATGAGCGTGCCTCCCGGCTCGAGCACGCGGTGCGCCTCGCGAAGCGCGGCCTCGTCGTTCGGCAGGTGCTCGATCGCGTCGACCAGCGCCGCGAGGCTCGCCACACCGTCACGAAACGGCAGCCGCATCGCGTCGCCGCCGATGGTCTTGCGCGCGCCGCGCTCACGGCAGAAGTCCAGCGCCACCTTGCTGAAGTCGAGCGCCACCACGTCGCCGAAGTCGGCGAGGGGCTCGAGCATCTCGCCGGCGCCGCAGCCGAGATCGAGGACCACGCCGCGGCCGCGGCCGGTACGCGGTGCGCGCGAGCAGCCCGGTGAAGATCCGCCGCCGGCCGATGAACCACCAGTGGGTCTTCTCCAGATCCCGGAATTGTCGGTACGCGATCGGCTCCACGCAGCGGACCCTCGAGACGGCGGAAGGGGCGTGAGCCTACTCGGACGACCGCCGCCGCGCCGACCCCCGGAAGCGTCCCGCCGGAGGCGGGCCCTCCAGACCAGGATGGTGCGTCAGCCGCGCGGGCGGGGCGGCTTCGACACGCTCGGGTGGCCGCGCGCCAGGAAGCGCAGCGGCCAGGCCGCCGCGTCGCCCGCGTAGTCCACACCCACGCGCGGCGCGGTCGCGACCGCCTCGTCGACGAGCGGCTCGCCTTCCTCGATCCACAACGTGCGCCCGGTGGTCAGATCGAGCCCCGAGTGCCGCCGATCGAGACCGAGCGCCACGCACACGCACGCCGGACCGCGGGCGAGCGCCGCGTCGCGATGGGTGGGCCCGCGGCGACGGCGCATCGTCGCGACCCCCTCCACCGGCTCGCCGGCGCGGATCAGCACCGCCTCGGGTCTGCCCTCCGCGCGCGTCACCGCGTTCAGGCAGTGGTGCATGCCGTACGTGAAGTAGACGTAGGCGTGGCCGCCCGGTCCCCACATCGGCCGCACCCGCTCGGTGCGCCTCCCACGGAAGGTGTGCGCGGCGGGATCGGCGATCCCGAGGTACGCCTCGACCTCGACCAGCCGGATCGCCACCCTCTTCCCGCGCGCGCCGGCGACGACCACGCGCCCGAGCAGATCCCGCGCCACCTCCGCCGTGGGCCGCAGGTAGAACTCGCGCGGGAGGATCTTCATGTGGAGTTGCCGGGATCGGCGCCGTCACCGATCGGCTGGAGGGCGCGACTCCGAGGCCGTGAAGAACGCACGCGAGAGCGAAGGGCGGCGGGGGGACGGAGCCCCCGCGCTACGAAGACCCTCGTAGCGACGGGGGTTCCATCCCCCGTCGCCGGCCCCCCGCGGCTTCCGTGAGCGCCTCAGAGGGAAAGGTTCACCGCCACTCCATGGCGCCGGCGAGGGACCGGCGCTGGCTTCGGCCCGGCTACCGGGAGCGGCGCAGGCGCGCCGTCACGATCATCTCGTCGTGCGGGTTCACGTAAAAGGTCTTCGAGTCGAGTCCCGGCACCCGCGCCAGCACCGGCGTGAGCGGCGGAAAGATCCGCTGGCTGCGCTCCACCAGGAACCGGTACGGGATCACCTTCCCCGCGCCCCGGCGGGTCACGTCGATCACCTCGAAGCCGGCGCGCTCGAGGAGCACGCGCAGGGTCCGCGGCGAGAAGTGGAAGAGGTGCTCGCCGTGCTTGTAGTGGTGCCAGCGCTTGCCGAGGAGCCGCGCGGTCGGCGACGAGACGTCCTGGGTCTCGATCACGAGCCGCCCCTCGGGCGCCAGCCACTCGCGCACCTGTGCCAAGAGCGCGCCGGGATCGCCGACGTGCTCGAGCACGTCCCACAGGGTGATCAGGTCGTAGGGCGCGTCGCGTCCATCCCAGTCCTCGATGCGCCCGTGGGTGACGTCGTCGAGCGCGAGCTCGTTGCGCGCGTGCGCGACCATGTCCGGGTTGAGCTCGACGCCGTACGTCCTCCACCCCGCGTCGCGCATCACGCGCAGGAAGAACCCCGCCGCGAAGCCAGCCTCGAAGACCGTGCCGCTCGGGCGCCACGCGAGGAGCGGCCGCGCGCGGCGGCGGAAGGTCTCGAGGTAGCAGTCGCGATCGGCGACGTAGTCGGTGTAGCCGCGCTCGCGGGCGATCGGGCTCTTGAAGTAGTCGCCGGTGTAGATCGCCTCGCGTGAGTCGGGCGCGAGCCGCGGGCTGAGATACACCAGCGTGCAGCCCTCGCACTCGACCACGCGGAACGGGTGCGCGTCGATGCGCATCCGCGCGGGCGCGGGGCCGCACAGGATGCACGCGGCTTCTTCGAGCTGGGCGGTCGAGGGCATGCGGACGACGTCGACGCGCGGCCGGGTCGATCGTGGGCGACGCTGGCCGGCCACGTCAGGATGGGCTTCGGCTCGCACGCCTGGCAACCGCGGGTCGGTTTCCTTCGACCACGGGTCGTTGCGAGTTCCTCGCATCCTGACGATATTCCCTCGGCGGGATGATCCGGATGATCGAATGGTGATGTGGCTGCGCCGCGGGAAGCACTTCCCCGACCCCGAGCTCGAGGCCGACGAGCACGGCCTGGTGGCGATCGGCGGCGAGATCGCGCCCGAACTGCTGCTCGAAGCCTACCGGCGCGGCATCTTCCCGTGGTCGTCGGACCCGGTGCCGACCTGGTGGTGCCCGCACCCGCGCGCGATCTTCCCGCTCGACACCTGGCAGCCGCACGGAGCCTGGCACGCTCGATCCGCCGCGCCGGCTGGACCTTCACCACCGACCGGGCGTTCGTCGACGTGATGCTCGGCTGCGGCGAGTCCACCGAGCGCCGCCCCGAGACCTGGATCACCGAGGACTTCCTCAGCGCCTACGCCGAGCTCCATCGCCACGGCTTTGCCCACAGCCTCGAGGTGTGGGACGGCGAGGCGCTGGTGGGCGGGATCTACGGCGTCACGCTGGGCGGCTACTTCGGCGGCGAGTCGATGTTCCATCGCCGCACCGACGCCTCCAAGGCGGCGGTGGCGAAGCTGATCGAGCACCTGCGAGCGCGCGGCTTCACGCTCTTCGACGCGCAGGTGATGAATCCGCACCTCGCGCGGATCGGCGCGGTCTCGATCCGCCGCACCGACTTCCTGCGCCGCCTCGCCGCCGCGATCGCGATCCCGGCGACCTTCTGACGCGAGCCCCCTCGCCGGTCGCGCAAGCGCGCGCGCTCCACGAACCGCGATCGACCGGCCTGGAGGGCCGCGATCCTTCGCGGCCGTCGCAACGAGCGCCCCGGCGGCGACGGAGCAGGGACCGCAGGCCCCGTGCCCTCCAGCCGAGGCGGCCCGCCGGAGGCGGGCCCTCCAGGCCAGGTATCGCCCTGCACGCGACGCGTGCCCCTCCTCGATCGCGAACGATCGGCTGGAGCGCGTCCGCTCCGTCGGACGCCCGCCGCTCACGGCGCGAGCGGCAGGATCAGGCGCGACAGGTGCTTGGAGTCGTGGAAGACCGTGTTGTTGGCGAGCTTGTAGGGCGCGTCGGGATCGTAGAGCACGCCGCCGTCGTTGCGGTTCGCGTAGAACCGCGGGTAGTTCGACGACGTGACCACCACGCGCACGCGGTGCCCGGCGCGGAAGGTGATCGCGATGGACGGCAGGTCGATCGCGAACGAGTAGACGGTGCCCGGCGCGAGCAGCGCCTCGTCCTCGGGCGCGGTGCCGCTCGCGAAGCGTCCCTTGCGCGCGCCGTCGGTGACCAGCATCGAGGTGCCGTCCGGGTGGACGTCGGTGAGGCGCACCACGAGGTCGGTGTCGGTGCGGTTGCTCGCGCCGAAGATCACCGCGCGCGACGTGCCCGCCACCCGCAGGTCCGCCGCGAGCGGCGCGGACGTGAACACCAGCGCGTCGTTGCGCGCCTCCACGGCGGCCTGGTCCTGGGGGCCGGCGGCGACCGTCCCCGAGAAGTTGGCGCCGCCGATCGTCGGCGACGGGTCGTTGGGATCGTAGCGAAGCGGCGATGACGACGACGCAGCGGTCGGCGCGGCCGGGGTGAGCACGCCGCCCGCGCCCAGATGGAAGGTGGCGGCGGCTCCGCCCGCGGGGGGGAACTCGTCGCCGTCGCGCCACTCGCCGAGGCCGGTGTCGAACCAGCGCGCGCGCCCACCACTCGGCCCGCCTTCGATCCCACGCAGGTGTTTGTCGAAGAACGCGAGCGACGCCTCCGCGGCCACGCCCGCCGCGTTGGGGAAGGTGAGCGCGCCCACGGACTCCTCGTCGACGTGGTCGTGCTCCCACGGACCGATGAGCAGACGGTGCTCGGCGCGCGCGTGGCCGAGCCCACGCGTGACGAGGTCCCGGTAGGAGGCGAGCAGGTCCTCGGTGCGGTGGTCGTACCAGCCGCCCACCACCAGCATCGGCACCCCCAGCTCGTCGCCGTACTGGGTCTGGGCTTCGACCTGGCCCCACAACGAGTCCTCGGCGGGATGGGCGAGCACCACCTGCGCGCCGATGCCGGGCGTGTCCGCGAGGGAGAGGGACGCCACGTATTCGAGCCGCATCGCCCCGCCCGGATAGTAGTTGGCGTAGCTGGTGGCGAAGCTCGCCACCAGCGGCACGCCGGCGTCGAGGTGCGGCGGGTGCTCACGCGCGGTCTGGAACTGGACCACGCCAAGCGCGGACGGTCCCCACATGCCGACGTGCGAGTCGCTCCACGTCTGGCGCGCGATCCACTCGACGCAGTCGTAGCCGTCCTCGCCGGGCGCGGCGTCCGGGTTCGCGGCGCCGACCGACCCGAACAGGCCACGCGCGTCGACGATCACCCACGCGTAGCTCTCGGCGGCGAACGGCAGGCGCAGCCGGTACGGGTCCTTGTCGTAGGGCGTGACGAGGAGGATCGTCGGCCACGGCCCGACGCCGAGCGGCAGATAGAGATCGGCGGCGAGCGACTTGCCGTCACGCATCGGGATGGAGATCGGCTGCGCCTCCAGCCTGCACGCGGTGCTCGTGAGCGCGGCGAGCGCGAGCGCGAGCAACGCAGCTCGCGTCGCGAGCGCACGCAACCTCCCCCACCACGCGGCCCTGCGCCGCGAGCTTCGCTGCACGAAGTCTTCCCCCTGTCGGGGAAAGGATTACCGCGAGCGCGGCGTGCCAGGGAAGGTCCGTGACGCCGTGAGAGCCAAATGGGCCACCACGATTTGGATCGCCCTTGCGCCGAACGGGCTGGAGGGCGGCGCTTCGTCGCCGCCGAAGCCGATGGGACGCCGAGACCGGTCGCTACGAACGTGACGTTGCCTATAGCTGCCGCCCCGGCCAGCCGCCTCTTGGGCCCGGCTCAGCGCACCCAGCCGTCCTCGTGGTGGGGGCGCAGCCGTCGCGGCAGGTGGCGCGCTTCCTCGCTGGTCGGGATCGGATGGAGGATCCAGCGCGCGCGGTAGCGCCGCTCGGCCACGAAGTACACCGCCAGGAGCGCCGCGATCGCGCCCAGATCGAAGTCGCTGGTGTTGCGCGCGACCTTGCCGCAGCCCGCACCGTCGCAAACGTCGCCGGCACCGTTTCCGTCGCTGTCGGTCTGCGGCGCGTTCGCGACCGACGGGCAGTTGTCGCAGGCGTCGGGAACGCCGTCGCCATCGGAGTCGTCACCGTCGCAGGTGGTCTCGATCTCGTAGGCGCCGCGATCGCAGCGGGCGCTACCGTCACCGTCGCCGTCCTGGGGGCGCGCGGCGCCGAGCTGGTCGGCGCCGCCGCAGCCGTCCGGGTCGCCGCTGTCGGTCGCCGGGCTCGCGCGCTCGATGGTCAGCGCGTGGGTGCTGCCGTCGTCGTTCTCGAGGCGGCTCACCTTGGCGTCGACGTTCACGAGGTCGCTCGAGGCGCGCAGCCCGCACCCACCATTCGCGTCGAGGTTGTAGCCCGCGCTGGTCACGGGGCCGAAACAGGTGCCGGTGAGGATCGAGCCCGTCACCTCGGCGACGCCGTTGCCGTCCACGGCGACGTCGAGGTTGGCGTCGAAGGCGAACGTCGAGCTCGCGATCTCCACGCGCCCGCCCTGCACCACCATCACCGAGCCGCCGTAGGGCGCGCACAGCCCCTCGAGGCACGCGTACCAGTCGTTCTGCGCGAAGGCGCTGCTGGTGACCGACGCGTCGCCTCTCACGTAGAGCGCCCAGTTGCCGTTCTCGCTCAGCACGCTGCGGTCGATGGTCGCGTGGCCGCCAGCGGCGACGTAGATCCCGCCGCCACCGCCCGGCACCTCCCAGC
The DNA here is from genome assembly GCA_016713535.1 of Deltaproteobacteria bacterium. Taxonomy (GTDB): domain Bacteria; phylum JADJOY01; class JADJOY01; order JADJOY01; family JADJOY01; genus JADJOY01. Next base: position 232,007 of record JADJOY010000023.1, read on the forward strand.
CGCCCCACCAGCCGTAGGCGTTGTTGGAGCGGATCGCGCTCGACTCGACCGCGAGCGTGCCGCTGCCCACGTAGATCGCGCCGCCGTAGGTCACGCCCGGGTCGAGGGTGCCGAAGTTGTAGGCGAGCAGCGCGTCCGAGACCGTGACGTGGCCGCTCTCGACGAGGATGCCGCCACCCCACGGCTTGGCCGCGTCGCGCGCGGTGCCACCCATGATCGCGAGCGACTCGAAGCGCACGGTGCGGTTGCCGACCACCTGGAACACGCGATCGAGACCGCCGGCGTCGATCGTGGTCTCCTCGCGGCCCGCGCCGCGGATGGTGACGTCGCCGGTGAGGTCGAGGTCGCCGGTGGCGGCGGCGTCCTCACCGCGACCGGCGATCGCGAGCTTGTAGGTGCCGGCACCGAGCACGATCTCGTCGGCGCCCGAGCCCGCCACGCAGCCGTCGACCGCGCGGTCGGTGTTGGCGGCGCTCACCGCCTCGCGCAGCGAGCACGAGCCGTTGGCGCCCGAGGCGGAGTCGTCGAGGAACGTGCTCACCGACAGCGTCGCGGCCAGCGCGCCGGGGACGAAGACGCCGAGCAGCACCAGCAGCGCGAGCGCGAGGGCGGCGAGGCCGACCACGGCCACGCGACCCGACGGTCCCCGTCGACGGCTCGGGCAGGTCACCGCGTCATCTCTCCAAATGTCGGGAATCCAGGGACATTTCGCGCGTTCATCGCTCGGCGGTTTTGCACGTATGGTGCCCACCGCGAGGACCGCCGCGGCGTCGGGGCGAGCCCACGTGAACGACCGCCGGGGCACATCGCCTCGCCACCGGGCCGCCCCGCAAGCGCGCTCCACGCCTCGCAAAAGTACCCGCCCCCCGCACGAACGGGCGAAACGCCCCGGGGCCAGCGGCGCTCGCCGCGCGAGAGCGGCGCTCGTCCGCGTCAGCGCGCTGACGCTCGGATGCGACCCTCCGCCGCCCACCCTCCCGTCCGACCGCCCCACGACCGTGCGATCGAGCCACTCCGCGACACTGCTACACTCGCGCCCGGGGGGACGAGGGATGCCCGGGTGAACGCGCCGTTCGACGAGCCGCCGAGAGCCCACGCTGGCGGGGTTTCGCGCACCGGGCACTACTGCCCCGGCTGCCACGCGCCGGTCGATCCGGCGGATCCCGAGTGTGGAGGATGCGGCCAGCGCATCCCCTCGGTCGACCCGCTCGTCGGCTACGTCTTCGACGACCGCTACCGCGTCGTCGACGTCATCGGCCACGGCGGCATGGCGGTCGTCTACTGGGCCGACGACCTGGGCGTGCCGGGCGAGCGCGAGGTCGCGCTCAAGCTGCTGCGCCCCGACTTGCTCCAGGACGCCCGCGCGATCGAGCGCTTCCGCCGCGAGTCGGCGCGCGCCTCGCAGATCCACCATCCCAACGCGGTGCTCGTGTACGAGCACGGCGAGTTCTCCGACGGGCTCCTCTACCTGGCGATGGAGCGCCTGATCGGCACGCCGCTCGGCGAGCTGATCCGGCAGGGACGCGGGCTCGCCGAGGCACGCGCCGTCGAGCTCATGATCCAGATCGCCGGCGCGGTCGGCGAAGCGCACCGCATCGGGCTCGTCCACCGCGACCTCAAGCCCGACAACGTGATGGTGGAGCCGGGGGTCGCGAACCAGCCCGAGCGCGCGGTGGTGCTCGACTTCGGCATCGCGAAGGAAGTGCGCGCCACGCCCGAGCCGAGGCGACGCCTCGGGCGGCTCTTCCGGCGTGCTCCCGAGCCGCTCCCCGATCCCACGTCCGGCCCGCTCACCCGCGACGGCTACGTGATGGGCACGCCCGACTACATGTCGCCCGAGCAGGCCGCGGGAAAGCCGATCGACGCCCGGAGCGACGTGTTCTCCCTCGGGCTGCTGCTGTTCGAGATGCTCGCGGGCGAGCTGCCGTGGGAGCCCCACGACCGGCCCGGCTCCGACGGCAACGAGCCCGGCCACGAGCCGCGCCGGCTGCGCACGCTGGCCGAGGTTCGACCCGACGTCCAGGTGAGCGCGGACCTCGCGCGCATCCTGCAGATGGCCCTCGCCCTCGACACCGGCTGGCGCTACGCGGATGGCGCGGCGCTCATGCAGGACCTCGAGAAGCTCCGCCGCCGCATGCGCGAGGGCGCCGCGGACGAGCGCACCACCGGCACGCTGCCGCCGCGGTCGACCGGGCGGGTGACCGGCGGCGTGAGTGGGGCGCGCTCGGGCAACGTCGGCGCGGGGCGCACCGGGACGATCGGCGGCTCACGCACCGGATCCGTGGGGTCCCGGACCGGGGGCGTCGGTCCGCGTACCGGGCACCTCGGTCCGCGACGCAAGCGCCTCCGGGTCCGCGACGTGCTGGGCACGATCCCGTGGCTGGCGGGCGCGGCGGTGCTACTGGCGGCGATCGGCTTGACCGGTTGGATCGCCACCAGCGAGTCCGGGCGCGCCGAGGCGGCGCGCTGGATGCAGCGTTTCGGTCTGCTCTCGCCACACGCGGTGGTCGACTCCGAACCACGCGCGGCGACCGGCGAGGGCGGGTCGCGCGCCGGTGGCGCGGTGAACGCCGCGGCGCGTCCGCCGCGCGCGCCGTCCACTCGCACCCCCGCGCAGCTCCTCGGCGACGGCGAGCGCGCCCTCGACGAACACCGCTGGGACGACGCGCGCGCCTCGTTCGAGGAGGTGATGGACCGGGACCGGCCGTCGCCGCGCGCGCTGATCGGGCTGGCACGGGCGCAGATCGGCCTCGGCCACTCCGACGACTCACAGAACTCGTTCGCGCGCGCCGTCGACCTGCTCGCGTCGTCGAAGGAGAAGGGCGCCGCCGCGAAGCTCACGGAGATTCGCGCGCTGGCGCAGCACAGCTTGCGGCTCGACGGTCTACCGGAGAGTGCCCGCAAGCTGATCGCCCTCGGCGACGTCGACGGCGCCGCCGCGGCGTATACGGAGTACCTCGACGCGCGCCCCTGGGACGGCGCGGTCGAGCTCAAGCTCGGCGCCCTGCTGGCGCGCGCGAACCGGCTCACCGAGGCCATCCCGCACCTCGAGAGCGCGGTGCGCCTGCTGCCGGACGAGGCCACCGCGCACCTCGAGCTGGGACGCGCGTACGTGCGCGTCAAGCAACACGCCGAGGCGCGAGCCGAGCTCGAGCGCGCGCTCACGATCGACCCCGACCTCGCCGAGGCGCGCCGCCAGCTCGACATCGCGCGCAGCCACGCGCCGCCGTCGTGAGGCGCCGCGCCCCGTCCCCTGCGCCCCGTCGGGCGCCGGCGATCGAGGGGCGCGTCCAGGGATCCACGCGAGCGGCGACGCGCGCGTCCGTGCCTATCGCCGGGCACGCGACGCGTGCCCTCCTGACCGGGACCGATCCGCGGGAGCGCGCCCGCCCCGTCGGGCGCCGGCGATCGAGGGCGCGTCCCGGGATCCACGCGAGCGGCGACCGCCCGCCCGCACGCGACGCGTGCCCCCCGACCGGACCGCGGAGCGCCCCGGCGCATCAGGGTGCGTCCGGATCCACCAGCGGCGCACGCGGGTCCGTGCGTATCGCCGGGCACGCGACGCGTGCCCCTCCTGACCGGGACCGATCCGCGGGAGCGCGCCCGCCCCGCCGGGCGCCGGCGATCGAGGGGTGCGTCCCGGGATCCACGCGAGCGGCGACGCGCGCGTCCGTGCGTATCGCCGGGCACGCGACGCGTGCCCCTCCTGACCGGGACCGAGCCGCGGGAGCGCGCCCGCCCCGTCGGGCGCCGCGTTCAGTGGGCTTCGACGGGGAACGGTCCGGCCGGCAACGAGCGGAGCTGCTCGAGCACGTCGTCGAGGTGCCCGGTCGCGCGCTTCGCGGTGAAGCGCTTCCACGCCTTGGCGAAGCGACCGCGCGCCTCGGTGGCGCGGCTGTGCTCGCCGGCGAGCAAGCTCGCCACCGCCGCGGCCCGAGCGCTCGCCTCTTCGGCGGGCGCGGCCTCGATGAACCGGCGCAGCACGTCCGCGGCCACGCACGCGTCCTGGTGCTCGCCGAGGAGCTCCTGGAGCTCGGCGAGGTCGCCGACGAGCCGCTTGCCGTCCCGGCCGGTCAGGTCGCTCACGAACTCGAGGACGTAGCGCAGCCGCTTGGCGCGGATCCTGAGCTCGTGGAGATCGCGTGCCCGCGGCGGCGCGCCGATCCGGCGTCCCTGCTTGAGCACGCGCCTGTGCGCCTTCTCGATCGCATCCGCGCCGCGCCGCGACACCGCGGTGGTGCGAGCGCGCACCAGCAGCCGCTCGTCGCCCGCGGCGACCCGCCGCAGGCGCGCCACCAGCCGCGGGTAGCGCTCACCGTCGAGGTCCTCGAGCATCGCCGAACGCGCGGCCTCACGCTGCCCTCCCAGCCACCCGCGCAGCGCCGCGAGCACCGCCGCATGGCGCTCGTCCTGGGCATCGGGATCGTCGCTGGCGTGGGTCGCGGCGTGCTCGGCGTGTGGCTCGTCGGCGCCGAAGCGCTCGAGCTGCACGTCGAGGTCACGCACCGGCGCCAGCGCCCGACCCAGCCAGCGCAGCTCGTCCTCGAGGACACCGCGGGTGCGCGCGGGCAACGCGCCCTCGAAGAACCGCATCGCCGCGCGCAACCGCCGGATCGCCACCCGCATCTGATGGAGCGGCTCGGACTCGTGGCCCGCGCGCGTCGCGGGCTCGTGGTGCACGAGCCGCGCGAGCTGCTCGCCGACGACCTTGGTCAGCGCCGTGGCCAGCGAGTCGCGAGCGTCGAGGATGGCCCGCACGGCTCAGCCCACCAGGCGGAACTCGACGACCTCGCCGAGCAGCTCCTCGAGGAGCGCGGTGCGCTCGCGCGCCTCCGCGACCTCGAGAGCCGCGTCGTCACCCGCGGTCGTGAGCTTGAGCTCCACACGCCGGTCGCGACGCGCCACGGCGACGTTCCGGATCACCCCGTAGTGGCTGCGGTCGAGCCCGTCGGCGACGCGCAGCAGCGCGGCCAGCGCGCGCACGATCTGGCGCTCGCGCTTCGAGAGCAGCCCGTAGCTGCCGTCGGACGGCTTGGGGACGCTCTTGCGGTGATAGCGCGCGACCTGCGCGATGATCTCGATCTCGTCGCGGCGGAAGCCGAGCAGCTCGCCGTTGGTGATCAGGTAGTACGAGTGGCGGTGGTGGTTCTTGTGGCTGATGTGGTGGCCGACGTCGTGGAGCAGCGCCGCGAACTCGAGCCAGTCGCGGGCGGCGCCGCCGAGCGCGAGTGAGTCGCGGAGCTGGTCGAAGAGCTGGAGCGCCAGCGTCGCCACCTGCTGTCCGTGGCGGTTGGGCTCGCCGAGGTGGCGGATCAGGCGCGCGACGCTGCGGTGGCGCGGGTCGGGGTAGCGCTGCTGCTCCTCGATGCCGCGGCGGTGACGCGCGACGTGATCGAGGAGCACGCCCTCGCGCAGGGCGTAGGTGCAGGCCACCATCTCGCGCGCGCCGAGCGCCGTGAGCACGTGGTCGGCCAGCACCGCGCCCGCGAGCACCAGGTCGACGCGCTTGGCGTCGATGCCCTTGATCTGGAGTCGCTGCGCGCGATCGCTCTTCTCGAGCCGGCGTCGGATTCGCGCCATCGCCTCGGGTTTCACCGTCAGCCCCTCGAGGTGCTCGGCAACGTCCTCCTTGTCCTTGGCGCGCGCCTTCTCCTTGTCCTTGGGCTTGCTCTTCTCCGGCGCGGCGTCCGCCATCGCGATCAGGTTCACGAGCGTTCCGGACGTGCCGACGACCCGGCGGGCGCCACGGGCGCGAAAGCGCGCCAGCACCGGGCCCAGCTCGCTCGCGAAGTGGCGCTCGAGAGCGCCGATCGCCTTGGCGTCCGGCTTCTCCTTGACGAGGAAACGCTCGGAGACTCGCGCCAGACCGATCTTGAGGCTGACCAGCTCGACCGGCTCGCCGCCGTCGACGAGGATGAGCTCGACGCTGCCGCCGCCGGCGTCGACGATCACCGTCGGCTCGCCGCGCAGGTCGATGGCGTGCTTCACGCCGAGGAAGATGAGGCGCGCTTCCTCGCGACCCGGGATGACCTTGATCCGGAGACCGGTCTCGACCTCGACACGGCGCACGAACTCGCCGCCGTTCACGGCCTCGCGCACCGCGCTGGTGGCCACCGCGCGAATGCGCTGCACGCCCTGACGGTCGGCGAGGGTCTTGAACGCGGAGAGCGCACGCAGCCCCTTCGCCATCGCCTCGGGCGAGAGCGAGCCGTCGAGCAGCGTGCGCGAGCCGAGCCGCACCATCTCCTTGGCGCGATCGAGGATGCGGAAGCGTCCGTCCGGCTCGACCTGTGCGACCAGCATGTGGATCGAGTTCGAGCCGACGTCGATCGCCGCGACCCGCACCCCGCGGCGCGCGGCTGGCGGCGCCGCGGGTGGCGCGGGAGTGGCGGATCGTGCCCCTTCCAGCGCGACCACCGCGGGCCGCGCGACGCGCGCACCCGTCGCCGACGGGCGGGGCGGGCGCGCGGCGGGCTTCGGCGAGTGGGAGGGAGCGAGCGAACGAGCCACCGAGGGATCCGCGACCGGCGAGACGGGGCGCAGTCTAATCCTACCCCTGTGACCGCAGGATGACGATCCCGTCACGGGATGTTGCGGTCGGCGAGGATTCGAGGCGGCAGGCGGTCTGATCCCGAATGGGAGCACGGCGCAACGTTCGTTGATATTTTCCACGCTGGCATACTCGACAACGAGGCACCGCGCCGCGGCCGAGCGGCGCGCAGGCAGCGGCGCGCACATTGCAAGCACCGGCGATCCTTGGACATTCGCTCTTCGCCTTCCACCGGATCCGGATCGTGGCGTGAACCGATCGATCCCGAAAATGAACGCTCATGCACGCGTTTCCCTGGGAGAAGCTCGTCACCTCCGCGTCCCTGCTCACCGGTATCGGCTGCACGCCCACCCTCGACTTCGCCGGCCAGTACATGGCGCTGCTCGACGACCAGGACATCGGGCTCGGGATCTTCGGCCAGTTGGGAGTGTTTCCGCCCGGCGACTCGCAACCCACGCAGCGCGACACCTACGAGCCGATCACGCTCCCCAACAACCAGCTCACCGGGCTGATGCGTCACCCGGGTGGCGAGATCCCCGCCACCTTCCTCGCCACCCTCCTCGACACCGACGCCGATCTGTGCGCGGACCGGATCGACATGATCCTCACGTATCCGGACACGCACACCGTCGACCTCACCATGCACGCCGACGACGCTTACGAGGACCATCGCTGCTGGCTCGGCCACTCGGGGCCGGCCCAGGCTGCTACACCGCCCTCTCGTCGCCGGCCTGCGCGGTCACGCCGCTGGGCGGCAACGACTTCCACGTCGAGGCCACGGTGGGCTTCCGGGACGACGACGGCGGGCTAAACCCCGGCGGTTCCGTGGAGTTCGCCCACCGCCAGGATCGGTACGCCGGTGACCGCAAGGGCACCACGGCGATCCCGGGCAGCTCGCCGGCGGTGGCCGGGTTCCCGAATGGGCTCACCCTCGCCGCCTCCGGCGTCGAGGACGGCTCGCTCGGCTTCTCGACCGACGTCACGGTGGACCCGGGAACCACCACGGCGGACGTGGTCTTCTATCCGGTCCGAGCCGCCGACGGAGACGTCGCGACCGAGGCGGGACTCCGCCTGCTCTCGTGTCCGCTCCCGCTCGGGTCGTGAGGGCCGAACCCTGAATTGACCGTCCCCCGGCGCGCGCGCACTATCGAGGGGAAACCTCGAGAGGACGGGACGGGAATGTCGACACGATTCGCGAAGCGATCCGCGCTGATCGCGCTGCTGGCGCTGGTGTGTGGCGCCTCGGCCGTTCACGCGGAGACCTACCATTCGAAGCTGGTGCCGGTGGCGCCCGTGCCGGGCGATGCGAACCGGCTGGTGTTCACGGCGCGCCTGCTCGAGCTCGGCCTGCAGGCGAACGGCACCACGCGGCTCGAGGACGCGAGCTTCCTGAACGTGGGCTACGACGCCGGTGCGCGCTCGCTCACGATCGCGAACGGCGTCTTCGACGGCACGGACGTGGCCCTGCTGGGCGTGCCGCTCACCCAGCCGACGATCGGCCTCGCCGCCGCCACCGCGGCGGTGAGTCCGTCGACCGGCGCCTTCACCGTCCCCAACGAGTCGATCTCCTTCTCGGGCTGCATCCTGGGCGGCTGCATCACCGGGTACCAGAGCCTGAGCCTGCCCGGCACGCTCACCCTCACCGGCCCGCAGCCGCTCGGCCCGGTGTCGCTGCGCATCACCGCCGCGGTCCCGATCGATGTGACGCTCACGATCTACATCGGCCTCCCGCCGCCGCTCGAGACCGTGACGGTGCAGGTCACGGGCACCCTCTACCTCGACCTCGTGAGCGAGGAGCCGGTGCTGCCGGACGGCGTGGTGCGGGGGAGCGTGGCGGTTCCGGGTAGCGAGGGTCCGCGCGGGATCGACGACGCGGGGGTCGGCATGTTCGGCTACGAGACGACCACCCGCGGCGGCGGTCGCTACACGATGCCGGCCTGGCCATCGCAGCCCAACCCGTCGTGGCTGTACGCGGGCATGCAGTGCGGCTCCTCGTGGGCGGTCGGGCGCTCGGACCTCGTGGCGTGGAGCCCCACCGCGATCGACTTCGGGACGACGTTCCTGCGCGGCGAGCCGGGGCACTTCCGGGCGCCCGAACCGATCCCCACGGGCGCGGGCGTCACCGAGGGAGTCGCCGCCGCGCACCTGGATCGAGACCCGTACCTGGACCTCGCGGTCGCGGTGGACACCGGCGCTGCCAGCGACCGGATCCAGATCCTGCGCGGCACGGCCGCGGGAGGCTTCACCTCCGGACCCAGCATCGACGCTCAGGGCAAGATCGCCGGCGAGCTGTTCGCGTCCGACGGTAACCAGGAAGCCGTCATCGCGTACGCGAACCCCACCCAGCACGCGATCTCGGTGCTGTTCGGCTACGAGCGCGGCAGCGGCTTCGCGGGTCCGTTCCACACCGCGGTGGGCGGCGTCCCCAGGAACTTCCGCGCAGCGAACATCACCCGCGCCGTGGGGCCGGACCTGTTCGTGGTGGTTGCGGGCGAGGGCAGCGGTGACGCGCTGGTGCGAGTCCCATCGGTGAGCCCGGGCGTGTGGGGTGCGCCGCAGGTGCTCTACACGGCGGAGGCGGCGCTCGACGCCATCGAGGTCGCCGACTTCAGCGGCGACGGCTTCGACGATCTGGTGATCGGCGACGCAGCGTCCGCGGCGTGCCTCTCCTTCGTGTCCTCCGGCGCGGACGCGTTCGCCGCTCCCTCACCGGTGGCCTGCGCCGGGTCGCCGGTCGGTGCCGACCGCATGGACGTCGACGGCGATGGCGACGCGGACGTCGTGGGGGTGAGCGCCGCGGGCGGGCTCTCCGTGCTGCGATCGGACGCGCACGGGCTGGCGCCCACGGCGGCCGCGCTGGGCGGAACGTTCGCCGCGGTCCGCCACGCGGAGTGGATGATCGTGCCGAGCCACGTGATGGTCGCGGCGTCCGGGAGCGACGCCACCGCACGCATCATCACCGACGACGGCGCCGGCGGGTGGACGCAAGCGGCCACGCTGACGTCGACCTCGAACACCGACCAGGTGGGCTCGATCGCGGTCGGCGACTTCGACCGCGACGGCTTCGACGACGTCGTGGGGACGACCTCGAGCGACCACGTGACCTTGTGGCGGAACGCGCTCGTCCCCGCGGACGGCGACGGCGACGGGCTCGACGACGTTCGCGAGCTCAGCCTCGGGACGCGCTGCGACTCGCGCGACTCCGACGCCGACGGCGCGATCGACGGCAGCGACTCCTGCCCGTCCGTCGCGAACCCGACGCAGACCGACACCGACCGCGACGGCGTCGGCGACGCGTGCGACGACTGCCCGACGACGTCCAACGCTGACCAGGTGGACACCGACCACGACGGGATCGGTGACGCCTGCGAGCCGCCGCTTCGCGCCGGGCACCTCACGCCGCGCACCGGCGGAACCAGCTCGATCGCGCTCAACCTGCTCAGCTACGCGACCGGCACGTTCGACAACAAGACCAGCGTGATCCAGCCCGGCGGGACACTCGACGTGACCTTCGACGCGCGCACCAGCGAGCTCACCCTCCAGGCGCTCTCGATCGCGGGCAGCGACGTGAGCTTCTTTCCGGTGCTCAGGATCCCGATGACCGGGATCCAGCAGAGCCTGAGCGTCCAGGGCCACGGCCCGATCGATCCCGCCACCGGGGCGTTCTCCATCACGGTCGGCTCGCGGTTCACCGCGACCTCCGCCGGCACTCCGGTCGCGATCCAGCGCTCCGCGGTGGTGAACGGGATCTTCCAGGATCAGGGCACGAACGGCGATGGCAGCGGCCGCTTCACGATCCGCAACACGACGTTCTCGATCTCGGACCCGGTGCTCACCTCTGGCCCCTACGCGTCGTTCCAGTTCGTGCTGAGCGTCACGCCGGCGCTCGACTTCGCGTCGCCGGGGGCGACGACCGCGACGCGCAAGGGCAAGTGATGGAGATCGAGCTCGACCACGTGATGGTGCCGGCGCGACGCAAGGTCGACGCGGCACGCACGCTCGCCACCCTGCTCGGGGTGCCGTGGTCGGAGAGCGGCGTGGGGCCGTTCGCGCCCGTGTTCGTGAACGAGGGGCTGACGCTCGACTTCGACGAGTGGCCCGAGCCCATCCCTCGGGTCCACTTCTGCTTCCGCGTGAGCGAGGCGGACTTCGACGCGATCCTGGAGCGGATCCGGGCCGCGGGGATCCCGTACCGGAGCGTTGTGCACGGGCCGGTCGACTTCGCGGTCGACACCGCGCACGGCGGGCGGATCGTCTACTGGAGCGAGCCTGACGGGCACGTGTGGGAGATGCTCACCGAGAGCTACGCCCGCTAGCCCGCGTGACGTAGGGCTGCGCGCGCCGCGACCGCGCGCGATCGGGGAGGGGCACGCGTCGCGTGCCCGGCGATACGACCGAACCAACGCACCCTTTCGACCGCCGATCCCTGAACCCCACAGGGTTTCGCGCGCCCGTCCGGCCGGCCTGCGCCACGAGTCGATTCGTCACCCGGCGCGTCGCAGCGAGCCTGCGAAGAAATCGAGCAAGGCGCGAAGCGCCGCGGGGGGCGGAGCCCCCCGCGCTACGAAAACCAATCGTAGCGACGGGGGTTCCATCCCCCGTCGCTGGGCCCGTCGCAGAGCGACGGCGGCGAGCCAGGCGAGCCGACTCGGGTGGACCCGCCGGAATCCGCGGCGACGAAGCGCCGCGGCTCCAGCCGGCGGGCGGGGGGCTGGAACAGCCCCCCGAACAACACAGCCGACTTCGACCGACCGCCGGCGGCGGTCAGTCGAAGTAGTCGCCGCTCGCGGCCACTCCCTGGAAGTCCTCGATGCGGCCGAGGACCGTGTGCGCGGCGCGCTGACCCATGGTCACCGAGTGGTCCATGTTGTTGTAGCGGAAGAGTCCCTGGCGTCCGATCACCAGCAGGTTCTCGTAGCTGCCCAGGTGCTCTTGCAGCGCCTTCAGGTGCTCGCGGTAGCCGATCTCGTACACCGGGTAACCCTGCGGCTCGCGGTGCACGAAGGTGTCGACCGCGTCCTTCTTCTTCATGAAGCCCATGTCGGCGAGCTCGGTGATGACGCGCTCGCCGAGCCACTGGTCGTCGGCGCTCCAGATCTCGTCGCCCAGGATGCACGTGATCTCGGCGCACACCGCCGTGTGCCCCTCGGGTGCGTTGTCGTGGCTGAAGTTCTTGGCCTCGCTGATGCGGTTCAAGAGCCGCGACTTCTCCGGGATGTAGATCCAGTGATCGTCGGTCAGGCATTCCTTCTTCAGCACCACGTACACGAACACCAGGCTGCGGTGCTGGAGCTTGGCGGCGTGCGCGAGGATCTCCGCCGGCGGCGCCGGGTCGAGGAGATCGAGCAGCGCCTGCGGCGGGATCGAGCTGATGACGTGCCCGGGCGTGTCGACCTCGCGCAGGTCGCCGTTCTGGTACGCGATCGAGGTGACGCGCTTGCCGTCGGTCTTCACCTTCTCGAGCCGGACGCCGGTGACGACCTTGCCGCCCGAGCCCTCCACCTGCTCCCGATAGCGCCCGCAGATGGCGCCCACGCCGCCGTGCTTCGGGTACGAGAACGACGACACGTAGGTGCGCGGCTGCGGTTTCTGCTTGGGCTGTAGCGTTTTCTTGATGACGTCGCCGAGGCTCAGGAGGCTGATGCGCTGGCTCGCCCAGTCGGACGAGATCTGCTTGCACGGCAGGCCCCACGTCTTCTCCGTGTAGACGTCGAAGAAGATCGTGTAGAGCGTCTTGCCGAAGCGGTGCGTGACCCAGTCCTCGAACGAGTTGTCGGGCTTGGGGTTGAGCCGCTGCCTCACGCGCGCGGTCACGTAGTCGACGAGGATCTTGAGCAAGATCGTGCGCGGGAGCTGCATGAGCACGTTTTCCACCCGGAGCGGGTAGAAGAAGAACCGGTTCATCATCCAGATCCGGCTCTTGCGCTTGTTCTCGACGAGGTTCTCGCCCATCAGGTCGTGGAAGTGCTGCACCACGCCCGGCTCGCCGTGGAAGCGGTGTGGCCCGAGGTCCACGGTGTAGCCGTTGCGATGCAGGCTCTTGGCGAGCCCGCCGACCACCGGGTCGCGCTCCAGCACCGTGACGTCCACCGCCGAACGCGCCAGCTCGGCGGCCGAGCTCATCCCGGCGAGCCCAGCACCGAGCACGGTGACCTTGCGATGATTCGACATCCGTTTTGACCTTCGAAAGACGGCGAACGACGGTCAGGCTGCGCGGTTGAGGACGATCCGGGCGGCCACGGGCTCGATGCGATCGAGCTCGCGGGCCGCGGTATCGACCTCGGCCTGGGTGGTCCGATCGGCTTCGGCCACCAGCAGAACGAGGTCCGAGTAGCGCGCCAGCACCTGAGCGAAGGCGGACTGGGTGACCGGCGGGAGGTCGAGCACGATCAGGTCGTGCGTCGAGCCCACCGCCGCGAACGCGGCCTGGATGCGGTCCGGCCGGATCAACGTATGGGAACCGACGTGCGCGCCCGCGGAGAGGACGCTCGCGCCGGGGATGGGGCTCGGCTGCTCGAGGGACTGGAGCGACGCGTTGCCGCTCACCCACTCGACCAGCCCGGCCTTCGCGTCGACGCCGAGCTCGCGCGCCAGCACCGGCTCGCCGGGGTGGGCGTCGATCACGAGCACGCGGCGACCGGCGGCGGCCGCCGCGCGGGTCAAGCCGATCGCCACGGTGGTGGCACCCTCGCCGCCCGCGCAGCCGGTCACGGACACGATCTGGCAGCCACCGAAGCTCGGCATGCGCCGCGAGCGCTCGAGCTCGACCAGCGCCGCGACGCGCGCGAAGCCCGCCGCGCTGGCGGCGGCGAGGTCGCCGTTGGCCGCGCCGCCCGGGCGCGTGAGCCCGGGCGCCACCGGCAGGGCCTCGCCGAGCGGGATCGGCGACCGGGCCAGCTCGCGGGCGCCGTGGACCGTCGAGTCGAGGGCCGCGGACGCGAAGGCGCCAGTGAGGCCGAGCACCAACCCGACCGCGAGGGCGAGCAACGTGTAGAGCTGCGTGTCCGGGAAGCTCGGATCGCGCGGGACCTCCGCCGCGTCCACCACGCGCACGTTGTTGCGCTTGATGTTGGAGACGATCCTGGCTTCGATCACCTTCCCCGAGACCTGCTCGAAGAGCTGGCGGCGGGCGGCGGCCTCGTCCGAGAGCAGGTGCGCCTGGGAGGCGCGCGCGCTCTTCGCGCGGGTGGCCTGGCGCGCCAGCTCGACCTCGGCGGCGATCGCCTGCTCGCGCTCGAGCGCGGTCTGGTGCTCGATCTCGAGCCCGTCGATGACGCGCTGGACTTCCTCACCGATGCGCTTCTCGAGCTCGTCGAGCTGCGCCTTCACCTGCAGCATCCGGGGGTGCCGGTCGCGGTAGCGCTGGGCGAGGTCCGCCTGCTCCGCCTTGAGCTGCAGGTAGGTCTGGCGCAGCTTCGCGACCACCGGGCTCGCGAGGGCATCGGGCAGGCTCTCCACCCTGGAGGGCTCGGCCGCGTAGCGCTTCGCCTGCTCGGAGCGCTTCTCGACCTGGATCCGGTTCACCTGCGCCTGGGTCTGCGCGGACTCGAGCTCGGCCAGGTGCCTCATGTCCTCGCCCGCTGGCGCGTCGAGGTTCACGAGCCCGTGCAGCTCCTTGTACTCCTCGCCCTCGCGCAGGCTCTGGTTCAGGTCCGCGCGCAGCTTGTCGAGCTCGGGGGCGAGATTCGCGACGTCGTCGCGGAACTTGGCTCGGACGTCGTCGAGGTTGCCGCGCACGTAGTTGTCGACCACCGCGTTCGCGAGGTCGGCCGCGCACTTGGGGTCCTCGTGCTCGACCGCCACCTCGGAGAGCTTGCTGGTGGCGTCGCCCTTCACCGAGAGCGCGTCGTCGAGAGCGGCGACGGGGTCGGCGCCCGCGAGCTTGCAGCGCTCCCACAGCTCGCTCTGCGTGACGATGTCCTTCAGGTTCGAGCGGCTCTGAATCAGGTTGCGCTCGGTCGTGTAGAACTGGGCGCGCGAGGAGAGGTCCTGCGTGCCGGCGGTGACGAGCTCGCTGGTGAAGGTGCCAACGCTGACGTCGGAGGTCTCCATCAGCACCGTCGCCTTGGCCGTGTACTTCTTGGGCGAGACCAGGCAGAAGGTCACCACCAGCGCGGGCACCAGCAGCGTGAAGCCGGCGATCCACTTCCAGCGCCTCGCCAGCACCGCGAGGTAGTCGGTGAGGTGGACCTCGGGGCCCGGCGCGTGCGCGGCGCCGTTCGCCGCCGCGTTCGGGGAGTCGCTCGAGAACGCCATCAGAACAGCCGCTCCGGCACGTTGATGACGTCACCCGACTCGAGCGGGATGTCGAGGTCGATGCGGCCGTCGTCGATGATCTCGTTCACGTCCACGCGGATGATGCGCTTGCCGGCCGAGTCCGAGCGGATGATCTGGACGTCGCCCTTGTTGGCGAGCGGCGTGAAGCCGCCGGCGCGGCTCAGCACCTCCATCAGCGTGTTGCGATGGGTGAGCTTGAACGGGCCGGGACGCGGCACCTCGCCGAGGATGTGGACCATGCGGCTGCGGTACTCGCGCAGGAACACCGTCACCTGCGGTGCCACGTAGTAGTCGTCGAGCTTCTCGAGCAGCGTGTCGCGGAACTCGTCCACCGAGAGCCCCGCCGCGGTGAGCGTGCCCGCGAACGGGAAGTCGACGGTGCCGCGCGGCGAGACGCGCATCGTCACGTGCTGGAGCTCGGGCTCGCCGAGCAGCGAGACGTCGAGCAGGTCCTCGACGCCGATGCGGTACTCCGGATCGAGCAGCTCGTCGCTGGCGGCGTCGGCGGGGTCCCGCGGCTCACCGCCGCCGCGCCGCGGCGGCTCGATCACGTAGGGTGCGCGCGCGGACGCCGTGGCTCGGCCGGGCGTCGTGACGGAGGGCGCCGGCGCGCTCGGCGCCGCGGCGACGAGGCTCCCGTCGCGCTCGTCCGCCGCGAGCTCGGCGCTCGGTGCGGCCGTGGCACGCGACGACACGTAGGTCGGCAGCTCGGCGGTGCTGGTTCGCTCGACGGGCGGAACTTCGAGCACCGGCACACGGCTCACGTCGCCGTCGGTGGTGGGCGAGGTCTCGGCCGCCTCGGCGTCGGTCTCGGCGAGGCTCGCGACGTGGATCTCGGGCTGCGCGGCCGGCGCCGGCGCGAGTGGCTCGGAGCGCACCGGCACCGCGGGTGGGATCGCCGCCGCGGTCTCGACCGGCGCCGGCTGGGCCGCCGTGGCGGCGCCGCCCTCTTCCTCACCGGTGTCGGGCTTGATCGAGATCGTCCAGCGCGAGCTCGGCTCCGACGCCCACGTGTCGCCCCCGCCGTGGCGCGGCGAGCTGGCGGGCGCGGCGCCCTGCGGCATCAGCTCCAGCGCACATCCGGCGCCCCCCGCCGCGGCGGCGAGCAGCAGTGAGCCGGCGGCGGCACGAACGAGGCGGCGCATGGAGGTGCGCGAGGTCAGGGACGTGGGCACAGTTGGAGCCTGGCGCGACGACACGGCGAGTCGGCGATACGGGAGGGAGCGACGGAGGGCACGGCGGGCGAATGGCTCGGTGTCCGGTCGTTCCCTCACTCCTGGACGATCCAGGTCGAGTAACCGAGCGACTGCAGCGTCGCGGCGATCGCGTCCGCGCTGTCGCGGTCCCCGAACGGACCGACACGCACCTGGAAATACGTCTTCCCCGAAGCCGGGGCGGTCCGAACGTACGAGGGGAACCCGCGATCGGCGAGGCCCTGCGCGGCGTCGCGCGCGGCGCGCTCGTTGACGATGCTCGACACCTGCACCGAGAACTTCGCCTCGACGCCCTGCGGAGCCGGGGCGGGCGGCGGCGCCATCGGCTCGACCGGGGCCGTGGCCGGCGGCGCGGCGGCCTCCATCGGCGCACCCGCCGGAGGGGCACTCGACGCGGGCGTTGCAGCGTCGTCCGAGCCCACGGAGAGCGCGCACCCGGTGGCCAACGAGAGGGCCAAGGTGCATCCGGCGAAGTAGCGGCGCGGCTTCACGTTTTGTGGGGTTCCCGAAAAGGCGGCGGCACTATAGCCCGATCGAGCGGAGGCTGAAAACACGTCACCGCGTCAGGGGGCCGCCGACGCCGGCTCGCGCCAGGCCGAGGTAGCGCTTGGTGTCCTCTCGGGTGGGATCGAGGTCGAGCGCCATGGTCAGCTCCTCGATCGCCTCGGTGCGGCGGTTGAGCGTCAGCAGCAGCGCACCGAGCTCGTGGTGCGCCGCCGCGTCGGACGGCGCGAAGCGCGTGGCGTGGCGCAGGGTCGCCTCCGCCTCGGCGTTGCGTCCCGCGTTCACCAGCAGCCGGCCGAGCTCGAGCTGGACAGGCGCATCCGCCGGACGAGCCACCAGGTAGTCTTGGTAGGAGCGGATCGCGTCGGCCGAGCGGCCCGCGCGCGCGGCGCTGCGGGCGTCGCGCAGAGCACCGTCCGCCTTGTCGATCTCGTCGAGGAGCTTGGCGGCCTGGATCGCGAACGGGTCGAAGCGCTTGTCCGACGCGGCGAGCTCGAGCACGCGCCGGAAGTACGCCGCCGCGTCACGCGGGCGGCCGAGGGCGTAGGTGGCTCGGCCGAGGCCCAGCCACGCCTCCGCGTTGCCGGGCATGGCGCGCCGCACCAGCTCGAACTGCTCGGAGGCGTCGGCCCAGCGCCGGCCCTCGAGGTCGCGCCGCCCCTGGGCGAGCGAGGCGGCGACGTCGATCCGTGCGCCGACGCCGCCGGTCGCGCTCGCGTCGTCCGGCGGCGCCGGCGGGCCGGTCATGCCGGGCGGACGGGTTCGCACGATCGGCACGGTCGCGCCCGGCGGCGCCTCGGGCGGCGCGGCGGGAGCGTGGTGGATCCTCCACTCACGCCACACCAGCGCCCCGAGCGCCGCGACCACCACCAGCGTGGCGAGCGCACCCGCGGCCGAGCGCCGCGAATCACGGTTCACCGAGGAAGCCGGTGACCGCGCCGGGCGGGCCCCCGGATCGCGGCGGTCGCGCGCGGCGGCCGCGCGCCGGACCTCGTCCGCCGTGCGCGGCGTGCGCTCGAGGTTCTTGCCGGTGCGGATGCGCTCGACGCGGTCGAGCGCCGCGTAGAGCTCCGTTCCATTGGCGGGCCGCCAGTTGGGGTCCTTGGAGAGCGCGCCCATCACCAGCCGCTCGAGCTCGCGGCTCACGATCAGCTCGGGCTTCACGGCGCGCATCGGCCGCGGCCGCTCCTCGATGTGCTTCATGAGCAGCGGGATCACCGAGTCCGAGGTGCTGTCGAAGGGCCGCACGCCCGTGAGCAGCTCGTACATGACGACGCCGAGGGCATAGATGTCGCTGCGCGCGTCGAGCGGCTTGCCCTGGCACTGCTCGGGCGACATGTAGAACGGCGTACCGATCAGGACACCGGTGCGGGTCTTGCCGTCGACCGCCTGCGCGCCGCGCAGCTTGGCGATCCCGAAGTCGAGCACCAGCACCCAGTCGACGACGCCATTGCGCTCCGGCTCGATCATGATGTTCTCGGGCTTCAGGTCGCGATGGACGAGCCCGGCGCGGTGCGCCGTGCCGACCACGTCCGCGACCTGCTTCATGATCCGGATCACCCGCGCTTCGGGGAGCGGCCCCTCGCGGCGCAGCACGTCGGCGAGGTTCTCGCCGCGCACCAGCTCCATCACCATGTAGAGCGTGCCGTCCTGCATCTGGCCGAAGTCGAGAATCTCGGCGACGTGCGGATGGCGGATGTCTCGGGCCTTGGCGATCTCGTCGCGGAACCGCGCCACCGCGTTGGGGTCGCTCATGTGCGCGGAGTCGAGGACCTTCACCGCGACCGCGCGCCCACCCTCGAGCTCGTGCGCGCGGTACACGGCGCTCGTGCCGCCATGGCCGACCTGGCGGTCGAGCCGATAGCGGCCTCCGATCTCGAGGCCCTCGCGAGGATCCGGCAGGCGCAGCGACACCCCGCAGTGCGGGCACACCTCGTCGCCCGGCGTGAGCGGGCCGTCGCAGCTCGGGCACGAGCGGCCCGCCGCGTGGATCGAGCGGGCATCGAGGTGGATCGTCGTCGACATGGCCCGTGGCCGGCAGTGCCCGGCGCCACGCCGCGAGCGGCGCCCACCGGCTGCCGGGGGATCTTACAGCCTTTTACCGACGCCCGGGGGAGCCTCGAGGGCGGACCGCGCGCGCCGTCGTCAGGCCGACGCGGTCGGCACCGTCTTGCCGCGCTCGAGAAGGCGCGTCACCAGGAAGGCGAGCGCGAGCGCGAACAGCGAGCCCACGCTCACGAGCAGCGGACCGAGGGGATCCTGCCACAGGGAAGGCGCCGTACCCTCGCGGAACTGGTGGAGGGTGCCGACGCGGAGCAGCCGCGGCGCACCGCCCAGCGAGATCGCGGTCTCGATCGCGAGCGCGACCCCGAACAGCACCCAGGCGCGGGTCTCGTGGCCGGCGCGGATGTCCTTGTGGGCGAGCGCGTACCCGCCCAGGCACGCCGCGACGTAGAGCCACGGCACCAGCCAGCGCAGCGTCGCCGCGCGCGCGGGCGACATCGCCAACCAGTACATCGTGCTCCAGTCGGGGTAGGCCCAGAAGAGATAGAGCCCGAGCGGCGCGAAGCACGCGATCGCGAAGAACGCGGCGGCGCCGAAGCTCTCGCACAGGACCGGGAGCCGTCGGGCGCGGATCTGGCGCGCCGCGGCGAGAGCCAGCCCCTGACCGATGGCGATGTTGATGAACGTGTCGATCGGGACGGTCACGGGACGGTCTCCTCGTGGCGACGGGGCGGTGCGAAGATCGCGGCGATTGCATCATGCTCGCGGGTGGCGGGCAATGGCCGGCGTAGCGCGGGGCGGCGCGGGCGAGGAGGGTCGAGGGTTGCGGCGCGTCTGTGTCTTCTGCGGCTCGAGCCGGGGGCGCTCCCCCGCGTTCGCGGCGGCGGCGGTGAGCCTCGGCGAGGCGCTCGTCGCCGGCGGGCTGGAGCTGGTCTATGGCGGCGGCAACGTCGGGCTGATGGGTGTCCTGGCCGACGCGGTGCTCGGCGCGGGCGGGCGCGTGATCGGCGTGATCCCGCGCTCGCTCGTCGAGCGCGAGGTCGCCCACTTCGGGCTGAGCGAGCGCTGCCCGGCAGGATCGGCACCTTCGAGGGCTCTTCCGGACGCTCACCTGGGGCCAGCTTGGCATCCACGCCAAGCCGTGCGGGATCCTCGACGTCGAGGCTACTACCGGCCGCTCGTCGCGCTCCTCGACAGCGCCGTCTCCGAACAAAGGCTGCTCCACGCCGAGCACCGCGACCTGTTGCTCGTCGACACGCAAATGGAGCGGCTGCTGGAGCGGGCTGCGCGCGCACCGCCCGCCCACTGGAGGAAAGTGGCCGGACAGGGACGGACGTAGCTGGAGCGCGCCCGCTCCGTCAGACGCCCCAACCCTCACCGTGAGGTCGGCGACTGAGCCCCAGCGCCGACCCTCCAGCAGCACCGGATGGGCCTCGCTCACCTCGTAGGGGCGGCCGCGGGGCCAAAGTACGCCCGCGATCGGGGTTCGATCGACTCCGGTCGAATCCGCCGGGCTCGCGCCCGCCGCGTACGGCGACGCCGCGTCCGGTCAGGGCGGGGTCGTCAGTCTCGTCCGCATACACGAGGTCGAGCTGACCATCCTGGTCCAAATCGGCGAGCCGGACCGTTCCGCCATCGGCTGGGATCGTCTGTGCCACGTCGTAGCCGCCCAGCCCATTGGCCAGAAGAACTCGGATATCACCGTCTCCCGACGGTGCCGGAAACGCAGCGAAGACGATATCCGGCCACGCGTCCCCATTCACGCGAGCCGCAGCCAAAGCCGCGCTATTCGTGAACGCGTTCTGGCCCGAGTACGCCACCACCGGCGCGGTGAATGTTCCCGTGCCAGTCGCGTAACGCACCTCGATTCTGAGCGGGGGGCCGGAAAGATTGGATACGGACAGGACGACGTCGTCACGTCCGTCCAGATTCATGTGTCGCTCTCGAGGACGGCAGGTCGTCCCTACCGGCCTCGTTGGGTCGCCCTTGCGCACACCGCCAGCCACGAACGTCGCGCCCGACGACGTCGGAAAATCCGGTGCCGCGAAGTGGCCGAACCGTCTCCGAGAACCAGGGCCTGATTTCCGGATGCATGAAGTCCCGGCTCGGCCATCTTCATTGAAATCCGCGACTGCACACCCGGCAGCCAGACGGCCCGCTCCGGGTATCCGTGCGCGAAAGGTGCCGTTGCCGTAGCCCAAAAAGGACATTCATCAACCGCAGGCCACTCGCCAGCAGGTCCTGGACACCGTCACCATTGAAGTCTCCAGTCGCCAGTCCGGGCGCGCTGCTCCGGGATCGGGATGCGTTTAGCTCGCGCCAGGCCGCCGAGGCCGTCTCCCAGAAAGACGACAACGTTGTTCGAGCCGAACCCGTTCGCGTGTACCACGGCCACGTCGACATCACCGTCGACGTTCAGATCGCCAACCACGAGCCCCGTTGGCTGTGCATCGGTCACGACTCGGTACTCGGCGGCGAAGCCCGCACCGGTGTTCAGCAGAATCGACAGGTCTCCCGGTACTCCAAGAAGGTAGCCCGCATTCGACACGATGAGGTCTGGACTCTTATCGCCGTTCAAGTCGCCGCTGCCGATGCCGATCCGGCTGCGTGCCAACACCGTAGCTCTTCGCGACGAACCCACAGGTGCCGGACCTGACAGGACCGTCAAGGCGTTCGTTCCGAGCGTCGCGAGGTCGGCATGTCCATCCCCGTTCCAATCGTCGACGAC
>JADJOY010000024.1 GCA_016713535.1 Deltaproteobacteria bacterium
CGGTGCGCGCCGCGGTCTCGGCGTGGCGGTGCAGGAACGCCGACACGTGGCGGGTGATCGCGGGATCGGCGGCGAAGGGCAGCGAGAGCTCGGTGAGCGCCACCCGGCCGCGCTTCACCAGCTCGTCGTCCGGCGCCGCGCGGGGCAGGAAGCCCTCCAGCAGAATGTCCTCGGCCTCGGCGCGGCCGAGCGCGTACGACTGCGCCCCGCCGAGCAGCCGCGAGCCGCGCCCCACCACCGCGACCCCGTAGCTCTCCGGACCCGCGCCCGAGAGCAGCGTCTCCTTGGCGAGCCGCGACGCCTGCACCAGCCCCGACCAGCGGGTCGCGTCGAGGGCGCCGTTCTTGCCGAAGAGCTTCATCTCGACGTGGCGGGCGATGGTGGCGTCCATGTTGTCGCCACCCAGCATCAGGTGGTCGCCGACGGCGATGCGCTCGAGGGTGGGCGCGCCGCCCCCCGCGGGCCGCACCACGCGCACCAGCGTCAGGTCGGTGGTGCCGCCGCCCACGTCCACCACCAGCACCAGCCGTGCGCTGCCGAGCGCCTTCTCGAGGTCGTTCTCGTGGTGCTGGAGGAAGTCGTAGAACGCCGCCTGCGGCTCCTCGATCAGGCGCAGCTTGCCGATCCGCGCGCGCTCCGCCGCCTCCACGGTGAGCTCGCGCGCCACCTCGTCGAAAGACGCCGGCACCGTGAGCACCACGTCCTGGCGGGCGAGCGGCGCCTCCGGGTGGGCGTGGTCCCACGCGCTGCGCACGTGCTCGAGCACCCGCGCCGACGCTTCGACCGGCGAGAGCCGCGGCACGTCCTCGGCGGCGCCCCCACGGCAGGATCGCCGCGGCGCGGTCGACTCCGCGTACGAGAGCCAGCTCTTCGCCGAATACACGAGCCGCCCCGGCACCTGCGCACCCTGGCGGCGCGCGAACTCGCCGACCGCCCAGTCGACCTTCGCCGCGCTCACCGCCGCCGCCGAGATCGCGCGGTTCCACGGCAGCGTGGTCGCGCCCTCGATCCCCTTCGGCGGGCGTGTATAGGAACGACGGCAAGAGCTCGAGCGCCGCGACCTCACCCGCCGCCACGAGTTGGGCGATCCGGAACACCTCGATCGCCGGGCGATCGACCGGGCTCGCGGCCACCACCGTGTGGGTGGTGCCGAGGTCGATGCCGACCACTAACGAAGCGTCGCTGGGCGCGGCCACGGCGATAGCGTGTCCGCGCTTCGCTGCGCGGCTTCAACCGCCCCCGGACGCGTAGACGTCAGGGCGATGGATCTGCATCAGCCACGCGGGTTCGGCGACCGGCGTGAAGCCGTGACCAGCGTAGAGCCCGTGAGCGTCACGGGTAGCCAGCATCCAGCGCCGGAACCCCTGGAGATCGGGGTGCGCGAGCACCTCGGCGACGAGCCACTTGGAGAGCCCGCGGCCGCGGTGCGGCGGCAGCACGAACACGTCACCCAGGTAGCCGAAGGTGGCGTAGTCGGTGATCACCCGCGCGAAGCCCACTTGCGCGCCGCTCGTCTCCTCGAAGAGGCCGAAGCAGCACGACTCGCGCACGCTGCGCTCCACCACCTCGCGCGGGATGCCCTTCGCCCAGTACGAGTCCTCGGCGAGGAAGCGGTGGATCACGGCGAGGTCGAGCCGCGCCGGGTCGGTGCGGATCACGTACCCGTCGCGGCGCGACTCGATCGGCGCGGGACTCATCGCGGTGGCCGGCGCGCGCGTCTCACTCGACGCGCACGTTGTAGTGGAGCTTCCAGCGCTTGTCGGTGCCTTGCTCGACCGCCGAGAGCTCGAGGGTCCCGATCTCGGTGACGCGCGCATGGAGCTTGACCGGCACCACGCGGCCGCTCTCGCCCTCGAGCTCGGTCTCGATCGCCGGCAGCTCCTCCAGGTCGGCGCCGTTCGGCACCACGGTGGCCACCTGGTCCTCGCGGCGGGTCGACGAGCCGAAGAACCGGAACGCCGCGGGCTCGCCCACCACCAGCCCGAGCGCCTGCGGCAGCTCGACCTCGCTCCCTTCCTCCATCCCGAACGGCGCGACACACACCGCGTCGATCCGTGGCGGAACACCGGGCACCGCGAGCTCGGCGCGCTCGATCCCGACGTAGTAGGCGCGCGCCGTGCCGCCGCGGATGCGGATGCCGCGTCCACGCCGCACCCACCGTAGTAGGCCGCGCCGCGCGCCACCGCCATGTCGGGGTCGTCGCCGACCAGCACCTTCACGGGCTTGCCGCCGTCGGCGGTGAGCCAGCCGTCGAGGATCGCGGTGATGCGCTCGCGCAGCAGCTGGGAGCGCATGACACCGCCGTTGAAGAGCAGCGCGGTCGGATGGAGGAAGCCCTTGCCGTCGAGGTTGACCTTGCCGGCGAGCGACTCGCGGGTGCGGTTCTCGAGGCCCAGAAACGCCGCCAGATGCCGTGTGATCCCGGCATCGGCCGCGTACGGCAGGCCGAGTGTCGTGAGACCGGTGCGGCGCGGCTTGGCGGGACGGTCGGCGGCGCCGATGTGCGGGAAGAAGCCGTCGAGGAGCGTGGCGTCGAGCTCGGCGCGGGTGAGCTCGGTGCGGATCGTGCCGCCCACCAGCTTGCTGCCGCGGCCGGGGACCACCAGCGGACGCGCCGCCTCCTTGGTGTTCTCGAGGAGCGCTTCCTTGGCGGCCCGGCACGCGTAGGCGAGCGAGCGGAACTGCCAGTCGTCGAGGGTCTTGCCCTGCCCTTCGAGCTTGGTGCGCACGGCGTAGGCGAGCGCCATGTCCATGTTGTCGCCGCCGAGCAGGATGTGGTCGCCGACCGCGACGCGGTCGAGGACCAGCGAGCCACCCTCCTCGCTCACCGCGATGAGCGAGAAGTCGGTGGTGCCGCCGCCGACGTCGCACACCAGGATGGTGTCGCCGGGCTCGACCTGCTTGCGCCACACGGCGGCGTGCCCCGAGAGCCACGCGTAGAGCGCCGACTGCGGCTCCTCGAGCAGCGTGAGGCGCGCGCCCAGCCCGGCTTGCTCGGCGGCCTCCACCGTGAGGTCGCGAGCGACCGCGTCGAACGACGCCGGCACCGTGATCGCGAGCTCCTGCGACTCGAGCGGCGCCTCCGGATGGGCTTCGTTCCAGGCCTCGCGCAGGTGGCTCAGGTAGCGCGCCGACGCGGCCACCGGCGACACCTTGGGGACCTCGTCGGGCGAGCCCCACGGCAGGATCGCCGCGCGCCGGTCGACTCCCGCGTACGAGAGCCAGCTCTTGGCCGAGCTCACGAGCCGCGCCGGCACGCTCGCGCCGCGATCGCGCGCCAGCGTCCCGACCGCGAAGTCGCGCGCGCCGTCCCACGGCAGCGCGAGCGAGCCGGGCGGCAGGTCGGTCTCGGCCGGCAGATAGAGGAACGACGGCAAGAGCGTGCGCTCTCCCACCTCGCCGGCGTTCACCACCTGTGGCACCGCGAACGCCGCGGGCTCGCCGGGGTGGTCGCCGCCGAGCGGCAGCGACGCGAGCCCGCAGTTGGTGGTGCCGAGGTCGATGCCGACCGCGAACGTCGCGGGCACGTCGGTGGGGGATGTCTTCTTGGCGGCCACGGATTCAGACCTCGACTTCGGCGGGAGCGATCACCGAGAGGTCTTGCCCCTCGGGAGGAGTCGGCAGCTTCACGTCGGCGACACGCCAGCCGTGATGGGCGAGCTGGCCACGCACCGGCAGCTTGCCGGTGACGTTGCCGGTGAGGCGGATCTGCACCGGGTCGTAGTCCTCGCCGACCTGGATCGGCGTGCCCTCGCTCTCGGTGCGGACCGGTGCCAGCGCGAAGTACTGGCGCATCGACTTGCGAACGCCGTCGTGGACCACGCGCGCCGCGGCGCCCACCTCGGCGTCGGAGAACGAGGTCACGTCCTCCTCGACGAAGTCCACGAAGCGGCCGTCACGCTGGAGGATCGAGAGCAGGTGGAGGGCCGAGGCGTGGTCGGGGCGCTTGGGCGCCTCGGGAACCTTGGCCTTGGCGGGCGCGGGCTCGGCGGCGCCCTTCTTGGCCGCGCCCTTGGCCGGCTTGGCGGGCTCCGGCGCGGGCGCGAGCGCCACGTCCGGCTCGTCGCCGGGCTCGCCCCGCAGCAGCCGATCGACCTCCCAGGCCAGCGTGCCGTCGTCGAAGAGCAGGTACCACTCGAGCCCCATCACCAGCCGGAGCCGCTTGAAAAAGCCGAGCTTGGGCGCATCAGGCATGGATTCCCCCGCGGCGTGCGCGCGCAGCGGCGCGCTCCACGCGGCATTCCATACCCTCCACGAGCGAGCCACTCCAAGGGCGGCCGGTCCCTGACCCGCCCAGGAAGACGCGCTACGGCAGCACGAACGCGCCCGCCGGGCCGTTCCCCGAGCCGGCGATGAACGGCGGGTTGATCGCCGCCACGAACGCCGGTCCTGGGTCGAGGCCGGGCGGCCGGACGAAGTGGAGCTGGGTGGGACCGTCGATGGTCAGGGCGAGCACCGCGCTTCCGTCGTCGTTCAAGCCGCCGGCGTTCACCACCACGCCACCGACGTGCGCGAACAGGTCGATCACCGTGAGATCACAGAAGCCGGTCCCGGTCACGATGATCGTGTCGCCGACGACGGACACGCCGGTGACCGTCACCAGCGCACCGATCGGCACCGACACGGCGTTCGACGCCAGGAAGCTCGGGACGTTCACGACCTGGACCGCGCCCGGACCGGCCGGCACCTGCGGCGGGACGTCGACCTCGAGCGAGGTCGCGGTCTGGTTGGTGGGGTCGAGCGGACCGGCATTGCCGCCGGCGGTGAAGAGGTTCACCACGGCGTTCGAGAACCCGTCGCCGCCGATCGCGAGGCTCCGGCCGGGCTCGACGAGCGCCGCGACGTGGGCGGCCCCGATCGCGAGGTCGGAGCTCGACGGGCTCAACGCGACACCGTTCACGCTCGTGACGCTCGGCACGCCCACCGCCGCGCTCCCGAGGAGCACCGCGCCGCGAGCGTTGCTGGAGTCGTAGCCCGAGTCCGGACGAACCAGCAGCAACGAGGCGAAGCCGTTGCCGAGGAGCGTCGCGTCCGGGGCCGGGACGGGCCACGGCCAGGGAGCGTGCCGGTCCACGTGGTCGCGCTCGTCGCCGTGGGCCCGATCCCCGACGGCAACACGTCGACCGCACCGCTCGCCGTCGCGACGAAGACCTTGAGCAACGATCCCGGCGAGATCCCGGCACCGCTCAGCTCGATCGCGGCGCCGACGCGAACCGGGTCGGGGAGCGAGTCGAGCACGGGCGTGAAGCCGCCGAAGTTGGAGGTGACCTCGAGGTGCGCGAGCCCACCGACGATTCCCCACTCTCCGCTGCCGAGGAAATCGGCGAGGGACACCTCGCCGGTCGCGGCGTCGTAACGGAACGTCCCGGTCATCGACAGCGTGCCGGGATCGGTCTCGACCCAGGACTGGTCGCAGCGCACGGTCGCGAAGGCGGGCCGGTAGGTCATCTGCACGGGGATCGCGAGGCTCAGGTGACCCTCCGGGCTCAGCGCGGCGACCGGGGGTGGCACCGCCGGATCGAGCGCGATGTCGATCGCGCAGTAGCCGAAGCACGCGTGAAACCCGAAGCACCACAGCGGCACGTCGTCGGGGAAGAGGTGCAGGTCACGGACCTCGAGGCGATGCGCCAGCGGGTCGTAGGCGAACGCCACCCAGCTTCGTTGCGAGAGCGCCGAGGTCCAGTCGTGCGGCGCGTACACGTCGTAGGTGACGGTGAACTGGACCTGGTTCGGGGCGTCGGGTGTCGGCGCGAGCGCGCCGGACTGCGCCGCCGCGTGCTGGCGAAGCACCAGCACGAGCAACGCGATCCCCGCGCATCGCGCGGCCAGCCCCCTCAGACCCTGCGTCGTCCCGACCGCACTCGTGCTGTAGACCGTGCTACCCGATGTGAAAGTCCCGGGAACAGGCACGGCCTCGTACGACGGCGTCACCGCATCGACGACCTGGACCCGCAGCGTGCCGCCCGGGTTCATGTGATCGCCTTCGTCGCGGAACGGGATCTCGGCATGCAGGTCGTAACGCTCGGCGCCCCGTGCCGTGAACGCACAGCTCGGAGGTCCGGCCACCGCCTCACAGGTCGGATGGCCCTTCCAGCACCGGTAGTCCGTGTACGGGTCGGTGCGCGGCAGCGTCATCGGAAACTGGGTGGCGTCGTCGTTGACGAACACCACCTCGAGTTGATCGGCGACCCCGTCCGCGTCGACATCCAGCCCCGACCCGCTCACGCTGCGGGGCAGGGCGCCGCCGCCGAACGGAAAGCCGGCGGTGAGGCCGTTCGCCTGCAGCCATACGCCCGGGACGATCGAGGTCTGGGTCGGGAAGACGACGCTTGGCGGGAACACCGCAACCTGGCCGTCGAAGGCGTACGGAATGCTCGAGAGGTCGGTGATCAAAAGACCCAGGTCGGTGCCGTCGTGACCGGCGACACTGGCCTTGCATCTTGATCGTGGGCTCGCAGCCCATGAGCAGCACCAGCCCCAAACAGCCGATCGCGACCGCGAGCGAGGTGGGTCGACGTCTCATGGCACGCTCCTCTCGCGAACACGCGCCCGCACCCCTGCGATGAGGCAGCGCCTCGCGTGCCCATGCCCCCGAAGGACCGGGCCTGCCCCGAAACGCTGGAAGATCCGTGCCGTCGCGAGCGGCCCGGATCTCTCGGGACAGCCGGCGAAACGGCTGTGAAGCCGGGCGCTTCGCGAGGGCAAGTCATCGCCCCCTCCGGCCGGCGCACGACGCCGTGGCAGCCGTGCACCCGATGTCACCCGCGCGTAGCACCGGCTGCCGGCAGGGGCGCTGAGGCCCCCACCCTACGAAAGCCCGACGGCGATCCGGGTTCGTGGCGTCCGGTGCTCCAGCCCCTGTCGCCAGCCCGATCCGACGCGGAATCCATGCGTGCGATCCAGGGCTTCGTGAATCATCCGCGCCACGCCGCGATCGGGAGCGCCTCGCACGGGAGGCGCCGCTTCGAGCTCGCGGATGAGCGTGCGCAGCTCGCCGCGCACCGCCGCGCCGTACTCGTGGAAGTGCTGTGCATGAGCGCGAAGCTCACCGTGCGGCGGAACGCCGACGGGCGCTTCACCAGGGTCTCCGCGAACATCCCGAGCGTCATCCAGGCGCGCCGCGGAGTGGCGTTGAGGACACAGCTCCACAGGGTCCGCAGGAACACGCGGACGTCCTCGGGTCCGGACGAGATCCGCGACCGGACGCCCTCGCCGTGGCCGAGGATGAAGGCCATGGCGCGCTCGCGGATAGTTGCCGTAGTCGTAGAGCCGCGAGCAGCCGCTCGTAGCCACGGTAGAGCTCGAGGCGGGTCATGCCGGCGGGGGAGCACGTTGGAGAACACGAACTGATCGCCGGTGTAGTCCTGATCGAGGCGCCCCGCGGCGGAGAGGCGCTCGTGGAGCGCGGTCTGGGAGGGCGTTCAGGGCCCGGTCATGGAGACCGGGATGCGCGCGTCCTGGATGAAGTCGAACTGCTCGTCGAAGATCGACACGTCGTCGTGGTCGAAGCCCACGATCATCCCCGCCATGACCTCGATGCCGGCCGCCTGGATGCGGTGCACCGAGACACGATGTCCTCGCGCAGGTTCTGGTGCTTGCTGGTCTCGGCGAGGCTGGCGGCGCGGCGACTCGATGCCGACGAACAGCGTGGTGAAGTTGGCGTCGCGCATCAGCGACAGGAGCTCGGCGTCCTGGGCGAGGTTGATCGAGGCCTCGGTCATGAGCTCGATCGGGTGGCCGCGCTCGGCCTGCCACGCGGCGATGGCGCGTAGCAGCGACTTCGCCTTCTTCTTGTCGCCGATGAAGTTGTCGTCGACCACGAACACGTTAGGGACACCGAGGCGTGCCAGCTCCCCGAGCTCGGCCATCACCTGCTCGGTGCGCTTGGCGCGGGCGGCGCCCGTAGATCACGATGATGTCGCAGAACTCGCAGGTGTACGGACAGCCGCGGGCGAACTGGATCGGCATGCTGCGGTAGCGGTCGAGCTTGAGCAGGTCGAAGCGCGGCACCGGCGTGCGCTCGAGCGAGGGCAGCTCCTCGGTGACGTATTCGGCGCGCGGCGTGCCCGCCTCGACGTCGCGCAGGAATCCCGCCCACGTCTCCTCCGCCCTCGCCCACGAACACCACGTCCGCGCGCTCGCGGAACTGCTCCGGGCAGAGCGTCGCGAACGGCCCGCCCACCACCACCTTCTTGCCGCGGGCGCGGAAGGTCTCGGCGAGGATCCGAACATGCGCTGGCGATGCACGATGTAGCCGGTGAGCCCCACCCAGTCGGCGTCGGTGTCGAAGTCGATCGGCTCGACGGTCTCGTCGCACAGCACCACCTCGTGCTCGGGCGCGTCATCGCCCGCGAGCGTGGGCAGCGCCAGGTTGGGGGAACGTCGCGCCCTTGCCCAGCTCGGGCAGGATGCGATCGAAGGTCCAGAACGACTCGGGGTTGCGGGGGGCGACAGGAGATAGAGCTTCATGAGACGCCTCGGTATGGAGATGGGCCTCCCGTGCGATCGCGGCGGTCTTCCCCTGTCGGCCAACGTACCCACCCCGGGGAAGCAAGGCGAAGGGCCGAACCGTGTCGCGGCGCTGAAGCAACGCTGACGTGCGCGACGGTTTGAGTCAGGCGCGCGTCACGACGATGATCGCGTCATGGACCGCCGAGGAGCCGGGGCGCCGAAGCGCGACGTGCGGCTGGTCGAGTACCGGCTGCCCGGCGGCTGGACGGTGCTCGCGGGGCGCAGCGACCGCGACAACGACTACCTGAGCTTTCGCGTCGCCAAGCCCAACGACCTGGTGGTTCCACGTCCGCGGCATGCCCGGCAGCCACGTGATCCTCCAGGTACCGTCCGGCGAGGATCCAGACCGCGCCACCCTCGAGGGCGCGCCGCCGCCATCGCCGCCTTCCACAGCAAGGCGCGCGAGGGCGGCGCCGGTCTCGGCCACGCGCGCCCGCTACGTCACCAACCGGGCGGGGTAAGACCGGCACCGTCCAGATCCGCAAGTGAGATCGTCCTCAAGGTGCGGCCCGCGCCAGGCGAGGAGGTCACGCCCGCACCCCTGCGCCGCGCTGAGGAAGGCCTCGTCGTCGGCGTCGACGGCGCCGCGCCACGGTCGAGGTCGCGCCGCCGCACCCGTCGTTCTCGGCGCGGCAGCGGCGTCCGGGGCGGGGCGTCGCGGGCCGCGGCGAAGAGCGCGGCGTCGGATCGTCGACGGCGCCGCTTCCGTCGAGGTCGACGCGCCGGCATGAGCGCGGCCCACGAGCGTTCCAGGGACCGTCGGCGCAGTGTGCATCGGCGCTCGCGCCACAGGTCGACGGCGCCCGAACCAGTCGTGGCGGAGTGTCGGGGATGGCGTGGAACGCGCCGTCGGCGTCGACCGCCTCGTAGCCGTCGGCGGTGCGCCGCACCGGCGGACCGCTCGCGCCAGAAAAGCGCGCCTGGTAGCGCGCCTGGTTCTCGGCGTTGGCGCCGTCAGAAGGCCGACTGGATTACGCGCGGCGGTACCTTTTCTCGTTTCGCCACCAGCCCGGCCGCCGGAGTGTCACCGCGCGCGAGCGTCTCCTCGTAGCGCTGGGCCTGGTCGAGACCGGCGGCGAAGCCCCTGAACGTCGAAGCCCGCGTTCCCCACCCCCCGCGACGTGAGCAGGCATCGCAGCCTTGTGAGGCGCTGGTAGCGGGCGTAGCCACGAGGCGGGGGTTGGCGCCGCGCCCCGACCGTAGTCAAGCAGCACCTGGGCGCTGCGGGGGAACCTCGAGGATGTGGTACGCGGTCTCCTTCGCGGCCTCCGCGGAGCTCCGCGTTGCCGGTCACGCGCGCGTACCAGACCAGCGCCGCGGCGCTCTTCTCGGCTGGCTGAAGGCGTCCCGGTGAGGATTTGCGCAACGGAGGTCGGCGATCGACGCACCCTGCAGGTTCATGAGCTTTCCCGTGAAGCTGAAGAGATCGTCGTGACCGATCCTGAGCTCCGAGGAGATCACCCCGTGGTGAGACCGATGTACCGGCGTCGTCGAGGGACGCCGGGGTGAGTTTGGGGCGCAAGTAGCCGGATCGACTCGAAGAGGAGCTGGATCGCGAGCACCTCGTAGCCTGGCGCGTCGACGGTTTCGTCCGGGGCGGTGAGGCCTGCGCCGGTGAGAGCGCCTTCGCCACGCACGACATCTGGCACGATTCCATCGAGCTTGTTCCCGGGCCTCAGGTGCCGTCGGGGCGGATCACCCCGCCCACGATGAGGTGGTCCTCGTCGTAAGGCTTCCGCTCTCGCCGACCGTCATCAGGTTGTAGGCGGTAGCGCACCACCGAGTCGCCGACCCGCTGTCCCGCCGCTCGACCACGCCCGCGCACGACGCGCAATGCGCCGGTACCGGCGTCGACGTCGTCGGGGCATGCGAGCGCCGTGAAGTGGTTGAAGCCGTAGTCGGGGAAGTTGTCGCGTGAGTTGTGGTTCCCAGAAGTAGCCAGTGAACGGACCCTTCTGGCTCACCATGAACGACGAGCAATACTCCTACACGCGCAGGTAGCGCGGGCATTCGAGAACATGGCGTGGAGCGCGTAGTCGCCGGGCGTGAGCAGCGGTTCGACGGCGAAGTAGTAGTCGGTGGATCGGGTCGGCAGATTGGCGCTCGGACGGGAAGACAGAATGCGGCGAGGATCTCGCGCTCGAGGGCGCGGGTCGTAGCCTTCGGCGGGCCCGGACTCACTCACCTCCGTGGGCGTGGGTCACGCCGCCGGCGTCGCCGTCGATCGAGCGTGAAGCTGGCCGCTTACCCGCGCGAGGTGAGACCGGGGATTGCCGGGCCGCTACCGCCCTCGGCCATACGGGCCAGACCCTCCATCATGCGGATGAGATGAGCGCCGTTTCGCGAGCGCGCGCGTCAGCCGGTACGCCTGGTACGCCTGGAACGCCGAGGTGCCGATCTCGTTAAGTTGTCCTTGGCGTGGAGCACGTCCTCCCACGTTCCCTCTGCTTGTTCAGGAAGGCGGGGCTGAGGGTCATGGCGGGCACGACGTCACCCACGAGCAGGAAGCGGTTGTGCGAAACGTTCACTCGCGCCAGCCGCTCGGCGTGGAAGAGCCGGAACGCGTCCGGCCTTCGCCGCCGGGCTGGTCCACGGCACGAAGCGCGATTCCTCGACCGGCGAGGTCGCCGGGTCGCCGCCGCCGTCCCCGAGCATCCGCCGGGGGAGACCGCGGGCGTCGCCGCGATCGCGAGGGCTTGACGAATCACCGCGAGCCGGTCTCCACGCATGTGGTGTCCTGCGCCGTACGGGTGCCACCGCCATTCTCGCTCGGCGGCGTCGGGCGCGGTAAGGCGACACGACGGTCGCTGCAGCGCGCGGTGCGGGTGAGATAGTACTCTTCCCCATCCGCTCGACGTCACGCATCGCCCCCATGAGCGCCATCGGCCCTGCCCCTTCCCCCGCGATCGAGGCCGCGACCTTTGCCGTCGCCCTGCTGGCGCTCCACGCGCTGGTGCGGCGTGGCAACGGAATCGATCTCGACGAGCACCGCCGGACGCTCAATCTCCTGTTCCACCGGAGCTCGCGCGGCTGCCCCACCAGACCGTGTTGTGCCGTCAGCACCATCTGGTCCTCCCGAGCCCGACACCGAGGATCCCGATCCGCGGGTGTTCTGCGTCGACAACCAGGGACGGGGCGCGCTGGGCGTACGACGCGGACGACGGCACTGACCCGTGCGTGCGGGCTGGCAGGCAGGCGGACGAGAACGAGGAGTGGCTGGACGAGGTGCCGCGCCTCACGATTTCCTGCTCACGCGCGTCTCTCAACGAAGCCACCATCGGCGGTTTCAGTACTGCAACGGGTGTTACACCCCGACGCTCGCTCCCGTGACGCTTCGCGGCAGTCCTGGCGCTATTGACCCCTCGTCGGCCTGCCGTGGCGGCTCAAGGCCACTTTTGCTTGGCGGCGCCGGCGCGTGGATAAACCTGGTTTTCACCACCGCGGCGGTCTCGGGCGCGGGCACGCTCTGATCGCGGGGCAGTTGAGCGCCGCGTTGCACCACCTGAATGCCGTGATCCAGGCGATCCGCTGCCGTGGCTCGGGATCCGCGTCACGTTGGCGGTGGCGCTACCCGATCGATTTTGGCCCTGAGGCCTTCGCTCCGGGGATGCGGCACTCCGGCTGCGAGGACC
>JADJOY010000025.1 GCA_016713535.1 Deltaproteobacteria bacterium
GCGCCAGCGTCGACCTCGACACCTGCGAGCCGCGCGGCACCGGCTTCGACGACCTGTGCGGGGTGTGGACCGACCCCACCTTCGAGGCGAGCCAGCACGCCTACTACTACGCGCGAATCCTCGAGAACCCGACCTGCCGCTGGAGCACCCGCGAGTGCCTGGCGCTCGCTCCCGGGGAGCGGCCGCCTGCGTGCACGGACCCCGCGATCGCCAGGACCGGACAAGAGCGCGCCTGGACCTCGCCGATCTGGTACACGCCGTGAGCTCTCCGACCTGTCGCTCGTAGCTGCGGCCGCGCTCGCGCCGCCCCTACGCTACCGCGCCTCGTGGCGCCGGACGATGCGGCTGGTCCTCCTGCGACCAGGGGATGGAACCCCGGTCGCTACGCTTCTCCACTCCCCTCGTGGCTGTGAGGCGCGACCGCGAAGTCGCCCGCGGCTGGGACCGATCAGCCCGACTCGTGTCCGTTCCTCGGCGGGCTCGCGCCCGCCGCTACGCCGCCGGTGCCGTTCACACGAAGGCGGATCGCCCGATCCGCGCGCTCACCGCGCGCCCCCCGCAGGTCCGAACAAGTGAGCGAAGGGCTCGTCAGCCGAGGACGTCGCGCACGATCTCGTCCCAAGCGCCGACGCGCGGGTCGTCCTCTCCGACCAAGCCCACCAGCTTCGATCGAACGAAGGCCCGGTCGAGCAGCTCCCGTTGATCACGCACGACCGCCTCGACGTCCGCGAGATCTTTCCGCCGGAAGAACATCATCTTGAGGACACAGGTGTCCTCTGGCCCCAAGATCCACAGTGGCTTGCCGAGCAGCATGACCTCGCGACGCCGAGACTCGAGCTCGGCGTAGAACTCGATGGCGGGCACGAACACGTCGACCCGCAGACCATCGACCACGCCACGAAACTGTCCTTCGCCGATCGCGCGACGCACCACGGCTTCGCGCGGCTCATCCGGCTCGAAGCCCACGGATCGCAGCACCGCGAGCGCCGAATCGAGATCCTTCCACGGCGACACGAACACGTTGATGTCGACGTCGATCGTGGCGCGCGGTGGTGCATAGTAGGCGAGCGCAAGCGCGCCGCCGACCGCATACTTCAGCTCGTGCCCCTCGAGAGCGTCGGCGAGACGGCGCGCGACTTCGCCCGCGGTGGGGCGTGCGTCAGCCACGCGCGTGCTGCCGGGCAAGACGGCGGAGATGCTCGACGGTCGAGGGGGGAAGCGGGTCGGCCCTCAGCAATCGCGACGCACCATCCGGGTCCGCCGCGATGATCTGCATCGCGGTGCGACATGCCGATTCGAGCGCCTCCGCTCGCTCCAGGACCGAGCGGTCGCGCCAGCTCGGCGCGAGTCGTAGCTCAGGCCATCTCGATGCGCTGGGCATGCGGCAGAGGGTACCAACGACGGCTCGGGCCGGCCAGCGACGATCGCGCGAGAGGCGCCGGCCTCTCGGTGCCGCGGCCGATGGTTTCAACGGCAGCGGGGGCGCGCTACGTTCTGGGACGAGCCGGAGGTCCGTCATGCCGCCCACGCCGTCCGCCGTCGCACCGCGCCAGTTCTTCCTCGCCGACACGCTGCGCTGGGAGGCGGCGCAGGGTCTGCCCGGGGTTGGTGAGATCGGCCTCGCCCGGCGCACGCTGGACGGCCCCGAGGAGATCGTCGGCTACGACAAGCTCCTCGAGGGCCAGAACTACATCTACGCGCAGCGCAAGTGCCGCGTGACCAAGGCGTTCCCGAACGGCACATTCGGGATCACCTTCGAGCTCAAGGAAGACTACTGGTTCCGCAACTGCGTGCCGGCCGGCTCGCTCAAGCCGATCCCCGAGAAGAAGCCCAAGAAGCCGCCGGTGGCCAAGCCCGCCGCCGCCCCCAAGCCGGCGGCGGCGGCACCGGCACCCGCCACCGAGACCTCGACGGAGCCGGCCGCCGCACCGCCCGCCGAGCCGCTGCCGACGACGACCTGACGCGGCCGGTACCGTAGCGCGGGGGCTCGTCCCCCGCCGACGCTCAGCGGGGGACGAGCCCCCGCGCTACGAACGGAACGCCCCGCCTCACATCCCGAACGTCTTCTTGCGGTCGAAGTACTTGGTCCGCGAGATGTCCAAGAGCTCCATGGCGCGCTCGTTGTTGCCGCCCGCCGCGGCGAGCGCCTTGCGGAAGTGGACCCGCTCGACCTCGGTCACCACCTGCTCGAGGGTCGGGAACCCTTCGGAATCGGGGGACCGGCGGGTCTGGACGTAGCTCGGCAGGTCGGCGAGCCGGATCACCGCGCCGTCCACCACCGCGTCGAGCTCCTCGACGATGCGCATGAGCTGGCGCACGTTTCCCGGCCACGGATAGCGCGCGAGCGCGCGCATCGCCTCGCGGTCGATGCGCTTCGAGGAGTGGATGCGCCGCAGCAGGTGGTCGACGAGCGCGGGGACGTCGTCGGGGCGCTCACGCAGCGGCGGCACCACCACCGTCACGCCCTGGATTCGGTAGAGCAGGTCCTCGCGGAAGCGGCCGTTGCGGACCTCGTGCTGGAGATCGCGGTTGGTCGCGGACACCAGCCGCACGTTGGTGCGCAAGGTCTCGGTGCCGCCCACCCGCTCGAACTCGCCGGTCTCGAGCACGCGCAAGAGCTTCGCCTGGATCGCCGGGCTCAGCTCGCCGAGCTCGTCGAGGAAGAGCGTGCCGGTGCTCGCCAGCTCGAAGCGGCCGCGCTTGCGCGCCAGCGCTCCCGAGAAGGCGCCGCGCTCGTGGCCGAAGAGCTCGGATTCGGCGAGGGTCTCGGGCAGCGCCGCGACGTTCACGCCCACGAACGGGCCCGCGGCGCGCGGGCTCAGACGGTGTAGCGCGCGCGCGAACACGTCCTTGCCGGTGCCGGTCTCGCCGAGCAGGAGCACCGGGATGCGCTTGGCCGCGACGCGCTGCAGCCGGTCGAAGGCGGCGCGGATGGGCTCGGACGCGCCGACGATCTCCTGCTCGAGCATCGCCTCTTGCTGGAGGAGCTCCCAGCGCTGGCTGTCGAGGTCACGCTCCGACTGCACGCGCGCCAGCGCCGAGGCGTTGCGGAACGCGATGCGGATGAACTGGGCGAGCACCGTCACGAACGCCAGATCGGCCTTGGTGAAGGCGCCCGAGTCGACGCGATTGTCGGCGTAGATCACGCCGTCGCACGAGCCCTTCTGGCCGAGCGGCACCGCGAGCACCGAGCGGATCTGGTTCGCCACCACGCTCTTCGAGCTCGAGAA
Source organism: Deltaproteobacteria bacterium (assembly GCA_016713535.1). Lineage (GTDB taxonomy): Bacteria > JADJOY01 > JADJOY01 > JADJOY01 > JADJOY01 > JADJOY01. The sequence continues at coordinate 3,231 of JADJOY010000025.1, forward strand.
GGCGCTGTCGTCGGCGGCGTCGAGGGTGAGGATCGCGGCGCCGCGGCTCATCACCTCGTCGATGATGGTCTTGCTGACCGGCCAGCGACGCACGTCGTCGTCGAGGTCGAGGTTCATCGAGGCCCGGGCGCGCAGCCGCCCCGCCTCGTCGAGGACCGCGACCAGGCAGCGCTCCATGCGGATCACCCGTCCGAGCGCCGGGACCACCGCCTCCGCCACCCCCGCGACGTCGGTCTCGGAGCAGACGGCGTCGGCGAGGCGGTAGATCAGCTCGAGGCGCCGATGCGACTCGGCGAGCTGCGCGGCGCTCGGATGCTCGCGGAGCACCTCGTCGAGCAGATCCCAACCGAAGCTCATGTCGCAGGGCGCTCCGGGCGGGAATCGGACCCCGCCACGCACCCTCTCGATTATCACATCTGATCGACCGTGAGCTACGGGTAAATGAGGAATCGAGGATGATCCGAACATCGGATCACGCGATTCCATTTTCGGATGGATACCAATACTTATTCAGATCGACATTGATCACACAAGATCGCCAACCCATTGGAATAACAGTGTATCGATCAGGGGAATCCACCCGGCACCGCGCTTGAGTCGAGGGGCTCTCGAAACCGCAAGGCGCCCACCCCACGGCGCCGGGAGGAGAGCCCATGTTCCGCACCCTTCGCCGCTCGGTCTCTAGCCGTTTTTCGGTGTCCCTCGCCGCCGCACTGGTGGTCATGCTCACGGCGGCCTGCAAGGAGCCGCCCGCCGGCACCGCCGGGATCAGCCCTGCCCACTGGCCGAACGCGCAAGCGGCGGACTGGACCACGTACAGGCAACAGCAGGGCGAGGTCGGCAGCCAGCTCGGAGTTCACGTCGCCTGGAACACCAGCGGCGACGGCGTGATCCCGAACTGCATCCTCGCCGCGCTCGCGAACGGCGCGCGGCCGGTCGTGGTGCTCGGGCTGAAGGACGTCGCCGGTAACCCCGACAAGCTCGCCGCGCTCGAGGGCATGGTGCGGCAGCTCGTCACCAGCTATCCGATCGACTTCCTCGCCTTCGGCAACGAGATCAACAACGACCCCGCGGTGGACTCGATGCTGCCGGTCATCGAGCACATGGCGCAGTTCACGAAGGCGCTGGGGACGCCCACGCAGGTGTTCACGGTGTTCCAGTACGAGTCGATGCTCACCAACCCGAAAGCCGCGAGCTACCTGGCGCAGGTGCCGTCGCTGGCGTTCGTCGGCTTCACGAGCTACCCGTTCCTCAAGTACTCGGCGACCTCGCAGATGCCGACCACCTACTACGACACGATCGCCAAGTGGACCGCCAAGGCGTGGGCGCTCACGGAGGTCGGATGGCCGTCGCGGCAGAGCTTCCCCGGGTACCCGACCATCAAGGGCTCGGAGGCCGAGCAGGTCAACTTCATCAGCAAGGTCGCGAACATCCTGCCGAACAAGCCGGTGGTGTTCGTCAACTGGTTCACGGTTTGTGACCTGGCGGAATGGAAAGAGACCGACCCCGTCAGCAACTTCAACCAAGTCTTCTACACGATCGGATTGCGGCGGAACTCGGGGACGGCCAAGCAGGCCTACGAGGCGTGGCGACAGTTCTACGTCGCATCGAAGTCGGCGTGAGTCGTCCCCCCGAAGTGGGGTGAGCGGGCCGGGAGCGAAAGCTCCCGGCCCGCTCTTTTCACCCGGATCGTAGCCCTCGCCCGGATGGCGCCTGGCACGCCGGTGAACGACGCGATGGCGGAAACACGATCGTCGCCGGACCGCCGGAGGCGGTCCCTCCAGACCGAGCGCCGGGCACGCGACGCGTGCCCCTCCGCGATCGCGCACGACCGGACTGGACGGTCGCGCGCCGCGCGACCATCGATACCAGACGGAGTCGCATCGACGAGCGCGTCGATCGCCGGAGGAGCGGGGGCTTGGCCTCGGCCTGGAGGGCCCGACTCCGTCGGGCCGCGGTCCGCGGAACGGCTACGTCCGAGCCGGCCTCAGATCAGCAGGTCGGGCAGCTCGGCGAAGCTCCGGATCTCGAGGTCCGGCTCGGGCAGGTCGGGGTCCAGCTCCCGCCCCTTGCGGTTGATCCACGCCACGTCGAGACCCGCCTGCTTGGCGCCGAGGACGTCGGCGCCGGGCGTGTCGCCGACGAAGAGCGCCTCGCTCGGCGCGATCCCCATGCGCGCGAGCGGCGCCTCGAAGAGCTCGGCGTGCGGCTTCACCTTGCCGACCGCGTCGGACACGACGATCTCCTCGAAGAACCGCGTGAGATCGAGGCGGTCGAGGATCTTGAGGCAGGTGGGTGCGTGGTCGAAGTTGGAGACGAGCGCGAGCCGGTGACCACGCGCGAGCCGCTCGAGCGCCGCGGCGTGGGTCGCGGGCAGCATCGTGCAGCGCGCGAGGTGCTCCATGTGGCACTCGACCAGCCGCTCGACGAACGCAACCTCACGCACACCGTCCGGCGCGCCCAGCCGCTCCAGCACCCGCGCGAAGCGCAGCATCGACGAGCGCTCGAGGAGGTCCGCCTCCTTCTCCGCCTGCATCTCGTCCGAGACCTCGATCAGCATCCGCAAGATCGTCTCGGGGGATGGATGGACCCAGCGCTCGGTGAGGATCTCGACCAGCATCGGCACGGTGCTCGGCACGGCGCGGTCGCCGACCCGCATCTCGGGCAACCCGGCGCGGTCGAACGTGACGAGGGTCTCGAACAGATCGCACAGCACCGCCTGGTAGCGGCGCGTGGCGCGACCTCGGATCAGCCGGATTCGGGTTCGCGTTCCGCTCATGCCCACGCCCTCGGTGAAGCCCGCTCCAAGCGCGACGGGGCCGTCTCGCGACGGCCCCGCTTCGTGCTGCTCACCGGCGCGGGCTCGACCACCCCCGCGCCACGACCGGACCCGCTCAGCCCTCGTTCGCCTTGCCGATCGCCTCGCGGAAGCGCTTGCTGACCAGCTCACGCGCCAGCCGGCAAGTGAGCTCGCGGTCGGGATGGGTGGCGAGGTAACCGAGCGGGATCTGGAACCCGCCTTTGTCCTTGAGGTTGCCGCCGCCGTAGTAGCGGCCGGTCGCCTCGTCCATGCCGAAGGTCTTCTTGAGGAACGAGTCCGGATCGACCACCTCGCTCGAGGTGCGCAGGCTGCCGTCGATGTTCTTGCCGTCGACGATGCCCGAACACCAGCACCGTGTCGGTGCCGCCGCGGCGGAGCAGGAAGTCGGCGGCCTGGGGGATGCCGTCACGATCCTCGCTGCGCACGAAGCCCACGTCGCTCAGCATGTAGTTGTCGTAGATCTGCTTGTTCTCGAGGGCGCGGCGGATGAGCTCCATGATCTCCGGGCTCAGCGCCTGACGGCTGATCTTTCGCAACAGGTCCTTGCTGACCGCCGAGTCGAGGTACATCACCGCCGACAGGTCGAAGCGCGTGGCCTCGATGAGGTTCTGGGTGTCGGTACGGATGCCGTGGGCCAGGGAGGTGGCGATCTGCACCTGCGGCTCGTCCTTGCGGTCGAGACCCTTGGGGAAGCGCTGGCGCAGGTAGGACGCGTAGATGGACGCGGTGGCGCCGACGTCCTCGCGGATGTCGACGAACTCCGCCGGCACGTCGCTGGTGCGCTTGTGGTGATCGACGAAGGCGACGAACGCCTTGCCCTTGAGCTCGTCGTCGATCGGGGTGTTGATCTTCTGCGAGTCGACCAGCGAGAAGCACGAGAACTCCGAGAGGTCGAGATCCTCGTGGTAGAGCGTGAGCTCGATGTCGAGGGTCTTGAGGAGTGCCCGGTTCTCCTGGTGGCTGGGATCGCGGAAGGTCAGGATCGTGGTCTCGATGCCGTGCTCGTTCGCCAGGTAGCGATGAGCCAGCGCCGAGGAGATGCCGTCGGGGTCCGGGAAGCCGCTCAGGATGACGAGCATCTTCCCGCCAGCGTGGCGCTTGAGGGCGACTTGAAGCTGTCGCGCTCGTTCTTCGTCCAAGCTCGTGATGGCTTCGAGCTGTGGGGCTGCTGCGGTGGCTTCCATGGGAGGTGAATCTCCGTCCGCTCACCCGGACATCCGAAACCGTCACGACCGCTGACCCGACGTCCCCTGCCCCGATGGGGGGCGAGCTACGAAGACGCGCGGTCCGAAGACGCCAGGTGAGGAGGCCGGGGCACCGATGGATCCTCCGCGGCCGGCGAAGCTCGCCGAATGGCGCGCGCCGACCGATCGGTGCCCCTGGCTGGCGTCCGGGGTGAGGGGCAGCATACCCGAGGTGCGGGAGGCGAGCTACCGAAAACCGGTGCTCCCGCCGCACTGCGTCACGGGCCGGGGGAGGGGGACCGATCGGCTGGAGGCCGCGATCCCGCGCGGCCGCGGCATTGGATCGGACTCGAGCGCCGCGGCGGTGAGGGACCACCGCCCTCCAGCCGGGGGAGCGGAATCAATCGGATGGAGGGCCGCGATCCTTCGCGGCCGCCGCTCGCCCGACCGAGCGGGCGCGCTCCGAGGGAGGGGCACGCGTCGCGTGCCCGGCGATACGGGCGGGCGCACGCCTCGACCACCCGTCGTTCCCCGTACGACACGATCCCATCCTGGAGGGCCGCGACCCTTCGCGGCCGCTGACGACCGACCGGATGCGACGCTGCGGCACCGCCCCCCCGGCCAGCGACATCGCCACGACCTTCGAGGTGCCACGGGAGCGCATCGTCTTCCTCCGGTGATGCGAGAGCGGGGTATCGGCACGGGATCGCGGCGAGAGCCGTCGGCGCGAGGGTGTGCCGGGTTTATGCTAGCGCCACCCTCACGACCCGTTGCCGGATCCGAGACATGCCCCGTCCCCCCATCGCCAAGAGCCGGAGCAAGCGCAGCGCAGCGCGCACCAAGCCGACCTCCGCGGCGAAGCCGGCGGGCTCCCGGCCGCGGCGCGACGCCGCCGCACCGCTCACGGCGAGCCGCAAGGACAGCCACATCGAGATCGTCCTCCACGAGGACGTCGCCCACAAGACGGTCGCGAACGGCTTCGAGCGCTACCGGTTCGACCACGAGGCGCTCCCCGAGATGGACCTCGCGGACGTCGACCTCGGGATCGAGCTGCTCGGCAAAAGCGCCTCGCGGCACCGCTCGTGATCGGCGCCATGACCGGCGGCACCGAGCGCAGCCACCGGATCAACCGCCACCTCGCCGAGGCGGCGCAGGCGCGGGGCGTGGCGCTCGCGCTGGGCTCGGCCCGCACCGTGCTCGAGGATCCGGCCCGCGCCCGTACCTACGGGGTGCGCGACGTGGCGCCCGACGTGCTGCTCTTCGCCAACCTCGGCGCGGTCCAGCTTCGCCTCGGCGTGACGCCCGACGACTGCCGGCGGCTCGTCGACCTGCTCCAGGCGGACGCGCTCTTCCTCCACCTGAACCCGCTCCAGGAGGTGGTCCAGCCCGAGGGCGACACCACCTTCGGCGGGCTGGTGGAGCGCATCGCGGCGGTGGCCCGCGCGCTCGCGCCGACACCGGTGCTCGTCAAGGAGGTGGGCGCCGGCATCTCCGCCGCCACCGCGGCGCTGCTGCGCGACACCGGCATCGCCGGAATCGAGGTGGCGGGCGCGGGCGGCACCTCGTGGGCGCTGATCGAGAGCCATCGCGGCGGCAACGCCGGCAAGGCCCGGCTCGGGCGCGTGTTCGCCGACTGGGGGATCCCCACCGCCGAGAGCATCCAGCAGGTCCGCGAGAGCTGGACCGACGGCGTGGTGATCGCCTCGGGCGGGATCCGCGACGGCATCGAGTCGGCGAAGGCGCTGGCGCTCGGCGCCACCGCCGTGGCCTCGGCGTTCCCGTTCCTCGCCGGCGCCGAGCGCTCGGCCGAGGCGGTGGCCGAGCGCATCGGCCTCTTCGTCGACGAGCTTCGCACCGCGTGTTTCCTCACCCGCTCGCGCACCGTCGCGGAGCTTCGCCACGCGCGGCTGCGGCGGGTCGAGCCCACCTTCCGGGTCCAGCCATGACACGAGCCGGCGGCGCTGTCGAAACCTCGCGCCTCAAGGGGTTCTACAAGCTCGACGTGAGCAAGCGCGTCGAGGAGATCGCGCGCCTCGCGGGGCTCGACGAGGGCGACCGCCGCGCGCTCCTCGAGATGGAGGGGTTCGGCCTTCGCGAAGCCGACCACATGATCGAGAACGTGATCGGCATCCTGCCGCTACCGATCGGCGTCGCCGCCAACTTCAAGATCGACGGCGTCGACCGGCTGGTGCCGATGGCGATCGAGGAGCCGTCGGTGGTCGCCGCCGCGAGCAACTCGGCGCGCCGCATGCGCGAGGGCGACGGCATCCGCACCTGGGCGAGCGAGCCGATCATGATCTCGCAGATCCAGCTCACCGAGGTGCCGGACCTCGAGCGCGCCGCCGCGAGCGTGCTCGCCGCGAAGCCCGAGCTGCTCGCCGCCGCCGACGAAGGCCACGACCGGCTGCGCGCCGCGGGCGGCGGCGCCCGCGACCTCGAGTGCCGCTTCCTGCGCGAGACCCGCGTCGGCCCGATGCTCATCGTCCACCTGCTCGTGGACGTGCGCGACGCCATGGGCGCCAACGCCGTGAACGGCATGGCGGAGGCGATCGCCCCCCGGCTCGAGGAGCTCACGGGCGGGCGAAGCTGCCTCAAGATCCTCTCGAACTACACCACCGAGCGGCGGGTCCGCGTTGAAGTCGAGATGACGGCCGCCGAGATCGCCACCGAAAACGCGACGGGCGCCGAGGTGGCGACCGAGATCGAGAAGGCCTCCGCCCTCGCCGAGGCCGACCCGTACCGCGCCGCGACCCACAACAAGGGCATCTTGAACGGCATCGACGCGGTGCTGATCGCCACCGGTCAGGACTTCCGGGCCGTGGAGGCCGGCGCGCACGCGTGGGCCTCGCGCGGCGGGCGCTACACCGCGCTCGCGAGCTGGACCCGCACGCCCGCGGGCGGCATCCGCGGCGAGATGGAGCTGCCGCTCTCGGTCGGGATCGTGGGCGGCGTCACCAAGGTGCACCCGGTGGTGAAGGTCGCGATCAAGATCCTCGGCGTGCAGTCGGCGGCGGACCTGGCGCGGGTCGCGGCGGCGGCGGGCCTCGCGCAGAACTTCGGCGCCCTCCACGCGCTCGCCACCGAGGGAATCCAGCGCGGCCACATGTCGCTGCACGCCCGCAACGTCGCGGCGGTGGCCGGCGCCGGCCCCGACGAGATCGCCGCGGTGGTGAAGGAGATCGTCGCGGCGGGCGCCGTCAACGAGGGCGCGGCACGCGTGGCGCTGGCGCGCCTCAGGGCGAGCCGGTGATCGGGCGCGGACGCGCGCCCGGCAAGGTGATCCTCGCGGGCGAGCACTTCGTCGTCCACGGAGGACCGGCGATCGCGCTGCCGGTGCGCGCGGTCCGCAAGGAGATCGAGATCGACGCCCGCCTCGATCCCTACGACCACACCCTCGAGCTGCGCATCATGGATGCGTTTCCAGAGCACGACACGCTTCGCGAGATGCTGGTCACGCTGCTCGGGGCGCTCGTGATCCCGACCACGGGCGAGATCCGCATCACGGTCCGCTCCGACCTCACGCCCGGGGCGCACCTGGGCTCGAGCGCGGCGCTGGCGGTGGCGCTGGTGCGCGCGGTGCTCGACTTCCGCGGCCTCGAGTACCCCGACGACGAAGTCGCGCGGCTCGCGTTCGAGCTCGAGCGCATCGTCCACAAGAACCCGTCGGGGATCGACAACACCGTGATCGCCCTCGACCGGCCGATCTGGTTCCGCAAGGGACACACGCCCGAGCCGATCGCGTGCGGCCTCGACGCCACGTTGCTGCTCGCTGACACCGGTGTCGCGTCGAGCACCGCCGAGGTGGTGGCGCGCGTGGGCGACTTCCGTCGCGAGAACGCCGAGCGCTTCGCCCGCCTCATCGCCGAGGCGGAGGCCGTCACCACCCGGCTCCGCGCGGCGCTCGCCACCGGCGACGCCCGCGGCGCCGGCGAGTGCCTCGACCACAACCAGGCGCTGCTGGCCGAGGTCGGCACCAGCTCGCCCGAGCTCGAGAGCCTCATCGCGGCCGCGCGCGCCGCAGGCGCCCTCGGCGCCAAGCTCACCGGCGGAGGCGGCGGCGGCAACGCCATCGCGCTCGCCGCACCGGAGGCGGCCGCACGCGTCAAGAGCGCGCTCGTCGCCGCGGGCGCCCGCGGCCTCCTCGAGGTGCCGCTCGCCGACTTCGCGGGGTCCCGCTGACGATGGAAGCGCTGGCCGTCGCGCACCCCAACATCGCGCTCGTGAAGTACTGGGGAAAGCGCGACTCGGCGCTCAACCTGCCGCGCGAGGGGAGCCTGTCGCTCACGCTCGCGGGGATGGAATCGGTGACCCACGTCGCGTTCGACGGCGCGTTCGCCGCCGACGAGCTGGTCCTCGGCGGCAATCCCGCTCCCGAGGCGTCGCTGCGCAAGGCGCGGCGCATCCTCGACGAGGTGCGGCGCCGCGCCGGCGGCCGCCTTGCCGCGCTCCACGCCCGCGTCGAGAGCCGCAACGACTTCCCGACCGGCGCCGGGCTCGCGTCGAGCGCGAGCGGCTTCGCCGCGCTCGCGTGCGCGGCCGCGGGCGCCGCAGGGCTCGACCTCTCGCCCGCCGAGCTCTCGGTGCTCGCGCGCCTCGGCTCGGGCTCGGCGTGCCGCTCGGTGCTCGGTGGCTTCGTCGAGTGGAAGCGCGGCGAGCGCGCGGACGGCACCGATTCGCACGCCATCGCGGTCGCCCCGCGCGATCACTGGGACGTCGTGATGCTGGTGGCCGTGGTCGCCGAGGGGCCGAAGGGCGTGTCGTCGACCGAGGGGATGGAGCGCACCCGCCGCACCTCCCCCTACTACGAGCCGTTCCTGGGCTCGATCCCCGCCGACCTCGACGCCGCGCGCGCCGCCGTGGTGGCGCGCGACCTCGACGCGCTGGGCGTGGTGATGGAGCGCAACTGCCTGCGCATGCACGCCGCGATGCTCGCGGCGGAGCCCGCGCTGATCTACCTGCGGGGCGGGTCGCTCGCGGTGATCGAGCGGGTCGGGCAGCTCCGCTCCGCGGGCGCGCGCGCCTACTTCACCATCGACGCCGGTCCCAACGTGAAGGTGCTGTGCGAGCGCGCCGGGGCGGACGCGGTGGAGAGCGCGCTCGCGGCCGTCCCCGGCGTGGCGCGCGTCATCCGCGCGCTACCGGGCGGCGGCGCGCGCGTGGTCGACCCCCTCGCGTGAGCGCCGCGAGAGACCTTCGATCAGGGGTCGAGCGTGAACCCGACCTTGAGCGTGACCTGATAGTGAGCGACCGCGCCGTCCCGGATGTCGCCGCGCGTCTCGATCACCTCGAACCAGCGCATGTTGCGTACCGACTGGCCCGCCTTGGTGATGGCCCCCTGGATGGCGTCCTCGATCGACTTCGTGGACGAGCCGACCAGCTCGATCTTCTTGTAGACGTGCTCACTCATCGTTTGCTCCCCATGGACGAATCCGCGTCCACCGCCGAGCATACCCGCCAGCCTCGCCGCACCGGCGGCGCGCCCTCCCGAGGACCTTCATGACCGACCGCTCGTCGCTTCACGCCCACGAGGTCCAGGCCATCGCCGAGCGCATCCGGACGCTCGCGGCGAACGGCGAGCGCGCCCACATCGAGAAGGGTGGCGTGCACCACTTCGTGCCCCTGCCCAAGGACCCGCGCTTCGCCGGACGCACCGTGGACGTGTCGTCGCTGAACCGGGTGCTCGAGATCGACGTCGAGAAGCGGCTCGCCGTCGCCGAGCCCGGTGTCACCTTCGCCGAGCTCGCGCGCGCCACGCTCGCCCACGGGCTCTTGCCGATCGTGGTGCCCGAGCTCGAGGGCATCACGGTGGGCGGCGCGATCGCCGGCTGCAGCGTCGAGTCGATGTCCTACCGCCACGGCGGCTTCCACGACACCAGCCTCGAGTACGAGATCGTGTCCGGCGCGGGCGAGGTGCTCACGTGCTCCCGCGAGCAGAACCCGCTCGCGTTCGAGATGATCCATGGCTCGTACGGCACGCTCGGGGTGCTGACGCGCGCCACCTTCCGCCTCGTGCCGGCCAAGCCGTACGTGCACATGACGTACGTGCGGCACACGAGCTTCGCGGACTTCGAGCGCGAGCTGCGGGCCCACTGCGCACAGGGCGACTACGACTTCATCGACGCCATCATCCACAGCCGCGACGCGCTGGTGCTGTGCCTCGGACGCTTCGCCGACACCCCGCCCTACACGTCGAGCTACCGACACCTCGAGATCTTCTACAAGAGCACGCTCGCGCGCCGCGAGGACTACCTCACCACCGAGGACTACTGCTTCCGCTACGACACCGAGTGCCACTGGCTCACCGCCACGTTCCCACCGCTCGAGTGGAAGCCGGTGCGGTGGCTGCTCGGCAAGCGCCTGCTCGGCTCGACCAACCTGATCCGCGCCTCCGGCACGCTCGCGCCGCTCCTCGCCCTCAAGCGGCGTCCGGACGTGGTGTGCGACGTGTTCATCCCCGCGCGCCGCTTCGGCGAGTTCTGGGAGTGGTATTCGCGCGACTTCGACTTCTTCCCGCTGTGGGTCGTGCCCTACCGGGTGCCCGCGATGTACCCGTGGATCGGCCCCGAGCACGCCGCGCGCATGCACGACGAGCTCTTCATCGACTGCGCGATCTACGGCAAGCCCAACGGCGATCCCTCGGTGGACTGGTCGGAGCGTCTCGAGGAGAAGACCTACGAGCTCGGCGGCATCAAGACGCTCATCTCGCGCAATCACTACAGCGAGGAGCGGTTCTGGTCGATCTACCACCGCGCCAACTACGACGCGGTCAAGCGCCAGCTCGACCCACGCGGCGTCTTCCCCGGGCTCTACGAGAAGCTCCACAAGGTGGGCTGACGGCGCGGATCGTCGCGGATCGGACTTCGCCGCTCAATTCGGCGCCGCGCGGTCAGCCGCAACATCCCGCGCGCGCCGGTCTCGAGAGCGCGTCGAGACCGAGGCGCGCGAGGTGATCGCGCGCCCAGCCCGGGTCGATGCGGAGCTTCGGAAAGGCGCTGGTGCGAAGGTGCCAGCCGCACTCGGCGGCGCGCTCGTACACGACGTCGTGCACCATGACGGTGTGCTCGCCGTACTCCAGGAAGCACGTGTGGATGCGCTGCTCGTCGCTGCGCACCGGGAGAAAGCGCGCGGTTCCAGTGAGCGCGCTCGTGAACAGGTCGCGGAAGGTCGCGACGAACAGGCCCCCCGGCGCGAGCCCTCCCGCCACCATGTCGAGGAGCGCCTCCACGGCAGCGTGACTCTCGAGGTGGGTGAGGGTGTCCCCCATGCACACGATCACGTCGGCGGGGCCGCCAACGCGCGCGCGGAACGCCAGCAGGTCACCGAGCTCGATCCGTACCGGCAGCCCGTCCGCGCGCCGCGCGAGCACGTCGAGGAGCTCGCGACAGCCGTCGATCGCGAGCACCGAATAGCCGAGCTCCGCGAGCGGGATCGAGTGCACGCCGGGCCCCGCGCCGAGGTCGACGGCGACACGGCCCGATCCGCGCCGGAGTCCGAGCGCGCTCAGCTCCTCGCGCGCGCCGGCGAGCGCCTGCTCGAGGTCACCGAGCATCCACACGTAGAAGCCGCCGAGGAGCTCGTCGTAGTGCTCGCGAACGCTGGCCATGCGCCTCTCCTCCCGCGCCACCGGACGGGCGGCGCGGCCGAGGATAGCCGCGTGGGGCGCGGGCCACGAAGCAGGTGGGACCGCCAGCGCTCACAGCCCGTCGCTGCGCAGGTGGAGGAAGCCCGCGAAGCGGTGCTCGGTGTCGGCGAGGCGGGCGGAGGCCGCGGCGTCGCCCTCGAGCGCCATGCGCAGGAAGTCCACGGTCAGCTCGTTCAGCGCCTCGTAGGGATCGAGCCCCACGCGGTAGGGCGGGTGGCACTCGGCGGTGTCGGCGATGGTGCACCAGTTCGATGCCGGCGCGAGGTGGCTCGCGCCCTCGAAGCTCGCCAGCACCTTGGGGGACGCCGCGTCGCGATGGTCGGCCTCCTGATTGGGCGGCGGGGTGACCGTGTCGCGCGTCCCCGACACCATGAGCGTCGCCGGCGCGCTCGCCAGCGGCGCCTTGAAGAGCGGCGCGTCGAGCGCCACCACCGCCTTCACGCGCGCGTCGCGGGGTACCGCGTTCTTGGCGTGACCCGCGCCGATGGCCAGCACCGCATAGCCTCCCAGGCTGTGACCGACGGCGGCGACGCGCTCGAAGTCGGCGTGCTCGCCCACCAGCGGATCGACCGGCAGCAGGTCGAGCAGGAACGAGAGATCGAGCGGCTGATCGGTGAGCGCGGGTGTGAGGCGCGACGGCGCGAAGTCGAAGAAGGTCGTGCCCGGATGATCGGGCGCGACCACCACGAACCCCTCGCTCGCGAGGCGCGCGCACAGGAAGTACGACTGCAGGCGGATGCTCTGCATCGCGTGCGAGAAGAGCACGAGCGGAAAGCGCCCGTCGGCCGGCGGGGCACCGCGGAAGGTGTGCGCGTCGAGGTGGAGCGGCGTCTCGGGTGTGCCGCCTTCGGTGGCGGGATACCAGACCTCGGTGAGCAAGCTGCGGCCGCGCGCGGCATCGACGAACGTGAGCGTCTCGACGCCGACGGTGTAGGGGCCGGCGTGGCCGAGGTCGAAGAGCGGCACGGGGGACGCCGGATCGCAGGCGAACGCAAACGCGACGGCGACCCACGGAACCAGCCGCGCCGGACGCGGGCGCTGGGGCACCGGATTGCAGCGAGCGGTGAGCATGGCGATCTCCGGGACGGAGTGCGCCCTCCACGGGAGCGCCCCCGGGGCGCCGCTCCGGCGGGCGGGTCTTCTCGCTCGAGCAAGATCGACACCGCGCACGCCGCGCGGGCCGGAACGCCCGCTGACCGCCCGTGGGGCCGATCGAGACGCTCTCGTCGCGCGCGCGCACCGCTTCCGAGCGTCGGCCCGTGCAACCGCGCGTTGGCGGTCCTACAAAGCGCCGTACGATCCGTGATCCTCGAGCAGCTCGCTCACCCGCGCGTCCGCCTCGGCATGGCCGAGCCCGCGGTGGAACATGAGCATGTCGGTGGCCAGCACGCGCTCACCGCGGTGAACGAGCGCGACCGCGTAGCGCTCGATCGCCCGCTCGTCGCCGGTGGCGACCAGATCGCCGCCGCGTAGCCGTTGCGAGACCCGTGCCTCGCGCCTCACCTGCTCGCCCAGCTGTCCGAGCAGCCGCGGTCCACGCCACTCGACCCAGATCTCGTCGGGCGCCGGAACGTGGACCGGTACGTCGTGCGAGAACCGCAGGCGATCGCGCGCGCCAGCGCGCGACGCGACCTCGCGGATCTCACAGGCGACCCGCTCCGCGAGCGCCCTGCTGTCCACATCCTGCTTCAGCGTCAGCACCACGAACGCGCGATAGCGCCGCGCGGTGCGCGCGCGTAGCGGCACCTCGAGCTGCTCGCGCACCTCGCGGACCGAGCGGATCGCGTCGAACGGCACGAAGGCGGTGGTCGCGTCCTCGGGCGGGAGCCGCCAGTTGAGGTACGAGCGGGCATTCAGCCACACCCCCGACCGGCTGACCGCGGCCACCCAGTTGCCTGGCTTCAGCGCCCCCCTCACCTGCTCCAGCGCCGCCGCCGCGACCAGGCCGCAGGCCAGCAAGCCGAGGCCCCCGAAGGAGACCAGGACCACCCAGCCGAGCGGGCTCACCCACACGCGCGGCGAGGCGAGCTGCCACGCCCCGAGGCCGGGCGCGGCAACGAAGGCCACCAGCACGAGCACGGCGCCGAGCGGCCGGTGGCCGAAGCGACGCCACCACGGCACCGAGAGGGCGTGCGAGGCGGGGTGGAGGGCGATGGGCCGCATGCGATGGCGCCGTGACAGGAACACCCACCGCGGGGCGGGCGGTCATTATCCGACGGGCGCCCGCGCCCGAGAACGAGGCGAGCGCCCGCCGCCGACGCCGGGCTCCGGCGAGCTCGGCGCCGGGCGCGGGCGGCGCACGACGGTGGTGCAGTTGATCGCGTATCGTTCGGCGGCCGCCAGCTCGGCTGCTCCGCCATGACGCCGTCCACGATCGTCGCCCGCGCCCCCGGGAAGCTCATGCTCCTCGGCGAATACGCGGTCCTCGAGCCGGGGTGCGAGGCGCTGGTGGTGGCGGTCGATCGCTTCGTTCGAGTCCGGATCGAGCCCGCGGCGGCTCCCGTCCTCGACTGCCCCGACCTCGGCATCGTGGCGCTCGACGGCGAGCTGCGCGACGGCGCGATCCACTGGCGGGGCGGGGACGATCCCGCGCTCGCGCGAAAGCTCGCGTTCGTCGATCAGACGCTCGCGCTGGTCCTGGCGGCGGCACGCCGGCGCGGCGCGGAGCCACCACCGTTCGCGCTCACCGTCGAGAGCGAGCTCGGCGCGGGGCCCGACAAGGCGGGGCTGGGCAGCAGCGCATCGGTCGCGACCGCGGTGGCCGGGGCCGCGCTCGCGTGGTGTGGCGGAGCGGCCGGGTCCGGCGCGACGGGGCTCTCCTCGAGGGCCATCTTCCAGGTCGCGGCGCTCGCCCACTACCTGGCGCAGGGCCGGAAGGGCAGCGGCGCGGACGTGGCCGCCGCGGTCACCGGCGGCGTCGTGGCGTACCGCAACCCGGGCTTCGACGAGGTGCTCGCCGCGGGCGACGCCGTCGCGGCGCTCGCGAAGCCGTGGCCACGCCTCGCGCTCACTCCCCTTCCGTGGCCCGAGGGCCACGTCGTGGTCGCGGGCGCGACCGGCGCCGGTGCCTCGACCACCGGGCTCATCGCGCGCGTCGACGCGCTCCACGGCGAAGCGGCCGCGCGCTACGCGGCGCTCCGCGAGGCGCTCGGCGCGCTGGCCCACGACGCCGCGGCGGAGCCGAGCGCCCCGGGCTGGGGCCGCGCGATGGAGGCGCACCAGCGCGCGCTCGAGCGCTTCGAGTCCGCGTGCAGCGGCGGCATCGGCATCGTCACGCCCGCGATCGAGCGGCTGATCGCGATCGCGCGCGCGCGCGGCGCACCCGCCAAGATCTCCGGTGCGGGCGGCGGCGACTCGGTGATCGCGCTCGTACCACGCGCCGACGCACCGCGGCTGGAGGAGACCTGGCGCGGCGCGGGGGCGGCGGTGTTCACGATCGACGGCCCGGTGGCTGGCGTCACGATCACCCGGGAGTGATCGCGCGCGGCGGCGCGTCGCCGGCGCCGGAGCTTCCGTAGCGCTCGTATCGCCGGCGAGCCGGCTGGCCGGCCGTCACTCGGGCGTGTCGCGCGGAAGGTCGAAGCGCGCGAAGAGCCGCCCCACCCACCAGGTGATCGGCGCCGCCACGATCGCGAACCCGAGCCCCGCGCCGAGCCCCGCGGCCACCGGGCTCGGCCACACGAAGGCGTAGAACAGCGCTCCGAGCCCGCCGCCGATCGCGCCCGAGAGCGCGAGCGCCGGCATCTTGACCAGCATGATCCCCATGCGGTCGATCATGCGAAAGCCGCCGGTGTCCTTCAGCTCGAAGCGCTGCGGCATGAGCAGGAAGAGCGCGTTGTCGAGGGCGATGTGGACACCGTTGAACGGCACGATCGCGAGCCCCACCGCGAGCCACCAGCTCGGCGCCACCAGACCCGACGTGGCGATCACCACGCCCAGCACCACGAGATGCACGGCGCTGAAGATCAGCACCGTCGGCACGAGCTGCCCGAGCGCCACCGCGGTGGGCGCGAGCGGCAGCGTCTTGAGGAGCGCGAGGCGATCGAGGTCGCGCCGGAAGTCGAACGGGAACTGCTGCGTCACGCTCAGGGTGGCGAACAGCACGATGCCGATGGTGATCTTCCCAGCCGAGGTGTCGGCGAGCGCCGCATCGCCGCGCACCAGCACCACCGGCAGGAGCGCGGTGAGCATCATCACCGCCATGGCGGTCGCGAGCCCACGCGCGTTGCGGAGCGCCTCCATCGCCTGGCGCCACGCGATCGGTCCCACCCCGCCGAGGCGCGGCGGCGCGGGTAACCGGACGCGTGCGCTCACGGGCTTGGTGCTCGAGTACACGCCTCCCCCGGCGCGCATCCGGGTGAGCCGCTCCTCCATCTCCTGGTTGACCCGCACCGCGCCTTCCTGGAAGGACACGTCGAGGCCGAGCATCGCCGCGAGCATCGCGCCGAGGATCGCGACGCAGACCGCGGCCCAGCGCGCCACGGCGGCGAGGTCGGCGGCGAGGAAGAGCTCCAGGAACGGGCGCGTGGGCGCGGTGAGGATCCGCGCCACGGGGGTGTGAGCGAGAGCCTCGACCGTGTCGCGCACGCTCCGTCCGCCCTCGATGCGGCTGTGTGAGGCGGCCTGGATCGCGAGGATCAGCGCCAGGATGACGAGCGGCGCGAGCACCGGGCTGCGCGTCTTCACCTGCACCGAGAGCGCGGAGAAGACCAGCACCGAGAGCTTCGCGACCCACTGCAGGAACACCACCGCCAGGTACACGGCGAGCGCGCCCGCCCACGGATCGGGCGCGTGGTGCGCCATGAAGAGGACCATCCACACCGACGACAGCGCGGCCACGCCGAGGCGCGCCACGACGTTGTAGAGCACCAGCTCGCGGCGTGGGATCGGCGCCGGGAAGAGAAAGTCGATCTCGGCGGGACGGAAGTGCAGCCCGTAGCCGACCACCACGCCGAGCAGCGCGAACACCGCGAGCGCGAGCGGTCCCCACATCCGGTAGCCGGCGGCCATCGCACGCGCGGCCTCGGCGCGGTGCGGCGAGGCGAACTCCATCACCTGTGGCACGAGCAGCATCGCGAACGCGACCACCGCCAGCGCCGACAGCACCTTGCGACGGGCGCCGCGGGTGCGACGCGCGAGGTGACGGAGCTTGCGCCGCGGCCCCTGCCGGAGCAGGTAGACGAGGCCGCGATTCACGCGCCGACCGCGCCGCGCTCGGTGGCGTGGAAGAAGATCTCCTCGAGCGTGGCGTCGCCGCGCAGACCCTCGAGCTGCGCCAGGATCTCGTCACGCGAGCCGAAGAAGAGCCGCTTCCCGCTCACCAGGATCAGGTAGCGCGTGCACAGCGACTCGAGCTGCGCCAGCAGGTGCGAGCTCACCACCACCGCGGCGCCGCTCGCGGCGCGCTCGCGCAGCACCTCGTAGAGCGAGCGGATGCCGCGCGGGTCGAGGCCGGTCATCGGCTCGTCGAGCAGCAGCGCCTCGGGATCGTGGAGCAGCGCGCACACCGTCGCGACCTTCTGGCGCATGCCGCGCGAGAGCTCGTCGGCGAGGGTGTCGGCGCGATCCCCGAGGTCGAAGCGCGCGAGCAGCGCCCGGCCGGTGTCGTGCCAGTCGCGCACGCCGTAGACCTGCGCCGTGAACTCGAGGTGCTCCCACACGGTCAAGCTCGCGAAGAGGTGCGGATCGTCGGGGATCCACGCGAGCCGGCTCTTGGCCGCGATCGGCGCGCCGACGATGTCGTGGCCGGCGACCGTGATGGTGCCGCGCGTGGGCGGCAGGATCCCCGCGATCGCGCGCAGGGTGGTGGTCTTCCCCGCACCGTTGGGGCCGAGGAGCCCGAGGACCTCGCCGGGCCGGACCTCGAACGAGAGGTCGTCGACCGCCACGCGGCGATCGTAGACCTTGGTGAGATGCTCGACCCGGATCATGGCCGCGGCGCAGCATAGTCGCGGGCCGCGTGACGCGCCGATCGGGCGCGGCGGCCTCGCGGGTGCGGGAATCGACGAGGGAGCGACGCGTGCCCCTCCCCCCGATCGGGACCAACCGGCTGGAGGGCCGCGCTCCGTCGCGGCCGGTGATCGATCGCGACGCCCCCGGCGCGCCGGAGGCGCGCCCTCCAGACCTCCATTCAGGCATCGACGCCATCGGGAACGCCCACGCCTCGTCGTAGCGCCGGGCACGCGACGCGTGCCCCTCCCGGCGCCGCGCGCAGGGCGGGGAGTGTCGGGGAGGGCGGGAGCCCTCCCGACCACGCGATCGATCGTGGGCGAACAGCGATCTGCGCCCGCAGCGGTGCCCACACCTCCTCGTATCGCCGGGCACGCGGCGCGTGCCCCTCCCCCCGATCGGGACCAACCGGCTGGAGGGCCGCGCTCCGTCGCGGCCGGTGATCGATCGCGACGCCCCCGGCGCGCCGGAGGCGCGCCCTCCAGACCTCCATTCAGGCATCGACGCCATCGGGAACGCCCACACCTCCTCGTATCGCCGGGCACGCGACGCGTGCCCCTCCCTCGATCGGAACCAACCGGCTGGAGGGCCGGCCCCGGTCGCGGCCGGTGATCGATCGCGACGGCCCGGCCCGCCGGAGGCGGGCCCTCCAGACCCGGCCGTTCAGGCATCGACGCCATCGGGAACGCCCGCGCCTCGTCGTAGCGCCGGGCACGGCGGCGG
This sequence comes from Deltaproteobacteria bacterium, assembly GCA_016713535.1. Lineage (GTDB taxonomy): Bacteria > JADJOY01 > JADJOY01 > JADJOY01 > JADJOY01 > JADJOY01. Next base: position 21,550 of record JADJOY010000025.1, read on the forward strand.
CCCGAGGCGGGCGCGCGCGCCGGGCACGCGACGCGTGCCCCTCCGCGGTGACGCCGCGGTCACTCGCCTTCGCGCGGATCGGCGACGCGGTCGAGGATCATGATCTTCTGCCAGATCTTCCGCGACAGCCCCGCGGTCAGGTTCTCGATCTCGTTGACCGCCGCGAGCAGCACGCCGTCGCCAAAGTCCTGGGCATAGAGCGCGGCCACCTTGCTGGTCACCGAGAGCAGCTCGCTGCAGTAGTCGAGGTAGCGCGCGAGCTCGACCCGGGTCAGCGCGACCTTGGGAGAGGACGGGGTGTCGACCCGCCCTTCCTGCACCCGGTCGGGGTCCTTGGTGAGCTGATGCATGTCGACGATGTGCGCGAGGCTGCGCAGCTCGTCGATCCAGTCGAGCGCCCGCGCGCGCTTGCGGCGCGCCTCCAGGCTGGTCACGAAGAACACCGCGATGCCGATGAACACCACGTCGTTCACGCCCGACTCGAGGAGCTGCACCAGCTCCTGGAAGCTCGCCACCTTGTTCGGCAGCCCGACGCGGACGAGCGTCGAGGCCACCACCGTGAGCAGCGCGGTCACGAGCACCGCCGCGACGATGCGCAGCCCCCAGTTGGGGCGCCTGAGCCACTCGGTGCGCGCCGCGCTCTCGCGCGTGATCGCGTGCAGCTCCTCGGCGATCTTCGCCAGCCCGGAGCCGGGGAATCGCTCGCGGATGCGACGCGCGAGGACCGCGGCGGTGTCGACCACCTTGAGCGCGTCGATGCGACGCAAGGTCGCGCGCTCGGACGCAGCGGCAGCGCCGTCGGAGCCGGTCACGGGATGCCGAGGTACTTGTGGGTCTGGACCGAGAGGCGCCAGCGCGGATGCGCGCGACAGTAGCGCATCGCCGCGTCGAGGTTCACGTCGTAGTCCACGCCGTCCTTGGGCTGGAGGAAGAAGCACTCGAAGTCGAGGCCCTCGAACGAAGTGGGATCGAGCCCCTGCGGCCACACCAGCTTGAGCTCGTGGCCGCGCGTCACCGCGAGCGCGCCATCGCCCTTGGGACTCACGGTCACCCAGTCGATTCCCTCCGGCAGCACGACGGTGCCGTTGGTCTCGACCGCCACCACCAGCCCCGCGGCGTGGCACGCCTCGACGAGTTCGGCGCGGAGCTGCAGCCCTGGCTCACCGCCGGTGAACACCACGTACGGCGCCTCGCTCGCGGCGCGGGCTCGCGGGTCGGCGTCCCAGCACGCGCGCACGGCGCGCGCCAGCGCCACGGGAGAAGCGAAGGTGCCGCCGCCCGGCCCGTCGGTGCCGACGAAGTCGGTGTCGCAGAAGTCGCAGGTCGCGACGGCGCGGTCGCTCTCGCGCCCCGTCCACAGGTTGCAGCCCGCGAAGCGGCAGAACACCGCCGCGCGTCCGGTGTGCGCGCCTTCGCCCTGGAGGGTGAAGTAGATCTCCTTCACCGCGAAGGGCTTGGGAGTGAGCGCACTCATCGCGGCGGCTGCGAGGGACCGCAGCCCTCCACCCGTTACTCGCTGGTCACCGAGATACCGTCGATGAGGACGTGCGGCGCGCGCACCGTCCCGTCGGCGATCTCGCTCACCTCGCCGACCGCCACGATCGCCTGCAGCGCATCGAAGAAGTTCCCGGCGATCATGGTCTCGCGCACCGGCCGCCGCGTGCCGTCCGGCAGGTGGAGGTGGCTCGATTTGGCGATGCCCGAGAAGTCGCCGCTCGACGGCGTCACGTTGCCGCTGAAGCGGTGCACCGCGAGGATCGGCTTCTCCCCGCGGGTGAGCTCGTCGAGGCTCGCGAAGCCGGGCTCGACCACCGCCGCATGGAAGTCGAGGCCGGCGTGGCCGGTGAGCGGACGCCCGCGGCGCTTCGCCGAGTAGGCGTTCTCGAGGTGCGTGACGAGCCGTCCCGCGCGCACCAGATCGACCGGCTGCGTGGGCACCCCTTCGTCGTCGAAGGGAGTCGCGCCGGCGAGGGCCAGGTCGCTCGGATCGTCGCGGACCGTGAGCAGCGAGCTCGCGATGGCCGTGTCGCGGCGGTCGTCGCCGAACGACGACTTCTCGTAGAGCACCTGCAGGCCCGAGAGATGGAACTCGAGCGGCTCGAGGAGGATCTCCGCGACCGCGCGCGGCGTGAGCAGCACCCGGCCCTTGTAGCTCGCCGCGGGCGCGGCGCCGAACGTCGAGAGCACGTCGGTGGCGAGGCGCCGCCCGTCGGTCTCGATCCGCTCCTCGACGCCGCCGAGAGCGAACGAGCCACCGCTCGCGTAGTCGAAGCTCGTCACCTCGTCGCCGTCGATGGCCTCGATGAGCGCGGTCCAGCCGAGGTGCGTCCAGGTGTCGGTGGCGCGAATGCCGTAGGTGTTGGCGATGAAGATCTCGCCGCTCTCCCACGAAACCGAGCCGTCGTCGACCGACACCCGCGGGTCCGCGCTGAGCGCGCGCAGGTAGCGCTCCGCGAGCTTGGTCAGGCCGGCGGCGTCGAGCGCCGCCAGCGCGGGATCGAAGCGCCGCGTGTTGGGCCGGAACGCGCGTGCGGCCGGCATGGTGAGGTGCTCGTCGGGGGGCGCGAAGCGCGCCAGCTCGAGCGCCGCCTGCACCGCCTCGCGCAGATCGGCCTCCGAGGTGGAGTTGGTCTGCACCGCGCCGAGGCGATGGTCCTTGTGGATGCGGATCGAGAGGCGCGTCTCGGCGCCCGCGCTCGCGAGATGGAGCTCGCCGCGCTCGAAGCCGATCTTGCGCTCCGACTCGCGCTCGGCGCGGACCTGCACCTCGTCGGCGCCCGCGCCCTGGGCGAGCTCGAGGAGCCGCTCGGCGGTGGCGGCGAGATCGAGATCGCTCATCGGGGGCTCACCCTTGGACTCCGCCCAGCATCAGCTTGCAGCGCAGATACGGCCCACCCGCGTCCACCTTCGCGAGCTGGCCCTTGCCACAGTGCCCCGAGCCCAGGTCCCAGCGGAACTCCGAGCTCACGGCGTCGACGCTGCCGAGCACCTCGAACGCCATCCCGGAGAGCGTCACCTCGCGGTGGAGCTTGCCGAGCTTGCCGTTCTTGATCTCCCACGCCTCGCCCGCGCCGAACATGAACTCGCCGGTCGAGTCGGCCTGGCCCGAGCTGGGATTGTCGAGGAGGTAGCCGTCCTCGGTGGACGCGATCATCTCCTCGAGGGTCGTGGTGCCGGGCTCGATGTAGGTGTTGCGCATGCGGATCAGCGGCTCGTCCGAGTACTCCCACGCGCGCCCGTTGCCGGTCGGCGCCACCCCGAAGTGGGCGGCGCTCTCGCGGTTGTGGAGATACGAGACCAGGCGCCCGTCGCGGATGATCTCGACGCGCCGCGTGGGTACGCCCTCGTCGTCGAACGGCAGCGAGCCGCCCGCGCCGACCGCGTGCTCGGAGTGGCCGGAGTCGCAGAGCGTGACCAGCTCCGACGCGACCCGCTCGCCGATCTTGCCGTTCGCCACCGAGCCCGCGAGCACCAGGTCCGCCTCCACGGTGTGGCCGATCGCCTCGTGGGTGAGCAGGCCCACGATGGAGGGTGCCAGGATCACGGTCTTCACTCCGCCCTGGACGTGGGGCGCATCGAGCAGCTCGACGGCGCGCGCCGCGGTGCGCTCGGTGATCGCCACCGCGTTCGGGTGGTGGAACAAGCACTGCCAGCCGCCGGTGACGCCCACCGCGTTGGCGCACACCACCTGGCTGCCGTCCTTCTCGGCGAAGGCGCGCACCGAGACCTCCGGGCGCACCAGCCGGTACGACGCCGCGGCGCCGTCGGTGGTGACGATGGTCTTCTCCTCGAAGACCTCGGTGTAGCGCGCGGCGGCGGTGTGGACGCGGCTCGAAGCCGCCAGCGTGGCCTTCTCGAGCTCGACCGTGCGCGAGAGCTTGTCGCCGATCGAGAGCGCGAGGAGCTCCTCGTAACCCTCGCCGACGTGGTCGGCGCTCGCGAGCTCGGTCGCCGGGAGCGGCTCGACCTTGCGGGCGCCGGCCCGCGCCAGTGCGCGCGCGGACTCGATCGCCTGCTCGACCGCGTTGCGGATCGCGGCGCGCTCGGGCGTGGATGTGGACGCGAAGCCCCACGCGCCGTCCACCAGCGCGCGTACCCCCACTCCCGCGCGGGTGCGGTGGCTCGCCTCCTCCACCCGCCCCTTCTGCACCGAGAACAGGTTGTGGACGCGGCGGTGGTAGCGCAGCTCCAGGAAGGCCGGGCTCATCGAGGCGATCGACTGTAGAAGATCTTTCATGACGCCTACTTTGGGCGCGCGTTCGACCGGCTCGGCCGGGCCCGCGCGGCACGGCGCAAGATAACCCGCCCGGCGCTTTGGCGGGGAAAGGCCACAGCGGCCGCGACGGAGCGCGGCCCTCCAGCAGATCGATCGCGAGCAGCCTTTGGGTGTCGCGGTCTCTCGCGACACCTTTGACCTCGCCTGACCCATCGAGGCACCGGTGGGCCTCCATCCGCGGATCAGCCGCGCGGCGCGCGCTGGCTGGCGGTGCGCACCAGGTCGACGATGGCGACGTCGCCGCGACGGATCGCAGCGTCGAGGACCGAGTCGCGGCGCAGGTTGCGCGCGAGCGGGTCGGCGCCGTAGCCGAGCAGCCGATCGACGAGGGCCACGGCGCCGCGCTTGTCGACGGCGCGGTGAAGCGCGGTCGAGCCCTCGGCGTCGTGCGCGTCGATCTCGACGCCGCCCTCGGCGAGCAGGTCGAGCACCTGCACCGCCGCCGCGAGCGAGTCGCGGTCGGAGGTGCCGCAGGTCTGCACCAGCACGTGGAGCGCCGTGCGTTGCTTGCGGTCGCGGGCGTCGACCTGCGCGCTGGCGCCGAGCAGCGTGCGCACCACGGCGGGGGAAGCGAGCCCGCGCATGAGCGGCGTCTCGCCGCGGCGATCGGTGGCGTCGGGGTCGGCGCCGTGGACCAAGAGGAGCTCGACCACTTCCGGGCAGCGCGCCGCGCACGCCACGTGCAACACGCTGCCGCCGCGCGGCCCCTCCGCGACTCCCTGGTTCGGGTTCGCGCCACGGTCGAGCAGCGCGCGGATCACCTCGGCCATCGGATCCTGGTCCCACGACGGGGGTCGCGGACGGGGATCGTCGAGCAAGCCGTGCGCCGCGGCCAGCACCAGCGGGGTGCGCTCCTCGGCGGTGCGCGCGTGCGGATCCGCGCCCCACGCGAGCAGGGTCGCGGCGAGCGCTCCCTGCCCGGTGCGCAGCGCCTGGGTGAGCGCGGTCTCGCCCGAGTCGCTGGCGGCCGTCACGTCGGCGCCGCGCGCGAGCAGCCACCCGACCACGTCCACGCGCCCATCCGCCGCGGCCACCTGGAGCGCCGTGGCGCCGCTGATGTCGCGGGCGTCGAGGTGGACGCCGCGAGCGCCGAGGACGTCGAGGACCGGACCGGCGCGCGCCACGCCGAAGAGCGGCGTGCGCTCGAGCACGTCGAGCGCCTCCAGCTCGGCGCCGAGCGCGAGCAACCGCTCCGCGCTCGCCGCCCGGCCCCAGCGCGCCGCGACGTGCAGCGGCGTCTCGCCGCGCTGGTCGGCGGCGCTGAGCTGGGCGCCCCGCGCCGCGAGCAGGTCGATCACGTCGGGATCACTCGCCGGTCCACCCACCGCCTCGTGGAGTGGCGTCCGACCGCCCTCGTCCGTGGCGAACGGATCGGCGCCGCGGGCGAGGAGCAGCTCGGCGACCGGACGGTTGGTCATGGCGTGGTGGAGGGGCGAGCGCCCGGTCGCGTCGCGGGCGTCGAGCCGCGCGCCGTGGTCGAGCAGCAGCGAAACCGTCTCGATCGAGCCCCACGCCGCCGCGGCCATGAGCGGCGTGGTGCCGTCGGGATCCGGCGCGTTCGGGTCGGCGCGGCGCGCGAGGAGCGCGCGCACCAGCTCGAGGTGATCGCCCGCTGCCGCGTCGAGGAGCGCGGTGTGGCCGGCGCGATCGGGCAGGTTGACGCCGATGCCGCCGGCGAGCAGCCGCAGCACGATCTCGCTCTCGCCGGCCGCCGCCATCGCGGTGAGCAGGCTGCGGCCGTGACGCTCGGGGACGCGCGGGTTGGCGCCGAGGTCGAGGAGCAGCCGGACCGCGTCGAGGCTGTGGTGGGCCGCGGCGTAGCCGAGCGGCGTCACGCCCTCGTCATCGGGGAGATCGACCCGGGCGCCGAGCTCGGCGAGTGCCCGGATCACCTCGACGCGGTTGGTGGCGGCGGCGTGGTGGAGGGCGGTGGCGGTGCTCGCATCGCGGCGGTGGAGGTCGGCGCCGGCCGCGTGGAGGAGGTGAACGATCCGTGCCCGAGCGGCCTCGTCCGCTGGATCGAGCTCCTTCGCGCCATCGTCCTCACCGCCCAGGGCCGCCCACGCCACCGCCGGCCGCTCCGCAGCGCCCTTGGGATCGGGCTCGAAGCCCGCATCCAGCAACAGGCTGACGATCTCGGGCGCGCCGACCCGCGCGGCGAGCGCGAGCGGGTTGCCGAGCCCGGCGGGCCCCGGCGGCACCAGCCGTGGATCGCCGGCGCCCCCGACCCGCGCCAGCTCGCCGCGGACTCGCTCGACGTCGCGGCGTTGGATGGCAGCGAGGAGCGCGTCGACCATCGGCAGTGTGGCGCTCTCGCTCGCCCGGCTCAGGAGCGGCGCAGCAACGAGCGGATCACCCGACGCTCATGGTGCACGTATTCCCCCACCGAAGTCACGATCAGAAGGGCGGCGCCCACGCTCAGCCCGTCGCGCAGCGCCACCGCCCACGCGGGATGATCGGCGAGCGCCGCGACGAGCGCGACTCCCACCACCACCAGCTCGAAGAAGGTCGCGGACTTGCCGAGCAGCGAGGGGCGGATGCTGGGGTGGTAGCTGCGGCGCACCCGCAGGGTGACGTAGAACGCGACCACCGCCGCGTCGCGCGCCACCACCAGCGCCGCGAGCCACACCGGCAGGACGCCGCGCCACGCGAGCAGCACGAACGCGGTGAAGGCGAGGGACTTGTCGGCGATCGGATCGAGGTAGCTGCCGAGCTTGGAGCGCTGGTCGAGCAGCCGGGCCGCCGCGCCGTCGAGGAGGTCGGTGATCGCGGCGAGCGTGAACACCCCGAGCGCCGCTTCGGAGGCGCCACGCACCACACACACCACGAACACCGGGATCAACGCGAGCCTGAGCGCGGTCAGCGCGTTGGGCAGCGTGACGATCCGGTCCGAGGGCGTCGAGCTCTGCATCCGGCCACTCGCGGGAGCGGGCGCGTCGCGAGCGAGCCCGGCGGCGACGCGAGAAGACTGCTTCGGCCGAAGCCTACTCGCGGCGAGCGCGAGCGGGGAGGAGGACGGAACGAGCGGATCCTTTGCGATGGCGTTCGGGCGCGATCGGGGCTACCGTCTCGGTCGCCGCCGCCCCTCCGAGGTCATGGCTCCTCTCGTCCCCGACCCGCTTCGAAGTCCCCTTCCGCGCGAGCGGCGCGACTCGCCCGGCGCGCCCTTCCCCGCGACCGATCCGACCACCGACTTCGTCGCCGCCGGACAGGGCGGCGCGGACGAGATCCCCGGCGCGCTGCGTGGCGCGCTCGATCGACTCGCCCTGCGATGGCAGCTCGGCGAGTGGGCACCCGGCCAGGTGGCGCCGCGTTGCTGGCGGACCCTGGTTCCGGCGCGTGGCGCGATCGAGAGCTGGAACCGGCTGCGCTCACTCGCCGACGAGACCGGCTGCTGGCCGGTGGTGATCGGCGGCCCCGACGACGAAGTCGCGCACGCAGCCGCGCTGCGCGAGTCGCTCGACTCGACCGACGCGCTGGTTCGTGACGGGCTCGTGCTGGACGTGGACGAGTGGCTCACGGACGAGGCCGCGATCGATCCCGACCTGGTGCGCGAGGTCGACGATGGCTCGCCGTTCGGCTCGGCGCGCGTGATCACCCACCGCATCCTCGATGCGCCGCCGTGGCGGCTGCGGCGCGCCGGCAACGGCACGTTGCTGTGGGTGGAATCGCCGCACTCGTGGGACGTGCCGGCGATCCTGCGCTTCGGTGGCTGGAACTCGTGCCCACCGACCGCGGTTCACGTGGCCATGCTGCATCGCTGGCACCGGCGATGGGGCGCCGAGCTGGTGGGGCTGTCGCGCGACCGGCTCGAGGTGGCCGTGGCCCGGCAGCCGCGAACCCGTCCCGAGGCGCTGGCGCTGGCGCGCGAGCACTTCCTCTATTGCGAGGAGCTGGTGCTCGCCGAGCACGGCTCGATCCGGGCGCTGGCCGCGGCGCTGTTGGTGAGCCGGGTCTGGTCCTTCCGCTGGGACTGACCCCCTGGAGGGCCCGCCTCCGGCGGACCGTGCCCGGCGATACGGTCGGGCGTAGGCGTTGGCGCGAGCCCCGATTCCTGTCCCATCCCGGCCGTACAGGGATCGACGACATCCTCGACGAAGCGCAGTCGCGTATCGCCGGTCGCGCGGAGCGCGACCCTCCGAACGGGGAGGGGCACGCGTCGCGTGCCCGGCGATACGGTCGGGCGCAGGCGTCGGCGCGAGCCCCGATTCCTGTCCCATCCCGGCCGTACAGGGATCGACGACATCCTCGACGAAACGCAGTCGCGTATCGCCGGTCGCGCGACGCGCGACCCTCCGGACGGCCGGGGAGGGGCACGCGTTGCGTGCTCGGCGATTCGATCGGGCGCAGGCGTCGGCGCGAGCCCCGATTCCTGTCCCATCCCGGCCGTACAGGGATCGCCGACATCGTCGACGAAGCGCAGTCGCGTATCGCCGGTCGCGCGACGCGCGACCCTCCGAACGGCCGGGGAGGGGCACGCGTCGCGTGCCCGGCGATTCGATCGGGCGCAGGCGTCGGCGCGAGCCCCGATTCCTGTCCGATCCCGGCCGTACAGGGATCGCCGACATCGTCGACGAAGCGCAGTCGCGTATCGCCGGTCGCGCGACGCGCGACCCCTCCGGACGGCCGGGGAGGGGCACGCGTCGCGTGCCCGGCGATACGATCGGGCGCTGGTGTCGGCGCGAGCCCCGATTCCTGTCCCATCCCGGCCGTACAGGGATCGACGACATCCTCGACGAAGCGCAGTCGCGTCTCGCCGGTCGCGCGACGCGCGACCCTCCGGACGGCCGGGGAGGGGCACGCGTCGCGTGCCCGGCGATACGATCGGGAGCGGGCGTCGGCCCGAGCCCCGATCCCTGTCCCATCCCGGCCGTGCAGGGCGCGACGACATCCTAGACGTAGCGCAGTCGCGCATCGCCGGTCGCGCGACGCGCGACCCTCCGGACGGCGGGGAGCGGCACGCGTCGCTGCCCGGCGATACGTCGGGCGCAGGCGTCGACCCGAGCCCCGATTCCTGTCCCATCCCGGCCGTACAGGGATCGACGACATCCTCGACGTAGCGCAGTCGCGCATCGCCGGTCGCGCGACGCGCGACCCTCCGGACGGCCGGGGAGGGGCACGCGTCGCGTGCCCGGCGATACGGTCGGGCGCAGGCGTCGGCGCGAGCCCCGATTCCTGTCCCATCCCGGCCGTACAGGGATCGACGACATCCTCGACGAAGCGCAGTCGCGTATCGCCGGTCGCGCGACGCGCGACCCTCCGGACGGCCGGGGAGCGGCACGCGTTGCGTGCCCGGCGATACGGTCGGGCGCTGGCGTCGGCGCGAGCCCCGATTCCTGTCCCATCCCGGCCGTACAGGGATCGCCGACATCCTCGACGTAGCGGAGTCGCGCATCGCCGGTCGCGCGACGCGCGACCCTCCGAGGCCGGGAGGGGCACGCGTCGCGTGCCCGGCGATACGGTCGGGCGCTGGCGTCGGCGCGAGCCCCGATTCCTGTCCGATCCCGGCCGTACAGGGATCGCCGACATCGTCGACGAAGCGCAGTCGCGTATCGCCGGTCGCGCGACGCGCGACCTCCGAGGGGGGGGCGCGCGCCCGAGGGCGCTCGGCGCGAGCCCCGATTCCTGTCGATCCCGGCCTACAGGGATCGCCGACATCGTCGACGAAGCGCAGTCGCGTATCGCCGGTCGCGCGACGCGCGACCCTCCGGACGGCCGGGGAGGGGCACGCGTCGCCAGCGCGCCCGCGCCGCGCTGTTAGGCTGCGGAGCTTCTCCCGCGTCTCGCGTTTTCCTAGGAGGCCCCCGTGGCGAACGCTGCCGCAGCCCGGCACGTCACCGAAGATCGCTCCATCCGCTCGAGCGGCATCGTGCTCGAGCCGGGCATGCCGATCTGCCAGATGGATCTGCCGCTCGACTGGTACCAGGAAGAGTTCAAGCCCTACGCCGAGGAGTATCTGGCGCTCGAGAGCCGTGCGCCGGAGGTGGTGCTGCCGTGGATGGACTCGTACATCCGCCCCGCCCTCGACCACTTCGGGCCCAGGCTGATGTTGCTCGCGCACTACTACATGGGCGGCGAGATCGTGAAGCTCGTCGAGCGCTACGGCGGCAAGGTCGCCGACAGCTACCTGCTCGCGCGCCAGGCGGTGTTGCACCCGGACACCAAGATCTTCGTCGAGTCGGCGGTGCACTTCATGGCCGAGGCGATCGCGATCCTCGCCGCGCCCGATCAAGAGGTCTACATCACCAACCCCAAGGCCGGTTGCACGATGGAGATGCTCGCCAAGGAGCACATGGTGCTGCCCGCGTTCGACTACCTCGTCGAGCGCTTCGGCGACGAGCTCCTCGGCATCGCCTACATGAACACCTCGGGGCGCTTGAAGGCGCTCGCGGGCCAGACCGGCGGTGCCTGCTGCACCAGCTCGCACGCCGAGAAGGTGGTGCGCTGGGCGAGCAAGCTCGGTAAGCGGATCTTCTCCCTCCCGTACCAGCACCTGGGCGACAACGTCGCGCGCCAGGTCGGCATCGATCCCGCGCGCATCTTCCGCTGGCCCGGCGGGCTCGAGGGCATGCACTACGTCCCGAGCGGCGCCGACGAGGAGCGCCTCGACCGCGCCGAGATGATCCTGTGGGGAGCCTTCTGCGGCGTGCACACGGTGTTCTCGATCTCGCAGATCGAGTACTGGCGAGCGCGCGGCCACCGCGTGCTGGTCCACCCCGAGTGCACCAAGGAGGTGGTCGCCGCCGCCGACGGTAACGGCTCGACCAACTACCTGTGGAACGAGGTCATGAAGGCCCCCGCCGGGGCGAAGCTCGCGATCGGCACCGAGGCCCACTTCGTGAAGAACGCTCGCGAGCAAGGGCGGCTGCGCGGCGTGGAGGTCGTGAACCTCGCCGACATCCCCGAGGCCGACCGCGGCTCGGCCGGCTGCGGCTGCGCGACCATGAGCCGGAACGACCCGCCCCACTTGGTGGCGATGCTCGACCTGCTGCGCAAGGGCACGCCGCCGAGCCTGAACCGCGTGCTCGCCGGCGACGTCGTCAACGAGCGCACCGGCTGGCGCGAGCGGATGCACGACGCCGATCGCGCCGCGCTGGTGCGCCACGCGCGCGCGTCGCTGGAGCGGATGATCGAGGTCACCGAGGCCTCCCCGGGCTGAGCGCGATGGCGCGCGCTCCGGGGCGGCGAGGGCGCCCGGGTTGAGTCGCGGCACCGTTGCCCTCACAATGCACGGCGGATCGCTCTCCTCCCTCTCGCCCGTTCCGGCGGCCGCCGATGAACCAGACCGACTCGGGTCGTGAACGGCGCAAGAACCGCCGACTCGACGTCTCCTTCCCGGCGCGCTTCACCGCCGACGGGCGTACGATCCACCGCGCGGTGGTGCGCTCGCTGAGCGCCGAGGGGATGTTCCTCGAGACCACCACGCTGGTCTCGATCGGCACCACGATCCGCGTCCTGGCACCGCTCGCCGACGAGAACCCGCAGCCCGTCCGCACCAAGGCGACGGTCCTCTACCACAACCGCCGCGGCACCGCGGGCGCCGTGATCGGCTTCGGCCTCCAGTTCGTGGCGCCGCCCGCCGGCGTCGCCGAGCGCATCGAACGCTTCCTCGAATTCGGACCTCGGCTGGTGCCGACCGACGAGGTCGGCGGCATCGCGTGGCCCGTCGAGGTGCCCGCGATCGACCCGGGCTGGCATCCGGTGTCGTGGTGGGCGCTCGATCCGGAGACGTCCGACGTCGCGAGCGCACCCTCGGGAGCCGAGTCGGCGATGGAGCGGCTGGGGCGCTGGCTCGGCAGCCTCCCCGAGGACGTCGCCGCCGAGCCGGGCGCGCGGGTGGCCTTCCATTTCCACGGCAAGGCGCTCGCTCCCGCCAGCGGCGTGCGACGCGACTGGGTCGAGCACGCTCCACTGCGCAAGGCGCTGACCGCGCAGATGTGGGCGATCGAGTCGCTCGAGGCGGCCGAGTGGAATCTGATCGAGCTCGGCCGCGAACACTCGGCCGCGATCGGCGCGGCGGGCCGCGTGCTGGAGGCCGCGCGCGAGGAGCTCACCGGAGCGCCGCCGAGCTTCGCGGAGGCCCGGGCGAGCGAGAGCGCCCCGGAAGGCGGCGAGAGCACGGGCCAGCTCACGGGCGGCGACGAGAGCGACGAGCTGGCTCCGCTCTCCGACGAGATCCACGACTGGAACGAGATCTCGATCGCGCTCGCCGACGTGAGCCGTTTCCTCGACGTGCTGCGTTACAACCTGCAAGGCTTACCGCTGCTCGAGCCGAGCGCGGTGAGCTCCGCCGAGCCGCCGAGCGACGATTTCCTGCGCGGCGCGGTCCAGGACGTCGCGCACGTCGCCTCGCGCCTCGCCGGCACCGAGCCGCGCGCCGCCGGCTCCGAGAAGGATGGCGGAGCCCAGCCCGAGGCGGCGGCGGGGTCCGGCGGGGGCGCGGCGCTCACGATCTCGCGCCGCCACGCGTTCGGGGTCCTCGGCGCCCTGGCGGTCGCAACAGTGGTGGCGATCACGATCCAGACCGTGCGCGCGCGGCCGCCCGATGCCTACACACGCTACCTGCCGATCGCCAAGGAGGCGCTGAGCGCGCTGCGCGCTCGCAACGCCGACCGCCTCGAGGACCGGCTCTCAGGAGCACGCGCGGCGCTCGGCTCGTCCACCGAGACCTACCCCTCCACGGTCGCACTCGAGCTCGGCCTTACCGCGCTGCGTTACCTCCAGTCGAGCGCCGCTCTCGACGGGCCGGCACAAGCGATGCATGAGCCTCCATGGGGTCCGGGTAAGCGGTATCCGGACCGGCAGACCTACGAGCAATGGCGCGAGCGTGACCGAACCCGAGCCGACGGCTGGATCGATACCAGCGAGCAGATCGCGGCCGGAATTCTGAACGACGGCGCGCCTTTCGCTCGGGAGCGGGAAAATTCCGCTTTCGAGGCCCTGGAGGCGGGACGGCAATGGCTGAGCGAACGGCAACATCAGGTCGAGATGATGCGCTGATCCGGTCACGTTCCACCCTCCGAAGCGTCAGAGGATTTACGCTCGTCGAGCTGCTTTTGGTCATCGCGGTGATCGGGATCCTGTCCGCGATCGCCGTTCCGCAGCTCCTCGGCGCTCGTGAGAAGGGGCGCGTCGCCACCTGCGACAGCCTCTTCCACGCGCTCGACGGCGAGATCGCCAACGAGATGGATCGGGTCGTGAACGCGACCAACCACCAGCCGAGCTGCGGCAACATGGGCACGAGCTGGAACGACATCGCGATCATGCGCTGCGTCGCGCAGAAGCACGCCGGCGAAGACAACCCGCGGAACCGCAGCCAGCGCGCGTACATCAACTACTACGAGCAGCCGAGCGGCTACTCGTCGTGCCAGGTCGGCCTCGACGAGGAAGGCTCGGGCTTCTGGCAGCTCGGCCTCAAGATCCGCCAGCGCACCACCCGCACCGGCGCCGAGCGCACGTTCTCGATCCACATCGACTGAGGCGCGGCCGCGCCAGCCCCCTTCCCTTCGCCCCCTCCGCGCGCCGGGAGATCCCACGATCTTCCGGCGCGTCGTGTTTTCGCGGGGCGGCGACGCGCGCGGACGTCGCGCGGGGGCGCGATCGACAGGCTGGAGCGCGCGCGCTCCGTCGCGGCCGTGCCCGACGTGACGCCCCGGCCCGCCGGAGGCGGGCCCTCCACACCGATACAGCGATCGACGCTTGCGGGGACGCGCGCGCTCCGTCGTATCGCCGGGCACGCGACGCGCGTCCCTCCGGCTCACGCGGTTGGGCGCGGGCCGAGCCGGCCCCTACAATGGGCTCGCCATGATCTCCGAGCTCGAAGCCCGCTTCCGGGATGTGATCCCGAGCGTCCAGTTCTGCTCGCTGCGCTTCGTGCGCGAGCGCCAGGAGCACCTCGAGGTGCGCCGCGGCGTGCTGCAGCCGGTCGAACGCAGCGAGGACGTGGGCGTGATGTTCACGGTCATCGACCACGGCGGCGTCGGTTACGCCGCCACCTCGGATCTCACGCCGAGCGGGCTCAGCGCCGCCGCGCGGCGCGCCGCCGAGTGGGCGCGCGCCACCCGGACTCGCGCGATCTCGGCCTTCGCCAACCCGCCCACCGCGAGCCACGTCGGCAGCTACGCGAGCCCGGTCGAGCGCCCCTGGGCCTCGCTCGCCCTCGGCGACAAGATCGGGCTGCTGAGCCGCGAGTGCGCGCGCCTCGCGGTCGACGACGCGATCGTCGACTGGTCCGCGGGCCTGTGGCACGTCGACAGCGAGACGCTCCACCTCACCACCAACGGCGGGCGCGTCCACCAGGCGCTCGAGATCCTGGTCCCGGAGCTGCGCGCCTCGGCGAACCGCGGTGACGAGACCCAGACCCGCACGTTCGCGGCGGGCCAGCACTGCCGTCAGGGTGGCCTCGAGATCCTCGACGAGGTCGGCTACTTCGCCGCCGCGCCGCGGGTCGCCGCCGAGGCCCTCGAGCTCCTCGACGCGCCCGACTGCCCGTCCGGCGTCATGGACCTGATCCTGGCGCCCGACCAGATGATCCTGCAGATCCACGAGTCGATCGGACATCCGCTCGAGCTCGACCGCATCCTCGGCGACGAGCGCAACTATGCCGGGCGGAGCTTCGTCACGCCGGACATGATCGGCAGCTACCGCTACGGCTCCGAGCTGCTCAACGTGACGTTCGATCCGACCCGCCCCGGCGAGCTCGCGAGCTACGCGTTCGACGACGTCGGCCAGCCCGCCACCCGCGAGCTGCTCATCCAGGACGGCCTCCTGGTGCGGTCGCTCGGTGGGCTCACCTCGCAGGTGCGATCGGGGCTGCCCGGAGTCGCGAACTCGCGCGCGACGAGCTGGAACCGCGCGCCCATCGACCGCATGGCGAACCTCAACCTCGAGCCCGGCACCTCGACCTTCGCCGAGCTGGTGGGCGCGGTCGAGAGCGGCGTGTACATGGAGACCAACTGCTCGTGGTCCATCGACGACTCGCGGAACAAGTTCCAGTTCGGCTGCGAGCGCGCGCGGCTGATCCGCGACGGCGAGCTCGGCCCGGTGCTCAAGAACCCGAACTACCGCGGGGTGTCGGCGACCTTCTGGCGCAACCTCGCCGGCGTGGGCGACGCCAGCACCGTGGAGGTGCTCGGCACGCCGTATTGCGGCAAGGGTGAGCCCAACCAGACGATCCGCGTCGGCCACGCCTCGCCGCCGTGCCGCTTCACCGGCGTCGACGTCTTCGGTGGCGCGTGATGCAGGCCTACTTCCACGATCTCGTCGGGGAGCTCGAGAAGCTCCTCACCGGCGACGAGCGCTTCCTCGCGAGCTTCGCGGGCGAGGACTCGGACTTCGTGCGCTTCAACCGCGGCGAGATCCGCCAGGCCGGCACGGTGTCGCAGCGCTACCTCGAGGTCGACCTGATCGAGGGACGACGGCACTCCTCGAGCGAGATCACCCTCGCCGGTGATCTCGCCACCGATCGCCCGCGGCTCCGTCACGCGATCGAGGAGCTGCGCGCCACCCGCCCGTTCCTCCCCGAGGATCCGCACCTGCTCTACGCCGAGAACGCGCCCTCGAGCGAGCGCGTGCAGCGCGGCGAGCTGCCCGACGGCGCGGCGGCCGCCAACGCGGTGCAGGCGATGGGCGCGGGCCACGACCTGGTCGGCGTCTACGCCGCCGGCCCGATCTACTCGGGCTTCGCGAGCTCGCTCGGCCAGCGCAACTGGCACTCGGCTGAGAGCTTCCACCTCGACTGGAGCCTCTACCGCGAGACCGATCGCGCGGTGAAGTCGAGCTACGCCGGATTCGCCTGGCGGGCCGACGAGCTCGACAAGAAGGCGCGCCGCGCCGAGGCGCAGCTCGCCGCGCTGGCGCGGCCGCCGCGCACGCTCAAGCCGGGCCACTACCGGGTGTTCCTGACCCCCGCCGCGCTCGGCGAGCTGGTCGAGATCCTGAGCTGGGGCGGGTTCAGCTTCCGCGCCATGCGCACCAAGACCACGCCGCTCATCCGCCTCGCGGAAGAGAAGGCGCGCCTGCACCCGAGCGTCGCGATCGCCGAGAACGTGAGCGGCGGCGTGGCGCCGAACTTCCAGGAGGAGGGCTTCATCCGGCCCGACCGCGTGATGCTCGTCGAGCACGGCCAGCTCGCGAGCTGCCTGGTGTCGCCGCGCTCGGCAGCGGAGTACGGCGTGGCGACCAACGGCGCCTCGGCGAGCGAGGCGCCGACCTCGATCGAGCTCGACGCCGGCGGCCTGCCCACCGACGACGTGCTCGCGCGGCTCGGCTCGGGGCTCTTCGTGAGCAACCTGTGGTACTGCAACTTCTCGGACCGCAGCGCCTGCCGCGCCACCGGCATGACGCGCTTCGCGACGTTCTGGGTCGAGAACGGCGAGCTCGCCGCGCCGGTGAACGTGATGCGCTTCGACGAGACGATCTATCGCGTGCTCGGCGACAACCTGGTCGACCTCACGTCCGAGCGCGAGCTGATCCTGGACGCCCAGACCTACGACGGCCGCTCGGTCCACAGCGCGCGCCTACCCGGCGCGCTCGTCGACGACTTCACGCTCACGCTGTGAGCGGGGGCGGATGATCCCCGCACCCACCAGCGCTGCGGGGATCGCCGCTCGCGGCGACGCGGCGTCCTCCTCCATCGCCGGCCCGCCGGAGGCGGGCCCTCCACAACGATACAGCGATCGACGCCGGCGGGGACGCGCGCGGTCCGTCGGATCGCCGGGCACGCGACGCGTGCCCCTCCCGAGCGGGATCGAGCGCCTGGAAGGCCGCGCTCCGTCGCGGCCGTGCCGGACGGCGCCGGAGGCGGCCTCACGCCGATACGCGATCGACGCCGGCGGGGACGCGCGCGGTCGGGATCGCCGGGCGCGACGCGTGCCCCCGAGCGGGATCGAGCGCCTGGAGGGCGCGCTCCGTCGCGGCCGTGCCCGACGTGGCCCCCGGCCCGCCGGAGGCGGGCCCTCCACGCCGATACAGCGATCGACGCCGGCGGGGACGCGCGCGGTCCGTCGGATCGCCGGGCACGCGACGCGTGCCCCTCCCGAGCGGGATCGAGCGCCTGGAGGGCCGCGCTCCGTCGCGGCCGTGCCCGACGTGACGCCCCGGCCCGCCGGAGGCGGCCCTCCACACCGATACAGCGATCGACGCCGGCGGGGACGCGCGCGGTCCGTCGGATCGCCGGGCACGCGACGCGTGCCCCTCCCGAGCGGGATCGAGCGCCTGGAGGGCCGGGCCCGTCGCGGCCGTGCCCGACGCGCGCCCCGGCCCGCCGGAGGCGGGCCCTCCACACCGATACAGCGATCGACGCCGGCGGGGACGCGCGCGGTCCGTCGGATCGCCGGGCACGCGACGCGTGCCCCTCCCGAGCGGGATCGAGCGCCTGGAGGGCCGCGCTCCGTCGCGGCCGTGCCCGACGTGACGCCCCGGCCCGCGGGGGCCCCCCCCGGCCCCCGGGGGCGGGGCCGGGGGGGGCCGGGGGCCGCCCCCCGGGCCCCTCCACACCGATACAGCGATCGACGCCGGCGGGGACGCGCGCGGTCCGTCGGATCGCCGGGCACGCGACGCGTGCCCCTCCCGAGCGGGATCGAGCGCCTGGAGGGCCGCGCTCCGTCGCGGCCGTGCCCGACGTGACGCCCCGGCCCGCCGGAGGCGGGCCCTCCACACCGATACAGCGATCGACGCCGGCGGGGACGCGCGCGGTCCGTCGGATCGCCGGGCACGCGACGCGTGCCCCTCCCGAGCGGGATCGAGCGCCTGGAGGGCCGCGCTCCGTCGCGGCCGTGCCCGACGTGACGCCCCGCCCGGAGGCGGGCCCCCACACCGATACAGCGATCGACGCCGGCGGGGACGCGCGCGGTCCGTCGATCGCCGGGCACGCGACGCGTGCCCTCCCGAGCGGGATCGAGCGGCTGGAGGGCCGCGCCCGTCGCGGCCGTGCCCGACGCGGACGCCCCGGCCCGCGGCGGAGGCGGGCCCCAGGGGGCGCCGGGGGGGCCCTCCGCACCGATACAGCGATCGACGCCGGCGGGGACGCGCGCGGTGCGTCGGATCGCCGGGCACGCGACGCGTGCCCCTCCCGAGCGGGATCGAGCGCCTGGAGGGCCGCGGTGCCCCGCCGTCCTCGCCCGGCGGGCGGGGGGCTGGAACAGCCGCGCGGTGAACTGTTCGGGTATCGCTGAATCCCGGCTCGCGCCACGGATGGACTCGTCACATGGCGCGTCGCAGCGCGACGCCACGAGCGAAGCGAGTGCCTCGGTAGGACCCGCCGGGCGGCGCCGACGGAGCGGCGCCCTCCAGGCGGGGGGGCTGGAACAGCCCCCCGGAGACTACGGCTGCGTCATGTTGAAGGTGCCGAACTCGTCGGGGAACGGGAAGCGGAACTGATACGTCCCGTTCATGGTGCGGCCGTCCACGTCCGCGAACCAGTCGGCGGTGGCCACTCCCGAGTCGAACTCACCGTCCACCTTGAGCCCGAACACCGAGCCATCGACCGGTCGCGTCCCGACGATCAGGAACGCGCCGACCACCTCCAGGTTGCCGATGAAGTCGTTGCCGTTCTGCGAGATGATCAGGTTCGCGAGCAGCCCGGTCGAGGGGGTCTTGTTCGAGTACCACTTCCCCTGCCAGCGACCGGAAATATCGACCGTCGGAACTTCGTTGCCAGCACCGTCTACTGCCGGAACCGCGCCAGTCGCGAGTGGCAGATCGCCAGGCTCGCTGCTACCGCAACCCCAGAGGAGCGCCAACATTACGACCCAGGGCGCGTACCGCGCCCCACGTGCCCGCAATGGGAAAAACCTAGCCATAGCGCCTTTCTAGCATGGAATATGCGAGTAGTGCGATAGGAAACGTGATTTTTCACACCGCAATCGGGCGACGCGCTTGCAAGTCGCGCACCGTCGACGCGCCTTCAACGAGAGTTGCGTGTCCGTACCGCTGACCACGGCCCGGGCCGCCGGTGCGCCACCCGACTCTCCCCAGGTATCCGTGCTCCTTCCCGCTCGCGACGCGGGACGCTGGCTTCGCCACACCCTCGGCGATCTTCTCCGGCAACGGAACGTGACCCTCGAGGTGCTGGCGGTCGACGATCACTCGACCGATCGCACCGGCGCCATCGTCGAGGAGCTCGCCGCGGCCGATCCGCGAGTCCGGAACGTGAAGCCGATCGGGCGAGGCATCGCCGCGGCACTCACCGCCGCGCTCGGCGAGGCCCGCGCGCCGTGGATCGGCGTCATGGAGGCCGACGATCGCTGCCATCCGGACCGTTTCGCCTGGCTGACCCACGCGCTCTCCGAGCACCCTGACTGGGGTGGCGCGGTGAGTCGTACCACACTTCTCGGCGCCGACAGCAACGGCATGGAGCGCTACATCGACTGGCAGAACGCGCTCCTCGCCCCGCACGACCTGGCGCGCGAGCGCTTCGTCGAGATCCCCGCGCTCCTCCAGACGGGCCTCTACCGGCGCGAGCTGATCGAGCGCGCGGGCGGCTTCCGCGAACCTGACCACTGGCCCACCGACATCGACTTCTGGATGCGCGTGTTCGCGAGCGGCGCCCGGATCGGGCGCGTGCCACGCGCGCTCTACCGGTGGCGCCAGCACCCGCGCCAGGACACGCGCACCGGCGAGCGCCACGGGCTCGAGGCGATCCAGCGCTGCAAGGCCCACTACTTCGCGCGCGGTCCGGGGCTCGGGCGCGCGATCGAGCTGATCTCCGTGGGACGTACGCTCGCGACCTGGGAAGCCCTGCTCAACGCCGAAGGTGCCATGGAGGTGCGGGCGATCCCGTGGAAACCGAGCGCGGGGGCCGTCCCAGCGCGCGCCGATGGCGCGGTGCGGGTGTTCGCGTTCGGGATGCGCGAGGTCCGCGAACGGATCCGCGCGCGCGTCCCCGATTGGGACGACGCCCTCGACTGGTTCGCCGCGTGAGGGTGCGAGCGCGCCGTCGGACGTGACCTCGCGCCGCGCGCCGCCTACTCGAGCAGCGGGTTGCGCGGCACGTAGAGCGTGTCCACGTAGTCGCGCACCATGCGCTCGGCGGTGAAGCGCGGGATCAGCGATCCGAGCGACGCCTTCACGCGCGCCACCCAGCCGCGCGGCACTCCCGCCGCGTCGCGATCGTGGAAGAGCGGCACGACTTCGCGCTCGAGCAGGTCGAGGAGCGCGCGCGCGTCGTGGTCGTCTTGCTCGGCGGGCCCCGCTTCTGGAGTCGCGATCGCCCAGCCGTTGCTGCCGTCGTAGGCCTCCGCCCACCAGCCGTCGAGCACGCTCAGGTTGAGCACGCCGTTGAGCGTCGCCTTCATACCGCTGGTGCCGCTCGCCTCGAGGGGTGGGCGCGGCAGGTTCACCCACACGTCCACGCCCGCGACCATGCGCCGCGCGATCTCGAAGTCGTAGTTCTCGAGGAACGCGACGTGGCCGCCCACGCCGGGCGCGTGCTTGATCTGGAACACGTTGCGGAGTGCGTCCTTCGCCTCCTGATCGGAGGGGTGCGCCTTGCCCGCGAGGAGGATCTGCAGCGGGCGCTCGCCGCCGAGGAGCTGCAGCGCGCGATCGGGAAAGCGCGTGAGCAGGTAGAGACGCTTGTAGGTGGCCACACGGCGCGCGAAGCCGACGGTGAGCCGCGACGGATCGAGCACGCGCGCCGCCGCCTCCACGTACTCCGGGCTCTCGCCGCGGGCGAGGCGATCACCGACCGACTTCTCGCGCACGTAGTCGATGAGCCGCGCGCGCAGCTCCGAGCGCACGGCCCACAGCTTCTCGTCGGGGATGCCCTGGATCGCGTCCCACATCGCGGTGTCGTGGAGGCGCGTGCGCCAGTCGGCGCCGAGCTGCTCGTCGAGGAGCGCCTGCATCGGGCCCGCCATCCAGGTGGTGGTGTGGACGCCGTTGGTGACGTGGCGGATCGGCACGTTCTCGAGGGCGCGCTCCGGCCAGACCGACTTCCACATCGCCCGCGACACCGCGCCGTGGCGCCGCGACACGCCGTTCGCCACGCGGCTGGTGCGAAGCGCGAGCGGCGTGAAGCCGGACGGCTCGGTCCGGTTGGCGGGGTCCTTGCGGCCGAGGCCGAAGAAGGCCGCGGGTGGGATTGGCAGCTCCTCCATGAAGTCGCCGAGCACCGCCGCGATCTCGTCCTCGCGGTAGCTCTCGTTGCCCGCCTCGACGGGGGTGTGGGTGGTGAAGACGGTCTCGTGACGGACCTGCTCCAGCGCGTCCTCGAAACCGCGCCCGAAGGCCATCAGCTCGCGGAGCCGCTCGAAGCTCGAGAGCGCTCCGTGGCCCTCGTTGAGGTGCACGAGCGCGGGCCGGATCCCGAGCGCCTCGAGCACGCGCATGCCGCCGATCCCGAGCACCGAGTACTGGGCGAGGCGGGTGTGGCGGTCACCGACGTAGAGCCGCGCCGTGATCCAGCGGTCGATCGGCTCGTTGTCCTCGCGGTCGGTGTCGAGGAGGTAGAGCGGGACCCGTCCGACGTCGACGCGCCACACCTGGATGCGCACGCTGCGCTTGCGCATCCGCACGTTCACCACCACCGGCGTCCCGTCGGCGCCGGTCACGAGCGCCGCGGGCAGGCGGTCGAGGTCGGCCGGCGTCCAGTACTCGTGCTGCAGCCCGCTCAGGTCGAGACGCTGGCTGAAGTAGCCCTGCCGGTACATCAGGCCGATCCCGATCATCGGCACCGCGAGGTCGGAGGCCGCCTTGAGCAGATCGCCCGCGAGCATGCCGAGCCCACCGCTGTAACACGGCAGCGAGCCGTGGATCCCAAACTCCGCGCACACGTAGGCGATCGGCTGCTCGGCGCGAAACGGTCCCGCGAACGCGGGCCGCTCGAGGTCGTGGCGGATGTCGGTCCAGGCGCGGCGCACCTGCTCGACGTAGCCGCGATCGTGGCCGAGCTCATCGAGGCGCGAGCGCGCCGTGCCCTCGATGACCTGCCGTGGGTTGCGGCCGCTGCGGCGCCACACCGCGGGATCGACGACCCGGAACAGGTCCTCGACCGCCGCCCCCATCCAGCACCAGCGGTAATTGAACGCGATGCGCGCGAGTGGATGGAGGGAGACCGGCAGCCACTCGGTGAGCAACGTCACCGCGCGCTCGATGTCCGTCCGCCCGTCGAGACCCGGGGACGAGCCAGGGTTCATGAGGCCTCCGACCTCCGAGCCGGTGGCTCGGTGGGGCACCACCGAAGTCTACGGGATGGAGCACGCCCGCGGCTCGCGACGTGTGTGCGGATCGTCACGCCGCGCGATCGGGGACCGGGCTCGCTCCATCGGAGGGGCACGCGCCGCGCGCCCGGCGGGAGCCACGCCCGGCGCGGCGATCCCGGGACGGCCGCCACCGATCAGGGATGGCCGGGCCGGACGGCGAGCTCGGGATGGTCGCGCAGCACGTGGAGGATGCCGGGGTTCTTGAGCGCGTCGACGTTCTTCGGCCAGAGCCCGTTCAGCACGTCGCGGGCGGCGCGCTCGGAGCGCTTGTTGTTGAGCGTCACCGGCACCTCCTCCACCTGCACCACCACCGCCGGCACGTGCGCCGCGGAGGCGCGGGCCTTGAGCTCCTTCTTGATGCGGAGCGTGAGCGGGCGATCGAGCACCAGCCCGGGCTTCAGCACCACCAGCAGCACGATCCGGCTGCCCCCCGGCTCGCGAGGCGCGATCTGCTCGACCGCCATCCCCTCGACGACCTCCGGCACGTGGGTCAGCACCGAGTAGATCTCCGCCGGTCCGACGCGGATGCCGCGCACGTTGATGATGCCGTCGGTGCGACCGAGGATGCGCGCGCCCCCGGACGGTGTGAGCTCGAGCAGGTCGCCGTGGGTCCAGAGACCCTCGTTCTGCGCGAAATACGCGTCGTGGAAGCGCGAGCCGGTGGTGTCTCCGAAGAGCCCCACCGGGCGCGACGGGAACGGCGCCGCGCACACCAGCTCGCCCGGACCGGCGCCGAAGCCGCCGTCCGGCATCAGCGCCCGCACGTCGAGCCCGAGGCTCACGCACTGCGCCTCGCCCCGCATCACCGGCAGGGTCGGGTTGCCGAGGACGAAGCAGCCGATGATGTCGGTGCCGCCCGAGATCGACTGCAGCGGCAGCTCGCCCACGTTCGCGCGCACCCAGTCGTAGAGGCTGTCGTGGAGGATCGAGCCGGTCGACATCATCGCGCGGAGCGCCGAGAGGTCGACGCGCTCGCGCGGCACGTGGCCGAGGTCACGGCTGTACTGGAGGAACGCCGGGCTCGTGCCGAACACCGTCACCCGCTCGCGCGCCACGAGCCGCCAGAGAGCGTCTTCGGACGGGTAGCTCACCGAGCCATCGAAGAGCACCACCTCGGCGCCGGTGACGAGCGCCGAGAGCTGCCAGTTCCACATCATCCAGTCAGCGGTGGTGTGGAAGTAGAGCCGGTCCTCGGGTGTCAGCGCCGAGTGCAACACCAGCTCCTTCCAGTGCTCGAGCAACGTGCCGCCCACGCCGTGGACGATGCACTTGGGCGCGCCGGTGGTGCCCGACGAGAACAGGATGAAGAGCGGGTGGTTGAACGAGAACCGCGGCCACTCGAACTCGGCGGGCCGCTTCACCGCGGCGGTCGTGACCCGGGTCAGCTCCTCGAGCGTCAGGACCTGCGCGGTGTCGCTCTCGAACTCGAACGGCTCGTCGTCGAGGGAGACGACCAGCTCGAGCGACCTGAGCCCGGCGACGATCTCGCCGACGTGCGCGTCGAGGCTCCGCTCCTGGCCCTGTTGAAGCAGGCGGCGGTGGGCGAAGAGCACGCGCGGCTGGATGGGCGCGAAGCGCTGCAGCACCGCGGCGGCGGCGAGGTCGGTGGCGGTGGACGACCAGGTGGCGCCGATCGCGGCCGCGCCCAGGCACGCGATGACCGCCTCGGCGCCGTTGCGCACCACGGCGACGACGCGGTCTCCGGGCTCGAGGCCGTGGCGGCGCAGCGCGCGCGCCACGCGCACCACGCGATCGCGCAGCTCCTTGCGCGTGAGGCGCGTGACGACGCCGCGCTCGTCGCACGCGGTGAGGGCGGGGCGGTCGTCCTCGCGGCCGGGGCCGGAGGCGAGCAGGTTCTCGGCGTAGTTGAGAGAGAGACCGGGGAAGAATGCGGCGAGCTCGATCGAATCGCCGAGCAGCGCGGGCTCGCTGTCGCCCTCGTGGACCAGCCCGCTGAACGCGAGCAGGAGCGACCAGAAGCGCGCGGGATCCTCGAGCGCGAAGCGCTGCAGCGCGGCGTAGTCGGGGATCGGCCGCCCCGTCGCGCTCGCGACGGCGCGCATCAGCTCGCTCATGCGCGAGCGTGCCACCTGCTCGGCGCCGGGACGGAACATCACAGGGTCGGGGTTCACGCGTTCGCTCCGAACTTGGGGTGCGCCATCACGTAGCGCACGATCTTGCCCAGCCCGTCGAAATTGTCGCGGGACAGGTCCTTGCGGTCGATCTGGAAGTGGAAGCTGTCCTCGAGGTGGAGGACGAGCTGGACGAAGCCCAGGCTGTCGAGGACACCGTTGTCGAGGAAGCTCATCTCGTCGTCCTTGATGAGCTTGGCGGCGTCGCCGAAGTGGAAGTTGTCGTCGAGCCAGTCGACGATGACCTTGCGGATCTCGGGCTGGGTGGTCGGGGCCATCGCTGGTGTCACCTCGCGGGCGCGTGGGGTGGAAGCCTTCGATTATCGCGAGTCGAGATGGCGTTGTCCCGACGCCACGCGCGAGGGGCACGCGCAGGGGGAGGAGGGTCTCGGACGTGGGGCGGCGGCGCCTTCTTCGGCGACGCGGCTGCGAACCGAAGGGTTCCATGGGCTACCATGCGCGCGCGGTGACCACCGACACAAGTGCCCCACCGGAAGCGAGCGCGCTCGCCGACCCGGCCTGGTTCCGCGCCGACGCGATCGCCCCCACGACCGCTGCCCTCAACCGGCGCCTGGCCCGGATCGCGCGCGCCACGCCCGGGCTGTGGACCCTGAGCCCCGCAGAGGCGCGCGCCCTGCGCGAGAGCTGGCCGCCACTCACCCTCGACCCGCGCGCCGAGACCCGCGCCATCCCGGGACCGGCGGGTGCACCGCTCGGCATGCGGATCTTTCGCGCCGAGCCGTGCGAGGGCTTCTATCTTCACTTCCACCCCGGCGGGTGGGTGCTGGGCGCGGCGCACCACCAGGACACGCGGCTCGCTCGGATCGCCGACGCGACGCGCTTGACGGTGGTGAGCGTGGAGTACCGCCTCGCGCCCGAGTACCCGTACCCGGCCGCGCCCGACGATGCGGAGCGTGCCGCCCTGTGGCTGGCGGGTGGCGGTGGCGCGGACGAGCTCGGCGGGCCTGCGCGGCTCGCGATCGGCGGCGAGAGCGCGGGGGCGCAGCTCGCGGTGGTGGCGCTGCTGCGCCTGCGCGATCGGCATGCGATCCAGGCGTTTCGTGCCCTGGTCGCGAGCTACGGCACCTTCGACCTCGCGGGCACGCCGAGCGCGCGCGCGGCGACCGAGCCCGGCTTCCAGTTCGATCGCGCGACGATGGCGTGGTACGTGCGGCACTTCGTGGACGCCGCGCGCCTCGCCGATCCGGACGTGTCGCCGCTCCACGCGCGGCTCGACGGCCTGCCGCCCGCGCTCTTCAGCGTCGGCACCCTCGACCCGGTCGTCGACGACACGCTGCTCATGCACGAGCGCTGGGTCGCGGCGGGTAATCGCGCCGAGCTCGCCGTGTATCCGGGCGGCGTCCACGGCTTCGACGAGCTGCGCTACCCGCTCGCCGACGAGGCGAACGCCCGCATCCACGCCTTCCTGCGCGCGATGTGATCGCCGCGGAACGTCGATCCCGATCCCGGGCGGGCTCGCGCCCGCCCCTGACACACCCACGGGATCGGCCGGGGAGGGGCACGTGTCGCGTGCCGGGCGATACGGTCCGGCGTGAACACCGGTCGCACGGCCGATTCCTGTGCGTACCCCGGTCCGCGCGATCGGCGCGGCGACGCCACCGCGTTTCGCCGGTCGCGCGGCGCGCGACCCTCCGATCCGGGGAGGGGGACGCGTCGCGTGCCCGGCGATACGACGAGGCCCACGCGTCGCCCGGCCCCCCGATCCCTGCACCGTCGCCGACCCGCGCCTGCCGGTGCGATACCGTGCTCGCCATGGCGGACGTGGTCGACTTCGCGATCGTGGGGAGCGGCTTCGGCGGCAGCGTCACCGCGCTGCGCCTCGCCGAGGCCGGCCACGGCGTGGTCGTCCTCGAGCAGGGCGGGCCGCTCACCACCGAGCGCATGCGCGCCGCCGACACCGACCCGCGCGCGCTCTTCTGGATGCCGCCGCTCGGGATGCACGGCTACTTCGCGCAGCACGTGTTCCAGCACCTCAGCATCGCCGCCGGTGTCGGCGTGGGCGGCGGCAGCCTGGTCTACGGCGCGGTGCTCCTCGAGCCCGACCCCGGGATCTTCGGCCACGCGCCGTGGAGCTCCCTGGGCGTCGAGTGGTGGCGCGAGCTCGCGCCGCACTACGCGACCGCCGCGCGCATGCTCGGGCGCGCCACCAACCCACGCTCCGGCACGATGGACCGCTACCTGCGCGACGCCGCGGCGCGCCTCGGCCCGGATGCGACGGCGAGCTTCGGCCCGACACCGAACGGCATCTATTTCGGCGAGCGCGGCGGCGATCACCCGGATCCCTACTTCGGCGGCGACGGGCCCGCGCGCACCGGCTGCACCTTCTGCGGCCGCTGCCTCACCGGCTGTCCGCACCGCGCCAAGAACACCCTCGACCTCAACTACCTGCACCTCGCCGAGCGCCGCGGCGCCACGATCGTCCCGCACCGCCAGGTCACGCGCATCGAGCGCACCCGCCACGGGTATCGGCTCACGATGCGCGACCCGCGCCACCCGAGCTCGCGTCCGCCGCCGCTCGACGCGCGCCGCGTGGTGCTCGCGGCGGGCGTGGTCGGGACACTCACCCTGCTCTTTCGCGCCCGCGACGTCGATCGCACCTTGCCCTCGATCTCTCCGCGGCTCGGCGACCACGTGTTCACCAACAGCGAGGCGATCGTCGGCGTGATGCACGACGAGACGCCCGCCGATCTCCTCGAGGGCACCGCGATCTCGTCCCACTTCTGGGCCGACCCGCTCACCCACCTCACCCAGAACCGCTTCCCGCCCGGCTACGACTTCATGCGCTGGTACACGGCTCCGCTCGTCGACGGCGTGCGTCCGCTGCGACGCGCCGCCGCGAGCCTCGCCGCGATCGCGGCCCACCCGCTCGCCTCCACCCGTGCGTGGCGCCGTCGGGACTTCCACCGCCACGTGACGATGCTCACCGTGATGCAGCACGCGGAGAACGAGCTCGCGTTCCGCCACGGGCGCCACTGGACGTGGCCGTTCGGCCGTCGCCTCTACTCGCGGCTCGCGGGGAGCGGGCGTCCGCCGACCTACCTCGCGCAGGCGAACGCCGCCGCTCGCGCCCTCGCCGCCGCCGCGGGCGGCGTGCCCTTCAACCTGGCACCCGAGAGCATCGGCAACCAGTCGATCACGGCGCACATCCTGGGCGGCTGCCGCATGTCGCTCGCCCCCGAGCGCGGCGTGATCGCGCCCAGCCACGAAGTCCACGGCTGCCCCGGGCTCTACGTCCTCGACGGCTCGGCGATCTCGGGCAACGTCGGCGTGAACCCCTCGCTCACGATCACGGCGATGGCGGAGCGCGCGGCGGCGGCGCTCGCGCGCCCGCGCCCCGCGCTTTGACCCGCTCGACGCGCCGGGCGTAGCGTCCGGGAGCGGTCGCGTCCTCCCCTTCGGACGCATCACGAACTCGCTCGCGTGCGCCGCACTCACGATCGCGGCCGCGTGCACGCCCTCGCTCGACGTCAGTCACCAGTACGTCGACGCGACCACCAGCCCCGAGCTGGGCCTTCATCTCGGCGCCCAGCTCCTCGCCACGTTCGCCACCGGCCAGAGCCTGCCGCTCAGCTCGAACGCGGTCGCGACGATCTGGACCTCGCCGACGACGTTCGTGTCGACGGTCACGGGCGGCGGCGGCGCGGTGCCGGTCAGCGTGAGCGGCACCGCCGTGGACAGTGACGCCGACCTGGTCGCCGACGAGCTCGACGTCACGGTCACCTACTCACCCGGGCCGAGCGAGGATCGCATCCTGGTGCGCACCGACCCGTTCTCCGACTACCGCTGCTTCGGCGGCGCCGGCGACTGCGCGCCGGCGTTCGGCACGCCGCAGTGCGCGTTCACGCCGCTCGGTGACGGAAACCACGACCTGGTCGCGGTCATCCCGTTCGTCGACGGCGACGGCGACCTCAATCCCAACACGAACCACAACCAGGCGTTTCGCTACGCGCGTTTCGGGGCCTACGGCACCTCCATCACACCGTTCGCGATCCCCGAGACGATCGGCGCGATGGTGCTGACCGGCACCGGCACCACCTCCGGTGCGCTCACGATGCACGACGCCGCCCTCGACCTGACGCCGGGCATCGACACGCTCTCGAAGCTCGGCTTCAGCGCGTGGGACGTGGCCGGCCACCTCGGCAACGAGGTGTATTGCAGCACGCCCGCCGGCTGACGGCGCGAGGACGGGGGCGCGCCGGCGGCGCGCCCTCCAGACCGCGGACGACCGGCTGGAGGGCGCCCGCTTCGTCGGGTGCCAGCGATGATCGATCGGGATCGTACGAAGAACGACCCTGGGCCCGCCTCCGGACCGTAGACAAGCGGGGGCCCGCCTCCGCCCGCTCAGCGGGTTGGCGACACGAGCGCGAAGTTGGCGCCCTGCGGGTCGAGCGCCTGCACGATCCAGCTCCCGCCCGGCACCTCGTGCGGCCCCATCAGGATCTGGCCGCCGCCGGCCTTGATCCGCTCGATCGCCGCGTCGATGCCCTGCACGTTCACGTAGTAGGCCCACGCCGCGACGGGCATGTTCGCGGGCTTGTCCATCATGCCGCCCATCTGCACGCCGTCTATGCCCCAGATCCGGTACTTGCCCATCGGCCCCATGTCCATGAGGTCGAACGTCTCCCAGCCGAACTGGCGCTCGTAGAACTCGAACGCGCGCTCCTGGCCCTGGCCGGCGTAGAGCTCGTGCCAGCTCACCGCGCCGGGGGTGGTGGGCGGAACAGGCGGCGGCGCGTCGCCGCGCGGCGTGGGTGTGAGGAGCTGGAAGACCGCGCCACCGGGGTCGGCGACCACCGCGAAGCGGCCGACGTTGGGGATGTCGTCGGGACCGTGGTGAATCGTGCCGCCCGCCTCGACGATTCGCTTCGCCGCCGCGTCGGTGTCGGGCACCTCGACGTAGCCGGTCCACGCCGGCGGGACGCCGTTGGCGCAGGCCTGGTCGGGGAGCTTCATGATCCCGCCCACGCCACGCTCGCCGGTCGAGAGCAGCGTGTAGCGCATGTCCGGCTGACCCGCGTCGGTCAGGGTCCAGCCGACCACGGCCGCGTAGAACTTCTCGGCCGCGTCTGGGTCGGTCGTCATCAGCTCGTACCAGCAGAACGTGGGCTTGGCGCTCATCGTGTGATCTCCGGGTGGGCGGTGGGCTCGGGTCGTGGACCCGCCGGCAGCCTACTTCGACGGCGGAGGTCGAAGCCTATGGCCGTTAGCCACGCGAAGCACGTCAGCGGCATCGCGGGGCGGTCCAGCGTGGCTATAGGCCCCGAAAACGGCCTGTTTTACGCCAACTTCATGAACATCCGAAAGCATGTTGCTACTGTCTTACATGGGTAGCTGTGTAGTTTTTGGCTGGCGCTTTGTAGTGAATTTTTCTGGCGCTTTGTGTTTTCTACTGGGCCACGGTCCGGCTCGCGCTCGCTCGAGCCGCGTCACTCCCGTTCTCCGCTCGGATCGCGAGACGTCGCCGGCCGCGCCGCCGCGACGGCGGCGATCGTCTCCCGCAGCTGCACCGGGTCGGCGGGCTTCGTCAGGTGGGCGTCGAACCCCGCCTCGAGCGCGAGCAGCTTGTCGCGCTCCTGCCCCCAGCCGCTCAGCGCGACGACACCCAGGCGCCGCTGCCACCGCGGGCGAATCCGCCGGCACACCTCGTAGCCGTCCATCCGCGGCATGCCGATGTCGAGCAGCACGACGGCCGGTGTGATCTCGCCGAGCATGTCGAGCCCCGACGGCCCATCGGACGCGATGCGCGCTTCGCCGCCCATGCTCTCCACCAGCAGCGCCAGGCTCTCGGCCGCGTCGCGGTTGTCGTCGATCACGAGCACGTGCACGCCGCGCAGCCCGTGCTCGGGATGCTCCTCCTTCGAAGCGACCGCGCTGCCTGCCGCGAGTGGCGCCGGCAGGCGGATGACGAACCGGCTGCCCCGCCCCTCACCGTCGCTCAGCGCGTCGAGCGTCCCGGCGTGCATCTCGACGAGCCGCCGCGCCAGCGCGAGTCCGATGCCGAGTCCCGCCTGGGTGGCTCGCGCCGAGTGCCGATCCTGGGCGAAGAGGTCGAAGATCCGCGGCAACATCTCCGCCGAGATTCCGACCCCCGAGTCGGCGACCTCGAGGAGGAGCTCCGGGGCTCGCGCGCGCTCGCTGTGCTCGATGCGCCCCTGGATCGTGATGCGGCCGCCGGGCGGCGTGAACTTGACGGCGTTCTGCAGCAGGTTCGAGATCACCTGCGCGAACCGGGTGGGATCGACGTCGAGCACCCGGTGCGGCTCGGCGAGGCTCACCGTGAGCTCGAGCGCGCGCTCGCCGATCGCGTCGCGGTTGATCTCGATCGCGCTGCCCACCACCGACGAGAGCGTGACCGGTTCGCGCTGCAGGCGGATCTTTCCCGAGGTGATCCGCGACACGTCCAGCAGATCATCGATCAGCCGCACCATGTGCGCGACCTGCCGCTCCATCATCGGCCGCACCGTGGCCACCAGGTCGGGGCGCGCGCCCGCCATCTTCAGCAGCTCGACACCGGTGCGGATCGGCACCAGCGGGTTGCGCAGCTCGTGCGCGAGCATCGCGATGAACTCGTCCTTGCGGCGGTCGGCCTCCTCGAGCTGGTGCTCCCGCTCGCGCACCGCTCGCTCGCTCAGCCGCTGCTCGGTGACGTCGCGTACCACCGAGACCGAGCCGACGATCCGCCCCTCCTCGTCGCGCACCGGCGCCGAGCTCACCATTCGATGGCGGAGCTCGCGCGTGCGTGGCACGCGCACGAGCTGCTCCTCGTCCCGCACCGTCTCCCCGGCCAGCGCGCGCAGCGGCGGCGCTTCCGCGAGCGGGCGCGGCGTGCCGTCGGGGCGCAGCACCTCGAGCTTGGAGACGACGTCCGCGAGATCGACCCCGTCGAGCGCGCGATGCTCGAACTCGCGAAGCGCCGCCGGGTTCGCGTACGTGTAGCGGCGCGCGGTGTCGGTGAAATAGACCTCCTCGTTCGTGGCCTCGAGCAGCGCCGCGAGCCAATGCTTCTCGACACCGTCCGCGAACGATCCGAGGCGCGCCGGCTCGCGCGCCTCGATGCACGCGGTCACGGTGGACGCGTCGACGCGCGCGAGACGAAGCGTGAGACGTTGCCCGCTCACCCGGACGTCGCAGCGTTCCTCGACGCCGTCGCGAGCCACCCGCGCGCAGAGCGTCGCGAGCCGCGCGGCGTCGTCCGGCCAGACCTCGGCGAGGTCGCGTGCGAGCAGGCTTTCGCCGAGGGGCCCGAGGCGCTCGCGGGCGCGGGCGTTCGCCTCGACAGGACGCCACGCGACGATCGCTCCCGCTTCGTCGAGCGCGGCCTCCAGCACCAGGACGGGCTCGGCCGAGCCTTCGAAGATCGCGCGATGGCGCGCCTCCGCGCTCAGCCGTCCAGCCGGCCGGAAAGCCGGAAGCTCCGCGCGACTCGTGCTCACCGAGAGAGGTCCGTACCCCGCCAGCGGGGCGCGGCGCGACGGCCGCGAGCCACCAAGCTTCCGCGCGCGCCCCGGACCGTCAAACCCCACGGACCGCTCGTCCGGCGCGCGGCGCCGGATCACCGCGCGGACGCGCCGGCACGCCTCGCGCGCCCGAGGTCAATCCGATCTCCTGGCCGCGCTGCACGAGTCCCACAGGACGAGGCCTAAATGGGCCACCACGATTTGGATCGCCCTTGCGCCGAACGGGCTGGAGGGCGGCGCTTCGTCGCCGCCGAAGCCGATGGGACGCCGAGACCGGTCGCTACGAATCGTGACGTTGCATATGGACACACCGAAGCGAACAGAGACGTGCAGACGAGGCAGTACCTTCGCGCGCGCGGGCCGTGAAGGATCCGCGGCCGAACGATCGCGGCGAGGACCAGGAGCAGCGCGGGGAGCGATACCAGCGCGAGCAGCGTGAGCGGCGATGGCCACACACCGCCGAGCGCCACCCCCTCGGCGAGCGCAGCCGCCGCCATCGCGGCCGCCGCGCGCGTGGGTGCCCTAGCGGGCCGGAGCTCGACCCACCACAGCCCCCCGGCCCCGAAGCCACGCGATCACGCCGGCGCCGACCTGGAACGCGATCACGTCCATCGGTGCTTCCATCGGAGTGGCGCGGCGCGATCGATCGGCCTTCGAAGCCTCACGGCCGCCCGCCGCACACGCTCGCGCGCTTCGCGCTCACCTCGAGCACGCGCGCTCGCGCCGGATCCACCCACACGAGGTCGGCGCCGATCGACCGATCACACACCCGCGCGACCAAGTGATCACACGACGGCCTGTGACCGTCGGTGCACGCCCAGATGTAGAGGTCCCCAGCCCGCCCGACATCGCGCGCGCGAAGCCGCGAGCGAAGACGACGTCTTGACCCACACGAGGTCACCGAAGGCCGCAGCGCCTTCGATGCACACCAGCGCGAAGGCCAGGAAGAGGAGCTTCTCCAGCCACGGAAGAGCCGGTTTCGTCGAGCCGCCTCGCCTCATCTGGCGCGATCCTGGATCCCCGGCGTCAACCGGCGCCGGCCTCGCGCGAGGTGCGCGAGCTCGGCGGGATCGTGGCCACAGTCGGCGCACGGCGCCACGTCGCGGACCTCGAGCGCGGCGAAGCAGAGCGGACCATGGGTTTCCTGCACCGTGTCACTCGCGCGGGGCGCTGGCCCGGTGGACGGATCCGGCGCGATGCGCTCTCCAGGCGTCGTGGATCGCCCGGCCGACGTCACCCGGGAAGCGCCACGGCCGGTCGATGTCGCGGAACCGCAGCTCCACGTAGGGGAAGCCCCAGAACCGCACCGGCTGGCACGCGGCGATGGCGGTCCAGGGGATCACCAGGCTCGGATGACCGAACCGGAGCGGAAACGGGCGCGAGATCGCGAGCGCGCCCTCACCCACGACCACGGTGAGCGAGTTCAGGTATCGGGCCGCGAGCCAGCGTGTGCCGAGCACCGCCGAGCGCCCGCGGAACACCGCGCCCTCGACGCGGCGCGTGCTGGTGAATCGGCCACCGAGCGCGAGCCAACCGCTCGCCCGCGAGCGGTACGCGTCGCCCGCGAACCATGCGATCACGCAGGCGACGACGACCTCGACGACGATCATGTCCGCGACTCGTGCGCCCGGCACCGCGGATCGGGCCGCTGCGCAGGGCGCACGATCGCTTCTACCTCATTTGCAGGTCTTCTTGCCCTTCGAGGTCACGCAGCTCAGGGAGCAGCACTCGCTGTTCGCGGTACATGAAACTCCGCGGCTCTTGCAGGTTGGCGGCGCGCAGGCTGGTGCCGAGGCACAGCTCCCGTCGGCGCAGTCGATGGCGCCGTTGCAGTTCTCGTCGAGCCCGCCGGTGCAGACCTCGGCGCCGACGGTGCAGTCGAGGGCGCAGTTGCCGCAGCCTTCGCCCACGCTGCAGAGCGAGTCACCGCAGCACCAGCTCTGCGGCACGGTCGGGACGGTGGTGCAGCTCTTGCCGTTGGCGTTGCAGCGCGCGTCGCTGCACAGCGTCTGCGCGCCGCAGCAGTACTGCTTGTTGGGCTTGCCGGAGAGCAGCGAGTTGCAGTCCTGCGGACAGGTGCGGCAGTCCTCGCCGTTGCCGTCCTCGCACACGCCGTTGCCGCACACCGCGCCGGGCGTCGAGCCGCTCGCGCAGTCGGTCGAGCAGTTGCCGCAGGTCTCGCCTGCCTCGCAGGTGAGGTCGTGGTCGCAGGGCTCGTCGGCGCCGCTACAGTCCTCGTCGATGCCGTTGCGCGGGATGTCGGTGGCGCCGGGGTGGATCGCCGCCTTGGCGTCGTTGCAGTCGGTGGGGCCGCACGAGCCGCCCTCGCGCGCGTAGCCGTCCTCGTCGACGTCGGTGCACGGGTCGCAGGCGTCGCCGACGTGGTCGCCGTCGGTGTCGGCCTGGTTCGTGTTCGAGACCGCGGGGCAGTTGTCGTTCTCGTCGGGGACGCCATCGCCGTCGGGGTCGGAGAAGGCGAGCGTGTAGAGGTACGTGACGCCGGTCCTGGTGCCGATCGCGGCACGGTTGCCGCTCACCGACACCGACAAGCCGGCGCCGCCGTTGGTGCCGAGGTCGGCGAGGGTCATCTTCCCCGCCAGCGACCAGCCGCTGCCGACGCGCCGGAACGCGTACGCGGACCCCGAGCCCGCGAACGTCCCGAAGTCCTTGGGCGTGCCGATCACCGCCCAGTCGCCGTCGAGCGCGACCGCCCGGCCGAAGTCGTCCCAGTCGGCGGGGTTGGGGTTGCGGATCACGAAGCCCGTGAGTCCGATGAACGCGGCGCCCGGCCCAGGCAAGAAGCCGGTCGTGTAGCTGAACGGCGCGCCGACCAGGGCCGTCGAGCCGCTCTGCGCCACCGCGGCGCCGATCTGGCTCAGCGACTGCAACCCGGTATTGAGGCCGGTCTGCGTCCACACGCCGTTGGCGCGGCGGTAGTAGTACGCCGTGCCGTTGGAGTTCTCCTGCGGCGCACCGATGGCGGCATAGTCGCCATCGATGTCCACGCTCACGCCGTACTGCGCGTTGTTCTCGGTCGCCACCGAGAGGAAGCTTTGCTGAAGCGTCCATACCCCGGCGTTGCGGACGAAGATCAGCGCGCCGCCTCGGCTGCTCGAGTAGCTCGGCACACCGGCGACCAGCGTGTTGCCGCTGATGGCGAGCGCGGCGCCGAGCTTCGCGCCCGACGGGCTGCCGACGGTGTTCGGGAAGACGAGCTTCGCCTCCTGTGTCCACGTCGTGCCGGTGCGGGCGAACACGTAGATCGCGCCGCGATCCGTGTAGGTCGCGTCGTCGAAGTTGGGTGCTCCAACCGCGGCGAGGTCGCCATCGAGCGCCACCGCCGTGCCGTAGCCGATGAGGGTCACCGGGTCGCTCGGGACGAGGTCCGCTTCGAGGGTCCAGTTCCCCGCGACGAGGCGGTACGCCGCGGCTGCGTTCATGGTGTCGCCACCGCCCAGGAGCAACGTGTCGCCGCTCAGGCTCACGGATTTCCCGAGCGTGCCGAGTCCGTGCGAGACCCGCGCCTCCTCGGTGACCAGCGCCGACGCGGCGGTGGTGAAGGCGAGGACGGCGAGCAGACCGAGGGCGAGCGACCGAAGGCGACCGTTCATGGAGGCTCCAGACCGGGGCCGATCGCGAGCGATCGGCGGCGAGGGTTCGAGCACGTGACGGCCGCGTGGGGGCGACCCGTAAATTCACGTAGGTCGTTCGACGCTAACACGCGCCTGGCATCAGGCGTCACCTGATAAAATGGCCGCCCCAGATTCAATGGCAACCGCCATTGAATTTCACCACAATACGCCATTGAAATTCTCTGATTTACGCCAGAGAATTTCGTTACTTCTTGCTTTCCGAACTGCGAGAGATCGCCCTGAAACAGGGCATTTTCGCGCTAAATGGCCGCGGGACAGCCCGGTAGCGGCGGATTCGGTTCGGTGGGATCGAGCTCGGTCGCCGGAGCGGCCTGTTCGGGGCATGCGTCGCAGGCGTCGCCGAAGCCGTCGCTGTCGGTGTCGAGCTGGTCGGGGTTCGCCACGGTGGGACAGTCGTCGCAGAGGTCGCCGACTCCGTCGCCGTCGGCGTCGGCTTGATCGGTGTTGGGCGTCGCCGTGCACGAGTCGTCGCAGCCGAGCCGGACGCCCGGCGCGCACGGAGTGTCACCGGCGACACCGCTCGCATCGCCGTCGTCGCAGACGTCGTCGAGGTCGCTGTCGACGCAGCTCGGGTTGAGGTCGCAGGCGTCACCGAAGCCGTCCCCGTCGGTGTCGAGCTGGTCGCCGTCGGGCACGTCGACACAATCGTCGCAGGCGTCACCGACGAGGTCACCGTCGAGGTCGGGCTGGAGCGGATCGGCGATGGCGCGGCACACGTCGCAGGCGTCACCCGCCCCGTCGCGGTCGGTGTCGACCTGGAACGGGTTGGCGACCGTGGCGCAGTTGTCGTCGCAGCCTTCCAGCAGGCCACCGCTGCACGGATGGTCGCCGGCCAAGCCGGTGCCGTCGCCGTCGTCGCAGATGCCGTCGCCGTCGCCGTCGATGCAGGCCGGCGTGGGGTCGCAGGCGTCGCCGAGGCCGTCGCCGTCGGTGTCGAGCTGGTCGGGATCGCCGACGCTCGGGCACACGTCACAGGCGTCGCCGATGCCGTCGCCGTCGCTGTCGAGCTGCTCGGCGTCGGTGCGGAGCGGGCAGTCGTCACACTCGTCGCCCACCCCATCGCCGTCCTGGTCCACCTGGATCGAGTTCGCGACCGCGGGGCACACGTCCGCCTCGGTCGGCACGCCGTCGCCGTCGGGATCATCGAGGACCTCGGGCGGCGGCACCGTGCCGACCGCGCTCAGCCCTTCGCGCACCGGCGAGCTCTCGTCGCCGAGGCTGGTCTCGGTGACGTCCTGCACCTGTTCGGGGATCGCCTCCTCGACGGTGTCGACGAGAGAAACCAGCTCGCACACCGAGCGCACCCGGTCGATCTCGGTGCGGCTCAGCGAGTCGAGCGCGCGCCCCGAGCCGGTCAGGCTCTTCACCGTGAGCAACGTGCAGGACTCGCTGCTCACCGACCAGTCGGCGGGGAAGACCTGCACGCCGTCGCCGAGGTTCCGCTCGAGGAGCATCGCGCGCAGCGGCAGCGCGCCGATCTGGCCTTCCACCTGGTAGCGGGCGCCGGACGCGAGGGCGTCGCCCGGCAGCTCGATCGCGTAGCAGCCGCGCGAGTCCGTGACGCCGGTGGCGAGGGTGGCGTCGCCTTCGGGCATGGCGGCGTCGACCACCCGGACCGCCACCCCGGCGCCCGCCGCATCGCCGGAACGCGCCGTGCCGACGACGCCACAGCCGATCACCCGCGCCGGCAGGATCGGCGTGGGCGGCGCCGGGTTGGGCCCGGCGCCGGCGCAGCCGGGAAGCCCGCTGGTCGCGGCGAGCGCGACCGCCACGGCGCACGCGAGCGACGCCGCGAGGACGCCCGTGCGCGCGGGGCGCCTCGCGTCAGCGCGCACGCCGGCCTCCCCGGGTGCCGGATCCGGCGCCGCGCAGCGCCGCGAAGGCGCGCTCGAGAGCGGCGAACGTGTCGCGGGTCTCGCGCCGCAGCGCCGCGGTGGCGTCGACCTCGTCGTCGAGGTGGGCGAGCGCCGCTTCCCGCGCGGCGCGATAGCTGGCCACGAGCGCCGCGATCCGCTCGCGATCCGCGCCGCCGCGGAGCGCCAGCAAGCCGGCGAGGCGGCCCGCGGCGAGCGCCTGGTGGATCTCGAGGAGCGGTCGCTCGTACGGGGTCACGTCGGGCTCGGAGAGCGTGGCGGCGAGGCTCGCCTGGCTGGCGTCGAGCAGAGCCACGGCGCGCGCGCCCGCGGCCCCGGATGCCAGCTTGCGCGTGACCGCCGCGTCGTCGTCGACGCCGAGCTCGGCGAGCGCCAGGCGTCCACGGTAATAGGCCGCGCGGATCCGTGCCGAGCACTCCCAGCGGCGCTGCCCGAGCGCGCGATAGGACGCGGCGGCTTCCTCGACCAGGGCAAGGGCGCGGCTCTCGTCACCGGCGAGCTCGTGGTGGCGAGCGAGCCAGTCCTCGACGTAGGCGGCGCCCATCGCGAGGTCCATCGCCTGATACTCGGCGCGCGCGCGGGCGAAGGTCGCCGCGACCTCCTGCCAGTCGGCCTGCCAGCGCGGCGCGCGGGAGGCGGGAGCTCTGGGATCGCTCGCGTCGAGCTCGCGACGCAGCCGCTCGTGGCGGGCGACCGCGCCTCGAACCTCGAGGTGGACGCGGCCCTGGGTGAAGCCGGCGGCGTCGAGTAGGCGGGCGGCGTGCTCGACCCGTGCCGCGGCCTCCGGCGTGTCCGCGCCCGCGGTGCTCTCGGCCGCGTCCGCCGCGACCTCCAGGTACTCGAGGAGGCCGGCGATCACGAGGTCCGCGCGCGCATCGCTCGCCGGCGCCGCCTCGAGCCGGTCGAGTGCCTGCTGCACGCAGCCCTTCACCACCAGCGGCGCCGCGCCGAGCTGGTGATGGAGCACTCCGCGCAGGTAGTCGAGCTCGGGGACCGGGTAAGTGGCGGCGAGAACGTCGGCCAGCGCAAGGGCCTCGCGAGGCCGCGGCGCGAGCTCGTGGGCGAGCGCGAAGCGCTGCGCCTCCTCCACGATGCGCGCTCGCACCGCAGGCGCGAGATCGCGAGCGGCGTCCGCGGTGACGAGCTCGTCGCACGCTTGCCGGATCAACGGCGGCGCGAACGGCAGGATCCAGCCACCCGCGTGCGCCGCGGCGCCAGCCGCGCCGAACGCGCGCGAGCGCACCAGCGCCGCCACCCACGCCTCGAGCGGCGTGCTCGCGTCGAGGCCATCGAAGGGCCGCGGCGGATCGAGCGGCAGCCGCTTCCCCGCGCCGGTCGCGGTCGTGAGCATCCGCGACGCCATCACGAGCCACGGTCGGTCGAAGCGTGGATGGACCTGCCCCGTGGCGTTGCCGAGCGCGGCGGCGAGGACCTCCACGGGCGGCACGCCGAGCTTCTCGGCGCACGTGACCACGAGCGCGAGCGCCCCGAAGTCGAGGCGCCCCGCCTCGAGGAGCGAGAGCTTGGGCTGTGGCGCGCCGATCAGGTCGGCGGCCGCGCGCTGCGACAGCCCGCGATCCTTGCGCAGGTCACGGAGCAGCGCCCCCAGGCGGGCACTCAGCTCACGGTCCTTCATGGGATGGGTATAGCGCGGCGGAGGAGTGGACCCGCCGCGCGGTCATGAACGCGAGCGTCGTTCGATCCCCGATCGCGTCGCAGCGCGACCGCACGAGCGAAGCGAGTGACTCGGGGGTGGGGCCCCGCCGAGACCGCGCTCTCGGCGCGGCGGGGGGCTGGAACGTGCTCGAGCGCAGAGCCACTCGGCCGGCTCGCGCCACGATTGGACTCGTCGCTGGGCCCGTCGCAGAGCGACGGCGGCGAGCCAGGCGAGCCGACTCGGGGGTGGGGCCCCGCCGAGACCGCGCTCTCGGTGGGGCGGGGGGCTGGAACAGCCCCCCGCGAAAACACCGTGGCCGACCGCCCGCGGACCCGTCACACGGGACCGGCGCTTCGCAAGGGGTGCTCCCAGCCACCATGGCTGGGTCTCCCGGGCATCCCTGAGCGAGGCACCGGGCCGTGCCGGGTGTCGCGGACGGTCGGCTCACGAACCGAAGATACCACACCGATTCGCATTTGCAATAGCCATCTATAATGATTTAGTATCACGGTCGAGACGACGGCGAGGGAGCCACGGGGCGCCGTCCGGGAGGCCCGGCATGTTGTTCCGAGAGAACCGCCGTCACCCCGATCCGACGCGCGCCCGCCGCAAGCTCTATTCGGAGCGCGGGCGCTGGGAGCTCGTCGTGGAGCGCGCGCCGAGCGGCATCTTCCTCGACCTTTGGTGGACCGAGTGGCCGTACGCGCCCGTGGTCGGGTACTGCGCGAGCTCCGAGCCGGGGGGCGCCGAGCAGGCGATCGAAGCGCTCATCCACGCACTCGAGTCCGTGCCCGAGAGCGCCAACGGCTGGGACGTCGAGGTCTACCTCCCGCCGAGCGACGACTCGCGCCCGGTCCTCGATCCCGGCGCGCTGAGCGCGCTACCGCGCTTCACGCGCGCTGCGGCCATGCCCGCGCTCGACGGCTGAGCGCGGGCGCTCGTCGCACGCGACTTGCACGGGCGCCCGGCTCGGGCGTGACGCGGCCCGGCTGGCACGGTCCTCGCTGCTCGACGCCAGTGGCCGCGCTCGGCGGCCGTTGCGCCCCCATGCCCTCGCGACCCCACCTCGGCACCACGCACGCCCCCTCGTCCGCGGCCGGGCGCCGCGAGCGGGCTCCGGCGGCGCGCCGCATCGCTCGTGAGTCCAGCGCGTTCGGCTTGTCCCACCGTGCCGCTCCGCACCGTTCAAGCTGGCGCGACGACCCACCGATAGGACACCCAAGGGGGCAGCGATCGCCGTCGCCGGCCCGGGAGCCGAGCGTTCGGCGTCGCTGTGCGCCCCGGTCCGATCTGGCCGCCACACGGGTCGGAGCGGCCGCCCGAGGCCACCGCCACCCCGGCGCGCCCGAGACCGAGCGGACTCACCCCACCCCGCCGCCGGCGAGGCCGACGAGGAACCCACGCCGATGATCGCCGCGCACGCCCGAGCCGCTCCGGAGGCGGCGCCGCTGCCCGCCAGCATCGAGTTCACGCTCACGCCGCGCGAGTTCGACCGGATCCGCAAGCTCGTCTACCAGCAGTGCGGGATCCGCCTCAGCGACCAGAAGCGCGACCTGGTCTACAACCGCGTGGCGCGCCGCCTGCGCGCGCTCTCGATCACCAGCTTTTCGGCCTATTGCGACCTCGCCGAGAACACCTCGGGACGCGAGCTCGAGGAGCTCATCAACGCCATCACCACCAACGTCACGTCGTTCTTCCGTGAGAGCCACCACTTCGACTACCTCGCCGCGGAGCTGCTGCCCCGGATCGCGGCGCGGCGCGATGCCCGCCATCGCCTGCGGGCCTGGTGTGCGGGCTGCTCGAGCGGCGAGGAGCCCTACTCGCTCGCGATCACCCTCGCCCAGACCGGCCTCTTCGACCGCGGCTGGGACGTGAAGATCCTCGCCACCGACATCGACACCCAGATCCTCGCGCGCGCGGCCGCCGGCGTTTATCGCCGCGACAAGATGGACGGCCTCACCCCCGACCTCGAGAAGCGCTGGTTCGAGAAGACCGGCGGCCCTGGCGAGGGC
This sequence comes from Deltaproteobacteria bacterium, assembly GCA_016713535.1. GTDB lineage: Bacteria > JADJOY01 > JADJOY01 > JADJOY01 > JADJOY01 > JADJOY01. Next base: position 62,835 of record JADJOY010000025.1, read on the forward strand.
CTCCGCCAGGTCCGTACCGAGCTCAGGAACCTGATCGCGTTCCGCCGCCTCAACCTCGTGGGCTCATGGCCCATGAAGGGACCCTTCGACTTCATCTTCTGCCGCAACGTGGCGATCTACTTCGACCGCCCGACACAGGAGCGCCTGTTTCGCCGCTACTGGGAGCTGCTCGACCCCGAGCACGGCCACCTGCTGGTGGGCCACTCGGAGTCGCTCGCCACCCTCCAGGACATCTTCCGTCCGTGCGGTAACACGATCTACCGCAAGACATGCTGACCGCGACCGCTCCTCGTCTCTCGCCCGAGCGCGAGTGCACGTTGCCGGACCCGTTGCCCGGGTTCGAGCACATCACGCGTTACTGGGACCCGCTGCACGGCGCCTACGCCGCGAAGATCCTGCCCGGCGAGTACTACGTCACCCGGCAGTCCGAGCTGATCGTGACGGTGCTCGGCTCGTGTGTCTCGGTGTGCGTGCGCGACGCGCGGCGGCGGATCGGCGGCATGAACCACTTCATGCTGCCGACCCAGTCCTCGAACGGCACCGGCTGGGAGGTCGCCGACCCATCGCAGGCCGCGCGCTACGGCAGCTTCGCGATCGAGCTCTTGCTCAACGAGCTCATCAAGCGCGGCTCGACGAGGAACGACCTCGAGGTCAAGATCACCGGCGGCGGCGCGGTGCTCGCCGGCATGACCAACATCGGCAAGATGAACGTCGCGTTCGCGCGCCAGTACCTCAAGACCGAGGGGCTCGCGATCGTCGGCGAGGACGTCGAGGACATCTACCCGCGCAAGGTCTACTACCAGCCCCTCACCGGGAAGGTGCGCGTGCTCAAGCTCAAGAAGCTCGCCAACGACACGATCATCCAGCGCGAGCGGGCCTACGCGCGCGACCTGCGCAAGCCACCCAAGTCCGGCGACGTCGAGCTGTTCTGACGGTGAGCGGTGGTGCTGGGACCGGATCCGGGGCCGGTGCCGGCCCGGGTGCCCGTCGACGGGCACGCGGCGCGTGCCCCTCCACGCCGTGCCCGTAGCGGCTCAGAAGAGCTCGACGTCGTCGCCGAGGTCGTCGGCCGCGGCGAGTGGCGCCCCACCACCGATCGCGCCCGGGCGCGCCGCCATGTCGAGACCCTCGAGCATCTCGAGGTGGCGAAGCAGGTCGGCGCGGTGTGGCGGTGGCGACTCCTCCGCCGCGACCGCCACCGGCGCGAGCGTGCCGTCGATGGCCTGGTGGACGATGCCGAGCGCGTCCGCGACGTGGCCGAGCTGCTGGCTCACACGGTCCTGGAACTGCATCGCGATCACGGCACGGGCGATGTCGCCCGCGAGCTGCTCGCTGGTGGCGGCAGCATCGGCGAGCGAGCGGCCCATGTTGCGGTGCGCGGCCGAGAGCCGCTCGAGCGTGCTCTCGACCTCGCGCTTCGAGAGCTCGACCTGCGCCATGTCCGCGGACGCCATCTCGCGCAGCTCCTTCACCGCGCTCGCGACGTCGCGGGTGACGCGCTCGGCGATCTCGCGGATCGAGTCCGCGATGTGCTTGGAGTTGCGCGCGAGCTGCGAGATCTCGTCGGCGACGACCGCGAAGCCGCGGCCCTGCTCGCCCACCCGCACCGCCTCGATGCGCGCATTGACCGCCAGGATGCGGGTGCTGATCGCGATGTCGTCGACGCTCGAGAGCGACTTCACCACCAGGTCGATGTCGTGCGCGATCGTGCCCATGCGCGCCACACCGCTCGCCGAGAGCTCGCTGCCGCGCACGACGCGCTGCAAGAGCCCCTCGACCGTGGCGGCGGACGAGCTCACCAGCTCCTCCAGCCCCTCACCGCCGCCGTGCTCGTCGTGGAGGCTGGCCGCCGCGTGGCTGACGCTCGCGCGGGCACGCTCCGCCATGCCCTGGAAGCCGGTGCACACCTCGACCACCTGGGTCTCGACGTGACGCGCGACCTCGCGCACGTGCGCCTCGAGCGCCGGGAGGCTCGCGGCGACCTCGCTCACGACCTCGGCGAGCGGGTCGGGTGCAGCGCTTGCGGTCGCGTCCGGCACGTCCGGGGCGCCGGGCGGGAGCTCGGCGCCCACCAGACCGGCGAACGCCTCGTGCGCGCCGAGCGGCTCCGCGCGCTCGAGGTCCGCCGCGACGTCCACGATCATCGGCTCGGGGTACACGGTCGGCTCCGCTGGGGTGCGAGGGGGTGGGCGTGGACGCCCCGGCGCGCGATCACGCCGCCGCTCCTCCCGGCGAGACGCTGCGCTGGCCGAGCACGAAGCCGTCGGACGCGGCCATGCGCAGCAGCGTCGCGGCGATCCGGTCGAGCGGCTCGACGCACTCGGCGCCGCCGAGGGCGATCGCCTCCTTCGGCATCCCGAACACGACACAGCTCGCCTCGTCCTGCGCGACCGTGCGCGCGCCGGCGTTGCGCATCGCGAGCAGGCCACGCGCCCCGTCGGCGCCCATCCCGGTGAGGATCGCGGCGACGGCGTTGCCGCCCAGGTAGTGGGCGCACGAGTCGAAGAGAACGTCCACCGAGGGACGATGGCGGTTGACGGGGTCACCGCTCGTCACGCGCACCGCGTAGGTGGCGCCGGAGCGCTGCAGCGACATGTGGAAGTCGCCCGGCGCGATCAGCGCGTGGCCGGGCAACACGTGGTCGCCGTCCTTCGCCTCGTGGACGCGGATCTGGCACAGACCGTCGAGCCGCTGCGCGAACGACTCGGTGAAGCGCGCCGGCATGTGCTGCACGATCACGATGCCGGGCGCGTCGCACGGCATCGCCTCGAGCACCTCGCGGAGCGCCTCGGTGCCACCCGTCGAGGCACCGATCGCGATCACCTTGTGGGTGCTGCGGATCAGCGCCTCGCCCCTGAGCGACGCGACCGGCGCCGCCGGCGCGGCGCTCGCCGCGTGCGGCTTGACCTTGACCCGCGCGCGCGCCGCAGCTTTCACCTTGGCGACGATCTCGCCGGCCAGGTCGAGCGTGCCGCTCTTCAGGTCGATGGTCGGCTTGGCGACGAAGTCGACTGCGCCGAGCTCGAGCGCCCGCAGCGTGGTCTCCGCGCCGCGGCGCGTGAGCGACGACACCATGAGCACCGGCATCGGATGCGCGCGCATCAGCTTGTCGAGGAACGTGAGCCCGTCCATGCGCGGCATCTCGACGTCGAGGGTGAGCACGTCGGGTGCGAGCCGCTTGATCTTCTCGACGGCGGCGTAGGGATCGGGCGCGGCCCCGACCACCTGGATGGCCGGGTCATGACTCAGCAGATCGGTCAGCAACTGGCGCATCAGCGCCGAGTCGTCGACCACCAGCACGCGGATCTTGCGGCCCAGCGGGGCGGTCGCCATGGGGTCCTCGTCACGCTCGTCACGAATCCGCGAACGTCGCTCGGAGCGAAGCCGGACGCGCCGCCCCGAGCTGGTTCGATGGCGCGGCCCTCGGCACGCGCTCGCCGAGCGTGACGGCGCGTGACGTGGCGGGCCGGTCGGCCTCCTCCGCTCCCCGCACGGAGCCGACCCGCGGCCCGAGCGTGAACGCGAGGCCGCCGAGGCCGAGCCCGAGCAGCTTGGTCCGGATCGTGATCCTCATCGACGCGCTCCGGTGCGTCCCGAAAGCCCGTTCACGCCGCCTCTTCCACCGCCACCGGCTCCTCGCGCTCGGCCACGGCGTCGATCGCGAGCAACGAGATGAGCCGCTCGTCGTGCTTGGCCATGCCGGTGAGGAACGAGTCCTTGGTGCCCATCGCGAGCTGCGGTGGCGGCTCGATCTGCGACGCCGTGAACGCCAGCACGTCGGACACGGAGTCGACCACCAGCCCCACCACCTTGGTGCCCACGGTCACGACGATGATGACCGTGAAGCGCGTGTGCTCGACGGCCGGGAGGCCGAAGCGGGTCCTGAGGTCGAGGATCGGCACCACCGAGCCGCGCAGGTTCATCACCCCCTTGATGTGGGGCGGCGAGTTGGGAATCGGCGTGACCGCCGGATAGCGCTTGATCTCCTGCACGCGCAGGATCTCGATCCCGTACTCCTCCTCCCCGAGGTGGAAGGTCAGGTACTGGGCACGGGCCTCCGCCTCGCGGCTCTTGTGCGACACGCTTCGGTCTTCGGTCATGACGGTCCTCCGGGACGGCGCGGGATGCGCGGGTTCGAGTTCACGCGGCGGCCGCCGCGGGGGCGTACGAGGTCTCGGCGCGAGCGTGGGCGAGGGCGCGGCGCGCCTCGACCGCGTCGGGGTCGGTCATGCGGATCAGACCCGCGACGTCGAGGATGAAGGCCACGCGCCCGTCGCCCATCACGGTGGCTCCGAGCACGCCCTCGACACGCCGGTAGTTCACGTCGAGCCCCTTGATCACCACCTGCTGCTGGCCGCGCAGGTCGTCGACCAGGAGCGCCACGCGGCGCCCCTCGTGCTCGACGATCACGGTCAGGCCTTCGCACGGATCGATCACCTCGGTCGGCACGCCGAGGAGCCGATGGGCGCGGATCAGCGGCAGGGTGTCGCCTCGCACCATCACCACCTCGCCGTCGCCGAACACCTGCTTCACGTGGGCGCGCTTGGGGCGCAGCGACTCGACGATCGACACCAGCGGCAGCACGAAGAGCTCTTCGCCCACCAGCAGCACCTGGCCGTCGAGGATCGCGAGCGTGAGCGGCAGCTTGATGCGGAAGCTCGTGCCGCGCCCGGGTGTGGTGGTGATCGAGATCGAGCCGTTGAGCGCCTCGACGTTGCGCTTCACGACGTCGAGGCCGACGCCGCGGCCGGACAGGTCGGTGACCTTGTCGGCGGTCGAGAACGCGGGCTGGAGAATGAGCGCGTAGAGCTGCTCGTCGGTGAGCACCTCGTCGGCGCGCGCCAGGCCACGCTCGACCGCCTTGCGGTGGATGCGCTCCTTGTCGAGCCCGCGACCGTCGTCGGCGACCTCGATGATGACGCTGCCGCCCTGGGTGCAGGCGGCGAGACGGATCACCCCTTGCTCGGGCTTGCCGTGGGCGCGGCGAGTCTCGACGTCGTCGATGCCGTGGTCGACCGCGTTGCGCACCAGATGGGTGAGCGGATCGCCGATGCGCTCCACGACCGCCTTGTCGAGCTCGGTCTCCTCCCCCGACATCTCGGGCTGGATGTCCTTCCCGAGCGCCCCCGAGAGCTCCCGCACCATGCGCGGGAAGCGCCCGAACAGGCTGCCGATCGGCATCATGCGCACGCCCATCACCCGTTCCTGCATCTCGCGGGTGTTGCGTCCCATGAGCGACACCGCGGCCTGCAGGCGATCGAGCTTGTCGAGGGTGAAGTGGCTCACCACGTCGGCGACCATCGAGTGCGCGATGACCAGCTCGCCGACCAGGTTCACGAGGCGGTCGACCTTGTCGATCGAGACGCGGATCGACGACGACGCCTCCACGTCGGAGGCGCGTCGGCGGAAGGCCGGCCCGGCGGCGGGGGCCGTGGCGTCGGCGGTGGGCTTCGGCGTGGCCCGCTCGTTCACGGCGGGGCCACGAGCGGTGCTGGCCGCAGCGCTGGCTCCGGCGGCGACGCTCACCTGGATGTCGGCGCCGTCCTCGACGAACGCGAACACGTCGCGGATCGCCGCCTCGCACGCGTCGCTCGAGAGCACGACGGTCCACGCGAGGTGGCAGACCTCGGGATCGAGCGCGGTGAGCGACGGCAGCCGCGAGGTGTCGCAGGTCACCTCGCGGATCTCGCCGAGCGACGCGAGATCACGCAGCACCAGGATCGGATCGAGCCCCGAGAGCAGCACGTCCGAGGCCGGGCGGAAGTGGATCCGGCGGAGTTGGGGCGCGTTCGTGGCCTGGGGCGGCGCGGCGTGCTCGCTCGCCCCTTCGCCACCCGCGGCGGAGGCCGCCGCCGGGTCGGCGCCGGACGCTTGCTCGCGCTGCAGATCGGCGAGGACCTGCTCGAGCTCGGCGGGCGCCGCCTCGCCGGAGCGCGCCGAGACCAGGAGGCCTTTCAGCACGTCGGTCGAGCGCAGCAGGAGGTCGATGCGCGCGCGGGTGGGTTGCACGGTGCCCTCGCGCATCCGATCCAGGACGTTCTCGAGCACGTGCGAGAAGCTCGCCACCTGCTCCAGACCGAACGTGCCGGAACCGCCCTTGATGGAGTGCGCGGCGCGGAAGATCGAGTTGAGGAGGTCGGGATCGGCGTCCGGCCGCTCGAGACCGAGCAACCCTTGCTCGAGCGTCGCCACGTGCTCCGCGGCTTCCTCGAAGAACGTTTCCCGGAACCGGGCGAGATCGATCTTCATGGGCCTCTCCGTGCCGACTAGGGAAGAACTTTGCCGATCACCGCGAGCAGCTTGCCGGGGTCGAACGGCTTGACGATCCAGCCGCTCGCACCCGCCGACTTGCCGGCTTGCTTCTTCGTGTCCTGCGACTCGGTGGTGAGCATCAGGATCGGCGTGAACTTGAACGCGGGCTTGCCGCGCAGCTCGCGGATGAGCGTGATGCCGTCCATCACCGGCATGTTGAGGTCGGTGATGACGAGGTCGATCTTCTGGCCGTCCGCGCGAGTGAGCGCGTCTTGGCCGTTTTCACCCTCGATGACGGAAAAGCCCGCTTCCTTGAGGGTGAACGCCACCATCTGGCGCATCGAGATCGAGTCGTCGACGATGAGTGCGGTCCTGGCCATGCGATGTCCCCGGTCCGGTCTGCGAAGCGAGTTGACTCGTCCAGCGTGCGACGCCGACGCCGGTCACCGAGACGGCGCGACCGCCGCCGAAGGTGAGGCGCGGATCGGGAGGCGCTCGAGGGCGCTCACGTGCTCCTCGGTCGCTCAGGCAGTGGATGGAGCTGCAAGCGCCTCGCCGCTCGCGGCCTGCCGGTCGACGAGTCCGTCGCGGAAACCGGCCAGCGCGAGCAGATCCGCGACCCGAGCCGGGGGCGGTTCCGCCCGCAAGCGATGGCCCTGCTCGTGCACGCGCTCGCGCAGCGCGATCAGCACCTGCAGCGCACTCGCGTCCAGATGGGCGAGGTCTCGCCAATCGAGGGCCACGTCGGTGGCCAGGTCGGACGCCTCGACGCAGGCGCTGCGAAGCTCGCCGGCCAGCGCGATGCCGATCTCGCCAACGAGAACCACCACGGCGTGTCCGTCGCGGGACTCGAGGCGGACGCGCGGCTCACTCGGATCGAGGGAGGGATTCATGCCGGCTCGGGATCGCACGATCCGGGCCAAGGCGAATCCTCAATGATTTCCCGGCGCGACGGCCGGTCTCGCGGGGAGGTTTTTCCCCGTCCAGTGGAGGAAGATTTGCCGAGTGCGAAGGCTCCCGAGGACCCCGGCTCGAAAAATGGCGCTTGAGCGCCAATTTCAGCGCGGCTAATCTTTTTCGTTCCGGCAGCCCGGCGTGACCACGCGAGTGCCGGCTGTCGCGGTGGGAACGGCGCGATCGGCGCGCCGAGGTCACGACCACCGGACAGCGTCGCCGCCCGCGAGGCGGCCGACGACGGCCCCTACCGGGCCAAGCCTTCGATCCACCGCGGTTCCGGCTCACCGATGATCAACGTCGACTACCTGATCGTGGGCTCCGGCCTCACCGGAGCCGTCATCGCACGTGCCCTCGCCGACGCGGGGCGCGAGGTCCTCGTGGTGGATCGCCGCAGCCACATGGGTGGCAACGTCCACGACCACGCCCATCCCAGCGGCATCCGCATCCACACCTACGGGCCGCACTACTTCCGCACCTCGTCCGACCGCATCTGGGAGTTCGTCAACCGCTTCAGCCCGTTCTATCGCTACGAGGCGGCGCTCCTGAGCGAGGTCGAGGGGGAGCTCGCGCAGTGGCCGATCGCGGGCAGCTTCATCAAGAAGCTGGTGGGCGAGCGCTGGGAGCCCGAGTTCAAGGGCCAGCCCGCGAACTTCGAGGAAGCGGCGCTGGGGCTCATGCCGCGGCGGGTCTACGAGCTCTTCATCAAGGAATACAACGAGAAGCAGTGGGGGGTGCCGTCGAACACGCTCGCCGCGCGGCTGTGCACGCGCTTCGACGTGCGCCTCGACGACGAGCCGCGCCTCAAACCCGACTGCAAGCACCAGGGGATCCCGGAGCTCGGCTACGCGGGGCTGATGGAAGGGATGCTGCGCGGCATCCCGGTGCTGCTCAACTTCGACTACCTGAAGCACCGGGACTCGGTGCGGGCGCGCCGTCTCACGGTGTTCACCGGGCCGATCGACGAGTTCTTCGGCTTCGACCTCGGCCGGCTCCACTACCGCGGCCAGCGCCGCGTGCACGAGTACCTTCCCGAGGTCGACCGCGCGCAGCCGTGTGGTCAGGTGAACAACCCCACTCACGCCGGCGGTCCGCACATCCGCACCCTCGAGTGGAAGCACATGATGCGCCCCGACCTCGCGGCGCGCATCCGCGGCACGGTCCTCACCCGCGAGATCACGTACTCGCCGGACGAACCGAGCGCCTACGAGTACCCGTTCCCCGACGATCACAACCAGCGCCTCTACCAGCGCTACCGCGAGCGCGCCGACGCCCTCGCGAACGTGCTGCTGTGCGGACGGCTCGGCGAATACCGCTACTTCGACATGGATCAAGCCATCGCGCGCGCCATGGTGCTCGCCGAGCGCGTCCTCGCCGACGCCTCGGTGGTCGGCAACGTCGACGCGCTGCCAGCGGTGTGAGGTGAAGCGCGGTTCGACCTCGTGGTCCCGGGTCGCCGCGGCGGTGACCACGGTGCTCGCGCTCGCGCCGCGAGCCGCGCACGGGGCCGAGGTGGTGATCCCGATCCACCTCGATCACGAGCTGATCCAAGAGGTGCTGGCGCGCGAGGTGTTCACGGGCCCCGACGGTACCGCGAACGTGTGGAAGGACGGCGCGGGCTGCAGCTACATGACGCTCGCTTCGCCCCGGGTCGGCAGCCTCGGCGTGCGCCTGCACCTGGTCGCCAACGGCGAGGCCAAGGTCGGCAAGAAGATCGGCTCGAGCTGCGTGACGGCGCTCGAATGGAAGGGCACCATCGACGTGACGGAGGAGGTGCGCGTCGAGCCGGATCAGCCGGTCGTCCACTTCCGCGTGGCGGAGGCGTCGATCCACGGCGCCGGCGCCGAGGCTTCGGGATCCGACACGCTCGAGCGCTGGGTCAAGCTCTACGTCCAGCCCAAGCTCGAGAACGTCACCGTCGACCTGCGGCCGACCCTCGCCGAGCTGAAGGCGCTGATCCCCACGGTCCTCCCGCACGGCGACCCGCGCGTCACCGAGCAGCTCGTCGACTCGTTTCGCGTGCTGGGCGCCGAGGCAGACTCCGCCGGGCTGGTGACGAAGCTCCGCCTCGAGCTGCCGGACCGGCCGGTGCTGGGCACGAAGGCGGCGAGCGCGGCGGTGGCGCGCTCCGCGACCGTCGACGGGGCCGGCGCCGACGAGGAGGGCGTCGACCCGAGCGACGCCGGGGGCGCCCAGACCGAGCCCGCGCTCACCGGCGAGGAGCTCGCGCGCTGGGACGCGGCGTGGCAGCGCTGGGATGCGTTCATCACGTTCGTGGCCAAGCACGTGGCGAGCGATGCCCAGTCGCGCGAGCTGCGGGACGCGCTCCTCGGGGTGCTGATCGACGCTCGTCAGGACGTCGCCGAGATCCTGGTGCCGAGCCAGCCCGATGGACCCGATCCGCTGCGCTCGCTGTTCGTGAACACGTGGGCGCGGCTGGTTCCGGTGCTGCGCAGCGTGAGCGCGTCGATGCCTGGTTCCGGAGCCTTGCGCTACGCGAGCTTCGTGTCGGCCGGAGACGCGCTGACCGCCATCGACGCTCTCGGACCGCAGATCGGTCTCGACCTGAGCGCCGACGGGCTGCGCAGGATGGCGCGCATCCTCACCCCGCAGCTCGCCGAAGACCCGCTCGTCTACGGTGAGCAGGTCGATCCGGACCTGCGGCGCATCTTCGGCTTCGGCACCCCGCTCCTCCTGCCGGGCGAGAAGCCGGTTGCCGATGCCAGCTCGCCGCCCGCGCTCACCGAGGAGACGTCACCCGAGCCACTCGAGCCCCCCGAGCCCCAGCAGGAGGCCGTCGACCTCGACCGGCTCGCGGGCTGGGCGCCGAGCCGCGGGGAGCTCGACGAGTACCTGCCACTGGTGCGGGCCCTGCTCCTGCGCGCCGCCGACCAGAGCGCCGCGCGGTACGAGGTCCCGCCGCCGCTCAAGACCTCGTTCCGGAATCTGGTGCTCACCACGGCGTGGCAGGAGAGCTGCTGGCGCCAGTGGACGACGGGACGCGACGGTGTGCTGCGTCCGATGCGGTCCCGGGCCGGCGCCGTGGGAGTGATGCAGGTCCTCGAGCGGGCGTGGCGCGGCTTCTACGACCTGCGCACACTGCGCAACGACTTCGACTACAACGCCCGCGCCGGGGTCGAGATCCTGGCCCGGTATCTCACCGAGCACGCGATCTCCGATCCACGCGACGCGATCGCGGATCCGGAGCTGCTGGCGCGCACCACCTACGCGCTCTACCACGCCGGCCCCAAAGGGCGGGGCAGGGCGGATCGGCAACCCGCGCACGCCGGCGCGGATCCGCAAGATCGACGACCAGTTCTGGCTCCGCTTCCAGTACGTCCGTGACGGTCAGGACTTCCGGGTGCGGAACTGCTTCTGACCGGGGGCGCCCGCGCCCCGATCCGATCCTCCGTTCCCGACCGACGTTAGGGGTTTCTCGGCACGCGCTTGGCCGCGCTGGGTGGCCGCGTCCACGCGACCCGAGGGGTGGGGAGGGGCACGGCCCCGCCCCCTCGCTGGCCGGCATCCGGTCGGCTCGCCGGGCCCCCGGGCCGCACGGTCCGCCCGGCACGAGCTCGGACCTTCTCGGGCGGGCCATGGAGGTCGGGGGGAGGCTCGCCGCCACGACGACCCCCTGGTCCCGTCGGCCCCCGCAGCCATCGCCCTCGCGGTCGCACGGCGGGGAATGGCAACGCGCACGGGAATACTTGCAACTCGCCACTCCCCGCCAGGGCACATGGGCATAAAGATCAATGATTTCGAGATCAAATCGGGCCCGAGGCTTGCTAATTCAGAGTGTCCACGCGTGCGCGCCACCTACCGGGGGGCAGGTCGACCGCCAGCGCTCGGACCCACCATGGCACCCTTCCCGATCCTCTTCCTCATCGCCACCGCCGCGGTCGCCGTCGGTCTCGTTTGGCATACCGTCGCCACCTACGGGTACGAGCGCGGCACCCGGCTCCTGATCACCCTCGGCATCCTCGGAGTGCTCCACGAGGTGATCTGCCCGAACGGGTTCTATCTGGTGCAGATGCGTGGGTTTCGCCCGCTCGGCGTTCCTCTCGGCGTATCCGCGGGCTGGGTGATCACCGCACTCCTCGGTCTCGACTTCGCGCGCCGCATGTTGTCCGCCGTGGCTCCCCGCCTGGTCGGCTCGCTGGCGCCGACGGTGCTGCTGGCGGCGCTGTTCGGCGGAGCGCTGAGCAACGCGATCGAGCCCGTCGGACAGGTGTCGGGCTGGTGGATCTGGACGCCCGAATACTCGGAAGGGCAGTTCCCGCATCTCGCGGGCGGCATGTGGTTCCTCACGATCTACCTGTTCAACACGTTCGCGCTCGCGACCACTGGTCTCGCCGGGCGTCGCCGCTTCGCCGGCGTGTCGCTGCTGATCCCGTTCGCATGCGCTGCCATGCCGCTGCCGATCCCCGCGTCGATGGGACTCGCCGCGACATCGGTGGTGCTGCTCGCGCGGCTCGATGCGCTCGACCTGGCGCCGGAGTTCGGGCGGCGCGCCCAGCTCACGGTGACGAGCTGGAGCGAGGTCGTGCCGCTCGGTGCCACCATGCTCATCCTGGCGACGCTCGGGTACTACGCGTCGGTCTCGGCGCGTCCCGACGTGATCGAGCTGGCCCGGCCCGCCGCCGTGCTCAGCGTGGCGCCCTACGTGGCCCTCGGCGTGCTCAGACTCAACGACGTGCTGCGCTCGCTGGCCGCACCCGGCACCGAGCCCCGTGCGAGTACGGACCTGGACTCGGTCGGGCACGCCGCCGGTCCGCGGGCGGCGTGAGCGAGCGTCCCGACTGGCCCGACGTCTGCCCGAGCATCTGGCGCCGGATCTCGATCGGACTCACGGCTCGCGGGGGCACGGAGGCCCTCGCCCTACGAAGACGTCACGAGGGCCTGCAGTCGTAGCGGCGGGGGTTCCATCGCCCGTCGCGAGCCGGATCCGACGCGGGATTCTCGCGCACGATCCATGCGCTTCGAACGGTCCGGGCTGGCGCGCCGTGCTTCGCGGCCGCAATCCGCTCCGGCACGCGGGGCGTGCTCTCCGCGCTCGCGCGGTCGGCGACGCGAGGCGAGCGAGGTGCGGCTCGGTCGAAGCGAGCCGCTTGCGCGCGCGAGCCAGGGGAAGAGGCGGACGGGGGACGATCCGCGCCGCGGTCCGCCGTGTCGGACCAGGTAGTCAGGACTTGGGATGCCGCGAGAAGAAGTCCCAGATCACCTGCGTCGCGTCGATGTTCTGCGAGGACTTGCCCGCCATGCGGTTCATGAACCCCCACTTGAACTCGTTGGGGGGCCACGTATGACCGCCGCCTGCGATCGTGTAGAACACCACGTCCGCGCCATTCCTGCAGCCCGAGAACGTGACCTTCCGGACGCTGGTGCCGTCGTTCACGCGCACCGGAAGCTGTGTCACGGAGGGCTCCGACGAGCATGCGTTGTGCTTGGACCAGAAATCCTTCATCGCCGACTCGGACTCGAGCTGCCCGCCGTCGCCCTTGCCATTCTTCCAGCCTTCCTCGCCACCCTGGAGCGGCACGAACTCGTCCGCGTCGCCCATGATCGACACCACCGCCACCGGCGAAGCGGGCTTGCAACCCGGGCGATGCTTGGTGGCGAGCGAGCCCACCACGGGACCGATCGCCGCGAACACGTCGCTCATGTCGCAGGCGAGCCGGTAGCTGAACATCCCGCCATTCGAGATGCCGGTCGAGTAGACACGCTTGGGGTCGACCGCGTAGGTGTTGCGGAGCTTGTCGTACACCGCACGAACGAACTTGACGTCGTCGATGCCCATCTTGGACGGCTCGGTGGTGCCGCGGCCGTCGTTCCAGTTCTTCTCGATCCCGTCCGGATAGACCGCGATGAACCCGTACCGGTCCGCATAGCCGTTCATCTTCGAGAGCTCGGCCTGCTGGTGTCCGCTCCCACGCCCACCATGAAAGTTGAAGACCAGGGGGTACGATCCGCTGGGGCTCAAGCCGGGAGGCAGGTGGACGTAGTAAGTTCGCTCTCGACCGTCGACGGTGAGGGTTTCGTCACGGTCGCTGCCACCGGCGAGAGGCGCCGGGGCGGGCTCGGCCTCGCGGGTGGTGCCGGCCGTCGGTGCAGGGGTGGTCGCCGACTGGCTTTCCTGCTCGCGACGCTCGCGGAAGCGCTCGAGCCGCGGGAATCGACCGTCACCGGCCGCACAGTGCGAGGACGTGCCCAGCACGAGAGTGGAGAGCAACAATCCACGAATCACGCGGTTCGACGAGGTCACGTCCAGCCTCCGGGCAGACGCGGCCGGGGATCGGCCGCACTCACGACCGTCGAAGGATAGCGGCGCGGCACTCCACCGGCCAACGCGACTGGTGGCCGCGCCTTCAACCACGAACCCCGTTCGGACCCAGGCACCACGAGAACATGGATCACGATAAATCGCGCCGGGGTACTGAACATTCGTCCGAACATCGGCTACGCTGCCGGGTTCGGTCTTAGGAATCGACCGTTGGCTCGTCGTTACATGCGACCGGCTACACGTACTTCTCCGCTCCTCACTCATCGAGCGGCCCAGGCGTTTCATCCCCTGGACCGGGAGCGGGGCTCCGCCTACGCCCGCCAGCGACGGGTGAAGGTCGCGAACCATTCGTCGTTCGGGGTGCGCGCTCACGTCGCCGGCAGCGGGGGGCGCACCTACGTCGTCGACATCCAGTGGGTCACCGTCGACGGCATCGACTCGGCGAAGGCCTATTGCGAGTGCCCACGCTTCGGCGACGGCGTGCTGTGCAAGCACGTGTGGGCCACCCTGCTCCACCTCGACGAGCATGGCCCCGCACCCGCCCTTCACGGCGCCGGTCAGATCCGCGTGATCCGCGCGGGTCCGGGGTTCCGCGCGGACGACGACGACGGCACGATGGATCCCGCCGACGAGATCCGGCGCGAGCCGGTCGTCGAGGTTCCTCGTCCGCCACCGCCGCGCGGTCAGTTCCAGCTTCGTCGGGCCTCGAAGGACCGAACCGAGCGCAACCACGGTCACGGCCACAACAAGGGCAACAAGGGCCAGAACCAGAACGATCGCAACGCCAACGCCCAGCAGCGCCCCATCGCGGGCTCGCGCTGGAAGGTGCGCCTCGATCAGATCAAGCACTCGCTCGAGGAGCACAACCGCTGGACCAAGCTCAACGCCGCGGACGCGAGCCGTCCGCGCGAGATCTGGTACGTGGTGGACCTGGCGAGCACCTACGCACGAGGCCACCTGGTGGTGCTCTTCCACCAGCGGCCGGTCAAGAAGACCGGCGAGCTCGGCCAGCTCAAGCCGGTCCGGCTGAGCGAGCTCGAGGCGGAGCACCTGCTCGACGCGGAGGACCGCGCGCTGGTGCCGCTGATCCTGGGCAACGTGCGCCACGCCGACCAGTACGGTTACGGCTACGACTTCGTCGGCCCCAACGCTCGCTACGCCGGCGCGGCGATCCGCCCGGCGCTCTACGATCTGCTCCTGCCCCGGCTCAGCGCCACCGGCCGTTTCGGCTGGCTCGAGGAGCCAGGACAGGGCCGCGCCGCGGATCTCCCCCGCCCACTCGTGTGGGACGAGGGCGAGCCGTGGCGATTCGAGCTCGAGCTGCGCCGCGAGACCGACAAGACCGAGGACAACCTCGTGCTGCGCGGCCGCCTGGTGCGCGGCGACGAGCGCCTCGACGTCGAGGCGCCGGAGCTCTTGCTCGCGCACGGGCTGGTGCTCTTCAAGGACCGCGTCGCGCGGCTCGCGAGCGTCGACGCGTTCGAATGGATCCTGAACCTGCGCAAGCAGGGGCCACTCGCGGTACCGGTACGCGACGGCGAGGCGCTCGTCGAGCGCCTGTGGCAGACGCCCGGCACGCCGCCGCTCGACTTGCCCACCGACTTCAAGTGGCGCGAGCGGCGTCCCAACCCGATCCCACGCATCCGCATCCATCCGCCCAACGAGGCGTGGCACGGCGCCAATCTCTCCGCCGAGGTTTCGTTCGAATACGAGGGGTTGCACGCCCCCGCGAGCAGCGAGATCCCGAGCCTGGTGCGACGCGACCAGAAGATCGTCATCCATCGCGATCTGGTGAAGGAAGGCGAAGCGCTCGCCAAGCTGCCGCCGCTCGGCTTCCGCTCCTTCACCCGTGGCACAGGACGGGTCGGGCACTTCGAGCTCAGCCCGCGCCGCCTGGCGACGGCGGTGCCGGCGCTCCTCGACTCGGGCTTCCGCGTCGAGGCGGAAGGCCACAAGATCCGCCGCCCGGGCAAGTTCCAGATGAGCGTGAGCACCGGGCTCGACTGGTTCGACCTGTCGGCGAGCATCGATTTCGAGGGCACGCGGATCGGGCTCCCCGAGCTGCTCGCCGCCATCAAGCGTGGCGACGCGTTCGTCACGCTTGGCGACGGCTCGCGCGGGCTGCTTCCCGAGGAGTGGCTGACCCGCTACGCGGGTCTCGCGGACCTCGCGGAGATCAACGGCGACCAGCTGCGCTTCGGACGCTCGCAGGTGCTGCTCCTCGACGCGCTCCTCCAGGCGCAGGGCAGCCCGAACGTCGATGAGGCCTTCCGGGATGCCCGCCGCGAGCTCGAGGAGTTCGAGGGCATCGCGCCCGCCGAGCCGCCCGAGTCGTTCACCGGCGAGCTGCGCCAGTACCAGAAGGAAGGCCTCGCCTGGCTCCTGTTCCTCGAGCGCTTCGGCTTCGGCGGCTGCCTCGCCGACGACATGGGCCTCGGTAAGACGGTTCAGATCCTCGCGCTCCTCGAGCGAAGGCGCCTGAGCGGTGAGCGACCCGAGCGTCTACCGTCCCTGGTGGTGGTACCGCGCAGCCTGGTCTTCAACTGGATCGAGGAAGCGCAGCGCTTCACGCCCGGCCTCCGGATCCTCGACTACACGGGCGCCGACCGCAGCCTCGACACTCTCGGCGACTTCGACCTCCTGATCACCACCTACGGCACGCTCCGCCGCGACATCATGAAGCTCAAGGAGCTCGAGCTCGACTACGCGATCCTCGACGAGGCCCAGGCCATCAAGAACGCCGCGTCGCAGGCCGCGAAGGCGTGCCGCATCCTCAAGGCGCGCCGTCGTCTGGCGCTGAGCGGAACGCCGGTCGAGAACCACCTGCGCGAGCTGTGGTCGATCTTCGAGTTCCTCAACCCGGGCATGCTCGGCCGCTCCGCGGCCCTGGCGTGGACGGGCGGCGACGACATCCAGGAAGACGGCGGCTCGCTGGCGGTGCTCGGCAAGGCGCTGCGCCCCTTCATCCTGCGCCGCACCAAGGAGCAGGTGCTCTCCGAGCTCCCCGAGAAGACCGAGCAGACGCTGTTCTGCGAGCTCTCGACCGAGGAGCGCGCTCGCTACGACGAGCTACGCACGCACTACCGCACCACGTTGCTCGGGCACATCGACACCGTCGGGCTCAAGCGCAGCAAGATCCAGGTCCTCGAAGCGCTGCTCAGGTTGCGCCAGGCCGCGTGCCATCCCGGACTCGTGGACCAGGCGCGCGTGGGCGATCCGAGCTCGAAGCTCACCACGCTCATCGAACAGGTGCGCGAGGTCATCGAGGGCGGGCACAAGGCGCTGGTCTTCTCGCAGTTCACCAGCCTGCTCGCGATCGTCCGCGCTCGCCTCGACGAGGCGGCGATCCGCTACGAGTACCTCGACGGGCGCACCCGCGACCGCGAGCGGCACGTGCGCCACTTCCAGGACGACACCGAGTGCCAGCTCTTCTTGATCAGCCTCAAGGCGGGCGGCCAGGGTCTCAACCTCACGGCCGCAGACTACGTCTTCATCCTCGACCCGTGGTGGAACCCCGCGGTCGAGGCGCAGGCCGTCGACCGCGCGCACCGCATCGGCCAGAAGCGTCGCGTGTTCGCCTACCGGCTGATCGCCCGCGACACCGTCGAAGAGAAGATCGTGGCGCTCCAGGCGCGCAAGAAGACGCTCGCCGAAGCGATCATCACCGCGGACCAGAGCCTGATCCAGACGCTCACCGCGGAAGACCTGCAGCTCTTGCTCGGCTAGCAGCCTGTTGCGCGTCGCGGTTCGCACCGCGCCAGGGTCCTCGAGCGCGCCGCGACGCTCGCGCGCGGGGCGAGCGTCGCGGGCGAGCGTTCGCGACGACGATCAGTCGTCGTCGTGGTCGCCGCCGTGCCCGCGGCCGCGACCCTGGCGGTCGGCGTCGCCTTGCACGGCCGCGTCGGGCGCGCTGCTCGCGGCGGCACCGGCACCACCGCGGATCTCGGTGTGGCGGATCACGCCTCCCGACGCACCCGTCCACGTCATCGCACCCACGTTCGCCAGCGCGAGCCCGAGCAGGGCGAGAACGGCGAGACGCGGGGCCGGCGTGCCCCGATCGATCTCGAGACCCGCCGCGGCCAGGCTGGCGAGCGCCGCCACCACCGCGAACACCATCGCGACCTCGGCGCGCTCCTCGTGGGTCTCGATGTCTCCCTCGCGAACACCGGGAAGCGACTCGACGATCTCCCCCGCGGCGTCGCCACTGACGAGCGCCAGCCCCGCGCCGCCGGCGGCGAGCGTCAGGATCACCGCGACCGAGACCACCAGTCCGCGCTGCCTCGGCATCATCGCCGCCAGAACGAGAAGCGGAACGGCCAGGGTCGCGCCGACGATCGGCAGGTGGTTCACCAGCAAGTGCACGTGTGCCGCGTTCATCTCGAGTGCCTCCGACGCGACACCTTGTCCGCTCCAGGCCCGCCAGGCGATCCACCAAAGGTTCGATGGACCACGGCGCACGGCACGCCTGGTCCGCCGGGCCGTTTCGTCACCCGGCCGTCATGCCGCCGTCGACATCCGACCCTCGATAAGCGCCGGAAATGCTTGTGTTCCGGGAGCCGGGTGCGGTAGGGAAACCCGGTCCCCACCCGAACCTCGTCCGGAGACCCGCCTCATGCGAGAAGTCATCCCGCTACGTGAACGCCGCCTCGACATCGCGTTCCTCGTCTTCTTCATCATCAACCTGCCGTTCATCGTCTACTTCGTCGACTTCGAGCAGATCGCGATCCCGGACTATCAGGCCTTTCTGCAGACGTGCGGCCCCCTTCGCGACGCGTGCCAGTACCCGGCCTGGCCGCCGCCGTGGGCGGTGAACATGGTCCACTGGTGGGGCGAGAAGTTCGATCCGCTGCTGCTCGCGCGGCCGCCGTTCTGGATGGTCACGATCTGGGTCGACGCGCTCTACTTCGGGCCGTTCTACGCGTTCGCGATCTACGCCTACGCTCGTGGCCGCGAGTGGATTCGCATCCCCAGCATCATCTACGGCAGCTTCTTGATCGTCATCATCTGCTGCATCATGGGCGAGGAATACTGGGGTATCCATCCCACCAAGAACGTGTTCGTCATGACCATGGCGAACCTGCCTTGGGCGGTCTTCCCGACGCTGATCCTGCTCCGCAACCTGAAGCCGCATCCGTTCACGCGGCCGGTCTCGCCGCTCGCCGCCACACCCGCTTCGGCGCCGGCTTCGACGACCGCGCCGGCGCCATCGTCACCGGCCTCGGCCTCGCCGTGACCGCGAACGACGCGGCGTTCCGCGACCGCTATGGCCCGTGGGCCGTGGTGGCTGGCGCCTCCGAGGGGATCGGCGCCGAGTTCGCGAGGCAGCTCGCGAGCCGCGGGCTCGACCTGGTGCTCGCAGCGCGGCGGGCGGGCCCACTCGAGGCCTTCGCCGCCGAGCTACGCAGCCGTCACGGGGTCGAGGTCGAGACCCACGCGGTCGACCTCGCCGACGCCGATTCCGTCCGCGGCTTCGGGCGCGAAGCCGGCACGAGGCAGGTCGGTTTCCTGGTCTACAACGCGGCGCTCTCGTTGATCGGCCGCTACTTCGACCACCCGATCGAGAACCGCTTGCGCGAGCTCGACACCAACTGCCGCGCGCCGCTCTTGCTCATCGACGCGCTCGTCCCGCCGATGCTCGAGCGCGGGCGCGGCGGCGTGATCCTGATGACGTCGCTGAGCGGCATCCAGGGCACGCCGTACATCGGAAACTACGCCGCGACCAAGGCCTGGAACCTGATCTTCGGCGAGAGCCTGTGGGGCGAGCTCGGGCCGCGCGGCGTCGACGTGCTGAGCGTGCTCGCGGGTGCGACTCGCACGCCGGGCTACCTCGCGAACACCGCGGGGCGAAGCACGGCGGCGCCGGTCGGGGACACGGACGAGGTGGTGAACGCGGCGCTCGCCGCGCTCGGCAAGCGTCCGAGCGTGATCGCCGGTGGGGCCAACAAGGCGGCGGCGTTCCTCATGACCCGTTTGCTGCCACGCCCGCAGGCGGTGCGGATCATGGCCAAGGCGACGTACAAGCTCCTCGCGCGCTGATGCGCGGCGAGCCTCGGCACGAGGAGAGCGACCGATGAGTGGATCGAGCGCAACCCGCGGAGGTGCGGAGCAGCGGCGTGCGGCGCGCGCGAACGTGCGCTGTGGCGCGTCGTACCGGCTGGTCCGAGACGGCGAGGACGTGGAGGGCGCGACTCGAACCGTGCCGTCCGAAGCGGTGAACCTCTCTCTTCTCGGCGCGATGATCCAGACCGACGAGCTCGAGGTCGACGGGGTCTCGCTGCTGCCGCCGATGGAGCCGGACCCGCTCACGCGCATCGACGTCCAGTTCGAGCTCGACGGCGGCGCGGCGCACGGCATCGACGCCACCGGGCGGGTCGTGTGGGTGCGCCGCTCCGCGTCCGGCGCACACCGCAAGTACACGGTCGGGGTGGTGTTCTCGTACCTGAGCGCGCAGAGCCAGGCGCGCCTGCGCTCGTACCTCGACGGCCAGTCGGGCCACTGACGAGGCCCGCGCGGCGCGCGCGGGCCTCCTGCGCCCGCTTCAGCGCACCGACAGCGCCGCGTGGCGCAACAGATCGAGCAGGTCGAAGACGCGCGCCACGTAGTGTTCCCGGACGCGATAGCCGCTCTCGCGTCGGCGTAGCTCGTCGCCGAGCGCGTCGACGAAGCGGGCGAGGCGACGTTCGTGGACCCCGCTGCGCGCCAGCACCGGGTCGATCACGACCCAGGCGAGGGCCGCGAGCACGCCGACGCTCGCCATCCACGCGGCGGTGGCGGCGACGAGGAGCGGCGCCGACGCGCTCGCCGGGAAGAGCCCGTAGTAGATCGAGCCGAGCGTCGGGCCGAGCGCGAAGTTCGCGATCGCGAGCTGCTGGGCGATGACCGCCGCCGCCGATCCGCCCGCCGAGAGCGCGCCCGGCGTGGCGTGCTGGAAGGCCGCGTAACCGATGCCCAGGCTGATCAGCGTGCCGGCGAGATCGGTGACTCCGAGCCGCGTCTTGCCGTACTCCGCGAGGTTGCGCTCGAGCGCGGCGCGCACCTCCGGACGCGCGGCCTTCGCGCGAAGCTCGGCGAGGTAGCGCTCGCAGAGCTCGGCGAGCTCGGGGCGCGCGAGCACCGCGTCGAGGAGCGCGTCGCGCTCGGCGCGACGCTCGCCCTGCGCGTACGGCAGCTCGAGAAGATCGGTGTGCACGCGCCACGTCAGCTCGCGTTCGAAGGCGGTCTCGAGGCCGAGCGGCAAGCGCCGCAGGCGAGCGCCGGTTCCTTTCGCGCCTGCACGCTCGAGTAACCCGCCGATCCCGTGCACGACCAGCGCCGGCGGCGCCCACAGCATGTTCACGGGGTGTTTGTAGAAATCACGCCCGAACGTCCGACGGTGGAGCTCGAACGCTCCTCGGAGCGAGAACGTTCGCTCGACGAAACCCGGGATGCGGCGGCGACGTTCGGCCACGTAGTCGTCGATGCCGCGCTCGACCGCGACCTCGATCACGCCCAGAAGCTCCTGATCCATCTCGATTTCCGATACCCGTGAGTCGTCCGGAGCGTATCCGCTCCGGCGGCGGCCGGTGAGCCTCGCGCGGGTGGGCGTCGAGCTTGCAGTTGCCAGGGAGCGAACGAGGCACCGAGCCAAATTGCTCGACGGATGATCCCATGCGACCCAACCCGAGGCGCCGCCCCAGCGCGCCCACCGTTCCGGTTCCGCGCCCCGCGGATCGCACGGCCGAGGGCGCGGATCGCCGCGGGTTCATTCGGCATCCTGCCACCATCCCGATTCACGTGACGGTCCCGCCGGACCCGACTCCCGCCCACCTGCGGCTCCGCGATCTCGGCTACGGCGGTCTCGCGTTCCACTCCCGGCGGCAACTCGTGCCCGGGGTGGTCATCTCGATCCACATCCATCTTGCCCATGCGCCCGTCGAGATCGCGGCGCAGGTGGTGTGGTGCAGTGCCACCGGCGATGGCTTCGACGTGGGCGCCCAGTTCCTCGCCGGACAGGACGCGTTCCGGGTCCGGATGGTGGAGCAGATCTGCTACATCCGCGCGTACCGCCGTCAGGTTCTCGCGGAGGAAGGGCGCCGATTGACACCGCGCGAGGCCGCGCTCGAGTGGGTGACCCGTCACGCCGCGAGCTTCCCGGAGGCGTGCGTCTCGACCCACTGAACGACCGCACATCGCCGGCGCGCACGCCTGCTAGTCTCGGGGCATGGTCCCGATCACCTGGTACGACGACGTACCGAGCGTGCGACCAGGCCGCCTGGGAACTTCCGGTTGCCCCGGCACCTTCCGCGGCCTCGACGCCGACCTGGCGAGCCTGCGCGAAGCCCGCGTCGAGTCGGTCTTCTGCCTGCTCGAGGATCGTGACTTCCGTGCGTGGGGCGTTCCGAAGCTGTTGCGCGAGTACGATCGCGGCGGACTGCGTGTCCATCGCCATCCCATCCGCGACTTCTCCGTGCCGACCCTCGACGAGATGGCTCGCGCCGTCGACGAGCTCGAGGCCGCGCTCCGGGAGGGACGCACAGCGCTGATCCACTGCGCGGCCGGCATCGGCCGCACCGGCACCCCTCACCGCTTGCTTGCTGGTGCGCCACGGGCTCTCCCCCGCACCGCGATCCACACCGTGCGCGCCCACCGCCCGGGCTCGCTCGAGAACTGGGACCAGGAGACGTTCGTGCACGACTTCGCGGCGCTCGAGGCGAGCGCGCGGTGAGCGAGCTCCTCGACGATCTGCCGACCCGACCCGCCCCGACCTGGGGGTGGCGGTTCCCCATCAAGGTGCTGGTGCTCGCCGTGCTGGGGCCGGCGCTCGTGGTGCAGCTGATGCTACCCGCGAGCAACGAGACGAACGGCGCGCCCGCGGCCGCGCCCGAGCTCCCCGACGTGTGGGCGCTCGCGCTGCCGCTGGCACTCAGCTACGCGGCACTGGTCGGCATCGTGAGCGCGCTCGCGCGCCTCAAGTTCGGGCGGCCGCTGCGTGCGCTTCCGGGCTTCGGACGCGCGGCTCCCCGAACCCACGTGACGGGCGCCCTCGCAGGGCTCGCGCTCTATGGCGTGAACGTCGCCTTCACCGCCGTCGTCGACGTCGGGATCGAGCGCACCGAGCTCTTCCACGCGGTGAGCAGCACGGTCGACCTCGCGGTGCTCGCGCTGCCAGTGGTGGTGCTCGCGCCGCTGTTCGAGGAGATCCTCTTCCGGGGGCTCTTCTTCGGCGCGCTGGCGAAGCACGGCGAGCGAGCCGCGATCGTCGGCAGCGCGCTGGTCTTCGCCGCCGTGCACCTGCTGACCTACGCGGAGGCGCCGCTCGCGCTGGTGCCGGTGTTCGTCGTGGGACTCGCCAACGGCGTGCTGCGCGCGCGCACCGGGTCGATCGACCCAGGCATCACCAGCCACGCCGTGTTCAACGCCCTCGGACTGCTCTCGTGGGCGCTCCAGCTGAGCCACGGCGGATGAGTCGAAGCGCGCTCCTGCGCGAACCACGCACTCGCGGGGGGACGGAGCCCCCCGCGCTACGAGAACCATCGTAGCGACGGGGGTTCCATCCCCCGTCTCCGGGCCCACGCGGCTCGCGTCAGTGAGCCAAGATTCACAACCGCGGCGCGACCGCGCGAGCGAAGCGAGTGACTCGGGGTGGGACCCGCCCGAAGAGCCGCGAGTGTCGAGAGTGGACCCGGCAACAGCACGCGCCAGCGGCGCGCGGCGCGTCATCGCGCCGGACTTGGGGTGGGGCCCCGTCCGGATTCACTCCGGACGGGGCGGGGTCTTGGAAAGACCCCGAAGAAACCCAGCGCGGGGGGCTGGAACAACCGCGTACTGCGGACCGACCGGACTCGTCGCAGGGCCGGTCGCGGCGCGACCGCGCGAGCGAAGCGAGTGACTCGGGGGTGGGACCCGCCCGAAGAGCCGCGAGTGTCGAGAGTGGACCCGGCAACGGCACGCGCCAGCGGCGCGCGGCGCGTCATCGCGCCGGATTTGGGGTGGGGCCCCGTCCGGATTCACTCCGGACGGGGCGGGGTCTTGGAAAGACCCCGAAGGAACACAGCGCGGGGGGCTGGAACAGCCCCCCGTAAAAAGGGGTGAGGGGGGAACGGTGGCGGCGAAGCGACCGTTCCCCCCTCAGGGGCGAGACGAGAAAGGGACCTGGAGTTGGGTGGGCGCGAGCGCGCGCCTCAGGCGAGCGGCTCCTCGACGATCGGTATCCGACCGGTCGCGAGCACCGCGAGGCAGGCGCCGAACATCTCCGCGGCCTGCATCACGTCACGGCCTGGACAGAGCACCGACGGGAAGCTCGGCGCGGCACGCGGCGTCTTCGGCGGCCGGATGTGAAGCTCGCGACTCGCTTCCATGGGAGTCATGGTCTCTCGCAGGGTGGCTTCCAGCTCCTGCAGATCGCTTTTCTCGTCGCGGTTCATGGTCGTCTCGGCTTCGCGTGCTGCGTGGATGGTTCGTCGATCGTCCGGCTGATCTTCCTTTCGCGATTCCTTGCTCGCCCAGTCCTTTGAGCAAGCGTCGTGCCCTCCCACCTTTCATCGGCAGGGTGAGAGAAATCACAATGATTTCGTGATTCCCCGCGAAAACGCAGAAAAATCCGCCGCGCCACACCTGGCCCCGGAGGACGAGGCTTGGCGCCCGGGTGTCAAATCGTCAGGGGACCGGCGAAGGCGTGGGGTGCGCGGCAGGTGCTTCCGCCCCCTGGGCACCGGGGCGAGGTGCGCCAGGGGACGGAAGCGGGGAGGAGAAGACGAAGAGCAGCACGAAACCGAAGTCAGGGTGGCGCGCGCCTCACGAGTGCTTCGAGGGAGGGCGCGCCCACGGCGGCGTGTTCATGGGATCGTCGTCGTCGCCGTAAAAGCCATTGAGCTGATCGAGCGAGATCGAGTCGAAGCCGGGACGCCCGTCCTCGTAGAGCGGCTGGCCGCGCTCGCCCATCCGTGAGCCACCTGCGTGGTAGCGCTCCGGCACGTTCGACGCCGGGGCCGAGAGCCAGGAACGCGAGCGATCGCTCTCGGGCTTGCGCTCGGGACGCGCCACCGGCGCGCACCGCGTCGGGCTCGCTCGTGAAGGAGCGCGAGTCGCTGACGATCGGGCGAATCGGCCGGGCCGCTGGCTTGGGCGGCTCGATCTCGCGTTCACGCTCGCGCTCGCGAACCGGCTCCCTCTCGCGGACCGGCTCCCGCTCACGGACCGGCGTCGGCTCCGGCCGCGACGCCGAGCGCAGCGAGCTCGCCACGGCGGTCGAAATCGGGCGGCTGTCGCGGGCGTCGCGCACGGGCGCCTCCTCGATCTCGTCGCGGCCGCAACCGGTCGCGAGGACGGTCACGCGCATGCGGCCCTCCATCATCGGGTCGATGACCTGGCCCCAGATGACCGTCGCGTCCTCGTGCGCCGACTCCTGGATGATGCTGCAGGCCTCGGTCACCTCGTGCAGCTTGACCGCGCTCGAGGTCGTGACGTTCACCAGCACTCCGCGCGCGCCGTGCATGTCGACGTCCTCGAGGAGTGGGTTCTCGATCGCCGCACGCGCCGCACGCGCCGCGCGATCGGGGCCGTCGGCGATGCCGCTGCCCATGAGCGCCATGCCCTTCTCGCTCATGATGGTGCGGACGTCCTGGAAGTCGACGTTGATGTAGCCCACCTCGGTGATGACGTCGGCGATGCCCTTGACCGCCTGGAAGAGCACGTCGTCGACCATGCGGAACGCATCGAGCAGCTCGAGGTCGTCACCCGCGAGCGTCACCAGCCGCTGGTTCGGGATGGTGATGACGGTGTCGACGCAGCGCTTGAGCTCCTTGAGCCCGTGATCGGCGATCTTGCGGCGCCGCGGCCCCTCGAAGAGGAACGGCTTGGTCACCACGCCGACCGTGAGCGCGCCGACATCGCGCGCGCACTGGGCGACGATCGGCGCCGCGCCGGTGCCGGTGCCACCGCCCAGGCCGGCGGTGATGAACACCATGTCGCAGCCCTGGAGCGCCTCGCGGATCGCGTCGACGTCTTCCTCGGCGGCGGCACGGCCGACCTCGGGATTGGCGCCGGCGCCCATGTTCTTGGTGAGCCGCCCGCCGATCGGCACGCGGGTCGTCGAGTGCGAGAGCTTGAGCGCCTGGGCGTCCGTGTTCACCACCACGAAATCCACGCCCTGGAGACCCTGCGCGATCATGTTGTTGATCGCGTTGCCGCCGCCGCCGCCGACACCCACCACCTTGATCACGGCCTGCGGCCGCCCGTCCCCGTTTGCGAGCTCGAACTTCATTTCCATCTGTCCTCCCCTGGTTTGCCGATTCGAACGAACACCACCCCTGCCTCCGGACGCACCTCCGCGCCCGCCCCCTCCACCGCGGTCGCCCGTCACACGAACACCTCCTGGAACCACTCCTTCATCCGCATCGTGACGCGCGAGAAGATGTTCTCGTCCCGGATGCGGAACTTGCTCTCGTGACCGTTGCGCGCCCCGGCGAGCACCAGCCCCACGCCGGTCGCGTACTTCGGGCTCGACACCACCTCACCGAGACCACCGATGTCGCGCGGCGAGCCGCGCCGGACCGGCAGGTCGAAGATCCGTTCGGCGAGCTCGGGCAGGCCCACGAGATTCGCGGTCCCACCGGTGAGCACGATGCCGGACGCGATCGCGTCCTCGAGCCCGGCCTTCTTGATCTCCTTGTCGACGAGCTGGAGCGTCTCGTCGACACGCATCTCGATGATCTCTGCGAGCGCGTGGCGGGAGATCACCCGCGGTCGCCGTCCGCCCAGGCTCGGCACCTCGATCACCTCGTCGTCGTCGACCATCGAGGCGAGCGCGCAGCCGTAGTTGAGCTTGAGGCGCTCGGCCTCGCTCACGGGCGTGCGCAGTCCGAGCGCCACGTCACCGGTGATCTGGTTGCCGGCGAGCTGGAGCACCGAGCTGTGCTTGACCGCGCCGTCGGCGAAGATCGCGAGGTCCGAGGTGCCGCCACCGATGTCGATGAGCGCGACGCCGAGCTCCTTCTCGTCCTTGCTGAGCACCGCCTCGGCGCTCGCGAGTGGCTGGAGCACGATGTCGTGCACCGTCAGCCCCCGCCTTGTTCGCGCACTTCACCAGGTTCTGTGCAGCCGACACCGCGCCGGTGACGATGTGCACCCACGCCTCGAGCACGCCGCCGTTCATGCCGACCGGATCGCGGATCCCTTCCTCGCCGTCGATCACGAACTCCTGCGGGATGGTGTGGATCACCTCGCGGTCGATCGGGATCGCCACCGTCGTGGCGGCCTCGATCACGCGCTGCACGTCGATCGGCCGCACCTCGCCGGTCTTGAGCGGGATCGCGCCGTGGCAGTTGATCGCCTTCACGTGGCCTCCCGCGATACCGACGTAGGCCCCGTCGATCTCGCAGCAGGCCATGCTCTCGGCCTCTTCGATCGCCTTGCGGATCGAAGCCACCGTCGCCTCGATGTTGACCACCACCCCCTTGCGGAGTCCGTCGCACGGCGCGACGCCCACACCGATCACCTCGACCGTGTCGGAGCGGCGCTCGGCGACGATCGCGCAGATCTTCGTGGTGCCGATGTCCAGGCCCACGATCAGGTTCTCTCTTCTCGACATGCGATCTCCCCCCATCTCGGCGCGCCGTCAGAGACGCGCCGCACTCCGCGGCACCGCCGCACGCGGTGCCGGCCCGCCTTCCGGATCCATCAGGACGTAGGCATCCCGAGCATCGGAGACGTCCACCCGCAACACGCCGGCGCCGGTCTCGCGCTCCAGCCGCGGCGCGAGCCACCGGTACCGCTCCCACGCCCGCGCCGCCCCGGCGCGGTCTCCCAGCACGATCTCTCGTCCACTCGCGGCCACGATCGACCAGCGACCCTCGGGGCCGCGATGCAGCTCGTCGAAGGCCGGGGCCGGCTCGAGGTGCGCGAGCTCGTCGAGCATCGCGACCGCCTCCTCGAGCGACTCGCGCGTCAGCTCGGCGTCGCCCGGCTCACCCGTACCCGAGTCGATCCCGGTGACCACCGGGAGGTCGAGGCGATCGGCGACGTCCCACGCCTTGAACGGATGCGCGTCCGCGTCGATCACCCACGGCCGATCGTCCAGCACCCAGGCCACCGGGCGGCGCTCCTCGACGTCGATCACGACCGTCGGCGGCCACGCGCGTCGCACCGTGACGTGCTTGACCCACGGGTGCGCGGCGAGCCGCTCCTCGAGCTTCTCGGTCGGGAGCCTGAGCAAGCTCTCCCGGCGCGTGAGCCCCGCGTAGGCCACGACCTCGTCGGCCGAGAGGCGCGCGAGCCCGCGCACGTTCACGTGCTCGACCCGCATCCACGGCGAGCGCTCGAGCCGTGCCCAGCCGAAGCCGGCAGCGCCACCGAAGGCGGCGACCGCGGCCACGGCGAGGCCGGCGCGGCTCCGGTTCCGGCGCGAGGTGCGGCGGGCGGTCGTGGTCATGCCCCGCTCCCGAGGCGCGGGATCTTGAGTCGCGCGCCCGCGATCAGCCGGCCCACCAGCTCGTCGAAACCGATCCCCGCCTTCGCGGCGATCTCCGGCACCAGGCTGGTCGGGGTCATGCCCGGCAGCGTGTTGATCTCGAGCATCCACGGCTCGCGATCGTTCTCGAGCAGGAACTCCGCGCGCGTCGCGCCCTCGCAGCCGAGCACGTCGTTGGCGCGCCGCGACAGCGCCTCGAGCCGCATCCGGACGTCGTCGGCGAGCGGCGCCGGACAAAGATGGCGGGCGAGGCCGGCGGTGTACTTGCTCTGGTAGTCGTAGAACTCGTGGCCCTCGCACACGATCTCGAGGGTTCCGAGCACCACGCCGTCGAGGAGCGCGACCTGGATCTCGCGGCCCTTCACGTAGCGCTCGACGAGCACGACCGGGTCGAAGCGATGCGCGTGCTCGAGCGCAGCACCCAGCTCGTCGGGGCCGTGGACCAGGCTCACGCCCACGCTCGAGCCCTCGCTCGCCGGCTTCACGATGCAGGGGTAACCACCCGGCGGCGTGGGCTCCGCTTCCGCGCGGCGGTGCACGACGAACGGCGCCGTCGGGATACCGACGCGCTCGAAGAGCAGCTTGGACATGACCTTGTCCATGGCCGCGGCGCTCGCGAGCACGCCCGAGCCGGTGTACGGGATCCCCATCAGCTCGAGCAGGCCCTGGATCGCGCCGTCCTCGCCGAACTTGCCGTGCAGGCCGATGAGCGCGACGTCGGGCTTCGTGGCGGTCAGGCGAGAGGCGACGTCGGCACCGGCGTCGATGCGGATGCACTCGTGGCCGAGCCGCTCGACCGCCATGGCGAACGCCTCGCCGGTGACGAGACTGACCTCGCGCTCCGCGCTCATCCCACCCAGCAACACCGCTACCCGTGCCATCGCTCTCGATCCCTTCCGTTCCGTGCGTCACTCACCAGGGCCGTCCGCCGGCGAAATCGCCGAACGGCTTGACCTCGGGGGTGAGCTCGATGCCGGTGCGCGCGCGCACCGCGTCGCGCGCCTCGCGCACCAGCGCGATCACGTCGGCGGCGCGCGCGCCCCAGGTTGACGATGAAGTTCGCGTGCTTGTTCGAGATCGCGGCGCCGCCCACGCGCCGCCCCTTGAGGCCGGCCTCTTCGATCAGCCGCCCGGCCGAGCCTCCCGCCGGGTTCACGAACACCGAGCCACAGCTCGGCTCGGTGAGCGGCTGGGTGGACTTGCGGTAGTCGAGGTGCGCGCGCACGCGCTCGCGGATCCCGCCCGGCTCGTCGCGGCGCAGCTCGAGTCCCACCCGCGTCACCACCGCGCCGGCGGGCAGGCGCGTGTGCCGGTACGCGAAGCGCAGCTCCTCGACCGGCACGCGGCGGCGGGTGCCGTCGGCCTGAACGAGCTCGGCCCACCGCACCACGTCCTTCATCTGGCGACCGTGAGCACCGGCGTTCATGACGAGCGCCCCTCCCACGGTGCTGGGGATTCCCACCGCGAACTCGAGACCGGACCAGCCGTCGCCCGAGATCCGGCGCGCGAACGCGGTGACGCGTACACCGGCCCCCGCGACGAGCCGGAGCGAACGCACACCGGCACGCTCCTCGACGACGCGCTCGAACACGCCCCCGAGCGCCACGACGACACCACGCGCGCCCTCGTCCGCGACCAGCACGTTGGAGCCGCCGCCGAGCACGCGAAGCGGCACCCGCTGCTCGTGGCAGGCGCGCAGCACCGCCCGCAGCTCGGGCACCGAGAGCGCCTCGACCCACACGTCCGCTGGACCGCCGATCCGCCACGTGGTGTGGGGCGCGAGCGGCTCGTCGATGCGCGCACGGGCGCGAACGCCACGCGGCAGCGCAGCGAGCAGGCGCTCGCGGCGCGTGCCGTCGAGATCCGCCGGAGCGCCGAGGGATTCACGAGATCCCATGCGCCCTCCCCGGCGGCGTGCGCGAGACCGGCATCGCTCACGTGCCCTCTCCGCGAAGCCGCGCGAGCAGCTTCGGACCGATCCCGCCGATCGATCCGGCACCCAGGGTGATCACCAGGTCGCCTTCCCGCGCCACCGCCGCGAGGGTGTCGACGACCTCGGGCAGGGTCGGCACGAAACGGACGTCGCGATGGCCATGGAGGCGCGCGCCCTCGGCGACCGTCTCGCCGCTCACACCCGGGATCGGCTCCTCGCTGGCCGCGTAGATCGAGGTGACGAGCAACACGTCCGATTGGTGGAACGCGCCGTGGAACTCGTCGGCGAGGTCGCGGGTGCGCGTGTAGCGGTGGGGCTGGAACGCCACCACGATGCGCCGGCCCCAGCCCGCGCGCGCCGCTTCGAGGGTGGCGCGGATCTCCGCCGGATGGTGGCCGTAGTCGTCGACCACCAGGACGCCCTTCTCCTCGCCGAGGATCTGGAAGCGCCGCTCGATCCCCTCGAACGACGCGAGGGCGTCGCGCACCGCCGCGAACGGAATGCCGAGCTCGTCGGCGATCGCCACCACCGCGAGGGAGTTCTGGACGTTGTGCAGCCCCGCAAGGCCGAGCGTGATCGCGCCGAGGTCCTCGCCACGGCGCCGCACCACGAACGACGAGCGACGCGCGGCCAGCTCCACCTCCACCGCCGTGTAGTCGGCCTGCGCCGAGAAGCCGTAGGTGACCCAGCGCTTCTCGATCTCGGGCAGGATCCCCTGCACCACCGGATGATCGAGGTTGAGGATCGCGAGGCCGTAGAACGGCACCTTGTTCACGAAGGTGACGAACGCCTCGCGGAGCTTCTCCATCGTGTGGTGATGATCGAGGTGCTCGCGGTCGATGTTCGTGACCGCCGCGATGGTGGGAGCCAGGTGGAGGAAGCTGCCGTCCGACTCGTCGGCCTCGGCAACCAGGAACTCGCCCTTGCCGAGGCGCGCGCCGGTGCCCTGCCCCACCAGCCGCCCGCCGATCACCACCGTGGGATCGAGCCCACCTGCCTGCAGCACCGCCGCGGTCAGCGAGGTGGTGGTGGTCTTGCCGTGCGAGCCGGCGATCGCGACGCCGTACTTCACGCGCATCAGCTCGGCGAGCATCTCCGCGCGCGGGATCACCGGGATGCCACGGCGGCGGGCCTCCACCACCTCGGGGTTGTCCTTCTTGACCGCCGTCGACACCACCACGACCTGCGCGTCGCTCTCGATCACGTGCTTCGCGTCGTGGCCCTGGCTCACGGTGATACCGAGCCCCGCGAGGCGCCGGGTCACGTCGTTGTCGGCGAGATCCGAGCCGCTCACGCGGTAACCGAGGTTGACCAGCACCTCGGCGATGCCGCTCATGCCGCTGCCACCGACGCCGACGAAGTGGATGCGATGCTCCTTGCGATACATCGCTCACCTCGCTCCGCCGGAAGCGAGCGCCACGCACGCCTCCGCGATGTCGTCGGCCGCCCGCACCCGCGCCGCGCCGAGCGCCGCGTCCGCCATCCGGCGCCGCAGCGCCGGCTCGTCGAGGAGCCGCCCGATCTCGGCGGCGAGGCGCTCGACGCTCGCCTCGGCCTGGGTCACGCACACCCCCGCGCCGAGGGCGGCGTGCGCGCGGGCGTTCGCCTCCTGATGCGCGCCCGCGAACGGGTACGGCACCAGCACCGCGGGCAGACCGACGGCCGCCAGCTCCGAGAGGGTGCCCGCGCCGGCGCGCGCCACCACGAGGTCCGCCTCACCGTACGCCTGGCCCATGTCGCGGATGAACGCGGTGACCGAGGCGGCGAGGCCGAGCTCGGCGTAACGGACGCGCGTCGTCTCCTCGTCCGCGCGGCCGGTCTGGTGGACGATCCGCGGCGCCGCTGCGCCCGGCTGGGATGCTCGTCGGCTCGCGAGCCATGCCGCGATCGCCGCTGGCACGTTCTCGTTCAGGAAGCGCGAGCCCTGGCTGCCACCGGAGATCAGGATCGACGGGACCGCGCCCGCGGTGCGCGTGGCGCGGGCGCGACGGGTTTCCTCGAGGCGCGCGAGCACGCTCGGCCGGATCGGGTTGCCCGTCAGCACCGCGCGTCCGGGCGGGAAGTGGGACCGGCTGCTCTCGAAGGTGACGAACACGCGCCGTACCAGCTTGCCGAGGAGCCGGTTGGCGAGCCCGGGCGCGGCGTTCTGCTCCTGGATCGCGGTGGGCCGGCGCGCCAGCACCGAGCGCAGCATCACCGGCACCGAGGCGTAGCCGCCGACGCCGAGCACCACGTGCGGGTCGAACTCGCGCAGCACCGCGCCGGCGTCGTGGACGCCGAGCAGCACCCGCCCCAGCGAGCGGATCTTCGCGAGCAAGCCGCCGCCCGCGACCGCGCCCGCACGCACCGGGAAGAAGCGGTGGCCGAGCTCCGGCACCAGCCGCGCCTCGACGCCGCTCGTGGTGCCGGCGAACGCGACGGCACGATCGCTGCCGCCCGCGAGCCAGCGCTCCGCGACCGCCACGCCAGGGAAGAGGTGGCCACCGGTACCGCCGCCCGCGACCAGGAGCCTCACGAGCGCTCCTCCCGCCCCGGCGTGAGCGAGGCGGAGTGCCGATCGACGGCCAGCACGAAGCCGAGCGCGACCGAGCTCGAGAGCAGCGCCGAGCCGCCGTAGCTCAGGAATGGCAGCGCCAGCCCCTTGGTCGGGACCAGCCCGAGCGTCACGGCCATGTTGGCCGCCGCCTGCAGGCCGATCAGGCACGTGAGCCCCGCCGCGAGCAGGTAGCCGAAACGATCTCGCGCCGCCAGCGCCACGCGCGTGCCCTGCACGATCAGCAGGAAGAAGAGCGCGGCCACGCTCGCGACTCCGACGAAGCCCATCTCCTCGCCGAGGACCGCGAACACGAAGTCGGTGTGGCTCTCCGGCAGGTAGAAGAGCTTCTGCGTGCCGCCGCCGAGCCCGCGGCCGAAGACCCCGCCCGAGCCGAACGCCACGAACGACTGGACGATCTGGTAACCGAGGGTGCGCGCGTTCTCCCACGGCTCCCAGAAGGCGACCAGCCGTCGCCAGCGGTACTCGTGGTGAACCACCGACCACGCGAGCGCGGGGAGGATCGCCACCACGATCGCGATCAGGTGGGTGAGCCACGCGCCCGCGAGGTAGAGGAGCACGAAGGTGGCGGACATCAGCACCACCGCCGTGCCGAGGTCGGGCTGGAGATACACCAGGAGCGCCGGGATCGCGGCCACGCCCAGCACCGTGAGCGTGATGCGTCCGTCCGGCACCGGCAGCCGCGACAGCCAGCGCGCCAGCGCGAGCACCAGCGCCACCTTGGCGGGCTCGGCGGGCTGCACGGAGATGGGGCCGAGCGAGATCCAGCGCACCGCGCCGCCGTGGGCCCCCGCGCTCCCGGGTAGCAGCAGGTACACGAGCGCCAGCACCACCATCGGCAGCGCCACGACCGAGAGCCGCTCGATCACCCGCAGCGGCGTGCGGCTGGCGGCGAAGAAGCCCGCCACCGCGAGCGCGGCCCACGCGAGCTGCTTGCCCAGGAAGTGGGTGCTCGACTGGTGGCGCGCGAGCGCCATCGGGCTCGAGGCGCTCCACACCAGCGCCAGCCCGAGCGCCACCAGCACCAGGAAGCCGAGCTCGAGCGCCCACGCGCGCGCCACCAGGGCGCGGCGCTCCGCCCGGTCGCGCAGCGCGATCGACGGCACCGCGGCACGGGTGCCGAGGTCGCCGATGGTCGAGACCACGCTCACCGCCGCCCCCCGCCCTTCGGCCCGGGCGGCGCCGCCGCGATGCGGGCCTCCACGAGGCGACGGAACAGCGCGCCGCGCTCCTCGAAGCTCTTGAACTGGTCGTAGCTCGCGCACGCCGGCGCGAGCAGCACCACGTCGCCGGCGCGAGCCAGCTCGGCGGCTCCCGCCACCGCGCCCGCCAGGTCGTCGACGCGGGTGGTCGGCAGCGCGCGCTCGAGCGCCTCCGCGAGGCGCTCGCGGCCCTCGCCGTAGACGAAGGCACGCGTCACCCGACCGCGGGCCGCGGCGACGAGCGGCTCGTAGCTGCCGCCCTTGTCCACGCCACCGGCGAGGAGGATCACGCCACCCGCGTACCCCTCGAGCGAGCGCGCCGCCGCCGCGACGTTGGTGGCCTTCGAGTCGTTCACCCAGCGCACGCCGTCGTGCTCGGCGACCCGCTCCATGCGGTGCGGGAGACCCGGAAAACCCGCGATGGCGCGCATCGCGACGACACCGTCGATGCCCATCACGCGCGCCGACGCGAGCGCCGCGATCGCGTTCTCGCGGTTGTGGACCCCCTCGAGCTTGAGCTCGCTGGCGTCGTACACCTC
Organism: Deltaproteobacteria bacterium; assembly: GCA_016713535.1. Classification (GTDB taxonomy): domain Bacteria; phylum JADJOY01; class JADJOY01; order JADJOY01; family JADJOY01; genus JADJOY01. The sequence continues at coordinate 96,995 of JADJOY010000025.1, forward strand.
GCGGTCACCCTCGCCGAAGTCGATGAAGAAGCGGTCGCCTTCCACCCATGCCGCCGGTCCGGGCGGGCGGCCGCGCAGGCTCGTGAACACGACTCGCGCGCGGCACTCGGCGGCGAGCCTCCGGACCACCGGGTCGTCGTGGTTCAGGATCGCGGTATCGCCGGCGCCCTGGTTCGCGAGGATGCGCGCCTTGGCGCGCACGTACTCGTCGAAGCTCGCGTAGCGGTCGAGGTGGTCCTCGGTGACGTTGAGGATGATCGAGACCCGCGGCCGGAAGTCGTGGATCGCCTCGAGCTGAAAGCTCGACACCTCCACCACCGCGAGCTCCGGGCTCTCCGCCTCCGCGACGCCGGTGATGAGCGGCGTGCCGAGGTTGCCGCCCACGAAGGTGCGGAGTCCCGCGGCCTCGCCGATCAGGCCGATGAGCGTCGTGGTGGTGCTCTTGCCGTTGGTGCCGGTGATCGCGACCATCGGCGCCGTCAGGTAAGCGGCCGCGAGCTCGAGCTCGCTCACCACCGGCACGCCGCGCTCGCGCGCGCGGGCGAGTGGCGCGAGCGTCATCGGCACGCCCGGGCTGAGCACGATCAGGTCCTGCTCCAGGAAGGTCGCCTCACCGTGTCCGCCGGCCTCGATCACCGCGCCCGAGCGCTCGAGCGCGTCGACCTCGGCGGGTAGCTCGGCGCGCGGGCGACGCTCGGTGATGGTCACGCGAGCGCCGCGGTCGAGCAGGAAGCGGGCAGCGGCGAGTCCGGTGCGCGCCACCCCGACCACCAGCACGCGGCGGCCGCCCACCTCGCGATCCCACGAGCGCGGCGGGGCGCTCGCTCCCGCCGGCGAGGCTCCGCCGCCGAGGTCGCCACCTCGCGCCGTACCACCCGCGGACGCGGTGAACATCACCGTGCGCGCGCGCGCCTCGCCGCGGCCCGCGGCGACACCGCGGGCGAGCGGGGCGCGCGGACGCGAGGTGCGTCCGGGCCAGGTTGGCGGTCGGGGAGTCCTCGGCATGGTTCCTCAGCGCAGCTTGAGCGTGCTCAGCGCCATGAGCGCCAGGATCAGCGACACGATCCAGAACCGGACCACGACCTTCTGCTCGTGCCACCCCTTGACCTCGAAGTGGTGGTGGATCGGCGCCATCTTGAAGACGCGCTTGCCGGTGAGCTTGAAGCTCGTGACCTGGATCACCACCGACAGCGCCTCGATGACGAAGATCCCCCCTGCGAGCAGGAAGATCAGCTCGTTCTTGGTCGAGACCGCGAGGAAACCGAGCACGCCGCCGAGGGCGAGCGAGCCCGTGTCTCCCATGAACACCTGGGCGGGATAGGTGTTGTACCAGAGGAACCCGAGCCCAGCGCCGATGAGCGCGCCGCAGTACACCGCCAGTTCCCCGGTGCCCGGCAGGTACGGGATCTGCAGATAGCCCGCGAACTTCGAGTTACCGGCCACGTACGCGAACGTGCCGTAGAGCGCGCCCACGATGATCGTCGGGCCAATGGCGAGCCCGTCGAGGCCATCGGTGAGATTGACCGCGTTCGAGGCGGCGACGATCACGAACACCGCGAACGGCAGGTACCACCAGCCGAGGTCGAGCTTGACGTGCTTGAGGAACGGCACCGCGAGCGTGGTGTCGCGATCCGTCACGAGGAGCAGCAGGAGCACCGCGACGAACGCGATCGCGGTCTGGAGCTCGAGCTTGCGGCGCCCCGGCAGCCCCTTCTTCATGCCTCGGACCTTGCGCGAGTCGTCGACGAACCCGACCGCCGCGAGGGCCAGCGTCACGCCGATCACCAGCCACACGTACGAGCTCGCGAGGTCGCCCCACAGCAACGTCGAAGCGACCAGCGCGAACACGATGAGCGTGCCGCCCATCGTCGGCGTGCCGGCCTTCGACTGGTGGCTGGCCGGGCCGTCGTCGCGGATCGTCTCGCCGACGCGCTTGCGCGTCAGCCGCCGGATGAGCCAGGGGCCCATCACCAGGCACACCACCAGCGCCGTGATCGACGCGTAGATCGTGCGGAAGGTGATGTAGCGGAAGACGTTGAGGACCGAGTACTCGTCCCGCCACGGATAGAGGAGTAGGTAGATCACGTTCGCGTCCTCACCCGTGCGCCACGGCCGCCGCCCCGGGCTCCCTGCTCCCGAGCGCTTCCACGAGACCCGAGACCACCCGCTCCATGCGCGCGCCCCGCGAACCCTTGATCACCGCGAGCGCCGGCCCGGTCAGCTCGTCGAGCACCACCCTCACCGCCGCGCCAGCCTCGTCGGCGGCGAACGAGCGGATGCGCCGGTCGGCCATCCCGGCGGCTCGCGCGCCCGCGACCAGGCCCTGCGCCGCCTCGCCCAGGACCACGAGGAGGTCGTAACCCTCGCGCGCCACGCGCTGGCCGATCTCGCGGTGCGCTTCGTCCGCGCCCGCGCCGAGCTCACGCATCTCGCCGAGCACCGCGATCCGCAGCCGGGCCGTGGCCGCGCGTGCGCCCGCCGCGAGCGCTGCCGCCATCGACGCCGGGTTGGCGTTGTAGGTGTCGTCGAGCACCACCAGGTCACGCCCGAGCCTGCGCGGGCACATTCGGCCCGGCACCGGCGCGAGGGTGCCGAGCGCCTTCGCCGCGGCGCTCGCGGGCACGCCGAGGACCGCTCCGACCGCGATCGCACCGAGCGCGTTCCCGACGTTGTGCAGACCGAGCAGCCGCAGATGGACCTCGGCTCGCTGCGCGTCGCGCCGCACGCCATCGAGCCCGGGCGCCACCTCCACCGTGAAGCGCACGCCCTCGAGGCCGGTGTCGACGACGTTCTCCGCGTGCACGTCGCCGCCGCGCAGGCCGAACGTGGTCGCGAGGCACTCGAGTCGCGAGCGCCGCTCGATCAGCTTCGCGTCGTCGAGGTTCACGAGCGCGGTCGCGTGCCGCGAGAGCTCGTCGAAGAGCTCCCACTTGGCTTCCGCCACGCCGTCGATCGTGCCGAGGCCCTCGAGGTGTGCTGGCGCGATCTGCGTGATGAGCGCGACGTCCGGCCGCGCGATCTGCGCCATGCGCCGGATCTCGCCAGGCGCGTTCATGCCCATCTCGATGACGGCGACGGGCTCGTCGCGCAGCCGCAGCATCGTGAGCGGCATGCCGATCAGGTTGTTGAAGTTCCCGCGCGTCACCAGCACCGGGTAGGCGCTCGAGAGCACCCGCGCGACCATCTCCTTGGTGGTGGTCTTGCCGTTGGAGCCGGTGATCGCGACGACCTTGGGATTGCGCGCGCGGCGCCAGTAGGAGGCGAGGTCGCCGAGCGCATGGAGGGTGTCGTCGACGGCGATCAGCACCTGCTCGGGCTGGCGCGGCGTCGCCCGCTCGAGCTGGTAGCCGGCCTCCACCACCGCGCCGGCGGCGCCGCGCGCGAACGCCTTCGCGACGAAGTCGTGGCCGTCGAACGTGGGTCCCGTGAGCGCCCAGAAGAGCTCGCCCTCTCCCACCGTGCGGGAGTCGGTCGAGATCGCGGTGAACCGCTCGGCGACGCCGCAGAGGCGCACGCCGCCGGTGCCGGCGAGGACGTCGGAGAAGCGGAGCTGGGCGGCGCTAATGACCGGGCTCCCGTCGCCCGCGCTTCGAGCGCGCGCGCGGCTTCCTCGCGATCGTCGAAGTGGTGCTTCGTGGTACCGACGATCTGGTAGTCCTCGTGGCCCTTCCCGGCGATGAGCACCAGGTCGCCGGGTTCGGCCGTGTCGATCGCGCAGGTGATGGCGGCACGGCGGTCGGCGACCACGGCGTACGAGCGACGGCCGGCGCGGCCCAGCGCGTCCGGCTCGACGCGACGGCCGTCGGCGAGGCCCGGCAGGATCTCGGCGATGATCGCGCCGGGATCCTCGGTGCGAGGGTTGTCGCTCGTGACCACGACCAGGTCGCTCAGGTGGAGCGCCGCGCTGCCCATGAGCGGGCGCTTGCGCCGATCGCGGTCGCCACCGCAGCCGAAGACCGTGATCACCCGCCGGTGCGCGATGGGGCGCACCGCCTCGAGCGCGCGGGCGAGCGCGTCGGGCGTGTGCGCGTAGTCGACCAGCACGTCCACGTCGACGCCCGGCGGCGGAGTCACGCGCTCGAGACGGCCGGGAACGCGGCTCGCGGACGCCAGCCCGCGCACGATCACCTCGGTGTCCAGGCCGAGCGCGAGACCGATCGCCGTGGCGGCCACCAGGTTCTCGAGGTTGTGGTGCCCGACCAGCGGGCTCTCGATCTCGATCGGGCCGCGAGGCGTGGAGAGCCGCGCGCGCGTCCCCGAGCGGCTCAGCGCACGTTCCGTCACCCACACGTCCGCTTCGCGGCTCGGCCCGACCGCATCGCCGGCCACGGTGGGCCTGGCGGCGAACGTGAGGACGCGCGAGGCGGCGCGCGTCACCAGGTCGACGCCCCACGCGTCGTCGAGGTTGATCACCGCGTCTCCGGGCGCGCCGGCCGGGCCGCGATCTTCGAACAGCAGCGCCTTGGCGTCGAAGTACGCCTCCATCGAGCCGTGGTAGTCGAGGTGATCCTGGGTGAGGTTCAGGAAGGCGCCGACCGCGAACCGACAGCCCGCCACGCGCGACTGGTGGAGCGCGTGCGACGACACCTCGAGGACCGCGTGCGTGGTGCCGGACGTCGCCATCTCGGCCAGCAGCCCCTGGAGCTGCTCCGCGCCGGGCGTGGTGAGCGGAGCCGAGCGGCGGACGTCGCCGTAGCGGTACTCGACGGTTCCCACCACGCCGACCGGATGGCCCGCGGCGCTCAGGATCGACTCGGCGAGATAGCTCGTGGTGGTCTTGCCGTTGGTGCCGGTGATACCCACCAGGCTCATGCGATGGCCCGGGAAGCCGAGCATCGCCGCGGCGACGATCGCCCGCGCCGCGTGGGTGTCGGGGACCCGGATCACCGCACGCGCGCCGGGCACGGCGCCACTGCCCCTGCTCCACCATCACCGCGTTCACGCCGCGAGCGAGGACCTCGGCGAGGTGCTCGTGGCCGTCGCTCTTGGCCCCGCGCACCGCGACGAACAGGTCGCCTGGCGTCACCTCGCGCGAGTCGGAGCACACGCGCGCAACCGTCACCGCGCCGTCCCCCTCGAGGACGGCGCCCGGAACGGCGCGCGCCAGATCACCCACCGTGATCATGTGGCCGACGCCTCCCCCGCGGCGGGATCCCGCTCCGCTGCCACGGCGCCCGCGGGCGCGAACCACGCACGGATCGTGGCCCCCACCGGGAGCGGCGCGCCCGCCGGCGGTTCCTGCGCGACGCAGGTGCCGCGACCGGCCACGGTCACCGGCAGCCCGAGCCGCGCCGACTCCCGCAGCGCCGCGCGGATCGAGAGCCCGGTGAGGTCGGGCGCGACGCCGAGCGTGCCGGAGACCCCGTCGGGCGCGATGCCGCGGCTCGCGTCGCGAACGGGGCGAAGCGGATGCGTGGACGACCGTGGCGCCGCGCTCGCGACCCGGGTGTCGGCGGGCGAGGCGCTCGCGACCGCCGTCTCGGGGAACGCCGGGGCCGAGGCACCAACGGGCACGCCCACGATCGGCAGCGCCCGACGCGCGATCTCGCGGAACACCGGCGCCGCGACGAGCCCACCGAAGGTGACCGGTCCGGTGGGTTCGTCGACCGCCACCACGATCACCAGCCGCGGGTCGTCGGCAGGTACGTAGCCCGCGAACGACGCCACCACGCGCTCGTCGTCGTAACCGCGTCCGTCGACGCGCGCCTTCTGCGCGGTGCCGGTCTTGCCCGCCACGCGCACACCCGGCAGCCGCGCGGCCTCGCCGGTCCCCTCCGCCGTGACGACACCTTCGAGCAGCGCCGTCACGCGCGCGGCGGTGCGTGCCGAGATGGGCCGGGCGACCTCGACCGGCGGACGCGGCTCGAGCGCCGCGCGGCGACCCGCGCCGTCACTCGCCTCGCGCAGGCCGAGCACGAGCCGCGGCGCCATGCGCACGCCGTCGTTGGCGAGGGTCGCGTAGGCCGACGCGAGCTGGACCGCCGTCACGCTCAGGCCCTGACCGAAGGCGACGTTCGCGGTCTGGATCGGCTTCCAGCGTGCGGGAGGATGGAGCACGCCGCGCACCTCGCCGGGCAGGCCGAGCTGGGTTCGCTGGCCGAAGCCGAAGCCGGCGAGCGACGCGCCGAGCGCCTCGGCTCCGAGGCGCAGACCGATCTGCGCGGTGCCGATGTTGCTCGACACCCGGATCACCTCGGCGAACGAGATCAGGTCGTGGCGCGAGTGATCGTGGATCACGTGATCGCCGAGCTTCCACGCGCCACCGTGACAGTCGATCTCCTCGCCCTCGCTCACCGCACCGAGTTCGAGCGCCGCGGCCGCGGTGAACGGCTTGAGCGTCGAGCCCGGCTCGAACACGTCGGTGACGGCGCGATCGCGCCACAGATCGGCGTTGCCGCGGCTCAGGTCGTTGGGATTGAAGGTCGGCGCCACCGCGAGCGCGAGCACGTCGCCGGTGCGCGGATCGAGGACGACCGCGGTCCCGGCACGCGCGCCGAACCGCGTCACGGCGGCGCCCAGCTCTTCCTCGGCAGCTTCCTGGATGCCCAGGTCGAGGGTCAGCACCACGTCCTTGCCCGACGGCGACAGCGGACGGTCGTCGAGGCCGCTCGTGTGCAGCGCGCGTCCGCGGCCGTCGCGCTCGGCGTCGAGCCGATAGCCCTCACCCGAGAGCCCGTCGTCCTCGGCGAGCTCGATGCCCTCGAGGCCGTGGCCGTCGCGGCCGACGAAGCCCACCACGTGCGCGGCGCGCTCCTTCCCCGCATAGACGCGCCAGGTCTCGGGCTCGAAGCCGACGCCCTCGAGCCCGAGCTCCTTCACGCGCGCCACGACGTCCGGGCTCACGCGGTGCGCGAGGCGCACGTAGCGCCCGCCGCGCGCGAGCTGCTGCTCGAGCTCGGCGTGACCGAGCCCGGAGCAGCCCGGCGAGCGCGACCCGCTTCGCGGGGTCTTTGCTGGCGGGGTCCTCGTCGAACTTCTGCGGGTCGACGAACGCGAGCGGCAGCACGACGTTGCCCGCGAGCGTGGTCGTTCCGGTGCGATCGGTGATGCGGCCGCGGCTCGGGCTCACCTCGACCGTGTCGTCCACCTGCGCGCGACCGCGCTCCGAGAGCTCGGTGCGCTCGACGACCTGCAGCGACCACGCGCGCAGCAGCACCATTCCGAACGCGACCCCGAAGCCCAGCCGCACCAGCTTGAGGCGCGCGGGATCGGGACGCGGCGGTGCCGCGAGGCGATCGGTGTGGTAGCGGCTCGTTCGCATGACGAGGTCACTCGAGGGTCCGGAGCTGGCGGGGCTCGGGGAGGTGCATGCCGAGCTCGCGCGCCGAGCGCTCGGCGACGCGCCCCGGCTCGGTGAGCACCGAGAGCTTGAGTGTCAGCTCGTCGTGCTCGCGCGCGAGCGCCTGGTTCTCGACGCGCAGCCGCGCGATCTCGTAGCCGAGGTCGTAGACGTGCAGGCGCAGCGCGAGCACCGCGAACGCCGACAGCGTGAGCGCGCCGATCACCACCCACCAGCGCGGCGCGAGCCCGAGGCGCTGCACGGTGCGAGAGTCCCGCGGCGACGGGTTCGCGACCGGCGCCAGCTCCGGCGCCGGCGCGTGCACGATCACCGGCCGTGGCACGATCACGCGCGTGGTCGACGCGCGATGGCGCACGGCGGTGCGGGTCCGGACGCGGGCGTTCGCGCTCCTCACGACACGCCTCCGTCGCGCGCGCCGAGCCAGCGCAGCACGCGCATCCGCGCGCTGCGGGCGCGTGGGTTGCGCGACGTCTCCTCGTCGCTGGGGCGGACCGGACGCTGCGTCAGCACCTGGCCGAGCGGCTCGCGGCCACACCCGCACACCGGCAGATCGGGCGGGCACACGCAGCCGCGCGCGTAGTCGCGGAACGCGGTCTTGACCGCGCGGTCCTCGAGCGAATGGAAGCTGATCAGACACGCGATCGCGTCCGGCGCGAGGAGCTCGCCGAACGAGCCGAGCAGCCGCTCGAGCGACTCGAGCTCGTGGTTGACCGCCATGCGCAGCGCCTGGAAGGTGCGGGTCGCGGGGTCGATCTCGCTCTTGATCCCGGCGCGGCGATACGCCGCGCGCGCCAGCTCCGCGAGCTCCGCGGTGGTGGTGAACGGCGTCTCCTCGCGGCGGTCGACGATGCGCCGCGCGATCGGACCCGCCAGACGTTCCTCTCCGAAGCCGCGCAGGATTGCGGTGATGCTCGCGGCGTCGAGGCGGCTCAGAAGCGCGCCGGCGGTGTCGGGGAGGGCCGGGTCCATCCGCATGTCCAGCGGGCCCTCGCGTGTGAACGAGAAGCCGCGCGTCGAATCGTCCAACTGCAGGCTCGAGACGCCGAGATCGGCGAGCACTCCACCGAAGGTGCCGAGCCCCGCGTCACGGGTGAGCGCGGCCGCGTCACCGAAGTCGCCGGCGAGGAGCACGATCCGCTCGCCGAAGCGGGCGAGGCGCTCGCTCGCGAGCGCGCGCGCGTGGGGATCACGGTCGATCGCCACCAGCCGTCCGTGCGGCGCGGATCGCTCGAGGATGCGCTCCGAGTGGCCGCCGAGCCCGAGCGTCGCGTCGAGGTAGAGCGCTCCATCGCGCGGCGCGAGCCAGTCGAGCACCTCGTCGGCGAGCACCGGCGCATGACGCCACTCCTGTCGGCGGTCCGCCTCGTCAGCCACGGCTCACTCGTCTCCGGCGCGCTCACAGCCCGTGCTCCCGGAGCGTCTCCCCGATGCCCGCGAAGGCGTCGTCTTCGTCCTCGGTGCGCCACTTCTCCCAGGTCGCGAGATCCCAGATCTCGAAGTAGTGAAGGCCGGTGCCGACGAACATGACTTCGCGTTCGAGGGCCGCGTGTTTGCGTTGCTCGGGTGTCAACGCGACGCGACCCTGCTTGTCCGGTACGCACTGTGTGGCGCCGGCCACGAAGTGGCGCCGGAAGTTGTTGAGGCGCGGGTCGTAGGCGGAGCGTTCGGCGAGGCGCTCGAGGGTCTTGTCCCACTCGACGCGCGGGTACGCCCACAACATCGGGACACTCAGCCCGCGCTCCTTGTCGACCTGCTTGAACGTCGTGATCCAGAGCTCCTCCGTGCCATAATCGCGCGCCAGCACGGCCCGGAAATCAGCCGGAATGCTGATGCGTCCCTTGGCATCGACCGCGTAGGAGCCTCGACCGACGAATTTCACGAGTTGACTCGACTCACCACCAGGGCGGGATGGATCACCCAATTTTGGGATTCTTCCCCACTTTTTGGCCCGGCCGTGATACCACCGGGCGGACCCGGACGTCAATCACGCAAAACGGCGTCCGTCCTAGACTTTTTCCCGTTCGCCGGGCACGCGCGACGGCCACTACGGCTGGTGGATCGAGCCGTCTCGTTACCCCACATCCGGGGCACGTGAACGGCCTTTCAGCGCCCCCGCAGGCCCCGGGGTGCCAGGCCCCGGGGTGCCACCCTCCCCTGACCGCTCCTCCGCGAGGAGCTCAGCCTTGGTAGCTCCTGGCGCGCCTCCACCCCGCGGGACCGCATCCGCGACCGCCGCGAGGCGCTGGCGGTGGGCGTTCCTCGGGGTCGCCGGCCTGGTGGCACTCGAGCTGGCCGTCGGTGCCGGGGTCGCCTTCGAGCTCCCCCTGCTCATCCACCACGTCGCCTTCGGACCCGGGCATCGCCGCCAGATCACCCAGTTCGAGCGCCTGGCGATCGCGCCCGGCGATGTGGTCTTCCTCGGCGACAGCATCACCGAGGCGGTCCAGTGGCACGAGCTCTTCCCGGCGATCTCGGCGCGCAATCGCGGGATCGGCGGTGACACCGTCGAGGAGATCGAGAGCCGCCTCGACCCCATCGTTCGCGGGCACCCCCGCAAGCTCTTCCTGATGGCCGGCACCAACGACGTGCGCATGCGGATCCCGGTCGAGCACAGCCTGGCGGCTTACGAACGCATGCTCGACCGCATCCGCCGCGAATCTCCGGAGACTCTGGTGTTCGTCGAAGGGGTGCTGCCGCGCAGCGAGCGCTATGCGCCGCGCATCCGCACCTTCAACGAGCGGCTCCGGGCGGTGGCGACCCGCCACGGAGCGACGTGGCTCGACTGGTTCGACGCGTTCGCGGACGAGCGCGGCGTGATCCGCCCCGCCTACTCGAACGACGACCTGCACCTGCTCGGTCCGGGGATCGAGCTGTGGACGCGGCTGCTCGCGCCGTACGTGACGGCGCCGACGGGTTGAGCCCGGGCGTCGTCGCGAGGGGCCCCGACGCCTCCAGCCAACCGCGCCCCGGCGCCTCAGACCGGTACGAGCCGGGCGCGCTCGTCGTAGAGCGCCCCACCTTCACCCAGGTCGGTGGTGCGCGCGCGGATGAGCGCGTTGGCGGCGCGTCCCGCGTCGAGGTGGCCGCCCTTGGGGACGATCACCACGTCGCGGCGCTGCGCGGGGTCGTGCTCGACCCGCACGCGCATCGAGCCGAGCACCGTCTCGAGGAGCGCTTCGGCGCCGTCGGCGATGCCGTTCGCCGCCGCCGGGTGAACGGTCGCGATCGCGAGCCCTTGCTGCGGGCGCGCCCACTGCGACGACTGGGAGCGCTCGGAGGAGAGCGAGAGCAGCCAGAGCGGGAACCCATCGACGTCGCCCTCGCCCACGGGCTCTCGTGTGATCAGGTTCACCTTGCCGCTCGCGGTCGCGAACTTGCGATCGGCGAAGAGCACCGGCGTGGGCAGCGGGTTGCGCTGCTGCCTCTCCTCCAGCGCCTCGAGCGTCAGGCCCTTCTCGGTCGCGCTCTCCCGCAGCACACGCTGCTTCCACTCCCGCGTCGAGCCGTCGAGCACGCGGTCGAGGCCGACGCGGGGTGCCAACGCCTGGAGGATCTCGAGGTCGCTTCGCACTCCCGGTGGCGGCGGCACCACCGGCCGCGCGACGCCGACCCAGTGGTGGCCGTAGGCGCCCACGATGTCGTCGGCCTCGAGGAGGGACGTCGTCGGCAGCACCACGTGGGCGCGGCGGGCGGTGTCGGTGAGGAAGAGGTCCACCACCACGACCAGCTCGCGGCTCTCGAGCGCGCGCGCCACGGCGGCGCTATCGGGAAGCATCGCCACCGGGTTGCCGGCGGTGACCCACACCGCGCGGATCGGTGGATCGGTCGCGGCGAGCACCTCCTGGCCGAAGAGCGGCTCGCAGATCGTGCGGGGCGCCCGCGCCGCACCGCCCACGAACGAGAGATCGAAGGCGCCGCGACGGAAGTAGTAGTAGGAGACCCCGCCGCCCGGGATACCGAGATTGCCGCTGATCGCGCTCAGCGCGTCGAGGGCTCGGACGATCGCGGCGCCGGTGGTGCGGCGAGCCATGCCCCAGCCGACGAGGATGGCGGTGGGCTTCTCGGGGCCGAGACGGCGCGCGAGGTCCTCCGCCGCGCTCGGCGCCACGCCGGCGCGATCACACCAGTTCCCGGCGCGCGAGCGCGCGAGCGCCGCGAGCTCGTCCCAGTGGTCGCAGTAGCTCGGCGCCGCGGGATCGGTCCAGCCGCGCTCGATCAGCACGCGCGCCACCGCCATCGCCAGCGCGAAGTCGCCCGCCGGACGGGGCTGGACGTAGTGATCGGCGAGCTCGGCGGTGCGGGTGCGGACCGGATCGACGTAGGTGAGCTCGGCGCCGCGCGCCTGCGCCTCCTTGAGCACCGGGATCGTGTGCGGGCTCGACACCACCACGTTCTTGCCCCACAGCACGATGTGCGCGCGTTCAGGAGATCGAAGAGGTCGTGGCTCTCCTCGCGCCCGAAGTCGAGCATCTGCGCCGCGTCGCCGCCGCCCGAGCAGATGTCGCCGCGCTTCACCGTGACGGGTCCGAAGCGCTCCCAGAAGTAGTCGCAGAGCGTCTTGAGGATCCCGAGCGAGCCGCCGCTACGGTAGTGGAAGATGGCCGCCGGGCCGGACTCGCGGCGGATGGCGAGCAACCGCTCGGCCACGAAGTCGAGCGCCTCGTCCCAGCTCACCGGCACGAGCGCGCCGTTCTTGCGCAGCAGCGGCGCGGTGAGCCGCTCCGGCGAGTGGTGCGTCTCCAGGTAGTGGTTGGTCCGCCAGCACAGGAAGCCGCGCGTGACGGGGTGCTCTTGGTCGCCACGGATCCGCGTGACGCGCCCGTCCTCGACGGTGGCGACGATGCCGCAAGCGTCCGGGCAATCCCGGTTGCAGGTGGTGTGGCGCGTCTCGATCATGGCGGGCCAGACTACTGCTCTCACTGGACGCGCCTCAATCGGCCGCGCGTGCCCCGGAGCCCACATGGATGCGTATCGAAATTCCGAGGACGTCCCGCTCCTCGCGGACGCGGCGAAGCGCGCCGCCCGCTACCTCGAGACGCTCGACGGCCGCGCGGTGGCACCCGCGGCGGAGGCGGTGGAGGCCGTGACCCGCTTCGCCGAGCCGCTCCCCGCTGGCCCCACCGCTCCCGCGGAGACGCTGCGCCGTCTCGACGAGATCGGCTCGCCCGCGACGATGGGCATGGCCGGTGGGCGGTTCTTCGGCTTCGTGGTGGGTGGCAGCTACCCGGTCTCGGTGGCCGCCAACTGGCTCGCGACCGCGTGGGATCAGAACACCGGCCTGTGGGAGGTGACGCCCGCCGTCAGCCAGCTCGAGGACGTGGCCCTCGACTGGATGGTGGAGCTGCTCGGCCTGCCGCCTGGCACCGGAGGCGCCTTCGTCACCGGCGCCACCCTCGCGAACTTCACGGCGCTCGCCGCCGCCCGCCACGCCGTGCTCACGAGCGCGGGCTGGGACGTGGAGGGCGAGGGGCTCTTCGGCGCGCCGCCGATCACCGTGATCGTCGGCGACGAGGTCCACCCCTCGGTGGTGAAGGGGCTCGGGCTGCTGGGTCTCGGCCGGCGGCGCGTGGTGCGCGTGGCGACGGACGGCCGCGGGCGGATGCGACCCGATCGACTGCCGCGGATCGCCGGGCCGACGATCGTGTGCGTGCAGGCCGGCAACGTGAACACCGGCGACTACGACCCGATCGCGGACGTGTGCGACGCGGCGCGGCCCGCGGGTGCGTGGGTCCACGTCGACGGTGCGTTCGGCCTGTGGGCGGCGGCCTCGCCCAAGCTGGCGCCGCTGGTCGCGGGCGTCTCCGACGCCGACTCGTGGGCCACCGACGCCCACAAGTGGCTCAACGTGCCATACGACAGCGGCCTCGCCTTCGTGCGCGACCCCGAGGCGCTGCGCGCCGCCATGGCCATCACCGCCGCGTATCTGCCCACCGAAACACCGCGCCGCAACCCGTCCGACTACACGCCCGAGCTCTCGCGCCGCGCCCGCGGTGTGGAGGTGTGGGCGGTGCTACGGAGCCTCGGCCGTGCCGGCGTGGCGGAGCTGATCGAGCGCTGCTGCCGGCACGCGCTGCGCTTCGCCGAAGGTCTGTCCGCGGCCGGCTACGAGATCCTGACCGACGTGGTGCTCAACCAGGTGCTGGTGTCGTTCGGCGACGACACGGCCACCCGCCGCGTGATCGCCGCGATCCAGGCCGACGGCACCTGCTGGGCCGGCGTGACCGTGTGGCAGGGCCGCACCGCCATGCGGATCAGCGTCAGCTCGTGGGCCACCACCGACGACGACGTCGAGCGGAGCCTCGCCGCGATGATCCGGATCGCGGGCACCGCCGCGAACCAGCACGACACCTAGCCGCGCCGAGACCACGTCGACGGCATGGCGTACAGCGATCGCCGCCCTCGGCACCGCCTCCGCTAGACCGTCTCACCGGGCACCCGACGCGGCCGCCCCTGCTGGAGCGCGCCCGCTCCGTCGGGCGCCAGGAAACGACCGGAGTCAGGAACGCGAGCCCCGTCGCGCATCGCCGGCACGAGACGCCGCTCCACCGCAGATCCCGTCGTTCGCTGTACCACCGGCCCGGCGCAGGGCTCCAGACCATCGATCCCGCGCGGGAGGGCCGCGATCCTTCGCGGCCGCGGTGGTCGATCGGGACACCGCGGCGCCGAGGGACCGGCGCCCTCCAGACCGCGGAGCACCTCGGCCCGTCCGTCCGTGCGTGCGGAGGGTCGCGCTGCGCGCGACCGACGATACGAGACGCCGCTCCACCGCAGACCCCGTCGTTCGCTGTACCACCGCCCCGACGCACGGGCTCCAGACCATCGATCCCGCGCTGGAGGGCCGCGATCCTTCGCGGCTGCGGTGGTCGATCGGGACACCGCGGCGCCGAGGGACCGGCGCCCTCCAGATCGCGGAGCGCCTCGGCCCGTCCGTGCGTGCGTGCGTGCGGAGGGTCGCGCGTCGCGCGACCGACGACGCGAGACGCCGCTCCACCGCAGACCCCGTCGTTCGCTGTACGACCGCCCCGACGCACGGGCTCCAGACCATCGATCCCGCGCTGGAGGGCCGCGATCCTTCGCGGCTGCGGTGGTCGATCGGGACACCGCGGCGCCGAGGACCGGCGCCCTCCAGACCGCGGAGCGCCTCCGGCCCGCCGCCGTGCGGAGGGTCGCGCGTCGCGCGACCGCCGATACGAGACGCCGCTCCGCCGCAGATCCCGTCGTTCGCTGTACCACCGGCCCGGCGCAGGGCTCCAGACCATCGATCCCGCGCTGGAGGGCCGCGATCCTTCGCGGCTGCGGTGGTCGATCGGGACACCGCGGCGCCGAGGGACCGGCGCCCTCCAGACCGCGGAGCGCCTCGGCCGTGCGTGCGGAGGGTCGCGCTGCGCGCGACCGCCGATACGAGACGCCGCTCCACCGCAGATCCCGTCGTTCGCTGTACCACCGGCCCGGCGCAGGGCTCCAGACCATCGATCCCGCGCTGGAGGGCCGCGATCCTTCGCGGCCGCGGTGGTCGATCGGGACACCGCGGCGCCGAGGGACCGGCGCCCTCCAGACCGCGGAGCACCTCGGCCCGTCCGTCCGTGCGTGCGGAGGGTCGCGCTGCGCGCGACCGACGATACGAGACGCCGCTCCACCGCAGATCCCGTCGTTCGCTGTACCACCGGCCCGGCGCAGGGCTCCAGACCATCGATCCCGCGCTGGAGGGCCGCGATCCTTCGCGGCTGCGGTGGTCGATCGGGACACCGCGGCGCCGAGGGACCGGCGCCCTCCAGACCGCGGAGCGCCTCGGCCCGTCCGTCCGTTCGGACGGAGGAGTCGCGCGTCGCGCGACCGCCGATACGAGACGCCGCTCCACCGCAGATCCCGTCGTTCGCTGTACGACCGCCCCGACGCACGGGCTCCAGACCATCGATCCCGCGCTGGAGGGCCGCGATCCTTCGCGGCCGCGGTGGTCGATCGGGACACCGCGGCGCCGAGGGACCGGCGCCCTCCAGACCGCGGAGCGCCTCGGCCCGTCCGTCCGTGCGTGCGGGAGGGTCGCGCGTCGCGCGACCGCCGATACGAGACGCCGCTCCACCGCAGATCCCGTCGTTCGCTGTACGACCGCCCCGACGCAGGGCTCCAGACCATCGATCCCGCGCTGGAGGGCCGCGATCCTTCGCGGCCGCGGTGGTCGATCGGGACACCGCGGCGCCGAGGGACCGGCGCCCTCCAGATCGCGGAGCGCCTCGGCCCGTCCGTGCGTGCGTGCGGGAGGGTCACACCCTCGTCACGCTCACTTCGTCGCGACGGCGACCAGACGCTTGGCGGTGAGGTCGTACGGCGCGCCGGCGCAGTCGCCGTAGAGCTCGATCGCCGCGAAGCCGGCATCGGTGAGCGCGCGGGTCAGCTCGGTGCCCGAGTACGCCCGCAGCGTGAACCGAACTCGCGCCGCTCGGCGCCGCCGATCCAGATCCAGCGGTTCTCGATCGCCGCGAGTCCCGGCTGGAACGCGTGCTCCTGGAGCAGGAACTGCCCCGTCCCGGGCAGCTCGTCCCACGACCGCGGCGTGAGGTTCCGCGCCGCCAGCTCCTTCCCCGCCATCTCGACCACGAGCTTCCCGCCCGGCACGAGGCTCGTGTGGATGTTGCGGAGCACCCGGACGTCGTCCGCCGCATCGCGGAAGTAGCCGAGCGAGGTGAAGAGGTTGAGCGCGACCTCGAACGACTCGGGGCGCACCAGCTCGCGCATGTCCGAACGCACCAGCTCGACCGCGACTCCACGAGCCTCCGCACGCTCCCGCGCCAGCGCGAGATACGCCGCCGAGCGATCGGCTCCCGTGACCCGGAAACCGCGCGCCGCCCACGCCACGGCGTGACGACCGGTGCCACACGGCAGATCGAGCATGCGCGCACCGGGCGCGACGCCGAGCAGCCCGACGAGCCCGTCGACCTCGACTTCCGTGCGCGCGTCGTCACGCACCACGCCGAACAGGAACGGCGCGAGCGTGTCCCAGAACGACTCGTCTTCGAACCACTCCGTCATGGCGTGCCCTCCGCGCCGAGCGCTCTCCGGTGGTCGCACTCATAGCAAAGCGTCGCCAGGAGCACGAAGGGCCGGCTTTTGGCCGACCCTTCGCACGTCACTGGCCGCGCGTGGGATGCGCGCGACCCACACCAGAGGAGACGGAGATCAGGCGATCGTGACGTCCTTGCAGAGGTAGACGTCCTGGATCGCGTTGAGCAGCGCGACACCTTCCTTCATCGGGCGCTGGAACGCCTTGCGGCCCGAGATCAGCCCCATGCCGCCAGCGCGCTTGTTGATGACCGCGGTGTGCACCGCCTCGGCGAGGTCCGAGGCACCCTTCGACTCGCCGCCCGAGTTGATGAGGCCGACGCGCCCCATGTAGCAGTTGGCGATCTGGTAGCGCGTCATGTCGATCGGGTTGTCGCTCGACAGGTCCGAGTAGACCTTCTTGTGGGTCTTGCCGAACTTGAGCGCGTCGTAGCCCGACTTGTTGGTGCCCGGCAGCTTCTGCTTGACGATGTCGGCCTGGATGGTGACGCCGAGGTGGTTCGCCTGGCCGGTGAGGTCCGCGGCGAGGTGGAAGTCGGCGTCGGCGGTCTTGAAGGCGCCGTTGCGCAGGTAGCACCACAGCACCGTCACCATGCCGAGCTCGTGGGCCTCGGTGAAGATCCGCGCGACCTCGACGATCTGGCGGTTCGACTCGGCGGAGCCGAAGTAGATCGTGGCGCCGATCGCCGCCGCGCCCATGTTCCACGCTTCGCGCACGGTGCCGAAGGGGATCTGGTCGAAGACGTTCGGGTAGCTCAGGATCTGGTTGTGATTCAGCTTCACCAGGAACGGGATCCTGTGGGCGTACTTGCGGGCCACCGCGCCCAGGACGCCGAACGTCGAGGCCACCGCGTTGCAGCCGCCCTCGATCGCCAGCTCGACGATCTTCGCCGGATCGAAGTAGTCGGGGTTGGGCGCGAAGCTGGCGCCGCCGCTGTGCTCGATGCCCTGGTCGACCGGAAGAATGGAGACGTAGCCGGTGCCACCGAGGCGCCCGTGATCGAGGATCGACTGGTAGGCGCGCAGCACCTGGGGTGTGCGATCGGTGGCGGACCAGACGCGATCGATGTAGTCAGGACCGGGCAGGTGCAGCCGGTCCTTGGTGATCCCCTTCGACGTGTACCCCAGTACCCCGCCTGCATCCGCACCCAAGAGCTCTTTGATCTTGTCGATCGAGCCTGCTCCGCTACCCATGATCGCCCCCGTGTCGGCGGCCCCGCGGTCGCCGACGTGCCGTGAAAGCTTCGGTTGGTTGGAACTTCAAGGATCGTGGAAATCGTGCAAGTGCTGAACCGACCCGTCACCGTTCGAGCGGGTACGGCGCGCCCGGTCACGGGGCCCGCGCGCACTCCCACGAGGATGCCACACCGCCCCCATGCCCTCAACCGCAAGGGCTCGAAACTGCTCGTAAAATGAGGCGCCACGTGCTCGGTTGGCGGAAATCGTGCCACCCACCTGCGAAATCAGCGGTGCAGGCGCTGCGGATCATAGGTGGTCTTCTGGTAACGCTCGCCGGCTGTGCCGGATCGAACCAGCCTGCGCCCGAAACGCCGCACCTCGCGAAGGACGGGGCGCACCTGGCGTCGAGCGATACCGTTCTCCCTCCGTTCGGGCCTCGGCGATGGCACGAGGTCACGCACGGCTTCGGCTTCGCCGACCACCGCGGCGAGGACTGGGTGCCGGCGCCGGTGCGCGCGGCGGCGTCCGGTCGCTCGCCGGTGCCCGCCGCGACGGTGCCACCCACCTCGTCCCTCGGCACGCCCGTGGTCGCGGTCGCCGACGGCGAGGTGCTCTTCGCCGGCAACGGCGATCGCGACGGCTTTCGCGGGTGGGGGAACGTGGTGATCGTGCGCCACCGGCTCGCGCGCGGCTTCCCGCTGCCCGACGAGGACGTCGAGACCCTCTACGGCCACCTCGAGGAGGTCCGCGTGAGCCCGGGCGACCGCGTTCGCGCCGGCCAGCCAATCGGCACCGTGGGCACCGGCGGGGGCCGTTACGCGCCGCACCTCCACTTCGAGGTGCGCGACCGCCTCGGCCTGGGGATCCAGGCCGGCAGCGGACCCCTCGACGGCTGGCTCGCGCCGAGCGAGTGGCTCGCCGGCCACGGCGCAGCCACCGCCGCTGCCGCTCCCGCGGCGCCCGCCGACACCACCGCCGCGCGCGAGTAGCGGCCGCCCCGCCTCGCGCATATCCTTGCGCGCCCATGAACACCACCCAGCGCCTGCGTCTCGGTGTCGTGATCGGCACCCGCCCCGAAGCCATCAAGCTCGCCCCCGTGATCCTCGAGGCGCGCGAGCGCTTCGCGGACACGATCGAGCCGATCGTCATCTCGACCGCCCAGCACCGCCAGATGCTCGACCCCATCCTGAGCGGCTTCGGGCGTGGCCCCCGACCACGACCTCGACGTGATGCTGCCCAACCAGACCCTCACCCAGGTGACGGTGCGCGTGCTGGAGCGCATGACCGCGCTCTTCGGCACGACACCGCTCGACGCGGTGATGATCCAGGGCGACACCACCACCTGCCTCGGCACCGCCCTCGCCGCCTTCTACGCGCGCGTCCCCGTGGCGCACGTCGAGGCCGGGCTGCGCACCTGGGACATGGACCGACCCTTCCCCGAGGAGATGAACCGCGTCGTGGTGGGCCAGCTCACCGCGATCCACTTCCCGCCCACCGAGGGCTCGAAGCAGAACCTGCTGCGCGAAGGCGTGCCCGCGGACCGCATCACGGTCACCGGCAACACCGCCGTCGACGCCATCCTGCGCACCGCGAACGAGCCCGGGATCGATGGTCTCTTCCCGCTGCCCGACCTCGACCCCGAGCAACGCCTGATCCTGGTGACCGCCCACCGCCGCGAGAGCTTCGGCGAGCCCTTCCAGCGCATCTGCCAGGCCCTCGCCGAGATCGTCCAGAGCCGCGACGACGTGACGATCCTCTACCCCGTGCACCTCAACAACAACGTGCGCTCGGTGGTCATGCCCATGCTCGGCAAGCTCGACCGCGTGCGCCTCGTCGAGCCGCTCGACTACCGCCCCTTCGTCGCCGCCATGAAGCGCGCCGAGCTCATCATCAGCGACTCGGGCGGCATCCAGGAGGAGGCACCCTCCCTCGACAAGCCCGTGCTGATCCTGCGCGACGAGACCGAGCGCCCCGAGTGCGTCCAGGTCGGCGCCGCCAAGCTCGTCGGCACCGACCCCGCCCGCATCGTCCCCGCCGCCCTCGAGCTCCTCACCAACCGCGCCGCCTACGACGCCATGGCGAAGGTCCCCAACCCCTTCGGCGACGGCCGCTCCTCGCACCACATCCTGACTGGCATGGTCGAGTGGTGGGCGCGCCGCACCGCCACGCAGCGCTGACCGCGCACCGCTGCCGCCTTCCCCTGGAGCGCCGCCGCTTCGTCGGCGGCGAGCGCACCCGCTTCATCCTCACTGGTTCCAGCGCGCGAAAGCTGCGCCACGGCAGCGTGAACCTCCTCGGCGGGCGCGCCCCTCGCACGCGTTTCCTCACCTCCACCCGCTCACCCGCACGCACCGAGCTCCCCCCCCCCCCCCCCCCCCCACGGCGGGCCCCCCCCCCCCCCCCCCCCCCCCCGGCGAACACTTCGACCTGGTGCGCGCGATCCAGCGCGGCGGCATCCCGTCGATCTACTTCTCCGACGATCCCCGGGCCGACCTCGCCGCCTACACCGGCGCCTACCTGCAGCAGGAGATCGTCGCCGAGGCCGCGACCCGCAGCGTGCCCGCCTTCAGTCGATTCCTACGCGTCGCCGCGCTCTGCAACGCGACCATCGTCAACTTCAGCAAGATCGCGAGCGACGCCCAGGTGCCCCGTACCACGGTCTACGAGTACTTCGAGATCCTCAAGGACACCCTCATCCTTCACGAGGTGCCGGCCTGGCGATCGTCCGTGAAGCGCAAGCCCCTCGCCTCGTCCAAGTACTACTTCTTCGACATCGGCGTTGCCTCGGCCCTGCAAGGGCGCCACGCGGTCACGCCCCGCACCCCGGAGTTCGGCGCCGCCTTCGAGAGCTGGATCTTCCACGAGCTCATCGCCCACCGCGACTACCAGGGTGGCGACGAAATCCGCCACTGGCGCTCTGACTCCGGCTTCGAGGTCGACTTCATCCTCGGGGACCACACCGCCATCGAGGTCAAGGCCACCGACAACGTCAGCGACCGCGACCTGCGCCCGCTCCAAGCGCTCGCGGAGGAGAAGAAGCTCGAGCGCTACCTCTGTGTCTGCACCGAACCGCGACGCCGGACCGTGGGTGGTGTGGAGATCCTACCGTCGACCGAGTTCCTCGCCGAGCTCGGCGCCGCTTGACCAGATCATCGAGAGCCTGCTCACCAGCTCTGGCCCACCGAGCTGCCGCTCGTGAAGGATCTGCTCGGCTTCGAGAGCGTGGATAGCGGCGGGCCGCCGGTGGGTCCGAACCACCCGCACAGCGGCGGCGGGTTCTCGTGCAGCGTGGCGCCGGTGACGGAAGCGGCGCGTTCAGCGAACGCGGCGCGAGCGCCGGCGGCGAGCTGGTGCCGCTCGGAGCGGCGCTCGCCGCCGCCGCTTGGATGCGCGCTAGGCGGCGTCCCGAATGAGGGCGTGTGCTCACGAGGTGCCCTGGCTTGACGCGCGGACGCCGTGGACGTCGTCCAGACATATGCGTACCACCGTCAGGCTGAACGACGCGCTGCTCAGGCAGGCCAAACAGGAAGCGGAACGCCGCGGCGAGACCGTGACCGCGCTCATCGAGAAGGGGTTACGGCTGGTGCTTGCAGGCCCGCAATCGCCGGCCCGCCGCAGGCGCGTGTCACTGCCGGTGTCGTCGGCCAGTGGCGGGCTACTCCCGGGTGTCGACCTGGACGACTCGGCTCGCCTTCTCGACCGCCTCGAAGGCCGCGAGTGATCCTTCCGGACGTCAACGTACTGATCTACGCGTTTCGACCTGACTCGGCCGATCATCGCGCCCACCGCGAGTGGCTGCGAAGCGTGGTCGAGGGCGATGCCGCCTATGGCATGTCGCCGCAGGTGCTGGCCGCGGTCGCGCGCATCACCACGCACCCCCGCATCTTCGCGAAGCCGAGCCCGCTCGATGAAGCGCTGGCGTTCGGGCGCGTTCTCCTGGAACAGCCGACCTGCACGGTCGTCCAACCGGGCGATCGCCACTGGGGCATCTTCACCGAGCTGTGCCGCTCGGCAGGAGCGACCGGGAACCTGATCCAGGACGCCTGGTTCGCCGCGCTCGCCATCGAATCCGGCTGCGAATGGGTCACGACCGACGGCGACTACGCACGGTTCCCGGGCCTGCGTTGGCGCCGGCCGTTGTGAGGCGTTGCGCGGTAGCGCACGCGGCGTCCGTACTCGCCACCGACGCACGGCGCAGCGATCGGTCACCGCTGGCGCCTGCGGCTCGCACTTCCCGGACGGCCGTTCGGATCTCTGCCGCGAAGCGCTGGAGCGCGGCCGCTCCGTCGGCGGCCAGGGAGTCCGGGACGCGCCAGGTGACTCCCAAGTGGCCAGCACCCGGGTCTGGCGACCGGGCCATCGCCTCCGACCATTCAAGAAACCACCATATTTCTTGAATAGCGCGCTCGCCTATGAAAGAGATTGAACTGGAGGCACCTGAGCGTGATCGAACGGAGAACCGGCCGCGGGATCCGAGTGACGTCGGTCGGCGGGAGCCCGTCGACGCCTTCGTGCCGACGCCCCTGGCGCCGGATCCGCCGATCCACCAGGCGGCCCTTCGGCCTCACATGGATCGGGCCCTCGTCGCGTTCGGTCGCCTCGACGGGATCTCGGTACTCCGTCCGGAGCCCGCGCTCGTCCTCTACGTGTGCGTCCGCAAGGAGGCGGTGCGCTCGTCGCAAAGCGACGAGACTCCAGTCGTCCCTCTCGGCCTTGCTGCTCTCCGGGATCGACGAGATCCCGGGGGATCCCCTCGACGACGTCCGCGAGGTCTCGAGCTACGTCGCCGCGCTGGAGCACGGCCTCCAGCGCATGCATGACGGCTTCCCGCTCTCGAACCGGCTGATCCGCGAGATCCACGGACACCTCCTGATCCGCGGCCGCGGCGCCGACAAAGAACCAGGCGAGTTTCGCCGCACCCAGAACTGGATCGGCGGCAGCCTGCCCGGCAACGCCGCCTCCGTTCTTCCGCCGCCGCACGACGCCGAGGCGTGCATGAGCGCGCTGAAGAAGCTCCTCCATGGCGATCCCACCGTGACGCCGATCCTGATCAAGGCTGGACTGGCCCACGTCGAGCTCGAGACGATCCACCCATTCCTCGACGGCAACGGCCGCGGCGGTCGGCTGCTGGTACCCCTGATCTTGTGCGCCGACGGATTGCTCCGCGAGCCGCTCCTCTACCTGAGCCTCTTCAAGCAGCGCCGCGAGGAGTACTACGACCGCCTCCAGCGCGTA
The DNA here is from genome assembly GCA_016713535.1 of Deltaproteobacteria bacterium. Taxonomy (GTDB): domain Bacteria; phylum JADJOY01; class JADJOY01; order JADJOY01; family JADJOY01; genus JADJOY01. Next base: position 119,766 of record JADJOY010000025.1, read on the forward strand.
CGCGTGAGCGCCGACTGGGAGGGATGGCTCGCGTTCTTCCTCGACGGCATCGCTCAGACCGCCGACCAGGCCGTCGCGACCGCTCGAACGCTGACGACCACGTTTTCCGAAGACCGCAGCTCGGATCGAGCGAGAGGTTCGCGCCGCCGGCTCGGCCTTACGCGTCCACGCCGCCCTTCAGCGTCACTCGATCCTCTCGATCGGCCGTGCAGCGAAGGAAACCGGCCTCACCATCCCCACCGTCGGCGCCGCCCTCGACGCCCTCGGCAGCCTGGGCATCGTCGAGGAAATCACCGGCAAGAAGCGCGGGCGGCTGTTCGCTTACCGGCACCTCCTCCGAGCCCTAACCGACGCGCCCAAGGAGCCGTGACCCAAGCCACGTCCACGGACCGCCTGGCCCAAGGCCAGGGACCAAGTTGCGACCGCCGCCCTGGCGGACCATGGCGCCGCGCAGCTCCAGGCAGGACTGACCTTGCATCCCTCTGCGTGGCACCCGTCGGGCTGTCACCCCAGATCACTTCTGCACGCCCTTCACACCAGGCGACTCCGCGAGAACCAGATCCCCTTCGGAGGTTGGAAAGCGCGCTATCTCTACGCACCCAGTCGAAGCCTGAGTGCTCTCTAAGCCCGCGAACGCAGTGAGCTCGCCAGGGCGGCATATCGGCTCACCAATGCGTTCCTCAAGGAGCGTAGCGACACGGTCATGGCCACAGAACCAGTCGTGGTCGCCCGAATATGACACTAGCGGCCGGCGGTTCTCCAACAGCGTCTTCTCGACATGATCGCTTAGCCTTACCATCGCAGTGGTGTGCTTCGGTGGCGACAATATTGGGCCAAGTAACGCTTCCCAAAGGCCACCCACCGACACGACCAATGCACAGGCAACGACGACCAAACGGGCGCGATCGGATCGCCGGCTCGCGCACGGCGAACTCGCCGCCGACCGCGACCCACAGGAGGCGCGCCAGCGCGTCAGGGACAAACGCCACTGATCATCGAGCCATACGATCGCTGTTGCAGATCGAAAGAAAAGCGATGCCATGAACAACTGTACAGCTAACCGGCGGCGTTCTGCCTTCAGGACGAGAATGGCGGCAACCCCTAGTGCAACAAGGATAACGCTATCAACATTCGCCATCTCATTTCCCCAATGTGCAAGAATCGCAATCGGGGATACCGACGCTTCCTGAAGCTTATCGGACCAGATCTCGGGGCCGAATCCCTCTGTCTCGATAGAGGACTGCAAACCGTACGTTATCGGTCTGACGCGACGAGAAAAGCGCTCCATGCGTCCAATTCGCGGCCAACTGCGGCGATGCGCCAACTAGCCACATCGAGATCAACACCGGCAGGCTCCATCGGCTCGCACTTCGATGTCGAAGTGAGTTCCACGCCAGGATGGCGAGTATGACAGGCAGCACCAACAAACCCTGCGCGCGGACACAGTACGATAGGCCCGCCCCGAACCCAGAGGCGGCGACATATCGGATTCGGATGCGCCCGTCAGGGGAAGCTATGCACAATGCACCGATCGCAACGAATGTGAGAGCGGCAGCAGGCACGTCCGGTGCCTCGAGCACCGAGAACTTTGTCATCGCAGGGAACGACAAGAGTGCCAAGACAGGCATCCATGCTTGGCTGCCATCTACCAGTCGAAACCCAATCGCTAGTAAGGCACAAAGGCCGAACTCCGTACTGACTATGGCGATCGACCGAAGATAGTCGACTGAGATGCTGCTACCAACGAGCCCAAAGCGAAGAAGCGCTGCATATCCGACATTCCTGTACGGCCTGTACCACGTCGATGGATCGAACCACCGGATTCTAGACGCGAGAATCAACGAAGGCTCTAGATCTCCATGAATCGGGCACCTCAAACCGTCGCTTACCGTCCAGGCCAAGACCGCGACGGACAGCAGGCACAGGGTGCCCCAGGCGAGAGGCGCGGGATGACCCAGCCGTTTCATTCGGACTAGATTTCTACCATGGACTCGCGCTATCAAACGTCCAATGATCACCGACACCAATCCCAGCGACCAGTGTGGGCTTGCCAGACCTTACCACCCACCTGGCTGGCCGCGATTCTCGAGTCAATGCAGTAGTCGGATGGGCACACGCGGCACCAGACGGCCGCACGGATCCCCAGCGCCCTCCACGCGAGACCGGGACGTCCGCCCATAGGTGCTGGGGGCCGTCGATCGACCATCCCCTGGTGGGTTTGGCTACTTAGTGCATGCCTCATGCAGGCATTCGGGCTTGCGAGCTCTAGTGCCGCAGCCACGTTCGCGGTTACCGATTGCTCGGACCCAGGCGACGGCCTGTGCGACGCCAATTGCACCCTGCGCGAGGCGCTTGCGGCGGCGGACGCGAACCCGGGGGCGGACGCCGTGGACCTCAAGGGGTGCTCCGTGCAGCCGACCGGCTCTTCACTGGGGTCAATGATCCAGATCTGGATCTAATAGGCTCGGGGGCGCAATGGCGACGGGGCGCTGCCACAAGGATTTCCAGCATTGGTGGTCACGAGTGCCGCTAAGCGCGCTCGGGTCCACGACCTTACTCTTTCGCGCTCGACCACAGATTTCGAGGGTCTTGACGTAGAGAGCGACGGAGCCGTAATTCATGATCTTGCATTGAGTTGCAAGCTTCGCAACTCGCAGTTAGCATCGGAATCGACCCATTCTCCTTCCCGCGCGGGAACATCCTAAGGAATATCACGGGCAACTGCGCAATTGGAGACCTGGGCACGGACTCTCGACTTGAGAATATCAATGTCGCGGAATCAGTTATCACGTCGGAAGAGACTTCTGGTGCTTTGACAGTGTCACGGCCGGGGCTTTAGTTCTTCGGTCGACATCGGGAGTTTCGGCTGCACACTCGAGTCGGCTTCGTCGAAGTTACGGCGCCCGCAGAGAACCTTCTATCATCAGTACCATGCGGCGCAGACGGTGTGAACGTATGTTTCAATCTCGGGCCGGGCTTGGAAACGTTCGGGTCGGCGGCTGCGCCCTGGGGCGATGCCAACACGATTTCGCGCCCGAATTGGTGCCCAGGTTGGCGGCGGATCGTCCGACATTCAGGTCGAATGCAACGACATTTCTAATGTTCGTGTTGGGATCAATATCGGCGGAGACGGTGCGCCATCATCACGAAATGTGGTGATTCAGGGTAACTCGATCCTCGCAACCCAGGATGGGATCGGCATCGTTGGAACATCGCCGCTGATCGCGGCAAACCAGGTTTCTGGATCCCAGAGAGCGATCTTGGTTCTCCCAAACCGCGGCACCGACCGCTCCTACGCCGGCCTCGGCGACGACGTTGCTGCGGCGCCGACGATCACGGGGAACACGATCCGCGATTCGGCGATCGGGATCTTCCACCAGGACGCGCTGAGCGCGAACTTCGCAACGCTGCGCGCGGACAACACGTTCACCAACGTCACCCAGGCCGAGGTCGAGGCGATCTGGCCGTTCGGGGTGCGGGTGCTCGACGCGCAGGGACAGCCGGTCGAGAACGCGGACGTGGCGGTTCGCGATCGCGATGGCGTCACGCTCGCCGGGTACAAGACGCGGGCCGACGGCTTCCTCAACACGGGCTTCGACCAGCAGAACCTGCAGAGCTGGGAGGCAAGGTTCCCGGCTTATCTGGACGGCGCGCGCACGCCGTTCACGATCGAGGCCGCGTGCGAGGTCGCGAACGGTGCGAAGCGCGTCGCCGCGTCGGGCAGCTTGGTCGTCGAGCTCGACGGCTCCGCGCAAAGCAAACCAAGCCCAGACGACGGCCTGCCCTGGTGCGTCGACACCGACGGCGGCTTGTGCCGCGAGTACCTGGCCGAGGTCACGCTCAACTCCAGCCCACCCGCGAACACGCCACCCACGATCGAGATCACGCTGCCCGAGCCGGGGACGCGGGTCGAGATGGGTCAGCCGGTCGAGCTGCGCGCCAACGTCACGGACGCCGAGGAGCCCGGCCTCGACCGCCTCACGCTGCGCTGGACGTCGGACCGCGACGGGTGCTTTACGAGGGGCCAGGGATCGCCGGGCCGGCTCGTGAACGGCCCGACGAGCTTCACCACGAGCAACCTGTCGGTGGGCACGCACCAGCTCACGGCGACGATCACCGACTCGGCCAATGCCTCGGCGGTGGACACCACGAGCATCACGGTGGTCGACATGACCGACACGTCGTGCGCGACCGCGCCAACGATCGCGATCGAGGCTCCGGCCAACGACGCCACGTTTGCAGCCGGCACCCCGGTCGAGTTCGCCGTCCGGATCGGGGACGGCTCGCCGCCGCCCGACAGCCTGACACTCACGGTCCGCTCCGACGTCGATGGGCTGCTCTACCAGCAGGCGGGGCTCGCGTCGGGCGTGCAGCGCTTCACGGTGCCGTCCCTCTCGACCGGCGCGCACCGCATCGTCGCCACGGTCGCCGACACCTGCCCCACGCCCAACGAGGTCCGCGACTCGGTCCTGGTGCGGGTCGTTTCACCCGGCCAGCCGGCCTGCGACGAGCCGCCGCGGGTCACGCTCACGTCGCCGGAGGAGGGCGGCGTCTTCGATCGGGGCGCGCTCGTGCACCTGGTCGCGAGCCTGAGCGACCCGGATCTCCCCGAGGACGCGCTCGACTTCCAGCTCACGTCGAGCATCGACGGGTTGCTGGTCGAGCGCTTCGAACGTCGGCGCCGGCGCGCAGGTGCTCGACACCACCGGAGCTCTCGGTCGGCGTCCACGATCACCGCCGGGGTCAGCGACGCGTGCGATCCCGCCGGCCGCGACGCCGACACGCTCACCCTGCGCATCCGTGAGCCGCTCACCGATTGCGACGCCGACGGCACGCCGGACGGCGCCGAGAAAGACACCGACGGCGACGGCACTCCCGACGACTGCGACAACCGCCCGGCGGGTGCGAGCTTCTCGCAGGCCGACGGCGACGGCGATGGCGTGGGCGACATGTGCGACAACTGCCCGAAGGTCGCCAACGCCGATCAGCTCGACACCGACGGCAACGGCGTGGGCGACGCGTGCCCGGGCTCCGCCGCCGCCGCCCAACCACTGCCCCACCACGCGCCCCTGCATGCCGGAGGATCTCGACTGCAAGATCGACGGCACCTGCGAGCAGGCCGCCCTACGGCGGCGAGGTCCCCGAGCAGTGGTTCCAGAAGGCGAGCGACGCGTTCCTGCTCGAGCTCGCCGCCGACGATCCTGAAGCACTCAACACCCTGCTCGCGATCCTCACCGGAGACCAACCGCGAGGGCGACATCCTCGCGGTCGAGGATCGCAACCGGTTGCGCGAGATCATCGAGAGCCTGCTCACCCAGCTCTGGCCCGCCGAGGTCCCGCTGGTGAAGGACCTGCTCGGCTTCGAGAGCGTGGACAGCGGCGGCCCACCGTCCCCGGAACCACCCGCACAGCGGCGGCGGGTTCTCGTGCAGCGTGGCGCCGGCGGCGGGAGCGGCGCGTTCCGCGGAACGCGGCGCCAGCCGGAGCGCCGAGCTGGCCCCGATCGCCGTCGCCCTTGCCGCGGCCGCTTGGATGCGATCGAGGCGACGGCGCTAGCGCCCGTTCGTGGCGCTCGGCCGCCGACGGGAGCGGCGGCGCTCCAGGGGGGGGGTGCGCCAGGGATGGCGCGCCGGGTTCCAGACGAGCCCCCGGAACCGCAAGGGGGCCGGGGGAGGTGCGCCGACGACTGGGTCGACGCAGACGAAGTAAGATGGCATCTTACTCAGCATGAAGACCACCGTCTCGACCAAAGGACAGTTCGTGTTCCCGCCGAAATCCGGCGCCTCGATGGGATCGAACCCGGTCAAGAGTTCGACATCGAGCGGATCGAGCGAGGGGAGTACTGCCTCGTGCGCCGCGAACCGCCGCGCAACGAGGGGCTCGTCGACTGGCTGCTCGCCTGCCCGGTGAAGGACTTCTTCGTTCCGATCGCGTCGGAGTCGACGGACTCCTCGTGACCTACCTCGTCGATGCGAACGTCCTGAGCGAGGTGACCAAGGCGAAGCCGGAACCCCGCGTGGTCGAGTGGCTGCAGGCGAACGAACGCGATCTGGTGGTCGACCCGATCATCGTCGGCGAGATCCGGTTCGGCATTCATCTGCTGCCTCGCGGGCGACGCCGTGAGCGGCTCGAGCGGTGGTTCGGTGAGGGGATCGCGCGCATCCACTGCGTCCCGTGGGATTTCGAGACTGGGCTTCGATGGGCGCAACTGCTCGCGGACTTGAGAGCCGCGGGGCTAGTGATGCCGATCAAGGACAGCATGATCGCCGCGACTGCGCTGAAGCACGGGTTCACGGTCGTGACTCGAAACGGCCGTGACTTCGACAAGGCTGGAGTCGCGATCTTCGACCCGTTCGGTTAGCTCGGCACACGGAGTCGGTTTCAGGTTGGCACGCAGGCTCCGACGCACGGTTGGCGCCGGTGGGCTTCGCTCGCCGTTGCGCGAGAGCGTAAGCGTTCGACGAACCACACCCCGGAGGCGTCAGGACCTGGCGCCGACGAGTTCGGGATTCTCGGCCGCCCAGCGATCGGGTAGCAGCTCATCGATGCGGCGTGCGAGGCCAGCCGGCGGCGATCTTGGCGAGGACGTCGCGCAGGTAGGACCAGGGCTCGACGCCCTGGAGCTGACAGGTGGCGAGGACCGGAGAGGCGATCGCCGCACGCTGCGCCCCGGCGTCCGAGCCCGCGAAGAGCCAGTTCTTCCGGCCCACCGCGATCCGGCGCAGCGCGCGCTCGGCGGCATTGTTGGTCATCGGGACGCGCCCGTCTTCGAGAAACGCCAAGAGTGCGGGCCAGCGTCCCAGCGTGTAGCCCACCGCCTGCCGCAGCGGGCTCTTCGGCTCGACCGACTCGTCGTTCGCCGTCGCGGCCAGCCACTGTCCGAGTCCGTGGATCAGCGGCACGCTCTCCGCTGCGCCGCAACGCGAGGCAGTCGTCGGCGTTGAGCCCGTCATCCGAGGCGCGTCGCTCCACCGCGAAAAGCGCCTGCATCCATCGCAACGCGAGCGAAGCGCGGGCGTCGCCCGATTCGAGCGCGCCTCCACAAAGTACCGGCGCGCATGGGCCCAGCAGCCCGCCGCGCGCACCTCCGGGCGCTCGAAGACCTCGTCGAAACCGGCGTACCCATCCGCGACCAACCAACCGCGGCGCTCCGCCAAGAACCGCACCGGCCCGGCCTTCGTCCAGTTCGGCGTGTAGTCGTAGACCGCCCACCCTCGTCGCCGAGGTACACCCAGAGGTGACCGCGCTTCGAACCCCGGGTGGTCGCGGTCGAGGACAGATCCCGGTGTCGTCGCAGGCAACACGTGCGCGCTCAACGCGCGCACGCGGATGCGCTCCACCACTGGCGCGAGTAGCTCCGCCGTCGCCTCCACCCAGCCCGCGGTGGTCGAGCGCGGCAGCCGGTGGCCGGCGAGCTCCCAGATCGCTTCCTGACGGTTCAGCGGCAGGCCGTGGCCGTACTGAGAGCGTCACGGCTGCGAGCAATCCCGGGCCTGGCAGTCCCTTGTCGATCACCTTCGGCGGCGCCGGCGCCACGACCACCTCGCCCTGGCACGGCTGGCACGCGTACTTGGCGCGCTTGTGCACGATCACCTTGAGCGTCGCCGGCACGCACCGAGCTCCTCGCTCGTCTCGTAGCCGATCGCGCTCTTCGCCACGCCGCACACCGCGCACTGGCACTCGGCCGCCGCCGGCTCGTACACCCGCTCCTCGCGCGGCAGATCGGCGGGCAGCTCACGGCGCCCCGTGGAGCCGCGTCGCTTCGTCGGAGGCGCGACCGGAGCGTCGCTCTCGGGCGGCGGCGCCGGAGGTGCCGGTTCCGTCGGGCGAGCTTCGAGCGCCGCCTGGACGAAGAGCGCGAGCTGGTCGACGGAGATCTTCTCGGGGAGACGGCCGTAGCGCGCCTTGCGCAGCTTCTGGTTCTCGAGCTTGAGCCGGTCGACGTGCTCGAGCACCTCGCGCAGCACGTGCTCGACCGAGGCGAGCGCCTCGTCGGATCGGCCTCGGAGATCAGTTGGCCCGCGAAGCGGACGACGCTCTTGGCTTGCTCGGAGGGTCGCGCGGTGGCCACGCGCCGAACGGTGTCACGAGGTGCAAACGTTGTCTACGGTGAAGCGAAACGTTTTTGCGTCGTAGCGGAGTTTTTCCGGTGGCGACACCGTGCGCGCGGAAGCTGCCGTGGATCGGCGCCGTCGAGCAGCAACGCGAGCTCGACCGTGGTCATCTCGAGCCGGCTTCCCGGCGCTGCGCGAGGGATACGGAAGGTGCCCTTGGCGAGCTGCTTGTAGACGATCACGTACCCGGTGCGCTCCCAATACAGGCACTTGAGGAGGTCGCGACGACGGTTGGCGAAGACGTACAGATCACCGCTCTGCGGGTTGCCCGACCACTCCTCGCGCACGATCGCTGCGAGTCCCGGGAAGCCCTTGCGCATGTCCGTCGGAGCCGTCCACAGGAAGACGCGGGTCGGCCAGCTCAGCACCGCCCACCCAGAACGGACACGACCCGTGCGAGGGTGTCGGCGTCGAAGCCCGGGCCGACGTGGATGCGGTGACCGGCCGGCGTCTCCACGACCACGCCATCGCCACAGTCCGGCGCCTGCTCGTGTACCTCGTCGCCCTCGACCACATGCACCGCAACAAACCCGGCCTCCGCAGCGACGGTGGCCGACGCGAGACGGCGGCGCCACCAGTACAGGCGCTGCGGGTCAAGACCGTGCTCGCGGGCGAGGTGATGCAGCGCCGCGCCCTCCGCTTCCGCCAGACCGATCACCCACCGGGCGTCGGCCTCGTCCCACCGCGTGCCACGAAGCCGCTGCAGCCGAGCTCGATCTCGTCCGTCCACGCCACCCTCCTCGCCAGGGGGCAGCGAGTGTCACGCGCGCGCGGGCCGGACTGAAGATGCGGTTCGTCGAACGCTTACGCGAGAGCCGCCAACCCCGACCAGCTCGACACCGACGGGAACGGCGTGGGCGACGCGAGCCCGGGCTCGGTACCGCCGCCGCCCCCCCTGCCTCGCCGCGGACGAAGCGTCGGCGCTCCAGGGCGCGGCCAGCGCCGGGTCGGCGGGAGTTGGAGCAGAGGCGCGAGTCGTTACAACGCGCTATCGAAATCCATCACAAATCGCCAGATGAAATCATCACTTTACGCCATGGAATTCAGCAACAACTTGCTTTCCAAGCAGACCGGGATGCCCACGAAACAGGCTGTTTTCGGCCCCTCAGGGCCGCGAAACGGCCCGGAATCGCCGCTCAAGGCGCTTCAGCCGAGCGGGATGACGCTGCCGGGGTCAATGAGCCACTGCAGGTAGAGCTCGAGCGCGGTGTAGCCGTCCTGCCCGACGAGGTTGTTGGAAGGCGTCGCGGGGTCGGTGCCGTACCAGGTCTCCCAGGTGTCGGGCAGGCCGTCGAGGTCGGTGTCGAGCGGCGCCGCGCCTCCGGCGATCGCGGGCCAGGCGGGCACGCTCTCCTTGATCGAGCCCTGGGTGCCGTAGCTCTGGAGCTCGGCGATGAAGCGCTGATCGGCGGCGTCGCGGTTCCAGGGGCGGGCACCAGCGTCGGCGAGGATGGTGGCGAGGGCGGCGCCGGCGGTCTGCACGGCGCCGATCCGCGCCCACGGCTCGACCGCGATCGGGCTGGCGAGCCAGGTCACGCTGCCCTGGGTGTTGGCGGTGGTCGCGGCCACCGCGTCGAGGCTGCCGTTGGCGTTGCCGTCGAGGAGGTTGCCGCTCAGGTGGAGGGTGTCGCCACCGCTGCCGGCGCGCAGCACGGTGTTCTGGTAGTTGCCGGCGGCGTCGCAGCCGGTGCGCGGTGCTCGGCCCGGCGATGTGGACGTTCGCCACCATGTTCCAGTTGGCGGTCTCGTTGTCGGTGATCGTCGACTGGGTGCCCAGTCGGCCATGTGGCCCCAGTTGTAGACGACGTTGTTGACCAGCTTTCGAGGAGCATCGGCTGGCGTTCTGCGGACGCCGCGGCGGCGTGCGGCCGAGCTGGTTCAGGTAGAGGTTCCGCCACAAGGACGCGGTCGCCGCCTGGGTCTCCGAGTTCACCAGGCTGCCGTACTGGGAGAGACCTTGGAGGACTTCCGCGATGACCGAGTTCTGCACGGTGACGCTGGTGACGTCGCCGGTCACCGAGAGCGTCTCGTCCTGCCCCACGAGGCGTGAGACGTGGTCGAGATGACGTCGGGAGTCGGAGACGGAGATCGTGTCGCGCTCGCTGTCGGTGTCGTCGCCGTAGCGCACCCGGATAAATGGCGGACGATGACGGGGTCGAGCCGTTCTTGATCTGCAGCGCGGCTGCCGCGGATCAGGATGCCGTCTCCGGCGCGATCTGGGCTGGCGATGGTCAGGTTCGACTTGCCGCCGCCACCGGCAGCGGGTCGCTCGCGCGAGTGGTGCCGCCGACCGCGAACACGATCGTGCGCGGCGTGGCGCCAGCGGTCGCGATCGCGTCGCGGGCGAGCCCGCCCCCGAGCCGCTCAGGCTGGCGACGGTGTAGACTCACCGCCGTGCCGCCGGCGGCGAGCGAGCCGTAGCCCTCGGCGCCGTAGAACGCCTTCATCTGCGCAGGCGGCGAAGCGCGGCCACCCCGCCGAGCACCACCAGCAGCCCCGCTGCACATATCCCACCCGCGTCGCTGATCGCCCCATCCGGTTCTGCCCTTCGATCTTGCACCGCGCGCCTGGCAGAAAGCCACGCGCGGACACGCCTGCGCTCGGCACCGGCCATGCACTGGTTTCCGCGCGGGGTGGCGAGCCCGCGGCGTCGGCAACATCCTTGACGGACCGCGGTCCCTCCCGCCGGAAGCGAGTGGGGCCATGAAGACGTCATCTCGGTCGATTGCAGCGAAGGCGAGGCGCGGCGGCGAAGCGGGTTCGTCCTCGCGTAAACGCGCCGTACGAGAAGTCCTGACGGGCGCGGTGTGCGCGGCGATCGGGGTCGCGCTGTGCGATCCTGGAGCGCGCCGTGAGTGTTCGGCTTGCTGCTGACAGGCGCCACGCCGGCGCAGGAGCGCAGTCGACCCGCCGCGGTGGCATCCCCGCGGCGACCGAGACGACCACCTTGGCCGCGCGACATCCCCCCCCCGACGGCACCATCCGCATGTTCGAGCCCGCAGGTCGAGTCTTGGTCGGCGACACCCGGCAGTCGCTGCCGCGCCGCGATCTCGCTCACCCGCCCCGGCGGCAACGCTGGCGGTGTTCCGGGGCGGTGCGTCACACCGCCAAGATCCGCACCGATGGCGGCGCGAAGAGCGCCGCGCTCGAAAGCAGGTGGTGGTGACGCGCGTGCTGCCCGACCTCGGCGACGCCGAGGAACCGCGGGTCCGCGCCCTCGAAGGCTCGCTCGCGAAGCTCCATCCCACCATCGCCACCGATCGCCTCGCCCTCCGCGGTCGACCTCCGCCAAAGGCACCGACCATTGCCAGCCCGCCTTTCGCAACGCGCCGCCCCAAGGCATCCTGGTGTCCGAAGCAGCCGGCGGTGCTGATGCCTATCGACGGTAGCCCGAGCGGCGCCCCACCGAGGCACCAACCCGGAGCAGATCGTGAAACACGCCGTTCGCGGTGATCCACCAGCCGAGCGCCCAGCGCTACTTCACCAGAAACGGCCGGTTCTGGTACTCGCGATCGAGCCCACCGGGCCGTGGACCACCGTCCCGGAGCCGCCCGTGGAGATCGCGAAGGCGGTCGCCGAGTCACGGCAGAAGGCCGAGGCGCGGCGCGCGGTGGGCGGCACGAGCGACGCCGCCGCGGATGCCGCCGGCTCGAGCGCGGCCGATGGAGGCCTGGGCTCGAGCGCCACGGCGCCCGCGATCGTGGTCTCGACCGAGCCCGCCGAGCTCCTGGTGTTCGGCGGCGAGCCGAGCTGGGCGCCCCTCACCGGCACCGACCTGCTTGTGGCGATGAACACCCCGGGCGACGTGTTCGTCGAGATCTCCACCCAGCGGCGCTTCGTGCTTCTCGCTGGCCGCTGGTTCGTGGCCCAGAGCCTCGACGGCCCGTGGAGCTTCGTCGCCGCCGACCAGCTCCCCGCCGACTTTGCGACGATCCCGCCCGGAGACCGCCAAGGCCCTACGTGCGCGCGAGCGTCGCCGGCACGCCGGAGGCGCAAGACGCGGTGCTACAGACGCAGATCCCGCAGACCACGGCCATCGACCGCCGCACCGCCAAGCTCGACGTGAGCCTCGACGGCGCGCCGCGCTTCGAGGCGATCCCCGGCACTGAGGTCGCGTACGCGGTGAACAGCGGCGCGCAGGTGCTGAAGATCCACGACCGCTTTCGCGGTCGATCAGGGCGTGTGGTTCACGGCACCCGGCCCCGATGGTCCGGGAGGTCGCCGATCAGCGACCGCCGGAGGTCGAGTCGATCCCGCCGTCGTCGCCCGTCTACAACACCCGCTACGTCTACGTACGACTCGACGCCCGAGTACGTGCAGGTCGGCTACCTGCCGGGCTACGTCGGCACGTACGTCTACGGTCCGACCGTCGTGTACGGCACCGGCTACCGGTATCGGCCGTGGTACGGCGCCTCGTTCTACGCCCGTCCCTACACGTGGGCTTCGGCGTTCGCTACGTGCCGTGGTGGGGCTCGTGGTTCGACGACCCGTACAGCGACTTCCTGTGGGTCGGCCGGGGCTGGGGTTCCTCGCATCACCACCACCATCACCACCGACTGCCCGCCCGGCTGGTACGGCCTGGTCCGCGACCGGTCTACCGCCCGCCCCGACCTATCGCCCGCCGCCGCAGCCCGGGCACGTGCCGCCGCCTCCGGGAGCGCTTCTCGCGCGGGCCGCGGCCGCCGGCGGCCTCGCACAACCTCTACGTCGCGCCGCGGAACCTGCCGCGGGCCCCGCGCCCCGTGGCCACCCAACAGCCCAGGTCGTACGTGGCGCCGGCCACCACTCCGGCGCGGCCGAGCCACCCGGCCTCGATGCGGCCCAGCCCGTCGACGCGCCGAGCGTCACGCCGGCCCCGCGGCGGTGCCAGGCGCGAGCCAGCCGCGGAGCCAGCCGCCGAGCACCTACGTGCCGCCGTCGAGCACGCCCAGCTCGAAGCCGGGCGCGGGCTGGAGCACGCCGTCGCACAAGCCGCCGAGCGTTGCCCGCGGCCCGGCACCCCTCGCCAGCAGCGCCGCGCTCGCCGCTACCGCCCTCGACCCCCGCGGCGCCGCCCTCCAACTTCGGCGGCGCGAACCGCGAAGGTCGCGATGGCGGTGATGGGCGAAGCACGCCGGATGGCGCTCCGGACGCCCGCCCCGGGTACACGCCTCCCTCGCTGCCGCGAGGTGGCGCGGCGACCCCGGGCAGCGGCGGGAGCTTCCCGTCGCAGCCGCGGTCGCAGCCCTGGTCGCCGAACGTCGAGCCGCGCGCGCCGCGCGGCGCCGATCGATGGCGGTGAGGACGCCCGACCTCGAACGCCTGGCTGCCGCGGGCGCGGCGGCGGCGGGCTGGTCGCAGCCCGAGCCGCGTTACCAGCCGCGCTACGAGCCCCGGGTCCAGCCGGTGATCGATCGCGGCACCGCCGTCGCTGATCCGCTACGTGCCGCGCGGCAACCGCCAGACGGTCGAGGCCTCGCGCTCCACCCGCAGCGCAGGTCGCTCCGCCCGCGCGATCCAGAGCAACCAGGGCGGGCGCGGCGGCTGGTCGGGTCGCTCGACGCAGGTCGAGGCGCGCGTCGCGATGCCGAGCATGCGCGCGCCTGAGCCCGAGCGGATCCGCGTTCCCCGCCCGAGCCGCAGCCGGTGGCGGAGCGGTGCAGCCGCGGGGCTCACCGCGCCGGCCGCGCCGACGGCCGGCCCCGCGCTCGTTCGAGCAGCGCGCCGAGTGACTTCATGCCGAGCAGCCGGCCGATGCCGTCGTACGGCGCGCCGAGCGCGAATCGCGGCGGCAACCCGCCGCGCCACCGGTGAGGGATCAACCGCGCAAGCGCTCGGCTACCCGAAACGCCAGGGTCGAGCGACTGGCGGCCGTTGAGGCGCGGATCGCAGGTCGTCGTGTAGCGCAGGCCGAGGTCCTCGGGACGAACGTCGTCCGCCGCCGCCCAGGCACTCGGTGACGTCCCCGCCGTGAGCTCGACGTGGATCCCGCCTGCCACACCGACGCCGCACGGCACACGTCGAAGAAGCCTCGAGCTCGCCGAGCACGTCGTCGAAGTGGCGGGTCTTCCGGCCATCGCGGGCGAGCGGTGTTGCCGTGCATCGGATCGCACGCCCACACACCACCGAAACCCGCCGAGCGCACCGCGTTCACGAGCGCCGGCAGCCGCTCGCGCACCTGCCGCGCGCCCATGCGCGCGATCAGCGTGAGCGCCCGGGTGAGCGCTTCGGGGTCGAGCCGCTCGCAGAGCGAGCACGTCGTCCACGCTCGCCGATGGCCCGAGCTTGACGCCGATCCGGTTCGCGACGCCCGCGAGGAACGCCACGTGCGCGCCGTCCACCGCGCGTACGCTCGCCGATCCACAGGGGAGGTGCGCCGGAGCCGTCGCACCACTGGCCGCCCTCGGGTTCGCGCCTCGTGAGCGCCTCCTCGAAGTCGAGCAACAGCGCGCCTCATGGCTGGTCCAGAGCTCCACCGAGCGGAAGAGCGCGTCGCGCTCGACGTCCACGCCGCACGCGCGCATGAAGCGCAGCGCGCGGTGGATCTCGTCGGCGAGCCCTTCGTAGCGCCGCCCCACGGGGCTCGACGCCACCGAACTCGCGGTTCAGGTGTGGACGCGGCCGAGGTCGGCGAAGCCGCCGGTGGCGAAGCCGCGCAGCAGGTCGAGCGTGATCGCGGCGCGCTGATAGCCGAGCACGAGGCGCTCCGGGTCGGGCACGCGCGCCTCGGCGGTGGCGATCCCCGAGTTCACCATCGGGCCGCGGAAGGACTGGATCTCGGCGCCGTCCACTACCTCGGTCGGCGACGAGCGCGGCCTTGGCGTATTGACCCGCGATCCGCCCCACCTTCACGACGTGCACGCCGGCGCCGTAGGTGAGGACGATCGCCATCTGCAGCACGAGCTTGAGGCGCTCGTGGAGCGACTCCGCCGAGACGTCGTCGAACGACTCGGCGCAGTCGCCCGCCTGGAGCAGGAAGGCGCGCCCTGCGCGACCTCGCCGAGGGCCGCGCGCAGGCGCCGCGCCTCGGATGCGAACACCAACGGCGGCCACTCGCGGAGCGTCGCGAGCACGCGCTCGAGGGCCGCCGCATCGGGCCACGCGGGCTGCTGTGCGGTGGCGTGCGCGCGCCACGCACCGGGTGACCAATGCGGCGAGCCAACGGCGGACATCGGCCCAACGATACCAGCGAACGCCGGGCACGTCGGCCGGACGGAGTCCGGCCTCCAGGCCGTGGGCAGGAGGGGCGCGTCGTGCCCCCGGCGACACGCACGACGCCTGCATCGACGATCCCTTCGTTCGCGGGACGGACGCCTGCGGCCGACGGGTCCGGCCTCCACCGTCGAGGGCCCCGGTTTTACCGGCGCGGATCACGGTCGAAGGTTCGGGTCATGGCCGCGACGCCTTCCGCGACGATCCCGTCCAGCACGCGCTGGCTCGACCTGAGCCGCGCCGACCTCGAGGCGCCCGCGACGCCCTCCGCGCGCCACGCGCGTCCACGCGCGCACGCTGATCCGGAACACCCACCGCCTGCCGCGAAGATCCGTGGACGACCGCTCGCTGCCGTCCGCGCTCGTGGAGGAGATCGCGCGCTTCGGCTTCGAGCCGCCGGTCGTCCGCGAGACCCGTCACTCGGAGGTGGATGGCGCGGTGAAGCTACTCGTCGCGCTGCCCCGACCATCGAGCGAGCCGGAGCGCGCCGCCGACGCCGAGGCCGTCCTGATCCCCGAAGCCGCGCGCGCGTGACCTTGTGCGTGTCGAGCCAGATCGGCTGCGCACAAGGCTGTGTTCTGCCACACCGGCCGCATGGGCCTCACGCGCAACCTCGCGGCCGGAGAGATCGTGGCGCAGGTCCTCGCCGCCAACCGCTGGCTCGCCGCCGAGCCCGGCTACTCGCGGCGCGCGGCTTCGACCCCACCCAGCGCGTCACCAACGTGGTGTTCATGGGGATGGGCGAGCCGCTCGACAACGCCGACGCGGTCGCCGACGCGATCGCGATCCTCACCGACCCCGCGGGCGCCGCGGTGCCGCTGCGGCGGGTGACGATCTCGACCGCGGGGCATCTCGACGGCCTCGAGCGGCTGCTCGCGCGCTGGCCGCGCGTGCCGATCGCGCTCAGCTTGCATGCCACCGAGCAGCACGCGCGCGCCGGGCTCATGCCCATCACCGAGCGCTTCCCGCTCGACCGTGTGCGGATCGGCTGGCGTGCCTGAGCCAGGATCAGGCGCAGCCGATCTTCGTCCAGTACACGCTCTTCGCGGGCGTCAACGACTCACCCGCGCACGCCGAGGCGCTCGCCGCGTGGTGCGCCGCGCGCCCGCGGCGAAGGTGAACCTGATCCCGTTCAACCGTTCCCGGGCTCCGGCCTGCGCGCCCGGATGACCCGACGGTCGCCGCGATCCCGCGACGCTCCACCGCGCCGGTCTGCGTGTGATGCGCCGCCACAGCAGGGCCCCGACATCGCCGCGGCATGCGGCCAGCTCGCGTTCCGCTGACCCCGCCGGCCGCACTCCTGAGCGCCCGCCCTCCGTTGCGCGCCGCTCACGTGCAATGGCACGACGGAGCAGGCGGTCGCGCCGCTCCTCGCCCTCTCCCGCACCCTTCGGAGCTCGCATGCCAACCGTTCTCGCTCGGGCGCTTCGCGCCGCCCCCTGCCCCTCGCGCTGCCGCCGCCGTCGGCGCGTGCAGGTGACCTCACGACCCTCGCGACGCGTGCCCCGGCGAGAGCACCGTGATCGCGGGCTCCGGGCTTCGGCGCCCTCCCAGGCTCGGGCAGCGTCCCGCTTGGCTCGGCGTCGGCGTCGGTCGTGAGCTGGTCCGACACCTCGATCACGGCGAACGTGCCCGCGGGCGTCGCGGGCGTGGTCAACGTGGTGGTGCACCACCGCCGGCGGAAACTCGACTCCCCTCCCGTTCCGCGCGATCGAGTGCCCGATGACGGGCGGCGCCGGGCGCCCCGGCTCGCGCTCCGACCGGGCGGCGAGCCGCTGCCGCGGTGTCGCAGGCGGGGTCGCTCGTGTACCTGACCAGGGCGCGGGTTCGTGGAGCGCGCCCGAGACGGTCGACGTCCTCGGCAGCGGCGCGTTCTGGAAAGCATCGCCGTCACGCCGGACGGGCGTCCCAGCGTCGTCTACCCGCAGGGACCGGCCAGCCAGGGCAACCAGCCGGGCGTTCACCGCTTCCGGACGGCAGCGGCTGGTCACCGGCGGTGGTGGCGTGCAACGACAACCCGACCTTCCCCGCTGTTTCGGGGCTGCAGCGCCATCCGCCTGGTCTCGATCGGCGACGGCTCGCTCGCGCTGTTCAGCATCGGCGCGGATCGCTACGGCGCGAACTGGGTGAACCGCCGCGGCTGGGACGGCACGAGCTGGGGCGGCGCGGGCACCGTCGACTACGCGTCGATCGGCTCCCACATCCACGACCACCAGGCGGCCGCCGGCTTCAGCACCTGGCATCTCGTCGAGCGCCGCAGCGACTACGGTTCCGGCACCGGTCAACCACCACCAGGAGCTCCACTTCCAGCCCGGCCCCACCGACACGCTCGCGACCACCACGACCGACTCGTTCGGCACGCCGTCCGCCGCCGCCTCGTTCGGCCGCATGCACTTCGTGTGGCGCGACGGCGCGAACCTGGTGCACCGCTACCGCGACATGACCGCGGGCACGCTGAGCAGCCAGGTCACGGTGGCGGCCGGCGTGACGGCTCGCCGACGCCCGCGGTGGCCGCCGATCCGATCGGCGACGACGGCGCCTTCGCCGTGTGGCTCGAGAACGGCCAGCTCCGCGGCTCCACGTTCAGCGCCACGGCCGGCACATGGAGCGCCCCGCTGCTGGTCGCCTCCAACGCCGGCAGCGCGCCGGTGGCCGCGGCGTACGGCGGCGTCACGCACCTGGCGTGGCTCGGGACCGCTGGCGAGCTGCGCTACACCTCGCTGCCGTGACCGCGGCGCGGCGGCGGCCGGCGCGCACCGGCGCCGCGCGCCGCTCACTCGGCAGGTCTTGGCGACCAGGCTCGCGGCGTTGGGATTTCCGCCCCACCACCGTGGCCCAGGTGGCGACCGCGTTACCGCCGCCCGCGGCGACGTGAACCGTGGCACCCCACCACCCGGAGCCGAGCAACGAGCGCGACCACAGCGCGGTGACGCTCCTCACCGAGGCACGCGCCTCGTTGGTGGAGTTGTCGACCCAGCGCACCACCGCCACCGGGCCGTCACCCGGAATAGGCGAGCGACGGCCAGCCGGCGTCCTCGCTCGGCGCGGAGCGTGGCGAGGCCCCAGCTCGCGCCACTGGCGCGCGAGCGCTGGCGCACGCTGCCGTAGTTGCCCGCGTCGAGCGCCTGCCACGCGGCGATCAGATCCCCGCTCCCATCCATCGCGAGCGCCGGGTAATACGCGGCCTGGCCGGCCGGCGAGATCACCTCGGGCGCGCTCCAGTCGCCGCTCACCGCGCGGGTCGCCACCACCATCGCGTTCCCTCCGAGGTAGCCGACGGCGACGTTGCCGGCGTGGTCGATCGCGGGCTTGGGGTTCCACGTCGCGGCTCCGCTCGACGGCAGCACCCGCGGCGCTTCCCAATCGCCGCCGGCGGCACGGTACGCGGTGCCGATCGTCGTCGGATTGCCGGCCGTGCCCTGCTGCCACACCGCGAGCGCCGCGCCCGCGGGGCTCACGATCAGGTCGGGTAACCCGGCGCCGACGCCGGAGGCCGAGAGCTGCACCGCCGTCGCCCATGCGCCGGCGGGCGGACGCGTTGCCGTGAAAATGCCTCCGGGCGCGGACCACACGAGCGTGGCCGTGCCGTCGTTCGCGACGCCGAGGTTCAGGTCGTAGACACCGGAACCGAGTGCCACCTGCGCTGGCGCCGGGAACGAGCCGCCAGGCGCGCGCACCGTCGCCACCACGTAGGCGGGCGTGAACTCGGTCGCAACCGTCACCCACGCCACCGCCACGGTGTCGTCGTCGCCGATCGCCGCCACCGGAAACTGGCCGATCGCGTTGAGCACCACCGGCTTCGAGAGCGACCACGCGGCGCCCCTGGAGCGCTCCGCGTAGCACGATGCCGGTCGCGTCCACACCGCGAGCGTGTGGCCGCTGCCGTTCGCGGACACCCAGCGCCGGCTCGGGCGGCGAGGACACCCGAAGGTGGCCTCCAGCGTCTTGAGCACGGACCACGAGCCCGGCACCGTCGGGCACGCGGCGATCCCCGCGATCAAAGCGACCACCAGCGATGACGAAACGACCCTCCTCGACGTGCTCATACCCGCCCCCTGTGCCGATCTCCCGGGACCAGCGAGGGTGCGAAGTGCAAGGGCGGCTCCGCTCTCGGCGAATCGGCTCGCCACGTGTTTCCGCGCCCGGCAGGCCGCCGCCGTCACCGGCCGGTGGCGAGCGCCGTGTGGTGCGCCCGCCGAGCGCACCTCTCGGTGTCTCACGTTCGTAGAAAGCCGCGTGATTCTGGCGGTTTCCGGGCTCGAATGGCGTGCACCGGCAAGCGACGCGCGCGGACGATACGTCCACGGGGTGGACTCACGCGAAACGCCTGCGGGGATCGCGAGGCGCGACCCGGTCGGCACCGCGAGACGCGCTCAGACCTCGGGCGCGCGGCCGTCGTAGGCGGCGGTGACGTCGCCGGGGCAGCGTCCTTCGCGGCCTCGAGGCGGGGCCGCCGGCGCGGCGGCCGACGAACACGTAGTCGGCGGCGTAGGCCGGATCGAGCTCGTCGCTGCCGCGTGCGAAGAGCCAGGGCATCGCGAGACGACGCGGCACCCGGATCGGCTCGGTGACCGCCACGTGAGTGCGGAACACGAAGTCCCACAGCGGCGTGGTCACGCCGTGGTTCATGCGCGGCTCGCGGAAGTGGTGGTGGATGTGGTTGAGGCGCCGCCACCGCGAGAAGGCGCTGGTGGGCGGATGGGTGTGGATGCGGCGGTGCGCGAGCTCGTAGAGCGTCCAGGTGGCGGCGAGGCTCGCCGTGAAGGCGAGCCCGGCGAACGCGCCCGCGAGCCAGACCGCCGCGGCGCCGAGCGCGATGAGGAACGGCGCAGCCGTGGCGAGCTTGAGCGGTGTCGGCGTGAAGTAGCCCGGATTGGCGTGGTGGGCGAGATGCTCGCGCGAGAAGAACGTGCGACCGCGCGCGAGATGCCCGCCCCAGCCGTGCAGCGCGTACTCGAGGAACGACCAGCCGGCGGCGCCGGCGAGGAGCGAGAGAAGCAGCGTGGTGGCCATGAGCGCCTCGGGTGAGGATTTCCTCACCCGAGGCTAGCGGTCATCGAGCGAGCCGGCCAGCGCCGCGGCGAACGCCCTGGGTGCCGCGGTCCGCCCCGCTACCCTCACGGCGCGAGGCCGCTCGACACGGTGATGCGCAGGAAGTCGGTGTTGATCTGCTTGGCCGCGAGCTCGTCGAGGATCGCCTGGTACTGGGCCTGCGTCATCACGGGCGAGCGGCTCAGCACGAAGAGCGTGAACTGGAGGCTGTCGGTGACCACCGCGTAGTCGTAGTCGGCGCCGAGGGCCACGATCCAGTACTCGCCCTCGAAGAGCCCGCCGAACACCGACGGGAAGCGCACGCCGAGCTTGGCGTTGGTGGTGGCATCCACCACCCGCGCGATGCCGACGATGCTCTGCTCCGCGCCGCCGGGAGCGCCCTCGATGCCGCGGTTGAGGACGTCGACCTGGCCGTCGGTGCGCGCCGTGTAGGTCGCCGTCACGTCCACGAGGTCGTCGTTGAAGCCGGCGGCGTTGCTGGCGATCTCGTACCAGAGCCCCGCGTAGCGCGAGAGGTCGACCGAGGACACCGTCTCGGGCACGGGGCCACGCGCACAGCCGATGCCGGTGGCGAGCGCGAGGCCCGCGAGCAGCGACGCAGGACGGCAGAGACGGAAGAAGCGGGACGAGCGGCGTTTCATGGTCGGCTCCGTGAGTGAGGGAATCGTCGAGAAGATCGGCGTGGTCGAACGCACATCCAGCATGCAGGCGCGTAGACGTGTTGTCAAGTATTTGTATAGATTTTGAATCGTTCATGTTCGCTTTGCGCTCGGCGTCGCCGCCGCAGGCGCGAGCGCGGCACGAGCCTTGCGGCTCGAAAGCACGGGATCGTTTCGTTTCGGACGGCGCCGATGGCGAGGCCGAGTTCGGCTCTCTCGCTCGTCCGCCGTGGGCTCCGCGGGCTCGGCCCGCGAGTGCGGCGGATCCGGTGGCGGCGCGTGCTGTGGATCACGCTGCCGGCGCTCGGCGCGATCCTCGCCGTCTCGCTCATCGGGCTCTACGCCGGCCGTGACTGGCTGGTTGCGCGGCGCGGCCTACCGCTCCTGGCGCGGCTCACCGGCGGCTCGGTCGAGTCCGAGGCGATCCACCTCGACCTCTTTCCGCCGCGCCTCACGGCCACCGGCGTGCGGGTCCGGTGCCGGCCATGGCCGGCACCGTCTCGGTGCGAGCTGCGCGTGGTGGCACTCACGGGTGACGTCACGCTCGAGGGGATCGAGATCCGTCGCGACGAGAGCACCGAGAGCTGGCCCATCCTCGCCGCCGCACGCATCGACGTGCACGCGGACCACCACCGCATCCGGACCGCGCCGTACATCGTGGACGAGCTCACGATTCACGAGCCGTCGCTGCGCCTGCGCTTCGTGTCCACGGGCCGCACCAACCTGCAGGCGCTCTTCGACCCAGGAGGTGGCCGGCACGGTGCACCCTCCGCCACCGTCGCCACCGGCACCCCACGCGTGGTCGGCACGGCGCCCCAGGCGCCCCAGGCGCCCCCACGACCCGGCGGGATGACGTCTTTCACGCCACCGCCGCCGCTCTTCCTGCTCCGTCACGGCGAGATCCGCGATGGCACGATCGTCTACGACGATCCGCTCTCGGACGCCGTGCACCCGGTACACCTCGAGCTCCACGACGTCGACGTGGTGGTCCACGACTTCCAGATCCGGGGCGCGCCGCTCGCCGGCCCGCTCGCCGACGTGACGCTCGACGCTCACGTCGACCAGCTCACCACCCCGGCGCTGGTCCATGCGCGCGCCTGGCTCGAGCCGTGGCGCGACCTCCCCAGCCTCACCGTGCTCGCGGTGGTCACCGGGTTCGACCTCGCGAACGTCCAGCCGTACATCCCCGACACGGGGCGCACGCTGCTCGGTGGCCGCTGGCTGCACGTGGCGCTCGACCTGCGGGCGCGCGCGGCCCAGATCCAGCAGGGCGTGGTCGAGGCGACGGTGGCCGAGAGCGGCGATCAACTCGGGGCCTACCTCGCCGGCAGCCTGTTCCACCCCACGATCGACCGCAACAGCGCCCTGGTCTCCGCGTTCCGGCTGCCGCTGGGCCAGTTCCTGCGCTTCGGCGACGTCGGCATGAGCGTGGCCGGTGAGCTCGCGCTGGCCGGTCTCGACAGCATGCTGCGGCTCGGCCAGGGCGCCGTCGACGCGGGCGCGGCGGCGGCGACCGATCCGCCGGCGCTCTCGCCCGGCGCGCATCGGCCGCCGGAGCAAGACCTCCTGTCACGGCTCGGACGTGGCGTGACCGCCTTCGCGAGCGGCGTCGCCGACGCCGCCAAGCGGCTCTTCGAGCGGAGCTCGAGCGGCTACACCAGCGCCACGACGCCGGCGCGCCCGATGTCCGACATCCTCGCCGAGTTCGAGCCGCGCCATCGCCAGCTCCGCCGCGCCTTCCTCGCCGAGCGCATCCACGTGGCGCGCACGGTCGATCCGGCGCGACTCGCGGAGCTCGAGCAGGCGCTCACCGCCATCCCGCCGGGCGCCCGGCCACCCGGCGTGACCACCCGCGGCGCTGTCCTCGGCACCGGCCAGCTCGCCAGCCCGTGACGACGCACCGCCGCGGCGAAACGCAAGGGCCGGCGAGTGATCGCCGGCCCTCGTCGATCCCCCGACGGGATCGAGCGCTTTCACATGTCCTTGGCGCAGCGGAAGCCCAGCTCCACCGCGTCCGGCCCCTTGAGGCTCGGATCGCGGGACTCACGGCTCGCGGCGCGCACGTGCTCGGCGCCGTCCTTGTACGAGCCGCCGCGGATCACCTTCTCGGTGCCAGCGCGCGGCCCCTTGTGGGTGTACTCGCTCGCCTTGTACTGGTCGGCGTTGTACCAGTCGTCCACCCACTCCGAGACGTTGCCGGCCATGTCGAGCACGCCGTAGGCGCTCGCTCCGGAAACCTTGCTGCCGACGGCCCAGGGGCCGCCCTTGCCGCAGCCAACGCCGGTGCTGTCCGACATCACCGCGTGTCCGCAGCTCGGCTCGGGCTGCGAGCCCCACGGATAGATGCGTCCGTCGTTGCCGCGCGCGGCCTTCTCCCACTCCGCCTCGGTCGGCAGGCGCTTGCCGGCCCAACCGCAGTACGCGGAGGCGTCGCCCCAGCTCACGCAGTTGATCGGGAAGGCGTCGTGCTTGGGCAGGTTCCAGCTACAGCCTTCGCCCTGCAGCGGCGTCTTGCACTTCCCGGCGTCGACGCAATGCGCGTAGTCCAGACGTGTCACCTCCTTCTTGTCGAGGTAGAAGCCCGGCACCTTCACCGGGTGCGGCGGCTGCTCGTCGTTCGCGGTGCGGTCGTAGACCCACATCAGCTTGTCGGGCTGCGATCCCATGAGGAATTCCCCTGACGGGATGGCCACCATGTTGGGCGGAGTGAGATCGACGGGCGCGAGTGGCGGCGCCGGCGCGACGTCGGGCATGGGCGCCTTCTCCTTCCCGCATCCCGGTACGGCCATCGACGCGACCACGGCGATGCCCACCAACCAACCCCATCGTTTCGACATGACCGTTCCTCCTTTCGGGTCGGGTAACTGCCTCGCAGCGGACGGAACAATGCATCGAGGTCCGCGCGAGCTCGACGAGCGGCTCGAACGGAACCACATCAAGATTCGTGCCTCGGCAACCGTCGGGCGTGAACGGCCGCCCGGCGGTGCCGCCTACGTGATTATCCTCACGCACCCTGCACTGAAACGCGCGCCGATCGCCTGAATCGAGCGGGCCGGTTCTTGCAGCTCCTCGACGCGGATGGTCGTCTCGAAGCCCAGCCAGCGGAACCGCGGCGGGCGAGAGGAGGGGGTCATGAGGTCGGTGCGACCGTGGCTCATCGGTGGTGTCGTGCTGGTGACGGCTCTCTTGGCGTCGTGCGGAGGCGGTGGGGATGGCGATGGGGGTGGGGGGCCGACCCCTACCACCGGCGTGATCACCGGTCGCGCATCGCTGGAGGTCGGGATGTCCGGCGACCTGAGCAACGCACGGGTCGCCATCTACGCGGACGTGGAAGACTGGGTGGACGACCGGGTACTGCTCTCGGTAGCCGCGACCGGGCAGGGTCCGGTGGCGAACTTCACGATCTCCAACCTGCCGCCCGGGACCTACTACCTCGACGTCTGGAAGGACAACGACAACAGCGGCGCGATCGACGACTTCGACTTCTTCGGTGCGTACGGCAGCGGCGCGTACCCCAGCTACGAGCTGAGCCCGATCATCGTGAACGCAGGGCAGACCGCCGAGGTCGACGTGGACGTCGACGTGATCTGAGGCGCTCGCCGCGGTGACCGCGCGCGGCGGGGCCCGATCGAGGGGCGGCGGGGTGACGCGCGCGTAACGGCGCGGGATCCCCATCGGGCGCTTTGGTCACGTGCGCGTGGCATCCGGAACCGGGTATCCTCGCCGACACGCGCCGGCGAGCGGAGCCGCGAGGCGAAGCGGAGGAATCGATCGATGCGATCCCTGTGTCGGCGGCTGGCCGCCACCACGATCGCGGCGACGACGTTCGCGCTCGTGGCGTCCATGGCCGTCGCCACCGAGCCCGCACCGCCACGCGCTTCGGACGCCACCTACGACGCGCGCCAGAACTTCGTGGCGTGCGTGAACGGCGAGGCGGGGCGTTGCAGCCCGTCACGGCTCACCGACGCCGAGCGCAAGCTCGTCGAGAACGCCTCGTCGCAGCGCAACTACCTGGCGTGCGCCAACGGCTGGAGCGCGGGCTGCGATCCGCTGCGGCTCACGGCCGATCAGAAGCGCATCGTCGACGCCTCCGCGGCGCAGCGCGCGGTCGCGCCGTGCGGCTCTCGGTGGGCACTCGGCTGCGGCACCTCGCAGGGTGATGCCCAGTCGAGCCCGGCCAGCGCCGCCGGCACCGGCACCCAGGTGAGCTCGGGACCGCCTCGCTACGAGCTCGACACCCAGCGTTTCTACGCGTCGGGCTACCCCGCCTACGAGCCGCGCTACTCGTGGTCGCCCGGGTCGTGGATCGTGCCGACCGCGATCGCCGCCGCGGCGACGTGGCCGCTCTGGACCCACAGCTACCACTACGACTACCCGCGGTACTGGGACGACGACTGGTACGGCTATCCGTCGTGGGGTTGGGGCTGGGGATGGGACGACGACCATCACCATGGCGGCGGCCACAGCGGGCAGCATGGTCACGGCGACGGCCATCACGGCGGCAAGCCGCCGACCTACCGTCCACCCACCTCCCAGCCGCCGCTTCACCCGCCGCCGACCTACCGTCCGACGCCGATCTCGAAGTCGCCGATGAGCTCGGCGCCCCGCCCCACCCAGCCGATCAAGCGCGACTGGCGGTAACGGTCGCGAGACGCCCGACCGCGCGCTCGGCGGGCTCGCGCGTGGCCTACGGCGATCCGGCGCTCGCCACTCGCCACGGCCCGCGCTTCCAACCCACCGCGCTCGATCGGTCGCCGCATCTGGCTCCCCGCGCTGGCGCGAGACCCCCTACAAGGCGTAGTAGCTAGAAGAGGTTTTTTTTCTCATCGACCGGGGGGATCGATGGGCCGCACGCCACGACACCATTCGGGCTCAACCACGGTCTGGATCCGGCGGTCGTGGTGGATCGTCCCGTTTCTGATCCTGGCGATCCCCTACCCGAACCCGCTCTTTCGAGCCGCCGTGCACGCGCTCTTCGCGCTGCCGTACGCCGCCCTCGCCGCGGCCCGCCGCCATCCGCCGAGCTCCATCCACGTCACGCTCGCGAGCGCGTCACTCTCGCGGGATCGCCGTGCTGGTGGTGGGATCGATCGCGAGGTCGTCCGCCTCGCTCGGCGTCGTGGCATCCGTGCGGCGCACGTTGCGCGGATACGGGCGTGGGCTCTCGTGGTGCGCGCTCGCCGCCGCGTGGCTGCTCGCGTGCCTGCTCCGCCACCCCGAGGCCGCGCTCGCCGTGGCCGCCGCGCTCTTCCTCGCCACGGACCATCGGCGCACCCTCACGATCGCACTGGCGGCCGCCGCCATCACCGTGGCTCGCCCCGGTCTCGGTCCCGCCGCGGTGCTGCTGGTGCTTGCGTCGTCGCTCGGCTGGGTCGTCGCACGACGCCCGGGCTGGCCCGCGGTCACGCGAGCGGTCCGCGGATGTGTCACCGGTACGGCGGCCGCGGTGCTCGTGGCGTTCTTCGCCGGGATCGTGACTCCGCCAACGGCCAGCCTCCACCGCTACGCCACGCCCCGCCGGGTCTACGACCTGACCTTGGATCCGAGGGGCCACCGCCTGGCGTTCACCACCAAGGGCGCGTCTCCACCCGGCACGCTCGACCTCCGCACGGGCGAGATCCATGCCATCCCGGATCTCGACGCGGCGGCGTACGAGCGTCTCGCATGGCTGCCGGCGTCCGAACGCGTCGTGAGCGGCGGCGGCGAGGGCGCGACCATCCTCGACCTCGCCGCGCACGCCCTCGAGCGCCGCGTCGTCAGTGGCTCGATCATCGACGTGGAACGCGTGGGGCCGCGCCATCTCGCGTTCGCGGAGGAGGGAAGCGAGACGCTTCACCTGGTGGACGTCGAGACCGGGCGGCACGAGATTCGCGCCGTGCCGCACGGCCCTTATGCGCTCGAGTACGATCCGGCGGCGGACGCGCTGTTCGTGACGAGCTGGCTCGACCAGCCCAAGGTCGCGCGGCTCGGCCTCGCCGACGGAAGCTTCCGCGCGGTCTTCAACGGCTGGGGATCGACCGACGTGTGCGTGTTTCCGGCCCGCGGCGAGGTGGCGATCGCGCGGCCGGCCTATGGCGACATCACCATCCTCGACAGCGTCACCCTGGCCCCACGGCGCGTGCTCCCCGCCGATGCCCTGGTGCGCGAGATCGAGTGCGACCCGGCGCGCGGCGTGATCTACGCCGCGTCGTACTTCGATGGGCGCATCGAGGCGCTCGACGTCGAGCGAGGCGACGTCTTCGACGTGGTGCGAGTCGGCCCCTTCGCTCGCGCGCTGCGCCTGGACCCGGCCACGTCCACGGTCTTCGCCGGCTCGAACGCGGGTGTGTTCGAGCTGCCCACCGAGCTCGACCATCACGGCGAGGTGCGGTTCGTCCGTGGCGGGCCGCGCGGTCGACCGGACGCGCCTCCACGCTCCACCTAGGAGCGAAAACGGCCGCTCCCGGAGGAGCGGCCGTCACTTCTTCGATTGGGCGCTTGGCGCCTACTACGAACTGGATTTCCTCATGTGGTCGCCCTCCTTGTTTTCGTGGGCCGGGTCGAGCGCGGTGTCGGGGGGGCCCCACGCGGTTTGCGTCACGTGATCCCGAGGCGCGTTCTTCCGTCGGCCGTTGCTTGCACCTCGACCCGAAGCGGGCCGGTGAGTTCGCTGACCACACTCTACCACGGAGGCGCATTCGTCGCTCGACACTTCCCGCACGTTGCTAGGGGTGGGCCTCGGCTCTACCGTCGACCTCCTACGTTCGATCGCGCCCCGCTGCCGGGGCGCAAGGAGGAACCATGCAGGCCAAGCTCTGGATCCCGGCCCTCATCGCGTTCTCTTCGTTCTCGGTCGCGCACGCGACGGACGCTCCCAAGAAAGCCGCCGAACCCACCGACGCACAGATCATCGCCAGCGCGGAGAAGGCGGCCCCGGCGAACGTCGCCAAGCACGCCGCCATCGTCGCCATGGGCGGCGACGGCACCATGCGGACGATCCGCCCCGGCACCAACGGCTACACGTGTATGGCCGACAGCCCGGAGACTCCCGGTCCCGACCCGATGTGCATGGACGCGAACGCGATGGAGTGGGCGCACGCGTGGATGACCAAGACCACGCCTCCCTCCGGCAAGGTCGGCTTCATGTACATGCTCGAGGGCGGCACCGACGCCAGCAACACC
Organism: Deltaproteobacteria bacterium; assembly: GCA_016713535.1. Taxonomy (GTDB): domain Bacteria; phylum JADJOY01; class JADJOY01; order JADJOY01; family JADJOY01; genus JADJOY01. The sequence goes on from JADJOY010000025.1 coordinate 147,943, forward strand.
GACCCCCACGCCAAGGCGCCGACCGCGTCGAACCACTGGATCAAGACCGGCCCGCACGTGATGGTCGTGGGCGCCGATCCGTCCTTCTACGACCAGTACCCGAAGGGCGCCGAGCCGGATACCTCGCAGCCGTACGTGATGTGGGCCGGCACACCGTACCAACACCTCATGGCACCGATCGAGTAACTCGGCGGCACCCTGCCTGCGGCGGCCAGGTGTGCTAGGTCGATCGGGCCATCCCGTCGTCCCGATCGGAGCACACCATGGCCGCCGAGCCCACCTCCGCCTCCCAGTCCGCACCGTCCCCCCGGTCCCCGACCGAACGCCGCCGCGTCGTGATCGTGGGCGGCGTCGCGGGCGGCGCGTCGTGCGCCGCGCGGCTGCGTCGCCTCGACGAGTCGCTCGAGATCGCGGTGATCGATCGCGGTCCGTACGTGTCGTTCGCCAACTGCGGCTTGCCCTACTACGTCGGCAACGTCATCGCCGACGAGCGCAAGCTCCTCATGGCCTCGCCCGAGAGCTTCCGGCAGCGCTTCAACATCGAGGTCTTCACGGACACCGAGGCCACGGCGATCGATCGGACGGCCCGCAACCTCACCGTGCGGGACCTGAAGAGCGGTGCCGAGCGCACCGAACGCTACGACGTGCTGGTGCTCTCGCCGGGCGCCGCGCCGATCCGCCCGCCGATCCCGGGCGTCGACCTCGACGGCGTGTTCGCGGTGCGCAGCATCCCCGACTCGCGACGCATCCGTGCCTGGATCGACGAACATGGCGCGAAGAGCGCGGTGGTCGTGGGCGGCGGCTTCATCGGCCTCGAGATGATGGAGAACCTGGTCCACCGCGGGCTGTCGGTCACGATCCTCGAGAAGCTCACCCAGGTGATGCCGCCCGTCGATCCCGAGATGGCGGCGCCGCTCATGAAGCACATCGAGGCCGAGGGCGTGACGCTCAGGCTCGGCGATGGGCTCGCCGCCATCGAGAGCGGCGTGGGCGCCGGCCTGGTGGTGGTGGCCGAGAGCGGCACGCGGCTCGAGACCGACCTGGTGATCCTGGCGATCGGCGTGCGGCCCGAGACCGGCCTCGCCCGCGCGGCGGGGCTACCGATCGGTGCGCGCGGCGGGATCGTCGTCGACGGCGCGATGCGCACCGAGGATCCGCACATCTGGGCGGTGGGTGACGTCGTCGAGGTCGAAGACGTGCTCACCGGCCAGGAGACGGTGCTGCCGCTCGCCGGCCCCGCGAACCGCCAGGGGCGCGTCGCAGCCGAGTCGATCGCGGGACGCCGCACCCACTTCCGCGGTGTGCAAGCCACCGCGGTGGTCGGCGTGCTCGGCATGACCATCGCGTCCACGGGCGCCTCGGAGAAGGGCCTCAAGCGCGCCGGAGTGACCGACTTCGCGAAGGTCTACCTCCACCCCGGCCACCACGCCGGCTACTACCCCGGCGCTCAGCCGATCCACCTGAAGCTGCTCTTCTCGGTGCCCGACGGGCGCATCCTCGGCGCCCAGGCGGTCGGCCACGAGGGCGTCGACAAGCGCATCGACGTGATCGCGACCGCGATCCAGTTCCGCGGCACGGTCCATGACTTGGCCGAGGTCGAGCTCAGCTACGCGCCCCAGTTCGGCGCCGCCAAGGACCCCGTGAACCTGGCCGGGATGCTCGCCGAGAACGTCCTCAACGGCGACATGCCGATCGCCGACTGGGACGCGATCGCCACCACCGAGGCGCTCCTGGTGGACGTCCGCGAGCCCCATGAGTACGAGGCCGGCCACCCGCCCGGCTTCATCAACCTGCCGCTCTCGGCGATGCGCGAGCGCTATTGCGAGCTACCGAAGGACCGCGAGATCTGGCTCTCGTGCGGCGTCGGCCAGCGCGCCTACTACGCGACCCGCTTCCTCGCCCAGCACGGCTACGCCGCGAAGAACCTCACGGGCGGCTACACGACCTACCGCCAGCGCACCGCCGCCGGGCTGCCCTAGCGCCGACGAATCTCGACACGATGGATCGCACGCAACGAGCCCGCGTCGGATCCGGCTGGCGACGGGGGATGGAACCCCCGTCGCTACGCGTCCAGGTCGTCGTGAGGTTTTCGTAGCGCGGGGGCCTCCGTGCCCCCGCCGATACGCTCCGGCGTTGCATCGCCGGTCCGCCCGATCGCGGTAGGTCCCGAAGCCACGACCAGCCACCCCCGCCGCAGGAGACGCCCGCTTCGTCGGGCGCGAGCGATCGATACGCTGACCCCGGAGCGGAAGTTCTGCTGAAGCCCTGCGGCGGTGGATGGAACCCCGTCGCTACGCGTTCAGGTCGTCGTGAGGTTTCCGTAGCGCGGGGGCCTCCGTGCCCCCGCGAGCGGTGGGTCCGATCGCGATCCGGAGGCGAACGTACGGGGAGACGTCGGGTACGGGCGCCTATCGTCCCACGCAGCGGCCCGACGGGAGCCAGGCCGTCGATTGTGGAACCCGGCTCACCCCGCCGTGCCGACCACGACGGTGTGTGGTCCGGTGGGCACAGGATGGCCCTCCACTGCGGTGAAGCCGGCGGCGCGGTACATGTCGCCCAGCTCGCGGAGCGTGTAGGCGTCACCCGCCTGCGTGGTCGCGAGCATGGTGAGCGCGAAGCTCGCCGGCATCGGCGGCGACACGCGGTCCTCGTCGGGCACGAACTCGAGCGCCGCCACCCTGCCCCCCGGACGCAGCGCCGCGCGCACCTTTTTCAGTAGCTCGACGCAGGTCGCCACGTCGAAGTGGTGGAGGAAGTTGGTGAGCAGCACCACGTCGTGCGGTCCACCGAACTCGACCTCGAAGGCACTGCCGGCGCGCCCTTCCCAGCGCGACTCGACTCCCGCCTTGGCGGCGTTCGCGCGCGCCACCTCGAGCACGGCCGCCCAATCGACCGCGACCACGCGCGCGGCGCGGTTCTGGCGCGCGAGCTCGATCCCGAAGAGCCCATGACCCGCCGCCACGTCGAGGACCGAGATCGGCCCTTCCAGCCCACGCAGCGCGATCCCACCGAGCGGCCCGGCCATCGGTCCCATCATCGGGGCCATGCGGTGCGCGAACTCCACCCACGCGGGGTTCTCGGGCTCGACGCTGCCCTGGCCGGGCAGCACCGTGCTGCCGCTGCGGACGATCTGGCCCAGGTGGTTGAACGGCTCTTGCACCACCGGGTGGCCGAGGAAGCCAGCGGTCTTGGCGACGCTCGCGGGCGAGCGCGAGTCGAGGAAGAGCGCCGCGGTTTCGCTGTTGGTGTAGCGGCCATCGCGCTTCACGAGCAGGCCGTTCACCGTGAGGAAGTCGCACAGGATGCGCACGCCGCGCGGCGACGACCCGCACGCCTTCGCGATCGACGCCGCGTCTCCCGGGCCTTCGCCGACGACACGAAAGAGATCGAGCTCGATCGCTGCGCGCAGCGCCGCGGAGCGCTGGTACGCGAACAGCATGTCGAAGACCAGCGCGGGCGACGGACCTTCCGGGCTCTCGGGACCTCCGGGATGCGGCGACATGCGGGCTCTCCTCGTGTGCGGCGACACCGCGCGGCGGGTTCGGACGACGCGGTTCAGGACGCGGCCCTCGCGGGCTGCGCGGCGGGACGTGGCGGTCGGAACATGCAGGTGCCGTGGGCGCACAAGCCCTGGGGATCGGCGCCGTTCACCCACGAGCGCATCTCGGCCATGCGCGCGCCGTTCCAGATCACCTCGAACGGATCGTCGTGGAAGTTCCCGACGGTGGTCCGCGACAGCACCATGTCGCACGGCGCGATCAGCCCGTTGGAGCCGATGAACGCCTCCGACCACGCCATGTAGCAGGCGTGCTGCGGGGTCGTTGGCGGGGTGCTCCGCGACCGGACCGATCGCGGCGTAGTGCTCGTCGGCGGGGATCGCGCGCGACCAGTTCGCGGCGATCGCCTCCGCGAGCGTGGCGCGCAGCCCCGCGTCGCCGTGGTACGCGGGGAACGGCCGCACACGTAGCCCGAGGCGGGTGCCGGTACGGACCGCGTCGAGTGCGGCGCGGTTGGCGGCGTCGGGAGTGGGGTCGAGCATCTGGCTCGAGAAGTAGTCGTCGCCCTCGCGTCCGAAGCGGTGGAGCGGCAGGAACTGCACCTCCTGCACGCCGAACCCCGCGCACCACTCGACCAGCGCCGCGAGCTGGCCGAGATTCGCCTGCTGGGCGACGCACTGCACGCGGACGTGAAAACGGCGGTTGCCCGTCTCGCGGCGCAGCTCCTCGAGACGGGTGAGCCCCGCGACCAGGCGCCGGAACTTGGCGCCCTTGCGGAGCCGCTCGAAGAGCGCGGGATCGGGGCTGTCGACCGAGACCGAGAGGAAGAACCCGCCCTCGACCAGGGCGCGCATGTTGGCCTCGTTGAAGAGGCTGCCCGAGGTGAGCAGCGCCGGCACGAACTCGAACTCGCGCGCGGTGGCGAGGATGGTGGTGATGTTGGGGTGCAGCATCACCTCGCCGTTGCCGCTGTACCAGACCAGCCGCGCGCCCGGGAACAGCGCTTCGGCCACGCTACGGAACACGAACGGCGACATGAAATGCGTCTGCGCCGAGCGAACGTCGTGGCTGGTGTAGGCGTGGAAGCAGCTCGGGCAGCGCAGGTGGCACTGCCAGGCGAGCTCGACGTAGAGCTTGAGGGGAGTCGAGGCGACACGCGAGACACCCGCGAGGCGCTCGCGGACGTTGGCGGCGGCGTTCGCGAGGCTCGGGCTCGAGGGGGCCGGAGATGGGGGCGCGGCCCGCGCGTGGGGCTGCGTGGCCACCGCGTAGAGCGCGTCGCAGCGCTCGAGGACCGCGCGCGGTGGGTTGCGTGCCCAGCTCTCGACCGGATGCTCGCGCTCGCCGTCCGCGGCGCGGCTGACGAGGCGCTCGAGGCGCACACCGAGCCGACGGGTATCCGCGGGATCGGGTGGACTCCACCAGCGCTCGAGCGCGCACTCGACGTCGACCACCGGCCTCGCCGCAAGCGCGGGATCGATCGGGATGCGGAGGTCGTGGCGGCCGGGGGTGAGCTCGAATCGAGCGGCCTGTGCGAGGCGCCGCCGACGCGGACCTCGAGGCCGAGCGCGGCGGGAGCGGGCGGGCTCGGCAGCAGCAGCGTGAGCGCGAGCTCGGTCACGCCGGCGCGCGCCAGGTAGATCCCGAAGTAGCGCTGCGTCCAGCGGAAGGCGCGCTCGCCGTCGTGCTCGGTGACGTCGACGCCATCGACGTAGGGCGGGAGCTCGGCGTCTGTGATGGCGGTGGGCATGTCGGACGAGCAAGCGGTCCGCGGCGGCGAGACGTCACCCAGCGGAGCGGGACGAGGGAAACGGCTCAATATCGCGGCGCCCACGCGAGCCGCGCAAACACCGGCCATCTGGGCCGACTGGCGCACCCCTCGGTGGAGCGCCGGACCGCGCCCGTGCTATCCCGTCCCGCCGCCGCCGAGCCAGGGATTCCGGGTCGGGGCGAGCGCTCCCATGAAGCTCGCGCTCTTCTGGTGGATCGTGCTGGTCGGCTTCTCGACCGAGGCGAGCTTCGGCTTCGGCGCCACGGTCATCACCGTGACGCTCGCGAGCCAGCTCTTCCCGATCGACTTCATTCTGCCGAGCGTGGTGCCGATCAACCTGTTGCTCTCGGCCTACATGGTGGCGCGCTACCACCACGCGGTGGATCGGCGGCTCCTCTTCCGCGGCATCCTGCCGGCGATGAGCGTGGGTGTGGGCGTCGGGCTGGTGCTGATGAGCAAGAGCAGCGACAGCTCGCTCAAGCTCGCGTTCGCGATCTTCGTGGTCGCGCTCTCGGTGCTCGAGCTCAAGCGCCTGCTCGCTCCCGGCGCGAGCGCGACGACGGCGCGTCCCGTGGCGGGCCCGCTGCGCGCCGCGATGCTCTTCGGCGCCGGCGTGATCCACGGGCTCTTCGGCTCGGGCGGCCCGCTCGTGGTCTACGTCGCGGGGCGCGAGATCGAGGACAAGCGCGCGTTTCGCAGCACCCTCGGGGCGCTCTGGGTCACGATGGGCTCGGTGCTGCTCGCGGGCTACGCGGCGAGCGGGCTGCTCACCGCGAGCACCGCGCGCACCAGTGCCTTGCTCGCGCCAAGCGTCGTCCTCGCCGTGCTGATCGGGGAGCGCGTTCACCACGCGATCGAGGAGCGGTCGTTTCGGATCGGCGTGTTCGCGCTGCTGATCGTCGCCGGCACGGCACTCGCGTGGTCGTGCCTGCGCTGATCTCCGTACGGCGCCGAACCTGCCGGGATCCGCGATCGCCGCGGTGCTCGCGACAACCCGTGTCGCCGGGCACGCGACGCGTGCCCCTCCCCGAGGCGGGCCCTCCAGGCTGAGCCCACGCGAACGCCCCGGAGGGTCGCGCGTCGCGCGACCGCCGGTACGCGACGACGCCCCGTCGATGGTCGCGTCGATCTCCGTACGGCGCCGAACCTGCCGGGATCCGCGATCGCCGCGGTGCTCGCGACAACCCGTGTCGCCGGGCACGCGACGGCGCCCCCTCCGATGGTCGCGTCCATCCGCCGGAGGCGGTGCGGCCAAAGGGGCTCAGAAGAGGTCGCCGGCGCGGCGCAGCAGCGCGCGGGCGTTCTCCTGCTCGAGCTTCTGCTCGGGCACCACGTCGGGCAGCGCGCGCGGGTCGCCGTTCACGACCTCGGCGAGCAGCCGCTCGAAGAGCACCTTGTCCCGCTTCTTGGTGGCGTAGAGCTCGGCCATCAGCACCTTGGTGGCGAAGTAATCCGGCGCGATCGCGAGCGAACGCTCGAAGTCCGCCTTCGCCTTCTCCAGATCGCCTCCCGCCATGCCCGGCGCCTTCGCGTAGTACGTCGCGAGCAGCCGCGGTCCCGAGCCGTGGAAGTAGCGTTCGTCGAGCTCGTTCACGCGCGTCGCGAGCTTCCAGATCCGCTCGCGCTCGAACAGGGCCTTCTGGATGCCCTGCTCGTTCACCCAGCGCGCGAGGTTCGCGTAGTACCAGTGAAGCGCCGGCACGTCGTCCGCGGTGCTGGCCACGAGCGCGTCGTCGACGTGAGCGCCCGAGCTCACGAGGTGCGCGTACGCGGGGTTCGTCGCGAGCGCCTTCTCACCGTAGCGGCTGCCCTTCTCGTACGCCGCGATGCGCGCGGCGCGCTGCCCGTCGCCGTGGAGATGGCCGTAACCGAGCAGGTAGTGAGCGCGCGCGAGCTTCACCAGCAGCGAGCGCTCGGCGGGCGCCGCGCTCACCGCCTTCTCCCACGCGGCGATCGCGCGCCGAAGCTCTGCCGCGTCCTCACGCCCGGCCCACGCAGCGTCACCCTCGGCGACGAGCGGCGCCACCTCCGCCAGCTCCGCGCTCGTCGGCGCCGCGCCGCCCATCTCCGGCTGCCGCCCCGCACAGCCCGCCAGCGCGAGCGCCACGAGCGCACTCAGGACCATGGTCCGTCCAGCCCAGCCCGTTCTCCGCTCCATGCTCCCTCCCCGGATGAACGGTCGATCCTACCCTTCTCGCCTCACGAATGCGCGCCCGCGGGCGTTCAGGGGCCGGCGCGCAGGAAGAACGCCTGGAGCCGCGCCTCGATCGGCGCCTCGAGGGTCAGCCCCGCGCTCGACAGGAACCCCGCGAGCATCCGGTAGTGGCCGACGAGCAGCGTGAGCTCGATCAGGATCTTGCGCTCGAAGCGCGCCGCGAGCGCCGCCCAGGTCGCGTCCGAGAGCACGTTCGCGCTGCACAGCTCGTCGCACGCGCGCGCGAGCAGCCGATCGCCTTCGTCGGCGATGGCGTCCGCCGCGCGCGTCAGCGCCACGATCTCGTCGTCCCGGACCCCGGCCGTGAGAGCGAGGTCGACGTGTTGCCCCCACTCGTAGCGGCTGCGGCAGTTCCACGCCGTGCGCAGGATCAGCTTCTCGCGCACCGCCGCCGGCAGGCGGCCGTACGGCATCAGCCGTGACGCGAAGTAGAGCCAGCCCCAGAAGAGCCGCGGGTGCTGGTGGAGCACCGGGAAGAGGACCGGCAGCTCGGGCCGATCGAAGAGCGCCGCCAGCCGCGACACCGTGCGAAAGAGCGCGCCGCGCTCGGCGGGCGGCGGCACCGGCATCCGTGGCTCGCGCGGTCCGGCCCAGCCGCCGGCCGGCACGAACGGCTCCGGCGCGAGCGCGCGGTCCGCCGTCTTTCGATCGCCTGTTGCCATGACGGCGTCCGGTGTACACGGTCGGGGGAGCCGCTGGCCCGTGGCGCGCACCGCGCCGGCCCCCGGGGAGCCTCTTCATGCCGATCGCGAACCTCGCCGACAAGACCTGCCTCATCACCGGAGCCGCGAGCGGCATCGGCCGCGCCGTCGCGCTCGCCGCGGCGCAACGGGGCGCCGTGCTCTACCTGACCGACCGCTCCGAGGCGGCGCTCGGCGCGTTGGTCGAGACGATCCGCGCGAGCGGGCGCGGCCGCGTCGCCTTGCACCAGGCCTTCGACATCACCGATCTCGCCGCGGTGCGCGCCTTCGCCGACGCCGTCCATACCCAGACCGACGCCGTCGACGTGGTGATGAACATCGCCGGCATCGCGATCTGGGGGCCTGTCGAGAAGCTCGAGCACCGCCACTGGCAGCGCGCCATCGACGTGAACCTGATGGGGCCGATCCACGTGATCGAGTGCTTCGTGCCGAACATGGTGCGCGCCCGGCGCGGCGGACACCTGGTGAACGTGTCGTCGGCGGCGGGTCTCTTCGGGCTGCCGTGGCACGGCCCGTACAGCGCCAGCAAGTTCGGGCTGCGCGGGATCTCCGAGGTGCTGCGCTTCGACCTCGCTCGCCACCGCATCGGCGTCAGCCTGGTGTGCCCGGGCGCGGTCAACACCGGGCTCGTGAACACGGTCGAGGTGGTCGGAGTCGACATGGACACCCCCGAGGCCCGGAAGCTCAAGGGACTCTTCGTGAAGCACGCTGTGCCCCCTGAGCGCGCCGCCGAGGCGATCCTGCGCGCGGTCGCGACCGGCCGCTACCTCGTCTTCACCTCGCCAGACATCCGCCTCGGCTACTGGTTCCAGCGCAAGTTCGCATGGCCGTACGAGTGGGTGATGCGGCTGATGAACGATCAATTCCAGCGCGTGATGAAGCGCCCGTGAGCGCGCGAGCGAAGCGCGGGCCCGCGAGCCCGCCGGCGGACATCTTCGGCACCGGCCACGAGACCGCGATCGCGGGGACCACCATCACGTGGGGCGAGATGGGCGCGGGCCCACCGCTGGTGCTGATCCACGGCATCCAGGACTCGCATCGCACCTGGCGACGGGTGGCGCCGCTCCTCGCACCGCACTTCCGGGTGCTGATGGTGGACCTGCCGGGGCACGGCTACTCGGGCCGGCCCGACGCGCCCTACACGCTGCCCTGGTTCGCGAGCGCGCTCGCCGACTGGATGGAGGCGATCGGCGTCGCCAAGGCGCACTTCTGCGGTCACTCCTACGGCGGCGGGGTGGCGCAGTGGATGCTGCTCGAGCACCGCGTCCGGGTCGACCGGCTTGCGCTGGTGGCGGCGGGCGGGCTCGGGCGCGGAGTGGCTCCGGGGATGCGGATCGCCACGTTCCCGGTGCTCGGTCCGCTCATCACGCCGCTCGTCATGCGCGCGGCGCTTCCTGCGGCGGTGCGGCTGGCGCCGGCGATGTTCGGCCACATGGAGCCCGAGGAGCAGGAGCGCTTCATCGCCATGGCGCGGGATCCCCGGCTCCGAGCGCGCGTTCGAGCGCACCGTGGGTGGCGTCATCAACCTCTTCGGCCAGTACATGCAGACCCGGCACCGCGCCCAGGAAGTGGAGGAGATGCCGCCGATCGCGCTCTTCTGGGGAGCCAAGGACCCGGTCATCCCGCTCCGCCACGGACGCGACGCGGTGGCCCGCTCCGAGGGCATGACCCTCACGGTCTACGAGAGGGTCGGTCACTTCGTGCACCTCGACGCCCCCGAGCGGTTCGCCGCCGACCTCACCGCGTTCCTGCTCGACCCCGCGCGCAAACCTGCCCGGCTTCGTCCGCCCTCGCGGAGGTCACGCCTCGCCGACCTGCTCGCCCCGCGCAAGCGCTGAGCGCCGCGGCGCTTCAGACGGACGCGCGAGATTCGGCCGGAGGGGCGTGCGTGGCATGCCCGGCGATACGCAAGGCCGCGGCACCGCCGAACGCGCAGATCCCAGCAGGACGGCGCTGCTGCGGCCTGTGCGGGCGTGAACCCCGCCCGCCCCTACTTCTTCGTCGCGGCGGGCTTCTTCGCAGCTGCGGCTGCAGCGGGCTTCTTGACCGCCGCGGGCTTCTTCGCCGCGGTCGCCGCGGCCGGCTTCTTCGCGGCAGCGGGCTTCTTGGCCGGCGCGGCGCTGGCCTTGCTCGCCGCCGCGGCCTTGGGGGCGGCCGCCTTCGCGCTGCTCTTGCCGGCCTTGCGATCCCAGAAGCGCCGGATGTGCTCGGTCGCGTCCGGGGTCTCGCTCTCGCCGTCGGGGTGGTCGACCTTGACCTTGCCCATGCGCCGCGCGGCGGTGTAGGCGAGCTCGCGCAGCCGCGGGTTGCGCGATCCGATCGAGATCAGCGCGATGTTCATGGCGTCGCGGGTGAAGTTGGGGGCGCCGTGGATCGTCGACTCGATGCGCTCGATCTCACGGGTGAGCTGCGCGTCCGAGAGCACCGGGTCGCGGCTCGCCAGCTCGCCCAGGATCATCCAGCCCGCGCGACCCAGCCACTCGTCCTTGGAGCGGGTCCACGCCGCGACGCGGTCGCGCGCGTGGCGGCTGCGCGCGGCGAGCTTGGTCGCGAACGCGTCCGCCAATGGGTAATACCGGATCGCCGACGCCCACCGGTCGAGGTCGGCCGGGCTGATGCGCTGCGGATCGGCGACCTGCACCGCGAGGATGCGCGCGTCGATGTTGCCGGTGCGCCAGAGCTCCAGCGCGAGCTCGTGGTTGGTGCCGACCTGCTTGCGAAACTTCTCGAGGTCCGCGGGACTGATACCGAAGAGCGGCTCGGTCGCGCCGCGTTTGCGGTGGGTCGCGCGATTTGGCTCCGTCCCCATCGACGCCAGCGTCTTCATGATCTGCGCGACGTTCGGCTTCGGCATCCCGGCTCTCTCCCTGTACATGTTGGTCCGGACCGGCTGGTGGAGTTGCGCCGCGAGGCGCGCCTCAAGGCGCGGCCTCGACCGCGGTGGTCCCGGGGCCCGAGCCCAGAATTCTAGCGCGAATTCGTACTTTTGCCGCCCCCCCCACGCCGCGGGCGTCCGAGGCGGCATCCCACGACGAGCCGCGCCGCACCAACACCTGCGCGTCGGACCACGGCTCCTCGACCGCCACGGTGTATCCGCGCTTCACCAGCGCGGTCGCCGTTTCCTCCGAAAAACCCCGCGATTCCAGGCGTAAACGATCGGGCACCGCTTGGTGGTGAAGGCGCGGCAGGGCGAGCGCGTCGCGCGCCGCGAGCCCCCGATCGGCGAGCGCCACGAGCACCTGGAACACCGTGCTCACGATCCGCGGCCCACCCGGTGAGCCGAGCACCGCGAACGGCTCGCCGCGCTCGTCGAACACCAGCGTGGGCGTCATGCTCGAGAGCGGCCGCTTGCCGGGCTCGACGCTGTTCGCGGCGCCGCCCACCAGCCCGTAAACATTCGGCGAGGCGAGCCCGAGGCTGAAGTCGTCCATCTCGTCGTTGAGGACGATGCCGAAGCCGGGCACGGTGACACCCGAGCCGAAGCTGGTGTTGATGCTGAGCGTCATGCTGGCGAGGTTGCCCGCGGCGTCGGCGACGCTGATGTGCGAGGTGTGGTCGCCCCCCGTGAGCGGCGCGGTGGCGGCGGGCGTGGGCGGCACCGCGGCGAAACCGAGCGCGGCGCGGATCGCCGCGGCGGTGCGGTCGGCGTGCGCGGGGCTGGTGAGCTCGGCGACCGGCACGTCGACGAAGTCGGGATCGCCGAGCGCCGCGATCCGATCGGCGAAGGCGTGGCGCAGGGGCTCGGCGAGCGCCGCGAGGTGCTCGGTGGTGCCGGGCGCGCCCTGCGCGCCCGCCGCGCCGAGCCGCTCCCACACCGCGAGCATCTGCGCCAGCAGCACGCCGCCCGAGCTCGGCGGCCCCATGCTCACCACGCGCAATCCGCGATAGCGGCCCTCCACGGGCGCGCGCCACACGGGTCGATACCCGCGCAGGTCGTCGCGGCTCAGCACCCCGCCCTGGCGCGCCACCTCCTCGACCATCGCCGCAGCGATCGGACCGTCGTAGAAGGCGCGCGGGCCGTCGCTCGCGAGCAGCGCCATCGTGTGCGCGAGGTCGCGCTGCACCAGGCGGCCGCCGCGCGGGCGAGGCGCGCCGCCGTCGAGGAAGATCGCGGCTGTGGCCGGGAAGCGCGCGAGCAGGCTCTTGCGCGCCACGAGCCGCTCGGCGAGGCGCGCGTCGATCTCGTAGCCGCCCGCGGCGAGCCGCCGGGCCGGCTCGATCGCACGCGCGAGCGGCGCACTACCGAAGCGGCGCAGGATCTCGTCGAGACCGGCGACCTCGCCAGGCACGGCCACCGCCAGGCCGCCGTCCTGGAGCAGCTCGGGATCGCCCTTCGCGGCGAGGGCCGCGGCGTCGATCGCCGCGGGCGCGGTCTCGCGGAAGTCGAGGGTCTCGACGCGATCGCTGCCCGCGCGCCGATACACCAGGAAGCCGCCGCCCCCGAGCCCCGACGAGTGCGGCTGCACGACCGCGAGCACCAGCGCCGCGGTGACCGCCGCGTCGGCGGCATTGCCGCCCGCTTCGAGCACCGCGAGCGCGGCGGCGGTGGCCTCGGGATTGGCGGTCGCGACCGCGGCCTCGCCCGCCGCCGCGTCGGGGCCGTTACCCTGCGGCCCGCGCCTGCCCGGACACGAGACCACGCAAGCCGCGATCAGGCACGGCACCACCCAGCGGAGTCGCCGGACCAGAGGGGAGCGGTTCCACGTCAGCACGGTGGTCCTCTTCACGGCGAGCCCGAGAGCCCTCGAAGGTTACCCATGCGAATCCATCCTCGTCCTGTTCGTGGGCTCGCCGCGCCGATCTGGCCGCTCGTGCTCGTGCTCCTCGCCGTGCTGGTGGGCGGCGCGCGCCTCGCGGCGGCCGCGGCGCCGCCCGCACTCTCCGCCGAGCTCGAGGCGGCGCTGCGCGCCGGCATCGACGCCAACTTCGCCGGCGACTTCGACTCCGCCGCTCGTCACTTCGGGGCCGCGCGCCAGCTCGCGCCCGACCATCCGGCGCCCGCCTTCTTCGCGGTCACCACGCTGTTCTGGCGGATCGAGCTCGACTCCACCGAGACGCGCCACGACGACGCGATCCGCGCCGGCATCGAGCGCGCGGTGGAGCTCGCCGAGCGGCGCCTCGAGGCCGACCCCGACGACGCCGAGGCGCTCGCATGGGGCGGCCAGGCGCTCAGCTACACGAGCCGCCGCGAGGCCCAGCTCGGGCGCTACTACTCCGCCGGCAGCACCGGCGAGCGCGCGCGCAAGTGGCTCGACCGCTCGCTCGCCCTCGCCCCCGGCTACCCCGAGCCGAAGCCCGCACTCGGCGCCTACCTCTACTTCTCCGACCTGGCACCGCGCGCGCTCAAGTGGCTGAGCTTCCTGTGGTTCGTGCCGAAAGGTGACGCGAAGCGGGGGCTCGACCTCCTCGAGGAAGCGGCTACCAGCGACGGCCTCGGCCAGCTCGGCTCGCGCTACGCCCTGGCGAAGATCCTGACGCGCTTCGAGCCGGCGCGGCGCGACGAGGCCGTGCGCCTGATCCAGGGCCTCCACGAGCGCTTCCCGTCCAACGCGGTCCTCCACCTCGACCTGATCCGCGCGCTGGCCGAGCGCGGCGACCTCGAGCGCGCCACGCGCGAGGCGAACGAGGTGCGGTCGCGCGCGGCCGAAGGGGTGCAAACCTACGACGCTCGCACTCCGGTCGCGGCGTCGCTGTGGCAGGCGCGCGCCGCGCTCCTGGCCGGAAACGCCGAGGCGGCCGACACCCAGCTCGCGAGCCTCGACGGTACGGCGCTCGGCCGGCTGGCGTGGGCGCCCGCGTGGCACGGGCTGATGGTGGGTCAGCTTCACGACGTGCGTGGCGAGCGCGACGCCGCGATCGCCGCCTATCAGCGGGTCATCGACCTCGACGGCGCGGGGCGCGACGTGCTGACCCAGACGCTCGCCCGCAACTACCTCGAAGCGCCGTGGCAAGCGCCGGGGAACGCCGCCGACGTCGCGACGAGCGCTCCAGCGCCGGCTCGGTAGCGCCGCTCGAGCGCGACCCCGCTGGACACGAACGACCCGGAGGGTCGCGCGTCGCGCGACCGCCGATACGCGAGGACGTCCCATCGACGAGATCGTCGATCCCTGTACGGCCTGGATCGAACAGGAATCAGCGACGTCACCGAGGCACACGCCTGCCCGTATCGCCGGGCACGCGACGCGTGCCCCTCCCCGCTCGCGATCGAAGGGCTGGAGCGCGCCCGCGCCGTCAGCGAGCGAGGTGCGCGAGCGGCACCCAGCCCTCGCCGCCGCGCTCGCTCCGCACCCACGCCCAGCCCGCCAGCTCGCTCTCGATCGTCACGCGCTCGTCCACGTCCACGTCGAGCTCGCGCGCGGTGTAGTCGCAGAGCGCGCGGCCGCGTGCGCCCTCGATCGCGAGCGCCTCGATCGGCACCCAGCCGCTCTTCCCGCTCGGCGCCGTGGCCCACATCCAGCCCACGAACTGGTCGTCGCGCCGTCCCAGGACCAGCTCGTCGCCGGCGGCGAAGCCGATCGGGTCCGTGTACTGGGCGCGGTAGCGCTCGATCACCCGCGCCACGGCGCTCGCGTGCTCGCCCGCGCTCACAGCGCTTCGCGATAGAGGTCGACGTTGGGCTGGAACACGCCCTGAATGCGCGCGACCTCGCTGGTACCCGACTCCGCGCAGTGGAGCCCCTCCTCGAGCACCGCGGTGGTCGCGTGGTTCATGATCGCCACACCCGTGCTCCACGCGAGGTACGGGTCGTCGGCGTCGCGCGGATCGGTGCAGCCGCGGAAGAGCGCCCCCGCCGCCTGGCCGAAGATCCCGCCGATGCCGTTGTCGGTGATGATATCGAGCAGGTCGATGTTGGGATCGTTGGGCGCCCGCAGCCCGCACAGGCTCGAGCCCACCAGGTGATCGGAGCGCGCGATCAGGACGCTGCGCTTCCTCGGCTCGGCGGCGTTCCACTGCGCCTCCTCGCCGGGTCGTCCGTCACCGAAGTCCTGGGTACCGCGGATGAAGAGCGTCGAGAGCGGGCGCGTGGGCGGAGCGCCGGTACCGCCGGCGATCGGGATCAGGACCTGCGCGATGTCCCCGAGCAGGCTCGCCGCCGCGCCGCCCGCGCTGTGGCCGGTGGCACCCTGGCGGGACGTGTCGACGTGACCGGCGAGGAAAGCGATGTCGCCGCTCGGATTCTGGAACTCGGCGAACACGCGCCGCGCGTCACCGACCTGATCGGGCGGGAAGTTCGCGAAGGTCACGAGGTCCTTGAACTCGATGCCCGGGTGATCGGACGCGACCACCACGAAGCCGCGGCTCGCCCAGTGGGTGACGTTCTCGAGGTTCTGGGTGCGGAAGCCCGCCGTGCCGTGGATGAAGTCGACGATCGGGTACGGGCCGCTCGAGGTGTCGAGCGGCAGGTCGCGGAAGCACGCGCACACCTGCAGCGGATTCTGATCCTCGGGAACCTTGCCCCGATCCTTCTCGGGGATGTGATCGCGTACGTCGTAGACCACCGGATCGCGGCCCTTCTGGCTGCCCGGGACCGCCGGAAACCAGACCTCGGTGCGGATGCCGCCGAGCGTCGTGGTGAGCGCGCCGACCGGCCACGGGCCGGGCTGGCCGGATCCTTGGGGCGCGCCCGCAACACCTGGCCGCTACAGCTCTCGACGATGTTGGCGTCGCCGGAGTCGGCGCAGGCGGTGGTGAGCACGAGCGCCACGAGCGAAACGAACGCGAGCGTCTTGCGAGCGCGGAGCGGCACGAGCATGAGGCCTCCCGGAATCGGATGCGCCCCGAGTGTAGCCGCCGCCGAACCGACTCGAACGGTTCGGAGGGTCGCGCGTTGCGCGACCGCCGATACGCGACGACGAACCGTCGACGAGATCGTCGATCGCTGTACGGCCTGGATCGAACCGAGACCAGCGACCTCGCCGATGCACGCGCCTGCCCGTCTCGCCGGGCGCGCGGCGCGCGCCCCTCCCGGCCGAGCCGCGCCGCTGGCCTACTCGCTCGCCTCGAAGGCGCCGCTGTCGCACGCGCTCGCCGGGCGCGCGACGCCGCGCTGATCGATCGGCAGGCAGTTCGCGGCGCGGCCCGCGCCCGCCGCGGCGCTCGCCGACGGAATCGCCTGTGTCTGCGTGGGGCCGCCGTTCGACGCCAACCCGGCCAGCTCGAGGGCCGCGCCGCTCACGTTCACGCGGTCGTCGCCCTCGGTGAGCCCACAGGTGTCGCCCGGGCTCTCGACGTTGCCGCCGAGCGACGCCCCCGCGAGCCCGCTGCAGCTCGCTGCGAGGACGCTGTTGGCGATCGAGGACGAGCCCACACCGACCGCGACCTCGGCTCCGCCGGCGTTCGCCGACACCGTCGCGTGCGCGAGCGCGACCCCCGCGTTCGCCACCAGCGCTCCTCCGCTCGCGGCGCCCACCGCACCGCTGGGCTCACCACCCGCGCCGCCCGCGGCGCCGTTCTCCGTCACCGTCGAGTTGGTGATCGTTGCCGCCACGTCCGTCACGAGCGCACCACCCGTGCTCGCCCCTCCCACCGCCCCGGGTACGTAGTTCGGCACGGGGAGCCCGGCCCCGCCGACGCCGCCGACCGCCACGTTGCCCGCGAGCGTCGAGCGCTCGATGGCGAGCGCCGCCGTCGCCGTCGCGCGCACGCCGCCGCCCACCGCGCCCCCCCCGCCGGACTGCAGGTAGTAACCCGGGAACGCGGCCGGGCTGGCGTTGCGGCCCGCGCCGCCGCGGGCCGTGTTGCCCGCGACGCTGCTGTCCGTGATGGTGACCGCGCCGCTCGCGAACACACCACCGCCGCGTCCCTGCCCGCCCGGGAACGTGTAGCAGCTCAAGCTCAGGCAGGTGACGCCGCCCGGCCCACCTTCGGCGAGGTTGCCGGTGACCTCGCTGCCGAACAGCGCGAGCGTTCCCGAGCTCCAGATCCCGCCGCCTTCGGCGTGGTTGCCGGTGGCGCTGAAGAACGTCGCCTCGCCGGTGTGGAGCGCGTTGTCGCGGACCGCGGCGCGGGTGAGCGTGAGCGTGCCCGCGTTCTGCACCCCGCCGCCGGTCACCAGCACGCCCACGCCGCCGATCTGCGAGCCGCCACGGACCGTGAGGTCGATGAGCGAGGCGGTCACGCCGCCCGCCACGTCGATCACCCGATCGGCGATCGACGACGCCTCGACGATCGTCACGTCCACGCCCGCGCCGACCAGGCTCACGTCCTGGAGCAGATCGAGATCCCCGGTGTCGTCGGTCGTCCCCGCCAGCGTGAGCGCGACCGTGCCCGCCGGGAGCGAGATCACGTCCGCGCCCGCCTGGCCGGCGATGCAGGTGTCGACGGCGGCGTTGGTGTTGGCCGCGATCAGCGCCTCGCGCAGCGTGCAGGTGCCGTTCGCGGGGGTCGAGCCGTTCTCGTCGAGGAGGCTGTCGACCAGGATCGTCGTGTCGCAGCAGGCGGCGCCGACGAGCGCGAGGGCGAGGAGAGCGAAGCCAGCGCCGCGGACGAGCATGCTGCCTCCCTGCCGCGCACCGATCGCGCGACCGAAGCCCCCATCATCCACACCGCGCCGTCGCGGCGCCACCGCCGCGTCGTCCGTCGCGCGGGGTCACGGCAGCGTGAAGGCTCCGTCGGGGTCGCTCCCCGAGCTCGCGAACGGGATGAAGGGGGGGTTGATCGCCTCCACGAACGCGGCGCCGGCGGCGGCGCCCGCGGGCCGCGTGAAGCTGAACTGCGTCGCGCCGGCCAGCGCGAGCGGGATGACGGCGACTCCCCCGGGACCGAGCCCGCCGAAGTTCTCGACCTGCCCGCTCACGTTGCCGGTGGCGAAGAAGTTGATGACCGTGAGCGAGCTGAAGCCCGCGCCCGTGACGGTGATCGTGCTCCCGGCGATCCCCACCGAGGTCATGCCGACCGCGGCACCCAGCGGCGCCGACACCGCGTTCGACGCGCGGTAGGCGCCGGTGGCGTTGATCACCTGCAACGACCCCGGCCCTGTCGGACAGCTCGGCGGGATGCGCAGATCCACGGTGCTCGCCGTCCATGCGTCGGGCGTCAACGGGCCGCAGTTGCCGGACGCGCTGAACACGTTCACGAGCGGCGTGTCGAAGCCCTCGCCGTCGAGCCGGTAGGTCGTGGCTCCATCATTGGCGAGGACCCGCTCGACGTTCGCCAGCCCGATCGACGGCTGCCAGCTCGTCGCGGAGATCGCCGTGCCGCCCACCGCGAGCACGCTCGGCGCGCCATGCGCGGGATCCCCGATCAGCGGGATGCCGACCACGTTGCTGGCGCGGTAGCCGAGGTCGGTCTGCACCAGCATGAGACCGACGAACCCCTGTCCGAGCAGGTACCCGTGGGGCGCCTCCCACGGGCACGGAAGCTGACCGCTCCAGGTCGTGAAGGTCGTCGCGGAGGGCGCGATCCCGGCGGCCACGACGTCTTTCGGCCCCTGCGCCGTGGCGACGAACGCCTTGAGCACCGAGCCCGGCGTGATGCCGGTGCCGGTCAGCGCGACGGGCCCGCACAAGCGCTGCATCGCGGGCGGTGCGGGCGGGTCCAGCGCGACGTCGCAGCGGCTCGTGAAAGTGATCGCCGGAACCACCGGCTCACGCCCGTCCCCGGGCACGGCGGGCGCCTCCAGGATCTCGCCCGCCGCGGCGGTGGTGAGGGTGATCGCGGCGCCGCTCTCCGACAGCCAGGCGCTGGTGCGGCCGTCGAGGGCCTTCGACGAGGCGATCGAGGCGCCGCTCGCGAGCCGCACCGCGCCGAACACCGCCACCTCCTCGGACGCCTTCACGTCGAGCGCACCGGTCGCGACGATCGCGACGTCGTCGGGCACGTGGAAGCACGTGAAGCGGAAGCTGCCGGAGAAAGGCGTGCCGGCCGGCCACGCGCGCGTGCCGTCGCCGTCGTCGTCGCGAAGCTCCGGGTCGTTCCAGCACGAGCCGTCGCCGTTGGTGTCCGCCTCGAGGACGGCGTCGCCGTCGCAGTCGCGCAGGAACGGGCCCACCGGGCTGGTGACGGTCACCGGCTGACCGGTGACGAACGTGGCCGCCGGCGCGAACACCGCGTCGGTCGCGTCGATCGCGGTGGCGGCCCGGCCCTCACCGGCGGACGCCGCCACTAGCGCGACGGCTCCCACGATCACCGAGACCCGATAGAGCCAGCGCAGCGCGCGGTTGAGGGTCGTCCGCGTCACGCGGGGTGCGGTGGGGTCGAGGGCGCCTGCCAGGTCGAGGGCGCAGGTGTCGGACGCCGCGCACTCGGCGACGCTCTGGTCGTCGCGGCACAGGTCGGAGCCGCAAGCGCCGGAGGCGTCGGCGACGCACACGTCGGCGGTGCTGCACGGGCCTGAGCTGTCACTCACGCAGCGGTCGATCGGGCAGAAAGCTCCCGAGTCGCTCTCGCACGCGTCCGCGGTGCACCCGCCCGAGTCGTCCGACACGCAACCATCGCTCTCGCATTCGCCCGAACGATCCGCGATGCATTCGTCGCTGATGCAAACCTCGGACGAGTCGCTCACGCATCCATCCGCGTGGCACGAGGACGACGAGTCGGAGCCGCACGCGTCGGTCTCGCAGGCTCCCGAGTGATCGGCCTTGCACGCGTCGGCGCTGCAGCCACCGGACGAATCCGAGATGCACACACCGCTGGCGTCGCCGAGGCAGGTGTTGGTGTCGTCGGTCGAGCACGCCGGGCCGCCGTCATTCGTGCAGGCACCCGAGCTGTCGGCGACGCAGCGGTCGCCCGCGCATCCCAGCGAGGCGTCACTGATGCAGCCGTCCGCCGCACACTCTCCCGACTTGTCCGACACACAGCCGTCGGCCTCGCAGCCGGCGGATTTGTCGGACACGCACCCGCCGCTGCGGTCGGTCGGGCATGCGTTCGTGCCGTCGTCGGAGCACGCCGGGCCACCGTCGTCGGTGCACGTCCCCGACGAGTCGACCTCGCAGCGATCGCCGGTGCAGTCGCCCGAGGTGTCGTAGTCGCACACGTCCTGGGTCGTGCACACGCTCGGCGTGTCGCCGGTGGTGCAGCCGTCCTGGGTCGTGCACACGTCCTGCCCACACGACTGCGGCGCCGGTCCGCCGAGCCGCGTGGTGTTGACCCGCGCCAGCACCGGCACCGACGGCGCGAGCCCGAACGCGAGCCAGCCACCGGTGATCCGCGCCAGCCAGCCGAGAAACCGCCGCCTGCGCATGGCCGCTCCTCTCGATGCTAGGTCCTCGCGGCCGAACCGAGGATCGCTTGGTCGTCGACCGCGAGCGCCGCGTTGATGCTCATCGCGCACTCGATCTGGTGACGGATCAGCCGGCAGCTCGCGCGCTCGTCGGGCCGCTCGAGGCCGCCGTGCGCGTCCACTGCGTGCTTCCAGCACCCGCCGCCGCACAGGTGGCGCGCCCAGCAGGCGCTGCAGCCAGGCCGCGCGCCGACCGTGAGCTCGGTGAAGCGGCGCCGCGGCGCCGCGGCGAGGCCGTGAGCGAGATCACCGAGCCGGTACTCGGCCATCCCGACGAAGCGGTGGCACGGATAGAAGCTGCCGTCCCGGGCGAGCGCCAGGTAGCCGCGCCCCGCGCCGCAGTGGTGGTGGAGGCGCTCCTCGACCACCCGCGTGGCGCGCACGAAGCGCACCAGGTTGGTGAAGTCGAAGATGCGGTCGGAGAGTACGGAACCGACGAGCTTTTCGGCCACGGCCTCGGTCTGGCGTTCGAGCGCGACGATCTCGTCGTCGCTCAGCCTCGCGGCGCCACAGCCACCGAGGGCGGGCTCGACGTGGACCGAGCCGAAGCCGAGCCCGAGCAGATGGTCGACGATCGCGGGGACGTCGACCGGGCCGCTCGCCACCGTGACTCGCGCCGGCACTCGCCCCGGCCGCGCGGCGATCAGGCGCCGCACTCCCGGGAGCAGCGCCGCGTAGCTGCCGCGGCCGTCCGCCGTCGCGCGGTTCGCGTCCTGCACCGGCGCGGGGCCGTCGATCGAGACCTGGCAGCCGATCCGGTTCGCCACCAGGAAGTCGACCGCCGCCGCGTCGAGCAGCGTACCGTTGGTGGAGAGCGAGAGCTGGACGCGCTTCCCGCTCGCAGCCTCGCGGTCGCGAACGTAGGCCGTGACCCGACGGATGAGCGGGAGCTCGAGGAGCGGCTCGCCGCCGAAGAAGACCAAGCCGAGGTTTCGGTGCGAGCCCGAGGCCCCGAGCAGGAAGTCGACCCCCAGCTTCGCCACCTCCCACGGCATGGCGCTCGCCCGCGAGCCGAAGAGGTGCGGAGCGCTCTCCCAGCCGGGACGCGGGTCCGCGCCGTAGCAGTAGCGGCAGCGCAGGTTGCAGCCGTGGGTGACCATCAGCTCGAGGGTGCGGATCTGCGCCGGACGTGGCCGCGGCGCCGCGGCGCGCGCGGGAGACGGGCTCGGGCGATCGAGCACGCCCGCCTGGCGAAGCTCGGCGAGCACCGCGGCGAGGTCGCGGCGGCGATAACGGCCGGCCAGCTCGCGGAAGGCGCGAGCGTCCGGCGCGGCGAGCGCCTCCACGACGTGGTGGACGATCGGGCTCACCTCGTAGAACGTCATCGAGGCGACGTCGAAGAGCACGTGGCGGCCGAGCCGCTCGAAGGCGTGGACCTCGGCGAGCTGCGGGCGAGCGGCGAGATCGAGAGACACGGAAACCACCGTCGACGCCGAGCGGCGTCGCGGAACCAAGATGCTCGCACCCCGAAGCGACGGTGCGAGCGCGGATGCTACGTCGGTCTCAAGAACCGTGCCGCGGCCGCGGCCATCCGGCGGCTGGACCGACGAGCAATTTCGCGGCACCGGCCAGCAGCTGGGCCAGGCCGGTTTCCCGCGGGGAGCGAAGCGCGAAGTGCGTCGGGGCGGGCCGGTAACGCGCGCCGGCGACGGGTCGCGCGCAGCCCTACTCGCTCACCTCGAACGCGCCGCTGTCGCAGCCGCTCGCCGGGCGCGCGACGCCGCGCTGATCGGTCGGCAGGCAGCTCGCGACGCGACCCGCGCCCGCCGCGGCGCTCGTCGCCGTGATCGCCTGCGTCTGTGTCGGACCGCCGTTCGAGGCGAGCGCGCCCAGCTCGAGCGCGGCGCCGCTCACGTTCGCGAGGTCGTCGCTCTCGGTGAGCCCGCAGGTGTCACCCGGACTCTCGACGTTGCCGCCCAGCGACGCCCCGGCGAGTCCGCTGCAGCTCGCCGCCAGGACGCTGTTCGCGACCGTCGAGGTGCCCGCGCCGACCGCGACCTCGGCTCCCCCGGCGTTCGACGAGAGCGTCGTGTGCGCGAGCGCGACGCCCGCGCTCGCCGCCAGGGCCCCCCCGCTGGCGCCTCCGCTCGGCCCGTCCGGCGCGCCGCCCGCCCCGCCCGCTGCGCTGTTGCCGGTCACGGTGGAGTTGACCAGCGTGACCGGCGAGTCAGCACCGAGCGCGCCCGCCGACGCCGCGCCGCCCGCCGCACCGACGAGGTAGATCGGCGAGGTCAGACCCGCTCCGCCGATGCCGCCGACCGCGGCGTTGTCCGCCACCGTCGAGCGCTCGATCGCGAGTGCGGCCGTGGACGTCACCCGCACGCCGCCGCCCACCGCGGTCCCGCCGCCCGACTGCAAGTAGTAGCCGGGGAAGCCGCCCGGGTTTGCCGCGCGCCCCGCGCCGCCGCGAGCGGTGTTGCCGGAGACCGTGCTGCGGGTGATCGTGACCGGGCCGCTCGCGAACACTCCGCCGCCGCGCCCCTGCCCGCCGGGGAACGTGTAGCAGCTCAGGCTCAGGCAGGTGGCGCCCCCGGGGCCGCCCTGGGCGACGTTGCCGGTGACCTCGCTGTCGACCAGCGCGAGCGTCCCCGAGCTCCAGACCCCGCCCCCCTCCGAGTGGTTGTCGATGCCGCCGTAGAGCGTCGGTTCGCCGGTATGCAGCGCGTTGTCGCGCACCGCGGCGCGGGTGAGCGTGAGGGAGCCCGCGTTCAGGACGCCGCCCCCGCGCACCAGCGCCCCGACGCCGCCGACGAGCGAGCCGCCGCGGACCGTGAGGTCGGTGAGCTGCGCGGTGACGCCGGCCGCCACGTCGATCACCCGGTCGCCCACCGCCGACGCATCGACGATCGTCACGTCCGCGCCAGCACCCACCAGGCTCACGTCCTGGAGCAGGTCGAGGTCGCCGGTGTCGTCGGTGGCGCCCGTCAGGGTGAGCGCGATCGTGCCGGCCGGCAGCGAGATCACGTCGGCGCCGGCCTGGCCGGCGATGCACGTGTCGACCGCAGCGTTGCTGTTGGCCGCGACCAGCGCCTCGCGCAGCGTGCAGGTTCCGTTCGCGGCGCTCGAGGAGTTCTCGTCGAGGAGGCTGTCGACGTGGATGGTCGTGTCGCAGCCGGCGGCGGCGGCGAGCACCAGTCCGAGGAGAGCGAAGCGAGCGCCGCGAGCGATCATCCGGGAGCCTCCTGAGCGCGCACACCGGGCGCGCGGACGAGGCTCCCATCATCCACGCGGCCCCGGTGCCGCGCTACTCCCGGGAAACTGTCTGCGGCGGCCGCGTTCGTCGCACGGTTGCGGCGATCCCGGAGCGGCCTTAACGTCGGCAGGCCGCCAGCCGTGCTCGCTGCAGGTGCTCTCGTGATGCGCCATCACCTCGTTCGATCGCTCCTCGTCTCGGTGGCGTGCGCCGGCCTCGTCGCCCTGAGCGCGAGTGCCGCCGGGGCCAAGAGCGCCTGCGCCCTGCTCACGGCCGACGAGATCGCCGAGGCGGTCGGCCACCCCGTGACCGTCGATCCCGACCCATCCGGCGGCGATCCGGACGCCGGCGACCACTGCGTGTGGACCAAGGACGGCTCCGTCGCGATCGAGCTCAGCCTCGAGCCGCCCACCACCGATCCCGCGCGCGCCGCGGGTGCCTACCGCGAGGTCCGCGACGACGCGTTCGGCTCCGGAGCCGCGCCGAGCGCGGTACCCGGCCTCGGCGACGAAGCGCTCTACCGCGACTTCGAGAAGGTGAAGGGTGGCGCGATCGTGGTGCGCAAAGGGCTCGTGGTGCTGGGAATCAGCGGCACACAGACGAAGGACGCAATCGTCTCCCTCGCTCGCCTCGCCGCCGGCCGCCTCTAGCAAGCCCGCCACGCACGATCTCGCTCGCGCGCATGCGGGCCGGTTGCTCCACATCGGCACACACCCGTATCGTTCACCGACCCCCAGCGCCCTCGCGGCGCCGATCGCGGAAGAAGGAGCTCATGAGCCACGCCACCCGGACCATCCTCGCCGCCGCACTCGCCCTCTCGACCGCGCACGCCGCCGCTTGGGCCGCGTGCGAGGGCAAGGTGGTCGGCAACAACTTCGTGGTGACGGGGTGCGACGCGCTGATCATCCAGGGCGGCAACGTGATCGTGCAGAACGGCACCGGCTCGACCGCCACGACCAACGGCCGGGGCAACGTCATCCTCGGCTACGACACGGTGAACACCGAGCCCGGCTTCCCGACCGCCAAGACCGGCTCGCACAACCTCGTCGTCGGCGACCAGCACAGCTACACCAGCTACGGCGGCGTGGTGACCGGCTACCAGAACTCGATCTCCGGCCCCAACGCGAACGTCCTCGGCGGGCGTCTCAACCGCGCGAGCGGCTCGTTCGCGTGCGTCACCGGCGGCCAGTACGGGCAGGCGGTGGGCGGCTCGTCGATGGTGATCGGCGGCTGGGACAACCACGCCAACAACAACTTCGCGACCGTGACCGGCGGGCGCCAGAACACCGCCACCACCGCGAACGGCACCAACGACCCGTACGCCCTCTCCTACGCGACGGTGGTCGGCGGCCAGAGCAACACCGCCACCGGCAACTACTCGGTCATCGCCGGCGGCACCACGAACCAGGCCAAGGGCGACCTCTCGGCGATGCTCGGCGGCGTGGAGAACATGACCGGGGCCGCGTGGGCCACCGTCTCCGGCGGCGCGAACAACTACGCCTCCGGGCTCAGCTCCGTCGTCTCCGGCGGCAAGTTCAACGAGGCCACGGACGACTTCGCCGCCGTGAGCGCCGGCTACCTGAACACCGCCTCGGGCCGCTACTCCTCGGTCAGCGGCGGGACCACCGCCGCCGCCGCCGGCGACTTCGCCGCGGTGAGCGGCGGTCTCGCGAACACCGCCTCCGGCAAGAACTCGGCGGTATGCGGCGGCGACTACAACAACGCAGCCGGCGCCTCGGCCTCCGTCACCGGCGGCAAGGGCCGGGCCGCTCCCGGCGCCGACGACTGGGCCGCCGGCGCGCTCTTCCAGACCAACTGAGCGCGGCCCGACGACCGAGCGTCGGGCACAAGCGGATCCGATCCTGGAGGCGCACGCTTCGTCGTGCGCCAGCGCGCCCGCGCGCTCAGGCGAGCGCGCGCAGCCACACCTTGGAGCGCTCTTGCTCCTCGTCGCGGCCGCGGCGCAGCGTCTTGTACTCCTTGCCGCGCGCCGTGAGCACCTCCTGCACGATCGTGCCGGGCAGGTCGGCGCGGATGGTGCGCATCACCGGCTCGTATTCGAAGAACGTGCACGAGAAGATGTCGAAGAAGGCGCGGTTCTCGTTCTCGAGCACGTGCAGGCTCACGTGGCTCTCGGCGATCATGGTCATCGCGCTGATGATCGGCCCGCGCGCGTCGGTGGTGTCGCGCACCACGTAGGGCCGCATGATCGGCGTCATGCCGATCCGCCGCGGCAGCGAGTCCATCAGCTCGAACATCGTGTCCATGGTGCGCGGCCCGCGGTAGTCGGCGACCTCCATCAGCACGTGCGGCCCGAAGTCGCTCTCCGGATCGGTACGAACCTCGCCGAACACGCGGTCCTTGCGCTCGGCGCTGCGCACCGTGATCGTCGAGCAGTGCAGCGCCGTCTGGAGCTGCAACTCGAGCTTGCGCGCGTCGAACGGCACCAGGCTCAGGAGGTCCGCGAAGTAGCACTCGCGAAACGAGAACGTGTGGATCGTCATGTGCCCGCCGCGCAGGAAGAGAAACGCGCTGACACCGCAGTCCTCGGGGACGACGCCGTTGTAGTACGGCAAGAGGAAGCTCGGCATGACCGGCTGGAGCCCGAGCTGCGCCGGGAACTCCTCGAGGATTTCCTGCACGAGCTTGATGTCGTCGAACCGCGAGCGATAACCGCGGAACCCGTCGATCATGAAGTGCTGCATCGCCCCCTCCTTCGCCGGTCCGAGCCCGGCGCAAGCGGCGCAATGTAACAGCAGCGGAGGGCCGCGTGTGGATGCCGACAAGCGATCCGTTGCATACACGCGCCATGCGGATCACGATCGAAATCGACGAGAGCCTGCTTCGTTCGGTGGAGGAGCCCTCCGGCACCCACATCGACGCCGACACCGTCCGTCTCGGGCTCGAGATCCTGGTTCGGCGCGCCGTCTTCGATCGTCTGCGAGGCCTCCGAGGCAGCGAGCCCGATGCGGAGGACGTCCCCGTCGCCGCCCCGCGTTCCGCTGAACGCGGCGAGCACGATCGCGGCGCATGCGCCACCCCCGGGAGGGGCACGCGTCGCGTGCCCGGCGATACGCGATCCCGCTACACCGTTGACCGCGTCGATCGCTGTACGGTCGGCAGGTCACTCGCGCCCGAGCTCTCGGTCGCCTCGGCGGCCCCTTCACGCACCTCGTTCTTGTCGTCCTGGCGCCGCCGGACGCGCGCGGCGTCCTTGATCTCTTCGGTGAAGAACCAGTGCTCCATGTTGGAGTGACCGCGCTTGCCGCCGGAGCCGCCTTCGCTCGGGATGTTCTTGGCACTGCCCATCTCGACCTCCCCCAATCCCACGCCGCTCCGGCGTTCCTACTTCCGCATCCAGACCAACGCCGATCCCACCAGCATCATCCCTGCGAGCGCAAGCCCGACGGTCTGCGCTCGTCGATGCGCCGAGTAAGCGAGGATCACCGCATCTCCGGCTCTCACCTCGTAGGGACGCCGGCCGTCGTGCGTCACGGAGACTCGTTGGCCCGACGCGCGCTCGAACGCCTCGATCGGGCAACGGCTGGCTCCGGCTGCCGGCCAGCCACGCCTCCCCTTGCACCGGATGCTCGCGCCGTCGGTGGTGGAGATCTCGACCTCGGACCAGGCGTTGCGAAGCGCTCGGATGCTGACGATCACGCCGTCGGCCTGACGCAAGCTGGCACGCGCCGGCAGCCAGGTCCGAGCCACGAGGAAGACCGCGATACCGGCGAACACCGCCGACGCGAAGACGCGCGGCACGAAGGCCGCGCTGCGAGATCCACGGGTCATCGTGCCCCCTCAGCCCAGCACGACCTCGTCGACCGTCACCGCCGCGTTGGTCCGACCCGGGTACGAGAGCCAGCTCATCACCACGTTGAGCTCGGCCACCACGCCGGCCGCCGGGACCTTCACGCCGTCCTGGAAGACCAGGTCGCCGGTCGTGTGCGCGTCCTTGAGCAGCGTCAGGTCGTAGCCGCGATCGAGCGCGCCGTAAGCCGTTGCGCGGATGCACCAGTTGGTCGCGGCGCCCGCGAGCACCACATGGTTCACCCCGAGACCAGCGAGCGTCGCCTCGAGCGCAGTCTCCTCGAACGCCGAGTTGAAGCGCTTGTGGATCCGCGCCTCGCCCGCGCCCGGCACCAGCTCCGGTACCCACTGCCACTGGGGGCTCTCCCTCGGCAGCTCGTCGTCGTTGTGCTGCACCCACACCACCGGCGTCCCCGCGGCGCGCGCCCGCTCGACCGCCCGCGCGACGTTGCCGATCACCCGCGGTGCGTCCCAGCCCTCGGCCATGACGCCCACCTGCACGTCGACCACCACCAGCGCCGCCTTGTTGCCGTCACGGATCGTTGCCATCGCGGTGCGTCCTCACGATCGAGCCACGGCGCGCATCGACTCCCGCGCCACCACGATCGGCCCAGCGTAGCGCGGGGCTCGTCCCCCGCCCCGATCGGCGACGCGGGCGACTCGCCGTCAGGACGCACGTTCCGACTCAGGTGAGAGCTTCCTGTCTTCATCCTTCGCCTCGGCCATGGCCTCGGGCTCCAGCTCCTCCGCGTAGCGGTT
Organism: Deltaproteobacteria bacterium; assembly: GCA_016713535.1. Taxonomy (GTDB): domain Bacteria; phylum JADJOY01; class JADJOY01; order JADJOY01; family JADJOY01; genus JADJOY01. Next base: position 176,109 of record JADJOY010000025.1, read on the forward strand.
CAGGCGTATGAAAAGGCCCCATCCTGCGAGGAGGGCCCCGGTGCCGACCAGGAGGCTAGCGGCATACATCAGCTCGATCGGCTCCCCATCGGCAGCGCGAAACGTCGCCACGAGCCCTTCGATGGCCACGGCGACCACGACGACGACCAGGAACCTCGAGAGGAATCGACGAACCCGCGTGGGACCGCTGACGTGGACATCTCGAATCACTTCCTCTTCGGCAATCGTGTGCGAGATCTGCAGCGCAACGACCGCGACGGCCATGATTCCCACCGCTTCGATGACCTGCTGCCCTGCAGACAGGTCGAGTCCGCCAGCCAAAGCTCCCCACGCTTCCTTCGAGGCGATGGCGATCAGCATCAACGCAGCGGCGGCGAAGAGGAGCGCCATGCAGGCGTGCGCCACGGAGAAGGCCAGGGTGAGGAGCTTCATGGCCGCAGCCTCGCACGGCGGGCATCGAACCGATACTCGGGATCGCCCCCGCCAGCACCCGGAAACGTTCGAGCGCCGGACAGCGCCGACGTTCAGTCTCGCCTTCGAGTGAGGGTGAAGCCCGCCCCTACTGCGTGAGCGTGAGCGTCTCGCCGACCTGGTGAGCGGTGATCTCGGCTTCGCAGTAGGGGAAGCGGATCCATTCCTTGCGGGAATAGAGCGCCGTCTGGTCGCCGTAGTGGGGCGAGGCGGGGTCGGTGGACTGAGAGTGGGTGAGGATGGTGTCGGCGATGGGGCAGTCGCCGTCGTCCCAGGTGACGGTCTGGATGTACGAGTTGCCGTAGTCGACGTCGAAGTAGCCGCCCGGCTCGAGGGGCACGCCGATGACGCCGAAGGTGCCGAGGCCGTTGTTGCCGCCGTGGAGCGGGATGTTCACGTCGTTGCGGGGATAGAACTGGACCTCGCCCCAGGGGGCGTCGAGGGGCACGCCGGCGGCGGTCAACGCGTCGACGGCGCCGGCGAGCAGGCTCAGCACGAGCGTGTGGTTGGCCTCGACGGTGGTGTCGACGCCGCGCGGGGTGTGGACGGGGTCGTCGCGGTCGAAGTCCACCTTCCAGAGCTCGCCGTCGCGCACCACGCCCTGGAAGTCGTCGCCGCGCTCCGCCTCCATCCCCCGCCAGAACTCGGTCCACACCTGGGCGCCGCGGCTCGCGAGGTCGACGTGGCGATCCCAGCCGCGCAGCACGTCGCACGCGGCGATCGCCTTGGCGGTCACTTCCTGGTCGGCGCCACCGCCGCCGGCCGCGGCGCGGTCGCAGATCGCGAGCACGTCGTCGACCGCGATCTCGGCGCCGAGCACGCGGTTCGCGAGCATGAGCCCTTGCAGCGCGGGCAGGTCGAAGCCGGGCTCGGCACCCTGCCCGTCGCTCGTGTCCTTCCGCGCCTCGACGAGCACGTGGCCCATCCGCGCGCGCAGGCTCTGCGGGGTGTTCTCCCACTGCGTCCAGCCCATCACCAGCGGGAAGCCGGTGAGCGGGCGCGCGGCGTTCGCGATCCAGTAGCTGTTGTTGCCGTTGGCCACGTAATCGGTGGTGCGCAGCACCGGACGCGAGGCGTAGCCGAAGAGGTTCGAGCCGGGCGGTGAGTCGCCGTCCTCGCCCCACTCGCACGCGGAGGTGGAGCCGTCGAGGGCGAGGATCGCGTTGGAGGTCGCGCGTGCCAGCACCTGCCCCACCAGGCTCGCGGTGCACGCCTCGAGCTGCGCCTGCGTGACGTGCGGCACCGCCGAGACCTCTCCATAAAAAGCGTCACCGAAACGATCGGCGGCGAGGGTGTGAAAGACGGGATTGCCGATCGTCCTGAGCGCGTCGGTGAAGCCATCGAGGTCTTTCGATTGGCCCACCGCGATCCACTGCTGCGCCGAGCGCAGCGGCGTCAGCAGGTTCGCGTCGCGCATCGCGAGGATCTTGCCGTTCACCATCGGCCAACCGTCGAGGATCGAGCTGAACGCGGCGAGGTTGAGGATCAGGCCGTAGTGTGAGCTGTAGAACGTGTGGCTGCGGGTCTCGAGAGAGCCGTCGTCGTGCCGGACCTGGATCTCGATGGTGTCGGTGGTGATGTCGCGCCAGCCGTCGTCGTAGCGGTAGCGCAGTGGGTTCGCGGGGTCGAGGGCGAGCTGGTAGAGCGTGAAGCGCGTGGCCTGCGAGACGGTGTGCGTCCACGCGACGTCGCGGTTGAAGCCGATCCCCACCCACGGCAGCCCCTGGAGCGCGGCGCCGGCCGCGTCGTAGACACCGGGGATCGTGAGATGGATCTCGTACCAGCGGCCGCTGCCGTTCCACGGCTGGTGCGGGTTGCCGAGGAGCATTCCCTTGCCGTTGCGGGTCAAGTCGCGGCCAAGGGCGATGCCGTTCGAGCCGCCGTGCTCGGCGAGCGAGCGCGCGAGGTTGGCGAGGCCGGGGGCGGCGGTGTCGCGGAGCGCGTCGGCGAGGGCGCGATCGGCATCCGCCGCGGCGGCGGTGCTCACGCGCGCGGCGCCGGTGGGACCGCTCACGGCGAGGATCGCGTCGCGGATCACGCCAAGGTCGGAGCTACCCGCGAGCGCGATGCGGCGCAGGTACATCCACAGATCGACGTCGTCGACCTCGTACACCCACGGGGCGTTGCGGCAGCCGGCGGGGCCCTGGGCGAGGTCGGCGAGGCCGGTGTCGGCGAGGTAGCGGTTCATGCCGGCGGCGAAGCCGCGGCCCAGCGCCTGCACCTCGGGCGGAAGCACGTCGACGAAGCGGGCGCGGAACTCGTCCTTGGTACCGTTCAGGAAGCGGAACAGGAAGTCCGCGCCGGGGTCACCCTCGCTCTCGCCCATGAGCTCGGCCGAGCGGCCCGAGGCGAGCGCGATCTCGCGCATCGTCACGCAGTAGTCGTCCTGTGAGTACGCGTAGCCGTAGCCGAACGCGAGGCTCTCCCAGTCGTTCGCGGTCACGTGCGGGATGCCGTATTCAGTGCGGCGGATCTGGGCCGAGAGGTGGCGCGAGCCGCCCGGGCCGCTGCTCGAGTCCGAGCAAGCGGAGGCGAACGGCACGAGCGTGACGAGGAGCGAGATCGCGAAGCGAGCGGAGGCATTCATGGCGCGGCCACGGTAGTGCATCCCGCCCGCGAAGTGCCATCGCGCGTTGCGGGCAGCAGGCGGGTGGCCGGGGCGTCCTGGCGCCCGACGGAGCGGGCGCGCTCCAGGCGGTTCGTGGAGCGTCGGTGCTCCGTCACCGACCCGCGGTTGAATGGGACTCGTCGGATCGCCGGGCACGCGCCCGGGATCGAGAGGCTGGAGCGCGCGCGCTCCGTCGCGCGCCAGGGATCGAGCGACGCCGTACGGGGATCGACCGACCGGCAATGCAGGCGATCACGCGCATCGCAGGGCGCGCGGCGCGGTTACTCGCGCAGGCCGAGGCGTTTGGCGAGGTGATGGAGGTTCGACCGGTGCAGGCCGAGGTCGCGCGCGGCGGCGGCCCAGTTGCCGCCGTTGCGCTCGACGGCGGCTTCGATCTGGCGGCGTCGGAAGGCCTCGACGCGATCGGCGAGCGGTAGCGGGGCGCCGCTCGACGACGCGGCTTCGCTCGCCGCGCTCGCGGCGGCATCCGTCTCGCTGCCGCCGTCCCGGCGCGCGCTGACGTCGAGGTGCTCGAGCTGGATCCGGATCGGCCCCTGCCGAGGCGCCGTGCGCGCGCGCCGCGCGCAGCACGCCGCGGGCGATCACGTTCTCGAGCTCGCGCACGTTGCCCGGCCAGTCGCCTTCGACGAGCGCCTCGCGCGCCTCGTCGGTGAGCCGCACCGGTCCCAGCCCGAGCCGCCGCCGCCCGACGTCGATGAAGTGGGCGGCGAGCGCGGGTACGTCCTCGCGCCGCTCGCGCAGCGGCGGCACGCGGATCGGGTACGCGGCGAGGCGGTGGTAGAGGTCGGCGCGGAAGTGGCCGCTCGCCACTTCGTATTCGAGCGCGCGGTTGGTGGCGGCGAGGATCCGCACGTTCACGCGCCGCACGCGGTCGGCACCCACGCGCTGGATCTCGCCCGACTGGAGCGCGCGCAGGAGCTTGGGCTGGAGTGTCAGCGGTAGCTCGCCGACCTCGTCGAGGAAGAGCGTCCCGCCGTCGGCGATCTCGAACTTTCCCGCGCGGTCGCGCGCGGCCCCGGTGAACGCCCCGGCCACGTGACCGAAGAGCTCGCTCTCGGCGATCGACTCGGGCAGCGCCGCGCAGTTGACCTGGATGAGCGGCTCGTCGCGCCGCGCCGAGAGCTCGTGGATGCGCCGCACCACGAGCTCCTTCCCCACTCCCGTCTCGCCCATCACCAGCACCGCGAGGTCGGAGCCCGCGACGAGCCGGATCTCGTCGATCAGCCGCCGCGCCGCCGCGCTCGAGCCGAGGAGCTCGCCGCCGCTCGTCTGCGACGCCGCGCGCTGCAGGTCGCGCGCCACCGCGCCGCGCCTCTCCGCCACCCGCTCGAGGGCCTCGATGAGCGAGGTGGTGCGCATCGCCGCGCCGGCGAGCGCCGCGATCGCGACCAGGATGCGCGGGTGGATGTCGTCGAACGCGTGCGGCGAGAGCGAGTCCGCGGTGAGGGCACCCACCACCTGGCCGGCGTCGACGAGCCGCGCGCCGAGGCACGCGTGGACGTGCTCGAGGGCGTGCGGGTCACCCTCGATGAGCCCGTCGAACGGATCGGGTAGCGCGCTGTCCACCGGGAACCGCACCGGCGCGTCCGACGACAGGATCACCTCGAGGCGCGGGTGCTCGCGGCGCGGGAAGCGGGTGCTGAGCGCCTCGGGCACGAGCCCGCGCGCGGAGACCGGCACCAGGTCGTCGCCCTCGAGCCGGAGCAGGCACGCGGCGTCGCACGGGATGAGCCGGGTGACGGCGTCGAGGAGGCGCGCGTAGCGGTCCTCGGACGCGAGCGACGCGGTCAAGTCGCGGGCGATCGCGAGCAGCGTGTCGAGCTGCGCGCCGATG
>JADJOY010000026.1 GCA_016713535.1 Deltaproteobacteria bacterium
CCTCGTCACGCTCACTTTCGTCGCGACGGCGACCAGACGCTTGGCGGTGAGGTCGTACGGCGCGCTGGCGCAGCCGCCGTAGAGCTTCTGGATCGCCGCGAAGCCGGCATCGGTGAGCGCGCGGGTCAGCTTGCGCCCGAGTACGCCCGCAGCGTGAACTGAACTCGCGCCGCTCGGCGCCGCCGATCCCGATCCAGCGGTTCTCGATCGCCGCGAGCCCCGGCTGGAAACGCGTGCTCCTGAGCAGGGAACTGCCCCGTCCCGGGCAGCTTCCGTCCCACGACCGCGGCGTGAGGTTCCGCGCCGCCAGCTCCTTCCCCGCCATCTGACCACGAGCTTCCCGCCCGGCACGAGGCCTGTGTGGATGCCAGGAGCACCCGGACGTCGTCCGCCGCATCGCGGAAGTAGCCGAGCGAGGTGAAGAGGTTGATGGCGACCTCGAACGACTCGGGGCGCACCAGCTCGCGCATGTCCGAACGCACCAGCTCGACCGCGACTCCACGAGCCTCCAGACGCTCCCCCGCCAGCGCGGGATACGCCGCCGAGCGCCGATCGGCCCGTGACCCGGAAACCGCGCGCCGCCCACGCCACGGCGTGACGACCTGCGCCACACGGCAGATCGAGCATCAGCGCACCGGGCGCGACGCCGAGCAGCCTGACGAGCCTGTCGACCTCGACTTCCGTGGGTATGTCGTCACGCACCACGCCGAACAGGAACGGCGCGAGCGTGTCCCAGAACGACTCGTCTTCGAACCACTCCGTCATGGCGTGCCTTTCCGCGCCGAGCGCCTCCGCGGGTCGCGCACTCATAGCAAAGCGTCGTTAGATAAGCACGAAGGGCCGGCTTTTGGCCGACCCTTCGCACGTCACTGGCCGCGCGTGGGATGCGCGCTACCCACACCAGAGGAGATTTGAGATCAGGCGATCGTGACGTCCTTGCAGAGGTAGACGTCCTGGATCGCGTTGAGCAGCGCGACACCTTCCTTCATCGGGCGCTGGAACGCCTTGCGGCCCGAGATCATTTCATGCCGCCAGCGCGCTTGTTGATGACTGCGGTGTAAGTACCGCCTCGGCGAGGTCTGAGGCACCCTTCTGACCTGGCCGCCCGAGTTGATGAGGCCGACGCGCCCCATGTAGCAGTTGGCGATCTGGTAGCGCGTCAGCGTCGATCGGGTTGTCGCTCGACAGGTCCGAGTAGACCTTCTTGTGGGTCTTGCCGAACTTGAGCGCGTACGTAGCCCGGACTTGTTGGCGCCCGGCGGCTTCTGCTTGACGATGCTCTGTACCTTCCGATGGTGACGCTGAGGTGGTTCGCCTGGCTTGGTGAGGTCCGCGGCGAGGTGGAAGTCGGCGAATATGGTCTTGAAGGCGCCGTTGCGCAGTAGTGCTCCACAGCACTGTCACCATGCCGAGCTTGTGGGCCTCGGGTAGATCCGCGCGACCTCGACGATCTGGCGGTTCGACTCGGCGGAGCCGAAGTGAGATCGTGGTGCCGATCGCCGCCGCGCCCATGTTCCACGCTTCGCGCACGGTGCCGAAGGGGATCTGGTCGAAGACGTTCGGGTAGCTCAGGATCTGGTTGCATTCAGCTTCACCAGGAACGGGATCCTGTGGGCGTACTTGCGGGCCACTGCGCCCAGGACGCCGAACGTCGAGGCCATCAGTTGGCAAAGCCGCCCTCGATCGCCAGCCTGACGATCTTCGCCAGATCGAAGTAGTCGGGGTTGGGCGCGAAGTCGGCGCCGCTGCTGTGCTCGGGATGCCCTGGTCGATCGGAAGAATGGAGACGGTAGCCGGTGCCACTGAGGCGCCTGCAGATCGAGGATCGACTGGCAGGCGCGCAGCACCCCGTGTGCTGGGATCGGTGGGTGACCAGACGCGATCGATGGGTCAGATTCCCGCAGGTGGGGCCGGTCCTTGGTGATCCCTGGGACGTGTACCCCAGTACCCCGCCTGCATCCGCACCCAAGAGTTCTTCGATCTTGTCGATCGAGCCTGCTCCGCTACCCATGATCGCTCTCGTGTCGGCGCGGCCCCGCCGTCGCCGACCCGCCGTGAAAGCTTCGGCTGGTTGGAACTTCAAGGATCGTGGAATTCGTGCAAGTGCTGAACCGACCCGTCACCGTTCGAGCGGGTACGGCGCGCCCGGTCGGGGCCCGCGCGCAATCTCACGAGGATGCCACACCGCCCCATGCCCTCAAACCGCAAGGGCTCGAAACTGCCTGGTAAATGAGGCGCCACGTGCTCGGTTGGCGGAAATCCCGCCACCCACCTGCGAAATCAGCGTTGCAGGCGCTGCGGATCATAGGTGGTCTTCGGGTAACGCCTGCCGGCTGTTTCGGATCGAACCAGCCTGCGCCCGAAACGCCGCACCTCGCGAAGGACGGGCGCACCTGGCGTCGAGCGACACCGTTCTCCTCCGTTCGGGCCTCTATGATGGCACGATGTCACGCACGGCTTCGGCTTCGCCGACCACCGCGGCGACTGGGTGCCGGCGCCAGATACGGCGGCGTCCGGTCGCTCTCGCTGCGCCCGCCGCGATTGCGCCACCCATCCCGTCCTCGGCACGCCTGTGGTCGCGGTCGCCGACGGCGATGCGGTGTTCTTTCGCCGGCAACGGCGATCGCGACGGCTTTCGCGGGTGGGAACGTGGTGATCGTGCCACCGGCTTATGCGCGGCTTCGCGCCGCCCGATGATGACGTCGAGACCCTCTACGGCCACCTCGAGGAGGTCCGCGGGAGCTCGGCGACCGCGTCTGCGCTGGCTGCCAGCCAACCGGCACCCCGGGCACCGCCGGCGGGGGCCGTTACGCGCCGCACCTCCACTTCGAGGTGCGCGACCGCTCCGGCCTGGGATCTGCAGGCCGGCAGCGGACCCTCGACGGCTGGCCCGCGCCGAGCGAGTGGCTCGCTGGCCGACGCAGCCACCGCCGCTGCCGCCCTGGCGGCGCCCGCCGACACCACCGCCGCGCGCGAGTAGGCAGCTCCCTCCGCGCATATCCTTGCGCGCCCATGAACACCACCCAGCGCCTGCGTCTCGGTGTCGTGATCGGCACTCGCCCCGAAGCCATCAAGCTCGCCCCCGTGATCCTCGAGAGGCGCGAGCGCTTCGCGGACACGACTGAGCCGATCGTCATCTCGACCGCCCAGCACCGCCAGATGTTCGACCCCATCCTGAGCGGCTTTGGCGTGGCTCCCCGACCACGACCTCGACGTGAGCTGCCCAACCAGACCCTCACCCAGGTGACGGTGCGCGTGGAGCGCATGACCGCGCTTCGGCACGACGCCGCTCGACGCGGTGATGATCCAGGGCGACACCACCACCCGCCTCGGCACCGCCCTCGCCGCCTTCTACGCGCGAGTCCCCGTGGCGCACGTCGAGGCCGGGCTGCGCACCGGGACATGGACCGACCCTTCCCCGAGGAGATGAACCGCGTCGGGTGGGCCAGCTCACCGCGATCCACTTCGCCCACCGAGGCTCGAAGAGAACCTGCTGCGCGAAGGCGTGCACCGCGAACCGCATCAAGGTCACCGGCAACACCGCCGTCGACGCCATCCTGCGCACCGCACACGAGCCCGGGATCGATGGTCTCTTCCCGCTGCCCGACCTCGACCCCGAGCAACGCCTGATCCTGGTGACCGCCCACCGCCGCGAGAGCTTCGGCGAGCCCTTCCAGCGCATCTGCCAGGCCCTCGCCGAGATCGTCCAGAGCCGCGACGACGTGACGATCCTCTACCCCGTGCACCTCAACAACAACGTGCGCTCGGTGGTCATGCCCATGCTCGGGAAGCTCGACCGCGTGCGCCTCGTCGAGCCGCTCGACTACCGCCCCTTCGTCGCCGCCATGAAGCGCGCCGAGCTTATCATCAGCGACTGGGCGGCATCCAGGAGGAGGCACCCTCCTCGACAAGCCCGTGCTGATCCTGCGCGACGAGACCGAGTGCCCTGAGTGCGTCCAGGTCGGCGCCGCCAAGCTCGTCGGCACCGACCCCGCCCGCATCGTCCCCGCCGCCTCGAGCTCATCAACCGCGCCGCCTACGACGCCATGGCGAAGGTCCTCAACCCCTTCGGCGACGGCCGCCCGCACCACATCCTGACTGGCATGGTCGAGTGGTGGCGCGCCGCACCGCCACGCAGCGCTGACCGCGCACCGCTGCCGCTCTTCCGAGCGCCGCCGCTTCGTCGGCGGCGAGCGCAGCCTGGGGATCTGAAATGACGACTCACGTCATTTCAGATCCCATTTGACGACTTCTGTCGTCATTTGGGGACCATGGCAGTGCCTTACCCCCACGGTTCGGCACCACGGACGAGATCTACCTCCCCGCACCCTGGACTTGTCCGCTTGGGCCAAGCAGAAATCGCACTTCCTCTTCGGCCCGCGTCAGACTGGGAAGACCTCGCTCATCCGGCATGCGCCGCCTGATGCCCGGGGTGTACGACCTCCTTGACCACTCGGTGTTCCTCGGCTCAGTCAGCGACCCTCGCGGCTCGCCGAGGAGATCCTGCGGACGCAACGAGCTGGTCGTCATCGACGATCCAGCGGATCCCCGAGCTGTGAACGAGGTCCACCGCCTCATCGAGACCCAGCGCACCCGCTTCATCCTCACTGGTTCCAGCGCGCGAAAGCTGCGCCACGGCAGCGTGAACCTCCTCGGCGGGCGCGCTCGCACGCGCTACCTCCACCCGCTCACCTGCACCGAGCTCGGCGAACACTTCGACCTGGTGCGCGCGATCCAGCGCGGCGGCATCCCGTCGATCTACTTCTCCGACGATCCCCGGGCCGACCTCGCCGCCTACACCGGCGCCTACCTGCAGCAGGAGATCGTCGCCGAGGCCGCGACCCGCAGCGTGCCCGCCTTCAGTCGATTCCTACGCGTCGCCGCGCTCTGCAACGCGACCATCGTCAACTTCAGCAAGATCGCGAGCGACGCCCCAGGTGCCCCGTACCACGGTCTACGAGTACTTCGTTGGAGATCCCCGAAGGACACCCTCATCCTTCACGAGGTGCCGGCCTGGCGATCGTCCGTGAAGCGCAAGCCCCTCGCCTCGTCCAAGTACTACTTCTTCGACATCGGCGTGGCCTCTGCCTTACAAGGGCGCCACGCAATCACGCCGCGCACCCCGGAGTTCGGCGCCGCCTTCGAGAGCTGGATCTTCCACGAGCTCATCGCCCACCGCGACTACCAGGGTGGCGACGAAATCCGCCACTGGCGCTCTGACTCCGGCTTCGAGGTCGACTTCATCCTCGGGGACCACACCGCCATCGAGGTCAAGGCCACTGACAACGTCACCGACCGCGACCTGCGCCTCGCTCCAAGCGCTCGCGGAGGAGAAGAAGCCTCGAGCGCTACCTCTGTGTCTGCACCGAACCGCGACGCCGACCGTGGGTGGCGTGGAGATCCTACCGTCGACCGAGTTCCTCGCCGAGCTCGGCGCCGCTTGACCAGATCATCGAGAGCCTGGTCACCAGCTCTGGCCCACCGAGGTGCCGCTGGTGAAGGACCTGCTCGGCTTCGAGAGCGTGGATAGTGGCGGCCCGCCGGTGGGCCCGAACCACCCGCACAGCGGTGGGGGGTTCTCGTGCAGCGTCGCGCCGGTGCCGGAAGCGGCGCGTTCAGCGGAACGGGGCGCGAGCGCCGCGGGCGACGCCGCCGCGGTGCTGCCGCCGCCGCTAGATCGGCGCGAGGCGGCGTCCGGAGTGAGGGAGTTGGTCACGAGGTGGCCCGGCTTGACGCACGGACGCCGCGGACGTATGTCTAGACATATGCGTACCACCGTCAGGCTGAACGACGCGCTGCTCAGGCAGGCCAAGCATGAAGCGGAACGCCGCGGCGAGACCCTGACCGCGCTCATCGAGAAGGGGTTACGGCTGGTGCTTGCAGGCCCGCAATCGCCGGCCCGCCGAAGGCGCGTGTCACTGCCGGTTTCGTCGGCCAGTGGCGGGCTACTCCCGGGTGTCGACCTGGACGACTCGGCTGGCCTGCTCGACCGCCTCGAAGGCCGCGAGTGATCCTTCCGGACGTCAACGTACTGATCTACGCGTTTCGACCTGACTCGGCTGATCATCGCGCCCACCGCGAGTGGCTGTGAAGCGTGGTCGAGGGCGATGCCGCTGGGCATGTCGCCGCAGGTGCTGGCCGCGGTCGCGCGCATCACCACGCACCCCGCATCTTCGCGAAGCCGAGCCCGCTCGATGAAGCGCTGGCGTTCGGGCGCGTTCTCCTGAACAGCCGACCTGCACGGTCGTCCAACCGGGCGATCGCCACTGGGGCATCTTCAACGAGCTGTGCCGCCGGCAGGAGCGACCGGGAACCTGATCCAGGACGCCTGGTTCGCCGCGCTCGCCATCGAATCCGGCTGCGAATGGGTCACGACCGACGGCGACTACGCACGGTTCCCGGGCCTGCGTTGGCGCCGGCCGTTGTGAGGCGTTGCGCGGTAGCGCACGCGGCGTCCGTACTCGCCACCGACGCACGGCGCAGCGATCGGTCACGGCTGGCCTGCGGCTCGCACTTCCCGGACGGCCGTTCGGATCTCAGCCGCGAATCGGTGGAGCGCGGCCGCTCCGTCGGCGGCCAGGGTGTCCGGGACGCGCCAGCTGACCCAAGTGGCCAGCACCCGGGTCCGGCGACCGGGCCATCGCCTCCGACCATTCAAGAAACCACCATATTTCTTGAATAGCGCCTCGCCCATGAAAGAGATTGAACTGGAGGCACCTGAGCGTGATCGAACGGAGAACCGGCTGCGGGATCCGAGTGACGTCGGTCGGCGGGAGCCGTCGACGCCTTCGTGCCGACGCCCTGGCGCCGGATCCGCCGATCCACCAGGCGGCCCTTCGGCCTACATGGATCGGGCCCTCGTCGCGTTCGGTCGCCTCTTGACGGGATCTCGGTACTCCGTCCGGAGCCCGCGCTCGTCCTCTACGTGTGCGTCCGCAAGGAGGCGGTGCGCTCGTCGCAAGGCGACGAGACTCCAGTCGTCCCTCTCGGCCTTGCTGCTCTCCGGGATCGACGAGATCCCGGGGGATCCCCTCGACGACGTCCGCGAGGTCTCGAGCAGCGTCGCCGCGCTGGAGCACGGCCTCCAGCGCATGCATGACGGCTTCCCGCTCTCGAACCGGCTGATCCGCGAGATCCACGGACACCTCCTGATCCGCGGCCGCGGCGCCGACAAAGAACCAGGCGAGTTTCGCCGCACCCAGAACTGGATCGGCGGCAGCCTGCCCGGCAACGCCGCCTCCGTTCTTCCGCCGCCGCACGACGCCGAGGCGTGCATGAGCGCGCTGGAGAAGCTCCTCCATGGCAATCCCACCATGACGCCGATCCTGATCAAGGCTGACTGGCCCTACTGTCGAGCTTGTTGAGAGGATCCACTCCATTCCTCGACGGCAACGGCCGCGGCGGTCGGCTGCTGGTACCCCTGATCTTGTGCGCCGACGGATTGCTCCGCGAGCCGATCCTCTACCTGAGCCTCTATTTCAAGCAGCGCCGCGAGGAGTACTACGACCGCCTCCAGCGCGTACGCGTGAGCGGCGACTGGGAGGGATGGCTCGCGTTCTTCCTCGACGGCATTGCTCAGGCCGCCGACCAGGCCGTCGCCACCGCTCGAACGCTGACGACCACGTTCTCCGACGACCGCAGCCGGATCGAACGACAGGTTCGCGCCGTCGGCTCGGCCCGACGCATTCACGCCCTCCAGCGTCACCCGATCCTCTCGATCGGCTGCGCCGCAAGGAAACCGGCCTCACCATCCCCACCGTCGGCGACGCCCTCGGCAGCCTGGGCATCGTCGAGGAAATCACCGGCAAGAAGCGCGGGCGGCTGTTCGCTTACCGGCACCTCCTCCGAGCCCTAACCGACGCGCCCAAGGAGCCGTGACCCAAGCCACGTCCACGGACCGCCTGGCCCAAGGCCAGGGACCAAGTTGCGACCGCGTGCCTCGCTGACCCTGGCACCTCCTTCCTCCAGGGTTGCTTCGTTCCCGCTCGCCGCTCGTACTAGCCCATCCACGGCGCACCTGGTTCGCCCTGGATCTCCCGCCGAAATCGAACGCCGTCTGGCCGTCGACTGGCGCCCGGGCTCCGGCACTCGGCCCTTTCGGCCCCTCCTCTCTCAATCAGTTCGGAGCGGGTTTCGTCGCGCCCCGATCACTTGTATCGTCCGCGCCGGCGGCCGCCATCCCCTCGCGCGCTGAGATCATGCTCAAGGCTCTCTTCTTCATCGCTCTCGCTTGGCTTGCTGTTGCTCCGGTGCGCAAGCGGGCCAATGGCGAGCCTCTCTTGGCGCTCCAGTACCTCGCAACAGGATGGGCAAAGGCTGTCCATCCCGGTGTCGACCCGATGTTCGACCGCCTCGCGCGTACGTGGCCGGTCCTCCTACCAGTCACGTTTCTCGCAGCGCTCTCCTACGCGCGCGCCTCGTATGGCGTCTTGACCGGAGATGGTTTCGCCTGGATCGAACAGGCGCGACGCCTCGATCTCCGCGACCTCACGACGTTCGTACATCCGTTCTACAACTTTGGCTGGCCCGGCGTACTGCGACTGGGCCTTGAGCTCGGCTATGACGAGCTGACGACCGCTCGGGTCGCAGCGTCGTGCTTCGCGGTCGTCGCAGTCCTCTTCGCCTGCCTGATCACACGTTGGGCCGCACCCTCTCGAATCTTCGTCTGCGCCGGGCTCGCCATCGCGCCGGTGATCTCGTCCTACGCGGCACTCGGGAGCACCGACCTACCCGCCGCAGCCTTACAGCTTGGGGCGGTCTGGTTCGCCCTGGGCCGACGGAGATGTTCCGCCCTGGCTGGCGGGTTGCTCCTTGGCCTCGGCTTCCTGTTTCGGCACCAATCGCTCGTCCTCGCACTGCCGCTTGCAGCCATCATCACGGCTCGGCACACGAACCGACGCGTCCGTCTGGCGCTGTTCTCCCTCGGCCTGCTCGCGGGTTCCGCACCCCAGCTCACCGCCAATACTCTCGTCACAGGCAACCCGCTCTGGAGCGAGCAATCCAAGAATGTTCTATTTGGTATTAACGGTGGAGGCACCATTCGAGACTGGGGTCTCTTTCCCACCGGTCCAGCACCAAGCCTCTTGACACTTCTACGCACGCCTCAGCTTCTCACGCATTGGTTTCGTGAGATACGTGGGGTCCAGGGGCTCACGGTCACGAGCTGCGTTGTAGTCGCGAGCTTGGCCCTTCCGCAAGGCCGCAAACGACGATTCGTGCTAACCGGCCTCGGCGCCCTCTACTGCCTACCGCTTGCGGTAGCGTGGATCGAACCCCGATTCGTCCTAGTTGCGACCGCTGCAACGAGCTTCATCGATGGGTACTGGATCGCCACGCTGGCCGCTGCTGTCGAGGCGTCACTACTGACCCTGCTTCGGCTTCCTATTCCTATGCACCGGGTCGCTGATCTGTTTCTCGTTGCAGTAGTGTTGGGCAACGCCGTTCGCCCGATTCTGGCCCCTCCTGCTGACCCCAAGGCCTCGCTGTACGATGCCGTGAGTGCGTGCCTGTCGAAGGCCGATGTCACCAATCCAGGGTCGGTTCTCACGTTCAGTCCAGTACAAACCGACATCAAGCAAGCTGGCCAGTTCCAGCGGTTTACAACTCCCATCGCTTCAGAACCGAACCAATCGATCGAACTAGCAAACAATCCCGCGATCACCACCGTGCTGGTCGACGAAGAGTTCTTGCCGTCGGACAGGACACTCCGGGCCGCGATTCACGCTGTGCTTGCGAGCCGGTTTCGCGAATCCTGCTCGGCTCATTCTGCTGACAACGAACTTCATGTCGCAGTCTTGACACTCAACGCGGCTTCGCCGCGTCCCCCAGCCGGAGGTCCGGAGTGATTGATCTTCGTTCGGTGGCCTTGTCAGCCTTGTTCATGATCAGCCTGACTCTTTCGGAGGCCACCGCTAGGGCAGCCGACATCACGGTCAACAGCTGTGATGATGTTGAGAGTGGATCGTGCGATGCGATTCACTGCAGCCTCCGCGAGGCTATCGCGCTAGCCGAGAGTAGCCCGGGGGCCGACTCGATCGCCTACAGTGGCCCGGAGTGCACGCTTTCCGTGGCAAGGCGATTCGATTTGGTCTCCTCTGATACTTCAATAGAGGGGAATTCGCTGCTCAGCATCAATGCATCGGCTATCGGCGCCACCGATATCGCCATAATCGTTCAGGCTTCTGCTGATCGAACAACGATCAAGAATTTAAGCATTTCTGGTCCGGCACCACTAGAGGTTCTGTCCGCGGGTTCGACCGTTCAGAACGTCAGCCTGTCCTGCAATGGTTTAGGCAGTCTGGTTGTGGCCGGATCGGGCAACTTGATCGCGAACACCCGATTGCTCGGGTGTGGGGCGTTCGATGCTGGAGCCGGGAATACGTGGGATGGGATCAACGGACCAGCCGCGAGGTTCGAGGCACACGGTTCGGCTGGACTGACGATCCAGAACAGCTCGATCGGATCGGTAGCTCTAGGGCCGAATGGGTCAGGATCGACAGATACGAGCTTGCGTCATACATCGTTTGCCGGACTCTTGGCGGGAGTCGAGGGCATCACTCAGGGCTTGGTCGTCGAGGGCGGCAGTTGCGATTTGTCAGCGAGGGGATCCTGCCTCCTTCTCGCCGCAGGCACACGCGACGCCCGGATCGGCGGCTGCGGACCTGGCCAGGCTGTATCGATCGCTGCGATCGACGCAGGTGTCGGTGTCGGGGGATCCGCCGAGCGTGTCTCCGTTCTTTGCAACAACATTGGTGCGCAGGGTGTGGGAATCGACGTTCGTACTGATGGTACGGGAACTCCCAGTGTCGTTCGACTCGAATCGAATACGGTCTCCGCTGGGCGGATTGGAGTCCAGATAGTCGGCGCGACCCCGCTCGCCGTGGGAAATACGGTTAATGGCTCGCAAGCCGGTATCGCCGTCACTCCTTACACCGGCACCGATCGCTCCTACGCCGGTCTCGGCGATGACGTGGCAGCCACGCCGACGATCACGGGGGAACACGATCCGCGATTCGGCGATCGGGATCTTCCACCAGGACGCGCTGAGCGCGAACTTCGCAACGCTGCGCGCGGACAACACGTTCACCAACGTCACCCAGGCCGAGGTCGAGGCGATCTGGCCGTTCGGGGTGCGGGTGCTCGACGCGCAGGGACAGCCGGTCGAGAACGCGGACGTGGCGGTTCGCGATCGCGATGGCGTCACGCTCGCCGGGTACAGGACGCGGGCCGACGGCTTCCTCAACACGGGCTTCGACCAGCAGAACCTGCAGAGCTGGGAGGCAAGGTTCCCGGCTTATCTGGACGGCGCGCGCACGCCGTTCACGATCGAGGCCGCGGGCGAGGTCGCGAACGGTGCGAAGCGCGTCGCCGCGTCGGGCAGCTTGGTCGTCGAGCTCGACGGCTCCGCGCAAAGCAAACCAAGCCCAGACGACGGCCTGCCCTGGTGCGTCGACACCGACGGAGGCTTGTGCCGCGAGTACCTGGCCGAGGTCACGCTCAACTCCAGCCCACCCGCGAACCCGCCACCCACGATCGACATCACGCTGCCCGAGCCGGGGACGCGGGTCGAGATGGGTCAGCCGGTCGAGCTGCGCGCCAACGTCACGGACGCCGAGGAGCCCGGCCTCGACCGCCTCACGCTGCGCTGGACGTCGGACCGCGACGGGGTGCTTTACGAGGGGCCGGCGGGATCGCCGGGCCGGCTCGTGAACGGCCCGACGACCTTCACCACGAGCAACCTGTCGGTGGGCGCGCACCAGCTCACCGCGACGATCACCGACTCGGCCAATGCCTCGGCGGTGGACACCACGAGCATCACGGTGGTCGACATGACCGACACGTCGTGCGCGACCGCGCCGACCGTCGCGATCGAGGCCCCGGCCAACGACGCTACGTTTGCCGCCGGCACTCCAGTCGAGTTCGGGGTCCGGATCGGGACGGCTCGCCGCCGCCCGACAGCCTGACACTCACGGTCCGCTCCGACGTCGATGGGCTGCTCTACCAGCAGGCGGGGCTCGCGTCGGGCGTGCAGCGCTTCACGGTGCCGTCCCTCTCGACCGGCGCGAACCGCATCGTCGCCACGGTCGCCGACACCTGCCCCACGCCCACCGAGGTCCGCGACTCGGTCCTGGTGCGGGTCGTTTCACCCGGCCAGCCGGCCTGCGACGAGCCGCCGCGGGTCACGCTCACGTCGCCGGAAGAGGGCGCCGTCTTCGATCGGGGCGCGCTCGTGCACCTGGTCGCGAGCCTGAGCGACCCGGATCTCCCCGAGGACGCGCTCGACTTCCAGCTCACGTCGAGCATCGACGGGTTGCTGGTCGAGCGCTCGAACGTCGGCGCCGGTGCGCAGGTGCTCGACACCACCGAGCTCTCGGTCGGCGTCCACACGATCACCGCCGGGGTCAGCGACGCGTGCGATCCGGCCGGCCGCGACGCCGACACGCTCACCCTGCGCATCCGCGAGCCGCTCACCGACTGCGACGCCGACGGCACACCGGACGGAGCCGAGAAAGACACCGACGGCGACGGCACTCCCGACGACTGCGACAACTGCCCGGCGGGTGCGAGCTTCTCGCAGGCCGACGGCGACGGCGATGGCGTGGGCGACATGTGCGACAACTGCCCGAAGGTCGCCAACGCCGATCAGCTCGACACCGACGGCAACGGCGTGGGCGACGCGTGCCCGGGCTCGGTGCCGCCGCCGCCCAACCACTGCCCCACCACGCGCCCCTGCATGCCGGAGGATCTCGACTGCAAGATCGACGGCACCTGCGAGCCGAAGCCGCCCTACGGCGGCGAGGTCCCCGAGCAGTGGTTCCAGAAGGCGAGCGACGCGTTCCTGCTCGAGCTCGCCGCCGACGATCCCGAAGCACTCAACACCCTGCTCGCGATCCTCACCGAGACCAACCGCGAGGGCGACATCCTCGCGGTCGAGGATCGCAACCGGCTGCGCGAGATCATCGAGAGCCTGCTCACCCAGCTCTGGCCCGCCGAGGTCCCGCTGGTGAAGGACCTGCTCGGCTTCGAGAGCGTGGACAGCGGCGGCCCACCCGTCCCCCCGAACCACCCGCACAGCGGCGGCGGGTTCTCGTGCAGCGTGGCGCCGGCGGCGGGAGCGGCGCGTTCCGCGGAACGCGGCGCCAGCCGAGCGCTCGAGCTGGCCCCGATCGCCGTCGCCCTTGCCGCGGCCGCTTGGATGCGATCGAGGCGACGGCGCTAGCGCCCGTTCGTGGCGCTCGGCCGCCGACGGAGCGGCGGCGCTCCAGGGGGCGGGGGTGGCGCGCCAGGGATGGCGCGCCGGGTTCCAGACGAGCCCCCGAACCGCAAGGGGCCGGGGGGAGGGGCGCGCCGACGACTGGGTCGACGCAGACGAAGTAAGATGGCATCTTACTCAGCATGAAGACCACCGTCTCGACCAAAGGACAGTTCGTGTTCCCCGCCGAAATCCGGCGCCTCGATGGGATCGAACCCGGTCAAGAGTTCGACATCGAGCGGATCGAGCGAGGGGAGTACCGCCTCGTGCGCCGCGAACCGCCGCGCAACGAGGGGCTCGTCGACTGGCTGCTCGCCTGCCCGGTGAAGGACTTCTTCGTTCCGATCGCGTCGGAGTCGACGGACTCCCTGTGACCTACCTCGTCGATGCGAACGTCCTGAGCGAGGTGACCAAGGCGAAGCCGGAACCCCGCGTGGTCGAGTGGCTGCAGGCGAACGAACGCGATCTGGTGGTCGACCCGATCATCGTCGGCGAGATCCGGTTCGGCATTCATCTGCTGCCTCGGGGGCGACGCCGTGAGCGGCTCGAGCGGTGGTTCGGTGAGGGGGATCGCGCGCATCCACTGCGTCCCCTGGGATTTCGAGACTGGGCTTCGATGGTCGCAACTGCTCGCGGACTTGAGAGCCGCGGGGCTAGCCATGCTGATCAAGGACAGCATGATCGCCGCGACTGCGCTGAAGCACGGGTTCACGGTCGTGACTCGAAACGGCCGTGACTTCGACAAGGCTGGAGTCGCGATCTTCGACCCGTTCGGCTAGCTCGGCACACGGAGTCGGTTTCAGGTTGGCACGCAGGCTCCGACGCACGGTTGGCGCCGGTGGGCTTCGCTCGCCGTTGCGCGAGAGCCGCCAACCCCGACCAACTCGACACCGACGGAACGGCGTGGGCGACGCGAGCCCGGGCTCGGTACCGCCGCCGCCCCCCCTGCCTCGCCGCGGACGAAGCGTCGGCGCTCCAGGGGGCGCGGCCAGCGCCGGGTCGGCGGGAGTTGGGGCAGAGGCGCGAGTCGTTACAACGCGCTATCGAAATCCATCACAGATCGCCATATGAAATCATCACTTTACGCCATGGAATTCAGTAACAACTTGCTTTCCAAGCAAACCGGGGCCCCCACGAAATAGGCCGTTTTCGGCCCCTTGGGGCCGCGAAACGGCCCGGAATCGCCGCTCGGGGCGCTTCAGCCGAGCGGGATGACGCTGCCGGGGTCGATGAGCCACTGCAGGTAGAGCTCGAGCGCGGTGTAGCCGTCCTGCCCGACGAGGTTGTTGGAAGGCGTCGCGGGGTCGGTGCCGTACCAGGTCTCCCAGGTGTCGGGCAGGCCGTCGAGGTCGGTGTCGAGCGGCGCCGCGCCTCCGGCGATCGCGGGCCAGGCAGGCACGCTCTCCTTGATCGAGCCCTGGGTGCCGTAGCTCTGGAGCTCGGCGATGAAGCGCTGATCGGCGGCGTCGCGGTTCCAGGGGCGGGCGCCGGCGTCGGCGATGATGGTGGCGAGCGCCGCGCCCGCGGTCTGCACGGCGCCGATCTGCGCCCACGGCTCCACCGCGATCGGGCTGGCGGCCGGGTCGCTGCCCTGGGTGTTGGCGGTGGTCGCGGCCACCGCGTCGAGGCTGCCGTTGGCGTTGCCGTCGAGGAGGTTGCCGCTCAGGTGGAGGGTGTCGCCACCGCTGCCGGCGCGCAGCACGGTGTTCTGGTAGTTGCCGGCGGCGTCGCAGCCGGTGCCGGCGGTGCTCGGCCCGGCGATGTGGACGTTCGCCACCATGTTCCAGTTGGCGGTCTCGTTGTCGGTGATCGTCGACTGGGTGCCCCAGTCGGCCATGTGGCCCCAGTTGTAGACGACGTTGTTGACCAGCTCGAGGAGCATCGGCTGGCCGTTCTGCGACGCCGCGCGCGGCGTGCGGCCGAGCTGGTTCAGGTAGAGGTTCCGCCACAGGGTGATGCGGCCGCCGCCCGGGGTCTCCGAGTTCACCAGGCTGCCGTACTGGTGGGTGTCCTTGAGGCCTTCGGCGATGATCGAGTTCTGCACGGTGACGTTGGTGACGTCGCCGGTCACCGAGAGCGTCTCGTCCTTGCCCCACGAGGCGGAGACGTGGTCGAGGATGACGTCGTGGGAGTCGGAGATCGCCACGGCGTCACGCTCGTTGCCGGTGTCGTCGCCGTAGCGCACCCGGATGTGGCGGACGATGACGTGGCTCGAGCCGTTCTTGATCTGCAGCGCGGCGCCGCGGATCAGGATGCCGTCGCCGGGCGCGGTCTGGCCGGCGATGGTCAGGTTCGACTTGCCGCTCACCGGCAGCGGGTCGCTCGCGCGGAGGGTGCCGCCGACCGCGAACACGATCGTGCGCGGCGTGGCGCCAGCGGTCGCGATCGCGTCGCGCAGCGAGCCCGCTCCCGAGTCGCTCAGGTTGGTGACGGTGTAGACCTCACCGCCGCGCCCGCCGGCGGCGAGCGAGCCGTAGCCCTCGGCGCCGTAGAACGCCTTCATCTGCGCGGCGGCGGGGCGCGCGGCCACCCCGCCGAGCACCACCAGCAGCCCCGCTGCACATCCCGCCACCCGCGTCGCTGATCGCCTCATCCGGTTCGCTCCTTCCCTTCGATCTTGCACCGCGCGCCCGGCGGAAAGCCACGCGCCGGACACGCCTGCGCTCGGCACCGGCCATGCACTGGTTTCGCGCGCGGGGTGGCGAGCCCGCGGCGTCGGCAACATCCTTGACGGACCGCGGTCCCCTCCCGCCGGAAGCGAGTGGGGCCATGAAGACGTCATCTCGGTCGATTGCAGCGAAGGCGGCGCGGCGCGGCGGCGAAGCGAGCTCGTCCCGCGTAAACGCGCCGTACGGAAGTCCTGACGGGGCGCGGTGTGCGCGGCGATCGGGGTCGCGCTGTGCGCGATCCTGGGGCGCGCCGTGGTGCTCGGCTTGCTGCTCACCGGCGCCACGCCGGCGCAGGCGGCGCAGTCGGCCGACTCCGCCGCGGTGGCATCCCCCGCGGCGACCGAGTCGACCACCTGGCCGCGCGACATCCCCACCCCCGACGGCACCATCCGCATGTTCGAGCCGCAGGTCGAGTCGCTGGTCGGCGACACCCTCGTGAGCCGCGCCGCGATCTCGCTCACCCGCCCCGGCGGCAACGCGCTGGCGGTGTTCGGGGCGGTGCGCTTCACCGCCAAGATCCGCACCGAGGGCCGCGCGAAGAGCGCCGCGCTCGAGCAGGTGGTGGTGACGCGCGTGCTGCTGCCCGACCTCGGCGACGCCGAGGAAGCGCGGGTCCGCGCCTCCCTCGAAGGCTCGCTCGCGAAGCTCCATCCCACCATCGCCACCGATCGCCTCGCCTCCGCGGTCGACTCCGCCAAAGGCACCGACCAGGGCCAGCCCGCCTTCGGCAACGCGCCGCCCCGCATCCTGGTGTCGAAGCAGCCGGCGGTGCTGATGCTCATCGACGGTAAGCCCGAGCGGCGCCCCATCGAGGGCACCAACCTCGAGCAGATCGTGAACACGCCGTTCGCGGTGATCTACCAGCCGAGCGCCCAGCGCTACTTCACCAGCAACGGTCGGTTCTGGTACTCGGCGATCGAACCCACGGGGCCGTGGACCACCGTCCCGGAGCCGCCCGCGGAGATCGCGAAGGCGGTCGCCGAGTCACGGCAGAAGGCCGAGGAGGCGCGGCGCGCGGTGGGCGGCACGAGCGACGCCGCCGCGGATGCCGCCGGCTCGAGCGCGGCCGATGGAGGCCTGGGCTCGAGCGCCACGGCGCCCGCGATCGTGGTCTCGACCGAGCCCGCCGAGCTCCTGGTGTTCGACGGCGACCCGAGCTGGGCGCCGCTCACCGGCACCGACCTGCTTGTGGCGATGAACACCACCAGCGACGTGTTCGTCGAGATCTCCACCCAGCGGCGCTTCGTGCTCCTCGCTGGCCGCTGGTTCGAAGCGAAGAGCCTCGACGGCCCGTGGAGCTTCGTCGCCGCCGACCAGCTCCCCGCCGACTTCGCGACGATCCCGCCCGAGACCGCCAAGGCCTACGTGCGCGCGAGCGTCGCCGGCACGCCGGAGGCGCAAGACGCGGTGCTACAGACGCAGATCCCGCAGACCACGGCCATCGACCGCCGCACCGCCAAGCTCGACGTGAGCTACGACGGCGCGCCGCGCTTCGAGGCGATCCCCGGCACCGAGGTCGCGTACGCGGTGAACAGCGGCGCGCAGGTGCTGAAGATCCACGACCGCTTCTTCGCGGTCGATCAGGGCGTGTGGTTCACGGCACCCGGCCCCGATGGTCCGTGGGAGGTCGCCGATCAGCGACCGCCGGAGGTCGAGTCGATCCCGCCGTCGTCGCCCGTCTACAACACTCGCTACGTCTACGTGTACGACTCGACGCCCGAGTACGTGCAGGTCGGCTACCTGCCGGGCTACGTCGGCTCGTACGTCTACGGTCCGACCGTCGTGTACGGCACCGGCTACCGGTATCGGCCGTGGTACGGCGCCTCGTTCTACGCCCGTCCCTACACGTGGGGCTTCGGCGTTCGCTACGTGCCGTGGTGGGGCTACACGTGGTTCGACGACCCGTACAGCGACTTCCTGTGGGTCGGCTGGGGCTGGGGTTCCTCGCATCACCACCACCATCACCACCACGACTGCCCGCCCGGCTGGTACGGCCCCGCGGGTCCGCGACCGGTCTACCGCCCGCCCCCGACCTATCGCCCGCCGCCGCAGCCCGGGCACGTGCCGCCGCCTCCGAGCAGCTTCTCGCGCGGGCCACGGCCGCCGGCGGCCTCGCACAACCTCTACGTCGCGCCGCGGAACCTGCCGCGGGTCGCGCCCGTGGCCACCCAACAGCCCAGGTCGTACGTGGCGCCGGCCACCACTCCGGCGCGGCCGAGCTACCCGGCCTCGATGCGGCCCAGCCCGTCGACGCGCCCGAGCGTCACGCCGGCCCCCGCGGCGGTGCCAGGCGCGAGCCAGCCGCGGAGCCAGCCGCCGAGCACCTACGTGCCGCCGTCGAGCACGCCCAGCTCGAAGCCGGGCGCGGGCTGGAGCACGCCGTCGCACAAGCCGCCGAGCGTTGCCCCGCGGCCCGGCACGCCCTCGCCAGCAGCGCCGCGCTCGCCGCTACCGCCCTCGACCCCCGCGGCGCCGCCCTCCAACTTCGGCGGCGCGAACCGCGAAGGTCGCGATGGCGGTGATGGGCGAAGCACGCCGGATGGCGCTCCGGACGCCCGCCCCGGGTACACGCCTCCCTCGCTGCCGCGAGGTGGCGCGGCGACCCCGGGCAGCGGCGGGAGCTTCCCGTCGCAGCCGCGGTCGCAGCCCTGGTCGCCGAACGTCGAGCCGCGCGAGCGCCGCGCGGCGCCGATCGATCGCGGTGAGGACGCCCGACCCTCGAGCGCCTGGCTGCCGCGGGCGCGGCCGGCGGCGGGCTGGTCGCAGCCCGAGCCGCGTTACCAGCCGCGCTACGAGCCCCGGGTCGAAGAGCCGGTGATCGATCGCGGCACCGCCGTCGCCGATCCGCGCTACGTGCCGCGCGGCAACCGCCAGACGGTCGAGGCCTCGCGCTCCTACCCGCAGCGCGAGGTCGCTCCGCCGCGCGCGATCCAGAGCAGCAACCAGGGCGGGCGCGGCGGCTGGTCGGGTCGCTCGACGCAGGTCGAGGAGGCGCGCGTCGCGATGCCGAGCATGCGCGCGCCCGAGCCCGAGCGGATCCGCGTTCCCCCGCCCGAGCCGCAGCCGGTGGTGGAGCGGTCGCAGCCGCGGGGCTACTCCGCGCCGGCCGCCGCCGAGCGGCCGGCCCCGCGCTCGTTCGAGCAGCGCGCGCCGAGTGGCTTCATGCCGAGCAGCCGGCCGATGCCGTCGTACGGCGCGCCGAGCGCGAATCGCGGCGGCAACCCGCCGCGCCACCGGTGAGGGATCAACCGCGCAAGCGCTCGGCCACCCGAAACGCCAGGTCGAGCGACTGGCGGCCGTTGAGGCGCGGATCGCAGGTCGTCGTGTAGCGCAGGCCGAGGTCCTCGGGACGAACGTCGTCGCCGCCGCCCAGGCACTCGGTGACGTCCCCCGCCGTGAGCTCGACGTGGATCCCGCCCGGCCACACCGACGCCGCACGGCACACGTCGAAGAAGCCCTCGAGCTCGCCGAGCACGTCGTCGAAGTGGCGGGTCTTCCGGCCATCGCCGGCGAGCGCGGTGTTGCCGTGCATCGGATCGCACGCCCACACCACCGGAAACCCCGCCGCGCGCACCGCGTTCACGAGCGCCGGCAGCCGCTCGCGCACCTGCCGCGCGCCCATGCGCGCGATCAGCGTGAGGCGCCCGGGTGAGCGCTCGGGGTCGAGCCGCTCGCAGAGCCCGAGCACGTCGTCCACGCTCGCCGATGGCCCGAGCTTGACGCCGATCGGGTTCGCGACGCCCGCGAGGAACGCCACGTGCGCGCCGTCCACCGCGCGCGTACGCTCGCCGATCCACAGGAGGTGCGCCGAGCCGTCGTACCACTGGCCGCTCTCGGGGTCGCGCCTCGTGAGCGCCTCCTCGAAGTCGAGCAACAGCGCCTCATGGCTGGTCCAGAGCTCCACCGAGCGGAAGCGCGCGTCGCGCTCGACGTCCACGCCGCACGCGCGCATGAAGCGCAGCGCGCGGTGGATCTCGTCGGCGAGCCCTTCGTAGCGCCGCCCCACGGGGCTCGACGCCACGAACTCGCGGTTCCAGGTGTGGACGCGGCCGAGGTCGGCGAAGCCGCCGGTGGCGAAGCCGCGCAGCAGGTCGAGCGTGATCGCGGCGCGCTGATAGCCGAGCACGAGGCGCTCCGGGTCGGGCACGCGCGCCTCGGCGGTGGCGATCCCCGAGTTCACCATCGGGCCGCGGAAGGACTGGATCTCGGCGCCGTCCACTACCTCGGTCGGCGACGAGCGCGGCTTGGCGTATTGACCCGCGATCCGCCCCACCTTCACGACGTGCACGCCGGCGCCGTAGGTGAGGACGATCGCCATCTGCAGCACGAGCTTGAGGCGCTCGTGGAGCGACTCCGCCGAGACGTCGTCGAACGACTCGGCGCAGTCGCCCGCCTGGAGCAGGAAGGCGCGCCCCTGCGCGACCTCGCCGAGGGCCGCGCGCAGGCGCCGCGCCTCGGATGCGAACACCAGCGGCGGCCACTCGCGGAGCGTCGCGAGCACGCGCTCGAGGGCCGCCGCATCGGGCCACGCGGGCTGCTGTGCGGCGGCGTGCGCGCGCCACGCAACGGGTGACCAATGCGGCGAGCCAACGGCGGACATCGGCCCAACGATACCAGCGAACGCCGGGCACGTCGGCCGGACGGAGTCCGGCCCTCCAGGCCGTGTGAGCCAGGAGGGCACGCGTCGCGTGCCCGGCGACACGCACGAGACCTGCATCGACGATCCCTTCGTTCGCGGGACGAACGGCGTCGGGCCCTCCGTGCCTCGGGAGGGCTCCCCCGGTTTGCACCGGCGCGGATCACGGTCGAAGGTTCGGGTCATGGCCGCGACGATCCCGTCCAGCACGCGCTGGCTCGACCTGAGCCGCGCCGACCTCGAGGCGCTCTGCGACGCCCTCCGCGCGCCACGCGTCCACGCGCGCACGCTGATCCGGAACACCCACCGCCTGCTGCGCGAAGATCCGTGGGACGACCGCTCGCTGCCGTCCGCGCTCGTGGAGGAGATCCGCGCGCGCTTCGGCTTCGAGCCGCCGGTCGTCCGCGAGACCCGTCACTCGGAGGTGGATGGCGCGGTGAAGCTACTCGTCGCGCTGCCCCGACCATCGAGCGAGCCGGAGCGCGCCGCCGACGCCGAGGCCGTCCTGATCCCCGAAGCCGCGCGCGTGACCTTGTGCGTGTCGAGCCAGATCGGCTGCGCACAAGGCTGTGTGTTCTGCCACACCGGCCGCATGGGCCTCACGCGCAACCTCGCGGCCGGAGAGATCGTGGCGCAGGTCCTCGCCGCCAACCGCTGGCTCGCCGCCGAGCCCGGCTGGCTCGCGGCGCGCGGCTTCGACCCCACCCAGCGCGTCACCAACGTGGTGTTCATGGGGATGGGCGAGCCGCTCGACAACGCCGACGCGGTCGCCGACGCGATCGCGATCCTCACCGACCCCGCGGGCGCCTCGGTGCCGCTGCGCCGCATCACGGTCTCCACCGCCGGTCACCTCGACGGCCTCGAGCGGCTGCTCGCGCGCTGGCCGCGCGTGCCGATCGCGCTCAGCTTGCATGCCACCGAGCAACACGCGCGCGCCGGGCTCATGCCCATCACCGAGCGCTTCCCGCTCGACCGTGTGCGGGATCGGCTGGCGTGCCTGAGCCAGGATCAGGCGCAGCCGATCTTCGTCCAGTACACGCTCTTCGCGGGCGTCAACGACTCGCCCGAGGACGCCGCGGCGCTCGCCGCGTGGTGCGCCGCGCTGCCCGCGGCGAAGGTGAACCTGATCCCGTTCAACCCGTTCCCGGGCTCCGGCCTGCGCGCTCCGGATGACCCGACGGTCGCCGCGTTCCGCGACGCGCTCCACCGCGCCGGTCTGCGTGTGATGCGCCGCCACAGCAAGGGCCCCGACATCGCCGCGGCATGCGGCCAGCTCGCGTTCCGCTGACCCCGCCGGCCGCTCGAGCGCCCCGCCTCCGTTGACCGCGCGCGCCGCTCACGTGTGCAATGGCACGACGGAGCAGGCGGTCGCGCCGCTCCGGCTCGCCTCTCCCGCACCCTTCGGAGCTCGCATGCCAACCGTTCTCGCTCGGGCGCTTCGCGCCGCCCTGCCCCTCGCGCTGCTCGCCGCCGTCGGCTGCGTGCAGGTGACCTCCACGACTCCTCGCGACGCGTGCCCCGGCGAGAGCACCGTGATCGCGGGCTCGGGCTTCGGCGCCTCCCAGGGCTCGGGCAGCGTCAGCTTCGGCTCGGCGTCGGCGTCGGTCGTGAGCTGGTCCGACACCTCGATCACGGCGAACGTGCCCGCGGGCGTCGCGGGCGTGGTCAACGTGGTGGTGCACACCGCCGGCGGGAACTCGGGCCCGCTCCCGTTCCGCGCCATCGAGTGCCCGATGACGGGCGGCGCCGGCGCGCCCCGGCTCGCGCTCGGACCGGGCGGCGAGCCGCACGTCGCGGTGTCGCAGGCGGGGTCGCTCGTGTACCTGACCAAGGGCGCGGGGGCGTGGAGCGCGCCCGCGACGGTCGATGTCCTCGGCAGCGGCGCGTTCGAAATCGCCGTCACGCCGGACGGGCGTCCCCAGCGTCGTGTACCCGCAGGGACCGGCCAGCCAGGGCAACCAGCCGGGCGTTCACCGCTTCCGGGACGGCAGCGGCTGGTCACCGGCGGTGGTGGCGTGCAACGACAACCCGACCTTCCCGCTGTTCGGGAGCTGCAGCGCCATCCGCCTGGTCTCGATCGGCGACGGCTCGCTCGCGCTGTTCAGCATCGGCGCGGACCGCTACGGCGCGAACTGGGTGAACCGCCGCGGCTGGGACGGTGCGACCTGGGGCGGCGCGGGCACCGTCGACTACGCGTCGATCGGCTCTCACATCCACGACCACCAGGCGGCCGCCGGCTTCGGCACCTGGCACCTCGTCGAGCGCCGCAGCGACTACGACTTCGGCTCCGGCCAGACGACCTACCGCGCGCTCCACTTCCAGCCCGGCCCCACCGACACCTCGCGACCGCCACGACCGACTCGCTGGGCACGCCGGCCGCCGCCGCCTCGTTCGGCCGCATGCACTTCGTGTGGCGCGAGGGCGCGAACCTGCTCCACCGCTATCGGGACATGACCGCGGGCACGCTGAGCAGCCAGGTCCTGGTGGCGGCCGGCGTGACCGGCTCGCCGACGCCCGCGGTGGCCGCCGATCCGATCGGCGACGACGGCGCCTTCGCGGTGTGGCTCGACAACGGCCAGCTCCGCGGCTCGACGTTCAGCGCCACGACCGGCACGTGGAGCGCCCGCTGCTGGTCGCCTCCAACGCCGGCAGCGCGCCGGTGGCCGCGGCGTACGGCGGCGTCACGCACCTGGCGTGGCTCGGGACCGCTGGCGAGCTGCGCTACACCTCGCTGCCGTGACCGCGGCGCGGCGCGGCCGGCGCGCACCGGCGCCGCGCGCCGCTCACTCGTAGGTCTTTGGCGACCAGGCTCGCGGCGTTGGGATTTCCGCCCACCACCGTGGCCCAGGTGGCGACCGCGGTACCGCCGCCCGCGGCGACGGGAACCGTGGCACCCCACCACCCGGAGCCGAGCAACGAGCGCGACCACAGCGCGGTCACGCTCCCCACCGAGGCACGCGCCTCGTTGGTGGAGTTGTCGACCCAGCTCACCACCGCCACCGAGCCGTCACCGGAATAGGCGAGCGACGGCCAGCCGGCGTCCTCGCTCGGCGCGGAGAGGAGCGTGGCGAGGCCCCAGCTCGCGCCACTGGCGCGCGAGCGCTGGTACACGCTGCCGTAGTTGCCCGCGTCGAGCGCCTGCCACGCGGCGATCAGATCCCCGCTCCCATCCATCGCGAGCGCCGGGTAATACGCGGCCTGGCCGGCCGGCGAGATCACCTCGGGCGCGCTCCAGTCGCCGCTCACCGCGCGGGTCGCCACCACCATCGCGTTCCTCCGAGGTAGCCGACGGCGACGTTGCCGGCGTGGTCGATCGCGGGCTTGGGGTTCCACGTCGCGGCTCCGCTCGACGGGCAGCACCCGCGGCGCTTCCCAATCGCCGCCGGCGGCACGGTACGCGGTGCCGATCGTCGTCGGATTGCCGGCCGTGCCCTGCTGCCACACCGCGAGCGCCGCGCCCGCGGGGCTCACGATCAGGTCGGGTAACCCGGCGCCGACGCCGGAGGCCGAGAGCTGCACCGCCGTCGCCCATGCGCCGGCGGGCGGACGCGTTGCCGTGAAAATGCCCCCGGCCGCGGACCACTCGAGCGTGGCCCTGCCGTCGTTCGCGACGCCGAGGTTCAGGTCGTAGACACCGGAACCGAGTGCCACCTGCGCTGGCGCCGGAACGAGCCGCCAGGCGCGCGCACCGTCGCCACCACGTAGGCGGGCGTGAACTCGGTCGCAACCGTCACCCACGCCACCGCCACGGTGTCGTCGTCGCCGATCGCCGCCACCGGAAACTGGCCGATCGCGTTGAGCACCACCGGCTTCGAGAGCGACCACGCGGCGCCCTTGGAGCGCTCCGCGTAGCGCACGATGCCGGTCGCGTCCACACCGCGAGCGTGTGGCCGCTGCCGTTCGCGGACACCAGCGCCGGCTCGGGCGGCGAGGGACACCGAAGGTGGCCCTCCCAGCGTCTTGAGCACGGACCACGAGCCCGGCACCGTCGGGCACGCGGCGATCCCCGCGATCAAAGCGACCACCAGCGATGACGAAACGACCCTCCTCGACGTGCTCATACCCGCCCCCTGTGCCGATCCTCCCCGGGACCAGCGAGGGTGCGAAGTGCAAGGGCGGCTCCGCTCCTCGGCGAATCGGCTCGCCACGTGTTTCCGCGCCCGGCAGGCCGCCGCCGTCACCGGCCGGTGGCGAGCGCCGTGTGGTGCGCCCGCCGAGCGCACCTCTCGGTGTCTCACGTTCGTAGAAAGCCGCGTGATTCTGGCGGTTTCCGGGCTCGAATGGCGTGCACCGGCAAGCGACGCGCGCGGACGATACGTCCACGGGGTGGACTCACGCGAAACGCCTGCGGGGATCGCGAGGCGCGACCCGGTCGGCACCGCGAGACGCGCTCAGACCTCGGGCGCGCGGCCGTCGTAGGCGGCGGTGACGTCGCCGGGCAGCGCGTCCTTCGCGGCCTCCGAGGCGGGGCCGCCGGCGCGGCGGCCGACGAACACGTAGTCGGCGGCGTAGGCCGGATCGAGCTCGTCGCTGCCGCGTGCGAAGAGCCAGGGCATCGCGAGACGACGCGGCACCCGGATCGGCTCGGTGACCGCCACGTGAGTGCGGAACACGAAGCCCCACAGCGGCGTGGTCACGCCGTGGTTCATCACGCGGCTCGCGGAAGTGGTGGTGGATGTGGTTGAGGCGCCGCCACCGCGAGAAGGCGCTGGTGGGCGGATGGGTGTGGATGCGGCGGGGCGCGAGCTCGTAGAGCGTCCAGGGGGCGGCGAGGCTCGCCGTGAAGGCGAGCCCCGGCGAACGCGCCCGCGAGCCAGACCGCCGCGGCGCCGAGCGCGATGAGGAACGGCGCAGCCGTGGCGAGCTTGAGCGGTGTCGGCGTGAAGTAGCCCGGATTGGCGTGGTGGGCGAGATGCTCGCGCGAGAAGAACGTGCGACCGCGCGCGAGATGCCCGCCCCAGCCGTGCAGCGCGTACTCGAACGACCCTGCCGGCGGCGCCGGCGAGAGGAGCGAGAGAAGCAGCGTGGTGGGCATGAGCGCCTCGGGTGAGGATTTCCTCACCCGAGGCTAACGGTCATCGAGCGAGCCGGCCAGCGCCGCGGCGAACGCCCTGGGTGCCGCGGTCCGCCCCGCTACCCTCACGGCGCGAGGCCGCTCGACACGGTGATGCGCAGGAAGTCGGTGTTGATCTGCTTGGCCGCGAGCTCGTCGAGGATCGCCTGGTACTGGGCCTGCGTCATCACGGGCGAGCGGCTCAGCACGAAGAGCGTGAACTGGAGGCCGTCGGTGACCACCGCGTAGTCGTAGTCGGCGCCGAGGGCCACGATCCAGTACTCGCCCTCGAAGAGCCCGCCGAACACCGACGGAAGCGCACGCCGAGCTTGGCGTTGGTGGTGGCATCCACCACCCGCGCGATGCCGACGATGCTCTGCTCCGCGCCGCCGGGAGCGCCCTCGATGCCGCGGTTGAGGACGTCGACCTGGCCGTCGGTGCGCGCCGTGTAGGTCGCCGTCACGTCCACGAGGTCGTCGTTGAAGCCGGCGGCGTTGCTGGCGATCTCGTACCAGAGCCCCGCGTAGCGCGAGAGGTCGACCGAGGACACCGTCTCGGCACGGGGCCGCGCGCACAGCCGATGCCGGTGGCGAGCGCGAGGCCCGCGAGCAGCGACGCAGGACGGCAGAGACGGAAGAAGCGGGACGAGCGGCGTTTCGTGGTCGGCTCCGTGAGTGAGGAATCGTCGAGAAGATCGGCGTGGTCGAACGCACACCCAGCATGCAGGCGCGTAGACGTGTTGTCGGGCATTTGTATAGATTTCGAATCGTTCATGTTCGCTTTGCCTCGGCGTCGCCGCCGTCGCCGGCGCGAGCGCGGCACGAGCCTTGCGGCTCGAAAGCGCGGGATCGTTCCGTTTCGGACGGCGCCGATGGCGAGGCCGAGCTCGGCTCTCTCGCTCGTCCGCCGTGGGCTCCGCGGGCTCGGCCCGCGAGTGCGGCGGATCCGGTGGCGGCGCGTGCTGTGGATCACGCTGCCGGCGCTCGGCGCGATCCTCGCCGTCTCGCTCATCGGGCTCTACGCCGGCCGTGACTGGCTGGTTGCGCGGCGCGGCCTACCGCTCCTGGGGCGGCTCACCGGCGGCTCGGTCGAGTCCGAGGCGATCCACCTCGACCTCTTTCCGCCGCGCCTCACGGCCACCGGCGTGCGGGTCCGGGTGCCGGCCATGGCCGGCACCGTCTCGGTGCGCGAGCTGCGCGTGGTGGCACTCACGGGTGACGTCACGCTCGAGGGGATCGAGATCCGTCGCGACGAGAGCACCGAGAGCTGGCCCATCCTCGCCGCCGCACAGATCGACGCGCACGCGGACCACTACCGCATCCGGACCGCGCCGTACATCGTGGACGAGCTCACGATTCACGAGCCGTCGCTGCGCCTGCGCTTCGTGTCCACGGGCCGCACCAACCTGCAGGCGCTCTTCGACCCAGGAGGTGGCCGGCACGGTGCACCCTCCGCCACCGTCGCCACCGGCACCCCACGCGTGGTCGGCACCCAGGGCGCCCCCCCGGCGCCCCCACGACCCGGCGGGATGACGTCTTTCACGCCACCGCCGCCGCTTCCTGCTCCGTCACGGCGAGATCCGCGATGGCACGATCGTCTACGACGATCCGTCTCGGACGCCGTGCACCCGGTACACCTCGAGCTCCACGACGTCGACGTGGTGGTCCACGACTTCCAGATCCGGGGCGCGCTCGCCGGCCCGCTCGCCGACGTGACGCTCGACGCTCACGTCGACCAGCTCACCACCCCGGCGCTGGTCCATGCGCGCGCCTGGCTCGGAGCCGTGGCGCGACCTCCCCAGCCTCACCGTGCCGCGGTGATCACCGGGTTCGACCTCGCGAACGTCCAGCCGTACATCCCCGACACGGGGCGCACGCTGCTCGGTGGCCGCTGGCTGCACGTGGCGTCGACCTGCGGGCGCGCGGCCCAGATCCAGCAGGGCGTGGTCGAGGCGACGGTGGCCGAGAGCGGCGATCAACTCGGCGCCTACCTCGCCGGCAGCCTGTTCCACCCCACGATCGACCGCAACAGCGCCCTGGTCTCCGCGTTCCGGCTGCCGCTGGGCCAGTTCCTGCGCTTCGGCGACGTCGGCATGAGCGTGGCCGGTGAGCTCGCGCTGGCCGGTCTCGACAGCATGCTGCGGCTCGACCAGGGCGCCGTCGACGCGGCGCGGCGGCGGCGACTGATCCGCCGGCGCTCTCGCCCGGCGCGCATCGGCCGCCGGAGCAAGACCTCCTGTCACGGCTGGACGTGGCGTGACCGCTTCGCGAGCGGCGTCGCCGACGCCGCCAAGCGGCTTTCTTCGAGCGGAGCTCGAGCGGCTACACCAGCGCCACGACGCCGGCGCGCCCTGATGTCCGACATCCTCGCCGAGTTCGAGCCGCGCCATCGCCAGCTCCGCCGCGCCTTCCTCGCCGAGCGCATCCACGTGGCGCGGACGGTCGATCCGGCGCGACTCGCGCAGGCTCGAGCAGGCGCTCACCGCCATCCCGCCGGGCGCCCGGCCACCCGGCGTGACCACCCGCGGCGCTGTCCTCGGCACCGGCCAGCTCGCCAGCCCGTGACGACGCACCGCCGCGGCGAAACGAAAGGCCGGCGAGTGATCGCCGGTCCTCGTCGATCCCCCCGACGGATCGAGCGCTTTCACATGTCCTTGGCGCAGCGGAAGCCCAGCTCCACCGCGTCCGGCCCCTTGAGGCTCGGATCGCGGGACTGCACGTCGCGGCGCGCACGTGCTCGGCGCCGTCCTTGTACGAGCCGCCGCGGATCACCTTCTCGGTGCCAGCGCGCGGCCCAGGTGTACTCGCTCGCCTTGTACTGGTCGGCGTTGTACCAGTCGTCCACCCACTCCGGACGTTGCCGGCCATGTCGAGCACGCCGTAGGCGCTCGCTCGAAACCTTGCTGCCGACGGCCCAGGGGCCGCCCCTGCCGCAGCCAACGCCGGTGCTGTCCGACATCACCGCGTGTCCGCAGCTCGGCTCGGGCTGCGAGCCCCACGGACAGATGCGTCCGTCGTTGCCGCGCGCGGCCTTCTCTCCCACTCCGCCTCGGTCGGCAGGGCGCTTACCGGCCCAACCGCAGTACGCGGAGGCGTCGCCCCAGCTCACGCAGTTGATCGGGAAGGCGTCGTGCTTGGGCAGGTTCCAGCTACAGCCTTCGCCCTGCAGCGGCGTCTTGCACTTCCGGCGTCCGACGCAATGCGCGTAGTCCAGACGTGTCACCTCCCTTCTTGTCGAGGGAAGCCCGGCACCTTCACCGGGTGCGGCGGCTGCTCGTCGTTCGCGGTGCGGTCGTAGACCCACATCAGCTTGTCGGGCTGCGATCCCATGAGGAATTCCCCGACGGGATGGCCACCATGTTGGGCGGAGGAGATCGATGGGCGCGAGTGGCGGCGCTGGCGTTGACGTCGGGCATGGGCGCCTTCTCCCCGCATCCCGGTACGGCCATCGACGCGACCACGGCGATGCCCACCAACCAACCCCATCGTTTCGACATGACCGTTCCTCCTTTCGGGTCGGGTAACTGCCTCGCAGCGGACGGAACAATGCATCGAGGTCCGCGCGCAAGCTCGACGAGCGGCCTCCGAACGGAACCACACATCAAGATTCGTGCCTCGGCAACCGTCGGGCGTGAACGGCCGCCCGGCGGTGCCGCCTACGATTATCCCCACGCACCTGCACTCCAAACGCGCCGATCGCCTGAATCGAGCGGGCCGGTTCTTGCAGCTCCTCGACGCGGATGGTCGTCTCGGAAGCCCAGCCAGCGGAACCGCGCGGGCGAGAGGAGGGGGTCATGAGGTCGGTGCGACCGTGGCTCACCGGTGGTGTCGTGCTGGTGACGGCCCTCTTGGCGTCGTGCGGAGGCGGTGGGGATGGTGATGGGGGTGGGGGCCGACCCCCTACCACCGGCGTGATCACCAGTGCGCATCGCTGGAGGCCGGGATGTCCGGCGACCTGAGCAACGCACGGGTCGCCATCTACGCGGACGTGGAAGACTGGGTGGACGACCGGGTACTGCTCTCGGTAGCCCGCGACCGGGCAGGTCCGGTGGCGAACTTCACGATCCCAACCTGCCGCCCGGGACCTAATACCCTCGACGTCTGGAAGGACAACGACAACGCGGGCGATCGACGACTTCGACTTCTTCGGTGCGTACGGCAGCGGCGCGTAACCTGGCTACGAGCTGAGCCCGATCATCGTGAACGCAGGGCAGACCGCCGAGGTCGACGTGGACGTCGACGTGATCTGAGGCGCTCGCCGCGGTGACCGCGCGCGGCGGGGCCCGATCGAGGGGCGGCGGGGTGACGCGCGCGTAACGGCGCGGGATCCCCATCGGGCGCTTTGTCACGTGCGTGGCATCCGGAACCGGGTATCCTCGCCGACACGCGCCGGCGAGCGGAGCCGCGAGGCGAAGCGGAGAATCGATCGATGCGATCCTGTGGAAGTCGGCGGCTGGCCGCTGCCACCGTCGCGGCGACGACGTTCGCGCTCGTGGCGTCCATGGCCGTCGCCACCGAGCCCGCACCGCCACGCGCTTCGGACGCCACCTACGACGCGCCAGAACTTCGTGGCGTGCGTGAACGGCGAGGCGGGGCGTTGCAGCCCGTCACGGCTCACCGACGCCGAGCGCAAGCTCGTCGAGAACGCCTCGTCGCAGCGCAAACTTACCTGCGTGCGCCAACGGCTGGAGCGCAGGCTGCGATCCGCTGCGGCTCACGGCCGATCAGAAGCGCATCGTCGACGCCTCCGCGGCGCAGCGCGCGGTCGCGCCGTGCGGCTCTCGGTGGGCACTCGGCTGCGGCACCTCGCAGGGTGATGCCCAGTCGAGCCAGCCAGCGCCGCCGGCACCGGCACCCAGGTGAGCTCAGGGGACCGCCTCGCTACGAGCTCGACACCCAGCGTTTCTACGCGTCGGGCTACCCCGCCTACGAGCCGCGCTACTCGTGGTCGGCCGGGTCGTGGATCGTGCCGACCGCGATCGCCGCCGCGGCGACGTGGGCGCTCTGGACCCACAGCTACCACTACGACTACCCGCGGTACTGGGACGACGACTGGTACGGCTATCCGTCGGGGTTGGGGCTGGGGATGGACGACGACCATCAGCTCATGGCGGCGGCCACGGCGGGCAGCATGGTCACGGCGACGGCCATCACGGCGGCAAGCCGCCGACCTACCGTCCACCCACCAGCCGCCGCCGCTTCACCCGCCGCCGACACCTACCGTCCGACGCCGATCTCAGTCGCCGATGAGCGCGGCGCCCGCCCCACCAGCCGCCACCTCTCATCAGCGCGACTGGCGGTAACGGTCGCGAGACGCCCGACCGCGCGCTCGGCGGGGCCGCGCGCGTAGCCTACGGCGATCCGGCGCTCGCCACTCTCGCCACGGCCCGCCCTCTCAACCCACCGCGGCCTGGATCCGGTCGCCGCATCTGGCTCCCGCGCTGGGCGAGACCCCCTCGGCGAGGCGTAGTGCTAGAAGAGTTTTCTCATCGACCGAGGGATCGATGGGCCGCGCGCCTGACACCGATTCCGGGCTCAACCACGGTCTGGATCCGGCGGTCGTGGTGGATCGTCCCCGTTTCTGATCCTGGCGATCCCCTACCCGAACCCGCTCTTTCGAGCCGCCGTGCACGCTCTTCGCGCTGCCGTACGCCGCCCTCGCCGCGGCCGCCGCCATCCGCCAGCTCCCATCCACGTCACGCTCGCGAGCGCGTCACTCCTCGCGGGGATCGCCGTGCTGGTGGTGGGATCGATC
>JADJOY010000027.1 GCA_016713535.1 Deltaproteobacteria bacterium
GCAGCGCGTCCGCGATCGCGCCCGCGACGAGCTTCTCGACGACCTCGCCCGGATCGTCGCCGGCGATCGGCACGCTGACCTCGCCGCCCGCGACGTGAGCCAGCACCCGATCGGGATGGACCTTCAGGCCGATGCGCCCCGGTCCGGCCGCCGCTTCGCCGTGGCCCGGCTCCACCAACACCGCGGGCCAGTCGTCCGGCGCGGGCGAATCGGCGCGCTCGCCGCGCAACATCGCCACCAGCGTCCAGAGCCGCGCCGGGCTCGTGAAGTCCGGGTCATCACGGAACTCGGCCCACGGGCGCGACGCGAGCGGCGCGGGAAGCTCGTCGAGGGCGCCGACCACGACCGGCACCAGCCGCCGCCGGCCCGCGACCGCTCCCGCGAGCAGCCGCTGCGCGACGCGAGCGCTCCACGGCTCGCGCAGCGCGGCCGGCGAGATCAGCAGCACCTCGCTCCACGAGCCGGAGCCGCGGGCGCGCGAGCGCGCCGCGGAGGAGGCGCTCTCGGCCTGGGGACGCCACTCGTCGAGCGCCACCGCGACGCCGACCGCGAGCAGGCGCTCGGCCAGGCACACGGCCCGCTCTCGCTCCGCGGGCGGGTGCGAGATCGAGACGTGCCAGGCGATCGGCATGAAGGTGTGGGTGCGAGGTCGGAGCACGCCGCCGATTGCGACGGCGAAAGGGCGCCACTAGCATAGCCGGGCCGCCAGCGGTCACCGCCACCATGCACAGCCGATCCACTCCGTGCGGCGCGCACACCCGCCACGCGCTCGCCGTCCTCGCCCTCGCGACGCTCGCGGCGTGCGGCACCGATCCCGCCCACGATCCCGCGCTGCGCGCCGGCTTCACCGCCACCCGTTATCCCCTCGTGCTGACGCCGGGCTTCCTGGGCTTCGACACGATGCTCGACGCCATCGACTACTGGAACGGCATCCCCGAGGCCCTCGCCGCCGACGGCGCCGAGGTGTTCGTCACCCGCGTCAGCCAGGTGAACTCGAGCGAGGTGCGCGGCGAGCAGGTCCTCCGCCAGATCGAGGAGATCCTCGCGATCACCGGCGCCGAGAAGGTGAACCTGATCGGCCACAGCCAGGGGACCCTCGACGCGCGCTACGTGCTCGGCGTGCGCCCCGAGGTGCTCGCGTCGGTGACGTCGGTGGCGGGACCGCACGTGGTCCCCGAGTTCGACGCCGTCACCCCCAACCTGATCAGCGACGCCGGCTTCGCGCTGCTCACGGCGCTCGGCAACTTCATGAAGGCGCTCGAGGGGGGCACCGACCCCAACGACCCCGCCGCCGCGTCGGCGTTCCTGATCGGCGGTGGGCTGAGCGACTTCAACGCGCGCTTCCCGGCCGGCCTACCCTCGGAATGGTGCGGCGAGGGGCCCGCGAGCGAACGCGGCGTGGCACTCTACTCGTGGTCGGGGATCGGCCAGGGCACCGTCGCGAACGACCCGCTCGACTGGCTCTTCAAGAACACCGGGCCTTTCTTCGACGGCCCGAGCGACGGCCTCGTGCCGCGCTGCTCGTCCCACTTCGGGCGGGTGATCCGCGACGACTACGTCCACAACCACCTCGACGAGATCAACTGGACCTTCGGGCTCGTCCCCGAATACGAGACGCACCCGGTGGCGGTGTTCCGCAACCACGCGAACCGGCTCCGCACCCAGGGACTCTGATGAGCGACCGTGGTCGCGAGGAACCACCCGTGCCCACCGGCCGGCTCACCCGCCTGGCGGTGATCGTCGCGGCGCTGGTGGTGCTCGCGGTCGGGCTCACCGCGCTGCCGCTCACGGTGATCCTCGGGCCGCCCGACTGGCGGACCGTAGACATCCCGCTCAAGTACTGGCCCCGCGAGCCGCGCCCGACGCCGGTCGCCGAGGAGGCGCCGCCGCCCGACCAGCCGCAGAGCGGCTTCGACGCGCGTCCCGCCGAGCCGGCGGCACCGCCCACCGCTCGCGACGCGGGCCAGACCGACGCGGCCCCGCCGCCCTCGCGCGCGCTCGAGGACACCACCGTCGACGGCGAGTTGGTCGCCGGCGCCGATGGCCACTTCCAGCCCACCGCCGCGGCGATCCGGCTGTTCCGCTACTTCATGACCGCCAACGGCGAGTGGCGCCGCGACCGCGTACGCGCCGCGATCCAGGGCGAGATCGACGCGCGCTTGGCGCCGCCCGCGAGCACCGAGGCGCGCGCCTTCCTCGAGCAGTACTTCCGCTACCTCGACGCGAGCCGCAGCCTCGCGCCCGCCGGACTCCGAGCGCGCGACCTCGCCGGGCGGCTCGAGCAGGTCGGCGACCTGCAGCGGGCGATCTTCGGCGACGCGCTCGCCGACGAGCTCTTCGGGCCCGAGAACGACCAGGCCGCGGCGGCGCTCGAGCGGATCGTGAGCCGGCTCGCGCCCGAGCGCGCGCCGGGCGGTGGCGACCGGGGCGGCGAGCGGTTATCCGACGAGACCCGGGCGGCCCGCGAGCGCGCCACCGCGCCGTCCGACGGCGCGCGCAAGGTGGAGGAGCTGCGCGGCGCCGGCGCCGACCCCGCCGAGGTGCGCGCCGAGCGCGTGCGCCGCTACGGCGAGGAGGCGGCGGCGCGCCTCGAAGACGTCGACCACGAGCGCGCCGAGTGGGACGCGCGCCTCGGCGCCCATCGCGTCGCGCGCGACCGGATCCTCGCCGACGAGAGCCTCGACGCCGCGCAACGCGTCGACGCCCTCGACCGACTTCGCGAGGAGCGCTTCTCCGCCGACGAGGCCCGCCGCGTCGCCGAGCTCGACCGCCTCGACGCCCTCTTCCCCACGATCCCGCCGCGCTGAACGGCTCGGAGCGCCCGCCTCCCGGCCGGCCGCGCCTCGCGCGGCCGCCAGCGCTACTTCAGGCCGTCCGTGACCTGCCGCTGCGCGTCCTCGGCGAAGAAGGCCGCGAGACGGTCGAGGACCTCCTGTTCCTTCGAGTCGACCCGCGGGCCGAGGCCGAAGAACGTGCTCGAGGCCTCGGCGACCCGCCGCGAGAGCGCGATGATCGCGTCGCCCTTGGCGACGTCCCCCTTGAGGAAATCGCGCAGCACCAGCCGCAGCTCCTCGAGCAGCGTGCCGGACGGGCGCGTGTCGAGGAGTGACGCCATGAAGAGCCATGGGGCGCTGCCCGAGCCGAAGCCGCGGGCCTCGACCAGCTTCATCACCTCGGCGCGCTCGGAACGCGAGACCGATCCGTCGGCCCACGCGACCATCGTGAGGGGCAGCAGGTCGAGGAGCGGGGCAGTCTCGGCAGTAATCCCGAGCGCCTGGAGGCGGTCGGCCAGCGAGACGTCGGAGAGCCCCGCGGCGCCGGCCAGCCGCTCCTTCTCCGCCAGCTCAGCGGCGCGGCGCTCCATCTCGTCGCGGACCTCGCGGCGGCGTATGGCCTCCTGCTCTGCGAAGTACTTCTCTTCGTTGTCGGTGGGGCTGAGCGGCATCGGTCACCTCGGATCTCCGAAGGTAACGACGACCGAGCACAACAGCCAGGAGCCTGTTGCGCGTCGCGCTTCGCGCCGCGCCAGGCTCCTGGCTTCACGCCGGGTTCGGAGGGCCCGCCTCCCGGCGGGCCGCGTCTCGGCTCACACGGCCGGACGCCGGCGGCGCAACGCGCGAAGCACGCCGATCATCGCGACTGGCGCGATCCACGGCCACGCCATGCTCGCGTCGCGGGCGTCGGTACCCGGCACGATCGTGCACGCGGGGTTGGTCGGGAAGAGATCGCACGCGTCGCCGCGCGCGTCGCCGTCGGCGTTGGCCTGGGTCGGGTTGGCGACGGTGGGGCAGTTGTCGACCGAGTCGAGGACACCATCGCCGTCCTGATCGGGCGCGCCGACGCGGCAGATGAGGTCGCCCGCCGAGAAGTAGAGGTCCGTGCCGAAGCTGCCGCCGCGGCCGAAGGCCAGGCCGCCGAGGGTCTCCGGCGAGACCGACGCATCCGCCGCCGGTACGGTCGCGATGAGCTGCGCCACGCCGAACGGGTTCACGCGATGGATCCGGGTCTCGTAGCCGACGGTGCTGGTGTCCGTGGTGACCGAGAGCACGTAGAGGTCGTTCCCGAAGCCGACCACCCCTCCGCCGAACGCCGTGTCGCCGTAGAGGTTGGCCTCGGTACCGCTCGGCGGGAAGGTCGGCGGCAGCGTGGTGGTGAAGATCGACCCGCTCCAGTAGGCCGACGACTTCGCCAGGCCATCGTCGAACGACGAGTAGATCGTGTCCGGGAAGCCGCTGCCCGCCGGGCTCGCCGCGTGGTTCGGCAGCGCGAACGAGCCGATCTGGCCGGCCTGCACGCCGAAGCGGCCGAGGAAGTTCCCGGCGACGTCGAGGTCGGTCACGTCGAGGGCCGCGCACAGCCAGCCGCACATGAAGATGCTCACGGCGGACATCGTGTTGCCGCTCGGTCCGGTGCGCAGCTCGACGAGCTTGTAGTAGGCGCCGTCCTCGGAGGGGAAGCTGGGCATCTTGAAGACGCTCGCAACGCCGCTCAGGGTCTGCGTGTAGATCCCGCTACCGACCGAGCCCGAGACCCCGGCCGAGATGAACATCGCGTTGGGCAGCGTCCCGCCCTCCGCGACCGTGACGCCGTAGCCGTCGGGCGGGATGAGCGGGTCGAGGGGGAACGGTGCGATGGCGCCCCCCGACGTCACCTTGAGCACCGCGGGCGGCCCGTTCGGGTTGGCGATGTACATCCCCTCGCCCCACCGCGAGGCGGGATTGGTGAACGTGATCTGGTTGGTGGTGAGGCCGGCGCCGAGCGTGCTGATCGTGTAGCCGGGCGCGACCGTCGACCCGGCGGTGCAGGTCGCGGGTCCCGCGTGAGCCGCGGTTTCCAGCGACAACGTGGCGGCGAAGGTCATCGCCCAGGCGACACATCGTGAACCGCGGCTCGATCGCGAGCGTGTCATCGAACACTCCTGTACTGCGGTTGTGGTGGGCATGTCGCCGGAGCGCGACACCGGTCGAGCGACGGTAGCATCCGGCGAAAACCCGGCGCAACGGACCGGGCTTCTCCCGATGCGGAGGGGCGCACGTCGCGCGACCCCGGCGGCCGACGGAGCGGCCGCGCTCCAGCCGATCGTTCGCGAGCGCCTCGGAGGGCCCGCCTCCGGGCGGGCCGGGCGTCCCGTATGCCCCAAGACCGCCCCAGGGGCACTTCGGGGCCATTTTTCGCGTTCCAGCGCGCCATCTTCCCGGCCGATCCGCGCGAAATACTGGCGGATTGTGGCAATTTTTACTGGCAGATTGTGGCGATTCCTGCCACAATTTGTGGCAATTCCTGCTGGCAACTTGTGGTACTCGCGAAAGGACCCACCGCCATGCCCACCCGCGCCACCCCCTTCGGCAAGCTGCTGCGCACCGAGCGCAGGGCCGCGCACCTGAGCCAGACCGAGCTGGCCAAGGCGCTCGGCCTTTCGGACGCCTACATCGGCGAGGTCGAGCGCGGGAACCGCGCCCCGCTCCCCACCGAGTATTGGCCCGCGCTGACCAAGGCGATCCCGCGCCTCACGATCGCCGCCCTCGAGCGGGCCGCGGCGCAGAGCCGCCCGCTCGAGATCGACCTCGCCAAGAGCGAGCCCGACGTGGTCGAGATCGCGCTCGCGCTGGCGCTGCGCATCCGCGCCCGCGACCTGCGCCCCGACGAGCGCACGGCGCTCCTCGAGCTCACCCAGAAGCGCCGCGCCAACGTTCGCGCTCACGGGCGCGTCGTCGACGGCCAGGGCCAGCCGATCCCCGGCCGTGCCTTCGTGTACCGCGCCGGCGCGGCGCGTGGCTGGACGGCGCTGCTCGGCGCGCGCGCCCACGCGGGGCGCATCCTCGGCCCGCTCGACGGCCACGCCGCGGCGCTCGCGCTCGCCAAGCCGATCGACCTGCTCACCGCGAAGGACCCGCGCGGTGCGGGCTCTTCGACGTCCCCGGCGGCCTCGAGCCCGGCGTCTACGCCCTCGACGTGAAGGCCGCCGACGGCCGCGAGCTGTGGGCGTGGCCCTTCACCGTGACCGACGGCTCCGCGGCGCAGGACGTGCGCGCCACCGTCCCCTCGGGGCTCGCCGCCGTCGAGCCGCCCGCGCCCGACGCCGATCCCGCCACGCCGCCGCCCCGTCCCGGCGGCGACATCCCGCTCCCCGCCCACGCACCGCCCGTCCCACTGCTCGCCAAGCAGTTCACGCGCGGCACCTTCACCGCGGCCTTCTCGTATTACGGCCTGGGCGGCGCGCCCCTCGACCGCATCGAGCGCGATCTCACGCGCATCCGCGCCGCCGGCTTCGGCAACGTGCGGGTGTGGGTCGACTGGGAGCGGCCGTCGCCAGCGTCGCGGATCGTCGATCGCAAGGGCCACCTCATCGCCGCGCAGGCCGAGAAGCTCGAGCACGCGCTCGAGCTCGGCGCCGCCCTCGGCCTCTCGTTCGACCTCACCCTCGAGACCGCCCACTACGACGCGGTCAAGAAGAGCGCCGAGGCCTACGACATCGCCGCCCACAAGAACGCGGTGCGGAACGTGCTCACGCGCTGGGGCCAGCACCCCGCCCTTCGCATCGTCGACGTCGACAACGAAGCCGAGGTGCGCGGCGCCGGCGGCCACGGCTCGCCCGACACCGGCCACACCTCACCCGGCCGCTTCGCCGAGCTCATGATCGTCGCCCGCGGGATCGCGCGCACCTGCCTCGTCGGCGCCTCGTGCTCCGCCTCGATCGAAGGCCTGCCCAAGGA
The DNA here is from genome assembly GCA_016713535.1 of Deltaproteobacteria bacterium. Taxonomy (GTDB): domain Bacteria; phylum JADJOY01; class JADJOY01; order JADJOY01; family JADJOY01; genus JADJOY01. The sequence continues at coordinate 6,714 of JADJOY010000027.1, forward strand.
CTACCAGCTGCTGTTCCGCGACACCAAGGGCGAGATCCTGCTGCCCCACTTTCCGCGCGTGCGCGGCTGGGGCGCCGCCGAAGGACCGAACGCGAAGACCCTCGCCGCCGCCATCCCCGGCATCCCCATCTACCACCAGGAGCCGGCGCGGAACGGCCACTCGACGTCGCCGTCGGAAGGCTGGCCGCTCGACGAGTTCGAGGCGAGCTTCCGATCGAGCAAGGCCGCCGGCTCGCTCGGCTGCTGCTTCCCCACACCGGCGCCGCCTTCGACCTGACCGTCAAAGACGCCTGGGACCAGCTCGACGACACCGAGCGCCAAGTCGTCGCCCACGTCGCCGAGTGGGTCCGCTGAGCGGCGTACAGGGAACGACGCACGCGCCGACGCTCACGCCCGCCCGTATCGCCGGTCGCGCGGCGCGCGACCCTCCGAGACACCCGCGCTCCCGCCCCGGGCTTGGTCGAGGTCGGGGCTTTGAGTCACACTCGGCCCGGCCGGCGCGGCGTCCACATCCTCGCCGGTCCCGGGTGCGCTCGATGCTTGGTGACGTGAAACGGTTGGGTCCAGCACGGAACACGCTCGCGGCGCTGCGCGGGCGCCTCCACCGATCGCTGGCGATGGCGCTCCTCGCCGCCGCCGCTTGCGGCGACGGCGGCTCGCTCGAGCCGGCCGAGCTGGTCGCGAGCTGCTCCGACGGCCCGCGCGTGGTCTTCGATCCGCTCACCGAGTACACCCCCGAGGTGCCGCTGCCCAACGACGTCGCGACGGTCATCGACACGACGTCGCCCACCGGCCGGCGCGTGAACGTGCGGGTGTTCGCGCCCACCGTGTTCGAGCAGTCGGTGCGGCGCGCGCTCTCGGCGCTCGACGGCTGGGGCACTTTCGCCCCGATCACGGTCGGGTTCGATCCCGACCACCCGCTCGACCTCTCGTCCTTCGCCAGCGATCCCACCCGCCTCGACGATCCCACCGCCAACACCGTGTTCCTCGTCGACCTGGGCGAGGGCGTTCCGTACTGGGGCAGCCGGCTGGTGCCGCTCGACGATCGCAACGGCGCGAGCTTCCCGATCCACGTCGACGAGTTCCCGTTCCCGCCGGGCGGCCGATCGTTCCCGCCCTACACCTACGGCCGCAACGCGCGCGGCGATCTCCAGGCTCTCTACCAGGGAGCCGCGGTCGACGAGCAGCTCGCGTTCCGGCCCGACAACCGCGAGGACCTGGACGGCGACGGCGAGGCCGAGACACTCACCTTCTACGAGAAGGAGACGAACACCCTCATCATGCGGCCGCTGCTGCCGTTGCGTCCCAAGACCGAGTACGTGATGGTCGTGACCAAGGGCGTCCGCGACCGCAACGGCGCCAGCGCCTGCGCGCCCGAGGGCTTCCCGTACGCCGCTCACGCGACCCAGGTCGACGCGGTGCGCGCGGCGCTGCCCCACCTCGCGACGGCGGGGGTGGAGGCCGCCGACGTCGCGTTCGCGTGGTCGTTCACCACCCAGTCGATCTCGGAGGTTTTCGACGGAGTGGCCGCCGGGATGGATGGCGAGGGGCCGCTCGGGTGGCTGGCGTCCGACCATCCCGCGGTGCTCGGCGAGGTGACCCCGATCGGGATTCCCTTCCTCGAGAAGGAAGTGGCGGCGGGGGTCAAGAACCCCTACCTCTTCGAGCCCGAGGTCTTCGGGCAGCTCCTCGAGATCGCCACTCCGCTGTTCCCCGAGATCGCGGACGCGATGCTGTCGTTCGAGCACCTCGACTACTGCGTGCTCGGGCAGTTCGAGACCCCGAACTTCCGCGCCACACCGGACGAGCTCTTCGACGTCGACGTGACGACCGGCCGCGCCACGGTGGGGGTCGAGGACGTGCCGTTCATCCTGTGCGTGCCGAAGGCCACCGCCGAGCACCAGCCCCCTTCCCGGTGACGCTCTACTGCCACGGCAACGGCAGCATCCGCTTCGAGGCGATCGCCTCCGCCAACGCCCTGGCGCGCAACGGCATCGCCGTCATGGCCATCGACGCCGTGGGCCACGGTCCGGTGCTGAGCCGCAAGGACATCCTCGACCTCTTCGAGGGGCTGCCCGAGTCCCTGCAGGAGGTCGTGCTCCGCTTGCTGTCGCGGCTCTTCGGCTCCAGGCCGGTCGGCGACACGCCCGACGAGATCCTCGACGGCATCCTCTCCATCGGCTTCTTCGACGCGCTCGCCGTGCAGGGGCGCGCCGTGGACCTGAGCGGCGACGGCTTCCCGGACAACGGCGCCAACTTCTGGAGCGCCGACACCTTCAAGACCCGAGACGTGGTGCGCCAGACCGTGATCGACCTCATGCAGCTGTTGCGCATCCTGGAGCACTTCGACCAGGCGCGCGTCCCGGCGCCGCCGTCGCGCCCGCCCCACGAGCTCGCGCCGGAGGAGGCCTTCCGGCACCTCGCCGCGGGCGACTTCAACATGGACGGCGTCCTCGACGTCGGCGGGAAGGTGCTCTACCAGCCGTACCCTGCCGGCGGGCGGCCGAGCGCCCCCGCCGGGCCGCAGCGCTACTTCCAGAGCGGCATCTCGCTGGGCGGCATCGTGAGCAGCGTCATGATCGGCGCCGAGCGCCGCATCGACGCGGGCGTCCCGATCGTGCCCGGCGGCGGGCTCACCGACGTGATGCTGCGCAGCGACCTCAAGGACGTGATGCACCGCATCTACTACGAGGTCCTGGGGCCGGTGTTCGTCGCCGGGCCGGGCGGGGACGGCGTCCCGGCGGGCTCGGTCGGGGTGCGGGCCGAGAACAACCTGCGCTCGTTCGAGCTGGGCAGCCTCGCGACCCGCGCCGGCGGCCGGGTCCACGGCGAGAACCGGGTGAACGGCGAGGACAAGTGGGCCGACGTCATGGCCGACGGCGGCTTCGTGATCGGCGTCGCGGCCGACGAGGGCGACCCGGTCACGCTGTCGTCGTTCGACGCGGCCGGGGCGCTCATTGACCAGCTCGACGTGATCTCGCCGCTGCGCGGCTTCGGCCTCGACCGCAACACGCCGCGTTTCCGCCGCTTCGTGAGCCTGGCGCAGATGACGCTCGAGGCCGCCGATCCGATCAACTACGCGCCGCGCTGGTTCCTCGATCCGCCCCCGGGCTGGCGGCCCAAGAACGTGCTCCAGCTCACCGACCCGGGCGACCTCACGGTGCCGATCAACAACCAGCTCGCGCTGGCGCGCGCGGCGGGGATGCTCGGCGACCCGGGGACCGACCTCGCCGCGGTCCTGGCGCTGAACGACCGGCTGATCGAGCGCGAGGTGCTGCTCGGTTTCGACCGGCCGTACGAGCCGTTCCGGTTTCCGCTCTACGACCCCGAGGACGCCGACGGCAACAACTGCACCCTGCCGAGGATCGAGAGCCCGGAGTTCACGTGCGCCGAGGGCGACGACTCGCCGTACTGCCGGCTGTGCCGGGAAGACGCGGCGGCGCCGCTCGCTCCGTTCGCGCCGGTCGACACCGGCAACGGCCGGGCCGCGCTGCGGCTGCCCTTCGGCAAGGCCCACGAGTACCACGGCCTGCCCAAGCGCGGCCCCGACCACGCGCCCGGCTACTACGGTCTCTACACCCAGTCGTCGCAGTCGCAGATGGGCGCCTTCCTCGGCGCCGCCGGCGCCGAGTGGCGCCCCGAGTGGGATTGCCGCATCCGCCGCGAATGGCAGGCCGACCCGGCCGATCCCTCGCGCCAGATCCTGGTCAGCGAGTTCGCCGACGGCTGCCCCTGGAAGGAGTGACCTTCCCGGTCGAGGCCGACGGCCCTCCAGCGGACCGCGCTCCACGCCACCGGCGCGAGCGCGTCCCGGACGCCCGTCCGGATGCTTACAGCCGGAACGTGAGGCGGCCTCGCACCAGGTCGACGTCGTCCATCCGCTCGCCGTCGTCGTTCTCGAAGACGTTGCCCGGGAAGAGGTGGCCGTATTCGAGGCCCACCTCGAGGTCCGACCACGCGAGCGGGAACGTGTAGCGCAGCGCCACGTCCACCTCGACTCCCAGCTCGTGGTTCGACGCCGGGGCACCGAAGGGGTTGAAGACCCCGAAGGCGCCGCTCTGGATGAAGTCCGTCGCGGGGTCCACGTAGTCGGTGGCGGTGCGGGCCCACAAGACTCCCAGCACGCCCTCGAGGCGCTCCCACGGGCGCACCTTGACCCGCGGGCTCAGGAAGATCGCGTTCGTGACGCCGCCGTTGGTCGCGAGCAGGTCGGCTCCCAGGGTGCGCACCGGTCCGCCCTCGTCGAACACCAGCACCGCGTTCCGCGCCGACGCGGCGGAGGTCTCGGCGAGCTGGCTCTCGAAGAGGATCAGCCCGACGTTGAGGTCGGGATGGAAGCGGAAGTTCCGGACCTCGGTGTCGAACGGATCCGCGTCGCCCGACGCGTAGCCCCCCTCGAGGATCACGTCGAACGAGCCCGAGCGCACGCCCCCTCGCGCGATCAGCCCGAGCTGCTCCACGTCGCTCTCGGGTAACGGATCCGCGGGTGACTGCGCGATGCGCGACACGGTCAGGTTGGTCTCGCCGGTGATGGCGGCGAGCTCCGCTTCCGCGAAGAGCGTGCGCCCGCCCAGGAACCCGGGCGTGAGCGCGAGCTTGCCGTGGACGTCGAACACCCACGCCCGCAGGAACTCCTCGGGCGGGCGGCTCGCCGCGGGCAGCAGGACATCCTGGTGCACGAGGTCGCGGTAGGCCGTGTAGAAGCCGCCTTCGAAGAGCTCGGTCTCGACGCGCACGGCGCCGACCCACTGCTGCGCCTCGTCGTCCTCGGGCGGCTGCGTGAGCTCGATCGTGCTGCCGGGACTCGAGGCACGCACCAGGTCGCGCTTGTCCTCCTCGCGCTTGAGCAGGTTGTCGCGGACCACGTTCCAGTCGTAGGCGAACGCGAGGATGACGGGGTCGTCCTTCGCCGCGGGGGCCTCGCCCGAGAGCGCGCGCACAATGGCGAGCGGCTTGGTGGCGAACAGCACGCGATCGACGATGTCGCCGTAGTACGCGTCGCCGAGGTCGTTGCGGCCCTCGCCACCGCTCGACGCCAGCAGCCCCAGGCCCCAGTCGCTGCCCATGCGGCCCACCTGCAAGCGTCCCACGGGCGACTCCCAGCGCCCGTAGAGGTGGCGCAGGTGAAGCGGCACGAAGTCGTCGAAGTCCGCGCCGTCGATCTCGTTCCAGCGCTGCGGCGGCTGCGCGAAGTACATGTAGTCGCGTCCCGAGGTGTCGCCCGACAGCATCCCGGTGAAGAGATCGAGCTCCGCGTGGACGCTCGCCTGCTCGAAAAAGCTCGCGACCGGCACCAACCGCAGACGGTGCTCGGTGTAGGTCTGGCTCTCTGAGACGATCTGCTCACCGGCGCGCGCGCCGGACGGGATCTCCGAGAGCAGCATCTCGGTGCGATGGGTGAGGCGGAACCGGTAGTAGCCGCCGAGCTCGAAGCGGACGTGGTCGTCCAGCTCGTAGGTGAGCGGCTCGCGGACCGGCTCCTCGGCCTGGGCACGGGCGAGGTCGAGCGCGCCCAGCGCAAGCACGAATCCGAGCAGCAGCGCGCCGGTCCGGAGGCTCGCGGCGCCCCCGCGCGGAAGGGATCGGTGTTCAGCCAAGAGCCACTCGCGGGTGCGGGTTCGGTGGGCGCAGACTGTGGTCGACGCGGCGACACCGAGTCAACCGCCGCGGACCTCGTGCGCGGACCTCGCGCCGCCGAGCGCCGCCCCGACGGAGAGCCGGGCTCAGCGCTCCGGCGGATCGTCCCGGTTCTCCCGCGCCCCCCGCGCGGCTCGCGCCACCTCACGCCGACCCAGCCACGAGCCCACGAGCGCGATCGCGACGACCCCGAGCGCCAGGCCCGTCCCCACCTTGGCCACGGTTTCGAGCCACCCCGACCACGGCTCCGGTACCCAGGCTCTCACCGCGTTGGCGGCCACCGCCATCAACACCGGCACCACGAGGAAAAGCGGTAGACAGGACGGGCCATGCACCCCGCCACGCTACCGCGTGCGTGGCGCGGCGCGCACCCACCCCGGCGGCGAAGGATCGCGGCCCTCCAGCCGTTTGCGGAGGGGCACGCGCCGCGTGCCCGGCGATACGCCTCGGCGCCGCATCGCCAATCCCATACGGCCCGTTCGGGTCCGAAGGGCGCGCCTCCGGCGCGCCGCCGTCCCTCCCCGAGGGACCGATCGTCGCTTCTGCGCGATGGCCGCGTGGGATGATCGGCAGCGACCCAAACCGGGACCCGACCGCGGCAAGGCGATCGCCGAGGCGCTCGGCGTGAAGCTCGAGGCCGAGCTCGTCGACAGCCGCGTCAGGACCGCCGTCTTCCCCCGCCCCGACGCGAGAGGCCCCTTCGCGCGCAGCCCCGGCCGCAGCCGCGTCGAGCCATCTCCGCCGCCACCTGGCTCGCACTCCAAGACGCCAAGTCCTCCGGCAACTGACCGGACGTCGGTTGGACGGCCCGCCTCCAGCGGGCCGCGCACGCACCGGCATCGGCCCGCAGGCACACCTCCTCCCGTGTCGCCGGTCGCGCGGTGCGCGACCCTCCGAGCCGCTCACGCCCACTCCGCTCGGCGGGCTCGCCGCCGGCCGGGCCGCTGGCCCTTCGGCCCCCTCGCTCGCGTTCGACCGTGACGGCGTGAGCCGTTCGCAAGTCATACGACGCGCTCACTAGCTGAACGCCAGCGCGGGATCCGCCGAGCCGGAACGTGCGTGATCGAGCGCGAAAGCGCGGTCGGCGCGCGCACCCGCCTGCGGCTCATCGCTTGCTTAGCCCTGGGTGGCCGCACCCGAGGTCACGCCTTCCCGACCGCTCGTCGTTCAACATCATCCGCCCCGTCACAGGGGCGAGACCCGGAGCTCCGAATGCCCGAAACCGAAACGCCACACCGAGATCGCATCGCACGCGGTCTCGTTCGCTCCTGTTGCCTCGCAGCGACCGCCTTGCTCGTGTGTGGCGCAAGCGTGGCGCGCGCTGTGCCAGACGCTTGCTTCATCTACTCGCCGCAGAGCGTGGTGGCGGGTCAGAGCGTGACGTTCGATGGATCGTGCTCCTTCGATGACGAGCCGGCGAACACGATCGTGCGCTGGCAGTGGGACTTCGACCGTGACGGCTCCATCGACGCCGACGACGCACACCCAACCGCGGTGTTTTCGTACGCGACTCCGGCGGTTTACTTCGCGCGGCTCGACGTGTGGAACGACCGGGATCCTGCCCAGTCGGACGCCTACAACTTGGTCGTTCAGGTGGCCCACCCACCGCCGGTGGCGTGCTTCCAGATGACGCCGAACCCGGTGGTCGTCGGCGGTCAGGTCCTGTTCGACGCGTCCTGCTCGACGGGCTCCGGCTCGCTCTCCTATTTGTGGGACGTGGATGGCGATGGTCTGTTCGACCACCTCGAAGCGGCGACCCAGTGGACCTACACCAGCGTCGGCCCCGTCAACGTCGGCCTTCGGGTAATTCAGACGGGGGGCGGACTGGCCGACCTTCGCACCGAGGTGCTCGAGGTCTGGGGCAATCAGTGCGCGACGACGTCGGATTGCCCCGCCGACGCGGGCCAGTGCCAGCTCTACGAGTGCAACCTCGGCCTCTGTGAGCTCACCAGTGCCGCCCCCGGCACCCCCTGCGAGGACGGCGACGACTGCACGATGGACACGGCCTGCGACGCAGACCAGCTCTGCGCCGGCGGCGCACCGACGGACCTCGACGGCGACGGCTTCGTCGTCACCGGATGCGCGGACGGCGACGACTGCAACGACGCGAGCGCGGCGATCCACCCCGGGATGACCGAGATCCCCTTCAACCACCTCGACGACGACTGCAACCTCGACACACCCGTTCCCGGGCTGCCTGGCGCATGCGCCTCCGTTTCGGAGGGGGGTCGGGCGCCCGACTGGCCCACCGGCCTCCTCGGGTTCCTGACGCCCGGGCTCGCGATCGCCGGGCTCGCCGTGCGCGCGCGCCGCGGCCGCCAGCACACCGACGGCTGATCGGGCGGACGGGTCGAGACGGATCCGGCGGGGCACGGCCCGGGTTCTGTTCCGGCGAAGAGTCGGATACGTTGTTCCCCGAGACGTGGTGAAGTTGGGCCGCGCCTAACGAACGACAGCATGATTAGACCGGCGCGTGTCCCATAATGGTTCACCGGCGAGACGATCAACGAGGACGACTTCCGGCCGACTTCTCTGACGGGCCGGAAGTTCGAACGAGGTAGCACCGTGGCAATTGGTACCGTGAAGTGGTTCAACGATGCGAAGGGCTTTGGTTTCATCACCCCCGAGGACGGCTCGAAGGACGTGTTCGTCCATCACTCGGCCGTCAGCATGGACGGGTTCCGCACGCTGTCCGAGGGACAGCGCGTCGAGTACGAAGTGACGCAAGGTGCGAAGGGACCCGCGGCGGGTAACGTCCGCGCTGTCTGACGAACCTCCACGCTCCGGCCTGAACCGCCGGAGTGCAGATGTCCCGGACGCCCCACCGAGCAATCGGTGGGGCGTTTCCTTTGTCGCCGGACCCGGGCGCGACACAGCCGTTCGATCCCGGTCTGGAGGGCTCGCCTCCGGCGCGCCGTAGCTCGATCCACGCACCACCCGAGGAGCACCGAATGGCCACCTGGGATGACCGCCAGCGCCCCAAGCCCGGACCCGATCGCGACAAGGCGATCGCCGAGGCCCTCGGCCTCGCCGCAGCCGGTGCGTCCGCCCCGCCGCGCTACAGCACCGACGAGAAAGCCTGCAACACCCTCGTCGAGACCATCGAGCGCACCCTCGGCGTGCGCCTCAAGGCCGAGCTCGTCGACGGCCGCGTCTGGACCGCCGTCTTCCTCCGCCCCGACCAGAGCGGCCCCTTCTCGCGCGTCCCCGGCAAGAGCCGCGTCGACGCCGTCTCCGCCGCCGCCTGGCTCGCCCTCCAGGACGCGAAGGCGTCCGCGAACTAGCAACGCCGACGTCGCCCGCATCGAGTCCGTTCCTTCGGAGGGCCCGCCTCCCGGCGGCGCAGAGTCGCGACAATGCCGACCTGGAGGGCCACGCGTCGCGTGCCCGGCGATACGCCTCGTCTCCGCATCGCCGATCCCGTCGTTCCCAGCTCGGCCTGGAGGGCGCGCCTCCGGCGCGCCGCAACGTACGCAGCCTGCACCGGCCCCACCGCCACCCAAAACGTTCCGCTGAACGCGGCCGCGAAGGATCGCCCGGGGAGGGGCACGCGTCGCGTGCCCGGCGACACGCCCCGTCACCGCACCGCCGACCCCGTCGTTCCCAGTCCGCTCTGGAGGGCACGGGGCCTTCGGCCCCTGCTCCGTCGCCGCCGCAACCTCCGCCGCGCCGCCAGGTACGCCCCCCCCCCGCCCGCGCTCGCGAACGTTCCGCTGAACGCGGCCGCGAAGGCTCGCGGCCCCCGGCGATCGTCCCGTCCGGAGGGGCACGCGTCGCGTGCCCGGCGATACGCCTCGTCTCCGAATCGCCGATCCCGTCGTTCCCAGTCCGGCCTGGAGGGCGGCGCCGGAGGCGCTGTCGTCCCTCGGCGCCGCGACCCCAGCCGCCTGCACGAACGTTCCGCTGAACGCGCCCCCGTCGCGGAACGGCGGCCGCGAAGGATCGCGGCCCTCCAGCAGGTCGAGGCACTCCTGTTGGGCTGGCGCGGGGTAGACAGCGATCCGTCGGTGCAGCGTGGCTTCAAGGCGCGAAGGCTCTCGCAAACCGCCGTCGATCTCCGCCTTGGCCCTCCGCTGCGCGCCCTTGGTATCCTCGGCCGCGAGGGAGGACGACGATGCTGCCGACGATCGAAGGGACGTACGAGGACGGACGGATCGAGCTCGAGGAGAAGCCCGAGGGCGTCCGGCGTGCCCGCGTCCTCGTGACGTTCCTCGCGCCCGAACGCGACGTTGCCGTCAGTGACGCGACGGCCCGGCTCCTGGCGCGGATGGAGGCCGGTCTCGACCTCGGTGGCCCTCCTACCCATCGCGAGAAGAGCTTCACCAGCGCGGCCGCACCGAACGATGAGGACCCTCGTCGATACGAACGTGTGGGTGTACGCCTACGACAAGTCCGATCCAGACAAGCACGTCCGCGCCGTCCGCGTGATCGAACAGCTCTCGTACGCCTCCGACCTGGTGGTCTCCGCACAAGTCCTGAACGAGCTGGCACGGGTTCTTCTGGAACGGCGACAGCGTGAGGTGGACCTCGTCTCCACCATCATCGACGAGGTCACCGCTGCCGCGACGTGCCTGCCCCTCACCGCCGAGACCACGCGGCTCGCGCTGTCCGCGGGCCTCGCGGCAGGCCTCTCCTTCTGGGATGCGCTGATCTGGGCGGCTGCGAGCCAGAACGACATCGCGGTGGTGCTGAGCGAAGACTTCCAGCACGGCCGCGAGCTCGAAGGCGTCCGCTTCACGAACCCGTTCCTCGGCGGGTGACGCCCGCTTCCGGCACCTGGTTACGGCCGGAGGGGCACGCGTCGCGAGCCCTAACCTCCATCACCCCTCATCAGGTCGCGCAGTGCCTTCGTCGGCCTGCGCGGCGACCGGATCTGATCGACCACCTTCTCGAACGATCTCCGCGTGAGGACCATCCGCTCCGGCACGAGGACGTCCGCCGGCAGCTCGTGGAGCACCCGCAGGTGGTATCGGAGCGCGGTCTCGATGAGGTGGCCCTTCTTCACCCCGGTGGCCTTCACGTGTTGCTCGAGAAGGTCCTTGGTCTCCTTCGAGATCGGGGCGGAGATCTGCGTGGCTCTCGCGGGCATGGGGGAGTCTCCGAAGAGAAATCTAGATTTACGTAGTGTACCCGGTCAAGGCCGCTCACCGGTCGGCCGCGGTGAGAGGGTGAGCTTCGGGGCCCCCGCGCGCGACGCGGAAAAACTCAGCATCGGTCGCGGTCGCGAGGCCCAACGTCGCCGCCGTGAACCACGTCCCAGCCGCATCCCCGTCCCCGCGCTATTCAGCCAGCGCGAACGCCTCGGCGACGCCGCCGGTTGCGCTCCGGTCCGGGCGCAAGCTGTCGAAGGGCGCGGTAGATCTCGACGTAACGCTCGCGCGTCGCCGTGGCAGGCCGGCCAGTGGTAGAGGCGCCCAGGCCTCGCGCGTTCGGCCGGGCTCCACATCGCGAAATACTCGGCCGGGATCACGCCCGTAATCCGGCTGCGCGTCGCTCGACGAATGCCAGAGGTCGAGGCGCGCGACCGGGTAGCCCAGGAGGTGCGGAGGACGTGCAGGTTGCTCAGCATCGTCTGCCGCAGCTTGTTGGCCGCGCCAGCTCGTCCCCCCGCCCGGGCGAGCGCGAGCGTCCAGCACGAGGTGCCCGGGTTCGCCGCAATCGTCCGGGAACTCGCGGGCGAACCAGCGAAACGCCTCCATCGCCCCGTCGAGATCGTCGAGCGACAGGTGAAGCGGGCCGAGCAGGTAACGCTTGCCAGCGCCGTCGTGGTAGGCGCCGAACGTCTCCTTCTCGCGACGCAGCTTCGCTTCGTAACTGCGAAGGCGCGCGCGGATCTTCCGACGCTCCGGGGTGTCACGTGGTTTCATGGCGACTGGATCCTGCTCGACGAGCCGGCCGACGCAGAGCTCGTCCGCGGCCTCGCCTGGGAGAATGGAACTGCCGCCGGGCGCCCGACCTCCGGCCGGGCCTTCGTCTACCCCGCCGATGCTCGAGCTTCAACCGCAGCCACCATCCGAACCTTGCACGAATCAAACACGCGGCCCTCGTGCCCTTTCCGAATCCGAGCTCGGGAGGGCACGCGCCGCGTGCCCGGCGATACGCCCCGTCGCCTCACCGCCGGTCCCGTCGTTCCCAGTCCGGCCTGGAGGGCACGGGGCCTTTGGCCCCTACTCCGTCGCCGCCGCAACCTCCGCGCTGAACGCGCCGCTACCGATTCGCGGCCGCGAAGGATCGCCCGGGGAGGGGCACGCGTCGCGTGCCCGGCGATACGCCCCGTCGCCGCACCGCCGGTCCCGTCGTTCGCTGTCCGGCCTGGAGGGCACGGGGCCTTTGGCCCCTGCTCCGTCGCCGCCGCAACCTCCCCCGCCTGCGCCCCTCTCCCCGTTCACCGCCCCCGTATCCGCGTTCCACGAATAGCTGTTCGGGTACGCAAAGCACGTAAAACTCTGGAGATGCTCGGCTCGAGCGCCTCGACCTGGTGCCACCAGCCGACGAGGATGAAGAGCAGCTCGCCGGGTTCCAGGGTGACCTCGAAGACCCGAGCCTGCGCCGGGTCGAGCGCGGTCGCGTCGAGGTCGGCGAAGCGGCTCTCGTGGTTACCGACCAGAGGCGCACACGCGGCGGGGACGAGGTGGAAGCGCTTGCGTCCCCGGAGCTGCGCGATCGCGGCGTTGCACCCCTCGTGGTGCAGCGGCGTGCGCGTGCCGGCCGGGCCGATCCACACCGCGGCGTCGAGGTCGGAGCGCGGCGGCACCAGGAACTCGGGCAGCGGCTCGAGGTCGGCGAGCAGCACGGCGGCCCCGGGCTGGGCCAGCAGGCGGTTCTTCGCGGTCAGGTAGAAGTCGTTCGAGCTCGGCCTCGCGGCGATCCGCGCGATCAGCTCGCCCAGGGTGGTGCGACGGCAGAAGCGGTCGAACTCGCGCTGGTAGACATCGGGCTCGGCGTCGCGACCGTCCTGGATCTCGACCTCGAGCGCGCCGTGGGCCGAGGTCAGCTGCTCGAACGTCCAGCGCGTGAGCGCCGGCGTGCGCGCGAGCCCGCCGGTCACGATCACCGGGCGCTGCGGAGCGTAGTGCTCGGCCAGGAACCGCGCGGCGCTCGGGACCGGCCGCCGCACGATCCCGTCGGGAGCAGCAGCTCGCTCAGCTCAGCCTGCACGCCGAGCAGCGCGTCGCGACGCCGCAGCGCCTCGGCGATCCGCAGCGCCGCGCGCACGAACGGGTGCCCCCGCGCCGCCGCGACCGCCGCGCGCGCGTCGGGCTCGGGTAGGCCGCGCTCGACCAGCCGCTTGATCAGGACCTCGTCGGCGACGCCCCGCAACAGGTTGTCGGCCAGCCAACGCTGCCAGTCGTTCGCCAGCTCAGACCGGCCCATTGAGCACCGCCAAGCCCACCAGGTACGACGCCGCGTTGAGCGTCGCCGCCAGCGCCAACGCGCGGCCGGCCGTGAGGTTTCGGAGCGTCGCGCGGTAGATCACGGCCTCGAGCGCGATCACCACCTTCACCCACCCCACCCGCACCAGAAACGGCCCTGGCAGCCAGCGCAGCAACCCGAACGTCAAGAGCGGACGGCTGAGCAGGTTCGCCGCGAGCGCCGCCGCGGCGACCGGGGACCCGCGCGTGACCGCGCACGATCACGATGGCGAGTGGGACCTCGACGGCGACCGTCAATGCCCACGCCGGCCCCCAGGTGGTCACACCGGGACGGGCCGCGGCGACGTCCGGCGCAGGCCCCAGAGCCCCATCCCGAGCACTCCGAGCGCCAACACCCACTCCGGCGCCATTGGAAAGCGCGCACCCGAGGACCGCGACTCCACCTGTCTCCACGTGCGGCGGCGTCGGCGGAGCCTCGGTGGTTAGATGCGGCGTCGACGGCTTGTCGGTGACCGCCGGGGAAGGCCCCGGCGAATCCGAGACTTCCCTGTTTTCTCATGATCGCCGGATGAGCGCCGCTATCTCCTCCGCGATTTCCCGAATTGATATGGGTCGGATGTTCGCGCCGCGACCTTCCCGGCGAGCGTCGGGCTGTAGGTGACCTCTCGGCGCTCGAAGGCCATGCCAGATCGGGAGGATGCGCTGACGACCGGCAACCTCAAGCGCTGCCAGGCCGTCCAGCTCCAGCTGCGGCCATTTCTTCGCAAAGAAAGCGTGTGACAAAACGACGATTCCGAATCGGCTGCGCACGAGACCGTGATCGATGCGGCGTCGAATGCTATCGCCGATAGCAAGCTCGCTCTCGTCGACTGGTTTGCCGTGTGACGCGCCGCGTAATGGTGGCGCGAATCTGCACCGTCCGCCGAATGGTGATCCGAGAAGGCATGAACTACCTCGCTTTCTGCCGCATGTGAGCGATCCATGCCTGTCTCAGCGGGCCAAGGGCACATGTAGGCGATGCCGCGCCATCGGCTACGATATGTAGTAGATGGGCGGTGCCACGGCATGGCGAAGCGTGTTGTAGCACGACTCGACAAACCACACAAGTGCGTGCTACATTATGGGTATGAGTGAGTTATGAACTCCGCCACCATGAGCGTCCGCGATGCAGCCAAGTACCTCGGCGTTTCACGAGAACACGGTTCCGGAACTGGGTGAAGGCCGGCGTGCTCGAGCAATCCCCACTCCCCAACTCGCGCTTTCATCGCTTCGAACAGCGGAGCTTGATCAGGTCCAGGTCGCACCGATCGCGACACCTCCGCCGTAGCTCAAGCGCTCAACACCGTTGGCCCCAGAGCTCGTCGACGGGCACCCAACTTCATCTGTAGGATCACGCGGAGCGCTCAAGAAGCACTTCCGAGCTCATTCGTCGGCTACTCGCATCGGCGCCTGGGATCACAAACCTCTCGATTCGTGCCGGCGACGGTGTTGCTCTCGAAGGGTGGGACGGGCACGCCACATCGAGTGGGACTAGCTTCCTTCCCGATGGGGAGCTCTTTTTCGAGTTCTCTACAGGCAAGAACCCCGCCGCAAAGGCCGACGAGAACTACGAGAAGCGCAAGGCCGACCCCCTCGAAGCCGTTCCTGCGAACTCCATCTTCAATCTTCATAACGCCGCGCCGATGGCGCGACAAAATGAAGTGGGCACGGACTCGACGCGAGAGCGGTTCTTTGCCGACGTTCTGGGTGCTCGACGCGGACGACCTGGAGGCATGTACAGTCGGCCCCGGCAGTCCACTACTGGATCTCAGAGCGCCTCGGCCGCCGCCCAGAGGATGCCCAGACTCTTTTCCAATTGGTGGTCCGCTTTTCAGTCGGCCACGCTTCCACCGATGCCGGCATCACTCTCCGTGGCCGGTCGCAGTGCTGAAGCCGATCGCCTCCACAGCGTTCTATCCGGCGATCCTCAAGCCGTCGCCGTGCGCACCGTGAGGGAAGAGGATGTTCTCGCCTTCCTCCACGCGGCAATAGCCGCCGGCGGCGCGGCGCTAACGGATCGCGTGCCTCTTGTCATTCGCTCGGCACCGTTTGGGGCCGCGCAGTCCCGCACCCCGGGCACACGATCCTTCTCGCGGCTTCCGATGGCCCAGACATCCAGACCGCTGTTCGGCACGGTCATCATGTCATTCTCGTTTCCTGACTGCGACACGCGGTTCGAAATCCATCCATCGAGCTTGCCTCCGATGCATCGTGCAAAGGCCGCCGAAACCTGCAAGCTGCCGATATCCAGTTTGATCGAGCGTACCGGCTCGCAGCCCTGGCGCGCGAAGCATGGCAGCCCTTGTTCGTGAATTGGCCAAGAGCCCACGGTCCCGCAAGACCACTGCCGGTCACCTGGCGCCGACGACCGAGCCATCCTCGCACCGTTAGCTCTCCTGGGCTCGTGGACGACCTCTGAATACGACTGTGACATCGTCAGCAAGTTCACCCAACAGCCCTGGCCGACCATCGAACGTGTCCTGAACCGCTGGCGCAATACCGACGACCCACCGCCCCAGTCCTATCGGAAACGAATGGCGCCTAGCATCACCTCGGAAGCGCTGCTGCTGCTCCACGACTCACTCACGACAGACGACCTACGTCGATGGAAGACCCTCTGTACCGAGGTCCTTCTTGAGCTGAATCCCAAGTTGGAACTGCCACCGTATGCACAACCATAACAGCAAGTTTGCGGTGCAAAACGCCGGAAGGCCTCTCCGTTCTCCGCAAAGGATCGCGCAAGCCGTCGCCGCTTGCCGGGTCGCTGAGGATGCTCGCTTGCCCGATGGTCTCGCGGCGGATGACCACGCCCGAACTACTGTCCGAAGCCTGCTTCAGGCTGCTAGCAATGATGATACCGGGCAGACATGGCGATCACTATCTGACGTGTTGCCGGCCCTCGCCGAGGCTTCGCCTACTGCGTTTCTGTACGACGTTCATTCAGACCTGGATCGTGCATCGCCGCTCCTTGCCGGCATGTTTCAGGACCGAACCCAAGGCTTCGACGGATTCTTCGCGTCGTCCGCTCATACCGGCCTCCTATGGGCATTGGGACCCTTGCTGGTCGCCAGACTGATTCTTGACGCCTGTCGCGCCCTGGCACGACTTCACCGGGAATTGACCCAGGCGGCGTTTTCAAATCGACCACTCGAGAGTCTCGCAAATATCCTCGTGGGCTGGATACTTCAGACATCAGCGCCGCTCGCACGGCGCAAAGAGGTTCTCAAGGCGATTTGCGGTGATACGCCCGACGTAGGCTGGTCGCTACTACTTGAGCTCTGGCCCGAAGAACGACGAATCGCCACACCACCCGTTCGACCTCGCTTTCGTGATTGGTTCCCTGATACGCAACGCATTCGAGCATCCGAGCAGTACGATTTCGTTCGACACGTGGTCGGCCTGGCCGTAGAGCTTGCAGCCAATTGCCCTGATCGCTATAGCGAGTTGGCAAGCGTATGGACGCCCCTTCCAGCCCGCCGAGCGTGAACGGAGTGATCAGAGTTCCTCAGACGATATCGAACCAGCGTCACTTGACGCGGGGCAGCGAGTCGACCTTTGGGAAGCTCTCAATTCATCGGTGATCCACCATCAGCGCAACGCCGAGGCTCCATGGTCGCTCAAGGGTGAAGCCCTCTCCCGACTCCAGGCCCTGGCTACGTGCGTCGAGCCAGGCGACGTCGGGCGGCAGGTGGCCATCTCTTTGACGGCCACCCCGATATCTCCGATGTCGACGTTCACGATCACCACACGGGTATGAGGAGAGGCTTCGCACTCTCCAGCGGGAAGCTGTCAGCAAGGCCCTTGCCGCTGGCGGCATCGGCGCGATTGAAAAACTGGCAGCACATGCACCTCAGCCCAACACCCTAGGGTGGATCGTCGCAGAAGTATCGTCAGATCGCGACCGCGCCACCCTCGGACTGGCTCGCGTCCGATAACGACACAGCGTTTCAACGCGAGCTGGCTCTTAGCTGGGTTGGACAGCGGGCAGGAGCCGCGGCACCCCCCGGGTCCGCACCACCTCCAAACAACCAAGCCCGAGCTGCTGGCTGCTTGCTCTATCGCGCTCCTGCCCGCCAACCGGCAGAAAGCTCTGGGACACCCTGGCCGAACCTCGACAGAGATCTTCTCACGATACTGGACTCACGTTGGTCCCCGGCACTTTGCTCCCCGCCGCCCAGCCCCGCCGGCGAGCGGAGTCGGCACAGCCGTAGCGTACCGGCGTTCCTAGAACACGACCGACCGTGGAACGCGATTCACCAGGACAAAGGTCCTTCTGACCGAAGGCCCAGCGCAGACAGCCAGTCTCGCTGATCTAGACGGCGCTGGACGCCGCTTCGCGGGATCTCGCCAATGCCAAGAGTTCGTCCCACAGCTGAAGTGGGGAAGCTGATCGACTACCTCGAGGCATGCCGAGCCGCTCAGGACAAACTCGTCAAATACGAGTTCGGCTTCTTCGATCTTCGGCATGAGCGAGAGCCGCGCGCGCGTTTCTTCGAGGTGCTCGCGGCTGATCCCCGGCTTTTCGTCTGGTTTATCGAGCTTGTCTACCGCCTTGGGAAGAATGAGGCTCCGAGAGACCCTCACCGCTGAGGGACAAGAGGAATTCGGTCGGTGCTTGGTCTGTTCTTCACGATTGGAACAGGATTCCGGGACTCCTGGAGGACGGGTCGGTCGACTCCGGCCACCTTGCGGGATGGGTCCGCGACGCGCTGACTTGCATTAAGCGAAAAGGACCGGACAGAAATCGGTGACGAGCAGATCGGGCAGATACTTTGCGGGCCAGCCCGCCGGGGAGCGATGGCGTCGGCCTGCTGAGGCAGTTCGGGACATTGTCGAGGCAATAGGCAGCATTGGCATTGAGAGGGGCATCACATCGGCGAACGAAACAAGCGGGGAGCGACATGTCGTGGCCCCTACGACGGCGGCGAGCAGGATAGGAGCTCAGTCGCGTTGGATTCCGTGGGCTAAGGCAATTGAGTCAAGAAGTGGCGACGAACTACCAGAATTTTGCGAGGGTTGGCCGATGCCTATGAGCGAGATGCACGCGACGAAGACCGATGGTGCAAGCGGCGAAATCCGCAGACTCCGATTAGCACCCATTCAACTTCGCCTTCCTCAAGGCGCGGGCCCTCCTTCAGTAGCTTCATGATCCCATATTCATGTTTCTTCCACACGTCTAAGATCTTGTCGGCATGATCGTAGCAAAACTTCTTCGCCCGTCCATCCCGTACTGCTCCAGATTCCCTGCGGGTTCGAAGGTCGCGGTGGTATATAAACCCTCCTTCACTGAGCCAGGCGGCCAAAAAGAAGATCAGGCGGTTTCTTGAGCCACTGCGGAACAGGCTCTCCGGCTTTCGTGGGTAGGGCCGGTCAGCGGGCGATTCCGCTGGCAGAGGTCGAGGCCGCCGAGGTGAAAGTAGATCGCGTTGCGGAATCGCCCGGCTGCGAAATCCCCGCGACGGTACTTGATCCACTGGATCTTCGCGTTCACGCCTTCGGAGCGAGCGTTCGTGATCCCGTGCACCATCGCGTTCAGGATGCCGAGCAGGTGATTGCGGATCATCCGCGCGGCTCGAACCATCGGCTCCAGTCGACTGCGCAGCGCCCAGCCGAGCCAGCGCTTCCATGCGCGCGCCCCCCAGGCATGCGACCGGTAGCGCCACAGCTCCATCGCCAGCTCCTTGATCGCCCAGGCACGCGCCGTCTTGAGCGTGCTCTCGCGCAAGGCCGCGAACGATGCCCAGCGGTCCTCGCTGAGGTGCTCCGGGTGCGTGAGCCAGAGGTACTTCGATCGCTTGAGCCGATCGTCGCCGTCGGTGCGCAGCGCCCGGTTCTCCTCACGCCGCACCCGGTCGACCGCCTGGCCCAGGTGGCTCGCCACGTGGAACTTGTCGAAGCAGACCTCAGCGCGGCCACCGGGATGGTCGCCCTCCCACCGCCTGGATGTAGGGCCGGTGCATGTCCATCGCGACGGTTTCTACGGCGGCTCGCGCCTCGGCGGATGGTCTCGCGAGATACGTCCCAGGCTGGCCTGCCTGCGATCGTCGGCGACGTGCACGACGTTCCCTTCGACCTGGTCGATCACGACGGTCACGTACTCGTGCCGCTTCTGGAACGACGTTTCGTCGACGCCGATCCGGGTCGGCAGCTTGCGCTCGCGGCGCGCGAGGCCGCGTCGAACGGCGCGGCCTTGGATGCCGTCGGCTTCGTCCCACGTGAGCCGGAGCTGACGGGCGACGCCGCTGATGCTTGCCCGTGCAGCCAGCCGATCACCAGCGCCTCGAACAGCGCTGTGAAGCGCGAGCCCGCTTCCGCCCACGGGACGGCGACCTGAGCGGGCCGAAAGCCGCGCAGTCGTCTGCGGCACCTCGGCGACCAGCACCGTCTCGAACTGGCAGGTGTCGAGGTGGCGCCACCTCGCGATGTCGGGTGTCGTACCGGGACAGGCCGCCCCGCACTCCGGGCAGTGCAACGCAGCGCCGGAGCGGTGCTCAAGCGTGACCTCGACCCGCTTGCCGGGCATGTCGAGGTGGACCCGCGTGACGGTCCACGGCTCACGAACTCCGAGAATCTGGGCGTAGAGGTCGGTGTCTCTCACGACCCGAGCGTAGCCCACGGCCTGGCGACGGACGCCCGCACTACCGCGCTGTGCCCTCGGCCGATGGTCACCTCACCCACACAACTCCCGGAAGAGCCACTATCCATTGCACCTGTCGGCATGCGAGATGCGCGATGGTTGCTCACGTGGTAATCGACGGCCGCAGGTGAACGAAGCGTTCGACGAACACATGCTCGGCGGGCCGAGGCGCCCTTCCTTGATCGCGTAGTTGAGGCTTCTTTCATGTACGTCCCGATCCGGGTTGTTCGCCATCGCTCGACCATTCGAGCAACAGTCGAGCGCCAGGTGAACTGTGAAGCCTGTCACACTGCTTTCTCTTATCACCTGACGCGAGAGTTCGTGGGCTCAAGCTTTCTCGGCTCATTGGGCCTGGACAAGACGGCTACGGCGAGGGCGACGGCAGAGGCACAGGAGGTCATGGACCGGTCGCTCGCATCCGCGGTCGACCCAGTCATTTGTCCCGCATGCGGCGTGCTAACGCCGAGCTTGCGGTCGTCGTGGCGTAAGCAGCAGTTCATGCAGGCATTCGGCCCATTCGCGATCGCCGGCTTCACGTTCTGGGTCGTCGGCTTCTTCGCCGAGCTTCCCGCCTCTCGCCTCGTCGGACTGGCGATCGCCGCAGCCGGACTGGTGTTCGGGATCGTCGCGGCCTCGATGGATCCGCAGTCCCCACGGCGCAGGTTATGGCCGTTCCCCGCGGTCATGCGGGGCAGCACCAGCGAGCAGCGATTGACGCGCGCGGACGCTGAGTCGGCGCGCCTGATGGCTTCGGATAGCGACCTGGATCGTTGGTCGTGCCCGAGGTGTAGCGCTGTGAATCCGAACAACACGTTCCGATGCAAGGACTGCAAGTACTCTCTGGTTTGAGCGCGCGTACCTCGCCGAACTCGGCGCAGCACCAGTCCGGGACGCGGGACGTCTGAGATCGATCGCGCGTCAGTCGGTGGCCGCTGGTGAGCGCGGCGTTCCCTTGGCCATCCCGAGATAGAGCCGCTGACGAGGCCGAGGGCACAATGGGTCTGTTTCGTAGCCGCGTTCCGTCCGAGGCGATTGGATTGTTGCTGGATCGCTCGCTCGCGGTGGCGCGCGTGCTCGAAGCTCATTCGGGCGGCATTCCTGAGGCGAATCCTCCTTCATCGATCGTCGCTGATGGGCCAGCATGCGGCTCACGGGAGTGCCGTGAAGTTGACAGACTGTTTCGAGGTGTTCCTTGGACACAACTTACGCCGCAACAAATCCGAGAGTACCAGGCCGCTTCGACGCTAATGGATGATGGGGCGTTTAGATACTACTTGCCTGCTTTCATGGTTTCCGTTGCCTTGGGGGACGAGCCGTTCGAGGATTACCTCCTCTACAATTTGCTTCCTGACAGTGAGAATGGAGCTCGTCGGCCCCACATCATGTCGCGAATGACGAATGAGCAATGCGAGGCGGTGTCCGCATGGCTCAACCTTCTTCGCGCGCGCGGAGTCGACGCGCTTCCGGTCGACCTGGACTTCTTTGAACATGGCGCAGATGCCTGGGCTCGCAGGTGTGACCCAGACAATGGACCATCGTCGTAGGAGCCGGAGCTGCGGTCCCAGGCCCGCGACGCTCGAGCGTGGGGCTACTGAAGCGAGCTGGGCGCTGCAGCAGACGGATCCCTCGGAGCACTCGTCTGGATCTCGTGGTAGTCAGTGGCCGCAGCGGAGCACTGCGGTCGGCGACGGAGGGCTTACCGGTGGCAGAGGAGTTGCCGATCAGCGTATGTCGCGTCCGCACCTCCGACGGGTGGAAGGACTACGTAACTTGCGTGCACCACCAGACGGCGTTCGCTCGCGGGCTGACCCCCGAGGCGATCATCGGCGTTCTGCTCCGGCCCATGGATGAGGTCGCGGCCATCACCCCCGAGGTGTTCGCCCGCAACCGGGTGTTTGTGGATTTCCTGCATGGGGTGATCGCCCGCCGGGGCCCTGGCCTGCCGGGGTTGGTCGCCGAGGCGCGGCGGCAGGGCGAGGGGGTGGTGTACGTCATCGACCAGCGGACCCGCACCCCGCAGGGCCGCATCCCGCCGGAGGACATCATCGGGGCGTTCGCGGTCCAGCGTGGGCAGGTCGTACCGGCCTCGTACCAGCGCTGCCCCCAGCACCTCATCCTGTCGGCCGACGGGTTCTTCCAACTCGGGGCTGAGTTGCAGGCGTGCTTGCTGGACGAATTGGCGAGCCTCCCCGAGACGCCGGACCAGGCGCTGCGGATCGTCGGCGCTTCGCGCCGCGACTGATCTCTGCGTTGGCCCACACCATGACGTCGCTCCGCGCTTGGTCATCCCTTCCGAAGGCGATTCACGAGCAGCTCGCGCCCTCCCTTCGCGGTCGGGTGGACGTCTTCGTCACTCGCTACAGACACGCGCACGATGGAGATGGGCGATGGGCAATCCGACTGGACGGGCAGGAGATCGCCGCGCTTGGCGACATGGTGGCGAGGGCTGAGAGATACGAGCGGGACTACCAGACCCGTGAATCGGGCAGTCCGAGACCGCGACAATCGGGTTGGCTCTTCCGGGAGTTGTGTGGGTGAGCTGACCCCCGGGTGAGGGGGCCGGTGAGATGTGCGGGCGTGCGTGAGCAGGCGGTGGGCTACGCTCGGGTCGTGAGAGACACTGACCTCTACGCCCAAATTCTCGGAGTTCGCGACCCCTGGACCGTGAGCGAGGTCCACCTCGACATGCCCGCCAAGCGGGTCGAGGTCACGCTGGAGCACCGGGCCGGGGCGGCGCTGCACTGCCCGGAGTGCGGGGCCACGTGCCCGGGCTACGACGCGAAGCCGCGCCGGTGGCGCCATCTCGACACGTGCCAATTCGAGACGATGCTCATCGCGGACGTGCCGCGCAGCAACTGCCCCGAGCACGGGCCGCTTCAGGTCACCGTGCCGTGGGCGGAAGCTGGCTCTCGCTTCACCGCGCTGTTCGAGGCGCTGGTGATCGACTGGCTGCGCGAGGCGAGCCTGAGCGGCGTCGCGCGACAGGTCCGCATCACCTGGGACGAGGCTGACGGCATTCAGACGCGCGCGGTGCGGCGCGGGCGCGCGCGCCGGGAGCGCAGGCCGCCGACGCGCATCGGAGTCGACGAGACCTCGTTCCAGAAGCGGCACGAGTACGTCACGGTCGTGATCGATCAGGTCGCAGGCGACGTCGTGCACGTCGCGGACGACCGCAAGCGAGCGAGCCTGGAGACCTACCTCGCGGGCCATTCGGTCGAGGAACGGGCCGC
Organism: Deltaproteobacteria bacterium; assembly: GCA_016713535.1. Lineage (GTDB taxonomy): Bacteria > JADJOY01 > JADJOY01 > JADJOY01 > JADJOY01 > JADJOY01. The sequence goes on from JADJOY010000027.1 coordinate 29,630, forward strand.
CGTCGAGACCGTCGCGATGGACATGCACCAGCCCTACATCCAGGCCGTGAAGGCCACGATCCCGTTGGCCGCGCTCAAGATCTGCTTCGACAAGTTCCACGTGGCGAGCCACCTGGGCCAGGCGGTGGACCGAGTGCGGCGCGAGGAGAACCGCGCGTTGCTCGAGGAGGGCGACGGCCGCCTGAAGCGAACCAAGTACTTGTGGCTCACGCACCCGGCGAACCTGACCGACGAGCGATGGGCATCGTTCGCAAAGCTGCGCGAGAGCGCTCTCAGGACGGCTCGCGCGTGGGCGATCAAGGAGCTGGCGATGGAGCTCTGGCGCTACCGCTCGCACGCGGGGGGCGCGCGCGCCTGGAAGCGCTGGCTCGGCTGGGCGCTGCGGAGCCGGCTGGACCCGGTGATTCGGGTCGCGCGGATGATTCGCGCTCACCAGCTCGGCATCCTCAACGCGATGGTGCACGGGGTGACGAACGCGCGCTCCGAAGGCATCAACGCGAAGATCCAGTGGATCAAGTACACGTCGCGAGGATTCCGTAACCGCGAGCGCTTCCGCGACGCGATTTACTTTCACCTCGGTGGCCTCGACCTCTACCCCGCGGGGATCACGCGCTGATAGGGGTTACCCACACGAAAGCCGGAAGCGCCTCAGGGTTCCGGTGGACGGCAGCCACTGGCCGTCCGGACAGCGACGATTTCGGGCGTTCGCTGTGCCGGCTTCTCGCGCTTCCAATCGAGAGCGCATTGGACTCCGAGGACTCGGTCATCCGGGCGCTGGCATTGGTCGATCGGAGATTGGGCAAGAGACGGCTCCGGTCGTTACGACTGCCGCACGAGGCCTCTGACCTGGAGCGTCGGCTTCTCGAGGTGAGGCTCGAGGCGGAGGGCATAGAATTGAATCCCGGGGCTACTCGACGCCGCTGCAGACGGCACCCGGGGCGCTCGGGGCTAATCGCATGTTCGTCGGGGGCCGCCGCTGAGCTCTGTGGTGTGCGGGCCACGACAGGAGCCTTCATAGATGAGCAAGGTGACCCCGTTTCTGATGTTCAACCACCAGCTCGAAGCCGCCATCGAGTTCTACACTTCGACTTTCCCGGACTCTAGGGTCACGAATGTCGCCCGCGATGGTAGGGATGGCCCCATCAACTCGGCCGAATTCGTCATCGGGGGTCAGTCCTTCATGGGCTACAACGGCGGATCGTACTTCACGTTCTCCGAAGGCTTCTCACTGTTCGTGGAGTGCGAGGACCAGGAGGAAGTGGACGAGTACTGGAACAAGCTCGTCGCGGCCGGCGCCACCAAGATGCAATGTGGCTGGATCACGGACCAGTTCGGCCTGTCGTGGCAGATCGTCCCGAAGCGATTCATGGAGCTCATCGGCGACAAGAACCCCGCGAAAGTGAAAGCCGTCATGGACGCCATGATGAAAATGGTAAAGCTCGACGTGGCGGCCCTGGACAAAGCGTACGACGAGGCATAGCGGTTCAACCTGCGAAACCGTCTCGATCGACGTGTTTGCCGGGGCGGGTGGTGTTGGCGGCCTGATCACCGGTCTCGTTGGTTGGCTAACCTTCACGCGCCAAGAGCTCACGAGGTGAGGTGGTTCTCAGTGCTGCGCCGTGCCCACGTAACCGCTCAGTCGAACCCGCAGGCGGCGGGGTGCAGAGGCGACCATGAGTCGGACCGTCCACAGGCTCCGCGCGCTCGGGGCGCGATTGCTCGGCATCCAGGCGACGAAGATCGAGGGCCGCGAGCCTACTCCGGACCCGGCACGAAACCCCGAAGACCTGGATGTCGTCCTCGGCCGAGCAGAGTTCGGGGATCCGGCAGCGCAGGCGGATCTGGCCGGACGCTACCTGCTCGGTCGGGGAGTCACCCGGAATCCCCTCGAGGCCGCCCGTTGGTATCAGGCGGCTTCCGAGCAGGGGCACGCTGAAGCTCAGGCGACGCTCGGCGTGCTCTATTACTCGGGGTGTGGAGTCGAGAAGAACCTGGCGAGTGCCGTCGCTTGGATAAAAAGTCGGTCGCCCAAGGGAACGCCAGCGCTCAGTACAACCTCGGCCTCGCGTACCAGCAGGGAATCGGAGTTCGGCAGAGCGATGAAGCGGCGATGGCCTTGTTCCGCTTGGCCGCGGAGCAAGGCCATCCGATGGCTGCGCACAACCTTGGTGGCTTCTACTATGAGGGTCGGGGCGTAGCCAGGGACCTGGAGGAAGCTGCGCGGTGGGTACGTCTCGCGGCGGATCGAGGTGATCCCGAGGCGCAGTACCGGCTCGCAGTGATGTACGGAAACGGTGAGGGGTTGGCGAAGGATGTCCTCCTGGCGGTGAAGTGGCTCAGGGCAGCAGCCAGCCAGGGACATGCAGCCGCCAGTCACTACATTTCCCATCTCGACGCTGAGCTGCAGAAGGGTCGGTCAGCGGATCAGCAGCGAGAATCGGGTCTTCGACGAGCAGAAGGATCGGAAGAGTCGGGTGCCGGCGCCGCCGGAGTTCGCCAGGGGGACGGAAGAGTTCGCTGCAACGGGTGCGGCTTCTATTCCGCTGATGCAACGTGCCCCATCTGCGGCCACGTCATCGGCTGATGCAGTGGGACGGCGGATCCGCAATCGGGAGTGAGCCCGAGAGCGCAGGCGAGCTCGCGTCCCGCCGAGCGCCGTTCGTGGCGCGGCTGCCCGTCGAGGCGCGCTCATGAACCTCTGCGACCGGAACCGAGCTCGGTGAAAGCCGCCTCCAGCGTCTCGGTGAGCCGGCGAGCCCGAACGCGGCGCTCGACGTCGGCGCGGATCGTCGGCCACGCGCTCGCGTCGACCTCGAAGCCATGGGCGCGGCCGAGCTGGCGCGCGCGCAGCTCGCCGAGCGATGGAGCGAGCGCTCCCGAAGGGGGAGCCCTGCGACGCCGTGGTCGACTTCAAAGTCTTCGCGCCCGACGGCAGCGTCTACGGCGAGCACGCGAACAACGCGCTACGCCAGGAGTCGCGCCGAGGCCAACCGTGGTCACGCTGAGCCAGGCGAATCTGATCGTTCGGATCGAGCCGAAGGATCCGGTCGGCACCTTCACCGTCGTGATCGACGTCCGGTCACCGTCGCGAGCGGAACCCTTCCACCTGAAGAATTCGCTCGTGGTCGATCCATGAGCGCGGCGCCCGACTTGGCCGGGCGGGCTGATCCGACACCTTCGGAACACCGCCTGGCCACGGGACTGGCCGGGGCGCTCGTCGCCACGTCAAATCCTGCGTCTCAGGATGGAGGCGAGGATCGCTCGGGTCGTCGACGCCGTCGCGGCGACCGGCCGTCGTAGGGATCTTCCGCGGGAGATTGTGCTACCTGGCAAAACGGTAGCGCGCGAAAATCAAACAACGTCGGCCGGAGCGGGGACTGCTCGTGCTTCAACCATTCGCCGAGGATGTCTGGCTGCTGCATCGCCCGCTGCGGTTCTGGGGGGTCGAGACGGGCACGCGGATGACGGTGGTGCGGCTCGCGGACGGCGGGCTCTTCGTGCACTCGCCGGTCGCGCTCGACGCGGCGACGAAGGCGGCGGTCGACGCGCTCGGTCCGGTCACGGCGGTGGTGGCGCCGAGCCGCTTTCACCATCTCTTCGTGGGCGAGTGGCTGCGGGCCTACCCCGATGCGACGGCCTTCGCGTGTCCGGGTCTCGAGACGAAGCGTCCGGATCTTTCCTGGAAGGGCGTCCTCGGCGACCAGCCGGAAGCGCCGTGGCGCAGCGACCTCGATCAGGTGTTCTTCGGCGCGCGCTGGCTCGAGAACGAGGTGGTGTTCTTCCACGAGAAGAGCCGCACGCTCATCTGCGCGGACCTGATCTTCAATCTGGCCCAGCACTCGTCGCGGATGACGCGGCTCGCGGCGCTCTTGCTCGGTAATCGCGGGCCCGGCGCCACGTGGCTCGAGCACGTGATCATCCGCGACCGGCGCGCGGCGCGCGCCCAGGTGGACCGGATGCTCGCGTGGCGACCGGAACGGATCGCCCTCGCCCACGGCGCGGTGGTGGAGCACGACGGCGCCGACGTGGTCCGGCGCGCGTACGCGTGGTTGTGACCGCCGCCGACCGACGCGCCGCCTGGGCTCGGATCCGGTGCATCGTTCGATCTGGACCGCTCACGCACACCGCGTGAGGCCGGCGACGGGGATGGAACCCCCGTCGCTACGGCCCCTCGGGTGCGGGAGCAAGGTTCCCCGCGCGACGGCATTCTCGTGGTGCGGGGGGCAAGGTTCCCCGCGCGACGGCATGCTCAGTAGAGCTTGCGCTTGTACTCGGCCTCGGTACCGGCTTGGACCAGGGTGCCGTTGGCGGCGGCGCGGATGATCGCCGCGGCGAGCCCACCGCTTCGGTTCGCGCGGATGTGGTCGGTCCAGATCTGTCCGGCGGTCGGCAGCTCGTCGAGAGGCACCTGGAGCGCTCGATCCCAGAGACGGGACGCGGCGATGGCGTCGCACCGTGCAAGCGCGCAGGACTCGACCTCGAGCACGAGGACGGCGTGGGGAACCTTGTCCCCCATCGCCATGGAGCGCCGCAGCGCTGCGTCGTCGGTCACGCGCACCACGCCGCGCAGCTCGAGGGCCCGGTCGTCGCCGGGCACGAGCGCGAGGAACGCCGCCCGCGGATCTTCGACGATGTTGTGGAGCGTGTCGGTGCGCCGGTTGCCGCGCCGGTCGGGGATGGCAACGGCGGCGTCGCCGAGAACGTGGACGAAGCCCGGCGGGTCGCCCTTGGGGCTCGCGTCGGCGGCCCCGGCGGCATCGACCGAGGTCATGACGACGAACGGCGATGCGGCGAGGAAGGCGCGGCTGGTCGGATCGAGGGGGGACGCACCCACGCCCGTCGGCTCGAGCCGCGGCTGAACGTCGCTCCACAGGCCCGAACGCAGGATCGCCTTGCCGCAGTGAACGAACGCCTCCTCGACGAGGAGCGTCGCGGGGTCGGCCGCATCGAGCCGCCCGTTGATCCGCAGCGCCTCGCGCCACCCCGGGATCAGGAACATCGTCGAGGCTGGCGAACCCGCAGTGGCGTCGGCGACCGAGGGAATCGCGAGACGGGCGCGGCCCGCCACGGAAGCGAACCCCGCGCTCCCGCCGATGCCGGCCGCGCGGCGCCGCCCGTCGCGGTCGACGTACCCCAGCACCGCGAACGGCGACCGCGCGAGCAGGGTGGCGCAGTGGTGGTCGAGAAAGTCGATCGACTTGAGCATCGCGGGGAGCTGGCGGCTCCCGACCGCGCTCTCCAGGCTCTCGACGTCGCTGAGGAAGTTCATGGGTTCGGTGACGAGCCGCGCGCGCGCGGCGGGCACCAGCCTATCCGTCCGCGGCCGACTCGTGTCACCGGATCTACATTGGTGAGGCGGTCCTTGCACCGCTGCTGTGCGGCTGGCGCCTGGGCAGCCCGCGCTCGGAGCGCCGCGAACCGTTCGGGCACGGCGGTCGCAACGCGGGAGGTGCATGCGCAAACGCAGCCCGAGCCTGCACGGCAACGCCCCGGATCGAGCCCGTGTGGCGGTGCTGGTGATCGACGTCATCAACGACTTCGATTTCCCGGGCGGTGAGCGGCTCGCGCGCCGCGCACGGCCGATGGCGCGCCCGCTCGCCACGCTGCTCGGGCGGGCGCGGCGTGCCGAGGTCCCGGTCATCTACGTCAACGACAACTTCGGTCGGTGGCGATCGAACTTCCCGTCGCTCATCGAGCACTGCGCGGCGAGCCGCGGCGCCCACCTCACCGCACTCTTGCGCCCGGAGTCCGACGACTACTTCGTGCTCAAGCTCAAGCACTCCGCGTTCTACGCGAGCCCGCTCGAGCTGCTGCTCGAGAGTCTCGGCGTCGACCCCCTCATCCTGACGGGATTGACGGCCGAGAGCTGCGTCTTCTTCACGGCGTGTGACGCTTACCTCCGCGACTTCCGGATCGTGATCGCCCCCGACTGCGTCGTGTCGGGCGACGCGAGCCGGAAGCGAGCGGCGCTCGATCACCTTCGATCGATCCTCCGTGCCACGATCCGAGCCTCGTCCCACATCGCCTTCCCCGCGCGGGGCAGGCGAAAGAGCCGGCGACCGGCACGCTGAACCGCCCGGCGGCGGGTTCCGGGCCGAGAGCCTCCCGGCAGCGCTCCGAAAAATCGGCGATGTTGCGCCCCCCGATCGACCGCTCCCGTCCGGATCTCCGCCATGTGTGCCCGCGCCCGCCGCCGTCTCTCGTGTCGCCCGCCGCACTCGCTTCGGCCACTCGCGACGCTGCTCGTCGTCCTCGCAGCGCTCGCGAGCCCCGCGCCGGCGCTCGCCGACGTCGAGCCGAGCGCCGATCCCCTCGAGGTCGACACCGAGCGCGAGCGCGGCTCGCGACCGCGCTCGTGGGTGAACGGCGACCTCGCCGGCTACGTCCAGCCCGGCGCGCGGGCCGGCGGCGCGACCCTCGACAAGGCTCACCTCCACGCGTCGCTCGGCAGCGCGCTACCGCCGATGCGCGGCGTGCTCGTGACCGGCGAGCTCGAGGTCGGCTACACGCGCTACCGCTTCGACGACTTCGAGGCGCTCGGCGCCGCGGTCTCCGAGCCGATCGAGGACGCGACGATCGCACGCTTCGGCCCCGGACTGGTGTGGCCGGTCCTCGACGACCTGACGCTGATCGTGAGCGGCGGCGTCGGGTTCGCCGTGGGCGACGGCGCGCCGCTCGAGCGAGCGCTCACGTATGGCGCGGTCAGCGTGCTCGCGTGGCGGGTGTCGGACACGCTCTCGCTCGCCGCCGTGCTGATCGCGAATTCGCGCCTCGACGACGATCCGCTGATCCTGCCGGTGGCCGGCTTCGACTGGCAGCCGAGCGAGCGGTGGCGCTTCGAGCTGACCGGCGACATCGCGGGGCCGACGCTGCGCGGACGCTATCGCCTCGGGGACGAGTGGTGGGCGTCGCTCGCGGGGCGCTGGGAGAGCGACGTCTACAGGATCGAGAGCGACGCGACCGGCCTCGGCACGGTGCGCGACGAGCAGCTCACCGCGCTCGCCGGGGTGACGTGGACGCCGTCGCCGGGCGTGGCGCTCGGCCTACGCGCCGGGGCGGCGCTCGCCGACACGATCGTGGTGGACGATCGCGACACCGGGCGGGTGGGCTCGGAGCGCTTCGGCGCGAGCCCGGTCGCGGGCGCAATGCTCGAGCTCGCGATCTAGGCGGCGGCCCGACCTCTCCTCGGAGGACGCGCGCCCCGTCGGACGCCCGCGCCGGGCGGGCAGGGGCCGACGTCGGCAACGCTCGCCTCTCCTCGGAGAGCCCCGCCTCCCGGCGGGCCGGGGCTCCCCAAATGTAGAAATGCGCTCGCGGCATGTCGTTCCTGCTCGACCAGCTCGTGAAATCCACAATCGCGGCGGGGGGCGGCGGGGGCAGCGTCCGGCGTCGCGCTTGCTCTCTTGGCGCGTGGCCCCTCTCTTCATGCCCCGGAGGTTGCGATGAGCGAGCCCTCCCCGCGCCCACGCGCGCTGGCTCGACGCCGACTCGGCGTCCGTTTCGTTCCACTTCTGCTCGCGCTCGCGGTCAGCGGGTGCGGTAGCGACCCCGACGACGAGAGCCGCGTTCCACAGCAGCCGCCTCTGCCGCCGCCTGTGAGCGCCGGCGCGACGCTCACGGTGACGGTCGATCCCACCGTCCTGCCCGCCGATGGCGAGAGTACGGCCATGGCGCGGGCGACCCTCACCGACGCCCGTGGGCTACCGCAAGCTGGGCGGCCGCTCGTCTTCACGGCGACGCTCGGCGACATCACCTGGGTCGCGGTCGACCCGGACGACCCGACCAATCCCTTCCCGACGAGGTGTGTGGCGAGCACAGGCTCGAACGGCAGCGCGGGTTGCACGTTCCGCGCGGGGTTCACGCCAGGGAACGCGCTCATCGAGGTGAGCTCGGCCGACCTCGCCCTCTCGAGCTCGACCGCGCTCGGCGTCGACTGAGACCGTTCGCCGCGGCGGCCTACCGGAATCAACGCCACCGCGGATGCTAGGGCCACCCCGTATCGCCGGTCCCGCGACGCGCGACCCTCCGAGCGACATGCCCGTCCGGGGGGGCACGCGTCGCGTGCCCGGCGATACGACGGGACCGACGCGTCGACCGAGACGGCGACGCCACGACCGTGCGGCCTACCGGGATCACCGCCACCGCGGACGCCAGGGCCACCCCCGGTGCGCGACGCGCGACCCCCCCGAGCGACATGCCCGTCCCGCCGGGAGGGGCACGCGTCGCGTGCCCGGCGATACGACGTGACCGACGTGTCGACCGAGACGGCGATCGCTGCACAGACCGTGCGGCCTACCGGAACACCCCGCCGGCGGCGGCGCGCGACGACAGCCCGGGGAGGGCGCGTCGCGCCCGGCGATACGACGGGACCGCGTCGCCCGAGACGGCGATCGCAGCACAGACCGTGCGGCCTACCGGAATCGACGCCACCGCGGATGCCAGGGCCACCTGTCGCCGGTCGCGCGACGCGCGACCCTCCGAGCGACATGCCCGTCCCGCCGGGGAGGGGCACGCGTCGCGTGCCCGGCGATACGACGGGACCGACGTGTCGACCGAGACGGCGATCGCTGTACGACGTGCGGCCTACTGGGATCTCCCTCAGCGCCGACGCTGGCGCCACCCCGTATCGCCGGTCGCGCGGCGCGCGACCCTCCGAGCGACATACCCGTCCCGCCGGGGAGGGGCACGCGTCGCGTGCCCGGCGATACGACGGGACCGACGCGTCGCCCGAGACGGCGATCGCCGTACGACGTGCGGCCTACTGGGATCTCCGTCAGCGCCGACGCTGGCATCACCCCGTATCGCCGGTCGCGCGGCGCGCGACCCTCCGGGCGACATACCCGTCCCGCCGGGGAGGGGCACGCGTCGCGTGCCCGGCGATACGACGGGACCGACGCGTCGCCCGAGACGGCGATCGCAGCACAGACCGTGCGGCCTACTGGGATCTCCCTCAGCGCCGACGCTGGCACCACCCCGTATCGCCGGTCGGACGCGCGACCCTCCGAGCGACATGCCCGTCCCGCCGGGGAGGGCACGCGTCGCGTGCCCGGCGATACGACGGGACCGACGCGTCGCCCGAGACGGCGATCGCTGCACGACCGTGCGGCCTACCGGAATCAACGCCACCGCGGATGCCAGGGCCACCCCGTATCGCCGGTCGCGGCGCGCGACCCTCCGAGCGACATGCCCGTCCCGCCGGGAGGGGCGCGTCGCGTGCCCGGCGATACGACGGGACCGATGCGTCGCCCGAGACGGCGATCGCAGCACAGACCGTGCGGCCTACCGGAATCGACGCCACCGCGGATGCCAGGGCCACCCCGTATCGCCGGTCGCGCGACGCGCGACCCTCCGAGCGACATGCCCGTCCCGCCGGGGAGGGGCACGCGTCGCGTGCCCGGCGATACGACGGGACCGACGCGTCGCCCGAGACGGCGATCGCTGTACGACGTGCGGCCTACTGGGATCTCCCTCAGCGCCGACGCTGGCACCACCCCGTATCGCCGGTCGCGCGACGCGCGACCCTCCGAGCGACATGCCCGTCCCGCCGGGGAGGGGCACGCGTCGCGTGCCCGGCGATACGACGGGACCGACGCGTCGCCCGAGACGGCGATCGCAGCACAGACCGTGCGGCCTACCGGAATCGACGCCACCGCGGATGCCAGGGCCACCCCGTATCGCCGGTCGCGCGACGCGCGACCCTCCGGGATCCCGCGATCGGCGCCGACGGGGACGCGGCGCTGACCCGATCGAAGCCTCTCGGATCCTGCTGGCAACTGCCAGCAGAAAATAGCAAAAACCTGCCAGCGAAAACTGTCACAAAACGCTTTCAGCCGACCTCGAGAGTGCCTCGAAATCAGCCGAAAGCGGCCCCCCAGGGCTCAAAATGGGGCCTCGCCGGCCCCTACCAGCCCGATTTCACGCCGCGGCGGCCGCGGTCACGCCCGCCGCTGGCCCGCCCACGCTCTTCCCCTCGGCGAAACGCCTGAGCATCGCGTGCAGCTCCTCGCGGCGCAGCGGCTTGGTCAGGTAATCGTCCATGCCGCAGTCGAGGCAGCGCTCACGGTCCGACGCGAAGGCGTGGGCGGTGAGCGCCACGATCGGGATGTGACCCCCGCCCGCCGCCGCCTCGCGATCCCGGATCGCCACGGTCGCCTCGAAGCCGTCCATGTCCGGCATCTGGCAGTCCATGAGGATCACGTCGTAGCGCTTGATCCCCGAGCGCTGCACCGCCTCGCGGCCGTCGCCGACCACGTCGACCTTGCAGCCGAGCTTGGAGAGCATGCGCGCCACCACGCGCTGGTTCACCGAGTTGTCCTCGGCCACCAGCACGTCGAGCCCGAGGCGCTCGAGAGGGTCGTTCGCGGCGTCGGGCACGGGCGCCGCGGTGAGCTGCTCGGCCGCCACCGGCCGCTCGGGGCGGACCGTGGCGGTGCCGACCTGCAACGTGAGCGACACGGTGAAGCAGCTCCCCACGTCGACCGTGCTGCGCGCCGTGATGGTGCCACCCATCAGCTCGGCGAGCTGCTGGCTGATCGCGAGGCCGAGCCCGGTGCCGCCGAACTTGCGCGTCGTCGACGAGTCGCACTGGGTGAACTTGCCGAACACCTGCTCGATGCGGTCGGCCGGGATGCCGATGCCGGTGTCCTCGACGTCCATCGCGACGCCCACCCGGCTCCCGTCGCGCTCGCCGGCGCGCACCGAGATGCGCACGTGACCGCGCTGCGTGAACTTGAGGGCGTTGCCGATCAGGTTGGTGAGGATCTGGCGGATCCGCACCGCGTCGCCGATCACCCCGGCGGGCATGCGCGAGTCGTAGACCACCTCGAGCGCGAGCCCCTTGCTGGTGGCGGCGGGCGTGAACGCCTCGAGCAGGTCGTTGACCAGGCGCAGCAGGTCGAACGGCACCGTCTCGATCAGGAGCTTCCCGGCCTCGATCTTCGAGAAGTCGAGGATGTCGTTGAGCAGCGCGAGCAGGCTGGTGCCCGAGCGGTGCGCCAGCTCGGCGCTCTCGCGCTGCTCGGGCGTGAGCTCGGAGTCGAGCAGGAGGTCGAGCATACCGAGCACGCCGTTCATCGGTGTGCGGATCTCGTGGCTCATGTTGGCGAGGAACTCGCTCTTGAGCCGCGCCGAGTTGAGCGCCTCGTCGCGCACCCGCAAGAGCTCGCTCTCGACCGAGCGCTGGTCGGTGACGTCCCACACCGTCCCCAGGAAGCCCGCCGGCTGGCCGTCGCCGTCCTGCAGCGAGATCGCCGCGCCGAACACCCAGCGCACCTCGCCGTTGGGCCGCTCGAAGCGAAAGCGCAGCGCCTTGCGCGCGCCACCCGCGATCAGCTCGCGCCAGTGCTCGAGCAACGCGGCACGATCCTCGGGATGGACGGACTGCTGCCAGCGGTCGCCGCGCGCGAACTCGAACGGGCGCCCGGCGATCTCGCACCAGCGGTCGTTGACGTAGGTGCAGTGGCCCTTCTCGTCGGTCTCGAAGATCCCGACCGGCGCGTGCTGGGAGAGCGTGCGGAAGCGCTGCTCGCTGCGGCGCACTTCTTCCTCGGCCTTGGCACGCCGCGCGAGCTCGGCATGGAGCAGCGCCTTGGCCGATCCGCGCCCGACGATGAGCGAGCACAGGAAGCCCACCAGCCCGAGCACCGCGCCGCGGCTGCGCAGGATCGACCAGACCCAGTCGGCGGCCGGGTAATCCACGCCCAGCACCGCCTCCACGCGGCCAGTCTCCGGCGCGCGCATCGGCACGAGGGCACTGACCCACGTGCCCCACGCGTCGACGTACGGCTGGTCGACGAAGAGCGCGCGGCCCAGGAACGCCATGCGGATGTCCGCCTCCATCTTGTCGTACACCGTGCCGGGATCGGTGCGCGCCTCGCGCTCGCCCTCGAAGGCGCCGCTCGAGTCGTAGTCGGTCTCGGAGTCGACGAGCAGCACCGGGCGCTGGTGCGCGTCGAGCCGGAACGTGTAGACGTCCATCACCGCGCGGTTGACGGCGAGCCACGCCTTCTCGGCCTTGATGAGGGCGAGGTAGTGGGGATCGTCGGGCGCGACGTCGTCCGGCAGCTCGGCGTGGCCGAGCTGCTCGAGCTGGAGCGCGTAGGTCGGCGCGAAGCCCTCGACCATGTCGCGGAGCTGATAGCGCTGCGCGCGACCGCTCCATTCGGCCGCCGAGATGCCCACCACGAGCAGCGGCGCCAAGGCGAGCCAGCGGAGCCGCGAGAGCCCCGAGGTCCCGCGCCGCCGCACCAACCAGTATTGGCTGACCACGGCGGTCACCACGACCGCGACCGCCAGCAAGACGGCATCGAGGCGATAGGCGAGGACGGTGATCCAGAGCTGAGTCGCGGACATGGCAGGCTCGTGCCGGAACGGCTCGGCGTCGGCGCCTCCCACCGCGAGAGGCTCCACTCCCGTTCTCGGAAGTACCTAATGAAACTTGAGGAGGGGCGGTGGGCGGGTTCCGGCGGACCGCCTTTGGTCCCATGGCGCCAGCCAGAGCCCACGCGAGCCCGTCCGGCGCGTGTCCCCCGGCGCCAGCGTCGGCCGCGACGGCGCGCGGCACCCCCACATTCCCCGGCGAATCGGCGATTCCGCATGATCGCCGCCCCGCGCGGGCCCGACGCGCGCGAGGGGTGCGGATCTTGCTCAAGGCTGCACCTTCGGAGATCCCATGACCATCCGCGTCGCCCTCCACCACCGCACCGCCTACCGCTACGACCGGCGGATCCACCTCGGTCCGCAGATCATCCGCCTGCGTCCAGCGCCCCACTGTCCGGTCTCGATCCCGAGCTACTCGCTGCGGATCGAGCCGAAACCCCACTTCATCAACTGGCAGCAGGACCCGCAGGGGAACTTCCTGGCGCGAGTCGTGGTGCCCGACGCCACCGACCGCCTCGAGATCGACGTCGACCTCACCGCCGACATCGTCACCATCAACCCGTTCGACTTCTTCCTCGAGCCATCCGCCGAGAAGTACCCGTTCTTCTACGAGTCGTGGCTCGCCAAGGAGCTCAAGCCGTTCCTCGAGACGTTACCGGTGGGCGAGCACCTCGCGCGCTGGCTCGCGAGCGTCGACCGCACGCCGCGCGCCGTGGTGCCGATGCTCGTCGACCTGAACCGCCGCCTCGCCGACGACGTGCGCTACGTGATCCGCATGCAGCCCGGCGTCCAGAGCTGCGAGGAGACGCTCTCGCTCGGCAGCGGCTCGTGCCGCGACAGCACCTGGCTGCTGGTGCAGATCCTTCGCAACCTCGGGCTCGCGGCGCGCTTCGCGTCCGGCTACCTGGTCCAGCTCACCGCCGACCAGAAGTCCCTCGACGGGCCGAGCGGGCCGGAGTCCGACTTCACCGACCTCCACGCGTGGGCCGAGGTGTTCTTGCCCGGCGCGGGCTGGGTGGGGCTCGACCCTACCTCGGGGCTCTTCGCGGGCGAAGGCCACATCCCGCTCGCCTGCACTCCGGATCCGGTCAGCGCCGCGCCGATCACCGGCATGCTCGAGGAGTGCGAGGTCGAGTTCGTCCACGAGATGAAGGTCACGCGGATCCACGAGGACCCGCGCGTCACCAAGCCCTACACCGAGGCGGCGTGGGCCGCGATCGACGGCCTCGGCCACCGCATCGACGCCGACCTCGACCGCCTCGACGTCCGCCTCACGATGGGCGGCGAGCCCACCTTCGTGTCGATCGACGACATGGAGGGCGCCGAGTGGAACACCGCGGCGCTCGGCCCCACCAAGAAGGCGCTGGCGTCCGACCTGATCGGGCGGCTCGCCGCGCGCTGGGCGCCCGGCGGCTTCATCCACACCGGCCAGGGCAAGTGGTATCCGGGCGAGTCGCTGCCCCGGTGGGCGCTCGGCTGCTACTGGCGGAAGGATGGTGTCCCGATCTGGCGCGAGCCGGCGCTGCTCGCCGACGAGCGCAGCCAGCCCGGCCACGGCACGAGCGAGGCGCAGGCGTTCGTGACGGCGCTCGCCGAGCGCCTCGCCGTCGAGTCGCGCTTCGCGGTGCCGGGCTTCGAGGACACCTGGTACTGGCTGTGGCGCGAGCGGCGGCTGCCGATCAACGTCGATCCCCACGACGCGCGCCTCGAAGAGCCCGAGGAGCGCGCCCGCATGGCGCGCGTCTTCGATCACGGTCTCGGCAACGTGGTGGGCTACGCGCTGCCGATCACGCGGCTCTCCGGGCCACGCGGCCTGCGCTGGGCGAGCGGGCCGTGGTTTCTGCGCGGCGAGCGCATGTACCTCCTCCCCGGCGACTCGCCGATGGGCTTTCGCTTGCCGCTCGACTCGCTGCCCTGGGTGTCCCCCGAGATCCGCGACGGCTGGATCCCGCTCGACCCGTTCGCGGCGCTGCCGCCGCTGCCGGTGCCGGCGAGCCTCCAGCCGTGGCCGGCCCAAGGCGTCAACCGCAGCGAGCCGCGGATCACGCCACAGCACGCGGGCGGCAGGGCCGCCGCCGGTCCCGGCGCGCGCCGCGACGGAGATCGCCCCGAGGCTGCCGACGAGTGGAGCCGCTGGCGCCCGAGCGATCCCGACGGCGGAACCTGGGTGATCCGCACCGCGATCTGCGTCGAGCCGCGCAACGGCCGGCTGCACGTGTTCATGCCGCCGGTGCGTCTCGGCGAGGACTACCTCGACTTGCTCACGGCGATCGAGGACACCGCCGCGGCGCTCTCGCTGCCGGTCGCGATCGAGGGCTACAAGCCGCCCCGCGATCCACGCCTCGGCCACATCGAGATCACGCCCGACCCCGGCGTGATCGAGGCCAACGTCCACCCCGCGTCGAGCTGGAGCGAGCTCAGCGACATCGTCACCGGGCTCTACGAGGACGCGCGCGCGTCGCGCCTCGGCACCGAGAAGTTCATGCTCGACGGCCGCCACACCGGCACCGGTGGCGGCAACCACGTGGTGCTCGGCGGCCCCACCGCCAACGACAGCCCGTTCCTGCGCCGACCCGACCTGCTGCGCAGCCTGGTCGGCTACTGGCACAACCATCCGTCGCTCTCGTACCTCTTCTCGGGGCGTTTCATCGGCCCGACCAGCCAGGCGCCGCGCGTCGACGAGGCGCGCAACGACGCGATCTACGAGCTCGAGCTGGCGTTCCGCGAGATCCCCGACCCGGGCGGCCCCGGCTGCCCGCCGTGGCTCGTCGACCGCGTGCTGCGCAACCTCCTGGTCGACGTCACCGGCAACACCCACCGCGCCGAGTTCTGCATCGACAAGCTCTACTCGCCCGACGGGTCCGACGGGCGCCGCGGGCTGGTCGAGATGCGCGCCTTCGAGATGCCGCCGCACGCGCGCATGAGCCTCGCCCAGCAGCTCCTGATCCGCGGCCTGGTAGCGCGCTTCTGGCGCGAGCCCTACCGCACGCCGCTGGTGCGGTGGGGGACCGGGCTCCACGATCGCTTCCTCTTGCCCTACTTCGTCGACGAGGACTTCCGCGACGTCTTGGACGAGCTGGTGCGCTTCGGCTACCCGTTCGAGCGCGCCTGGTACGACGCCCACTTCGAGTTCCGCTTCCCGGCGATCGGCGAGGTCGTGTACCGCGGCGTGTCGGTGGCGCTGCGCCAGGCGATCGAGCCGTGGCACGTCCTCGGCGAGGAGGCGGGCGCGGGCGGCACGGTGCGCTACGTCGACTCGTCGGTGGAGCGCCTCGAGGTGCTGGTGCGCGGCCTCACCGACGACCGCCACGTGATCACCTGCAACGGCGAGACGCTGCCGCTCCATCCCACCGGGCGGATCGGCGAGTTCGTGGGCGGCGTGCGCTACCGCGCGTGGCAGCCGTCCGCGTGCCTGCATCCCACCATCCCGGTCGACTCGCCGCTCACCTTCGACGTGATCGACACCTGGACCCGGCGCTCGCTGGGCGGCTGCCAGTACCACGTGTCGCACCCCGGCGGACGGAGCTATGACGTGTTCCCGGTGAACGCGCGCGAGAGCGAGGCCCGGCGAGGGACGCGGTTCTTCGCCATGAACCACACCCCGGGAACGCTCTACCCTGCTCCCGCCGTGCCGAGCCGCGAGCACCCGCTGACCCTCGACCTACGCCGCTGAGCCCGATCGCCGCGACGCGACCGCCGACCCCGCCCTTCCGAGCACCCGACGAGCGACCCGCCGTGCACGGCCCCCAAGCCGATCGGAATCCCTGCGACCCGCTCGCGCGCTACGCGCCCATCGGCGGCGTCTACGACGAGCTCGTCGACGAGCACGGCGCGCTGCGCCCGCACTGGGCGAGCGTGGTCGCGGCGATCGAGAGCGCGGGCGCCACGGGGCTCGCGCGCCGTGGCGAGGACGGCCAGCGCGCGATCCGGGACAACGGCGTCACCTACAACGTCTACGGCGACCCCAAGGGGCTCGACCGCCCGTGGGTGCTCGATCCCATCCCGCTGCTCTTCGCCGCCGACGAGTGGAAGCGCCTCGAGCGCGGCCTGATCCAGCGCGCCGAGCTCCTCGACGCGCTGTTGCGCGACATCTACGGGCCGCAGGCGCTGCTCACCCAGGGTGTCATCCCACCCGAGGTGGTGTTCGCGAACCCGGGCTTCTTGCGGCCGTGTCACGCCGCGGTGCCGCGTGGCCAGCCGCACCTCTTCCTCTACGCCGCGGACCTCGCGCGCAGCCCCGACGGGCGGTGGTGGATCGTCAACGATCGCACCCAGGCGCCGTCGGGCGCCGGCTACGCGATCGAGAACCGCGTGATCGTGTCGCAGCTCTTCCGCGACGCGTTCCTCTCCACCGACGTCGCGCGCATGGCGCCGTTCTTCCAGCGCCTGCGCGACCTCGCCGGCGGGCCGGCGCCCGCCGATGGCCACGAGCCGCGCGTGGTGCTACTCAGCCCCGGCCCCTACAACGAGACGTATTTCGAGCACGCCTACCTGGCGCGCTACCTGGGCTACGACCTCGTCGAGGGCGGCGACCTCACGGCGCGCGACAACGGCATCTACTGGAAGACGCTGAGCGGGCTGGTGCCCGTCGACGCGATCCTGCGCCGCGTCGACGACGACTGGTGCGACCCGCTCGAGCTACGCCCCGACTCGGCGCTCGGCGTGCCGGGCTTGGTGCAGGCGGTCCACTCGCGCAACGTGAAGGTCGCGAACGCGCTCGGCTGCGGCATCCTCGAGAGCCCGGCGTGGCTCGAGATCCTGCCCGGCGTGTGCGAGGAGATCCGCGGCGAGGAGCTGCTCATCCACTCGCCCCCCACCTACTGGTGCGGCTTCGATCGCAGCCGCGCCCACGTGATCGAGAAGCTCCGCGAGCTGGTGATCAAGCCGGCGTTTCGCAGCCGCGCCGCGCGCGGCGGCGTCGGGCCGATCTTCGGCGAGGCGCTGAGCGAGAGCGAGCTCGATCAGCTCGTGGCGCGGATGCGCGAGCGGCCCCACGAGCTGGTCGGCCAGGAGCAGCTCGACCTCGCCACCGCTCCGTCCTGGACCGGCTCGGCGATCGAGCCGCGCCGCTTCCTGCTGCGCGCCTACGTGCTGGTGAGCGAGAACGGCTGCACGGTGCTGCCGGGAGGGTTAGGAAGGATCTCGAGCTCGAGCGAGGCGCTGGTGGTGTCGCTGCAGCGTGGCGGCGGCAGCAAAGACGTGTGGGTGCTCTCGGACGAGTCCGTCGCGCACGTGCCGGTGATCGAGATCCCGTCGGCCGCGGTCGAGCTCAAGCGCGGCGGTGTGAGGCTGCCGAGCCGCGTCGCCGACAACCTCTTCTGGCTGGGGCGCTACTCGGAGCGCTGCGAGTCGGCGACGCGCGTCTTCCGCGCGGTGCTCACCCGCATGAGCGACGACTCGGGGCTCACCGCCACGTCCGAGCTCGGCGCGCTGCTCGAGCTGCTCGGCGCCGACGAGGAGGCCGTGGCGCGCTGGGTCGGCGAGGGTGGTGACGGCGCGCCGAGCGGCGCCGGTGGCGCGGACGGTGGCGCGGTCACCGAGGGCGATCGCGTCGCCGAGGTGCTCGAGCTGGTCCTCGCCGACGACGGCCCGACCCAGCTCCGCGCCACCCTCGACTCGCTCCACCACATCGCGTGGCGGGTCCGCGAGCGGCTCTCGAACGACGCGTGGCGCATCCTGAACCAGGTCCGCGACCGGCTCGCCGGTGTCGCCGCGGGAACGGGCTGGTCGATCTCGCGTGCGCTCGAGGCGAGCCACGAGCTGGTCGCCGACCTCGCCGCGGTCGCCGGGCTCGAGGCCGAGAGCATGACGCGCGGTCACGCGTGGCGCTTCCTCGACCTCGGGCGGCGGCTCGAGCGCGCGCTCACCACCTCGCAGCTCCTCAAGACCGGCCTCGAGCGCGTGCGCGACGACGAGGCGGCGATGCTGCGCGCGCTCCTCGAGGTGTCCGACTCGACGCTCACCTATCGCTCGCGCTACCGCGCCGCGGTGCAGGTGGCGCCGGTCCTCGACTTGCTGCTCGTCGACGAGACCAACCCGCGCTCGGTGGCGTTCCAGCTCGTGGCGATGAGCACGCTGGTGGATCAGCTCCCGCGCGAGCGGCGCACGCCGGCGCTCGGGCCCGAGCAGCGCGTGGTGCGCGAGAGCGCGTCGCGGCTCAAGCTGCTCGACGTGGAGGCGCTCGCCGCGAGCAGCGCCGACGGCGTGCGCGCCGAGCTCGCGGGCTTCCTCGGCGACCTCGTCGAGCAGCTCCCGGCGATCTCGGACGAGCTCTCGATGCAGTACTTCAGCCCGGCGACGCCGTCGCGCCAGCTTGCATCGTCGACGAGCGAGGTCGGCGGCTGAGCGGCCGCACGGATCGAGCGATGGGCACCTACCGGGTCGAGCACGTCACCGAGTACCGCTACTCGTCCGCCGCCAGCTCGAGCCTCAACCACGCGCACCTGACGCCGCGCAACGGCCCGTACCAGGTGTGCCTCACGAGCCGCCTCAAGATCGAGCCGACGCCGAGCGTCTCCACGATCCGTCCCGACTACTACGACAACACCGTGATGTTCTTCTCGGTGCAGGAGCCGCATCCGTCGCTCCGGATCTCGGTGTCGAGCCTGGTCGAGGTGTCGCGGCGGCCGTTCCCGCCGCCGCCGAGCACCGCGCCGTGGGAGCGGGCGCGGCGGTTGCTGATGATGGAGGCGAGCCCGGGCTCGATGGCGGCGCGGCAGTTCGTGTTCGAGTCCGAGATGGTGCCGGTGCGGCCCGACCTCGCCGCGTACGCGTCGCGCTCGTTCCCGCCCGGGCGGCCGATCCTGGAAGCGATCATCGACCTCACCGAGCGCATCCGCGCCGAGTTCGCGTACGACCCGCGCGCCACCAGCATCTCGACACCGGTGGCCGAGGTGCTCGCGCTCCGGCGCGGGGTGTGCCAGGACTTCGCGCACCTGATGATCGGCTGCCTGCGCAGCCTCGGGCTCGCGGCGCGCTACGTGAGCGGCTACGTGCTGACGCGGCCGCCGCCCGGCGGGCGGCGGCTGGTGGGCGCGGACGCGTCGCACGCGTGGGTGTCGGTGTGGGTGCCCGGGTTCGGGTGGATCGACGCCGACCCGACCAACGCCGTGCTGCCGAGCACCGAGCACATCACGCTCGCGTGGGGGCGCGACTACGCCGACGTGAGCCCGCTGCGCGGCATCGTCCTCGGCGGCGGCGTCCAGTCGCTCACCGTCTCGGTGGACGTCACCCCCGCGCCCGGGTAGGCGCGGGCGCGCCGGCGGAAGGGCACGCGCCGCGTGCCCGGCGATCCCTGTTCGATCCCGGCCCTACAGCGATCGACGGAGTCGTCGATGCAACGCGTACGCGTATCGCCGGTCGCGCGGAGCGCGACCCTCCAGGCCGCTCGTTCCCCATCGGTCTGGAGGGCCCGCCTCCGGCGGGCCGGGGGCGCCGTCGCGGGGGGGGGGGGGGGGGGCCCCGCCCCCCGGGGGGGGGGGCCCCCCCCCGCCCCCCGGGGGGGGGGGGGGCCCGGCGGGGGGGGGGGCGGGGGGGGGGGGCGGGCCCCGGCCCCCCCCCCCGGGGGGGGCGGGGCGCGGGGGGGGGGGGGGGGCCGCGGCCCGGGCGGCCCCGCGCGGCGGGGCCGCGGCGCCGCCCCCCCCGCCCCCGCCGGGGGGGCGGGCGCGGGGGGGGGCGGGCCGGGGGCCCCCGCCCCGCCGGGCCGGGGCCGCCCACAGCGCGGGGGGGGGCGGGGCCCGGCCCGGGCCGGGGGGCCCCCCCCCGGGCCCCGGGGGGGGGGGGGCCGGGGGGGGCCCCCCGCGCGGGCCGGGGCGGGGCGCCCGGGGCGGGGGGCCGGGGGGGGGGGGGCGCCGGGGGCGGGCGCCCCCCCCCCCGGCCGGCGGGGGGGGGGGGGGGCGGGGCGGGCGGCCGCGGGCCCGCGGGGCCGCCGGGGGCCGCCGGGGGGGGCGCGCCCCCGGCCCGGGGCCGGGGGGGGGGGGGGCGGGCGGGGGGGGGGGGGGGGGGGGGGGCGCCCCCCCCGGGGCGGCGCCGGCGGGCGGGGGGGGGGGGCGGGCGGGGGGGGGCGGGGGGGGGGGGCCCCCGGGGGGCCCCGGGGGGGGGGGGGGGGCCCCCCCCCCCCGGGGCCCCCCGGGGGGGGGGGGGGGGGGGGGGGGGGGCGGGGGGGGCCCGGGGGGGGGGCGGGGGGGGGGGGGGCCGGCCCGGGGCCCGCGGGGGGGGGGCCCCCGCCGGGCGGGGGGGCCCCCCCCCCGGGGGGGCCCCCCCCCCCCCCCGGGGGGGGGGGGGGCGGGGGGCCGGGCCCCCGGGGCGGCGGCCCGGGCCCCCCCGGGGGGGGGCCGCCCGCGCCCGGCCCCCGGGCGGGGGGGGGCCCCGGGCCCGGGCGGCCCGGGGGGCCCCCCCCCCCCCCGGGGGGCGGCGGGGCCGCCCGCGGGGGGGCCCGGCCCCCCCCCCCCCGGGGGCGGGCGGGGCCCGGCGGCCCCCGCGCCCCGGGGCCCCGCGCCCGGGCGGGGGCGCCGGGGCGGGCTAGGCGGGAGGGGCACGCGTCGCGTGCCCGGTTGCGTTGTCTCGTTTTTGTCTATATTATGTCTATGTATTGAACGCACGAACACGCCAGGAGGCGCCCATGGCCAGCCGCAACGACAAGATCCGCGTGGGAGTGAGCTCGTGTCTGCTCGGGCTCGAGGTGCGCTTCGACGGCGGCCACAAGCGCGATCGCCGCGTCACGGACGTCCTCGCACACCACTTCGAGCTGGTGCCGGTGTGCCCGGAGGTCGAGGTCGGCATGGGCACGCCGCGCGAGACCGTGCGCCTCGTCGGCTCGGCCGCCGAGGCTCGCCTCGTGACCACGCGCAGCGGCGTCGACTGGACCGAGCGCATGGAGCGCTACGCCACGTGGCGCGTCGCCCAGCCCGACCTGGCCGAGCTGCGCGGCTACATCCTGAAGAGCGACTCGCCGAGCTGCGGGCTCGAGCGCGTGCGCGTCCACGGCGCGAGCGGCATCCCCAGCCGCGACGGCGTGGGCCTCTTCGCCCGGGCGCTCGTGAAGCGCTTCCCGTGGCTACCGGTCGAGGAGGAGGGCCGCCTCAACGACGCCGTCCTGCGCGAATCCTTCCTGACCCGCGTGTTCGGCTACCAGCGCGTGCGCGCCTTCCTCGACGATCCGGCGTGGACCCTCGCCGGGCTGGTGCGCTTCCACGCCACCCACAAGTACCTGCTGCTCGCCCACAGCCCGCGCCACGCCAAGGACCTGGGGCAGCTCGTCGCGCGCGCCAAGACGCTCTCCCGCGAAGAGCTCGCGCGCGGCTACGTCGAGGGCTTCATGAGCGCGCTCGCCGAGAAGCCGACTCCGGGCAAGAACGCCAACGTCCTCCTCCACATCCTCGGCTATCTGGGCGGTCACATCACCGACGCCGACCGCCACGATGTCCTCGCCGTGATCGACGATTACCGGCGCCGGCTGGTGCCTCTCTCGGTTCCGGTTACGCTGCTCAGGCATCACGTCAAGGGCCGCGACGTCCCGTACGTTCGCGATCAGGTGTTCTTCGCACCTCACCCCAAGGAGCTCGGCCTGCGCAACCACGTCGCGTGACCCGCGCACCGGCACCTCAACCAACGATCGAAAATTCGTACTGCCCTCGCGATCGTTCGAGGCATGACCATGAGAGACATCTCTGCGGGTGATCGTCTGCGCGCGCTCATCGACACCGAGACCACGCCGCGCGAGCCCGGGACTCCCGCGGCGGCGAGCGACGTGGCGCCCCGCGCGCGAGTGGTGGCCGTGGCCGAGCTGCCGACGCGCTTCGGCGCGTTCCACCTGGTGGCGTTCCAGAACGACCGGGACGGCAACGATCACCTCGCGATGGTCCACGGCGACGTGATCGGCGCCGAGGACCTGCCCACCCGGGTCCACTCCGAGTGCCTGACCGGCGACGTGATGGGCTCGCTGCGCTGCGACTGCCGCGACCAGCTCGAGGAGCTGCGCCTGCTCGCGCGCCAGCCGCGCGGGCTCCTGCTCTACCTGCGGCAGGAGGGTCGCGGCATCGGGCTCGTCAACAAGCTGCGTGCGTACGCGCTCCAGGAGCAGGGGCTCGACACCGTCGAGGCCAACCTGGCGCTCGGCTTCCGCGACGACGAGCGCGACTACGCGGTGGCGGCGTCGATGCTCGACGCCCTCGGCGTGCGCTCGATCCACCTCATGACGAACAACCCGACCAAGCTCGGCGAGCTGACCCGCCACGGCGTCAGGGTCACGGGACGGATCGCGCACGCGATGCCGCCCAACGTTCACAACCGCTTCTACCTGGAGACGAAGGCGCGGCGCTCGGGCCACATGCTCGACATGCGTCCCGGCGCCCGCGTCGATCGCGCGGCGCGCGTCCTCACCGAAGCGCGTCTGCTCGACTGATCGTCGCGGCCCGCCGGAGGCGGGCCCTAGAGACCGGGTTCGAACAGGGATCCGCGCAGCCGGAGACGCAGCGGCTCCGTCGTATCGCCGGGCACGCGACGCGTGCCCCTCCCGGCCGCTCGGCCCCCCTCGCCTGGAGCGCGTCCGCTCCGTCGGGCGCCAGGGAACGACCGGAACGCGTGCCCCATCCCCCGAGCCGCAGGGTCGCGCGTTGCGCGACCGGCGATACGCGTAGGCGTCCCATCGACGATCCCGTCGATCCCGGTACGGCGGGTCGAACAGGGATCCGCGCAGCCGGAGACGCAGCGGCTCCGTCGTATCGCCGGGCACGCGACGCGTGCCCCTCCCGGCCGCTCGGCCCCCCTCGCCTGGAGCGCGTCCGCTCCGTCGGGCGCCAGGGAACGACCGGAACGCGTGCCCCATCCCCCGAGCCGCAGGGTCGCGCGTTGCGCGACCGGCGATACGCGTAGGCGTCCCATCGACGATCCCGTCGATCCCGGTACGGCGGGTCGAACAGGGATCCGCGCAGCCGGAGACGCAGCGGCTCCGTCGTATCGCCGGGCACGCGACGCGTGCCCTCCCGGGCCGCACGGACCGACTCGGCTGGAGCGCGCCCGCTCCGTCGGGCGCCAGGGAACGACCGGAACGCGTGCCCCATCCCCGAGCCGGAGGGTCGCGCGTTGCGCGACCGGCGATACGCGTAGGCGTCCCATCGACGATCCCGTCGATCCCGGTACGGCGGGTCGAACAGGGATCCGCGCAGCCGGAGACGCAGCGGCTCCGTCGTATCGCCGGGCACGCGACGCGTGCCCCTCCCGAAGGCGCAACGACGGAGCGGCTGGAGGGCACGGGGCCTTCGGCCCCTGATCCCTCGCCGCCGCGAGTGCTCGCGGCGCTACGGCACGAGCACCTCGCCCTCGGTGTGGGCGAAGGCGAAGCTCAGGATTTCCTCGACGACCGGGTTGCCCGGGGCGCGCGAGTCGTCGGCGAGCAACAGGTCGAAGTGGGTGAAGCTCGGGAAGATCCGCACCCGGAACCCCTGCTCGCTCGCGCGTGCCGCCCCGTCGCGGGTCGGATCGGCGAGCGCGCCCCGGACCGCCTCATGAAGGGCCGCGACCGGGGCCATGCCCGCACCGCCGCCGAGCGACAGGATCGGCACGTCGATGGCGGCGGTGTGGAAGAGGTCGAGGTGGAACTCGGCCGACTGCCAGTCGGCCGGCGTGAGCGTCTGCAGGTTGCCAAGGGCCCGACCGTCGAGCATCGGGCGGGTCGCGAAGTACCACTCGGTGTAGTTGCTCGGCCCACGCCACTGGGCCTCCGCGAGGCGCGTGAGGTCCGTGCGCTCGGCCTCCGGATCGGCCGGGTCGACGCTCGCGCGCGACCAGGAGTAGCGGGCAGCCGGGTCGGCGAGTGCCTTGCCCGGATCGAGGAAGAGCGGGATCGGCGGAAACGCGCGCCGCACCACGGCGCTCGCCGGATCGACGAACCCCGCGCTCACCTGGAGCGGGTTCCAGGGCTGGAAGTCGTCGTCGAACACCAGCCCGAGCAGCGCCTCGTTCGTCACCGTGAAGTCGCGATACGTCGGCGGTAGCCCGAGCCACGCGTCCGGCAGGCCGACGGCGAACAGCACGTCGAGGAGTGCCTCGATCGCCGGGGTCGACGGCAGCTCGTCGAAGGCGACCCAGCCGCCTGGGCCGTCGCTGGGCTCGCGCGGGTCGTCGAAGGCGGGGTGGGCGCGCATGCCGAGGATCTCGGCGAGGGCGAGCGCCTCCGGGTTGAGCATCGGCAAGAGCCCGTCGTAGCGCGCGGCGGTGCCGGCGCGGACTCCCGCCAGCGAGCGCGCGTATTCGTCGCGGCTCATGCTCGGCGTCGACGCCAGGATCGGCGCATCGACCAGCACGCTCGCCGCCACCTGCTCGTAGCCCGCGTCGTCGCGCGTCGCCGGGTCGCCGTCGAAGTCCCACCCCAGGAAGTCGAGGACGTGCACCACGCCGAGCGAGTGGCCCGCCAGGACGACGTTGGTGCGACGGCGCTCGGCGGGCACCTCCTCCAGCACGGCGAGGAGATCGCGGACCACCACCTCGATCCCCCACTCGGCGAGGAACGGCACCTCGTCCTGGCCGAGAAAACCCGCGAAGCGCCGGCCGTCGATCTCGCCGCCACGGAAGTAGTAGCTCTCCGCGACGTCCGCGCGACCGAGCCGCTCGGCCTCCTCCATGCCGGTCAGATCCTCGAGGCGGTTCGGGCGCCGCTCGAACGCCCACACCTCCACGTTCCCGGCGCTCCGCGCCAGCAGCCGGCGCGCGAGATAGTCGAAGTCGCTGGCGCCGGAGGCGATCCCCGGCACCAGCACCACGATCGCGCGCACGGCGCGCCCCGGATCGAGCCGGTAGCGGTAGAAGATCGCCTGCCCCAGCTCCTCCGGCGTGGGATCGCCGGTGAGCGGATTGGGCGGGATCGGCGCTGGCGCGACGCGCACCGCCTCGGCGACGACCTCCTCCGCGCGTGGTTCCAGCGAGGGGCTCGTGCCCGCCCCACACCCCGCGAGCGCGGCCACCGCGGCCGCGAGTGAGGCGCCGCGAGCGAGCTTGCGGGCGACCGAGGGAGGCATGGGGCGCGGCGGCGAAGCCATCGCATCAGACTGCCTCGGCGCGCCCGCTCGGGAAGTGAGCGAGGTCACGCGCCGCGTGACCAGGATCGATACCGGACAGCGATCGGCGATCGCGGCGATCCCGGTGCACCGTCGTGTCGCCGGGCACGCGACGCGTGCCCCTCCCGAGCAGACTCGATCGGCTGGAGCGCACCCGCGCCCCGCGACGACGGGGCGGGTCGCGGGCGATGATCCGGTGCCGTGGGCACACGCACCAGCAGCCTCTTGTCTCAGCGTTCGCGCAGGCGCCGCGCGGATGCGCTCGGCGGGCTCGCGCTGGTGCTCTTCTTCCTCTTCTCCGAGCCGATCCCGTTCGGCCCACGCCTCGCCGACGCGCCGGCCTTCTTCACCGTGAACGCGGTGCTGCCCGAGGCCACGCGACACTGGCCGATGGCCGTGCTGCTGGTGCCGGCGGCGATCTGCCTCGCGGCTGCGCTGCGTCCGCTCGCGCGGCGACCCTTCGATCCGCCGTGTTTCCTGCTCACCCTGCCGGCCTTCGCGTTCTATGTGCTGGTGTGGCGCTCGGGCAACGCCCTCGACACCTGGTACCTGTGGCTGCTGCTGGTGGCGCCGTGGGCCGGGCTCAACCTGTGGGTGCGCAGCATCGACTACTTCTACGCGTCGTGTCTGGCGGCGCCGCTCTGGGACGCGGGGGCGGCGCTCTTCGGCCTCGCGCGCGGCATGGCGTTCGTCCCCGAACCCTACGCGCCGGCGGTTCCGCCGCTCGTCTCGCTCGCAATCGATACAGCGCTGGTGACATTCTTCGCCGTACTGTGGAAGCGACGGGTCGACTGGGGTCGCGTGCTCGGGATCGAGCGGCTGCGCGCGCTCGAGGAACCGCCGCGCTGACGACGCTCGCCGCGACCGTGTGGGTGGCGGCGGTGGTGGCGCTCGGCGGCTGCGGTGGCGGCGGCTCGGAGGCGGAGCCGCCGTCGCGCTGCGCCGCTCTGCCGCTCGCCTCCGCGGCTGGATTCGAGGAGCACACCGTCTTCCAGGGCGGCCTGTTCGGCGGCAGCCCGGACGGCTATCCGGTCTTCCGCATCCCGTCGATCGTGACCACGACGAGCGGTGTGCTGCTCGCGTTCTCCGAGGCGCGCCAGTCTCTGGCCGATCCCGGCGCCGGGAAGATCGATCTGGTGATGAAGCGCAGCCTCGACTGCGGCCGATCGTGGTCGGAGGTGAGCGTGCTCGCCGACAACGGGAGCGGTGACGCCCACAACCCGGCGGCCGTGGTGGTGCCGGGGCGGGACGGCCGCTCGCGGACCTGGCTCTTCTACAACGAGCGCCCCGCGAGCCCGGGCGGCGAGTTCGACCTACCGCCAGGGCTCGGACCCGCCTCGGCGTCGATCTGGCTGCGCACCAGCGACGACGACGGCGCCACCTGGAGCGAGCCGCGCGAGCTGACCCGCGAGGTGAAGGACCCTGCGTGGGCGATCGCCTCGATGGGGCCGGGAGTCGCGATCCACACGCGCTGGGGGAACGCGGCGAGCGCGGCCGGTCGGATCGTGGTGCCGGGCTGGTACACGCGCGACGGCGACGAGGGCAGCTTCGCGTTCGCGAGCGACGACGGCGGCGAGACCTTCGCGCGGCTGGCCCTCCCCGACCCGATCACCAACGAGTCGCAGCTCGTCGAGCGGCGCGACGGCACGCTCGTGCTCGACGGCCGCCAGAACTCGGGGCTCGGCCTGAGCACGCGCCAGCTCTTCGTGAGCGACGACGGCGGCGCGAGCTGGTCGGCGCCCACCGCGGGCCTCGCGATGGTGCCGATCATGGCCAGCGTCACGCGCTATTCGGCGCGCCGCGACGGCGACGCGGCCGACGTGCTGCTGCACAGCGGCGTCGGCACGATCACGCGTATCGGCGCGCGGGTGTGGGCGAGCGGCGACGAGGGCGCGAGCTGGGGCCACGAGAGCGTGATCGAGCCCGGCTTCGCGCAATACAGCGTGCTCACCGTGCTCGATGACGGGTCGATCGGGATGCTCTACGAGAGCGTCGGCGGCTCGAACGGCGCGGCCGGGTTCGACATCCGCCTCGCGCGCTTCACGCCCGCCTTCCTCGGCTTCTGACACGCCGGCGACGCCGTAGGGGCGGGGCGGGCCGCCAGACCCGCGATCGAGCGCCTGGAGCGCGCCCGCGCCGGCGGACGCCGTAGGGGCGGGGCCCGTCCCCGCCCACGGAGACGGCGGCCCGCCGGGGACGCGGCGCGTGCCCCTCCGGGCCAGCGCCCCCCGCCGCACTCAGCCGGCCGAGGGCGCGTCCATCGCCGCCAGGATCCGGCCGACCACGGCGGAGTAGCCCTCGGGGGTCAGGTGCGCACAGTTGTCGAACCACCGCCCCGGTGGGCCGTTCTCGCCTCCCGGCACCGCCTCGCCACCACCATGGACGTCGAGCAGCGACACGAAGTGAACCCCTTCGCGCTCCGCCACCGCCGCGAGCATGGCATCGAGAGTGCGCAGCACGTCGTTCACGTGCTTCTGCGCGGCGGCGTCCACGGGCGTCGCGAGCGAGCACGGAACGACCGGATCCCGGCTATCGGTGGGCATGTACGGGTACGACGTGATGCCGATCCACTTCCACTCCCGATCGGCCCGGGCGATCTCCAGGGCGCGGGACAGGTTGCGTAGCAGCCGCTGGGCGACGTCCACGACGACCTTGGGCGTGGGCTGGGTGGGATCGAGGAGATCGTTGGTGATCGAGCCGAGGCTCAGCGCCTCGCCCGCCTCGACCCCACCGAGCGTCATCACCAGCGTACGCGCGTTGGGGTGCGCCTTCAGCACCGTCACGAGCGGGGTGTTCCCCTTCGCCAGGCAGTCGTAGAAGAGGTGGCAGACCAGCGCGGGACAGCGGTCCCGAACCGGATCGGTGATCGCCGCGATGCCGGCCTCGCGCCCCGCGTTGCCCGAGTTCACCACCACCTCGCCCCGCGCGGTGAGGCGCGCGGACAGCTCGGTGCCGTAGCCCTCCAGCTCGTCGAGCCGATCCACGTTGCTGTCGCCGTAGAGGATGACGGTGGTGTTCGGATCGGGCCGCGTGGCCTCGGGGTAGCGCGTGTTGGGAAGCCCGCAGCAACCAGCGAGGAACGCCGCCAGCGGCAGCGCGGCGGCCCACGGCGCAACGGCGCGGCGAGCAGTCGCGGCGGGGCCGCGCGGCGAGCGAGATCGATCGAGCACGTGCATCGTGGAGGTTCAGTCGAACGGATTCGCCCCGTCGGGGAGCTGATCGGACGACAGCCGCTGCGCGCGGTAGATCCAGTAGCCGGCGGGCCGCTGCCCGCTGCCGAGCTCGAGCTGCCAGAGCTTCTCGCCCTCGGCCGAGATCTCGATCAGCCGAGCGGGCTTGCCGAGCACCGTCCCGCCCACTCCGGACGTGATCAGGAGGTGCCCGTTCGCGAGCCGATCCACGTCACCGAGGGCGGGGTCGTAGAACTTGGCGTCGTCGCGCCACTCGAAGTTCGGCGTGACGGTGCCCGCGGCCGCATCCCAGGCGAAGCCCGCGACCCGCGACCAGCCGCGGTCGAGGCCGTTGTCGAAATAGAGCAGCGAGCCGTCGTCGTCGATCTCGGGCGCGTGCTGGTGATCCATGAGCTCCTCGCCGCCGAGACCGGTCTCGCCGAAGGTGGCGCGCACCTCGCCGGACGGGTAATCGATCGCGAGCAGCCGGCTCAGGTTGCGCACCGAGAGCCAGATCAAGCGCCGCTTCGGGTCCCACGCGAGCGCGTTGCAGTGGGTCCAGTCCTGGCCCTGGCCGTTCACGCCCGGCAACAACAGGTCGATGCCGTTGAAGTCGGTGACGGGGATGTGGTCGAAGATGTTCCACGACCACGTCACCTGGTTGGTCGCCGGGTCGACCAGCTCGATGCCGTCGCCTTCGAACGGCGTTCCGAGCACCTCGCGGACCACGGTGGTGAGGTAGAGGTAGCGGTCGTCGGGGCCGACCGTCAGGTCGTGGTGGACCAGCGCGCCGTCGCGGCTTCGCCACGAGGATGCGCCGTCCCAGCTCGACTCGAAGGCTTGGCTCGGGCCGCCGTTCGGCGAGTAGACGTAGCGCAGCCGCCCGTCGGCGCCGACCCACGCGTCGGTCACGAACCCGGCCGGGAAACGCCGCCACCACACCACCTCGCCGTGGGCGTTGACGACGAGGAGCGCGGCGACGCGGTCCTCCTGCTGCGGCGGGAGCGGATCCTGGATGTTGAAGAGCGTGTAGCCGCCACCACCGCGAGCGGCGTCGAGGATCGGGACCGCGGCGCGCGGGAGGTCGTCGGGAAGCGGAACGGCGTGGAAGCGCGAGTCGGCGCGGCCGAGGGAAAGCCCCGCGCCGTCGAGAGCCTCGACGCGCACGTAGACGCGCTGGCCGGCGTCGTAAGGGGCGGAGAGCGTGAGCTCGGGGACGGCGGTGGTCGCGGCCTCGATCGACTGCGTGTGCGCGTCGTCGGCGAAGGCTTCGACGCGATAGCTCGCGGCCGGCTCGCCGAGACCCGCCCACACGAGCCGCGGGTGCTCGGAGTTCGCGGCGCCGTCCGTCGACGGCGCGATCAAGCGCAGCTCGTGGCGGTTGCTCACGGCCGCACCGCTCGAGCCGCAGCCGGCCAGCGCGCCAGCGATCGCGCCGACCGTCATCCACGAAGAGAGTCGACCGCGAAGCTTCATTGCGAGGTCCATGGGCCACGACGCAGCGCGGCACAGGGGCCTCGGATCCAAGCAGACGGGGCCGTTCCTGTCACCTCGCGCGGCACGTGTCCCTCCGGCGGAGTCGGCGGCGCGAGGGACCCGCGCCGCCTCCACCCCATCGGAGCCTCGGGGCGAGCGTGAGCTCGCCCGATTTCTCGATCGGCGATCCGCTCCACGGTCGCAGTTCCGACGATCCCGATCGCGGGCGGCCTCGCGGCCGCCCCTACACACCCACGGAACCCACCATTCGTGGGACGCGCCGTTCGAGCCCGGCCGTACAGCGATCGACGGGAGCGTCGATGCAACGCCGTCCCGGATCGCCGGTCGCGCGGAGCGCGACACGCCAGGCCGGGGGAGGGGCACGCGTCGCGTGCCCGGCGATACGACGGTGCGCGCGCATCGGCGTGATCGCCGATCCCGGGCGGGCCTCCGCCGACGGGCGATCGCTACGCGGTCACGGCGCGCATCCGCAACCGGCGCGACCGGCGCCGCTCCCGCCGTCGTCGCCGCATCGCGGTCCAGCCCGCGCTCACCGACGCACACATCGCCGAGCCCTCGCCGGCGCCGCCGCCCACCGCGCCGCAGCTCAGCGTGTCGCACGCGTTGCCCACGCCGTCTCCGTCCTGATCTTCCTGGCCGGGGTTCGCGAGGTTCGGGCAGTTGTCGCACGCGTCACCGACGCCGTCGTGATCGCCATCCGCGGCGCCGCAGGCACTCGCCCCGCCGCCGAAGCTGCGCACCACGGTGGTGCGGTGCCCCGCGTGATCCGCGACGCTCACCGTGACGGTCGCGTCGGCGGCCGCCAGGTCCACCGCGGCGCCGAGCGCCACCGCCGCCACTCCGCCCTCGATCGCCGCCACCCCCGCCGCCACGTTCGCCCCCGCGGCGTGCCCGCCGATCGCGACGTCGAACGTGACCGAGAGGCTCGCGGGATCGATCCCCGACTCGAGGTCGTAGGTGCCGACGTGGAGCGCGCTCACCGCGCCCGCGTGCCCCTCCTCGACGGTCGGGCTCACCCACAGCGTGGGCCGCAGGTCGTCCTCGAACCAGCCCCACGGCGAGCCCTGGTCGAGCGGCGCGCCGAGGTCGATCCAGCGCGCGATCGTGAGCTTCTCGCTCCACGTGAGCCCGCGCAGCGTGTCGAGGTGCGGATGGATCGGGTCCGTGGCGGGCGAGTAGTCGACGTCGCCGCCGCGCGTCGCGTTGGTGCGTCCGTCGAGGCGCGCACCGAACACCTTCCACGCGAGCAAGCTCTGGCGCGACTGGTACGAGCGCAGGTAGCGGGTCTGCTGCGGCGCCAGGAAATACGTGTCGCCGCTCCCCGCCGGCGCGCCCAGCCCGTACTTCGGGCAGCCGTCGATGTTGGCGTCGGCGACCAGCCGGTAATACGTGCCCGGCAGCGTCGTCCCCGCGCACGTCACGGTGGCGCCGTCGGCGTGCAGGTCGAGCCGCCCGTCGGTGGTGTCGCTCGTGTGGCAGCCCGAGCAGCGCGCGGCGAGGATCGGCTTCACGTCGCGCCCGTACTCGACCGTCACCTGACGCGCCCCGGACGTCGCCACGCCGGGACTCCCGCCCAGCCCGCTCGGCGTGAGCAGCGGCGTCGCCAGCGCGAGGTCGGTGGGCGCGAACCCCGGCTGACCGGCCACGGTGCTCGCGAAGTCGAGCGGCTCCTTGCTGTGGGCGTGGCAGCCGCCGCAGTTGGTGCGGACCTCGCCGGGGCGCACCTGGTGCCAGGTCTGCGCCATGTTGAGCACCATGCCGTTGCGGTCGAGGGTCTGGAACGTGAACGGCACGTCGGCGGGGATGCGCACCAGGAACGAGGTGTCGACGTAGCCCTGCGCGTCGATCACGCCCTCGTGGCGCACCGGCACCTCGCCCAGGATCCGCAGGCGCTCGTTCCCGGTGTTGGTGAACGCGACGCCGCCGTTCGGATAGCTGCGGTCGGTCGAGGGCAGCATGCCGAGCAGCCGCACCGCGTAGATGTCGTCCTCGTCGTAGAGCCCGGCGTCGGCGCCCTGCGCGAGCCACGCCCAGAGCGGCTCGTGGGTCGCGTTCATCGGGTCGGGATCGCCACCGCTCGCCGGGACGCGCGGGTCGGTGTCCCGCCACGTCAGCGACGACGAGCCCACCAGCCCGAACGGCGAGTGCGCAGGCAGGCTCGGCGCCGCCGCGCCGCCGCCCGGGTTCGCGAGCGCCGGCCACACCAGCGGCTGCGCGTGGCCCGGGAAGAGCGTCGCGTAGCTCACCAGCGCCCTCGGGAACATCTCGTTCACGCCCGGCTCGTCGGCCAGCTTCACGAGCGCCGCGGGCGAGGCGCTCGACGCTCCGTCGGGCAGCAGATACAGGCCGCCCTGGTAGACCGGCTCGTCCTGGGACGACCACACCCCGTTGTGGTTCGCGGGGCCCGGCGAATACACGAGCAGCAGGTCGGCGTCCGGCGCCACGGACGGGTGCGTGACCTTGCCGTTGCGCTGCGCGGGGGCACAGCTCGGTGCGTTCGCCGAGCCGTACGCGTTGTCTTCCTGGCCGGGACACGGCGCGGGGTAGTCCTCGGGGTGCGTCCACGGCGTCAGCGACACCTGGCCCACGCGCTCGAGCGGGATCGCCGCCGCGGCGTCGTTCACCGCGCGGAAGTCGGGCCCCGCCGGGTCGATCGGGTAGCGCACCAGGTCGCCGAAGCCGTTGTTGTTGAGGTTGTAGTAGCGCGCGGTGACGACGTCGCCGTCGGGCATCTGGGTCATGAAGTGGTGCGTCAGCGCCAGCTCGCCGAAGCCCGAGAGCGGCGCGAAGCCGGTGCCGTCGGGCGCGATCAACCACAGCGGGAAGATCCGCATGTCGCGCGCGCCCTGGCTCTCCCAGCTCGTCCACGCGAGGCGGCCGTCGAGGAGCTGGTACGGATGGAGCGCCTGGGAGTTGTTGAGGTAGCCGAGCTCCGCGACGTTGCGCCCGTCCCAGTCCATGGTGAAGAGCTGCAGCACTCGCTCGGCGCCGTTGAAGCTGCGCGGCGGCAGGAAGTCGTTGCGGCTCGACGTGAACACGATCGCCGGCCGCGCCAGGCTCGGGCGCGCCACGAACGCCGGGCCGACGTTGAACACGCCGACGTTCGGGCAGTTGGTGTACGGCAGCCGCGCAGTCGAAGTCCGGCGCCGTTGCCGGTGTTGGGGGTCAGCTCCTGGTGGGTGAGCCGCACCGCGGTCTTGGTGGCGACCTCGAGCCGGTAGAGGTCGGCGCCGAGGCGCGAAAGGCAACCCTGATCGGTGCCGTAGGTCGAGCAGCGCTGCGGGTTCACGTCCGAGGAGTCGTGGTAGTAGGCGAACACCACCCAGCGGCCGTCGAACGAGACGCTGGGGTCCTGCACCGCGCCATGGCCGAGGGGCGCGTCGAGGAGCGGCTGGTGGCGGGCCAGCGGGAAGAGCACCTCCTCGGTGCAGTCCGGATGGAGCACGCGCAGGTCGGAACCAGGGTCCGGCGTGAGCGGCCGCACCGTGTCGGGCCACAGCGTGTTCTGCGACAGCAGATCGCCGAACCGCGGCGCGTGGACGTAGACGACGTCGTACGCGACCCGCCCGGGTGTGCAGCCGACGACCGGCGCGGCGGCACGCGCGGGCTCCACGGTCGCGACGGCCGCGAGCAGCGCGAGCGTCCCCGCGACGACAACGAAACGACCTCGTTTCCTTCGATCGTGACTCTGCAACGCGTCTCCCCTCTTCCCCC
Organism: Deltaproteobacteria bacterium; assembly: GCA_016713535.1. Classification (GTDB taxonomy): domain Bacteria; phylum JADJOY01; class JADJOY01; order JADJOY01; family JADJOY01; genus JADJOY01. The sequence continues at coordinate 63,441 of JADJOY010000027.1, forward strand.
GAGGTAACCCATGAAGCGCAGCAAGCGTGGTGCCCTCGGGCACGTCGCCCGACGCGCGCCGGCGAGACAATTCCGGCGGCGAGACCGAGCGGCGCGTGCTCCGGAAAGAACGCCGACGCGGCGCGGAGTTGAGCACGGCGCGCGCGTGCACGCCACCGGCGCGAGCCCGCTCGCGCGATCGCGGCGGTGGATCGTCGGCGAACGCGCGCGTCAACGATCCGTCACGCTCACTGACGTTTCGCGTCACCGGCGCCGGAGGCGAAGCGAGCGCGCTCCAGCCGATCGATCCGCGCCGTACAGGGATCGACGCCCTCGTCTACGCGACACCGAAGCGTATCGCCGGTCGCGCGACGCGCGACCCTCCACACCGGGAGGGGCACGCGTCGCGTGCCCGGCGATACGACGGTGCGTGGGCGACGACGCGAAGGCCGATCCCCGTTCGAGCCCGGCCGTACAGCGATCGACGGGAGCGCCGATGCAACGCCGTCCCGTATTGCCGGTCGCGCGGAGCGCGACGCTCCAGGGGGTCGTTCTCGATTGCCAGCACGTTGGTCTGGAGCGGGAGGGGCACGCGTTGCGTGCCCGGCGACACGACGATGCGCAGACACCGGCGCAACCGTCGATCCCAGTCCGATCTCGGTAAGACGCGCCGCGGGGTCCGCGACCCTCCGCCTCCCCTCCGGTCCGCGGGGCTTCGCGTTGGCGGCGCGACCGGCGCTACACTCACCCTTTCGCGCGCCGCACCTCACGACGCGGAGGCTGGCCCCCTCGCACCGGAATCCTCATGACGAAGCTTCGCGTCCCGCTCCTCGCTGCGCTCGTGCTCGCGGCCACGGCCCTCGGCTGCGGTAGCGGCGGCGACTCGAGCAGTGGCGGGCCGCAGGCGCTCGCGCTCGTGTCGCCGTCGCCCGACGGCTACGCCAACCGCGCGCAGCCCACGTTCCGGTGGAACCCGCTCGACGGCGCCGCGCGCTACCGGCTGTCGCTCTTCGCCGATCCGGCGCGTCACACGCTGATCGAGAGCCAGGACGTCGACGGCCCCGAGGCGCGCGGCGGCGCGGTGCTCACCGATCGCACGCTGGTGTACGCGCGCGTCGAGGCGCTCGACGTCGGCGGCGCACCGTTCGCGCACCACGACTCGCGCTTCGCCGTGGTGGTCGTGCCGGACGACTACCCGCAGTTCGAGGTGGTGGTGCGCGACGGCGCCAAGCTGCAGCCTGGCTACACGATGATGAACCTGCAGGACCCGGTGCCGCCGCAGCCCGAGGACCGCATCGCCGCCGCGGTGATGGTGAACTCGTACGGCGAGATCGCGTGGTACCTGCAGCGCCCGCGCGGCTACCTCACCGACGTCCGGGTGCTCGAAAACGGCAACCTCCTCTACCTCTACGACGCCGACGAGGGCAGCGACCGCGGCGGCTTCGAGAGCACCTGGGACGGCCAGATCGTGTGGCGCAGCCGCGAGGGCGCGATCCTCCACCACGAGGTCGGCGTCGGCCCCGGCGGCAACTACCTCTATCTCACGAGCCTGGTGCAGCCGGTGGGCGGCATCCTGCCGTTCGAGGGCGACGGCATCGAAATCTGCGATCCCGCCACCAACCGGGTGCTGTGGAGCTGGAACGCGTTCGACCACCTCGACACCAGCCGCGTGGATCCTGAGGACATCCTGCTCCCGGGGCTCAGCCTCATCGGCCTCGACTGGACCCACGGCAACGCGGTGGTGTGGGACGCGAAGCGCAGCCTGATCTGGTACTCGGTGCGGAACTTCGATCAGATCGTCGCGATCGACTACCCATCTGGCGCGATCCGCGCGACCTTCGGCAAGGATGCCCTCGGCGGCGCGAGCCTGATGAACCACCAGCACGCACCCGAGATCGAGAAGGACGGCTCGATCCTCTTCTTCGACAACCGCCCCGACAGCGACCCCAAGGCGTCGCGGATCGCGGCGTTCCAGTGGAGCGAGCGGACCGGCGAGGTGACGCCCACGTTCGAGTGGAGCGACACGCCCGACTTCTTCGACGGCGTGGTGGGCGACGCCGACCGCCAGCCCAACGGCAACATCCTGATCACCTCGGGCACCGCGAACATCTTGCCGTACAAGACCGCGCGCCTGATGGAGATCACCGCGCGCGGCGAGCTGGTGTGGGACCTGCGCGTGACCGGCGGCTTCCGCCTCACGGGCTTCCGCTTCTATCGCGCCGAGCGCGTGCTGCCGCACGAGGTCCCGTTCGGCGTGCTGCCCTACGACGGAGCCGGCTGACGTGGCCGAGCGGCGAGAGGGTCGAGAGGATCGTGCGCAGCGCGAGTCGCGCGCTCGCCCAAGCGGCGAGCGCGGGAAGGTCCGCGAGATCCGCGTCGGCGTGGCGGGCTGGGCGATCCCCAGCCACGTGAAGCATCGCTTCGGCGACGAGGGGTCGGCGCTCGAGCGTTACGCCGACGCGCTCACGGCGGTCGAGATGAACAGCACGTTCTATCGCTTCCACGAGCCCGCGACGTTCGCGCGCTGGGCGGCGAGCGTGCCCAAGGACTTCCGCTTCGCGGTCAAGCTCGCCGGGGAGATCACCCATCACCGCCGGCTCGTCGCGTGCGAGGAGCCGCTCGAGCGGTTCTTCGCGGGCGTGCGCGAGCTGGGCCGCAAGCTCGGCCCGGTGCTGATCCAGCTCCCGCCGAGCCTCGTCTACGACGACACCCTCGCGCGGCGCTTCTTCTACCAGCTCCGCGCGCTCCACGACGGCGCGGTGGTGTGCGAGCCGCGCCATCCGAGCTGGTTCGCGGGCACGGCAGGACGCGCGCTGGTCGAACACCGCGTCGCTCGCGTGGCCGCGGATCCCTCGCCGACCGCCGCCGGCAGCGAGCCCGGCGGCCACGACCAGGTCACGTACTTCCGTCTCCACGGCACGCCGCAGATGTACCACTCGTCCTACCCGAAGCCGTACCTCCACGGGCTCGCGACGCGGCTCACCCACGCGCGCGGCAGCGCGCCGGCGTGGGTGATCTTCGACAACACCGCCGCCGGAGCGGCGGCCGCGAACGCGCTCGCGCTGGTGCAGGAGCTGCGGCGCGCCACGCCGAGCGCGGCGACGCCGAAGAGCGCCACGAAGCCGAGCGCCAAGACGACCGCCAAGACACCCGCGCAGGCGCCCGCTACGCCACCTCGCCGACCCCGCCGTCGTCGCGCCTGAGTCGAGTCCGGCGACGCCGGACGTGCGGCGCCCGGACGCTTTTTGCTACGATCCGCGCGCCCGATGGGTCCACCGGGGCCGCGCGCGAACGGACGGGCCGTCGCTTCATCCCCCGGAGTCCGGAGATCGACATGAAGCTCGCATGGCTGCTCGTCCCGCTCGCGTTCCAGCTCCCTGCGCAGTGCCAGAGCATGATGCCCAAGAAGACCAACGGCCCCAAGCCGGTGCTCAAGTGCACGGCCGAGCGCCAGAAGTGCAAGTCGCCCACCGGTCGCCTGGGCGAGTGCGTGGTCGGCGGCGCCGACCAGTGCGAGAACCCGCCCTGCCTGGTGTGCCAGTACTGACGTAGGGGCCTTACAGGGATCCGCGGTCGTCAGGGCGCACGCGCTGGCGCGTATCGCCGGGCACGCGCCGCGTGCCCCTCCCGGCCGCTCGGCCCCCCTCGCCTGGAGCGCGCCCGCTTCGTCGGGCGCCAGGCAACGATCGGGATCGGACAGGGATCGACGCACGCGGGGATGCGCGCTGGCGCGTATCGCCGGGCACGCGACGCGTGCCCCTCCCGGCCGCTCGGCCCCCCTCCTGGAGCGCGCCCGCTTCGTCGGGCGCCAGGGAACGATCGCGATCGTCCAGGGATCGACGCGCGCGGGGATGCGCGCGCCTACGCGTATCGCCGGGCACGCGACGCGTGCCCCTCCCGTCGGGCCGGAGGGCCCCGCGTTGCGCGACCGGGCCCTCCAGACGCCGCGCGGGCCGCGGCGTCAGCGGAAGATGCGGCGGGTCAGCTCGCCCTTGGCGCCGTGGAAGAGGTTCACCAGGAAGCGCAGCTGCTTCTCGCTCGACTTGGTGTACGGGAACCACAGCGGCTCACGTTTCGGCGTGAGCCGCGACACCATCACCGCCTGCACGTTGCAGTACTGGGTGTAGCCGCTCTCGGCGAACGCGCGCCCGATCCCGGAGAGCCCCACCCCGCCGAACGGCAGCCGCACGTTGAGCGCCTGGATCAGCGCGTCGTTGACCGCGACTCCACCGGTGCGGAAGCGCCGCACGATCCGCATCGCGCGCTCGCCGTCGCGGGTCCACACCGATCCCGCGAGCCCGAACTCGGTGTCGTTGGCGAGCGCGAGCGCGTGCTCGTCGTCCTTCGACCGCAGCACCGTGAGCAGCGGCCCGAACGTCTCCTCGCGCACCGCCGGCATGTCGGGCGTGCAGTCGGCGAGGATCGTCGGCTCGAACCACACCCCCGGCCGATCGAGGCGCTTGCCGCCCGTGACCACCCGCGCCCCCATCCGGGTGCTCTCGGCGATCTGGCGCTCGATGCGCTCGATCTCGCTCTCCATCGTGAGCGCACCCATCTGCGGGTCGGCGCTCGCCGGGCTGATCGCCTGCGCGCGCTCGGCGAGCATCGTCACCAGCCGATCATGGATCCTGTGATCGGCGATCACCCGCTTCACCGCGATGCACGTCTGTCCCGCGTTGAGGAACGCCCCCCAGGTGATGCCGTTCGCGACCCGCTCGAGGTTGGCGTCGTCGCACACGATCGCGGCGTCCTTGCCGCCGAGCTCGAGCACCACCGGGGTCAGGTGCTTGGCCGCCGCCTCCATCACGCGGCGCCCGGTGGGCGGGGCGCCGGTGAACGAGATCACGTCGACGCGCGCGTCGATGATCGCGGCGCCGGCGGTACCGTCGCCGATCACCACCTGGAAGACACCCTCGGGCACGCCCGCGGCGCGCACCAGCTCACCGATCAGGAGCCCCACGCGCGGCGAGTGCTCGGAGGGCTTGTGGACGATCGCGTTACCTGCCGCGAGCGCCGGGATGATCTGCCCCATCGCGAGGAAGAACGGGTAGTTCCAGGGCGAGATCACCGCGGCCACGCCCGCGGGCCTGTAGAAGATCTTGTTGGCGCGCCCCGGGAACGGCCCCGTCCTCACCTTGTGGCCCTTGTCGAGCTCGATCGCGATCGCCGCGTAGTAGTTGCAGAAGTCCGCGACGCCGAGCACCACCGCGCGCGCCTCGAACAGACCCTTGCCGGTCTCGCGGCTGTCGGTCTCGGCGATCGTGTCCTGGCGCTCGATCACCAGGTCGCGAAGCTTGTGCAGCACGCGCGCGCGCTCGGCGGCCGGCTTCTCGCCCCAGCTCGGCTGCGCCCGGCGCGCCGCGGCGACCATCACGCGCACCTCGTCGAGCGAGTGCGTCTTCAGCGACTCGAGTGTCTCGCCGGTCGCCGGGTTGTAGGAAGGGATCGAGCCAGGGTGACGGGCCGCGTTCTTGGGTATCGCCATGGCCGGCGACTGAATCAAAGGCCGCGGCGGGACGTCAAGCGGTCCTGCGCGCGCCGCCCCGGGCGATCGCGTATCCCACCTTGAGCGCCACGGCGATGATCGTGATCGGCGGGGAGGATGCGATCGACGAGCGCCGTGAGCGTCGCGCGCTCGGTTGAGGTGAAGAAGTGCGACGCGGCCGCTGCACCGCCGCCGCTCGCGTTGCTCCCCGTCCCCACCACCAGCGGCCCGAGCCGCGGGCTCACGCGGGCTCGTCTCCGTCGGCTCCGCCGCTCCACTCGGCGAGAAGCCGGCGAACCAGCGGACCCACCTGCGACCGAGCTTCGTGGCGCTCCTCGCCGCGGGCCAACAAGCGGTCGTAGTCGGTGTGCACGTGGCGAGCGTGGGCGCCCACGGCGAGCCGCACCGCGTCCGCGTCGAGCTCCTTCGCGGCGGCGCTGCGACCGACGCGCCCGCTGTGCTTTTCGCAGGCGTGGCGGGCGATCGCTTCCACCTCGTCCGCCGGCAACCGCGGATAGAGCTCCGCGATGCGCTCCGCGAAGCGGCTCACGTACTTCTCGTCGACCGCCTCACGACGATCGGCTTCACGCTCTCGCCGGCGCTCACGCGCGTCCGCGTCCGCGAGGCATTCCTCCTCCGCGCGCACCAGCGCCGCGTCCTCGACCAGGATTCCCTGCCGCTCGTAGCGCTTTCGCGACCGGCTCCACTCGAGCACCACGGCGGTGAGGGTCGAGTGCTTGGTCGCGCGCCGGGTAAGCGCCGCGTCGCCGGCCGGCAGGTACTCGAGGTGGTCGAGATCGGAGCACTCGAGGCAGAGGGCACCCTTCTCCTTCTCGAGGGTGATCCAATCGCCCTTCCCGAGCGGCTCCTTGCACTCGCCGCACGGATCGCTCCCGCGCGTCGAGATGAAGACCAGACGCTTGCCGTCGTGAGAACGCGCCGCCCCAGCCTGGGACTTGCCAGGCGACTGCGTCATTTCTGAGGTTTGTCCAGGGGGCTATCGATGCCGATGGCGATGGTTTTGCCCGGTGGTGCGACCGCCGAGCCCCCCGGCAAGTTCGTGGTGGGGGGGTCGCCACCGCCCGGAGTTGGCTGCCCCTGATACCCCTTGCCCGCCCAGCCCTGGAAGCTCTCGGCGAGCCCTGCCCGCACCGGCTTCCCATTGTAGGACTCGAGAACACGCGTCGGCTTACCGGGATTTGCCTCGTCTGATCGGCTCATTGTGTTGGCCTCCGCATGCGGGTCGGCGGGTTGCGGATCTGAATCAACTCCAAGGTACGGATTTCGTCACCCGCGATCCAGCATCCGCGAGCGGGATCACTCGGACGAAGGAACGCGCCCCCGTCACCGAGGTCGTACTGACGCTGCAGGTAGAGATCGTTCTTGTGAGGATGACTCCCGGCAAACGAACCGACATACCAGTAACCACCCACGCGGCTCCCCGTCTTTGAGCGTAACCAGCACCAAGTGCTCACCGAGGCGGTAGAAGACCTCGTCCCAGGCCGTGGCTCGACGCCGAGGAATCCTGCGAGAGAAAGGATGCGGTCCACGAGGGGCGAGCCGAGTCCCCAGGCGGCGAACCATCCAGCGAACAGCGGCCCAACGAGTGTCACCCCGAGTGCCAGCATGGCCAGGGTCGTCGGCGAACCGCCAAAGACTTGGAGCAGGGTCTCGGTCGACGGCGGCGTCCGAGCAAGCGTGAGGAGCTTGTCGTCGCCGAGCAGGACGATCGCCAACGGTCCGACGAACGCATAGTAGAAGCAAGACGCCATGAAGGACTCGAGCACCACCTCGGAGCCCTGGGGCAACGGTCGTGCTACAGCCTGTCGATAGATTCGGTTGATGACGAATCCCGGCAGCACGAACACGATCATCAGCGCGATCGTGAGAAGCGTCAGGTTCGGCATGAGCATTCCTCCCCAACATCGGGAGCATCGTCGCTTGATGAGAGCGTTCCGCTGAACGCGCTGGCAACCAGTCCGTCGAACAGTGCGGTCAGTTGGACCGAGCCGGCCCCCACCTTCGCTCGCTGGCTGCGGATCACGCGGAGTGCGTCGACGAACCGCAGTTGACGCTCGACTGGCGGAAGGAGCATCGGAGCGCCGCGAAGCTGAGTCATGTTGATCGATGCGATTCCGTGGTCTGCTTCGCTGCCCGCAGGAAATACCGCTTGCCTAACTCGCTACCAAGAACCGCGCTAGCGAACTCCGGAAGCAGCCGAGGGGACACGCAGCGAACCCGGAAGATGTGGTTCTGGTGGATGCAAGGATCGATCTCGCCATGCCAGACCGCGCCGCGGCCTAGCTTGTCGGGATCGCCACCCTCGGTCAGGAGGACGTCGCCCTCGAGGAGGCGATATCGGCGGATCTCCTCGTGTGAGACCTCGATCGTCTTGACGTCGTCGAGACTGATGTGGCCGTCCTGGACGTTCGCGACCCGCATATAGGCAACGACTACCGTTCCACCCTCCGGCAGCTTCCGGCCCTTCGTGATGCCCGAGGCGATGTCCGTCACGGTGTCTAGCCGAACGGTCGGCCACCTCATCGGGTTCGTGATGGGGTCGCCGAACATATGCAGGAACGTCGCCTGCGCAAGCTTCTCTGCTAGCTGGACCGATTCGCGGCGCTTGCGGCGGAGGTCGGCGGCGCGGTCGAGGATCTCGGCGATGCGGCGCTGCTCGGCAAGCGGCGGCAGAAGCACGCGGAACCGCTCGATCGTTGGCATATAGATGGTCTTGTGAGTCGATCCCTGCTTCTCTCGATCGAACAGCCGCTGGGATGCCACGAGCGCCCAGTAGAGATAGTCGGGGTCGAGCTGGGGCCCACAGACCCAGGCGACGAAGTCCTGGCTCGTCGCCATCTCTCGTCCGAGCACGACAACCTTGCCGACTGAAGCGGTTCGACACAGCGCGACCGTGTTCTTAGGCAACAGCCGAGCGGACGAGTGATCGATCCCGTCCATCGTGGGATGCTCGCGAGTGTCGAAGATCCGCTTGCCTTCCAAGAAGCGGATATCCCCAAGCGAGAGCCAAGGAACCGATCCGCCGTCCCAGTAGCCCGGAATTCGCCGGCTAGGCGTGTGGCCGCTTTCCGGTCGCGCCACCTCGTCGAGCAGCCGCCAGCTCCATCCGCGAGGGTGCGGCGGAAGCCGGAGCGCGGTAGTAACCGGCGTGGCTGGGGCATCACTCATCCCAGCATCCCCTCGATCTCGTCGAGGCCCTTGCGAATCTCGTCTTCCAGGGCGCGCAGCCGGGCGAGGATCACCTTGGGGGGGTCGTACTCGACGGCGATGTGGCGGGTCTCCTTGTAGCGGTTGATGGAGAGGTCGTGCTTGGTGGCCACGATCTCCTCGACCGGGACGAAGAAGGCTTTGGCGGTGCGATCGGTGTCGGTGGCTGGGTCTCGCTGACGCCAGCGGGTGATGACGTCGGGGATGTCGTTCTCGGCGATCGGGGTGCGCTTGTCGTCGAGGGTGCGGCCGTCGGCCTGCATGTCGTAGAACCACACCTCCTTGGTGACGCCGCCCTTCACGAAGAAGAGCGCCGCCGTGCTGACGCCAGCGTAGGGCTTGAACACGCCGCTCGGCATCGAGACGATGCCCTGAAGCTCGCAGGATTCGAGGAGCAATCTGCGGAGCGCGACGTGGGCCTTCGATGAGCCGAAGAGCACGCCGTCGGGGACGATCACACCGGCGCGACCGCCGATGCGAAGGAGATCGATGATGCGAGCGACGAACAACAGCTCGGTCTTCGTGGTGGCGAGCGGGATCCGCTCGGACATGTCGCCTTTGTCGATGCTGCCCTTGAAGGGCGGATTGGCGAGGGCGACGTCGTAGCGCTCGGCCTGTTCGAAGCGCTTCGAGAGGGTGTCGGCGTAGTCGAGGTTCGGCTGGTCGATGCCGTGAAGCAGCAGGTTCATCAGGCCGACCCGCACCATGGTGGAGTCGAAGTCGTAACCGTGGAAGGTGCGCTCCCGCAGCACCTCCCACTGGCGCTGGTCGGTCAATCGGTCGCCGAGGCCGCGCTCGAACCCGTTCTCGCCGGTCCACCGCTGGTCGGGGCTCGAGTGGGTCTTCAGCACATGCTGGAAGGCACCGAGCAGGAAGCCGCCGGTGCCGCACGCCGGATCGACGACCATCTCACCGAGCTTGGGATCGACGAGCTCGACCATCAACTGGATGATGTGGCGCGGGGTGCGGAACTGACCGTTCTTTCCCGCGGTCGCGATCTCCGAGAGCAGGTGCTCGTAGAGGTCGCCCTGGGTGTCGTGGAAGGTTTGCCCCACCTGCCGTTCGCGCTCGATCTCGGCGTACAGGTCGTCGATCAGCCCCACCGCCTCCACGAGCAGCGAGGCCTTGGGAAGGATGAAGACCGCGTCCTTCATGTGGCGCGCGAACGGTTGATCGGCACCGCGCAGCGCCTTGATGAACGGGAACACCTTGTCGCGGACATGAACGAGCATCGCGTCGGGGGGCAGGTTCTTGAACCGGCTCCAGCGCAGCTCGCGCTTCTCGACGAGCTGCCCGGGCACCCACTCGAATGCGCCCGTGAACAACGACTCGTACGGTTGGCCCAGGAACTCAGCGTCCTCCTGGCGCTTGGCGTCCATCTCGTCGAGGCGGCGCATGAAGAGCAGGTAGGAGATCTGCTCGATCGCGGAGAGTGGATTGGCGATCCCGCCCGACCAGAACCGATTCCACAGCGCGTCCACCTTGGCGCGCATGGCTGAGCTCAGCATCGACGAACCTTCCTTTCCTCGGCGCTCGCACTCACGCCATCACCCGTCGCCAGCGCGCGCCGCGACCGCGGCCCTCGGCCTCGATCGCGCCCTCGTCCCGAAGCGCGCAGCACTACTCGGACGAGGTCGTGACTCACGCCCGGGCAGTCGCGCTGGATGTCCGAGATGGCAAACGGAGCAAAGCGGCGCGCGACGGCCGCACGCACCTGTTCGGTCTTGCCGCCGCGCCCCGTGTACATCCCCACCCGCTCTTCGAACTCGCGATAGGCGCGCTGGAGGACGCCCCAGAAGTAGGTGAGCCAGGGATGGGCGTCGTGCGCGCCTTCGTGCCAGCCGGCGGAGCTGCGTTCGAGTGCTTCGTAATACGAGAGCTTCGAGTCCTCGATGATCCGCTCGAGGCTGAGGTAGCGACCGACCTCGTAGCCGTGGTGATAGAGCAATAGAAGCGTCGCGAGCCGCGCGACGCGTCCGTTCCCGTCGCCGAACGGGTGGACGCAGAGAAGGTCCAAGATGGCGAGGGGGATCAGTACGAGGGCGGGCACATCGTTCCGCCCAGCAGCGTCCCGATAAGCGATCTCGAATGCAGACATCGCCGCCGGGGTCTCCACCGCCGAGGTGGGCCGGAATCGGACTCGTGCCTGGGATCCGTCGGCCGTGCGCTCGACGATCTCGTTGTCAGCCGCCTTGAAACGTCCGCCCTGCCCCGGGTGGTACCGGTACAACGTGCCGTGGAGCTGAAGAAGCACGTTCACGGTGAAGGGGGCGTGGGGATGGGAGTCGTGGATCATCGCAAGGGCGTCGCGATACCCGGCGATCTCCTGCTCGGAGCGATCCTTCGGTTCGGTCGGCCGGAGAACGAGTGCCTCGATGCGGTCCCGAGGGGCCACAACGCCCTCGATCCGGTTCGAGGACTCGGAGGACTCGATGATGGCGACTTGCTTCAGCGACTCGAGCGCCTCTGGGCGCTGGTGTGCGTAGAGGACCTGCCGCCCGCGGGCTTCGCCCAGGGTGGTCAGGGCCGCGGCTTCGGCTGACGAGAAGGAAAGCCGAGCCAGGTAGTGGAGATCGAGGGACTTCATCGCCATTCGAGGGGTTGAATGGCATGATAGTACCCTGATAACCGAAACTACTCAATCAGGCATTATTGTCCATCACCTACCTCTAATACGGATTTGCTACCCGGTTTCGCCCGAGATCCTACGCGACCAACCCCTCCGCCAGGGCGATGACTTCTTCGAGCTGCGGGCCCCCGAAGACGCCTCTCGCCCCCTTGGGGTGCACCTGGGTGAACGGCGCCCGGATCAGGTCGGCGCGCTGGACGCGTCGGTTCTGAAGCACGAAGGTCCGAAGCGTGCGAAGGAACTGGATCTGAAGCTCGGTCAGCGTGGTGTGTGAGGCGATGAAACCGTCGATCGTGCGTGTCACGACCTCGGGCCAGGAGGCGAGCCGCTCCAATCCAAGGACATGCCTGAGCAGCCGCCCGAGCTGAGCAGGACGGACGTCGTATACGCGACAGATCACCTCGGGCGTGATCCCGGGTGATCCCGTCCGCAGAAGATCGGCGATCTCGCCGAGCTCGGCTTCGGACAGCTCGGCCCCCTCGGCGAGCCGGCTCATCGCCGGGCTTCGTTCGGCGAGCGCTCGCACGTACGCCTCGATACGTTCGCGATAGGCGAGCGTTGCGGCCCGCTCGTTCTCGCGTCCGAACTCGACGCCCTCCTTGATCACCGTCAGGTCGTCGATGTCGAGGACCAACATGGGATCCAGCCGGCGAGCCCGAAATTTCATCAACGGCGCGAGTCGCGCGACCGCGTTGGTGACCTCCCCCGCGGAAAGGCCGAGCCACCATTCAGCGCTTCGAGCCGGCTCGACCGTTGCGCGCTCGCGGGCCACCGAGTTCACGGTCAGCGGAAGCTCCGCGACCTGAGCACTCAGGGACTCCGCGCACGCCCGCGCCGCGCCGTCGTGGGCACCGAGCCGGGCGACCAGCAGCTCCACCGCCTCGGTCTCGAAGCGAATCGCCTTGGGCTCGATCGCCGATCGCGCGCGCAACACGGCCGCGATCACCCCACGAAGGAAGCCGAGATCAGCGGCATCGATCGAATGCCAGAATGCCTCGTCACGGACCTTCGCCAGCTCGGCGGCATGCGCCGCAACGACGGCGTTGTTCAGCGGCAGCTCGGCCAGATCCGACCGCAGCCCGTGCGTCGCGAGCACTTCGCCCTCGGGGTCGCCCGCGGCAAGCGCCCTCGAGCTGATCGAGCCGCGCACGAAAGAGCCGTACTGGAAGGGGAGTGTCGGCGTTCGGCTCCCGCCCCTTGGGCGTCATCTGGAAGAACTCGAAGTTCTCCCAGCAGTCGATGATCAGGAAGCGGCTCTTGATCGGACACCACGGTTTGCGCCGATGCTCGTCGGGCAGGACGCGCGTGCCGCGGCCGATCATCTGCCAGAACTTGGTGAAACTGAACACCGGCTTGGCGAATACGAGGTTCACGACTTCGGGAATGTCGACCCCCGTGTCGAGCATGTCCACGGAGATCGCGACCCGCGGGAAGTCCTGGTTCTTGAATTGATCGAGCAGGCCGCCCTGGCCATGAACACGGGGATCGGCGGAAACGAGGACGCGCGCCAACTTCCCGCGATGCTCGGGGAAGAGCCGATCGAAGGCCTCGGCGAGCCGGTGCGCGTGCGCCTGAGACAGCGCGAAGAAAATCGACTTCCCCGGCACCGTGCCGGTCGGATCCTTGATCGACTCCTCCATGAACTCGCGAACGATGAGCGCGTTGGTGCCCGAGTTGGTGACCTTTCGCTCGAGATCGGTGCCTTCGAAGTCGATGTCGTCGGGGTCCTTGCCCTCGGCGATGAGGCGGCGCTGGACGACCGCCGGCAACGTCCCGCCCTTGATCCCCTCCATCTGAAACTTGGAGCGAACCTTGAGGACCTCGTAGCTCGACAGGTACGGCGGGTCGTGCTCGACCGCCTCGTCGAACGAATACGCGAACGTCGGCAGTCCCTGGTCGCAGTCGAAGAGATTGAAGGTGTCGTGGTCGACGTGGTCCTTCGGAGTCGCAGTGAGCCCGAGCCGCGAGCACGCGAACCAATCCAGCACCGAGCGGTAGACGTTGTAGATCGAGCGGTGGCTCTCATCGGCGATCACCAGATCGAAGGAGAAGGGCGAGATGAAGCTAGCCGCGTCGGTGCCCGCCTCGATCAGGTTGAGCATCGTCGGATAGGTGGCACAGTAGAGCCGCCTGCTGTGGCTCCATTCGGACTCCACTCGGTTGCCGTCGAGTCTCGGCCAGTGGGGCGTCTCCGGTAGGCACTCGCGGAAGGCGTCGATGGCTTGGTCGCGCAATGCGACGCGGTCCACCAAGAACAGCACCCGCCTCGCCCAGTGGGCGCGCTGCAATACATCGATGAGCGCCATCGCCGTCCGGGTCTTTCCGGTGCCGGTGGCCATCACGAGCAGGAAGTTCGTTCGCCTCGCTTCGATGGCTTCGAGCACGGCTCGGATGGCCTGGACCTGGTAGTCGCGGCCAGCGATCCGAGTGTCGATCGATTCCACCGACAACGGACAACGCAGCTCACGGCGTTGATCGAGCCACTCCAGATCGCCCGGCGTCGGAAGTCCGAGCACCCGGACGGGTGGATAGAACTCGGACTCCCAGAAGTGGTGCTCGTGCCCGTTGGAGTACAGAACGAACGGAATCCGCCCTCCTGAAGGCGCTGGATGTTCTGCGCGTACTGGAGGGCCTGTTCTCGGCCTAGGCGCGCATCTTTCGTAGTGCGCTTGGCCTCCAGCACCGCCACGACGCGACCGCGATGGAGCAACGCGTAGTCGACGAACTGTTTGCCTCGATGCTCATCTGCCGACTCCGCGGCGATGGGATCGAGCAACCCGGCCCGAACCAGATCGAGCTCGTACTCCTCGGCGACGTGTGATGGATCGCCAACACGCCAACCCGCCAAACGGAGTTGGCCGTCGATGAGGGACTTTCGAGTCTCTTGTTCCGTCGTCACGAGATGGGGGGCGGGAGGTTGGCAGCGATCGGTGACCGTCCTTCCACTTCGCTGAGTCGGCTCTAGCCCCGGGGGCCGAGGCCCAGGACGAGGTACTTGGCGATCCGCGCCATGAGGCGGCCCACGCTCTCCTCGCGGGCGATGCGGTCGTCGAGATGACCCTCGATCGCCAGCGCGGCGAGGCCGTGGACGAAGGCCCACGCGGCGAGGCTCAGCTCCTCGATGTCGCCCTCCGCGACGAAGCCGTCGGACTGCGCATCGAGGAGCGCCTGCACGAACCGCGAGAAGGTCTCGTTCGCGGCCCGATCGAGGCTCGGGTACTGCTTGCGACGGGCGACCACCGGGCCGCTCATGACGCGAAAGTGCGCGCCGTGCTCGACCGCGAAGCGTACGTACGCCGCGCCGAGACGGCGCAGCCGTGTCAGGGTGTCGACGTCGCTGCTGCGAGCGCTCGCCGCGTCCATCTCGCGCCTGAGCGAGACGAAGCCTTGCTCGGCGACCGCGGCCAAGAGCGCGTCCTTGTCGGCGAAGTGGCGATAGGGAGCGGCCTCGCTCACGCCGGCGCGACGCGCCACGGCGCGCAGCGTGAGCGCCTCGCTGCCCTCGGCGCGCACCAGCTCGAGCGCCGCCGCGACGAGCGCGTTCGGCAGATCGCCGTGATGGTAGGCGGCGGGAGACGGCGCGCCGCCGCGGCGGGGGCTGGCGCGGGACGGCTCGGAGCGCGGTGGGCGCGCCGGCTTTGCGGCACGCGCTTTCGTCTCGCGCTCCTCGCCCACGCGGCGCGCGGGGGCGCGGCGGATCGACGGTGGACGTTTGGCGGGAGGCATGGCGGCGGCCAACTGTACCGCGCGGCCCCGAGCGCCCGCGACCTCGCCGACCGGGCCGGCCCGCCGGAGGCGGGCCCTCCGGAGCGGACGGCGACCGCGCTACCGGGATCGACGATCTCGCAGGTGCCAGCGCCGCCGCGTATCGCCGGGCACGCGACGCGTGCCCCTCCGGACCGGATTCGATCGGGAACGACCAACCGGACCCGATCGCCTGGAGGGCGCCCGCGCCGTCACCGGCGCCAGCGCCAGCGCCGCCGCGTATCGCCGGGCACGCGACGCGTGCCCCTCCCCGCCTCGGGTCCGATCGGCTGGAGTGCGCCCCGCCGCGCTTGACTCTCGCGCGGCGCGCCCCGAGAATGTTAACACTGTTAGCACCCCGCACCGCTCGTCACTCGAAGCACGCGCGATCCTCGCGCGGGAGGCCCCCATGCCGACCGTGACTCACAACCTGTTCTGGGGCTTCGGCGAAGGCGAGCACCGCCTCGACGTCATCGACGGCGCCTGGCCCACCGACGTCGAGGGCGCGGTCTTCATCGTCGGCCCCGACAAGCGCCGCCCCGGCGGCCACTGGTTCAACGAGCACGGCCTGCTCTGCAAGATCGACTGCGCCCCCGACGAGCAGGGCCGCATCCGCGTCCGCCACCGCCTCGTCGACACGCCGATCAAGCGCATCCGCGAGCGCTTCCCGAGCCTCTTCAAGAAGGTGTGGGTGGTCGAGATGTCGCCGTTCGGCACCTCCAACCTCGCCAACACCAACGTCCAGGTGATCGATGGCCGCCTCTTCGTCGGCTACGACGTCGGCCGCCAGGTGGAGGTCGACCCCGAGACCCTCGACTTCCTGACGCCGGTCGGCGCCAACGACGAGTGGACCAACGTGACCCCGGCCTGCTCGAGCCGATGGTCTCGGTGGCCGCCCACCCCGGCCCCGACGAGCGCGAGCACGCGCTGTGGTTCGTCAACTACGTGATGATGCCCATCCCCGGCATCCCGAGCGGCTGCTGGCTCGCGCGCTGGGACCTCGAGGGCGCGGTGAAGCGCTGGAAGCTCGGCGGCATGACTCCGTTCGACTCGATCCACGACGTCAAGGTCACGCAGGACTACGTGGTCATCACCGACCTGCCGTTCGTGGTCGAGCCGCAGACCTTCATGGGCGGCAAGCGCCGCCGTGCGGCTCAGGACTTCACGCGCATGTGGATCGTGCGCAAGGCCGACCTCGAGCGCGCGCGCCCCGAGGACGAGGTGCCGGTCAAGGAGCTCACGATCCCGTACGCGAGCGGCCACATCGCGATCGACTACCGCAACCCCAACGGCGAGCTGACCGTCTACCTGCAGCACATCGGCGCCGCCGACCTCACCGTCAGCTTCGAGCGCGGCGAGACCGACGCCCGCCACGGCCGCATGATCGACCCCAACTTCGAGGGCATGATCAGCCTCGGCCTGCAGCCGCCGATCACCGGCCGCTACCGGATCAAGGCCGAGACCGGTGAGCTTCTCGAGAAGCAGCACTGCTGGGACAAGGAGTTCTGGGGCGGCATCCTGTGGAGCCAGAACATCACCCGCGACGACTCGGTCGACCACGCCCAGAACCTCTGGTACGGCGCCCTCGGCTGGGACCCCGACATGATCCCGTCGACCATGTGGCGGCTCTACAAGGACTACCCGAACGCGGTGGTGCCGATGGACGCGCTGCCCACCCACTACATCCCCGGCAAGCTCGGCCGCATCGACCTCGAGACCATGAAGTACGCCGAGTGGTGGGAGTATCCGACCGGCACGTTCCCACACCCGCCCACCTTCGTGCCGCGCAAGAACGCCAAGCACGACACCGACGGCTACGTGGTCGTGGTGGTGCACCAGGGAGCGCCCAAGGAAGTGCAGATCTTCGACGCCGCGAACCTTTCGCGCGGGCCGCTCGCGCGCGCCACCGCGCCCACCTTCAACCCGCCGCTCTTGCTCCACTCGTGCTACTACGCGCCGCGGCGCGGACCGCGCAACTCGCGCTACGCCGTCGACCCGTACCGTGACGCGTGGGGCGCCCTGCGCGGCTTCTCGCCGAGCCGGATGGGCTCGCTCCTCAAGGCCGCCAAGGGCATGGCCACGATGGCGCGCCGCCCCGAGAAGGCGCTCTCGATCGCTCGCACCGAGGCATAACGAGCTGCGAACGGCTGGAGCGCGCGCACTCCGTCGCGCGCGTGCCCGGGTTGGAGGGCGGCGGTCCCTCGCCGCCGTGCCCGGGTTGGAGGGCGGCGGTCCCTCGCCGCCGCAGTCCCTCGGCCGCGAAGGATCGCGGCCCTCCAGCCGGGCGATCGCGGTTCGTGGAGGGCACGGGGCCGTCGGCCCCTGGTCCCTCGCCGCCCTGCCCGGCCTCTGGCCGGCGGCGTCTCCGTGACGCAGGCTAGCGAGCATGAAGCAGGTCATCGCCGACGTGATCCGCTGGCTCGACGAGGGCCAGCGCGTGGCGCTGGCCACGCTGGTCGCGGTCGAGGGCTCGGGGCCGCGCCAGCCGGGAGCGTGCCTGGCCGTCAACGAGCGCCGCGAGATCAGCGGCTCGCTCTCGGGTGGATGCGTCGAGTCGGCGGTGGCGGGCGAGGCGCACGCGGTGGCGCGCGGCACCGGCGAGCGCAAGATCCTGCAGTTCTCGTCGGACGAGGACGAGACCTTCGCGGTGGCGCTCACCTGCGGCGCCAAGATCAGCGTCCTCGTCGAGGAGCTCGCGACCGGCGACGCCTGGGTTCGCACCCTCGCCGCCGCGCTGGCGGCCGATCGCCCCGTCGCGCTGGCGAGCGTGGTCAGCGGCAAGCACGCGGGCGCCAAGCTGCTGGTCACCGGCGACGCCCACCAGCCACCGCTCGGCGGCACCCTCGGCAACGCCGACCTCGACCGCGTCGTCGCCCGCGACGCCCACGGCCTCCTCGACCAGGGCGGCACCGCGCTACGCCACTACGGCGCCTGCGGCCAGCCCGGCCTGGACGCCGTCACGGTGTTCCTCCACGCGCTCGCCGCGCCACCCGAGCTGGTGATCTTCGGCGCGCAGGACTTCACGCGGGCGCTCACGCGCGTGGCGAAGATCCTCGGCTACCGCGTGAGCGTGGTCGACCCGCGCGCCGCGTTCGCCACCGCCGAGCGCTTCCCCGAGGCGGACACGGTGACGGTCGCGTGGCCCGCCGAGTTCCTCGCCGGCAAGCCGCTCGACGAGCGCAGCGCGGTGGCGGTGCTCTCCCACGATCCACGCATCGACATGCCGGCGCTGGTGGGCAGCTTGCGCTCGCGCGCGAGCTACGTCGGCGCGATGGGCAGCCGCAAGACCCACGCGAAGCGCATCGAGCGGCTGCGCGAGGCGGGGCTTCGCGACGACGAGATCGCGCGCATCGCGTCGCCGATCGGCCTCGACATCGGCGCGCGCACCCCCGAGGAGACGGCGATCTCGATCCTCGCCGAGATCGTGGCACTGCGCACCGGGCGGGCCGGCGCGCGGCTCGTCGAGGGCGCCGGACCGATCCACGACTGACCGCCAGCCGAGAGCCATGCCCACCTCGCGCGTCGCCATCGCGATCCTCGCCGCCGGACACGGCGCGCGCTTCGGCGGCGGCAAGCTGCTCGCCCCGCTCGCGGGCAAGCCGCTCATCCGCCATGCGGTCGACGCGGCGCTCGCGTCCGGCGTGGGGCCGGTGAGCGTGGTCGTGAGCGAAGGTGACGCGGACCTCGCGTCGGCGCTGCCGAGCGAGGTCGAGGTGATCTCGAACCCCCACGCCAGCGAGGGCATCGCGAGCAGCCTGCGCGCCGCGCTCGCCAGCCTCGAGCCGCGCGGCGAGCTCGGCGCGGTGTGCATCGGGCTCGGTGACCAGCCGCTCGTCGGCGCCGAGGCGTACCGCCGCCTCGCGGCCGCGCACGTCGGCGGCGCGGACCTCGCCGTGGCCACCTACCAGGATCAGCCGCGGAACCCGGTGCTGCTCGGGCGCGCGCACTGGCGGGAGGCGCTGACGCTCACCGGCGACTCCGGCGCGCGCCGGCTGTTCGGCCAGCACGCCGTGGCGCGGGTCGCGTGTGACGACACCGGCGATCCGTCCGACGTCGACACCCGCGACGACCTGTGGGAGATCGAACGACGCAGCATCCTGGCGAGGCCCTCCGCATGAACGAACCGGTCGAGAGCGGAACGTATTTCGAGCAGCACAAGGTCGAGATCGCGGTCGCGGTGATGGCGATCGTGGTGCTGTGGGTGCTGTGGTGAGGCGGCGGGAAGCCGCCGAGAGGAGCGGCCCATGAAGGCGATCGAGGGGATGTCGGTGATCGTGACCGGCGGTAGCTCGGGGATCGGCGCCGGGACCGCGCTCTACTTCGCGAACCGCGGCGCGCGCGTGACGATCTGCGGGCGCGACCTCGCCAAGCTCGAGTCGGTGGCGGCGGAGGTTGGCTCGTACTGCCAGGCGGTGCAGGCGGACGTGACCATCGACGCCGATCGCCGCCGGCTGGTCGACGCGGCGCTCGACTTCGGTGGCGCGCGTCTCGACGTGCTGGTCTCGAACGCCGGCGACATGTACCGCGGCGCCATCGAGGAGCTCGACGAGAAGCGGCTCCTCGACGTCTTCCACTCGAACGTCGTGTCCGGGATGATGCTCACCGGCCTCAGCGTGCCGCACCTCGAGAAGACCCACGGCGCGATCGTGTTCATCGGCTCGATGCACACCCAGCGCGCGTTTCCGGGCTCGGCGCCGTACGCCGCCACCAAGGGCGCGATCGAGGCGCTCACGCGCGTGCTCGCCGCCGAGCTCGGGCGCAAGAAGATCCGCGTCAATTGCGTGCGGCCCGGCGCGGTCTTCACCGACGGCAAGCCGCGCACCGGACACGCGACCGACACCGCGGCGATGGAGCGGCTCCACAGCCTGGCGCCCGAGCACGCGCTCGGGCGGATCGGCACGCCGGAGGAGATCGCGGAGGCGATCGCGCACCTCGCGTGCGCCGAGTGGACCACCGGCAGCATCGTGTCGGTCGACGGCGGGCTGGGGCTCGGCGTCACCCACGCATGAGCGGGGCCGACCGGCGGCCGCACGCGGAGAACCTGCTGCTCACGGGTGGGCACTCGCACCCGTTCCACGAGACCACACCCGCACTCGCCGCGATCCTCCGCGAGTCCGGCGTGTCCTCCACCGCCACCGACGACCTCGAAGGCGGGATCGCGGAGCTCGCCACGGGCCGCTTCGCGATGGTCACCGTGAACGCGCTGCGGTTCGGCATGCGCGCGGAGCGCTACGCCGAGCAGCGGGCGCGCTGGGCGTACTCGCTGCCGGCACGCTCGCGAGCCGCGCTGCGCGACTTCGTGGCGGGCGGCGGCGCGCTGCTCGCCATCCACACAGCCGCGGTGTCGTTCGACGACTGGCCGGAGTGGCGCGCGATGGTGGGTGGCGCCTGGGACTGGAGCCGCTCGGCGCACCCGCCGCTCGGCGCGATGCGCGTTTCCGTGCCGCCGAGCGACCACCCGATCGTCGCCGGGCTCGAGAATTTCGAGGTGATCGACGAGGCCTACGGCTTCCTGGACCTCATGCCCGACGTGGTGCCGCTCGCAGTGTCGTCGCACGGCGGCGCCGATCACCCGATGTTGTGGGCGCGGCGCTTCGGCCGCGGTCGCGTCGTCTACGACGCCCTCGGCCACGACGCCCGCTCCTACGCCCACCCCACCCACGCCGAGATCCTCCGCCGCGCCGCCCGCTGGCTCACATCGCCTTAGCCCCTCGCCCGCACGGAGGGGCACGCGCCGCGTGCCCGCCGATACGCGCCGGCGCCTACACCGCCCATCCCGTCGTTCCCCGCACCCCCTCGGAGGGACCGCCTCCCGGCGGTCCGCCGCCGGTCGTGGAACCGGCCCGACGGAGTCGGGCCCTCCGAGGCGGGGGGCTCGCGATCGACGCACGGAGGGGCACGCGTCGCGTGCCCGCCGATACGCGCCGGCGTCTACACCGCCCATCCCGTCGTTCCCGGCACCCCCTCGGAGGGACCGCCTCCCGGCGGTCCGCCGCGCCGGTCGTGGCACCGGCCCGACGGAGTCGGGCCCTCCGAGCCGGGGCGGCTCGCGATGGACGCACGGAGGGGCACGCGTCGCGTGCCCGCCGATACGCGCCGACGCCGACACCGCCCATCCCGTCGTTCCCGGCACCCCCTCGGAGGGACCGCCTCCCGGCGGTCCGCCGCGCCGGTCGTGGCACCGGCCCGACGAAGTCGGGCCCTCCGAGGTGTGCTGCTCGCGATCGCCACGACCAGGATTTTTTCGCCCGTGTTACGAGCTCGGCTCGTCGTCGAGGGCCTTGCCGTTCTCGGCCACCACGAACCGATCTGGATCCGGCCGAGCGAGGTCGGGGATCATCCGCAGATGCCGAGGCAGGCGAGTCGCCGCGGTGAGCCGCAGGTACTCGTCGACGGCCGACGCCTCGATCCAGACGAGCCCGCCGCCCCCGCCACGGCGGTCGCGGCCATCCTTCTTCACGCCCGAGACCCAGAATTCCTCGCCACTCACCGGATCGATGTGATTCCCGGTCACACCTCGTCCGCCGATCGCCCTGAGCATCCGCCCGGCGAAATAGATCGCGCGCCCCGACCGTGACGCGACCACCCGTGCGATCCACGCAGGTCCATCCTCGTCGTACCCGGACTTGAGCTCGAGATAGCGGAGCATCGTGCGGCCCTCAGCCCATCTTCAGCAGTGAGACCAGAAGCGCGGTCACGAGCGGGTCGGGCGTCGTGGCGATCACACGAAGAAGCCGCGCAGGAACTCGGCCGTCTCGGGCGAGATCCCCACGATCTTGTTGGTCGCCTGGCGGTAGAGCTTGAAGTCGAGCTCGCCCTCGGGGCGGCCGTCGCCACGGCCGCGGAACGCCTGGAGCTGGGCGCGGCCGAGCGGACGGGCGGCGAGCCCGGTGCGGCGCACGACGATGCTCACGCGCGGCGTCTGCCGCTCGCTGGCGGGTATCCGCGGTGTGGGCTCGGCCGACGCCACCACGCCCGCCGCCACGAGGCCCGCTCCGCCTTCGTTCTCGCTCGCGAACACGTAGATCACGTCGCCGGCCGCGATCTTCTTGCCGCCGTACATCGTCTTCTGGGCGTCGAACGTGAGGGACTTCGCGCGCGGGTCGCGCACCTCGGCCTTGATCACGTAGGCCGTCCCTCGAAGCACGTTCGCCACCGCTTCCGATCACCCACCCGGTGCGGCGAGCGAGCGCTCGATGCGACGGTCGGGGATCAGCCACACGAGCGCCACCGCGACGTAGAGCGCCTCTGCGACCCACGGCCACACGAAGGTGGACGCGATCCCGAGCACGTACGCGACCGGCGAGAGTTTCCCCTTCCAGTCGCTGCCGACCGCGCTCTTGAGCGCCGACTGCGGGCCCTGCGAGGCGATGATCGTCTGCTGCAGGATGAAGTACGCGATCGCCGCCGCCAGCAGCACGCCGCCGTAGAGCGCCGACGGCACCGCGGCGAAGTGGTTCTCGCCCATCCAGCCGGTGACGAACGGGAAGAGCGAGAGCCAGAAGAGCAGATGCAGGTTCGCCCACAGGATGCCGCCGGTCACGTGCTTGCACGCGTGCATCATGTGGTGGTGGTTGTTCCAGTAGATGCCGACGTACACGAAGCTCAGCACGTAGCTCAGGAACACCGGCACGAGCGGCGCGAGCGCACCCACGCTCTCGCCGTGCGGCACCTTCATCTCGAGCACCATGATCGTGATGATGATCGCGATCACGCCATCGCTGAACGCCTCGAGCCGCCCCTTACCCACCCTCGCCCTCGTTCGCTTCGTAGCGCGGGGGCTCGTCCCCCGCCGACGGTCGGGCGCCCCTCGCCCACGCGAGCACGCGCAGCGCGCGCAGGGTGTTCCAGCGGCTCGGACGCCCCTCGCCTTCGTCGAGCTCGATCGGCATTCGCCCGGGGTAGCGCACGTCGAGCGACCAGCGGCCGTCGGTGGCGCGCCGGGCCTCCACGAGGCCGGCCGCGTCGCTCACCCGCTCGTCCGGCTCGACGCCAGCGGAGCGCAGGTAGTCGAGCCCGCGCAGCAGGTCGTAGTGCCACCAGGTCGGAAACGCGAAGCGCGTCCAGTCGGCCCCCGCCGCCTTGCGATCCTCGATCACCTCGCCCGTCGAGCGCCGGCGGAAGAGCCGTCGCGAGAGCAGATACTCCTCGCCTCGCTGCCGCGCCCCGGTGACTTCCGAAGCGGCGCCACCGCCCGCGCGTTCGTATTCGAGGAGCGCCTCGAGCACGCAGATCGTGGTGTGGAACGACGAGCGCGTGGCGCCGTTCTCGCGCTCGCAGTTCCAGCCGCCGTCGTCGAGCTGCTCGGCGAGCAACCGCTCGATCAGCCCGCCGACGTCTTCCCCGAAGTAAGCCCCCACGGCCGCGACCTGGCCGTTGATGCAGGGCTCGGTCTCGCCGGCGAAGAAGCCGTTCGCCTCGGCCTCCGGCGGGCCGCAGCCGCGCCACGTCACGTGCTCGCGCACCAGCCCGACCGCCGTACGGGCCGCCTCGCTCGCCGGATCGAGCCCGAGCTCGCGCAGCAGCATGAGCGCGTGCATCGTCGAGTCCCAGCCGCGGCTCCACGCGGCCCCGCCCCACCGACCGTCGGCCGCCTGCAGCGCGAGCAGCCGCGCGCCGAAGCCCTCGCTGGCCACCCGCGCCCGCTCGCGCGCGACCGCGGCGCTCGGCGCGCAGAGCACGTCGCGCATCACCTGCCAGCGGATCGACGGATCGGCGTCGAGGAGCCAGCTCGTGACGGGGTCGTCGGCCAGCGGCGTCACGGATCGAGCCTCATGGGCCGAGATGGATAACACGCGCGGCGGGCTTCAACCGCCCGCGCTGCCCGGCGGGTGCTCGAGGAACCAGTCGCGGATCCCCGGCATCTCGACCTCGAAGCCGCCCGGGATCGAGAAGTTGAGGACGCCGGCCTTCACCGAGCCGCGGTTCTCGAAGTCGTAGGTGGTGCCACCGGGCACGAGCACGAACGCTCCCGGCTCGGCGTCGACCCACTCTTCACCCACGAGGACGCTCATCGTCCCGGCGATCACGTAGAAGATGTCGTCTTCCTCGTGGGAGTGGGCACCCGGCCCCTGCGTGTGCGGCTCGAGCCACCACTCCGAGATCGAGTAGCGGTTCGCCGATTCGCCGCCGTCGGCCTTGAAGAGTGCGCGGATGCGGCCCATCGGGTAGTCGCGGCCGCCACCGGGTGGCAGCACCACGGGCTTCCGCGCAGGAACGTCTTCGGCCATGTCGCCCTCGTGTTCGCGGTCGTTCGATCGCGCCGCGCGCCGGCTCAGCTCTTTCGGCGGAGCAGCATGTGGGTCGCGCGCTCGCCGGGAATGACCTCGCTCACGCGGTAGCCGAGCGCGTCGAGGTCGAGCCCCGCGAAGAGCGGCTCGCCCGCGCCCATCAGCACCGGTCGCACCGCGAGGTGGAGCTCGTCGATCAAACCGGCGCGCAGGTACTGGCGAACCGTCCCGGGCCCGCCGCCGATGCGGATCGCACCACCGCCGGCCGCTTCCTTGGCGCGTTCGAGCGCCGCCTCGATGCCGTCGGTCACGAAGTGGAACGTGGTGCCGCCCTTCATCGGCAGGTCGGCGCGCGGATGGTGCGTGAGCACGAACACCGGCACGTGGTAGGGCGGCTCCTCGCCCCACCAACCTTTCCACGACTCGTCCGGCCACGGCCCGCGCACCGGCCCGAACATGTTGCGGCCGAGGATCCAGGCACGCAGGCCGTCGAAGCCCTTGGTGGCCATGGCGTCGTCGGTGCCGGTCTCACCGCCGGCAACGCCCTGCATCGCGCAGAACATCCGCGTCGGAAACACCCACTCCATCAGCTCGGGGCCACGCACGCCGAGCGGGTTTTCGAGGCTCTGATTCGGCCCGGCGGAGAAGCCGTCGAGCGAAACCGAAAATGCACGCACGCAGACCTTGGACATGGCGGTCCTCCGTCGCTCAGCGGGGCACGCCCGGCACGGGCATGATCTCCATGACCTCCACCGCGTCGCCGGGGAAGATCGAGAAGTGAGGGTGGTTCTCGAAGAGCTTGGCGGCGGCCTCGTGCGACTCGGCCTTCACGATCGTGAAGCCGCTCATCGCGTTGCGGATGTCGGCGATGCCGGAGGGCCCGACGCTCTTGGTCTTGCCGAGGGGGCCGCCCATCTCGGTCACGACGTCCTTGTGGCTCTCGACCCACGCGTGCCACGCGGCGATGCCGGACTTCTGGCGCTCGAGCTTCTGCTCGTCGGTGAGGCCGTCCCACTTCGACATCGAGGCCGGTGTGCCGACGTAAACGGCGAGAAAGGTCTTCACGGTCGATCCTCCGATCGGGGGTGATGGGTGGGCGGCCGAGAGCCGCGCGATCCCGTCAGTATGCAACGTGGCTGTCCTCTGCCGCCCGGTCGCCGGACCCCATTCCACGCAGGCGGATCGGAGCTCCCCCTGTGCTACCGTGACCCGGCGAAATGGCTGATCTGAGGCGTTTCTCCGTCTTCGCGCAGTTCCTGACAGACCGCTTCGACGCCCGCCGGGTGTTCGACGTGGCCGGCGGTATGGGCAAGCTGAACGAGGCGCTCACGGAGCGGGGTGCCAACGTCGTCACCTTCGATCGACGTCACCGGCACTTGGACGTTCCCTACGCCCAGCGTGGATTCACCCTCGAGGAACCGTGCGAGGCGGACCTGGTGGTGGGCATGCACCCCGACGGAGCTACCCGCGTGATCATCGACTACGCGGCGCTTCACCACATCTCCTTCGCGGTCGTGCCCTGCTGCAGCGACAACGGGATGTCGTACAACCCGTGGATGCGACATCTGACGGAATACGCGCGCGCCCGAGGCTTCGACGAGGTGGGCGAGCAAGCTCTGGCGATCACCGGCCGCGCCCGGGTGCTGTATGGGTGCTTCTCCCCCGCTCGCCAGCGCCCGCGCCCTGACCGCGAGGACCCGTCCCCTCGGCCACCACCACTGCCAGGTCGTCGCGAACGCCGAGATCGCGGTCTGGCAAATCGCGCCTCGTGGCCGAGGCCACGATCGCCGGCGAGTCGCTCACGCGTCGCGCTCACCAGGACGGTGGCCGGAGCCGGGCTGGGCCGCGCCTTCCACCGCCAGCACCTCCTGGTCGAGATAGGTCCGGCACCGGATCGTCACCACCGCACCCTTGATCACGAGGGCGCCATCGCCGGGCAGGTCGGCCTCGATCCGGACTCCGTCGTCGAGCATGCCGTCACCGCCGAACTGAACGCGCCGAACCCAACCCGCCGCACCACCGGCTCAAACCGGGGGCCGCTCCACCTCGTACCGCACCACCTTCAGGAATACGAGCCGGCCCACGGCAACCATCGGCAAGCCTGCGATCGGCAGCCAGATCTGGGCCACGCGGGGCCACGCGACACTGGCGAGCGCGGCCAGCGCCGCGAGTACCCCGAGCGTCGCGAGGCCAGCAAACACCGACGTGAGGTTCGCTCGTTCGAGGTTCACGAACCGGAGACGAGCGCCGCAATTCGAACAGTACGACCACGGTCTGCGCGGGTTCACTTGAACCGAGTCGGTGTCACAACACGAACAACGCATCGGGGTCACCCTGACGATCGGCCAAGAACGGCGCCGATCCGGCCAGCGCGAACGTCGCACGCCCCAGGAGCTCACCTCTCGAACGGATAGCTCTGCCAGACGGAAATACGCGTGTCGGAACACTTCACGATCATGAGCGTCTTGAGGTTCGGCGCGGCCGCGAAGTCCTTCCGGCACACCAGGATCGGCTGATCTCCATAACACTCCTCGGTCTCGATCGCGATGCGGTCGAACGGAACCTGCACCTCGTAGAGCGACTCGCGCGAGAAGGGGAACGTCGGATCCCCCGAGATCGCGAGCATCCGGTCGCGGAGGTCGAGCCAGATCTGATACTTGAGCGGCCCGATGTCGAAACTGAAGAACTCATCCCGGTCTGGTTCACGAATGCCCTCGCGATCGGGCTCGCAACCGAAGTACTTCGAGATGGCTTCGACCGGTCCCATCTGCATCGGGTCGCCCTCCATTCACCACGCGAGCCCCAATCCCCACCAGCGGCCGTCCGCTCTAGCCCGGGCGCTGGACGAGCTGCAGCGCGTTGCCGGCGGGGTCGCGCAGTGTCGCGAGCCAGCCGCCCCACGGCTGCAGCGCCGGCTCGCCCGAGAACACGACGCCCAGCGCGCCGAGGCGCTCGCGCTCAGCGCGGATGTCGGAAACGTCGAACGAGAGCCCCGAGAAGCGGCCCACCAGGCAGCGCTCCTCGGCAGGCGCGTCGCGCCCCACAGACTCGAGGAGCAGCTCGATCGAGCCAGAGCGGAACACGCAGACGCCGTGCGCCGAGCCGTCGTAGTGGAGCGCGAGGCCCAGCACGCTCTCGTAGAACCGCCGCGCGGGCTCGATCTCGTGGACGAAGAGGCGAACGGCGCCGAGGTTCATCGGGAGGACACCTCGTGTCGGGAGGCGAGGCGCTGGTTCCGCAGATCACGCCAGATCCAGACGGACGTCCCCGCGATCAGGGTCCCGACCGGGAGTGCGAAGAAGTGCCCCACGACGTGCGCCCAGAACAGGATCTTGAGCGCCAGCCGCTCGCTCGTCAGTCCCGCGTAGGCGAGACGGCAGAAGAGCACCCACAGCGCCGCGAGCGGCACGAACGTGCCGGCGAAGGTGGCCTTCGCGCTCCCGGTCGAGAGCGCGGCTCCGTAGAGCGCCGCTGCGGCGATGGTCCCGACCCCCAGGACCGCATCGGCACCGAAGATGAGCCGCGCCAGCAGGAGGCGGTCGCCGAGGAGCTTCATCGGGTGACTCCTTTGCCGGGCCTCGCCGCCGCGGGCGAGAGCCCGCCTGCGCAGCCGGTCAGCCCCACAGGGAGAGGACGCCTCCGGCATACAGCGCCGCGGCGGCCAGCACGCCGCGGCGGGGAACGCTGAACCAGTACCGCCGCCCGAGGAACACGTAACCGCCGAGGATCGCGGCGCCCACGACCAGCAGGAACGGCGACGCGCGCAGCACCCGTGGCTGCTCGAGCGCGAGGTACCCGAAGACCAGGCCGAACAACATCGCGCCGAAGCCGTGGCTCGCGTTGAAGCTCACCCACGCGCGCCACATCGTCGTCTCGCGCGTGAGCCGGGGCGACACCTCGGACATGCGCTGCGTGAGTGCCTCGTCGCGAGGGTGGAGCGCATCGCCCCGGAACGTGAGCCAGCAGTGCATCGCGCCCAGCGCGAAGATCACGAGCGCGCTCGTTGCGATGAGAAGCATGAGAGTCGCTCCGGTGTGGCGCGGGCTCGCTCCGAGGGGTCCTCGCCGAGAATAGCTCCAGCGCCGGTTCGGACCTCGTATCGTGCACCTCACTGAGGTGGGCTGACGAGCGCGCGCCGCCGGACGTAGCATGGTGCCCGCCGCGCTCGCGCGCGCGAACGGGAACCGATGCGGCTCGTCCCTCCGAGGATCTCCCCATGCCTACCGCGGTGATGCGTGCCGATGCGGGCCGGGCCGCGACGTGGCTGCTGCTCCTCGCGCTCGGCGTCCCGTCGTCCGCGCTCGGACAGGACCGATCGCTGCGCTTCCACGGCAACGGGGCGAGCGACATCGATCGCGTGAAGATCCGCGTCGACGACCCGGCGACGTCGCTGCCCGGGCCTCCCGCCGACGTCGGCGCCACGGACTTCACGCTCGAGTTCTGGATGAAGGCGAGCGCCGCGCAGAACACCGCCCCGGCGGTGCCGTGTGGCGCCGACGTCAACTGGATCTACGGCAACGTCGTGTTCGACCGCGACCGCTACGCGCAGGACCGGAAGTTCGGTCTCTCCATCGCCGGGGGACGGCTCGTGTGGGGCGTCTCGGGCGACGGGACCGGCGACCGGACGTTGTGCGGGGTGAGCGACGTCCTCGACTCGACGTGGCACCACGTCGCGGTGAGCCGGCGGCGCTCGGACGGGCGGCTGTGGCTCCACGTGGACGGCGCGCTCGAAGGCGAGGTCGACGGACCGAACGGCGACGTGTCGTACCCCGACGACGGCGTGCCGGGGAACTTCTGCGGCGGCCCCTGCACGCAGAGCGATCCGTTCCTGGTGATCGGCGCGGAGAAGCACGACGCGGGCAGTGCGTACCCGTCGTTCGCGGGCTGGGTCGACGAGGTCCGGCTCTCGAGTCGGCTGCGCTACACGAGCGCGTTCTCGGCGCCCACCCAGCCGTTCGTCACCGACGCCGACACCGTCGCCCTCTACCACCTCGACGAGGGGACCGGGGACGTGGTGAGCGACACCTCCGGAGCGGTCGCGGGACCGAGCCCCGGAGTCCGGAAGCTCGGCGGCAGCCCGGCCGGTCCCGAGTGGTCGGCGGACACACCGTTCGCGGATTGCGGCCCGGATCCCGACGGGGACGGGCTCGGCGACGCGTGTGACAACTGCCCGGGCATCGGGAATCCCGATCAGCTCGACGGTGACGGCGACGGTCAGGGAGACGCGTGTGACCCGCTGGTGTGCGGCGCGGTGGTTGCCTCGGGCACCGGCCGCGCTACGGCGATGGCGCTACCGCTCGTGCTCGCGCTCTCGGCGCTCACGCGAGCACGGCGCCGCCGCCGAGCCCCGCCTGCAGGGCCCCGGCTCAGCGCCGGCGCGCCACGTAGAAGCCGTAGCTGAACCACGCCGCGTACCGCACGTAGAGATCGGCCTCGTGGCGCTGCATCTCGACGACCCGTAGCGCCTCGGGCCGACCGGCGTGACGCTCGAGAAACGCTGGGATGAGCTGCTCGGTGGGCTCGTAGTAGTTCTCGAGCCAGTTGCTCGAAGGAAGCACCCGATACCCGAGCAGGTCGTAGCCTGCGCGCTCGAGGATGCCGATCTTCTCGGGAGCCGTCGCGATCTCGGGGTACTCGGCGTTCCAGTACCGCCGGATCTCGTCCGGAGGGTCGGGTCGCAGCCAGGTGATCTCCGAGACCGCGAGGACGCCACCCGGCCGCAGGAACGGCCTCCAGGTCTCGACGCCCCTGCTGAAGCCGAGGTTGTAGATCGCGCCCTCGGACCAGAGCAGATCCAGGGACCCGATCGGGAACGGCAGCGAGCCCATCGACCCCGCGACGGCTCCGATCCGCCGCGAGAACCCGGCCGCACGCGCTCGCTCGGCGAGGACGTGAAGAAACTCGGGGAACAGGTCCAGCGCCGCAATCCGGGCCCTCGGCAGGTTCCTCGCCAACGTCAGGGTCGGCGCTCCCGTGCCGCAGCCGATGTCGGCCACCTGGATCTCCGCCGCTTCATCGAGCCGTGCAAGCTCGAGCGCGCGTACCGTCTCTTCGTCGCTCCCGGGTCCCTGACGCGTCCCCTCCCGGTGCAGATCCACCAGCAGGCCGAACAGGGTTCGTTCATCCATCGCATACCCTCGGGGACAGCGCGCGTGAGGTCGGCCTCGGGCAGGGTCCGGCTGACGCGGTGCCTCCATCGAAACCGTTCATCGTTCGCTCGGCTCGCGGACGAACACCCGCAGGACCTGGCCCTGCCTCGTCCGGAACCCGCTCGGACGCTCGAGCCCGGGGTAGGCCGCGCAGAAGGTCAGACGGTCTCCTTCCAGCGAGTAGATCGCCAGCAACGTCTGGCCCGCGTCCTCGCCGATGGTGTCGCTCCAGTCGACGGTCTTCGGGTCCTGCGTGGGGTCGATGCGGTACGTACCGCGGATCGGGACGCTGCCATCGGCCAGCGTCACGACGAACTCGTGGTCCGTGAACGTCGTCCGGGGCTCCCATCCCTGCTCTTCGTCGAGCGGCTCCTTCTCGCCATCGCGCTCGTACGCGATCTGCTTCCACTCGCCCCGGAACCTCTCCAGCTCGTCCTGAACGCGAGCGTCCATCGGATCGAAACTCATCGGGTGCCTCCACTCCACTTGCTGCGAAGAGCGCCGTCGGACCGCCGCGCCGCCAGCGCGACCTCGGCTTCCCGCTTGCCCGCACCGGGCGACGTCGATGGTGTGTCGCCGTTCGTGTCCACCTCCGCTGACCGGGGCGCTGACTCCTCATCGCACGGTGCAGGCGTTGGCGCGACGCGCCGGCCCGGGGCGCCCGCCGCAGCGCGGCGTCAGAGGCTTCGGGCCACGCGCTCGAGCTCGTGGGTCTTCAGCAACATCACGATCGCGCAGACGATCGCCAGGGGATAGACGGCGAACTGAGCGGCGGACGGCTCCACGCCCGTGGAAACGCTCAGAAACAGCGAGCTGTCCCAGAGCCCATGAAGGGCCATCGGCAAGATCAGCGTTCCGGAGAGGCGCCGGATGACGTACATGCCGCTGCCGAAGATGAACGTGAACAGCACCTGGAACGGCATCTCCGGCAGCGGCAACCCGAAGAGGACGTTGGGCACGTGAAGCGCCGAGAAGAGCGCCGTGCTGAGCAACCAGACCCGCACCTCCGAGAAGCGGCTCCGTAGCCCGACGATCATGCTCCCCCGGGTGATCATCTCCTCGCCGAAGCCGACTCCCACGGCACCCAGCGTCGACCACAGAAGAAGCTCGGACGAGAGCTGGTCGGCCTGCAGTCCCAGGAAGTTGTTCAGGATCACGCCGGCGATCACGACGGGCAGCAGCCAAACCCACGCGGGGCCGGACCTCGTTTCTTCGAAGAGGGCGATCCGCCACCAACCCAGCATGCTGATGGCCACCACCAGAAACGCGCATCCGAACGAGGTCGGAAGCGCATACCAGAGCTTCGTCGTCTCCACGCTCTCGCCGATCCGCTGGTAGTCGACGCCATTGACCGTCCAGGTGGTGAAGAAGATCGCGAGATAGCCCGAGTACAGCAGAAGCCCCATCCAGACGGATGGCGATCGCCTCGACGTGCTCCGTTCGCTGCTAGTCGGGTTCATGCTCTACGTCTCCCCTTCGGGTGGGACGTGTGGAAACGTCGAACGACTGGGCCTCGAGTCGCCGCCGCCGAAGGGCACACGGGTGGAATCCGAGCCGACCGGGCGGCGCGGCGGTCGGCGCCCGCCCTGGTCAGGTGTCGGGTCCGCGCTCCGGAGGACGATTCCGGAGGAGCGCGCGGATCGCCATGAGGTGGCTGACGATCATGAGAGGAACCCCGAGCGCCGGCACGTACCACTGCGCCGCGAGGAAGCGCGCCGCCTCGACCCGGGCCGCGTGGGGAAGCGCGATGGCCAGATCGACGCCGCCCACGATGCTGCACGCCCACGCGAGCGCGCGTCCCCCGTGCCAGCGGCGACGTAACGCGACCACCGCCGCCAGCGCGAGCACCGCCGTCAACGAGTCGCCCAACGCCGTCGGCGCCGCGAAGGACCGGGGCATCTCGGGAGCGAGATTCGGGACGAGGAGGCCCACACCGAGCACCCGGAAGAGCTGCGGTGCGAGCCAGACGGACAGCGCGTCATCCGGATGCAGGCGGGACACCCACGGCGCGACGAAGAACGCGGCGACGGCCGCCCAGGCGACGCCGAACCAGGCGAACTGAAGAACGAACACGGTCACTGGGCTCACGAACCCGCCCTGGACATCGCCCGCGGGATCAGGAACTCACCGCGTCGGTGAAACGCCAAGCTCGTTGAGCGGCACCAGCAGCTCGTCGATCAGGCGCTCGTAGCTCGCGAAGGCTTCGGCGGTCCCGGCTCGCGCATCGATCTGGTCGAACTCGCGCTGGACCCGCAGCTTCGTTGCGGCGTCCAGCGTCCTCTCCACGAACGGGAAGAGCACGCGCTCCTCGAGCTGCATGTGTTCGCGAAGGAACCCAGCGAACCGTGGGATCACGGCGACGAGCGTCGCCCTGTCGCCGGAGGTCAGCTGGAGCAACAGCTCTTTGACGAGCAGGTGCTCGTCCATGACATCCCGGAGCGTGTCGGCGTTTGGAGCCACACCGGACGAGATCACGCTCGGGATGAGCGCCTCTTCCTCTTTGCCGTGGTGTCGGATGTCGGCGAAGTCCCGAAAGAACGCCAGTAGTGCGGTGAGGCGATCCACCTCGACCGGATCGCTCCCGCCCGAAGCCGCGAGGCGGGCTCCACAGCGCTCCAGCGCAACCGTGCCACGAAGGATCAGCGCATGCTCGTCACGCAGGCCCGCGGTGACTTCACTCCCGGGAGGCGGCGTCTCGTCGTCGTGGGCTGGTGACATGGAGTGGCCGTAGCCTCCGGCGGAAGGGTGGACGAGCTCGGGTCGATGCTACGCCCGAACCGCGGGCGAAGATAGGCGGCGACCCCGGGGGGGGTGTTCTCGGCCGTCCACTCCAGCAAGTGCCCCGGGCCTGGGAACGCGCTCGAGCCCGGCCCGGAAACCCGGCTTCTCGCGACGTTCCAACGGCGAGGGCCGGGCGCCCGGTGCGTGCCCCTCCCCGGGCCCGATCGCGAGCGCCTCGCCTCGGAGGGCGCGGCTCCCAGGCTGTGAATCTTTCCATCTGGGTCGCTCACGGAAGCCGATCAGGACCGGCGACGGGGGATGGAACCCCCGTCGCTACGATGCCTTTCGTAGCGCGGGGGCTCCGCCCCCCCGCGGCGCGTCGCTCGCGCGCCGGGGGGCGGTCCCTCCGAACGGTGCAGAGAACGACGGCGCGCGCGGATTGTGCCGGCGGGGCTTCGATGGAACACTCGTCCGGCGAGCAGCTCGCACCGATCGCATTCGTCGTTTCCGACTCATCGGCCCCGTATGACCCACGGCCCCGACGTCTCCGTCTCGCTCGCCGCCTATCTTCCGAAGGACCGCCTCCGTGCCCTGGCGCGCGGAGAGCCGATCCCTCGCCGCGCGACGGGCTCGGCGCTGCTGGCCGACCTTTCTGGATTCGGGGAGCTGACCGAAGCGCTGACGCGCGCTCGCGGAGCGCGGCGCGGGATCGAGGAGCTCACCCGCGAGGTCAACGCGCTCTACGAGGCCCTGATCACCGAGGTGGAACGCTTCGGGGGCAGCGTCATCGACTTCGCGGGCGACGCCATCACGTGCTGGTTCGACGGCGGCCACGACGCCTCCCTCCGCGCCGTCACCGCGGCTTTCGCCATGCAAAGCGCCATGCAGCGCTTCCCGCGGGTGGCGCTCAAGATCGCGGTGACGAGCGGCCCCGCGCAGCGCTTCGTCGTGGGGGACCCGAGCGTCCAGTGCTGGGACACGCTGGCCGGCCACACGATCTCGCGCCTCGCGACCGCGGAGCGTCTCGCCGGCCCGGCCGAGATCGTCGCCGATCAAGCGACCCATCGTGCGGTCTGCGAGAGCGT
This sequence comes from Deltaproteobacteria bacterium, assembly GCA_016713535.1. Taxonomy (GTDB): domain Bacteria; phylum JADJOY01; class JADJOY01; order JADJOY01; family JADJOY01; genus JADJOY01. The sequence goes on from JADJOY010000027.1 coordinate 97,691, forward strand.
CCGCGCGACCCCGCGGTGCACCGAACCCCGCGAGCCCTTCTCGGTACTCGAGAGCCTGATGCATCCAGCGCCGGCGGTGCCCGAGCCAGTGCCGGCGCCGATGCCCGCCGCCCACGATCTTCGCCCCTGGATCAATCCGGCCATCTTCCTCCGCGAGCAGGGCGGACACGGCGCCTTCCTCACCGAGCTCCGCCCCACCACTCCCCTCTTCCTGCGCTTCGACGGCATCGACTTCGAAGCCGAGCCGGCGGCCGAGCAGCTCGACACCTTCATCCGTCGGGTCCAGGCGGTGATCCGCGACTACGACGGCACGCTGCTCCAGCTCACCATCGGCGACAAGGGCAGCTACCTGTATGCGGCGTTCGGCGCGCCCGTCGCCCACGAGGACGACCCCCGTCGGGCGGTGAAGGCCGCCCTCGAGCTGCGGCGCGTGGCCGAGAGCCTGCCGTTCCTGAAGCCGGTGCAGGTGGGGATCACGTGCGGCACGATGCGGACCGGCGCGTACGGCGGCTCCACGCGCCGCGCTTATGGCGTGCTGGGCGACGAGGTCAACCTCGCGGCCCGCCTCATGACCCACGCCGCGCCGGGCCAGATCCTCGTCAGTCAGCGCGTCCACGAGGCGATCGCCGCCACGTTCGCGTGCGAGTCCCTCGCGCCGGCTCGGATCAAAGGCAGAGCCGATCTCCTGCCGATCTTCGCCGTCCACCGCGCGCATGCCGCGCGGGTTTCGCACCTGCACGAGCCGGCCTATGCGCTACCCATGGTCGGACGGACCCGCGAGCTCCAGACGATCGGCGAACGGCTCGAGCGCGCCCTCGAAGGAAAGGGCCAGGTCGTCGCCGTCCGCGCCGACGCGGGGATGGGCAAGTCGCGCCTCGTCGCCGAGGTCGTTCGGTCGGCTCGCGAACGAGGGTTCGTCGGCTACGCCGGCGCGGCCCAGGCCGACGGTGTTCAGTCTCCCTACCTCGCGTGGAAGCCCATCGCGAGCGCCCTCTTCGAGGTCGATCCCGCCGCGACGGCGTCCGACTCGCTCTCGAGCGTCGAACGCGTCGTGCGACGGCTCGCCCCGTCCCGCGTCCAGGCGCTGCCGCTCCTGGTGCCGCTCCTCCCGTTCGAGATCGCCGACAACGACTACACCCGAGGTCTCGAGCCGCTCAATCGGCAAGGAGTGCTCCGCGCGCTCCTCGAAGAGTGCTTCCGCACCGCAGCGCGAGAAGCGCCCGTGCTGATCGTGCTCGAGGACCTGCACTGGCTGGACGGCGGCTCGCGGACGTTGCTCGAGGACCTGGCCCAAGGCCTGGCCGACAGTCGGGTCTGTTTCTTCCTGGCGCATCGCCCCGAGGTGCATGGCGTCGCGGCGCCCGGCTCCGAGAGCTCGATGCGCCTGGAACGAATGGCCTCCTACACCTTGCTCGAGCTGCCCGAGCTGACGCCGGCCGAAGCCGCGGAGGTGCTCCGCGGGAAGTTGGCGCGGCTCTACCCGGCGCGGGACGCGGCGCCTTCGCCCGGCTGGATCGAGCGCTTGACCACGCAAGCGCAGGGCAACCCGTTCTACCTGGAAGAGCTGCTCAACTACGTCCACGATCACGGGCTCGATCCGTTCGACCCGGCCGATCTCGGCGCCCTCGAGCTCCCGGACAGCCTGCACACGCTGATCCTGAGCCGCATCGACCGGCTGAACGAACGGGAGCAGATCATCCTGCGGGTCGCGAGCGTCATCGGGCGATCGTTTCGCGCCGCCTGGCTGACGGACTACTTCCCGGAGGGGGGCGACGTCGTGACCGTCGAAGCCGCTCTCGACCGCCTCGCGGATCTCGACATCACCCCCATCGACCCGGCGGTGATCGAGCGAGCCCACCTCTTCAAGCACGTCATCACGCACCAGGCGACCTACGAGAGCCTTCCGTTCGCGACCCGCGCCGATCTTCACGAACGCTTCGGCGCTTACCTGGAACGGCAGATCGCCGCGGGAACGTTTCACGAAGCGGCCTTCCTGGACACGCTCGTCTTTCACTACGGCCGCGCCGAGAACGCAGCCAAGGAACGGGAATACCTGTCGAAGGCCACGAGCGTGGCGCTGAGGACGAGCACCTTCACCACCGCTCGGACGTATCTCGTGCGGCTGCTCGAGCAGACCCCCGCCGCCGACCCGCGCCGAACGGCGTTGCTCCTCGACCTGGGCGAGCTGCTCGCGACCACCGGCGATTTTCCTGGGGCGCTGACGCTATTCGAGGAAGCACGAGACCTCGCCCGGACGGATGCCGAACGGGCGCGAGCGTTCTGGATGCTGGCCTACGTCCGGAGGGAGACCGGACTCATGCAACAGGCCTACGAGCTTTACGCCGCGGCGGTGCGATTCGCGCGCGCCAGCGGAGACGAAGCGATCGTCGCGCACGCACTCTCCTCGGCGGGAGTTTGTAGCTCCAAGCTCGGAAAGCTCGACGAGGCGCAAGCCTTCCAGGAGGAGAGTCTCGCTCTGGCACGCAAGCTGGGTGATCCCGCACTGGAGCTGAACGCCCTGCAACGAGCGGGGTGCATCCTGGTCGCGCGATCCGAGCTCGATCAGGGCGAGGCGATCTTCCTCGAAGCCAAAGCGTTGGCCGAGGCCTCCGGCGAACGCCAGAGCCTCATGATGGCGCTCAACAACCTCGGATGGGTGACGGACAACAAGCTCGAGCACGCGCGCTCGCGAGAATACGGCCGCCAGGCGCTGGCGCTCGCGTACGAGCTGGGATCGCAGTTGAGCATCGCGCTCTACCTGATCAATCAGGCCGGAGACGAGCTCATGGATGGCGACCTCACCAGCGCTCGTTCGCACGCACGCGAGGGCTGCGGATTGGCGCTGCGCCTGGGGGCCATGGGGCGCGTGATGCTGGCGCTCCGGTCCTTCTCGCTCATCCTCTACGCCGAGGGGCAGAGCGAACGCGCGCTCGAGGTCATCGGCCTGGCCCGCGCACATCCCGCCTGGACCCACGACGACCAACGGAACGTCGACGGCTGGCTCGAGGACTGGGCCGTCGATCCCGCCACGGCGGCTGCGGCGTACGCACGAGGCGCCGCCCTCGACTGGGACACGACGATCCGCGAGCTGCTGGGCGAGGAACCGGCTAGCGGCTGATCGGGACGGGGCCCGGGGGCGACGCCCCCCGGATGCCGTTGGTTCAACGGTCGCCTGGTTCGCCACCAGCGCTGAACGGGTCACCACGTCTGCAATTCAGACGCACGGGTCGTGGGTGCTCAGGACCCGGTCCACCATCAGCTACCCGGCGCCCGGTGCAAGAATATTTCAATGGTTCGTACGAAGATGAATCCAAACATGCAAAGAGACCAAGTGAGTACCACGGCGTAGGGCGGGTGCCGCCGCTCGGTGCGTCACCGCGGGCGCGGTTCGGGCGGTGCCGATGCGAACCGCGGGGCGCACCGTGCTGTCAAAGGCGAACTTCGGCGGCCTGCTCGGGCGAGCGATCAATCGTCCAGCGCCGAGAGGGTGACGACGCGCGTGACTCGCTCGAATCGCTCTGCAGCGTTGCCAAGGCTCTCCGGTGGCGCTCGATCAGCTCCAGCAGCAGGTCGAGACGCTGCTGGGGGGATAAGCGTGCGTAGTACTCGTCGTCGGCACGATCGGCGTCGTCGAAGCTGTGAAAGACGTTCAGTATCCGCTCCATGCGGCGAGAGTACCACGCGCCGCGTTCAGCGGAACGCGGTCAAAGGGCCGTGCAGCGATCAGCGGACGCGGGGATGCTCGGCCTACGCGTATCGCCGGGCACGCGACGCGTGCCCCTCCCGAACGGGCTGCGCAACCGGCTGGAGCGCGCCTGCTCCGTCGGGCGCCGGGGATCGATCGGGATCGTACGGGGATCGACGCGCCCGGCGATGCGCGCGCTTACGCGTATCGCCGGGCACGCGACGCGTGCCCCTCCCGAAGGGGCTGCGCAACCGGTTGGAGCGCGCCCGCTCCGTCGGGCGCCAGGGATCGACGCGCCCGGCGATGCGCGCGCTTACGCGTATCGCCGGGCACGCGGCGCGTGCCCCTCCCGGGGATCGAAATCGACCGGCTTGGGCGCGCCGTGCCTCAGGGCAGCGTGAAGGCTCCTTGCGGGTCGTTGCCCGAGCCGGAGAACGGGATGAAGGGCGGGTTGATTGCCTCGACGAAGGCGTTACCGGCCATCGCTTTACTTGGACGGGTGAACGTGAACTGTCCCGAGTTGACGATGTTGAGCGGGATGTTCGCCGAGCCGCCGCCGCCGAAACCGCCGAAGTTCTGGACCGTCGAGCCGTTGCTGGCGAAGAGGTTGATGACGGTGAGGCTCGAGAAGCCGCTGCCGTTCACGGTGACCGTGTTGCTGTTGATGCTGATGCTCGAGATGTTCACCGCCGCGCCGATCGGCGCGGAGACGGCGTTGCTGGTGCGGAAGTTGCCGGTCGCGTTGACCACCTGGAACGAGCCCGACCGGTCGGGCACGAGACCGGCACCTTGCAAGTCGATGGTGGTCGAGGTCTGCGCGGTGGGCGTGAGCGGCCCGCAGTTGCCGGAGGCGGTGAAGACGTTGATGACCGAGCTCGCGAAGCCGGTGCCGTCGATCCGGTAGACGGTGGTGTTGTTGTTCGCCAGGACGCTCTCGACGTTCGCGAGGCCGATCGAGGGCTGCCAGCTCGTGGTGCTGATGGCCTCGCCGTCGATCGCGAGGATGCTGGGCACGCTCTGCGCCGTGTTCCCGATGAGCGGGATGCCGACCACGTTGCTCGACGAGAAGCCGACGTCGGTCCGCACCAGCTGGAGGCCGAGGAAGCCTTGCCCCAGGCTGTACTGGTTGGGCGCCGGCCACGGGCACGGCAGGTTTCCGGTCCAGGTGGTGGAGGTGGTGCCGGTCGGGCTGATGCCGTTCGCCACCAGGTCGAGCGGGCCGCCGCTGGTGGAGAGGAACGTCTTGAGGACCGAGCCCGCCGTGATGCCGGTGCCGGTGAGGCTCACGGGCCCGCAGAACTGCAGCACGTTCGGCGAGGCCGGCTGGGTGAGCGTCACCTCGCTGGCGGGCGCCTCGCAGCTCGTGGTGAACGAGCCGATCCGGGTCCCCCACTTCGAGACCTGGCTGTTGTTGCGCGAGTACTCGCCCAGGTACCAGAACGTCTCGCCGTCGGGGTCGACCGTCATGCCGGTGTAGTCGCCCCAGCGGTGCGGCGACGGGTCGTTGCCGAACGACGAGTACACGACCTCGCCGGCCTTGAGCTGGACCTCGGCCTGCAGGGTGTTGAGCGAGTCGGTGCCGAGCCGGCCGACCACGAACGTCGACGGGAAGATGCTGGTGCTGAACTTGCTGTAGCCGATCGTCACGTCGTTGCAGTGGTTGACGGCGATGTCCGGGAACGAGCGGAAGGTCGAGTTCGACGCGAACGCCGTGCCCTGCACGAACGCGGGGCCGCCGCCCGCGGCCGGGTCGATCTCGGCCCAGCGCACACAGTTCACCGTGCCACCGCCCGGGTTGCACGAGACCGTCTGGGCCATGAACAGGTGGCCGTTACGGTACTGGACGCCGAGCGGACGCCAGTCGTTGGCCTGCAGCTTCGCCGAGCTGCCGGACTGGGGAGAGTCGACCGGGAAGCCGCCCGTCACTCCGGTGCCGGTGTTCAGGTTCACGGTGCCGAGCAGCGTGAAGGTGTTGGTGCCGAACGGGTCGGTCCAGCGGTAGACGCCCATCGAGCTGCCGTCGAAGACGTTGTCGATCACCACGTAGTGCACGGTGCCGGTGGGCCAGGTGCCCTGGGCGAAGCCGTGAGAGTGCATGGGCTGCGGCGTGAAGGCGCTCGACGGAAAGCTCTTGCGGACCGGGGCCGAGAGCGTGCCGCCCGCGTACATGGTGGTCTTGTCGATCGCCCACACGTCGGAGCGCACGAAGCTGCCGGTCAACCCGACGAAGGTGTTGCCGCCCATGAAGATCGCCTGGTCGCCGACGCCCGCGTGCGGGTAGTCGAAGAACTCGCCGGTGTTCACCGAGGCGTCGAACGAGTAGAGCCACCAGCTCCCGGTGGGGTCGCTGGTCTGCGAGACCGCCATGCAGTAGCGGTTGTTGGCGCCGTTGACGCCCGACCCGAACTGGTCGATGCCGAGGAAGAAGCGGTCGGCCTCCTCGTCGTAGAGGACGTTCGGATCGAACGTGCTGGAGCAGCCGGTCAGGGGGCTGAAGAAGGTGTCGAAGAGCAACGGGCCGGCGAGCGTGGTGCCGGTCTTGTTGTAGACCTCGAGGCTCGAGTTCGCGACGGCGATGATGTGGTTGGGGCCGACGGCGAGCTCGGGATCGGGCGGCACGCTGGCGGGGTCGTCGTCGAAGTTGAGCGAGTCGAAGCTCACGGCGAGGGTGGGCGCGTGTGGGCTGCGGCCCTCGTTCACGATCTGCACGCCGGGCTGCGGCGGGATCTCCAGCGCCTGCTCGCGCAGGGCGTCGGTCGCCTCCGGGGGGAGCGGCGTCTTCGGGCGGTTCTTCTTCTTGGTGCCGCCGACCGGCCGCGTCTGCGCGCGCGGGTCCTGATCGATGCGCGGCAGCGCCAGCACGTTCACGCTCACCGGACCTGCAACGGCTCCCTCGGCGAGGACGGCGCCGTCGCCGGGGCGGAGCTGAGCGGGCACGGCGCCGCTCGGCGTGCGCTCGCGCGAGGCGCGCGACACCACGAACACCGCCACCACGAGCAACGCGAGCGCGATCCCGATCCGGGCGCGAGTCTTCATCGGCGGACTCCTGAGACGACGGGTGAGCGGCGAGTGCGGGCCAGGACCGAAGGCTACGCCGCGGGCGGGGAGTGAGCAATGCGGCTCGCACGCGCGTCGGCGGCGAGCCGGACGGGGTCTGCCGCGGGCGCGGGGGCGAGCCGGTTTGTATAGCACTTGCTATACAAAATCGTTCGGCAACTGCTTTACAAATTTGTACGGCTGCAGCTTTACACGGCGATTTTGGCGTGTAGCCCGTGGAATTTGGGGGTAATAGGGCCATCCAAAGGGCCCTTGGGGGCGGTTCTGGGGTGCCTGCCGGGGGAATTTTCGGACCGAACCGGGTGCAGCTCGGCCCGGGGCGAGGGCGGTTTCGGATCGCCGGAGGCGGTCCCTCCAGAGCGGTGCAGCCTCGGCGACGGGCGCCGGGCGGTCGGGTTCGAGGGGCGATGCGAGCGCCCTCGCGGATCGCCGCCCACGTGGCGCGTGCCCGGCCGGGACTCGGCGCCCGCGCTCGTGTGACCGGCCTCGCTTCGTTCGCCGGATGCGATGGAGTAACGTCCGCCGGCGCAGGGCCAGCACGCACACAGGAGGACACACCGTGGAGCTGGGACTGAAGGGGAAGCGAGCGGCGGTGGCGGCGGCTTCGGCGGGGCTCGGCTTCGCGACGGCGAAGGCGCTCGCCGACGAAGGCGCGCGCGTGGTGATCTGCGGGCGCGACCGCGCCCGGGTCGAGCACGCGGCGGTGCGGCTCGGGCACGGCGCGACCGGTCTCGCGATCGACGTCTCGAAACCCGAGGAGGCGGCGCGCTTCGTGCGCGAGGCGCGCGCGGCGCTCGGCGGGCTCGACATCCTCATCACCAACGCGGGCGGACCGCCGCCCGGCACCTTCGAGGACACGCCCCTCGAGCGCTACCCGGACGCCCTCGCCCTCAACCTGCTCTCGGTGGTGGCGATGTGCATCGAGGCGGTGCCCGGCATGCGCGCGCAGCGCTTCGGCCGCGTCGTGGCGATCACCTCGATCGCGGTGCGCCAGCCGATCCCCAACCTGATCCTCTCGAACACCGCGCGCGCCGGCGCCACGGGCTTCCTGAAGACCCTCGCGCGCGAGGTGGCGAAGGACGGCGTGACCGTGAACTCGCTGCAGCCCGGGCTGCACGCCACCGCGCGTGTCACCCAGCTTCACGGGGCGGACCTGTCGGCGCTCGGCGCCACGGTGCCTGCGGGCGTGGTGGGCGCGCCCGAGGACTTCGGGCGGGTGGCGGCCTTCCTGTGCTCGGCGCAGGCGCGCTTCATCACCGGCGCCGCGATCCCGGTGGACGGCGGCGCCTACGCGGGGCTCCTGTGAGCAAGAGATCCCGGCGGCTCGGGCGGCGTGTCGCGAGAGCGGCGGCGGCCATCGCGCTTTGCCTCGCAGGCGCCGGAACCGCTCGCGCCGTCACCTACTCCGGCGCCTACGCGATCCGCAACGCGCGCGTGATCGACGGCACCGGCGCCCCCGCCACCGAGCACGTCACCATCCTGATCGACGGCGAGCGCATCACGCGCATCGGCCACGACCTCGACGTCGGCGATCGCCAGGTCCTCGACGCCACCGGCCTCACGCTGCTGCCCGGCCTCATCGACTCGCACGTGCACCTGAACTCGGTGCCCGGGGCGATGCTGCGCAAGGACCCACGCGAGCTCTACGAGCGGCTGCGCCGCACCGAGCTGCCGGCTTACGTCGCCGCCGGCGTCACCACCGTCCTCGACGCCGCGACACCCAAGGACTTCCTGGCGTGGGCGCGCGAGCAGGTCGCGGCCACCGGCGCCGGCCCCGACATCTTGATGCTCGCGCCGTTCCTGACGCCGGCGGGCGGCTACTTCGGCGACGCCACGATGCGCGGCGAGGCCTTCGACGAGCTGTGGGAGCCCATCGATTCCCCCGAGCGCCTGGTCGCCGAGCTCGACGCCGCGCGCGGCGTGCCGGGCGTGGTCGGCACCAAGGTCACGATGGAGAAGGGCTTCGGCCCGTTCGACGTCTGGCCGGTCTTCGACGCCAACATGCGCGCGCGGATCCGCGAGGAAGCGGCGGCGCGCGGGCTACCGATCTTCGTCCACAGCATGTCGGACCCCGAGCACGAGCTCGCCCTCGATCTGGCACCCAAGGTGATGGTCCACGCGGGCTACCAGGACGACGCGCCCTCGGTGGAGACGCTGGCGCGGATGCGTGACGAGCGCGTCGCGGTCATCAGCACGCTCGGCGTGACCGACCAGTTCCTGATCAAGAGCGAGCCGAGCCGCCTCGACGACCCGCTGCTCAGGCTCGTGGCACCACCGCTCGAGCTCGCGAGCGCGCGCGATCCCGCCGCGTGGGACGCGATCGGCCTCGCCACCGCCGAGCTCAGCGTCCCGACGTGGATGCCGCGCTTCGTGCCGCGGCTCAGCACCGGGCTCTACCTGAGCGACTGGATGCTGCGCCGGCGCGTGGCGCACGCGAAGGACGGCGTGCGCGCGCTGCGCGACGCGGGGATCCCGATCCTGATGGGCACGGACTCCGGCTGCTGGCCGGTCTTCACCGCGCTCTTCCACGGCTTCACGTCGCTGCGCGAGGTCGAGCTGCTGGGCGAGGCGGGGCTGACGCCGATGGAGGCGCTGCTGGCGTCGACGAGCGTGCCCGCGCGGGTGCTCGGGATCGACGGCGATGTGGGCACGGTGGCGGTGGGCAAGCGCGCCAACCTGCTGCTGGTCAAGGGCAACCCGCTCGCCGACCTGACCACGATCCGCAACGTCGCCTGGACGGTGAAGGCGGGCGTGGCGCGCACGCCGCAGGACTGGATGGCCAGCGCGGGCGCCTGGCCGTGAGCGGCTCGATCGAGCCTTGGGGTCGGCGACGAAGCGCCGACCCTCCAGCCACTTGCGGCCGCGACGAGGAGCGAACCCGATGCGCGGCTTCCTGATCTTCTCGATCGTCTCCACGGCGCTCGTCTCGGGCAGCTTGCTCGCGAGCACCGCGAGCTGCCCGACCGCCGAGCTGCGCTTCGGCGTGCACCCGAACATCATGTGCCTGGAGCTGCCGCTCACCGGCGAGCGCGCCGACGCCACACTCGCGCTGTGGCGCGCCGGCGACGGCGGCGTCGCGAAGGCGGCGCACCGCGACACGCTCGCCGACTACGGCTTCCTGGGCTTCTACGGCGCGGTGCTCGCGATCACCGGCTGGAAGGCGAGCGACAAGCTCGGCGGCGCCTCGGCGCGGATGCGCGCCGCGCTGATCGCGGCGCCGATCGTGGCGGCGGTCTTCGACGCGATCGAGAACGTCGGCATCTTCCACATGCTCGGCGCCACCGGGCCAGCGAGCGACACCGTCGCCGCGCTCACGAGCCTGTGCGCCGCCCTCAAGTTCGCGGCGCTGATCACGTGGATCGCGGGCGCGGCGCGCCTCGCCACGCGCCGCTGATCCAGGACGCAGCGCGCCCGTGCTACGAAACCCAACGTAGCGGCGGGGGTCCCATCCCCCGTCGCCGGGCACGCGACGCGTGCCCCTCCGGGCAGCGATGCCCTCTCACGGGAATGTAGGGGAGGGCGTGAGCCCTCCCGCCGTGGGATCGGTTGGCCTGCTGACCGTCGTGCCCCGGCAGCTCGCCGCCGGCTCAGAACCAGAGCGGCGAGCGCGCGTCGCGGACGCGGCGGAGCGACCACACGCCGAGCGCGGCGCCGCTCAGCTCGACGAGCGCGATCGGGATCTGCGTCCACGCCTCGCGCCCCGCGGCGAGCGCGGCGATCAGGCGCACGCCGCCCATGCCGCTCATCAGGCACGCGAGCGCCGTGAGCCCGAGCGGCACCCAGTCGCTGCGCACCGCGCAGATCGTCAGGAACACCGCCACGCCGAGCTCGAGCCCGCCGTAGAACGCGCGGATCTCGGTGCGCGCCACGGCGCTCGGCAGCGCCAGGTCCACGGCGCTCATCAGCTCGGCGGGAAAGAGCACGCAGCCGATCCCGATCCCGGCGAAGACCAGCGCGCCGAGCATCAAGACACCGCGCGCGAACCTCACGCTCCCCTCCCCCGCGCGTCCGGGCCGATCCGGACCAGCGGCGGAAGCTCGACGACGGGCGCCTGCGGATGGTCGAGCTCCACCACCATGCGCGGCTCGCCGCCCTGTTCACCCTCGCCGACTTCGCCCAGCTCGACCGACTCCGGCAGGTAGCGCGCGAGCTCGCCGCCGAGACCCGGCCCCTCCACCCGCACCCGCGCGATCCCGCGCACCGCCGCCGCGTGCTCGAGGAACGAGCGCGGGAAGCCCGCCTTCTCGGGCGCGGCGAGCGCCCCGTCGTGGCGCTCGATCACGAACACCAGCGGCTGCGCCGGGTCCTCGAGCGTGCGCGCCAGCACCCGCAGCCGCCCGAGCGGGAACGCGGGCAGCCGGTAATCGACGAAATCGTCCTCGTGCTCTGCGGCGATCGCGCCGCTGAGCCCGATGCCGAACGGCGAGGCGCCGGTCTCGCGCCAGTCCGCGCGCCGATCGAGGCGTAGCAGGTTCGCCTCCGCCTCGCGCCGCCGCGCGAGCCAGATCAGCTCGAGGTAGTTCTCGGCGAAGAGCAAGAGCCGGTTCGCCGTGCCCTGCCCTTCGTGGTCGCGCCCAAACGCCACCCGGTACCCCGCCGCCTCGAGCACCGGCTCGTCGGGGAAGCCCTCGGCGACGAACGCGAAGACGTGATCGAGCACCAGCGCCATGGGCTTCACCCGAGTCGAAACGGCACGCCCACGATCCGCGCGTTGAACCAGTGCCAGAGCCGCCACGGCGTGAACGGTCGCATGAGCAAGATGAAGCGTGCGTCGATCCCCACCGGGTAGCGCAGCCTCGGGCGCCGCGCGCTCGCCGCCTTCACGATCACGCGGCTCACCGCGCGCGGGTCCTGCGCGAGGAAGCGAAAGCGCGACATGCGCGCGTCCATGTTGTCGAGGATCGGCCGATACGGGCTCCCGTCACGCACCGATCGCACCATGCTGCCGCGGTCGAACTCGGTGCCGAACGCACCCGGCTCGATCAACACCACCTGGATGCCGAACGGCGCGAGCTCGAACTCCATCGCCTCGGTGAGCCCCTCCACCGCGAACTTGCTCGCGTGGTAGGGCGCGAAGCCCGGGAACGTGGTGCGCCCGCCCATCGACGAGACGTTGATGACGCGGCCCGAGCGGCGCGCGCGCATCATCGGGAGAAACGCGCGCGTCACCTCGGCGAGGCCGATCACGTTGGTCTCGAGCTGGGCGCGCAGCGCATCCGCCGGCGTGTCCTCGACCGCGCCGGTCAGGCCGTAGCCCGCGTTGTTCACGAGCACGTCGAGGCGCCCGTGGCGCTCGGCGACGTAGCGCGCCGCCGCCGCGATCGACGCCGCCTCGGTCACGTCGAGGCGCACCACCTCGAGCTCGACGCCGTGCGCCGCCGCGGCGTCGAGGAGCGGCTGCTTCTTGGCGAGATTCCGCATCGTCGCCACCACCCGGAAGCCCGCGCGCGCGAGGTCGACGCTCGCGTACATCCCGAAGCCACTCGACGTACCCGTCACCAGCGCCACGCGCTCGTTCGTCGCAGCCATCGATCCACCACCTCTCGTTGGGGCGGGCAGTAAGCCTCGGCGCTCGCGGATCCGCCAACCGCACCGGACCGGCGCTCGCGGCGAGCACGCTTGCCGGCCTGCCGGCATCCGGATAAACGAGCTGTCGCTGGCTATTTATCTCGGCGGTTCGTCTTCGCCATGCCGCGCTACAAGCTCTTCCTCCTCGAGCGTCCTGCTGGCGACGTTCGCACCATCCAGCGCGCCACCTGGGAGCTGCCCTCGGCGCTCGACGTGAGCAAGCTCACCAAGGCGCTCAAGGGCGAGATCGAGGTCGACTGGCTCGAGATCGCGGCGAGCGACAAGAAGCGCGAGATCCTCAAGATCGAGCACGAGCTCGCCAAGCACGGCTGCATGCTCGCCCTCGACGACGCGGGCGGCAGCCTCACCAAGGATCTGACCGACGCCGTGCGCCAGGCGCTGAGCCGCGAGGGCCGGCGCCAGTCCCGGGAGCGCGCTCGCGCCGCCACGATCTGGGAGCGCGGCGAAAGCTGGCGGGCCATCCCGGTGGCGGTCGCGCGCCACGCGCGTGCGATCGCGAGCGCGCTCGCCGCACTCGCCGTGCTCGGCGGCTCGATCGTGCTGCTCGCCGTGTGGATGAACGGCGCTCCGCGCGCAGGCGGCGGGCGCGGCGCGGACGCCTCGGCGCTCGAGCGCCTCGCGGCCCTGAGCCGCGGCGACGCCAACCTGCCGGCGATCCCCGAGAGCGCGGACGGCGCAGGTGGCGCGGCCGAGCCCGGAGAGCCGGTGGCGCGGGGCGGAGCGCGGCCGCTGCCCTCGGCGGATCCAGGTGGCGGACAACCGGCGATCCCGGACGTGCCGAGCGCCGGCGCCGCCGCCACGAGCGGGATCGCGCGCTCGCCCGAGGCGAGCGCCCGGACCTCGAACGACACGCGAGCGATCGAGATCGCCGGGTTTGCCTTGGGGATCGGCTGGGCGGCGCTGGTCGAGCTGGTCGCGCGGCGCGGCACGCGGCGATCGGGCAGCCGTTCGAGAGCGGTGCTGACGCGGCTCGTACCCGCCACCCTCGCCGGTGCGCTCACGGTGGGCGCGCTCGTGGCGCTCGACGCGCGCACGGCGCCGTCCGCGCGCGCGCCGACGAAGCGAGAGGCCGCGTCGCCGGCGGCGCAGCCAGCTGCCGCGCGCCCTCGCCCCGCCCGTGCCGCGGCGGAGCGACGCGCCGCTCCCAAGCCGGCGGCGAAGCCGGTCGCGCCCTCCTACGAGGCGCTGATGGCTGCGCTGGCGCCCGCCCCGGACCCGTGTGCAGAGGCGGGCGGAGCGCTCGCGCGATTCCTGTGCCTCGAACGATCGCGCCACCCGACGGCCGAGGCCGGGGGCGAGCCCGAGGGTGCGGCCGAGACCGCGGCCGAGCCTGAAGCCGCCGTCTCGCCTGCGACGAAGCCGCGCCGCACGCGCGAGGGCGAGGCGGCTCCCGCTGCGGCCACGTCGACGACGGCCGCCACGACGCCTGTGTCCACCCGCGCCGCAGCGGCGCCGGCGCAACCGGCCGCACCCGGACCGGGCGCGCCCGGTCCGACCCACGGCGTACCGACCTCGGGGACGGCGGCGGTGCTTCCCCTGCCCACTGCACCGAGCGTCTCCACTTCGGGAGCGGCGCGCGGCCAACTCCCGCGCGCTCAGGACGCCCAGCCGCCGCTTCCCCCGCCCACCGCCAAGCCGGCGCTCCCACCCCCCGCCCCCGCGCCGGCCGCACGGCGGGACCTCCTGGCCGCGCTGCCCACCTTCCTCCTCGGCTTGCTCGCGGGGACGCTCGGGCTCGCGATCGTGGCGGTCGGCGGCAGCGGACGAGGGAAGGAGAGCGCGCCATGAAGCGGCTCTCGCTCGCCAGCACCGCGGCGATCGCGGTCCTCGCCGTGAGCGTGAGCGCGCGCCGAGGACCCGCTCGGTGCGGCGCTGGTCGCGAAGTTCGTGGCGTGCTTCGAGGCGCAAGGCGGCGCGCTCGGCGACGACGACCGCGCCGTGCTCGATGCGGCGAGCGCGGACCTCGCCGCCGCGGCCGACGTGAGCGTGAACGGCGTCTCGTGCGGCGCGCCGGCCGCGCCGGACGTGACACCACCGAGCCCCGAGGCGTGCGCCTCCGCCGTGAATGCGCTTCCTTGTGACGACTTCGGCGCGGACCTCGAGCGCGAGAGCGCGGCGCTCGCGGCGCTGCCGCCGCCACCCGCGTGGGCCGTGACGTACGTCCAGGCGCTCCTGGGGCGCACCTCGGAGTGCTACGTCGCGGAGGTGGGCTCGCCCGTGACCGCCGAGCAGCGCGCCCAGCTCGATGGGTTCGGGAACGAGCTGGCGTCGGGGATCGGGGCCGCGGCGAGCGGCGACGCCTGCAAGGTCCACGAGGATCAGCTCGCGAGCTGCACGAGCTGGCTCACGGCGCGTGCGTGCGACGCGCTGCTCACGGACCTGAACCACATGCTCGGCCAGGGAGGCGAAGCGAGCGGCGAGAGCCCGGCGCCCGCTCCCACCACCGCCGACGGAGTCGACGTCGAGACCGCGAGCGAGGCCGAGGTCGACGCGAAGCTCGCCGCGGCGCAGTCCGACCGCCAGTCGGCCGCGAGCCAGCTCATCGGCCCGTGCGCCGAGCTGGTCGACTGCAGCACCGACCTCGACGCCACCCTCGACGCCGAGGCGCCGCCGGACACCGATCCGTAGGGGCGGGCCCCGCGCCCGCCCGAGAGTACCGATCTATCGCCCCGGGTCGCGCGTCTGCCGGCGCCCGACGGAGAGCGTGCAAGAAATCGAGCGAGAGCGAAGCGCCGCGGGGGGACGGAGCCCCCCGCGCTACGAAGAGCCTCGTAACGACGGGGGTTCCATCCCCCGTCACCGGGCCCACGCGGCCTCCGTGAGCGACCCCGATCGAAAGATTCACAGCCTCGGAGCGGGCGCGCTCCAGGCCGCGCGACGCGCGCTAGACTCGCGCTCGTCATGACGATCGAACCCACGCGCTTCGGCGCCACGCTCTCGACGCCGATGAAGGTGGCCACCTACCTCGTCGGCTACGGGCTCGCGATGGGCGTTCCCGTCGCGGTGGGCGTGAACATCTACTTCACCAGCCAGGACCCGCGCGTGCTGCTCATCGCCGCGGTGCCCGGCGCGATCCTGTTCGTGGCGTCGCTCTTCCGCCCGCGCGCGTACACGGTCACCGCCGACGAGGTCCGCGTCGAGCGGCCGATCGGGCCGGTGCGCGTGCCGCTCGACAAGATCGAGTCGGTGAAAGACGGCGCACCCTTCCTCGCCGGGCGGCCGATCGGGATCTTCCGGGTGGGCGGCTTCTACGGCAGCTACGGCCGCTTCCGCAACGGCACGCTCGGCGTCTTCGACCTCTACTTCACCGGCGAGCTGCCGGTCGTGGCGATCCGCCGGCGCGGCCGCAAGCCGCTCGTGATCGCGCCCGACGATTGCGGGCCTTTCCTCGACACGCTCGCTCGCGCGCGCGCGCGAGCGCGGCCTCGGATTCCCGATCGAGCGCCCAGCGCTCGCCGCCGCGGCGTCCGCCGCGGGAGGAGCGTGATGTTCCGTCACGTGGTCCAGCTCCGGTTCAGGGACGACACCAGCGCCGAGCAGCGCATCGCGCTCCACACCGCGCTCGCCGACCTGCCACGGCAGATCCCCGAGATCCGGCGCTATCACCTGGGCGCGGACGCGCGCCTGGTGGACGGCAACTGGGACTTCGCGCTGGTCGCCGAGTTCGACTCCGCGGACGGCTACCTCGTCTACCGCAGCCACCCCGCCCACCTCGCGGTGATCGAGCACTACATCAAGCCGATCCTGAAGGAACGCGCCACCGTCCAGTTCGACGCCACGGACTGACGCGAGACGCCGTCCGTCCAGGTCCCGCCGCTCGATTCGCCCCCAGGTGCCCTCGGTCGGATCGAGGATCGGCAGCGCGGCCAGCGCGACCGAGTCGGTGTCGAGGAGCTCGCGCAGGTGCGACGCCGCCGGTGACGTGCCCCTCCGAAAAGCGCGATCCTTCGCGGCCGCGGCGCCGAGGGACCGGCGCCCTCCAGCAGCGCGACCCCGTTCGACCGGCTGGCGCATCGGTGCTCCGTCACCGACCCGGCGCTCGCCCCCTTGCGCACGACGAAGGGTGCGCGTCCAGCACGGCGATCCCGGTCGATCGGCCTGGAGGGCCGCGATCCTTCGCGGCCGCGGGAACCTCTCGAGATCGCGCGCGCTACGTTCGGATGGACCGCCTCCCGGCGGTCCGCCACCGCGCCGACGTCGAGGCTGGCGGCGCGAGGGAGGCGTTGCGCCCGACTCAGCCGCCCGCCCGCCCCGTCCGCCGGAACACCACGGTGAGGTTGTTGGCGGGCATGGGAACGGTCTGCTCGTGGGAGAAGCCGTGCGAGGCGGCGACGCGCACCACGTCCTCGAGATGGCGCACACCCCACTCCGGGTCGCGCAGCCGAAGGCTCTCGTCGAACGCGGCGTTGCTGGGCGCGGTGGGCATTCCGCCGATGTGGTACGGGCCGTAGAGCACCAGCGGTGCTCCCTCGTCGAGCAGCCGCGCGGCGCCTCGCACCAGCGCTTCGGTGCACTCCCACGGCGAGATGTGGATCATGTTGATGCACACCACCGCGTCGGCCGACTCGATCGGCCACGGCTCGCGGCACACGTCCAGATCGAGCGGCTCGCGCAGGTTCGCGACGGCCTCGGCCGCGCGCCACGCAGCGATGCTGGCCCGCGACGGCGCGTCGGCGTCGCTCGGCTGCCACGTGACGCCGGACAGGTTGCGCGCGAAGTGGACCGCGTGCTCGCCCGTGCCGCTCGCGATCTCGAGCACCACGCCGCGCGGCGGTAGCGTGCGCCGCAGCACCTCCAGGATCGGCTCGCGATTGCGCGCCGTGGCCGGCGCGTGGAGCCGCGCGTCGCGAGCGCCGTTCTCCTCGCGACCGACGCTCACGCCACTTCGACCGCGGCGTCGAGGGCGGGAGTGCCCTGGGATTCGAACCAGAAGAGCTCTTCCTTCACGAGGCCGATCCGCGCTCGATACTCACCGGCGGCGAGCGAGCCGGCGGGCACCGTGAAACGGATCTCGCGCGAGCCGCCGGCGGGCAGCACCGGATCGAAGTAGACGCGCTCGATGTCGCGGACGCACGCTCCGCGTTCGTCGAACCAGCGGATGCCGATGCCGCAGCGGCCGTGGATCGGCCCGGTGCCATCGAGGGCCGAGTGGCTGAGTCCCCGCACGCGCACCGTGATCGTCAGGTCCTGGCCACGCTCCATCCGCGCCGGCACGTCGATCGCCTCGATACCCGCGCCCGCGTCCGTCGGCGGCAGCACCTCGACGTCCCACTCGAGCGGTGTGGCGCCCTGGTCCTGGAGCCAGAAGCAGCCCTCGCGCACCAGATCGACCCTGCACCGGTAGTGGCCCGCGGGGATCAGCCCGGCGGGCACGGCGATCTTCAGGTCGCGCGTCTCGCCGGGCTCGAGCGGCGGCACGAAGTGGGCGCGGTCGCAGGCGCGCACCTCCTCGCCCGAGTCGGCGCGGAACCACCGCACGCCCACGCCGATCCGCCCCAACCCCGACGGGCTCGCCTCGTTGCTGTCGAGCGCCGCGGTGCTGTGCCCGCGGACGCGCAGCGCGACCTCGAACGCGTCCGGTCCGCGGGCGACGGTGGGCGTCGCGAGCGCCTCGATCAGCGGCTCCGCGGGCGCCGCGCCGCTCACCTCGAGGTCCCACTCGATCGGCTTCACGTCGAGGTTCTCGAACCACCACAGGCCGTGCCGGACGAGGTCGACCTTGAGGTGGTAGCGGCCCGGCTCCTTCGGCACCAACCCGATGAGGGTGAGCTCCGCGCTCTGGCCGCCCTCGACGGTGGTGCCCATGCCGACCTGCGAGAAGGTGTCGTCGATCAGCTTCCCCGCGCCGTCGAAGAGCCGCGCGCACAGGTACACCTTGCGATAGGGCCGCCCGTCGGCCGCCACCCACGGCATCTCGCCGGTGTTGGTGGCGCGAAAGCGCGCCACGAAGAGCTCCCCCGGGCGCGCCGCCCGCGGCGGCTCGCCGAGCGCCTCGATGCGGGCGTCCCACACCAGCGCGTTGGGGATCTTCCTCCCGCCTTCGAGGGTCGAGTGGCGGATGCGCTCGTAGTCGGGCGAGCCCGGCACGTAGCGCTCCGACGGGAAGCCGAGCGGCTGATCGGTGGTGGTGAAGGTGAGCCGGTCGACGCCCAGCTCGCGCGCGAGCGTGCGCGCCTTCTCGAGCTCCTCGTCCGAGTCGTTCCAGCGGAAGAGGATGTAGTTCCAGATGATCCACGGGAAGAGATGCCCGCGGCGCTCGCGCTCGTTCACGACGTCGCCGATCGCCTTCAGCACTTTGTCGAGCTTCCCGCGCTTGCGGTAGGTCTCGTAGACCTCCTGGGTCGCGCCGTCGACCGAGAACTGCACCTCGTTGATGCCCGAGTCGACCAGCGCCGCGACCTTCTCCGGCTTGTCGAAGTAGTGCCCGTTCGTGCTCGTCCAGATCCACACGTTCGGGTTCACGTCCTTCGCGTACTTCAGCATCTTGAACGCGTCCTTGTGCAGGAAGCTCTCGCCGTAGTTGTAGAAGACCATGCGCTCGAGGTGGGGCCCGACCTCGTCGATCACCTTCTTGTAGAGGTCGAACGGCAGCATCCGGTCGATGCGGGTGTCGTAGACGTCGACCTCGCACGCCGGCTGCGGACAGCGCAGGTTGCAGATGATCGTCGGCTCGACGTAGAGGACGCGCGGCAGCTCGGGAGGCACCAGCGGCAGGTCGGGCGGCTCGTAGGTGCCGTCGTGGACCTCCATCAGCCCGCACTTGTAGCAAAAGGCCGGCGGGCGGTTGGCGTGCATGCCGCGGCGCATGCGCTGGAAGCCCTCGCCCTGCCAGATCTGCAGCGCGGACTGGGTCCCCACGTGGCCCATCTTGTTCTCGTTGCGGGCGTCGCCGCAGCCGCACACCACGGTGCCGTCGCAGGTGAGCACCATGGTGCGCCACGGCCACAGGCAGAACATGCGCTTGCCCTGGTAGCTCACGCCGAAGCGGTTGAGCTGGGCGGGGCCGTCGGCGATCGGTTGAAGCTGTGTGAGACTCATGCGGTCCTTCGAGATTCGATACGAGGCGCGCCGGGAGGCGCGCGGGAGCACGAAGCGTATGCGCCACCTCGACCCCCGTCCAACCGCGCGACTGCGCCGCGCCCTCGCCGCGACCACGCTGCTCACCGCGCTCGCCGGCGCGGCGGCGCCGAGCACCGCGCTCGCCGCCGAGCCCTACCCACGCGTCCAGCTCGTGCCGCGCGACCAGGCCGTGTCCGATCCCTCGTTCGCCGGGTTCAAGAAGAAGCTCGACGCCATGATCGCCGCCAGGGACGCGGGTGCCCTGCGCGCGGAGCTCGCGCCGCAGGTGCTGATCGCCTTCGGCGGCGAGAGCGGGCCGGATGCGTTCTTCGAGCGCTGGAAGCCCGCCGAGCCGACCTCCAAGCTCTGGCCGCTCTTGGCGGAGATCCTGAGGCTCGGCTCGACCGTCGAGAAGTCCGAGGAAGGAGTCACGGCCACGTATCCGTACGCCTACGCGGCTTTCCCCGATGACCTCGACGCCTTCACCAGCGGCGTCATCACCGGGCGCGGTGTCAAGGTCCGCGAGAAGGCCGACGAAGCGGCGCCGGTCGTCACACAGCTCGACCACGACGTCGTGAAGGTCCCCGACTGGAAGTTCGACCCCGAGACCGGCACCAGCCCGCCGTGGATCGAGGTCGAGCTCTGGAACGGCAAGACCGGCTTCGTCCCGAAGTCGATGATTCGCTCGCCCGGCGACTACCGCGTCGGCTTCACCAAGCAAGGTGGCGCCTGGAAGCTCACCTACCTCGTGGCCGGCGACTGAGGGCGATGCCCGCGCTCCTCTCCGACCTGCGCCGGCGCGTGGTGCTCCTCGACGGGGCAATGGGGACGATGCTGCTCGATCGCGGGTTGCCCCTCGGCACGCCGCCCGAGCGGTGGGTGCTCGAGCGACCCGACGAGGTGCTCGCGGTCCATCGCAGGTACGTCGCGGCGGGCGCCGAGGTGCTCACGACGTGCACGTTCGGTGGGACCGCGCCCAACCTGGCGCGCGCGGGGCTCAGCCAGCACCGCCATGCGATCTGGAGTGCGGCGGTCGAGCTGGCCCGGGAGGCGATCGGCGCCGCGGGCTGGGTGCTCGGCGACCTGGGCCCGATCTGGCCGCCGCTCGGCGAGCCGCGCGCGCCGGACGAGGCCGAGCGCCGCGCCGCGTACGCCGAAGAAGCGGCGGCACTCGCGGCGGCCGGCTGCGACGCGCTGCTCGTCGAGACCATGACCGATCTGGACGAGGCGGTGCTCGCGATCTCGACCATCCGCGACGTCACGCCGTGTCCGGTTCTCTCGACGCTCGCCTTCCTGCCCGCCACCGCCGAGCGCGCGGCGATCGACCCGCGCCTCGCTGCGCACCGGCTGGCGCGAGCGGGCGCCGCGGCCGTGGGAGCCAACTGCATGCTCGACGCGCGCGAGATGCTGGAGACCATCGTCGGTCTCGTGGCAGCCACTGACCTGCCGGTGATCGCCCGCCCCAACGGCGGCCAGCCACGCCGTGACGACGCCGGCCGCTTCGTCTACGACGAGACGCCCGAGCGCTTCGCAGCGGGAGTCGCGCGGCTCGTCGCCGTGGGCGCCAACGCCGTGGGGGGCTGCTGCGGCACCACGCCCGCCTTCATCGCGGCCGCCGCCGCGGCGCTCGGCGGAAGGTGAGCCCGCCTGCCCCCCGGAGCGCGCCCGCTTCGTCGGGCGCCAGGGAACGATCGGGATCGGACAGGGATCGACGCACGCGGGGATGCGCGCGCCTGCGCGTATCGCCGGGCACGCGACGCGTGCCCCTCCGAAGGGCTCACGGATCGATCTGGCGCGCCCCGGCCCGCCGGAGGGCGGGCCCTCCAGACAACGGGGCACGAAGCGCCGGCCCCTCCCGGCCACTCGGACCCCCTCGGCTGGAGCGCGCCCGCTTCGTCGGGCGCCGGGGAACGATCGGGATCGGACAGGGATCGACGCACGCGGAGATGCACCCGCCGATGCGTATCGCCGGGCACGCGACGCGTGCCCCTCCGAAGGGCTCACGGATCGATCTGGCGCGCCCCGGCCCGCCGGAGGCGGGCCCTCCAGACACAGGGGAGCGCAGCGCGTGCCCCTCCCGGCCACTCGGCCCCCCTCGCCTGGAGCGCGCCCGCTTCGTCGGGCGCCAGGGAACGATCGGGATCGGACAGGGATCGACGCACCCGGGGATGCGCGCGCCTGCGCGTATCGCCGGGCACGCGACGCGTGCCCCTCCGAAGGGCTCACGGATCGATCTGGCGCGCCCCGGCCCGCCGGAGGCGGGCCCTCCAGACAACGGGGCACGCAGCGCGTGCCCCTCCCGGCCGCTCGGACCCACGCGGCTGGAGCGCGCCCGCTTCGTCGGGCGCCAGGGAACGATCGCGATCGGACGGGGATCGACGCACCCGGGATGCGCGCGCCTGCGCGTATCGCCGGGCACGCGACGCGTGCCCCTCCGAAGGGCTCACGGATCGATCTGGCGCGCCCCGGCCCGCCGGAGGCGGGCCCTCCAGACAACGGGGCACGCAGCGCGTGCCCCTCCCGGCCGCTCGGACCCACGCGGCTGGAGCGCGCCCGCTTCGTCGGGCGCCAGGGAACGATCGCGATCGGACAGGGATCGACGCACCCGGGGATGCGCGCGCCTGCGCGTATCGCCGGGCACGCGACGCGTGCCCCTCCGAAGGGCTCTCGGATCGATCTGGCGCGCCCCGGCCCGCCGGAGGGCGGGCCCTCAGGACAACGGGGCACGCAGCGCGTGCCCCTCCCGGCCGCTCGGACCCCCTCGGCTGGAGCGCGCCCGCTTCGTCGGGCGCCAGGGAACGATCGGGATCGGACAGGGATCGACGCACCCGGGGATGCGCGCGCCTGCGCGTATCGCCGGGCACGCGACGCGTGCCCCTCCGAAGGGCTCACGGATCGATCTGGCGCGCCCCGGCCCGCCGGAGGCGGGCCCTCCAGACAACGGGGCACGCAGCGCGTGCCCCTCCCGGCCGCTCGGACCCACGCGGCTGGAGCGCGCCCGCTTCGTCGGGCGCCAGGGACCGATCGCGATCGGACAGGGATCGACGCACCGGGGATGCGCGCCTGCGCGTATCGCCGGGCACGCGACTGCGTGCCCCTCCGAAGGGCTCACGGATCGATCTGGCGCGCCCCGGCCCGCCGGAGGCGGGCCCTCCAGACAACGGGGCACGCAGCGCGTGCCCCTCCCGGCCGCTCGGACCCCCTCGGCTGGAGCGCGCCCGCTTCGTCGGGCGCCGGGGAACGATCGGGATCGGACAGGGATCGACGCACCCGGTGATGCGCGCGCCTGCGCGTATCGCCGGGCACGCGACGCGTGCCCCTCCGAAGGGCTCTCGGATCGATCTGGCGCGCCCCGGCCCGCCGGAGGCGGGCCCTCCAGACAACGGGGCACGCAGCGCGTGCCCCTCCCGGCCGCTCGGACCCCCTCGGCTGGAGCGCGCCCGCTTCGTCGGGCGCCGGGGAACGATCGCGATCGGACAGGGACCGACGCACCCGGTGATGCGCGCGCCCACGCGTATCGCCGGGCACGCGACGCGTGCCCCCTCCGAAGGGCTCACGGATCGATCTGGCGCGCCCCGGCCCGCCGCGCTCAGGACGCGATCAGCGGGAGCTTGATCCGGAACGTGGTGCCGACGCCTTCGGTGCTGTCGCACTCGACGTGGCCGTGATGACCCTCGACGATGATGCGGCAGATCTCGAGCCCGAGCCCGGTGCCGGACGAGCG
The DNA here is from genome assembly GCA_016713535.1 of Deltaproteobacteria bacterium. GTDB lineage: Bacteria > JADJOY01 > JADJOY01 > JADJOY01 > JADJOY01 > JADJOY01. The sequence goes on from JADJOY010000027.1 coordinate 120,805, forward strand.
CGTGCTGAAGAAGGGCTCGAAGATCCGCGCTCGCACCTCGGACGGCATGCCGCACCCCGTGTCCTCGACCTCGGCGCACGCGTAGCCGTCGAGGCTGAAGGTGCGAAACGAGATGCGCGCGCCGTCGGCGGTGGCCTCGACGGCGTTCTGCAGCAGGTTCCACAGCACCCGCCAGAGCTTGCGCGGCGCGACCTCGCACGGCAGCGACACCGACGGCTCGACCTCGAGCTGGCGAGTCTGATCGATGGTGCCGCCGCGCATGTCGTTGACGAAGCCGCGCACCAGCTCGGCGAGGTCACTGCGCTCGAGCTGGTAGGCGAGCGGGCGCCCATCCGCGACCATCATGAGCTCGCTCGAGAGGTCGTGGATGCCGTGCACGGCCTGGTCGAGGAGCCGCCGCACCGTGCCGCCGGCCGGCCCCAGGTCGGCGAGCCCGGCGAGCCCGACCACCGCGGTCAGGTAGTTGCGGATGTCGTGGGCGAAGCCGGAGGCGAGGCGCCCCGCGAGCGCCAGCTTCTCGGCGCGCACCAGGCTCTCGCGCGCGGCGTTGAGCTCCTTGATCGTGTATTCGAGGTGGCGGTTGCGTAGCGCCAGCTCTTCGAGCAGGTGGCGGTTCTCGCGCGCCAGGCGGCGCCGCTCGAGCGCTTGGCAGATCTCCTGCCTCAACACCGCCGGGTTGCACGGCTTGAGCAGGAAGCGCAGCACCTCGCCCTCGTTGATGGCGCGCAGCATCGCCTCGGGCTCGTTGTAGGCCGTGAGCACGATGCGCACGATGTCGGGGTCGCGCTCGCGGACCCGCGCCAGCAGGTCGGTGCCGCGCACGCCGGGCATGCGCTCGTCGGTGAGCACGAGATCGACCGGGTGCTCGTCGAGGATCGCCTGCGCCTCGTTGGCGTCGGCGGCGGTGAGCACCTCGTACTCGCGGCCGAGGATCACCATCATCGTCTGGCGCAGCGGCTCCTCGTCGTCGACGACGAGGATGCGGGCGCGGGGCAACATCGTCTCGGGGTTCGCGGTCATCGATCGGGGGCCGGGGGGGGTGACGGTGGATGAGGTGGGTGCTCGGGCATCCCGCGTCGCCGCCGGCCCGCGATCGCTCGCGGCGCTGCGAGACCGGTGCTCGACACGACCCGGCGCGGCACCTCGGGCCGCGCTGGTGTTCCGTTTTCCCCTAGTGGCGATCGGCCGTCAACTGGCGCCAGGCGCTGGCCCGGAGCGGCCTCATGCCTCGTCCGGCGCCAACTCCGGTGGAGGAGGACGTCACGGGCAGCCGCACGGTCGCGCGCGTCCCCTCGCCCACCACGCTCGTCAGCGTGAGCGTCCCGCCGTGCTCCTCGACGATGCGGCGGCAGAGCGCGAGCCCGAGGCCGGTGCCACGCCCGGGCTCGCGGGTGGTGAAGAACGGATCGAAGACCCGCTCGATGTTGTCGGGGGCGATGCCGCAGCCGTCGTCCGCGATCACGATCTCGAGGTCGTCGCCGACGTGCCGGGTCGTGACCCAGATCGAGCCACGGCCCTCGGGCAGCGCGAAGAGCGCGTTCTTGAGCAGATTCAGGAACACCTGGTTGATGCGACCCGCGCGGCACACGACCGTGGCGTCGGCGCACAGGTCGACGTGGAACTGCACCTTGGTGGCGTTCCCGGCGCCGGCGAGCAGCAGCGTCGAGCGCAGCGACTGGTTGAGGTCGGTGCGCTCGGGCGCGAGGTTCGGGTGCGGCTCGGAGACCGACTTGAGCTCCTTGATGAGCGTCTGGATGCGCTCGAGGCCGACGTTCGCGGAGCCGAGCAGCTCGAGGCACACCGGCCCGAGCTTCCCGGTGTCGCCGGTGCGCATCATGTCGGCGATCAGCTCGTCGAGGGCGAACACCGCGTTCGAGATGAAGCCGAGCGGGTTGAGCAGCTCGTGCGCGAGGCCGGCGGTGAGCACCCGCATGGAGGTGGAGGTCTCGGTGGCGAGCGAGTCGACCCGCTCCTCCTTGCGCTTGAGCAGCCGCGCGATCGCCGCGAGCAGCTCGCGGACGTTGAAGGGCTTGCTCAGGTAGACGTCGGCGCCGTGGCGGCGCGCCTCGACGCGGTCCTCGGCCTGCCCGCGGGCGGTGAGCATGATGATGGGGATCGGTCGCGTGCGGGGGTCGCGGCGGAGCTGCTCGCACAGCCAGTAACCGTCGCGGCGCGGCATCATCAGGTCGGTGATCACCAGGTCGGGCAGGTCGGAGCGGGCGCGCTCCCAGCCCTCCTCGCCGTCGGCGGCGGTGATCACGTGGTACTCGGAGGCGAGCTGGAGCGCGATGAAACGCGCCAGGTCGCGGGAGTCCTCGACCACCAGCACGGTGCCGTGGCGCGGTCCCACCTCGAGACGCGCGGTGGTGCGGCGGTCGGCGACGTCGTAGAGCTCGCCGTAGCGGTACTCGGCGGACTCGGAGATGGTCTGCACCCAGGCGCCGAGGCCAACGTCCTCCTCGCGGCGGGCGAGGCCGGTGTCGCTGCGGGCGACGCGGCGGTCGATGCGATCGTCGGGGATCCCCTGCGGCCCCCGCGGCAGCCGCACCGTGAAGGTGGAGCCCTCGCCGGGGACGCTCTCCACCGCGACCGCGCCGCCGTGCAGCTCGACGAACTCGCGCACCAGCGCGAGCCCGATGCCGGTGCCGCCCTTGGAGCGAGTCGCGGTGGCGTCGACCTGGCTGAAGCGCTCGAAGATCCGCGCGTGGTGCTCGGGCGCGATGCCGATGCCCGAGTCCGCGACCTCGATCTCGACGTGCTCGGGCGCCTCCGCGAGGGACACCCGGATGCGGCCGTGCGCGGGCGTGAACTTGATCGCGTTGGAGAGCAGGTTGAGGACCACCTTCTCGACGCGCAGGCGGTCGAGGGTGACGCGCACCGGGTGGTCCGGCATGTGGGTCTCGAGATCGAGCGAGCGCCACGAGAACATCGGGCCGGCCTGCACCGTGATGCCGTGGATGAGCTCCGTGAGGTCGAACTCCTCGAGCCGGAGCCGCGCCTGCGCGGCCTCGACCCGCGCCAGGTCGAGCAGGTCGTTGATGAGCCGCATCAGGCTCAGCCCGTTGCGGCGGATCACCTCGAGGTACTCGAGCTGGCGGCCGCCGGAGCCCGCCTCCGGTGACGAGCCCAGGCTCTCGAGTGCCCCCAGCATGAGCGTCAGCGGCGTCCGCATCTCGTGCGAGATGTTCGCCATGAAGTCGCTCTTCATGCGGTCGACCTCTTTCAGGCGACCGAGAGCCGACTCGAGGTTGGAGCTGGTGCGCGCGAGCTCGGTGCGGCTCAGGTAGTCGCTGCGCGCCAGGTCGTACTTGAAGTACGCCATGAGCACGCTGGCACCCGAGCCGGTGATCACGAAGAAGGTCGCGGCGATCAGGTCGCGCCCCGGCACGTCGGAGGGCCACAGCCAGAAGCACACCGGGACGACCGCGATGATCGCGAGGACGTTCGAGAGCGCCCAGCTCGGGCGCCAGAACGGCAAGAGCCCCGAGCCGTAGAGGATCAGGATGAAGCCGAAGATGTAGGCGGTGAAGCTCTCACCCGAGCGCGGCAGCATGGGCGCGATGAAGGCGCCGCAGATCCACAGCCAGATCCAGAAGACCTCCCAGGTGTAGCGCTGGAAGCGCTCGCGGTGGACCAGCACCAAGAGCGCCGTGCCGAGGCCGATCACGGCAAGCCGGAGCGCCAGGAACGTCGCCCAGTGCGCCGGCGCGAGCAGGTAGTCGAAGAACGACCACGCCAGGTAGGTCGGATTGAAGACGCACGCCGACCAGAAGAGCACCCGCAGGTTGCGGCGGCGCAGCTCCTCGTGGAATCCAGCTTCGATCGCGGGGTCGATCCGCGCCCCGGGAGCGCGGTCGCCGTGGGGGGCGCGCTCCCGGTCGTCCGCGGCGTGCGCCTGCTCTGCCATTCGTCGAGGGATCTGGCCGGTGGGAGGGTCAGTGGCGCCGGACGATCAGCATGTAATAGGCCTGACCGGGCTCGAGGCGGACCTCGGCCTCCGCCTCCGGCGGCAGCTTGGCGGCCATCGCGCGCAGCTGGTCGGCGGTTCGGTAGATCATCGACCAGTCGAGCACGAACTCGGGCGACCAGTAGTCCTGGTTCGGTCCCACGGCGTTGCCGACCACGAGCAGGCCGCCGGGGCGCAGGCGATCGTAGAGGCCCCGCACCAGGTCACGCGCGGCCGCGTCGCCGAGGTAGTCGAAGAGCCCGGTGGCGAGGATCACGTCCTGCTCCTCGGTCACCGGCACCAGGCCTGCGTCCTGGAGGAGCTGCGTGAACGACACGTTGAGGCACTGGATGCTGCCCTGGCTGCCCGACGCGGCGAGGACCGGCTGGCTCTCGTTGTAGGCGAAGCTCAGCGCCTCGTCGTCCTGGTCGATGAGGGTCCACAGCAGCCGGCCCGCCCAGGCACCACGGCGCTGGATCAGCCACGGCACCTCGCGCGCCGGACCGCAGCCGAGGCTGGTGACGCGGAAGGTGGCGGCGGGATCGGTGAGCGCGGCCGAGCGGCCGAGGTCGGCGTCGATGAGCTCGACCGCGAAGCGCGTGCGGGTGCGGACCCCGGCCGGCGAGGGGTGCTCGATCCACAGCTTGTGGAACACCCGCGCGAACACCGAGTCGCCTTCGAAGGCGTCGTTGTAGCAGTGGATCATCACCCGGTAGTCGCCCGGATAGCCGAGCGGCTTGTCGTACGAGCGGCGCACGCATGGGCAGTCGAGCAGCAGCGGCGTCAGGATCGCCTCGGTGTACTCCTTGGCGGCCGACCACGCGTCCGGGTTGGTGAGCGAGCGCGAGGCAGCCGCGCACGCGGCGAGGCGAAGCTCGGTCCAGGGCGCGCGCAGCGCCTCGGCGGCGCGGTGGGTGAGGTCCTCGATCGCCCGGCGCGCGCCGGCACCCTGGCTCTTGTAGCGGGTCTCGTGGCGGCCGAGCGAGTGGCGGTGGAACTGCACGAAGCGCGCGGCGCGGCACACCGCCTCCAGGTAGTCGCGCGGGATCTCCTCGGCGAAGGGGTCGCTCCCGCGCGCCAGCTCGCGGCGGAGCTGCTCCTCGGCGTCCTGGCGGCCGATCTCGGGCAGGTCGATGAAGCCGGTCACCAGCCCGACGCACACCCGCGTGCGGCGCGCGCCGCTCTCGACACGCGCGATGCGCGCCCGTCCCTGGTAGACGCGCCGGCCGTAGAGCTCGAGGGCGAGGTCGAGCTCGCCGCCGGGCTCGAAGCCCAGCGAGCCGTTGGCCCCCCCGGCGAGGAACGAGAGGCCGTTCATGGAGAGGTCGTACACCGGGAACTCGCCCCGGTCGCTCACGATCACGGGCCGGGCCTCGCGAGAGACCAGGTCCCGGACGCGGGTGCGCTCCGGCCGGAAGAACATCGCGCGACCGACGCTGCCCACCAGCTCTTCGTACGACTTGGCCAAGGATCCCCTCCGCTCGATTCGCCCGCCCGGCGCCGTTCCTCCCCCGCTTCCGGCTCGCGGCGGCGCGCAACTCTACCGCAACCGCGCGGTGCGCTGCGCACCGCGCCAGGTTCCTCGCACCACACTTCTTGCGGGGGTCTGTTCCGGGCCCCACCCCAAGCCGGCTCGGCTTCGCTCGTCGAGTCGTTGAACGAAGCCACGTGGGCCTGGCGACGGGGGATGGAACCCCCGTCGCTACGATCGCGTTCGTAGCGCGGGGGGCTCCGAACATAGGGGCTCGAGCTCGGAGGGCACGCCTCCAGCGGGCCGGAGCGACGCAGAGGCGGTGAATCGTTCCACCAGGGCCGTTCTCGTAAGCCACGTTGCCCCGGCGACGGGGGATGGAACCCCCGTCGCTACGATTGCGTTCGTAGCGCGGGGGCCCCGAACATAGGGGCTCGAGCTCGGAGGGCACGCCTCCAGCGGGCCGGAGCGACGGAGAGGCGGTGAATCGTTCCACCAGGGTCGTTCGAGGAAGCCACGTGGCCCTGGCGACGGGGGATGGAACCCCCGTCGCTACGATCGCGTTCGTAGCGCGGGGCTCCGAACATAGGGGCTCGAGCTCCGGAGGGCACGCCTCCAGCGGGCCGGAGCGACGGAGAGGCGGTGAATCGTTCCACCAGGGTCGTTCGAGGAAGCCACGTGGCCCTGGCGACGGGGGATGGAACCCCCGTCGCTACGATTGCGTTCGTAGCGCGGGGGGCTCCGTCCCCCCGCGGCCGCAGTCGCGCCCTCCGGACCGGTCGAGCGAGCGGCGCGCTCGCGCCTCGGGTTACGCGGCGACCGAGTCGGTGGCGGTCGGGCCGTAGAGCGTCGTGCGCCGCACCAGCGGCCGGCCGAGCGGTGCGACGAGATCTTCCGGGGGTCTGTTCCAGACCCCCGCCCCGCCAAGAGCGCGGTCTCGGCGGGGCCCCACCCCCAAAGCCGGCTCGCTGAGCGCGCCGACGCGCCGCTGGCGCGTGCCGATCGTCGGCCGGCCTCAGGCGGCGACCGAGTCGGTGGCGGTCGGGCCGTAGAGCGTCGTGCGCCGCACCAGCGGCCGGCCGAGCGGTGCGACGAGGTCTTCCGGGGGTCTGTTCCAGACCCCCGCCCCGCCAAGAGCGCGGTCTCGGCGGGGCCCCACCCCCAAAGCCGGCTCGCTGCGCGCCGACGCGCGCTGGCGCGTGCCGATCGTCGGCCGGCCTCAGGCGGCGACCGAGTCGGTGGCGGTCGGGCCGTAGAGCGTCGTGCGACGCACCAGCGGCCGGCCGAGCGGTGCGACGAGGTCTTCCGGGGGTCTGTTCCAGACCCCCGCCCCGCCAAGAGCGCGGTCTCGGCGGGGCCCCACCCCCAAAGCCGGCTCGCTGAGCGCGCCGACGCGCCGCTGGCGCGTGCCGATCGTCGGCCGGCCTCAGGCGGCGACCGAGTCGGTGGCGGTCGGGCCGTAGAGCGTCGTGCGCCGCACCAGCGGCCGGCCGAGCGGTGCGACGAGGGCCACGAGCTCGTCGTCGGTCATGCCCTGGCCGTGGGAGGGCGCCCGCGGCGCGGCTGATGTTCTCGTTCATGAGCGTTCCGCCGAGGTCGTCGGCGCCGGCTCGCAGGGCCTGCTGCGCGCCCTCGATCCCCATCTTCACCCACGACGTCTGGATGTGGTCGATGGCGCCGTGGAGCGCGATGCGCGCCACGGCGTGCATCAGCAACGCCTCGCGGAAGGTCGGCCCGGGGCGGGACAGCCCCTTCAGGAAGAGCGGTGCCGCCATGTGCACGAACGGCAGCGGCACTACCTCGGTGAAGCCGCCGGTCTCGCGCTGCAGCGCGCGGGCGCGCAGCAGGTGGCGCGCCCAGTGGATGGGCTGGTCGACGTGCCCGAACATGATGGTCACGTTCGAGCGCAGCCCCACGCGGTGCGCGGTGCGGTGGACGTCGAGCCAGGTGTCGGTGTCGAGCTTGTCGGGGCAGATGACCTGCCGGACCTCGTCGTCGAGGATCTCCGCGGCGGTGCCGGGCAGCGTGGCCAAGCCCGCGCTCTTGAGCTCGCGGAGGAAGCTCTCGAGCGGCATGCCGAGGCGGCGGGCACCCTCGTGGACCTCGAGCGCGGTGAAGCCGTGGATGTGGATGCCGGGTGCCGCGTCGCGCACGGCGCGCGCGATCGTCACGTAGGTCGAGCCGTCGAAGTCCGGGTGGATGCCACCCTGCAGGCAGACCTCGGTGGCGCCGTTCGCCGCCGCCTCGACCACCCGCGCGGCGATCTCGTCGATCGACAGCAGGTACGGCGTGCCGCGCAGGTTGAGCGAGAGGGCACCCTTGCTGAACGCGCAGAAACGGCACCGGTAGGTGCACACGTTGGTGTAGTTGATGTTGCGGTTGCGGACGTAGGTGACGGCGTCGCCGACCACCGCCCGGCGCAGCTCGTCGGCGACCGCGCACACCCGCTCGACTTCACGCCCGCGCGCCCCGAAGAGGGTCACCACCTCGCGCTCGCCCGCCTCCTGACCCGCGAGGACGCCCGCGAGCACCTCGTCGACGGCGGTGCGTGGCGGCGAGTTCGGCGCGCGCCGCGGGCGCTCGACGAGCCGCGGCGGCGAGCGGTCGGCGCCCGCGAACCAGCGCTCGGCGCGATCGAGGGCGCCGGCATCGCTCGCGAGCAGCACCGGGCGGCGCATCCCCTCGTCGAGCCAGCGCTCGGGCTCGTTGGCGAAGCGCGGATAGATCGTGAGCCGCGAGACCAGCTCGAAGCCACGCGCCTCGCTGACCTCGCGCAGCCGATCGACCTCCGGCCACGGCCGCTCCGGGTTCACGTGATCGGGCGTGACCGGCGAGATCCCGCCCCAGTCGTTGATGCCGGCGTCGAGGAGCGCGCCGAAGTCGTCGCTCAGGTTGGGGGGCGCCTGCAGGCTGATCGAGGTGGGCAGGAGGACGCGCGCCGCCGCCACGGTCCACAGCAGGTCGTCGTGGCCGCACGCCGGGTCGTGCTTCATGGGTGTACCCGGCTTGGGCAGGAAGTTCTGGACGATGACCTCCTGCACGTGGCCGTACAGGAGGTGCGACTCACGGATGGCGAGCAAGGCCTCGAGGCGCTCGCCGCGGGTCTCGCCGATCCCGATCAGGATGCCGGTGGTGAGCGGGATCGCGAGCTGACCGGCGGCCTCGAGGGTGGCGAGGCGGCGCGCGGCCGTCTTGTCGGGCGAGGCGACGTGCGCGCCCTCGCCCTCGTGGAGCCGGTCGGCGAGCGACTCCATCATCACGCCCTGCGAGGCGCTCACGGCGCGCAGCCGGCGCATCTCGGCGGCCGAGAGTGCGCCACCGTTGACGTGCGGCAGGAGATCGGTCTCGTCGAGCACCTTGCGAGCGGCGGCGACGATGTAGTCGACCGTCGACTCGTAGCCGTGATCGGCGAGCCAGCGCGCCGCGACGGGGTAGCGGCTCTCGGGCGACTCGCCGAGGGTGATGAGCGCCTCCTTGCAGCCGACCTCGGCGCCGGCCTTCGCCACCGCCACGACCTCGTCGAGGCTCATGTAGGCGGCCGGCAGCTTCGTGGGGCTCTGCGCGAACGTGCAGTACCCGCAGCGATCGCGACACAGCCGCGTGAGCGGGATGAAGACCTTGGGCGAGAAGGTCACGTGCCGCCCGAAGGCGGCGTCGCGGATCGCGGCGGCGCGCGCCAGCAGGTCGGCCAGCGAAGCCGTGAGCAGCGCGCGGGCCGCAGGGTCGGCGGCGAGCCGGGTCAGCCCCGTCAGGTCCTCGGAAGGAAGCGACATGGCACGAGCTCGGCCGGCGATCGGAGACGGGTCGAATGGCGCGTTCGGCGGGCATGTCGCCGAAGCCACGAGATCTTACCCAACCGCCGCCAAAGTTGGCGCCGCGCGGTTCATGTCGGCGATCGGGTCGGCACAGGGATCGACGGCATCGGCGACGTCACGCCGGCGCGTATCGCCGGTCGCGCGACGCGCGACCCTCCGGCCTGGCCGTGCCGGATCCCGGCGAGGCCGGCAGCCTCGCTCAGCCGCTGCCGCGGGCGCGGCGGGGATTGAGCTCGCCGACGATGTCGGGGCCGGTGAAGCCCGACTCGAACAGGTGCAGCCCGAAGCGCCGCGCCAGCTCGACGCACGCGCCGACGCCACGCACGCTGTTTCCCTTGGAGTCGAGCGGCGGCGAGAAGAGACCGATGCCGAGCTTGCCGGGCACCACGGCGACGATGCCGCCGCCCACGCCGCTCTTGGCGGGCAGCCCGACCTCGTAGACCCACTGCCCGGCCGAGTCGTACATGCCGCACGTGTACATGACGCTCAGCAGGTCGCGTACGAACTCCTGGCGCAGCGCGCGCTCGCCGGTGACCGGGTTCACGCCGCCGTTGGCGAGGGTGGCGCCGACCATCGCCAGGTCGTGAGCCGTGACCAGCACCGAGCACTGCTGGAAGTAGAGGTCGAGCGTGTCGTCGACGCGGTCGCTGATCATGCCGAAGTTGAGCATCAGGTGGCCGATGGCGCGGTTGCGGTGCCCGGTGCTGCGCTCGGACATGTAGACGCCGTTGTCGACGTGCACCGGGTGGCCGACGTAGCGCCCGAACATCGCGAGCATGCGCTTCACGCGGTCCGGTAGGTCCTTGCCGGCCACGAGGTCGGCCGTGGCGATGGCGCCGGCGTTGACCATCGGGTTGTAGGGGCGGTTCGAGACCTCGTCGAGCTCGATCGAGTTGAAGGCCTCGCCGGTCGGCTCGACGCCTACCTTGGCGAGCACCGCCTCGCGTCCCTGGTCCTCGAGGGCGAGCCCGAAGATCAGCGGCTTCGACACCGACTGGATCGTGAAGGTCTGCTGGTGGTCGCCCACGTCGACGCTCTGGCCGTCGACGGTGACCACCGAGAGCCCGAACCAGTTCGGATCCGCGAGCGCGAGCTCGGGGATGTAGCTCGCCACCACGCCGTCCATCACCGGCGCGTATTGGCCGTGGATCTCGAGCAGCGCCTCGCGCAGCGGCGAGGCGGCGGCCTTCATGCGGCCCAGCAGCGCGTCGAGGGCGTTGCCGGACTTGGGGGTCGACATGGGCGGATCTCCAGGAGGGGCGAGAGCGCGCGTCACGCTCGTCGCGCCGCGGGCGCCGCCGCGACCGTGATGCGCCCCGCGATCACGCGCAGCTCGCGCGTGAACGGATGCTCCGGGTAGCGCGTGACGAACACCCCGCCGCTCGCCACCTCGACCATCTCGAGGTTGAGCGGCAGCACGCCCGCGACCTCGACGCCGAACGTCCGCGCCACGTCGACGCGCAGCTTCACCGCGTCGAGGCTGGGCGGGACCTTGTTCACGGTGAGCAGGATCTCGGGCACCTCGAGGCGGCGCGCGAGCTCGAGCGTGACCGCGGTGCCCTGGTAGTCCTGTGCGTCGGGACGCATGATCAGCACCAAGAGGTCCGAGATCGCGAGCGAGAGCAGCGTCTCCTCGTTGACGCCCGGGTGGGTGTCGATGAAGAGCAGGTCGAGCGCCAGGCTCTTGATCAGCGCGCGGAAGCCGTCGTTGAGGCGGCCCACGTCGTAGCCGTCGCGCAGCACGCGGCCGATCTCGTCGCTCTTGATGCTCGACGGCACCACGAAGAGCCGGCCCGCGACCGGCTCGACGCCGCCCTCGAGCACCGGCGTCACGTCGACCGCGGCCTCGTCGATGCGGCACGTCCCCCACAGGAAGTCGTTCAGGCAGCGCGGCGCCTGCGCCTCGTCGATGCCGAACAGCACGTGCACGCCCGGCGACTGGATGTCGGTGTCGACGATCGCCACGCGATAGCCCTGCTGGGCGCAGAGCGACGCCAGGTTGGCCGTGCTGTTCGACTTCCCGGTGCCTCCCCGGAAGGAATGCACCGACACGATGGTCGCCATCCTCAGAGCTCCCCGCCGTTCGGTCTCAATCGGATCGGTCCTTCCGCAACTGGCGCGCCTTGTCGAGGAGAGCCCGGAACGAGTCGGACTCCGCGATCGCGGCCACCTCCTTGGTCTTGAGCGCCTCGTCGATCTCGATGCGCTGCACGGGAAGCGAAGGCAGCGACATCGTCGGCAGGTCCGCCGGCAGCTCCGCGGCGGGCACCACCCGGAGCTCGGGCCCAGCCTGGCCGAGCTTGAACTGAAGGTTCTCGGTCACGCGCGCGATCATCACGGGCGCGCCACCCACCAGGACGCCGCGCTGGCTCAGGCACACCAGGAGCCAGGTCCCCTCGCCGAAGCGCAGCTCGGCGTGCTGCCGCGACACGTACGGGTCGGCGACCGGGATCTCGCACTCCCGCGCCCGCCCGATGCGCGCCACCGGGCCCGTCACGTGCCAGCTCTGCACCGGCACGCCACGCGCGCGGTCGAGGAGCTGGACGATCAGCGTGGGGGAGGGCTGGGGGTCGAGATCCATCGCGAACCGGAGGGCGGGCGGAGGCCCGGGGACGCACGAGCACGATCCGTGCCGCGGTCGGGTAGGGCCTGCCCCGAGACGAGAGACCGCGCGTTTCACGCGCAATCGAGACGTCCGCGAGTCGTTCCCGCTGGCGCCCGCGGGTCGCCGCCGCGCCCATGGGACCACCACCCCCACCCGAGCGGCGCCGGGGCGCCAGCGACCCCACCGAGGAACCGCGACGATCCGCGCGCGCTCACCCAGGCCGCCGCGAGGCCGGTGGACTTGGGCCCGCCGATGGCCCATTCTTCGGGGTCGGCGACCGCGGCGTTGCGCAACGCCGGTCGGCCGTTTCCACAGCTCGATCCGCCTTCCTCGTCGCGACTCGCCCGGCGCTCGCCCGCGTCGCCCGCCTGGAGACCATCGGTGAATCGCATCGTTCCGCGGGGAATGTTCCTCCACGAGGGCGAGGACAAGTTCTTCGTGAAGGGCTTCTCCTACGGCCCGTTCGCGCCCAACTCGAACGGCGAGCCGCTCCCCGATCCGCGCGGCGTCGAGCGCGACTTCGCGATCATGGCCGAGCTCGGCGCCAACACGGTGCGCGTCTACCACGTGCCGCCGCTGTGGTTCGCGGAGATCGCGGCGCGCTTCGGGCTCCGGCTGATGGTGGGCGTACCGTGGCAGCAGCACATCCGCTTCCTCGACGACGCCTCCACCCCGCGCGCGATCCGCGAGCGCATGGCCGACGCGGCCCACCGCCTGGGAGGCGGCAAGGCGCCGATGGTCTCGCTCCTCATCGGCAACGAGATCCCGCCCCAGGTGGTGCGCTGGTACGGGCCGGCGAAGGTCGAGCGCTTCCTGCGCGAGCTCCACGACACGGTGAAGCAGATCGATCCGGACCTGCTGGTGTCGTACGCGAACTTCCCGTCCACCGAGTACCTGGAGTGCGACTTCCTCGACTACGTGTCGTTCAACGTCTACCTGCACCGCGAGAACGACTTCCGGAACTACGTCTGCCGGCTGCAGAACCTCGCCAGCTTCCGCCCGGTGGTCATCAGCGAGTTCGGCATGGACTCGATCCGCGAGGGCGACGAGCACCAGGCCGAGTTCATCGACCACACGCTGCGCGCGAGCTGGGAGACCGGGCTCGCCGGCACGGTGGTGTTCGCGTTCACCGACGAGTGGTTCACCGGCGGCTACGACGTCACCGACTGGGCGTTCGGCGCGGTGCGCCGCGATCGCACCCTCAAGCCCGCCGCCGAGGCGGTGCGCCGGCTCTTCACCAGCCGCGTCCCGCCCCCGCCCGACCCCGCCCCCAAGGTCTCGCTCGTCATCTGCGCCTACAACGCCGAGCGCACGCTGCGCGAGTGCCTCGAGTCGTTGTGGAAGATCACCTACCCGAACTACGAGGTGATCATCGTCGACGACGGCTCGACCGACCGCACCAAGGCGATCGCCCAGGAGTACCCCGAGTTCAAGCTGATCTCCCACGAGAACCGCGGGCTCTCGGTGGCACGGAACGAAGGTGCGCTCGCCGGCACCGGTGACATCGTCGCCTACACCGACTCCGACTGCGCGGTCGATCCGGACTGGATGACCCACCACGTCCACCAGCTCGTCCGCGGCGGCTGGGCGGCGGTGGGCGGCCCCAACCTGCCGCCTCCCGAGGAGGACTGGGTGACCGAGGCGGTGGCGCGGGCACCCGGCGGACCCACCCACATCCTGCTCACCGACCGCGAGGCCGAGCACATCCCCGGCTGCAACATGATGTTCTGGAAGAAGCACCTGGTGGACGTCGGGCTCTTCGACGCGGCCTTCACCGCGGCGGGCGACGACGTCGACCTGTGCTGGCGGCTCCAGAACCAGGGCCACAAGATCGGCTTCTCGCCGGCGGCGCTGGTGTGGCACCGCCGCCGCAGCACCGTGAGCGCCTACCTCAAGTAGCAGAAGGGCTACGGGCTCGCGGAGGGGATGCTCTATTTCAAGCACCCGCTGCGCTTCAACCGCCTGGGCCAGTCGCGCTGGCTGGGCCGCATCTACAGCGACCTCGGCACCGGCATCTTGTCGCGCCGCCCGATCATCTACTCGGGCCCGTTCGGCGCGGGGCTCTTCCAGACCCTCTACGAGCCGCCCGCGGGCCTGCTCGCGTACCTGCCGGCGAGCCTCGAGTGGAACCTGGCGTGGCTCATGTTCCTCGCCATCTCGCTCTTCGGCTACCTGCAGGGCGAGCCCTTCCCGATGCTGCTGCTCACCGGGCTCGCGCTCGCCACGGTGTCGATCGGCCAGGCGCTCAAGGTGGGCTTCACCGCCGACGTCGACGGTCTGCCACCGCTCCGCGCGCGGCTCCTGATCGCGTACCTCAACTACATGGGCCCGCTGGTGCGCGGCATCGCGCGCCACAAGTACCGCACCAAGCGCCTCGCGGGCGTCGACCAGGTGCCCTGGCCCAGCCCGCGCCAGAAGCCCACCATCGACTGGCTCGGCCGGCGGCTCACGGTCTGGTACTGGGACGAGACCGGCATGGAGAAGGAAGAGCTGCTCTCGCGAGTGGCGTGGTTCCTGCGCCTGCGCAAGTACTTCGTGGTCGAGGACAACGGCTGGAACCCGTGGGACCTGCGCGTCTACCGTGGGGTGTGGACGCGCGCCGAGGTGCGCGCGCTGTGCGAGAACCACGGCGGGCTGAAGCGCCAGGTGGACGTGGAGGTGCGGCTGCGCACCAGCGGCTGGGCGAAGTTCGTGCTCGCGCTCTTCCCGCTCACCATCGGCCTCACCGCGATGGTCCAGGACTGGCGCACCGCGCTGCTCGCCGGCATCGCGACCTTCGCCTCGGCGGTCTTCATCGCCGCCGAGCAGGTCGAGCTGGGGCGCGAGCTCTTCCGGGTGGTCGAGGTGGTGGCGGCGCAGATCCCGCTGCTTCCGCCGCCGCGCTTCGGGCGCGAGGCCAAGTCGACCCACGTGCGCGGAAGCGAGCCGGCCTCCACCGCCGCGTGAGCGCCCGATGAGCGGCGACGCGCCACGCCCTCGCCGCCCGTTCGCCGTCCACGCGCGGCTGCTGCGCTACCTCGGGCCGCACTCCGCGCGCTTCGGCGCGATCTTGCTCCAGCTCGCGGTGGTGTCGGTGCTCGGGCTGGCGCGGCCATGGCCGCTCAAGCTCGCCGTCGACCACGTCTTCGGCGCCATGGGCGGCCTGCCGGCTTGGCTACCGGCCGAACGCTCCACGCTCTTCGCGGTGCTGATCGGGGCGTCGCTGCTGATCGAGACCATCCCCGCATGGTGGGGCGTGTGGCTCAACTGGCAGACGATCGGCCTCGGCCAGCGGCTGGTGAACGACTTCCGCGCCGACACCGTCCAGCACCTGCACCGCCTGTCGCTGCTCTTCTTCACCCGCCATCCGCCCGACGACCTCGTCTACCGGCTCACCGCCAACACCTTCTCGGTGCAGTCGATCACCATGGGCGGGCTCTACCCGCTCGGCAGCGCGCTGCTGACGCTCGGCGGGATGCTCGCGATCATGCTGCGCCTCGACTGGCGGCTCACGCTGGTGTCGATCGCGGTGCTGCCGTTCTTCGCGGTGATCATCCGCTCGATGTCGGTGGTGGTCGGCCCGCGCGCGACGCGCCTCGCCGAGAGCGAGAGCCAGCTCCTCTCGGAGGCGCAGCGCGGCGTGCGGGCGGTGCACCTGGTGCAGGCGTTCACCGCGGAAGACGACGAGGTGCGCCGCTTCATGGCGCAGAGCGAGCGCACCCTCGAGCAGGCGCTCAAGCTCTACACGCTGCAGACGCTGTACTCGTCGGCCACCACCACCGTCGCCGCGGTCGGCACCGTGGCGGTCCTCTACGTGGGCGGCGGCGCGGTCATGGCGGGGCGGCTCACCGTCGGCGACCTGCTGGTCTTCCTCTCCTACCTCGCCTCGCTCTACGGGCCGATCAATTCGATCGTCCAGACCTTCTCCACGATCCAGGCCGCGGCGGCGCAGGCACAGCGGGTGTTCGAGGTCCTCGACTCCGAGCCCGAGGTCGGTAGCCGACCCGGCGCCAAGGTGGTGAGCGCGCCGCGCGGCGCGGTGCAGTTCGAGAACGTGCGCTTCCGCTACCCCGCGGCGAGCGAGCTCGCGCTCGTCGACGTGAGCTTCGAGGTGCCGGGCGGCACGTCGGTGGCGCTGGTCGGCCCGACCGGCGCGGGCAAGACCACCTTGTGCTCGATGATCGTGCGCTTCTTCGACCCCGTCGAAGGCACGGTGCGCTTCGACGGCGTCGACCTCCGCGACCTCGACCTCAAGAGCTACCGGAGGCGCCTCGCGGTGGTGCCGCAGTCGCCGCTGCTCTTCCACGCCACCGTGAACCAGAACCTCCTCTACGGCCGCCCGGACGCGAGCCGTGAGCAGGTGCTGCGCGCGGCGCACGCGGCCGAGGCGGCGGGGTTCATCGAGAAGCTGCCGCACGGCTACGACACCGTGATCGGCCCCGACGGCGTGCAGCTCTCGCTCGGCCAGCAGCAGCGCCTCACGATCGCGCGGGCGCTGCTGCGCGACCCCACGGTGCTGATCCTCGACGAGCCCACCGCCTCCCTCGACGCCGAGACCGAGCGCTCGGTGATCCACGGCATCGAGACGCTGATGAAGGGGCGCACCACGTTCGTGATCGCGCACCGCCTCTCCACCGTGCGGCGCGCAGACCTGATCCTGGTGCTCGAGAACGGGCGGATCGTCCAGCGCGGCACCTTCGACGAGCTCCGCGCCGTGCCTGGCCTCTTCCAGCGCCTCGTCGAAGCCCAGTTCGAGGAAGACACGGCGCCGCGGTAGAGCGGATCGATCCCCCTCGGGCGGGCACGCGTCGGATGGTGCGTGGATCGCTGGCGGCCGACGGAGAGCCTGTGAAGAAACCGCGCGAGGGCGGAGCGCCGCGGGGGGACGGAGCCCCCCGCGCTACGAAGACCTCGTAGCGACGGGGGTTCCGAGAGCGACCCACACGGAAAAATTCACAGCCCGGGAGCGGCCGCGTGTCGCCGGTCGCGCGACGCGCGACCCTCCAACCCGGGGCGGTCGGGGAGGGGCACGCGTCGCGTGCCCGGCGATACGACCTGGCGTAAGTATCGCCGCGGGCGCGGATCCCTGCTCGATCCAGGTCGTACAGGGATCGACGGCATCGGCGACGGTGCGTCGTCGCGTAGCGCCGGTCGCGCAACGCGCGACCCTCCGGCTCGGGGCGTCCGGGAGGGGCACGCGTCGCGTGCCCGGCGACACGGTCGAGCGGGGGCATCGCCGCCGCCGCGGATCGCCGCCGGATCAAGGCCGAACAGGGATCGACGGCATCGACGGTGGTGCGTCGTCGCTTAGCGCCGGTCGCGCAACGCGCGACCCTCCGGCCAGGGCGTCGGGACGCGTCGCGCCCGGCGATACGACCTGGCGTGGGTATCGCCGCGGGCGCGGATCCCTGCTCGATCCAGGTCGTACAGGGATCGACGGCATCGGCGACGGTGCGTCATCGCGTGTCGCCGGTCGCGCGACGCGCGACCCTCCGGCCCGGGGCGTCCGGGAGGGCACGCGTCGCGTGCCCGGCGATACGACCTGGCGTGGGTATCGCCGCGGGCGCGGATCCCTGCTCGATCCAGGTCGTACAGGGATCGACGGCATCGGCGACGGTGCGTCATCGCGTGTCGCCGGTCGCGCGACGCGCGACCCTCCGGCCCGGGGCGTCCGGGAGGGGCACGCGTCGCGTGCCCGGCGACACGGTCGAGCGTGGGCATCGCCGCGGGCGCGGATCCCTGCTCGATCCAGGTCGTACAGGGATCGACGGCATCGGCGGCGGTGCGTCGTCGCGTCGCGGTCGCGCAACGCGCGACCCTCCGCCGGGCGCCGGGAGGGCACGCGTCGCGTGCCCGGCAACGCCGCGGGTATCGCCGCGGGCGCGGACCCTCCGGCCCGGGGCGTCCGGGAGGGGCACGCGTCGCGTGCCCGGCGATACGACCTGGCGTGGGTATCGCCGCGGGCGCGGATCCCTGCTCGATCCAGGTCGTACAGGGATCGACGGCATCGGCGACGGTGCGTCATCGCGGCGCCGGTCGCGCGACGCGCGACCCTCCGGCCGGGGGGGGGGGCGCGTCGCGGCCCGGCGATACGACCTGGCGGGGGTATGCCGGGCGCGGATCCTGCTCGATCCAGGTCGTACAGGGATCGACGGCATCGGCGACGGTGCGTCATCGCGTGTCGCCGGTCGCGCGACGCGCGACCCTCCAACCCGGGGCGGTCGGGGAGGCCGCGGGGCGACCGGATCAATCGTCGTCGTCGTCGATGCCCTCGAAGGCCCGCAGCTCCTCGTGGAGCTGGATCCCCGACTCGAGGTGCGCGAGCAACCGGGGTGAGACCGCGGTGCGGTCGAGCGCGCGCGAGGCGATCGCGTGGCTCACCGCGCTCTCGGGCGAGCGGTAGGCGTAGCGCTTGTAGATCTCGCGATTCACGCCGTCGTGGAAATCGTGGATCTGGTCGATCAGCTTGGCGGCGCTGAGCCGCCCCTTGCGCCACGCCTCGAACGCATCGGCGAGCGGCCCGAGCGCTTGCGCGAGCTCGGCGTCGTGCGCCCGCTTCGCCACCTCGCGCAGCTCGCGACGTAAGGACTTCGGGACCTCGGCCATCGGGACCTCCTCGGCTGGGGACATCACCCCGGCGGGTGAGGCAGACTCGGCTGGATCATGGCTCGCCCGCTGCGCATCGTCACCACCGGCCTGGCGGCGACGTATCCGCTCGGCGGTGTCTTCTGGGACTACCTGCAGTACCCGCTCGGCTTCCAGCGCCTCGGCCACGAGGTGCTCTACCTCGAGGACACCGGGCGCTGGTGCTACGACGCGGAGGCGCAGACCTTCGTCGAGGGCGGCGCCGCCAACGCGCGCTTCCTCGCCCGCGAGATCGCGCGCCTCGATCCGTCACTCGCCGAGCGCTGGTTCTTCCGCGACGGCACCGGCGCCACCTTCGGCCAGCCGTGGGCGGACGTACGCCGCTTCGTCCGCGAGGCCGACCTCTTCTTGCACATCTCTGCGTCGTGCTGGATGCGCGACGAGTACTGGACCTCGGGGGTGGTCGCGTTCATCGACTCCGACCCGATGTACACGCAGGCGTCCGTGCCGGGGTACGTGGCCGGCACCATCGGCGCGGAGGAGCGCGCGCGCGTCGACATGTTGCGCCGCCACCACCTCCACTTCACGTTCGGCGAGAACGTCGGCGCGCCGGGCTGCAAGGTGCCGACGGCGCTCTTCGACTGGCTGCCCACCCGCCAGCCGATCGTCCTCGACTGCTTCGAGGGCGCCGCCCGGCCGCTCGCGAGCCGCCGCCGCGTGCTCACCACCGTCGCGAGCTGGGAGCCGCACGCGAAGCCGCTGGTGGTCGAGGACGTGCGCTACTTCGGGAAGAGCGCCGAGTTCGAACGCTTCCTCGGCGTGCCGGCGCGCGCGGCGCTGCCGATCGAGGTGGCGCTCTCCGGCCCCGCGCCGCGCGACCACCTGCGCGCCCACGGCTTCCAGCTCGTCGACCCCGCCGGCGTGTCGGGCGACGGCTGGGTCTACCGCGACTACCTCGCCGACTCGTTCGCCGAGTGGAGCGTCGCCAAGCACGCCTACGCCGCGAGCAAGAGCGGCTGGTTCTCGTGCCGCTCCGCCTGCTACCTGGCGCTCGGCGTGCCGGTGATCGTCGAGGACACGGGGTTCGGCGCGGCGATCCCCACCGGCGCGGGCGTGCTGGCGTTCGACTCGCCGGACGAGAGCGTCGACGCCATCGCGCGCGTGGAGCGCGAGCCCGAGCGCCACGCCGCCGCGGCGCTGGCGGTGGCGCGCTCCCACTTCGACGCGCGCACCGTGCTCGGCGCGCTCCTCGAGCGCGCCCTCGGCGCGCGGCGCGGCTGACCGGGCCCGCGACCATG
Source organism: Deltaproteobacteria bacterium (assembly GCA_016713535.1). Lineage (GTDB taxonomy): Bacteria > JADJOY01 > JADJOY01 > JADJOY01 > JADJOY01 > JADJOY01. The sequence goes on from JADJOY010000027.1 coordinate 140,504, forward strand.
CCTCGCCTACGCGTCGTCGTCGCCGGCTACTTCGTGCGCTGCCCGATGGGTGGCTACGCGTGGCAGGTGCTCCACTACCTGCGCGGCTTCCGCGACGCGGGGCACGACGTCTTCTTCTACGAGGGCACCGAATACGACGAGAACGCCTACGACCCGCTCCTGAACGAGACCACCCGCGCCTACGAGCGCAACGTCCCGGCGGTAGAGCGCTTCCTGCGCGCCCACGGCTTCCGCGACGACTGGGCGTTTCGCGACGTGGCCACCGGCCGCGCCTGGGGCGGCGGCGCCGAGCGCCTCGACCGCGTGCTGGCGCGCGCCGACGTGCTCGTGAACCTGGGCGGAGTGTCGAGCTTCGACGCCGAGCTGCGCCGCGGGAAGCGCACCCTCTACCTCGACCTCGACCCGGTGTGGACCCAGCTCGCCGTCGATCGCAACCCCAAGTACCTCTCCTTCCTGCGGGACCACGACGAGTTCTTCACGCTCGGCGAGGCCCTCGCCGGCCCCGGCTCGCCGGTGCCGAGCGGAGGCATCACCTGGAAGGCGACGCGCCCGCCGGTCGCGACCGACCTGTGGCGCGACGCGCCGCCGCCCGCGGCCAACGCCGCCTTCACGACCATCGGCAAGTTCCACGACGAGCACCGCGACCTCGTCCTCGGTGGTCGCACGCTGAGCTGGAGCAAGCGGCCCGAGTGGCTGAAGCTCGCGGACCTGCCGCGGCGCACGCCCGGCGCGCGCTTCCTCCTCGCCACCGGACCCGACGACGACGCGCGCCGCGTCATGGAGGCGGGCGGCTGGGAGTTCGTGGCGCCGCTCTACGTGTCGTCGGAACTCGAGCGCTACCGCACGTTCATCCGCGACTCGGCGGGCGAGCTCACCGTCGCCAAGGACATGAACATCCACGTCGCGTCGGGCTGGTTCAGCGATCGCGCGGTCTGCTACCTGGCGGCGGGGCGGCCGGTCATCGACCAGGACACCGGCTTCGGCCGCTTCGTGCCCACCGGCGAGGGGCTCTTCGCGTTCCGCACCGCCGACGAGGCGGTGGCGGCGATCGAGGCGTGCCTCGCCGACCCCGCGCGCCACCGCCGCCGCGCCGCCGAGCTCGCCGCCGAGCACTTCGAGGCCGCCCGGGTTTGCGCGGCGCTGATCGCCGGCTGAGACCGCACGATGTTCGCGTGGCTCTCCGCTCACCCGCAGTGGCTCGCGCCGGCGATCTTCCTGCTCCGCATCGGCGACGTGTCGCTCGGCACGGTGCGCACGATCTCGATCTTCCGCGGCCACCGCGTGCTGGCCGCGGTGATCGGCTTCTTCGAGGTGCTGATCTGGCTCACCGCGGTGGGCCAGGTGCTCGGCCACCTCGATCGCTGGTACCTGGTGTTCGCCTACGCGGCCGGCTTCGCGGCAGGGAACATCGTGGGCATCGCGGTGGAGGCGGCGCTCGCCATGGGCGACGCGGTGGTGCGCGTGATCTCGCCCAATCGCGAGGTCCACCTGGCTCAGGTGCTGCGCGCCGGCGACTACTTCGTCACCGCCCTCGAGGGCCACGCCGAGAAGGCCATGCCGGTCGAGGTGCTCTTCGTGGTGACCAAGCGCCGTAGCCTGAAGAAGCTGCTGGCGCTGATCGAGAAGGCCGACCCGCTCGCCTTCTGCACCGTCGAGGACGTGCGCCGGGTGCGCGAGGTGAGCGTGGGCTCGGCCTCGGGGATGGACATGTACCAGACCTGGATCCGTCGCTCGCGGCGCAAGTAGATCGGCCGTCACGTCCGGGGCGGGGGTGGTGTAGTCTCGGCGCGATCGCCGCGCCGCGGCGCGCCCCGCGCGCCCAGCCCGTGCGCCGGAGTGATCGCGAGGAGCGACGGATGAGCCAGATCGAAGCGATCCTCGAGCGCGCGGTGAGCGGTGGCGCGTCCGACATCCACGTCACGGTCGGCAAGCCGCCGATGGTGCGCCTCAAGGGTGAGCTGCTGCCGATGGAGGGACTACCGGCGCTCGATGCCGAGGCCACGCGGCGCATGGTCCTCGAGGTCCTGGACGAGGAGCAGCGGCGCGAGCTCGAGGAGCGTCACGAGCTCGACTTCGCGCTCGTGGTCCCGGACGTCGGCCGCTTCCGCGCCAACGCGTTCGTGCAGAAAAACGGCGTGTGCGCCGTGATGCGGGTGATCCCGAGCAAGATCCCCGCGCCCGCCGACCTCGGCCTCGAGGACGCGATCCTCGGCTTCACCGAGCTCCACCGCGGGCTGGTACTGGTCACGGGGCCGACCGGCTCGGGAAAGTCCACGACGCTCGCGAGCTTGCTGCAGGTCATCAACCAGAAGCGCCGCGTCCACATCCTCACCGTCGAGGACCCGATCGAGTTCGAGTACACGAGCGACCAGAGCGTGATCTCGCAGCGCCAGGTCGGTCCGCACACCAAGAGCTTCGCCAACGCGCTGCGCTCGGCGCTGCGCCAGGACCCCGACGTGGTGCTGATCGGCGAGATGCGCGACCTGGAGACGATCCAGATCGCGGTGACGGTCGCCGAGACCGGCCATCTGGTGTTCGGCACGCTGCACACCACCGACGCGCCGCACACCGTGGATCGCATCATCGACGTCTTCCCTGCCTACCAGCAGCAGCAGATCCGGCTCCAGCTCTCCGCGTCGCTGAAGGGCGTGGTGTGCCAGCAGCTCCTGCCACGCGCCGACGGCAAGGGCCGCGTCGCGGCGCGCGAGATCCTGGTGGTGACCCCCGCGGTCGCGAACCTGATCCGCGAGGGCAAGACCCACCAGCTCTACAGCGCGATCGAGGCCGGCGGGCGCTACGGCATGGTGTCGCTCGACCGCTCGCTCGCCGACCTCGCCGCGAAGGGCCTCATCACCGCCGAAGAGGCGCAGAAGTACGGCAGCCAGCAGGCGACCACCGCCACGTCCGCGGCGGCTCAGGGTGGCGGCGCCGCGGCTGCGGGTGGCGCTCCAGGTGCCCGCGCCGGCGCGGCGGGCCGGTCCGGGGCGCCGGGCGGCGCCCAACCGCCGCGCACGGCACCGGGCGGCAAGGGCTTCTTCAACCGCTGAGCCGAGATCCGCGAAGGCCACCACCCTCCACGCGCTCGAGCGATCGACCATGAGCTCCTCCGACCTCGCAACCTTGCTCACGCGCGTGCCGATCTTCGCGGCGCTGCCCCCGGACGTCTTCGGGCAGCTCGCGGAGATCGCCGTGGAGCGCAGCTACGACGACGGCGCGACGATCTTTCGCGAGGGCGACCCGGGCGATGCCTGGTACGTGGTGGTCGACGGCGCGGTGCGGATCGTCCGCGAGCTCGACGACGGTGGCACGCTGGTGCTCACCGAGCTCGCCCCCGGCAGCTCGTTCGGCGAGATCGCGGTGTTCGACGACCTACCGCGCTCCGCTGGTGCGATCGCCGAGGGGCCGACGCGGCTGATCGAGATCCGCCGCGGCGCGCTGCAGGCGCTCCTCGCCGACCGCCCGGCGGTGCTCGCGCGGCTGCTGGTGGCGGTGATCGCCAACCTGAGCAGCGCCGTGCGGCGAGTCACGCAGAACCTCGTGACGGTCTACGAGACCGGCAAGCTCGCCGGCACGGTGCGCGATCCCGCGCTGCTCGCGCGCGAGGTGCTGGAGCGGCTCCACGGAGCACTCGGCGCCGATCGCTCCGCGATCGGGCTCTGGAATCCGTACGCCGAGAGCTACGAGTGGCTCACGGTGGGCGAGTCGGGTGAGGGCGAGGAAGCAGGCGCCGGGCCTCTCGACGCCGAGCACCCGTTCATCGCAGCGGCTTTCGAGGCCGGCGAGGCCGTGATCCTCGAGCGCGCCGCCGACGGCGCGGGTGCCGACCGCGAGTCGGGCGGCGCTGCGCCGTGGCTCGGCGCCGCCACCATCGTGGTGCCCCTCGTCCACGACGGCGAGGGTCTCGGCGTGCTGGTCTTCGCCACCGATCGCGAGGGCGCGTTCGGCGACGACCAGCAAAAGCTCGCGGGCGCCACCGCGCTGCAGGTCGCGGGCGCGCTCGCGCTCGCTCGCCACGAACGCGACGAGCGCGATCGGGAGCGGCTGGAGCGGTCGCGCGCGCGGCCCCCGGGGGCGGCCGGGGGCCGGGGCGGGGGGGGGGGGGCCCGGGGGGGGGGGGGCCCGCGCGCCGGGGGTTCCTCGCCGCGGCGGGGGGGGCCCCTCCCCCGGCGCCGGGGCCCGCCGGGGGGGGGGGGGGGGGGGGGGCGGGGGGGGGGGCCCCCGGGGGGCCTCCGGGGGCCGGGGGCGGGGGGGGGGGGCCGCGGGGGGGGGGGCCCCCGGGGGGCGGGTTTCCCGGGGGGGGGGGGGGTTTTTTCTGTCTCCCGGGGGGGCCCGCGGGGGGGGGGGGGGGGGGGGGGGCGGGGGCCCGGGGGGGGCCCGGGGGGCCTCCGGGGGGCGGGTTCCCCGGGGGGGGGGGGCGGGGGGGGGGGGGGCCCCCGGGGGCCGGGTCCCCGGGGGGGGGCGGGGGGTCCCTCCCCCCGCGCCGGGGCCCGCCGGGGGGGGGCGGCGGCTCGCGCGCACGCGGCGCCTCGTGACGCGTTCGAGCGCCGGCTCGGTGACGGAGCGCCGCGGGGGGACGGAGCCCCCCGCGCTACGAAATCCAGCGTAGCGACGGGGGTTTCATCCCCCGTCGCCGGGCACCGCCGATGTGGAGCGGCGGCAGCGGTCGCGCGCCCGCGGCGCCTCGTGACGCGTTCGAGCGCCGGCTCGGTGACGGAGCGCCGCGAGGAGACGGAGCCCGCCGCGCTACGAAAATCATCGTAGCGACGGGGGTTTCATCCCCCGTCGCCGGTCTCGATCACCTCGAATGAGCGGCCCGGATGGAACGATCCACAGTCCCTCCGTCGAGCCCGCCCCCAGCGTAGCGCCGCTCAGCTCTCCTCGACCCGCGGCACCGCCGACGTCACCTCGAGCCGGCTGGTCACGGTCTTCGGCCCGCGGAACACGATCCACACCACCAGCATGAACGCGATCAGCGCGAGCGCCAGCGCCAAGCCCCACCACAGCCCGGCGAGCCCCATGTGCTGCTGGAAGGCGAGCGTTCCGGCGAGCGGCAGCGCCAGCAAGTAGTAGCCCACCAGGTTGAACACCGCGGCCGGGCGCGTACGCCCCATGCCGCGCAGGATGCCGCCGCCCACCCCCTGGGTGCCGTCGAAGAGCTGGAAGGTGGCGGCGATCGGCAGGATCGTCGCGGCGAGCGCCGCCACCGACGGGTCCGCGCCGTAGAACCTGGGTAGCTGGTGGCGGAAGAGCGCGAACACGGACGCCGAGCCGGCCATCGCCGCGGCGCCCACCGCGAGTGCCAAGTGCGCGGTGCGCTGCGCGCGGCGCGGATCTCCTTCACCGATCAGGTGGCCCACCCGGGTGGCCGCGCCCGCGGCGATCCCCATCGGGATCATGAACGCGAGCGACGCCATGTTGAGGACGATCGCGTGCGCCGCGAGCTCCACGCGCCCGAGCCGCCCCGCGAGCAGCGTCGCCACCTGGAACGCCCAGATCTCGAGGAAGTAGGTGACGCCGGTGGGGATGCCGATGCGCGCGATCTGCTTCCAGCCCGCGACGTCGAAGGCGTGCCGGCCCCACGGGATCCACGCTCCCTCGTGGAGCTTGAGCACCCACACCATCCCGGCGAGCAGCCCGAACATGACGAGCCGCGTGATGCCGGTGGCGATGCCGCTGCCGGTGAGGCCGAGCGCCGGGATGCCGAGGTGGCCGTAGATCAGCGCCCAGTCGAGGAGCGCGTTCATGAGATTGCCGATCACCACCACGATCACGATCGGGATCGGACGCCCACGGTTCACCAGGTACATCTGCACGGCGGTGGTCGCCATGTAGAAGGGCAGCGTGGGGATCTGCACCCACACGAAACGCGCGGCGCGGGTGGCGAGGTCCGGGCTCTGGCCGAGGGCGATCAGCACCGGCCGCGCGAAGCCCCACGCGAGCGCGATCGGCACGCTCACCAGCGCCGCCACCACCAGCCCGCGCTGGAACGCGATCGCGACGCCGCGCCCATCCTGCGCGCCGTGCGCCTGGCTGATGAGCGGGTCGACGCCGAGCACCACGCCGAGGCCGAGGATCCAGGTGCCGTTCGTCCACAACAGCCCGAGCGACGCCGCCGCCACCGCGTCGGTGCCGACGTGGCCGACCATGAGCATGTCGACCACGCCCAGCATCATGCTGCCGACCTGGTAAAGCGTGATCGGCAGCGCGATCGCGAGCAGGCGGCGCAGGTCCTCGCGCGCGGAGACTGGGGCGGTCGTGGGCGCCATCGCTCGGCCCGGCACGGCGGTGGCGGGGCGCGCCGGTCCAGGGCGCGATCTCGCCGGCAGGCCAAGAGCGCATCCTACTCCGATCGACCGCGAAACGCCCGCGGCGGTGTTGATCACGCCCGGACCGGGGCGTAGCCTCGGCGCCATGAACAAGGCCGTTTCGACGCTGGTCTGGATCGCGGTCGCGGTGCTCGGCGCCGTGGCCTTCGCCACCTTGGCCCTCGCGCACGGCGAGAAAGTGAGCGCCGCGTGGCTGGTGACCGCGGCGGTGTGCACCTACGCCGTCGCCTACCGCTTCTACGCGCGCTTCCTCTCCACCCGTGTCTTCGAGCTCGACCCGCGCCGCGCGACACCGGCCGAGCGCCTCGCCAACGGCAAGGACTTCGTGCCGACCCACAAGTGGGTGCTCTACGGCCACCACTTCGCGGCGATCGCCGGCCCCGGGCCGCTGGTGGGCCCGATCCTGGCCGCGCAGTTCGGCTACCTGCCGGGGACCTTGTGGCTGGTCATCGGGGTGGTGATCGCGGGCGCGGTGCAGGACTTCGTGATCCTGTTCGCGTCGCTGCGCCGTGACGGCAAGTCGCTCGGCCAGATGGCGAAGGAGGAGATCTCGAGCTTCGCCGGGCTCACCGCGATGGTCGCGATCATGCTCATCATGGTGATCCTGCTCGCGGTGCTGGCGCTCATCGTGGTGAAGGCGCTCGCCGAGTCGCCGTGGGGCTCTTCACGATCGTGTGCACGATCCCGATCGCAGTGCTGATGGGCTTCTGGATGAAGGTGTGGCGCCCGGGCGCGGTGGGCGAGGCCTCGATCGTGGGCTCGGTGCTCTTGATCCTGGCGCTGGTCGCGGGGCGCTGGGTGTCCCACGACCCGGCGTGGTCGGCGGCGTTCACCCACGACGGCCAGACGATCTCGTGGATGATGATGGGCTACGGCTTCGTCGCGTCGGTGCTGCCGGTGTGGATCCTGCTCTGCCCGCGCGACTACCTCTCGACCTTCCTCAAGATCGCCACCGTGGTCGGGCTCGCGATCGCGATCCTCGTCATCCTGCCGAAGCTCGAGATGCCGGCGCTGACGCCGTTCGCGCGCCTCGGCGAGGGGCCGGTGTTCGCGGGGAAGCTCTTCCCGTTCTGCTTCATCACCATCGCGTGCGGCGCGATCTCGGGCTTCCACGCGCTGGTGGCGTCGGGGACGACGCCCAAGATGATCCAGCGTGAGCCGGACGCGCGACTGATCGGCTACGGCGGGATGCTCACCGAGTCGTTCGTGGGTGTCATGGCGATGATCGCCGCGTGCACGCTGGAGCCGGGTGTGTACTTCCAGATGAACACCTCGCCCAAGGCGCTCGCCGCGGCGTCGAGCGTGCTCACCGAGGCGGGCTTCGTGGTGACGCCCGAGCACATGCAGGAGCTCGCCGACCAGATGGGCGAGAAGACGCTGGTCGGGCGCGCCGGCGGAGCGCCGTCGCTCGCGGTGGGGATCGCGCACATCTTCGGCAGCGTGACGAAGGCGTTCGGCGGCGATTCGGTGCTCTCGCTCTGGTACCACTTCGCGATCATGTTCGAGGCGCTCTTCATCATGACCACGATCGACACCGGCACGCGTGTCGGCAGGTTCATGCTGCAGGAGCTGCTCGGGCACGTGCACCCGAAGCTCGCGGACATGGCGTGGCTGCCCGGCACCATGCTCGCGAGCGCGCTGGTGGTGGCGGGCTGGGGCTACTTCCTCTACCAGGGCGTGATCGATCCGCTCGGCGGCATCAACTCGCTGTGGCCGCTCTTCGGCATCGCCAACCAGCTCCTCGCGATCGTCGCGCTGTGCGTCGGCACCACGGTGCTCATCAAGATGGGCAAGCGGCGCTACGCGTGGACCACGCTGGTGCCGCTCGCGTGGCTGCTGATCGTGGTGATGTCGGCGGGCTACCTCAAGGTGTTCTCGCCCGAGCCCAAGATCGGCTTCCTGGCGCAGGCGGCGGCGCTGGTGGGCTCCGACGACCCGCACGCGGCGCGGATGATGTTCAACGCCAAGCTCAACGCCGCCATGGCGCTGGTGTTCATGAGCGTCACGGGGCTGGTGATCGTCGCCGCGGCGCGCGAGTGGTGGCTGGTCCTCTCCGACCGCAAGCCCGCCACCGTGCACGAAGCCGAATACGTCGAGACCGCGCTCGCGCTGGAATGAGCCGATGACCGCCGCCACCCGACCGAGCGCCACTCCGCGCGTGCGCGCGCGCACGCCTCGCCGCGCTGCGCCGCGTGATCCGCCAGGTGATCGGCGCACCCGACTACGACACCTACCTCGACCACTGCCGCACCGCCGGCCACCCCCCGCGCCTCACCCAGCCCGAATACGTCCGCGAGTTCTTCGAGCGCAAAGGCCGCGCCCCGCGCTGCTGCTGAGGGGGGGGGGGGGGCCCCCGGGCGGGGGGGGGCGGCCCGGGGGCGGGGCGGGGGGGCGCGGGGGGGGCCGCGCCCCCGGGGGGGGGGGGGGGGGGGGGGGGGGGGGGGGCGCGACGCATGGCTGTATAGGGGCGAGCGTCAGCTCGCGGCCGCGACCTGCGGCGGCGACGGGGGGGGGGGGAGCGCCGCCCTCCAGCCGCGGCGTGCGGGTTCGGGAGGGCTGACGCCCTCCCCTACACCACCCTCCACGTGGTGCATGGGCGTGTCACCCGGGCTCCCCCCCCCCCGCCCCCCGGCCCCCCCCCCCCCGGCCCCCCGGCCCCCCCCCCCCGGGGGCCCGGGCGCGGCCGCGAGCGCGGGGGGGCCCCGCGCGCTGGAAATCCCAGCCCGGGTGACGTCGGCGATCTCGATGCGGAAGTACTGGTACCACTTCTCGCGGCCGAGCTTCTGGGCGAGGCGGTGGCGCTCGTCGGTGGCCCAGAGCCGCATGGTGGCGGCGTCCTGCCAGTGGATGACGGAGAGCCGCTCGCCGTCCTCGCTCTTGAAGCTCTTGAAGTCCTTGAAGCCCGGCGTGCCGCGGGCGCGCTCGATCATCTCGGCGGCCATGCTGGAGTAGTCTTCGCCGGCCTCTGAGGTGAGCCGCGACCAGAAGAGCACCACGATCATCGAGAGATCCTCCTGCTCGCCGGTTGTCTTGCACGGGCCGGCGAGCGAGAGCCCGACGATAGCGAGACCGAGCGAGATCCGCGAATGGCCAAGACCCGAGCGCTGATCGTGTTCGCCCACGGCGCCGGCGCGCCGTCGTCGTCCGCGTGGATGTTGTCGTGGCGCGCGCGGCTCGCGGCGCTCGGCGACGTCGTGACGTTCGATTACCCGTACATGGCCGCCGGGCGGAAAGCACCTGACCGGCTACCCGTGCTGATCGAGTGCCACCGCGCCGTGCTCGCCGACGCGCGCGCCCGCTTTCCGCGCAACCGCCCGGTGGTGCTCGCGGGGAAGTCGATGGGCTCGCGGGTCGGCGCCTACGTGAGCCTCGACGAGAAAGTCGACGGCCTGGTGTGCCTGGGCTTTCCCCTCGGCCGCACGCCCGACGCCAAGCGCGACGAGCTCTTGCGCTCGCTGGCCACCCCGGTGCTCTTCGTTCAGGGCAGCCGCGACACGCTCTGCCCCCTCGAGCGCCTCCAGGCGGTGCGGCGCGAGATGCGGGCGCGGAACGAGCTGCACGTGGTCGCCGAAGGCGATCACTCGCTGATCGTGGGGAAGCGGATCCTCGCGGCGAGCGCGCGGACGCAGGAAGACGTGGACGCCACGGCCTTCGCCGCGATCCGGGAGTTCGTGGCGTCGCTCTAGGCGGCGAGCGGGTGCGGCTCGACGCTGGGATCCGTAGCGCGGGGGCTTGTCCCCCGCCCAACGCCGGAGCGGGGGACGAGCCCCCGCGCTACGGGGCCGAGCCGGAGGCCCGAGTCGGCGCGGGCTTGCGCTCGTCGAGGGCGCCGCTCCAGATCAAGAGCACCACCCCAACGACGATCCCGATGTCGGCGACGTTGAAGGTCCAGTAGCGGTAGCGGCCGACGCCGACGTCGATGAAGTCGACGACGCCCCGCGCCGACATGGCGCGATCGACCAGGTTGCCGATCGCGCCGCCCAGGATCATCCCGAGGGCCGCGGCCGCTCGTCCGTCTCGCCCGGCGAGCCTCGCGTATTGCCACCCGATCACGCCGATCGCGATCACTCCGAACGCGACCAGCGCGAAGCGGTGCACCGGCACCCCCGCCGCCGCCCGGGTGTTGAACGCGAGCGTGAGCCGCAGCACGTCACCGATCACGCGCACCGGCGGCCCACCGGCCGGGAGCAGCTCGACGGCGAGGTGGTTGGGGGGGCGATCCGTGCCGAGGAGGAGCAGCGTGGCGAGCGGGAACGGGCGTGCGTGGCGGCTCACGCGCACCCTCCCCGAGCCGGCACGCGGACCCGGAGCTCACGAAGCAACCGAACGCGACCGAGGCGCTCGCGGGGGGACGGAGCCCCCCGCGCTACGAGAACGACCGTAGCGACGGTCACGGCCACGGTGCGCGCCGTAGCGACGGGGGTTCCATCCCCCGTCGCGGGCTTCACGCGAACGCCATGGACGACGCAGGTCGAAAGCGCCACAGGATTCAATGGTCGGTGTTGGTGGTCTTCTTGGCGTCGTCGACGATGTCGCCGATCGCGTCGGTCGCCTTGCCGAACTCGCTGCGCTCCCAGATGAAGCACATCGGCCCAGCCGGCACCTTGCACGTGTAACCCACCTTGTCCGACTGCGCCTTGCCGAGCAGCCCCCACGCGATCACGAACGCCGCGACACCCAGCAGAATCCCTACGTTCTTCATGCTCCCCCCTCCGCTCGCGCGACGGCGCCGAGCCGCGCCAAGCATGGCATTCCCACGCGAGGCGCTGCTACCGGGCGGGCACGCCCGAAGCGTGCGGGTGGGGCGCGCCCGAGCGCCCCGCCCCACCCCGGCGCGGTTAAGCTGCGCGGGTCCTGCACCGCGATCGTCGCCGATCGCCGAGGTCTTCCCTCATGACGCATCCGATCGCGACCCCGTCGCTCGACGCGCTGCGCGCGCCGTTCGCCGCGGGCCAACCGTACGAACTCGATCCCGAGCGCTGCCGCAAGCTGCTCGCGATCGCGCTGCGCCGCGGCGGTGACTCGGCCGACCTTTTCGCCGAGCTCGCCACCAGCGGCTCGATGGGGCTCGAGGAAGGGATCGTGAAGTCCGCCTCCCGCGGCGTGTCGCTGGGCGTGGGCTTCCGCGTGCGGCGCGGCGACGCCGCCGGCTACGCCTACACCGAGGACCTCGCCTGGGAGGCGCTGGTGCGCGCCGCCGAGACCGCCGCCGAGATCGCGAGCGGCGGCCCCGTCGATCCGGTCGCCGTGAGCGAGCGCAGCTTGCCCAGCCGCTACGCGGTGCCCACCCCGTCGATCGTGACGCCGGGCCTCGCCAAGCGCGAGCTGCTCTCTCGCGCCGATCGCGCCGCGCGCGCCGCCGACCCGCGCGTCGATCGCGTCGAGGCGTCGCTCGTCGAGAGCTACCGCGAGCTCCTGATCGCCAACTCGGACGGCTGGTTCGCCCGCGACGTGCAGCCGATGCTGCGCTTCGGCGTGCGCGCGCTCGCCACCCACAACGGCCGCCGCGAGAGCGGCAGCTCGGGCGGCGGCGGGCGCGTCGGCCTCGAATACTTCGCGCGCCCGGGGAAGAGCCCCGAGGACCACGCTCGAGAGGCGGTACGGATGGCGGTGGCGATGCTCGACGCCCGCGAGGCCCCGGCCGGCGAGATGGAGGTGGTGCTCGCGCCAGGCGACTCGGCGGTGCTGGTCCACGAGGCGGTCGGCCACGGGCTCGAGGGCGACTTCAACCGCAAAGGCACCAGCAACTACACGGGCCGCGTGGGCCAGTCCGTCGCCTCGAACCTGTGCACGGTGGTCGACAACGCCGACGTCGAGGGCAGCCGCGGCGCCATCAACGTCGACGACGAAGGAAACCTCACCCGCCCCAACACGCTCATCGAGAACGGCGTCCTCGCCGGCTACATGCACGACTCGCTGAGCGCCAAGCACTTCGGAGTGAAGCCCACCGGCAACGGACGTCGCGAGAGCTTCCGCTGCGCCCCGATGCCGCGCATGACGAACACCGTGCTCCTCGCCGGCCAGGACGATCCCGACGAGATCGTCCGCAGCGTGAAACGCGGCGTCTACGCGCGGCGCTTCGGTGGTGGGCAGGTGGACATCGCCTCGGGCGACTTCGTGTTCGCGCTCGCCGAGGCCTACCTGATCGAGGACGGCGTCCTCACCGCGCCGCTCAAGGGCGTGAATCTGATCGGCAACGGACCCGAGGCGCTCGGCAAGGTGACGATGCTCGGCAACGACCTCACGCTCTCCGACGGCATCTGGACGTGCGGCAAGGACGGCCAGAGCGTGCCCGTCAACCAGGGCTCCCCGACCATCCGGGTCGGCCCCATGACCGGGGGCGGGGCACAGCTCGCGGGCGCCGCAGGGAGGGCCGCATGCCCGCCACGATCGCTCCAGTCGCCGAGCTCGCTGCGCTCGCCGAGGGCGTCCTCGCGAAGCTCCTCGAGCGCGGCGCCAGCGAGGCCAAGGTGGTGGCGCGCGCCGGGCAGGACCTCTCGGTGCGGGTGCACAAGGGAGAGGTCGAGCTGGTGGAGGAGGCGGGGACGCGCTCGCTCTCGGTGCGCGCCGCCAAGGGCAAGCAGGTCGCCAGCGCGAGCACCTCCGACGTCACGCGCGGCGGCATCGAGCGCATCGTCGGCGACGTGCTCGAGCTCTGCGACCTCGCCCAGGAAGATCCGTACGCGGGCCTGCCCGATCCATCCGAGCTTGCCACGGGGCCGCATCCCGAGCTCGCGCTCTACGATCCCGCGTGCGGCGAGGTGCGCGCCGCCGAGGCGGTGACGCGCGCGCAGCGTGCCGATCGCGCCGCGTACGACTTCGATCCGCGCATCACCAACAGCGAGGGTGCCAACTTCGGCCGCACCTCGGGTGCGTTCGCGCTCGCCACGTCGGGCGGCTTCCGCGGCGGCTATCGCGGCTCGTACGCGTCGCTCAGCGTGCATCCGGTGGCCGCCGACGAGGGCGGCAAGAACCGCACGTCGTATTACTGGAGCGCGCGGCGGGTGCTCGCGAACCTCGAGAGCGAGGAAGCGGTGGGCCGCGAGGCGGCGCGGCGCACGCTGCGGCTGCTGGGCGCGCGCAAGGTGCCGACCCAGACCGCGCCGGTGATCTTCGACGCCGACGCGGCACGCTCGATGATCGGCACCCTCGCCGGCTGCGTCAGCGGCGACGCCATCTACCGGCGCTCGAGCTACCTGGTCAACCGCCTCGGCACCTCGGTGGCGAGCGACCTGGTCACGATCGTCGACGACCCGCTGATCGCGTCAGGCCCGGGCTCGCGCCCGTTCGACAGCGACGGCCTGCCCTCGCGGAAGAACGTGCTCGTCGAGTGCGGCCAGCTCGCGACCTACCTCCTCGACGTCTACAGCGCGCGCAAGCTCGGCTTGAAGAGCACCGGCAGCGCCTCCGGCGGCGGCGCCGGTACCAGCAACCTCTACCTGCTGCCCGGCGAGAAGACCCGCGAGCAGCTCATCGCCGAGACGCCGCGCGGGCTCTACGTCACCTCGATGATGGGCTTCGGCTTCAACGCCGTGACCGGGGACTTCTCGCGCGGTGCGCTCGGCTTCTGGATCGAGAACGGCGAGCTGACGTTTCCGGTCAGCGAGATCACCATCTCGCTCAACTTCAACGACCTCTTCGCGCGCATCGACGGCGTCGCCAACGACCTCGAGCTCAAGAGCTCGGTCGCCTCCCCCACCTTCCGCGTCGCCGAGATGACCATCGCCGGTACCTGATCAGCGCGGCGGCCTCGAGGTCGGTGTGTATCGCCGGGCAGGCGGCGCGCGCCCCTCCCAGGGGCTACCTGCGCACGATCCGTAGGGGCGGGGCCTGTCCCCGCCCGCAAAGCTGCCGGCCCGCCGGAGACGGGCGCCAGGACGCCCCGGCCTCGCATCCGGATCGGCGCCTCCTTCGGAGGAACGGCCTCCCGGCCGTCCGCTGTCGGGCGATGATGCCCGCGGCACCCGAGCAGATCGGCGCGGAGACGCCGCAGCCCCTCGCGCCCCCCTTCTCCGATCGATCGCCGACCCGCTGGAGCGCGCCCGCTTCGTCGGGCGCCAGGACGCCCCGGGCCCGCATCCGGATCGGCACCGCCTTCGGAGGGACGGCCTCCCGGCCGTCCAGTTCGGGCGATGATGCCCACAGCACCCGAGCAAATTGGCGCGGAGACGCCGCGGCCCCTCGCGGCACCCCGTTCTCCGACCGAGCGCCGATCCGCTGGAGCGCGCCCGCTCCGTCGGGCGCCCCGGACGCCTCAGGCTCGCATCCGGATCGGCACCGCCTTCGGAGGGACGGCCTCCCGGCCGTCCAGTTCGGGCGATGATGCCCACAGCACCCGAGCAAATTGGCGCGGAGACCGCGGCCCTCGCGCCCCTTCCGATCCGCCAACCCACTGGAGCGCGCCGCTTCGTCGGGCGCCAGGCCCCCGGCCTCAACGGCCCCGGCCGTCCAGTTCGGATGAGCCCACAGCACCAGCATTGGCGCGGACCGGCCTCGCGGCACCCGCTCTCCGACCAGCGCGATCCCTGGAGCGCGCCCGGGCCCCGGACGCCTCAGGCTCGCATCCGGCCGCGCGGTCCCTCGCGGCACCCGTCAGTCCGATCGATCGTCGACCGGCTGGCGGCGAGACCAGCCCGACCGGGCCGTACCAATTTTCCCCAAACCCGCCGTTTCGAACTGCCTCGCCCCCGCCCAGCTAGCGCCGCTAGCGCACCGGTGCAGCACCGTGCGATCCTCGAGCCCACTCGCGGACTTTCTGGTTCCGCCCTCGACCGAACCTCGAACCCGATACACAGGCGAGCCCGCCTCAGATAGCGAAACCCGCCTAGACCGGACCATCGGGACCTGCATAGTTCACGCGAATAGAAGTTAGACCGCCTGTGACCGTTAAAGTATTGGAGGCATCGAATCAATGAGACAAGTTCATCGCGCAATAGTAGTGATGGTGTTCTTCCTTGCCGGAGCGGTGGGAGCGCCCCTCTCGATGGCGCAGGAGCAGCCCCAGGGCATCACTGTGTTCGTGGCGAAGAAGATCATCACGATGGATCCGGGCTGGCCAACGGCAACCGCAGTGGCCGTCCGCGACGGCAGGATTCTGTCTGTCGGCTCGCTCGAGGACCTGAAGCCGTGGCTCGAATCGGCTCCACATGAAATCGACCGCAGGTTCGCGGACAAGATCCTGACGCCGGGCATGATCGAGCCGCACGGTCATCCGGTGCTCGGAGGCACCTCGCTGACGCGACCCCTCCTGAGCTACCTCCCGCTGCCGAGCCCCTACGGAGCGCCGTTTCCGGGCATAAAGACCGCGACCGAAGCCGCGGCCAAGTTGAAGGAATACGTTGCGCAGGCGAAGTCGCCCGACGAGACCGTGCTCGCCTGGGGCTATGACGTCATCGCCATGGGCGGCAAGCACCTCGACAAGACGGTCCTCGACAAGGTCTCTAAATCACCAAGGAGCATCTCAAGACCAACGGCGTGATGGCCGACGCCGACGGCGAGCCCAACGGTCAGTTCCTCGGTACGACGGCCGCGCAGTTGGTCCTGGCGGAGCCGCTCACGCAGCTGTTCGCGCCCGAGGTCGCGCTGAAGAACGTGAATTTCCTCATGGACCTGAGTCGCCAGAACGGAATCACCACGACCTCGGAACTGGCGTTCGGGGCCATCAACCTTCCGGTCGAGCAAAAGGTCTTCGAGGCGTATTTCAATGATCCAGCCAGCCCGATGCGGTGTGTCGTGGTGGCCGACGCAACCACCATTACCGCCGAAAAGGGCGAAGGGGCGATCGCGTTCGTGCAGGGCCTGGCCAGGCGCAACACCGACAAGCTCATGTTCAACGGCGTCAAGTTCTTCTCTGACGATTCCTTCCTGAGCCTCGGCATGGTCATGGAGAACCCCGGGTACACGGACGGCCGGAAGGGGATCTTCATCCTGCCGCCGGACAAGATGGTCGAAACCTGGATGCCGTGGTGGAAAGCGGGTTTCCAGATCCACGTGCACACCAACGGCAACGGCGGCAACGAGGCCACGTTGCGCGCCCTGGAGGGCCTGATGCGGGCGCAGCCGCGCTTCGGGCACCGCTTCACGTTCACGCACTACGGCATGTCTACGCCGGAGCAGACCACGCGTATTGCCGCGCTTGGCGGCATCACCAGTGTCAATCCCTACTACCTGCACAGCCGGGCGGAGTTCAACGCCCCCTACGTGGGCGTCGACCGCGCGTACAGCGCCGCGCGGCTGAAGACGCTCGTCGATGCCGGCGTGCCGACTTCGCTGCATACGGATACGCCAGTCGCGCCACCGTTCCCGCTCGAAGAGATGTGGATCGCGGTCAACCGCTTCGGGCTTTCGGGCAAGGTGCTCGCACCCGAAGAACGGATCAGTGTCCACCAGGCGCTTCGCATGGTCACGATCGATGCAGCCTATACGCTCGGCGTCGAGGACAAGGTCGGCAGCATCGCTGCGGGCAAGTTCGCCGACTTCGCCGTGCTGGAGAATGACCCGTACGCGGTGCCCAAGGAGAACATCCGGGACATCAAGGTATGGGGGACCGTGGTGAGCGGCGTCGTTTTCCCTGCCTCTGAGATCAGACCCTGAGCGAGAGAACGGTCTAACAATCGGTTGCAGCGGACGGCGCTGGCGCGCCGCCGCTGAACCGAGACGTTATGCGATCCCCGGTTTTCGCCAGGTGGTCCCGATGAGCATCGCGCGGGTGTTCCAACTGGGCTGTTGTACGCCTGGTGCCGCCACCAGGCAGTCGATAGCTGGCTCGGGTTCCTCGCGTCCGTCGGACTACTTATCGTCTGGTTCTGGCATGAGCGCGGAACGGCCAGGGGGCCGTTCGGGCAACCCGTTCTCGCCGAACCAGTGACCAACGCGGCGATCCTGATCGTCCTCGTGGTTCTCAGCCTCGCCACGATCGCTACCGCCTTCCTTCAACCGTCCGTCTGGTTTCAGCGCCGCCGCACTCATCAGTCGCGAAAGGGATGCACCATGTCCTTGTTCAAGAAGAAGCTCGACGTGGTTCAGATCGGCACGGCACTGCTGGCGTTCGCTCAGGAGCCGGATCCGGGGAGTCCCGCCTCGCGATCTGCTTCCCTCTCGGCATCCAGCCCTCGACGAATCGCGAACGAGATGCTGTTCCTCCGCATCTTTGCTGTCGACTTCGGCGTTGCGATGGCCGTAGACGGGCCAAAAAAAGGACAGATCCTGGACATCTTTTACGAGCACGTTCGACGCATCGGGGCACTACTGGGGCTCCCGCCCAGTTCGAGGCGGACCTCCGCACCCGATCATTCGCGCACCGTAGCGGTGCGCGACACCGGAGGTGGCGGCGCAATGCTCCAGGCTATCGGCAGCACATTCGTCACATCGTGCGACGGTGCATGCGACGACTCATTGTCGGCAGCCATGGACGCAGGCATGACCTTCGGCATGGTGCAAAGATCCGTCAAAGATTTCCTTGGCTCCATCCGTATCGCATGATGGCAGAGATAGCGGGCCGGGGGTGTACGGTCCCGCGCTTGGCTGATTGGTCGCACAACTATGCGCTGCAGCAGACGGCACCCCGGGGGCCGTGGGCATTCAGCCCACGGTAGTCTGGGGCCGCTGCTGAGCGCGGCGTTAGGCCACTTCAACCAACGCTCCAAAGGAGACCCAAATGGCAGACACACCCCCGCTCTTGGTCAACGGCTTCGTGAAGTCCAAGCTCGTCCCTTTTCGCTTTGAGAAGGACGCCTCCGCTACGCCAGAAGCGTTCAAGGCTCGTGCTCGCTTTTTCGACCTTCTGGAGTTGGAGCGCCTAAAGAAGCTCGACGAGCCATCCCTTGTTTCCAGCTTGCACGGCGAGATCGCGCGTGTCTTGTTCACGATCCCCTACTGGGTCTTCTTCCCGGAGTCCTTTCCGGGAGAAGCAGCACTAATCCAGAGTATCCGTCCGGTAGTCCCATGGGGCCGGTGCGAAGGGGCCGCAGCTCGCGTGATCCGCGGCGGGCAGGTCCGTCGGTTGTAGAGGTCGGGTACGGCTTAGTCGGCGGCGACTGATGAAGCTTGGGGGTGAGCGCTGGCCCAGCGATCGGGCAGGAGCTCGGCCATGCGGTGAGCGGGCCATCCCACGGCGAGCTTCTCGATCACGTCCGTGAGGTACGGCAGGGGTGCCACGCCGTGCTGCACGCAAGTCCGCATCAAGCTGTAGAGCCGCGCCGAGCGTCGGGCTGCGTCGTGCGACCCGGCAAAGAGATAGTTTCGACGGCCCAGTGCGAGGTCTCGGATCTGGCGCTCGCAGAGGTTGTTGTCGAGTGACAGCCGTCCGTCCTCGACGAAACGCGTGAGCGCCGTCCAGTGGTTCAAGAAGTAGCTCGCCGCCTGCGCCAACGCTGAGCTCGGCGGCTCGTCGCGCACCGTCGCGACCAGCCAGCGTTGGAGCTTCTCGAGTGCTGGAAACGATCGTTCCTGGCGTTGCACCGCCCGCGCTTCGGGCGTGAGCTCCTTCAAGTCGGCGAGCTCCTCGAGCTTGTATAGCCGCCGGATCAGGAGCAGCGGATACGCCACCCGGCAGTCCGTGTCCTTGAGGTCGACGAGCCGCCGCCGCGCGTGCGCCATGCAGCCGACCTCGATCGCTTCGGCGACGCGCCCGTTGTAGACGCGGTCGAACACGTTGGCGGCATCGGCCTGCACATACCCTTTCCGCCCCGTGAGGAAGAGCCACGGCCCGTCCTCGCCCTTGCCGGTCTCGGCGTACTCGAAGAGCACGTCGCGATCGTCCCCCACGTAGCACCACATCGTGCCGCGCTGGATGTGGTCGGGGGTCTCCGGTGCGAGCACCTTGAGACCGGATCCATCGGTCCGCACGACGTACGCGGCGCGCACCCGGTCGGCCAGCACCTCGATGACGGGCGCCACCAGATCGCCGACTCCCGCGATCCAGTCCGCGAGCGTCGACACGGGCACCGTCACGCCGCTGCGCGCGAACATGCGGTGCTGGCGGTGAACGGGCCCGTGGTCGAGGAATTTGGTCACCGTCACGTACGCCAGCAGCGAAGGAGCGGCGGTGCAGCCGAACGGCTTCACCGGGCCGGGTGCGGTGTGGACGCCGAGCTTGCAGCGGCCACAGGCGTACTTACCGAGCCGCCACTCGTGCTCCACGAAGTGCCCGGGGACGTACTCGAGCACGCGCGAGGCGTCGGAGCCGATCCGTCGCTCGGGCTGACCGCAACGCGGGCACGTCCGCGCCCCGGGCTCGAGCTCGACGCGATGCTCGCAGCGCTCGACCTTTCGCCGGTCGACGCTCGGCGCGCGCTTGCGGTGAATGGCCGGCCGGCTCTCGTCGAGCTCCTTCTCGAGCTCGGCGTCCGCCTCGGCATCGGCCCGCACCTGCTCGGGCTTCGGCTCGGCTGGGGTGTCCTGGGCCGTGAGCTGCTCGAGCAAGAGCGCGAGCTGCCCGGGGTCGACCTTTTCGCTTCGCTTGCCCGTGCGCTCGCTACGGAGCTTGTGGATGAGCAGCGAGAGCTCGCGATTCTTGTCGAGCACCGCACCCAGCGCCGCGACGAACAGATCGAACGCCTCGTCGGTGCGGCCTTCGGCCACCAGCGCTTGCGCGTTGGTGCGCACGTCCTCTGGCGAGAGGACGTTTCGCGAAGCGGACGAGGGCGCCGAGGACGACGGCATCGGTGCGTAGCCGGAAGGAATGTTGCTCGCGGACGGATATGCAGCACACGTGTTTCGCGAACAAGAGGTCGGACGAACGAAATCGGAAAAGATTCACGAAGCTCACCCGAACGTCGCGGTGGAGCGTGGGATCGGCTTCGCAGCGCGATACCAACGTCGCTGCCGTGTGGCTCGTCGCAGATCGATCCCTTCGAGAATCATCGTGAGCTCGGCCGCGTCGACCTCGATGTGCCGAGCGCCGATCAGTGGCGCCTTGGGGAGCGTGAACGTCCCGCGCTCGAGACGCTTGTAGACGAGCAGGTATCCCGTGCGATCCCACACGAGGATTTTGATC
The DNA here is from genome assembly GCA_016713535.1 of Deltaproteobacteria bacterium. Taxonomy (GTDB): domain Bacteria; phylum JADJOY01; class JADJOY01; order JADJOY01; family JADJOY01; genus JADJOY01. The sequence continues at coordinate 160,826 of JADJOY010000027.1, forward strand.
CGGTTTCGCCGACGGTTGAGCCAGCAGAACAGATGCCCGGAGAGTGGATCCTGACGGATCACCTCGCGCGTCGCGGCGGCCAAGCCGTCGAAGCCGCGGCGTAGATCGATCGGCTCGGACGCGATGTAGACCTGAACGGCCGACGGGAGCGTCAGCACGCACTCGGCCCCGCGACCACGTCCAAGACCTGGCGCAGCTCGGCCGGGTCGACTCCCGGTGGCACGCGGATGCGCTCGCCACCGACCAGAACGATCTCGATGATCGGCGCATCGAAGGCCGTCGTCGGCGCATCGCAGCGATCCACGACGCGCACCGGGTGGAACTGAACCGCGCGCGGGTTCAGCGGCGCATCGAGATCCTTCGCCCAACGCAGGATTCGCTTCGGATCGAGCTGGTAGCGGCGAGCGAATGCCGCGGCGCTCGCTTCGCTCTCACGCCACGCCTCCACAACTCGCCGCGCATCGGCCTCACGCCAGTACCTGCGCCGAGCGATCTGCCAAACCTCGTCGTTCCTGTCTGTCCGCATCGCGCGTCTCCTCTCCTCGATCCTCACCGCGATCGAGGAGGCAGAGCTTCACGCGAGCCGCCGCACGACGGAACATGGAACTACCGGACGGATACAATCCAGAAGTACGCAAACGCGTTTCGACACATTCTCTCCACGCTCCCAGATGCGTGCCGGGTCATCCTCTTCACGCACGAGGTGTCGGCGGACAAGGCTCGGAGCTGGCTCAATGAGTTCGGTCTCACCGCCCGCACCGAGCTTGTGACCGCTCCGAACGCCATGAAGTTCACCGTCTGGGCAGAGGATGCGTACTGCATTTGCAAAGACGTCGCAGACGGGGAGACGTATTTTGTAGAACCAGCGAGCTTCAATCGCGCCGAAGATGCGTACATCGCCGATCGAGTTGCACCCAAGACCGATCTGGAGTCAACTCAGGTTCAACTGTACTTTCAGGGCGGAAACGTATTGATCGGGGATGATTTCTGGTTCATCGGAGCAGACTACCCTGCGCATTCCCTCGAACTCGGTTTCGTCGTACCGCAACCAGGGGAAACAGCGGCCCAGGCCATTGCGCGAGTCTACGGTTCGTTCATGGAGCGCAATCGTCGGCTCATCACTGTCGGGTCTCGAGTTCCCGTTCCCGCGATGCAGAAGCATCCGATTATGGTGAATGGCGAGTTGTGGCATGAGGTGCTCTACTTCGGCAATGCACAAGGAACCGTTCAGCCACTGTTTCATATCGACATGTTCGTAAGTCTCGTCGGGCGAGACGCCAATGGAACCTACACGGTGCTCGTAGGCAGCCCGGAGCTGGCTGCCAACGTGCTGGGGGAGCAGTTGCCAGAAGGCGCTATGCAAGACGTTTTCGACGACATTGCCGCCGGTCTGTCAGCTCTGGGGTTCAACGTCGTTCGTAATCCACTGCCAATGGCTTATGACGATGATGACTCTGAGAAGGTGCGGTACTGGTACTTTGCCACGGGCAACAACGTCTTGACGCAGGACAACCCAAAGAAGGTGTGGATTCCCACCTACGGCCACGGACACTGGGCCAAGTTTGCCGCGACCGATGCGGAAAACAGGCGGATTTGGGAATCGCTCGGGTATGTCGTTGAGTTGTTGCCGGACTTTCATCCGTTTGCGGCCAACCTTGGTGCCGCGCATTGCATCAAGAAGTACCTTGCGCGCGCCTGAACGGGCCGTGAGAAAGTGGCCTAACAACCGGTTGCAGCGGACGGCGCTCCGCGCCGCCGCTGAACCGGAGCGTTCGCTCACATGAGACCTCCGTCTGATATCGAGCGCCGCCGTGTTATCGACGGCATCGAGCAAGCATTCGGCAACGTCCGGCGCGGCGAAGGGACGACCCTTCATGAGACCGAGGTGCTCGACGACTACGGCTCAGACCAAGAGTTAGCGGCGGCGCGCGCTCTCGACATCGACACTCGCTGGCAAGACGTAGCTGACGAGCTAATTGCGGAACACTCGGGTGCCCTGTGCTTTGTCGATCCTGCCGGATTTCGTTACTACATTCCGGCGTACATGCGATGGACTGTGAAGTATTTCGACGCAGGGACTGGTTCGGAATCTGCGCTTCACACCGTCTTCGTGTTGACACCAAATCGCCGCTTCCAGGAGGACGGCGCAAAGCTCGAGCGATTTCGCGTGTTCAGCCGCGACGAAAGCCGTGTGATCTGCGAGTTCCTTCGCTTAATGGCAGAGCACGCAGACTTCTCGACGCAGGTGTTGGCGACAAATGCGCTCGAAGATTATTGGGGTCGTTTCTGCCAAGATCCGAGCGAATGAGGCGTTGCGCTTGAAGGCACGCGCGCTGGCACGTGGTCTGACGGTCTAGTAGTCCAAGGCCGCTGCTGAGCTTTTCGTTCGGCGTACAACGCTGCAATGTCGCACTGTAGATCCGATCACCAAGTTCGATCCGCTCGCGATATTTTTCGCTACCTCGTACACCCTCGGGTTTCTCGCCCATTGCTGGGTATACCGGCATCTGATCCGAAGCACGCCGAGCACGGCGGTGCAGCGGACGAACCGAGGGGTGTCCACTCGTGAGGCCGGCTAGCTCAACAGCCCGCCGTTGCACGTCACGGTACGCGACAAGTCGACAGGAGGAGACCAGCCGATGAACAAGGTGACACCGTTCCTGATGTTCGATGACCAGCTCGAAGCTGCGATCGCGTTCTATACCGCCACTTTCCCCGACTCCGAGATCAGGACGGTTGCCCGTGCTGGCAAGGACGGCCCGATCACTTCTGCCGAGTTCGTCGTCGGTGGTCAGGTCTTCATGGGGTACAACGGCGGTTCATACTTCAAGTTCTCCGAGGGATTTTCGCTCTTCGTCGACTGCAAGGATCAGAGGGAGGTCGACGAATACTGGGACAAGTTCGTCAGCGCTGGCGCAACCCCATCGCAATGCGGATGGATCACCGATCCATTTGGCATCACCTGGCAGATCGTGCCGAGGCGTTTCATGGAGCTCATCGCCGACGAGAACCCGAAGAAGGTACAAGCCGTCATGAAAGCCATGATGACGATGGTGAAGCTCGACGTGGCGGTGCTGGAGCACGCCTATGATGCTGCCTAGCCGACGTTCGCCGCTCGAGTGAGGCACCCCATCAATCGTGCGTGCGGGGACTCGGACCGCGACGAGTGCAGTCCCGAAGCCAGGCGCATCGCCCCCGCGCTGGCAGCCTGCGGCTCTGTCAGCGAGGTGGCCGATCTCGTTCACCGGATCTTCGTGGCCATGTTCGATTCGCGCACCGCAGGCCCGCCCGAGCGCTATGCGCGGATTACAGCCAGCATCTGGGAGGAGATACTGGCCACCGGGCGCCCCAGCGAAATCGACACGCCCGCCGACGGCGACACCCCGCCGCTGACCTCTGCGTTCCGAGTCCGGCTGCGAGCCGGGAGGATTGGCAATAATGCCCCCCACCCTCCCCTCCGATCCTCGAACGGCGGTGCGAAGGGCCCGCATCCGGATGTGGCTCGACGAGGCCGCCTTCTGGGGAGTCTTGATCCTCATTCAGATTCCCGGGTACGAGAAGGTTGGCTGGTCGATCGTCGGGCTCTGGTTCGTATCACTGGCGGTGCGGAGCATCCCGTCGGGTGGGCTGATCCTGCGAACGACGTTGTGACCGGGGCGGCGGGGGAGTCGACCCTCGCGCTGCGCGCGGCGCGGCTCGCTGGAGGGGTGGGCTCGAGTGGAACGGCCCGAGATCGCGCCATGACGAGCCGGTCGGTCCAGGTACGCCGGGCCACCTCGGACGACGTCGAGGCGCTCCTCGCGTTGATGCGGGACTTCTACGCCGAGTCCGGCTTCGCTCTCGATCCCGCATCGGCCGGGGCGGCGCTTCGATCGTTGCTCGCCAGCCCTTCGCTCGGATGCATCTGGCTCGCGTTCGCGGACGACGTGGCGGTCGGACACGCGGTGCTCACGGTCCGCTTCACGATGGAGCACGAAGGGCTGAGCGGCTACGTCGACGATCTCTACGTTCGACCCACGCACCGTCGTCAGGGCATCGCTCGAAGCCTCCTCGGCGAGTTGCTCGCCGAGTGCAGAGCGAGGCAATGCAACGCGCTTCATGTCGAGGTCGGCGGATCGAACTCGGCGGCTCTCGCCCTCTACGCCGAGCTCGGTCTGCGCGCGTCCACCGATGGCCGCATCCTCGCGAGCGGACCGGTGGCCGGGGTCGGCGTCTGAGCGGATGCTCCGCCCGCAACCGACCGGCCGTGTTCCACGGTGGGCGAACGGGTTCAGCGATCCACGGGCTCGGCGATGCCGGCGCACGCGCGTCTCGCCGGGCACGCGACGCGTGCCCCTCCACGGCCTCTGGAGGCGCATGCTTCGTCGTGCGCCAGCGTCGAAAGCGCCACGCCCCGGCGCGACGGAGCGCGCCCCCAGACCAGGAATCGAGCGGCTGGAGGCGCCGCGGTCGCTCGCGGTGCGCGCCCGATCCCTGGGTCTACCGAGGGACCGTTGCGCCTCCAGCGGCCCGCCGGGAGGCGGGCCCTCCGGAGGACGGGGAGTGAACGCGGTCGCTGCGAGGATCCGCGCCGTCGCGGACGCAGGAGGCGGTGCGTGTCGCCGGGCACGCGACGCGTGCCCCTCCCGGTTTCTGGAGGCGCACGGTTCGTCGTGCGCCAAGCGTCGAAAGCGCCAACGCCCCGGTGCGACGGAGAGCCTGTGAAGAAATCGAGCGAGAGCGAAGCGCCGCGGGGGGCGGAGCCCCCGCGCTACGAACGCCTCGTAGCGACGGGGGTTCCATCCCCCGTCGCCGGCTTCGCACGGTTTCCGTGAGCGACCCAGATCGAAAGATTCACAGCCTCGGAGTTGCGCCCTCCAGACCAGCGACTCGAGCCGCTGTAGGCGCCGCGATCGCTCGCCCGCGCGGCCTTACTTGCTCGGGGTCTTGATGGTGATGGTGTTCGAGTTGGCCGAGCTGCCGGCCGAGTTGAGGGCGTAGACCCGGAAGTAATAGGTCTTGTTGCCGATCAGCCCGGTGTTGGTGAAGGTCGTGGTGTTCGGCGCCAGCGTCCCGAAGAGCAGGAACTTCTTGCCGTCGGTCGAGCGCATCACCTTGTAGTTGGTCTCGTTGGTGGCGTTGTCGGTCCAGGTGAGCGTCGCCTGGTTCTTGAGCACCGACGTCGCCAGCAGGTTGGTCGGCGCCTCCGGCGGCGCGAGCTTGGTGGTGGCGCTCACCACCGTGGTGTTCGCCGAGTCACCCGCCGAGTTGAAGGCGTGCACGCGGTAGTAGTACGTGGTCGACGAGCTCAGGCCCGCGTCGGCGAAGGTGGTGTAGTTGGCCGACACCGACGCCACCGCGGCGAAGGTCACGTTGTCCGCCGAGCGCTCGACCATGAAGCCGGTCTCGTTGCTCGAGCCGTCGGTCCAGCTCAGGTTGATGGCGCTCGACGAGGCGACCGTCGCGGTGAGCTTGGTGGGGGCGGCGGGCGCGGCCACCACGGCCGACGTGGTCGGCAGCGCGATCGTGCTCGCGTGCGCGGCGTCGAGGACGACCTGCACCGTCGCGGCAGTCGACACCGCCGTCGCCGACGTCGACAGCGACGAGCCGTCCTGCATGTTCTTGTCGAAGCGATCGAAGTTGGACGGCGCGACCAGCACCCGCAGCCGGTCACCGGCCGGGATGGTGAGCGCGACCGACGGCAGGTCGACGTCCACCGCGTAGATCGTTCCCGGCGTGAGCGGCTGCTTGGCCGTGTAACCGTTGCGCAGCGACACGCGCTTGATCGAGTCGACGATCAGCATCGAGGTGCCGTCGGGTCGGACGTCGGTGATGCGCACCGCCACGTCGGTGTCGGCCGCCGTGGACGTCACGTTGAGGTGGACCCGCGGGCGGCCGGTGATGGCGAGGGCGCTCGCGAGCGGCGCGGTCGTGAACGAGAGCACGTCCGCGCGCGCTTCGACCGGGCGCAGGTCGCACGGCCCGGTGGTGGCGGTCCTGTCTTCGAGGACCGCGCCGCACAGGGTCGGCACCGGGTTGGCCGGATCGGCCACGTACGAGCGCGGCGTCTCGTTGGCGGCCGGCGCCGCCGACGCGAGGGTCGCATCGGCGCGCAGGTAATACGTCTGGGTCGAGGTGTTGCTCGGCGGCCAGCTCGGCGAGCTCGCCACCCGCGCTTCGTTGGTCTGGTAGTAGCGGTAGGTGGCGCGCTGGTCGTAGCCGTTGGCAACGGCGCGCATCTGGTAGTCGAAGAACTCGAGCGCGGCGTTCGACTGCAGCGTCGTCGCGTCGGGGAAGCTCAGCGAGCCCTGCTGGGTGTCGGTCACATGGCCATGGGTCCACGGGCCGATGAAGGCCTTCTGCTTTCCGGCCGCGCCCGCCGCGGCGCCGCTCTGGACGCGCTGCATCTCGGCGAGGGTGGAGTCGGTGAGGTGGTCGAACCAGCCCGACACGTGGAGCATCGGGATGTTGACCTTGTTGACTGGATTGGAGGTGCTCTCGACCTGCGACCACCAGGTGTCGTAGAGCGGATGCGCGCTCGACAGGTAGCCGTTGCCGAACGGCGAGTCGTTGCGGTTCTTGTAGTACACACCGCCGGGGTAGCTGAGCGAGTAGCTCTCCCGCCAGTAGTACTCGATCGGCACCGCCGCAACGAGGTGCGGCGGCGCCTCCTGAGCGGTCGCGAGGATGGCCGTGCCGAGGGCCGAGACGCCCCACGCGCCGACCTTGCCGTTCGAGAAGGTCTGCGCCGCGGCCCACTCGACCACGTCGTAGCCGTCCTGACCGCGGGTGGGCGCGCCCGAGTACTGCGCCGCCGCCGAGCCGAAGAAGCCGCGCCAGTCGACGAACACCCACGCGTAATACGGGTTCTTGAAGAGCGGGTCGGTGTTCTGGTCGATGGTGAAGATCGGTTCCCAGGTGCGGCGGTCGTAGGGGGTCTGCACCACGATCACCGGCCAGGGGCCGCGCGTGGCGGTCGGCGTATAGACGTCGGCGGCGAGGGTCTTGCCGTCGCGCATCGGGATCGCGACCGTGGTCTTGGTAGCCGCGGCATGGGCCTGAGTGGCGACGATCGTCAGCGCGAAGAGCGCCGCCAGCACGCGTCGGCGCTGTCCGGACGGCTCATGGATCGGGAGGCTGCGACGGATCGGGTTCACGCGAAAGGCTCCTTGCGCCGCTTCGACGTCATGCGGGAAGCAACGGAGACAATTCCTTGAGCAAACAGCGGGCCGCCTCGGACTTTTCTGACATTGGCGCCAACGGTTGCGCACCTCCTGCCCGTAGCGATGGCATTATCAATTAATAACAGCAAGTTACAACACGGCTCGAGCCCCACACCCCTGTCCATCGGTGGGTGGATACCACCAGGGCAAGGTGACCTCGGTGCCCATATCCACCCGGGCCGATCGCCTGTCCGTCGAAATATTGCCCAATCTGATCAATATTTGACGATCGTCTCGGCCATCGTCACGATCATGGCGTAACGGTCCGTCGAGGGGTCACCAAGGGCGGGCGCCGCACTCGACATCGGGGCGTTTGTAGAAACGGGAGCGGATGGCAAGTTCGGGAACACCCGAGCCCGATCAGCTAAGACAAACGATTTCAGCTGGTTGACGCCGTGCGTCGGGCGGCACATCGGTTGCTCGATCGGCCTCGAGTGGACCCGTGTCACCTCTCCTCGGGGCGCTCGAGGTTCACCGCAGGAGGCGAGATGAGCCGCACGCTCGATAAGGTGACGGGGCGAGCCAAGGAGGCCGCCGGGGTTTTGCTCGACGACCGGGAGCTCGCGCGCGAGGGTCGCATCGACCAGCACGCGGCCGAGCTCAAGGGTGCGATCGAGCGCGTCGTCGACGCCGTCCGGTCCCGCATCCAGCGCGAGCGCCACGAATGAGCCGCCGCCTTCGCCTTCGTGTTGCGTCCGGGACCGGAGGCTTCGGCGCCAGCGGCGCGCGGTCCACGGGGCTCGCCACCCCGGTGTTCGGCGCTCACCGCCGGCGCGCCACGGGACCCCCGCCGTGTCCGGACGACGAGACCCAGGCCGCGCTGCCGTTCGGTCCGGCCCCCACGAGCCAACGAGGAACGAATGCCGACCGCGCTGATCGTCGATGACGACACGACCTCACGCGAATCGCTGAGCGAATGGGTGGGCGAGCAGGGCTTCGCGACCCATCAGGCCGACGACCTGCCGAGCGGTCGCGAGATCATCGCCAGCGATCGGATCGACCTCGCCCTCCTCGACCTCGACCTGCCCTCGGGCAGCGGCCTCGAGCTGCTCCCCGATCTCGAGAAGCAACCGTCGGTCGACGTCATCTTCGTCACCGGCTACTCGACGGTCGACTCGGCGGTGGAGGCGTTCCGCAGCGGCGCCGTCGACTACCTCACCAAGCCCGTCGACCTGAAGCGCCTGAAGAAGCTGCTCGATCGCGCCCGCCGCACCGCCGAGCTCAACGCCGAGATCGGCAACCTCCGCCAGGAGCTGCGCGGCCTGGGACGGTTCGTGAAGCTGATCGGCACCTCGCCGCCGATGCAGCACGTCTACGACCTCATCGAGCGCGTCGCCCCCACCGACGCCACCGTGCTCGTGACCGGCGAGACCGGCACCGGCAAAGAGGTGGTCGCGCAGACCATTCACGCGCTGAGCCGGCGCGCGCGCTCGCCGTTCGTGCCGATCAACTGCGGCGCGGTCGCGCCGACGCTCATCGAGTCCGAGCTCTTTCGGCCACGAGCGCGGCAGCTTCACGGGCGCCGAGCGCGCCCACAAAGGCGTGTTCGAACGCGCGACCGGCGGCACGCTCTTCCTCGACGAGATCACCGAGATGCCGCTCGAGCTACAGGTGAAGCTCCTGCGCACGCTCGAGATGGGCGCCGTGCGACGCGTCGGCGGCGACGGCGAGATCGAGATCGACGTGCGCGTGGTCGCCGCCACCAACGTCGACCCACAGAAGGCGGTGGCGCAGGGAAAGCTGCGCGAGGACCTCCTCTACCGGCTGCTGATCTTCCCGATCCACCTGCCGCCGCTGCGCGAGCGTCGCGGCGACATCCCGCTCCTCGCGCAGCACGTGGTCAACACGCTCAACGCCAAGGGCGAGACCAACAAGCACGTCTCGCCGGCGGCCTTCGACCGCCTGCAGGCCTACACCTGGCCCGGCAACGTGCGCCAGCTCAAGCACGTCCTCGAGCGCGCGTACATCCTCGCCCGCGACGAGATCGGGGTGACCTGCATCCAGCTCGGTGACAGCCCACCGCCGCGCACCGGATCGGCCTCGGTGGAGGTCGGGTCGTCGATCGCCGAGATGGAGAAGCGGCTGATCCTCGCGACCCTCGAGCACACCGCCGGCGACAAGAAACAGACCGCCAAGCTGCTCGGCATCAGCCTCAAGACGCTCTACAACCGCCTCAACGCCTACGCGCACCACTGAGCGGCCCCGCCCCCTCGGAGGGACGGCCTTTACGCGGGAGAGACCGCGACGCCCCCTCGGAGGGATGGCCTCCTGGCCGTCCGACCACGCTGCGGCCCGCCGGGAGGCGGTCCCTCCGAAACCGGGAGCGACCGCGACGTACCTTCTGCGTCCGACACGGGGCGAGATCGCGACGCTCCTCGGAGGGACGGCCTCCGGCCGTCCGCCCGGGCTGCGGCCCGCCGGGAGGCGGGCCCTCCGAGGCGGCGATCCGCGCGCACGCGGGCTCGCACCCCTTCCATTGTAGAAACGTTTCCGGCCCACCCGTGACGTGAAAACGTTTCCGCCTTGTTTTCATAACGATTTCGACGCTCGCTCGGCGCCCGCCTGCGGGCGTTCGCCCGGGGTATGGAACCTGCACTTCTGCGGGTCGATCGGGTTTTCGGCGGCGATCTCGCCGTCGCGGTCCCGAGCTGACTCACCGTCCACGAGACGTCAGGAGAACGAGAGCCATGCTGAGCTGGGCCGCCACATTCCTCATCATCGCGATCATCGCCGCCGTGCTGGGCTTCGGCGGCATCGCCGGTAGCGCGGCGTCGATCGCCAAGGTCCTCTTCCTCGTCTTCCTGGTGCTGTTCGTCGTGGCGCTGATCCGCGGGCGCACACCTCCGGCGTGACGTCCCCCGGGCCCTTCGCCGCCAACCCGAAGCGCGACCGCGAGCGCAGCGCGACGCCCGGCGCCCCCGAGGACCCCGACCATGAGGCCGTATCGATCGCTCTACGCCGCGCTCTTCGCCGCCGCCACGCTGCTACCCGCCTGCGGAGGTGACGACCCCGGGACCAACTTCACGATCACGGACGACCTCGACGACTCGATCTACGTCTACGACTTCGACGAGGCCGCGGTCGCGGTCCGCTACTTCAGCGCCACCAACAGCGTGGTGGCGGTGGCGGACTCGTACAACGGCCTCTTCAGCGTCGGCATCATCGGCCAGCCGATCGGCGCCGACAGCTTCCAGGTGCTCGGCGCCGCCGTCGACAGCAACAACAACGACAACTTCCTCGACGAGACGCTGATCCCGGTGACGCGCAGCTCGAACGGTGCCTTTTCGGACAACGTCCGGCACCTGACCCTCGACGTGGACGTGCTCGTGAACGGCACCTCGATCACCTTCGGGGATCGCGGCCGCCTCGACCACACCGAAGACGTCCCGCCGCTGTGACGGCGTGAAGAGCACCCCGCGAGGATCGGCGCACCGGAGCAGGCGCGAGACCCTCGCGGGGCGCCGCCGCCCGACCGCGCGTGCCCCCCCGACGAGCACGCCCGCCGCGCCCGCGCCGCGCCCCGGACCCACCGCACTCGTCCCACGGACGGCCCACTCGCCTCGATGGAAACATTCGGTCCGGCACCGCACGAGTCGGTGCTGCTGTTGCTGGTGCGCGTCGCCCTCCTGCTCGCGTCCGCACGCTGCCTCGGCGAGCTCGCCGGGCGGCTCGGGCAGCCCGCGGTGGTGGGGGAGCTCGCCGCCGGCGTGCTGCTCGGCCCCTCGTTCCTGGGACGCGCGCCCGGGCTGGGTGCCGTGCTGCTCCCGCACGAGGCGATCGACGGCCCGCTGCTCGAGGTGATCTCGCTCCTCGGCGCGCTCTTCCTGCTCGTCCTGACCGGCATCGAGACCGACCTGCGGCTGATGCGGCGCCACGCGCGCACCGCGTTCGGCGTGTCGTTCGGCGGCGTCGTGGTGTGCTTCTCGCTCGGCCTCCTCCTCGGCCACGCGATGCCCGACGAGCTCCTCGCCGATCCCGCGCGTCGCACCACCTTCATGCTGTTCCTCGCCACCGCGCTCTCGATCTCCGCGATCCCCGTGATCGCCAAGGTGCTGCTCGACCTCGGCCTGTTCCGCCGCGACGTCGGCCAGACCATCCTCGCCGCGGGGATGTCCGACGACTCGACCGGCTGGATCCTGCTGTCGCTCGTCGCCGGGCTCGCGAGCGGCCAGGCGCTCACGGTGGCCGGTGTCGCGCTGCAGGTCGGCAAGGTGCTCGGCTTCCTCGCGATCTCGGCGACCGTGGGCGTGTGGCTGGTGCGCCGGCTCCTCGACCTGGCGCTCGATCGCCTCACCGGCCGCTATCAGCTCGTGACCGTGGTGGTGGTGCTGATGCTGGCGTGGGGCGCCGCGTCGCAGGCGCTCGGCCTCGAGGCGGCGCTCGGTGCCTTCGTGGTGGGCGTGATCCTCGGCCACCTGCCGCGCTTGCCGGACCACGTGCAGCAGTCGCTCGAGGTGGTGAGCCTCGGCATCTTCTCGCCGGTCTTCTTCGCGGTCGCGGGGCTCAAGGTGGACGTGCTCGCGCTCGCCGACCCGCGCGTGCTCGGGTGGTCGGCGGCGGTGCTCGCGGTGGCGTCGCTCGGCAAGGTCGGGGGCACCTACCTGGGCGCGCGCCTCATCGGCCGCAAGGACCACTGGACCGCGCTTCGCCTTCGGCGCCGGCCTCAACGCGCGCGGCGCGATGGAGATCATCGTCGCCACCATCGGGCTCTCGCTCGGGATCCTGAGCCGAGACGTGTTCTCGATGATCGTCATCATGGCGATCGCCACGTCGGTGCTCGCGCCACCCGCGCTGCGCTGGGTCCTCGGCCACGTGAAGCCCGACGCCGAGGAGAACGAGCGGCTCGAGCGCGAGGCGGCGGTCGCGGGCTCGTTCCCGTCCACGATCCGGCGCGTGCTGCTACCCGTGCGTCCACGCCAGGACGGAGGCGAGATCCTGGAGATCGAGCGCCACGTCCTCGAGCGCCTCGCCAGCGAGCACGACGTCACCGCGACCTTGCTCACCGTGGCCACCGCGGCCGAGCGCGAGAGCGCCGAGCAGATGCTCGGCGGCACTCGCGAGCGGCTCGCGCTGCCGAACCTCACCACCAAGGTCGTCGAGGCCGACGCCCCCGGCGAGGCGGTGCTCGCCGAGGCGCAGAAGCACTACGACCTGGTCATCCTCGGCGCGACCCAGCGCGGCGCGGGCGAGCGGCTCTTCTCGCCGCTGGTCGACGAGCTGGTGCGCTACTCGCCGTGCGCGACGCTGGTCGTGCAGGGAGGCGCCGAGCGCGCCTCGTGGAAGCCGCGCCGCATCCTGGTGCCGACCAACGGCGGCAGCGCGTCGCGGCGCGCGGCCGAGCTCGCGTTCGCGCTCATGGAGGGCGTGGGCGGACGGGTCACGGTGCTGCACGTGTTGCGACCGACGGTTCGCGGCGTGCGGACCTGGCGCGCGCGCGAGACCGCGAGCGAGATCGTCGAGGACCTGCGCACCCTCGGCGACGCGCTCGGCATCCGCGTGGCGGCGGAGGTGCGCGTGGGCCACGCACCCGAGCAGGTGATCGTGGAGGAGGCGCGCGCAGGGAGGACCGACGTGGTGGTGCTCGGCACCGACCTCCGGCCAGGCTCGAGCCGCCTCCACTTCGGGCCGCGGGTCGAGCGCATCCTCGAGGGCGCGCCGTGCCCGGTGATGGTGTTGAACGTGCCGTGAGGGTCGGCGGGGTGGCGGAGTGGGTTACGCGCCGCGCGGGGTCGCGAGGCGCGCGACTCACGGACACTCGCCACCGGATTCCGGGCGGAGCCGCTGCTCGCGGGGGCGCGGAGGCCCCCGCGCTACGAAAGCGTCACGATGGCCTGCCCTCCTAGCGACGGGTGGTCTACACCCCGTCGTCCGCCGGAGCCTATGCGGAGTCGTCTCGCGCGGTCGATGGTGTCACGTGCGTCGGGACCGGTTTGCCCGACCCATTCCTAGCGCTTCGGCACGAAGCTGGACACCTTGTTTCCTCGCTTGGCAGCCGCCGGTCTCACCCACCCCGCTCGATGGTGACCCCCCTGATCTCCACCGCGAAGCGGCGCGCCACGATGCGCGCTCTGCTGCGGGCGCGCGACAGCGTCACGCTCCTCGACGGGGCGCTCGCGAACGACGAGGACGTCACCCGCAGCCGGGTGCGCACGGAGCGCCTGGGCGAGGCGCTCGGCATCCCCGATCCAGACCGCGGCGAGCTCGCCACGCTGGTCGGCGAGCTCGCGCAGACCGCGGCGCGCCACGGCGGCGGCCAGATCGAGTTCGTGCTCACGTGGGGGAACCGCGAGCCGATGTTCCTGATCGAGATAAGTGACCGAGGCGACGGCCTCGCCGAGCTGAACGGAAGCGCCAACGGCGGCGCGCGCGCCCGCCTCGACCACTTCCACGTCGCGACCACCCCCGGCGCCGGCACCGCCGTGCAGCTCGGCCGCGTCCTCCGCGAAGCGAGCCTGCTCTCCGACGACCTCCTGCGCGGCCTCACCGGCGGCGCGGGCGCCGACACCCCCCTCGACCCGGCGAGCGACGTGCACCGCCGCACCCGCGAGCTGCTGCGCTCGCTCGCCGCGATGCGCCGCCACTGGGCCGACGTGCAGCAGTCGGCGCGCCGGCTCACCCTCCTCGATCGCCTCGGCGAGGTGTTCGGTCCGCTCCAGCCGACCGACGTCTTGCTGCGTTCGCTGGCGCTGACGCTGGTGCCGAGCTGGGTCGACGGCTGTGTCGCGATCCTCGACGAAACCAAGGGCGAGCGCGTCCACGAGGTGGTCGCACTGGCACCCGCCGGCGCCGCTCCCGACGCCACGCCGGTGGTTCACCAGACCGTCTCGGGGGGTGAGAACCCCGCCGACCTCGGTCTCGAGCCGGCGACCGCCAGTCGCGCCGAACCGTCCGCGGTGCGCAGCGCGCTCGAGCGCGCCGCGTCCACCGCCGGCACCGACCTCGCCGCCCACCTCGAGCACGTGGTGGTCGCGCCGCTTCGCTATCGAGGCGAGCCGCTCGGCGTGCTCGGCGTGTTCCGGCCGCAACGCCCCCTTCTCCGCCGACGATCAGGGGCTGGTGGCGTCGATCGCGGACCGGCTCGCGGTCAGCCATCACAACGCCCGCCTGTTCGCGACGGCGCAGGGCGCCACCCAGTCGCGCGACCGCGTGCTGTGGATGGTCGCACACGAGCTGCGCCGCCCGCTCAACGGGCTCTCGCTCGGGATCGAGAGCCTCAAGGACACGCGCGACCCCGAGTCCGAGGCGCGCTCGATCGCCCGCCTCGAGGACTCGGTCGCGCGAATGGACCGGCTGGTCGGGGACCTCCTCGACGTATCGAGCTTCGAGCGCGGCTTGCTCTCGCTCACCCTCCGTCCGCTCGACCTGGCCCCCCTCGTGGCCGAGGTGATCGCCGAGCTGACTCCCCGATTCGAGGAGGGGGGCGTCTCGATCGCCGCCACCATCGACCCGGACCTGCCGCGGGTGCGCGGCGACCGCTACCGGCTCCAGCAAGTGCTCGGCAACCTCCTCGACAACGCGCTCAACCACGCGCCGCGCGGCACCGCCGTGGAGGTGAAGGTGACGCGCGGCCGAGGAAAGCGCGTCGGCATCACCGTCCGCGACCACGGCCCCGGCATCCCGCGCGAGGAGCAGGCGCACGTGTTCAACGCGTTCTTCCGCGGCAGCCGCGCGCGGCGACGGGGCATGGGGCTCGGGCTGATGCTCGCGCGCGAGATCGTGCTCGGGCACGGCGGGCGGATCTGGCTACGCTCGCGCCCCGGCGAGGGCGCGACGTTCCACTTCAGCTTGCCGGTGGACGGAAGCTCGTCCAGGCATCCGTAGCGCCGGCGCCGGCGCCCGCGCCCATCCTCGACGAGGCGCTCGAGCTCCGGCGGTGCGGCCCGACAGCGGGCCGGGGAGGGCCAGCCGGGGGCGCCTTCTTTCCCGAGCGTTGGCGATCGAGACTGCGCACTCGAGGGGGCGCGGCGCATGAACATCCGGCCAACATCTCCACTGGCGAGCGGCGTGACGCTGGCGCTCGCGTCCGCCGTGCTGTTCGGGATGACGACGCCCATCATCGGGCGGGTCGGGCGCGGGCTCGACCCGCTCACGACCGCGTCCCTGCTCTATGCGGGCGCAGCCGTCGGCGCTCTCGCGCTGCGCGTCACGAGCCGCGCGGCTGGCCGCCGCGTGACTCGCGCGAGCCTGCCCCGGCTGTTGGTGGTCTCGCTGTTCGGTGCGGCGCTCGCGCCAGGCCTCCTCGCGTGGGGCATCGCGGACGCGGGCGCGACCGCCGCGTCGCTGGTGCTCAACCTGGAAGCGATCGTGACCGTGCTGCTCGCGAACCTCGTGTTCTCCGAGCCGATCGGGAGGCGGGTGTGGGGCGCGATGCTGGCGATGCTGGCTGGCGGCGTGCTGCTCGCCCTCGACGTCGCGACCCGCTCGCCCACCCACCTGATCGGGTTGCTCGCGGTCGGCGGCGCCACGGTGGCCTGGGCGACCGACAACACCCTCACGCGGGGGCTTGCCGAGGAGGACCCGCTCGAGGTCGTGATGGCGAAGGGCGCGCTGGGCTCGACGCTGACCGGAGGCCTGGCTGTCGCGTTCGGCGGACCGAGCCCCTCGCTTTCGCAGATCGGGTGGCTCGGCGTCTGCGGCGCGACCGGCTACGGCTTGTCGCTGCGCCTCTACCTGCTGTCGCAACGGCGCATGGGAGCCGCACGCACCGGCTCGGTGTTCGCGGTGGGTCCCTTCGTCGGAGCCACGATCGGCTGGTTGCTCGGCGATCGCACGGCGGGTCCCGGCACCGTCGCGGGAGCGGTCGCGTTCGCGCTCGGCGTCTACCTCCATTTATCCGAACGGCACTCGCACGGGCACCGGCACGCCGCCCAGCACCACTCCCACGCGCACCGGCACGATGACGGTCACCACCAGCACGACCACCATCCTGCGGTCATGGGCGAGCACACGCACGAGCACGACCACGGGGCTCTGGAGCACGAGCACGAGCACGCCCCGGATCTACATCATGGCCATCGCCACGGCTGAGCTGCGAGGCTCGGGGCGGCGCGTCACGGCGAACAAGTGGTCCTTCGACGTGGCGCGACGGCCGCACCGATCACGTCGCATCTCGAGACGCGATGGACCACGCTCGCCGAGCCGCACGCCTCATCGGTTGTACGTGGGTCGTACGGCCGGTGGTGCGCCGCCGGGGCCGTGCCTGACATGCCGATCGCAACAGCCGCGCGCCCCGGCACCTCAGTCCCCCGTCGGCGACGCTGCCACACGCAACAACAGCAGCGACGCAGCAGCGAGGAGGAGCGCCGCACCAACCGCCAGAACGATCGCCGCGTTCCTCACGATTCGCAGCGCCGCGCGGAACGGCAATGCCGCGGCGCGCGGGACGTCGGGCCGCCCCGAGTCGTCCGACGCGTCGGCGGCAGTCGCCGCCATCTGCAGGGGCGCGGCCGGCGCCCACGGAGGCGGTCGGCGATCTCGCCGTCGCCTCGACCTCACGCTCATGGCTTTCTGCCTCGCAGCTGCATCATGCAGCCACGACTCGCGGTCTGCCGTCGGCTTCCAACTGCATCATCCTCGCGCCGAGGGGGCCCCGTTGCGAATCGCGTTCGTCTCCCGCTACGCCACCCCGTTTCATCGCTACGGCGGGCTCGAGCGTTACGCCGCCGACGTCGTGCGTCACCTCTCGGCTCTCGGGGCGA
Organism: Deltaproteobacteria bacterium; assembly: GCA_016713535.1. Lineage (GTDB taxonomy): Bacteria > JADJOY01 > JADJOY01 > JADJOY01 > JADJOY01 > JADJOY01. Next base: position 177,726 of record JADJOY010000027.1, read on the forward strand.
CGGTCGAGCTCTTCTGCGAGCCGGCCGAACTCTCGTTCGATGCCACCGCCGTCTCGCAGCCGGCTCCGGGTGCCGTCCACTTCGTGGATCACCACACGCTGCCGGGTCTCGGCAACCGGCCCGGACGAGTGATTCTCGACCGCATCACGAATTACTTCCTGTTCGCCGCTGCCGCGGCGGCGCGGGTCGTCGAGCTGCATGCAACTCGACCCTTCGACGTGGTGTACGCACAAGGCCTGGGAGCGTGGGGCGTGGCGTGCCACGCCGAGCGCCGAGCGGCGACTGCACCGCCTCTGGTCGTGATCAACCACGGCATGGAGGAGTTCAAGACGGTGCAACCCATGAAGCGCCTCCTCTACGGTCCCTTTCGTGCGGGCATCCGGCGCTCGAGCCGGGCGGCCTCCGCGGTCATCGCGGCCGACGAGGGTGCCCGGGCCGAGTCCGAAGCCCTTCTTGGCTTCACGCCGCGGCGATGGGCCATCGTGCCGGCTGGAATCGACCTGGAGCGGATCGAGGGCCTCCGGGATCCGGAGGTGGAGCACGCCTGGCGGGCTCGCCTGGGCCTCGATCAGGGCCGCCCGTTGATTCTCAGCGTCGGCCGGCTCGAACGCAACAAAGGGTTCGAGGTCGCGATCGAGGCGCTGTCACGCGCGACGGTGGGTCTGCCTGCCAGGTGGCAGTGGGCGGTGGTGGGGGCTGGAAGCCAGGCCGATTCGTTGGCCAAGGGCGTTGTGGAAGCCCGCCTGGAGGAGCACGTCACGTTCGTGGGCGCGGTCAGCGACCGAGAGCTCCACAACCTCTACGCCCTTGCCGACTTGTTCATACACCCCACGCTGTTCGAAGGAACGTCGATCGTGACCCAGGAGGCAATGGCGCACGCGTTGCCGATCGTCGCGAGCGCAGCGGGCGGTATCCCGGCGAAGATCACGGACGGGAAGACGGGCGTCTTGGTCCCGCCCGGGGATGCCGATGCATTGAGCCGAGCCGTCCTGGAGACGCTGAATCGCCCAGATCGCGGGCGCGAGCTCGGTCTGGCCGCGCGAGCCGCGGTCGCACGCCGGCTGGCTTGGCCAGCGGTGGCGACGCAGTTGCTCGGCGTGCTGGGCGACGTGGCGGCGGAACCTCCGTGGCGACGAGCTGGCGCCGACCGGTGAGCTGGCGTCCCAGGTGGACGGCGGCGGCAGTCGCTGCCCGATCCACTCGCGGCCGATTCGCCCGACGGGGCCAGCTCACGGGCGCGGGTGAGTGGGACAGACTGCGGACACGTCCTTGCCCCACGCGGCCTCGACGCGGGCTTCCGTCCCGATCGACCAACCGTAGCGCGAGCTGACCATCTGCGCCGCAGAGCGCCCGATGGTTCGCCGGAGGTCCCCGTCGAGCGCCAGCTTCTCGATCCCGTCGGCGAGCGACTCGGGGTTGGCCTCTGCCAGCCAGCCCGTCACTCGATGCTCCAGGATCTCGGTCGGTCCGCCCTCCGCGACGCTGACCACCGCCAGTCCGCTGGCGAGAGCGTCCAGCAGCGACAAACCGAAGCTCTCGAGCCGACCGGTGTGGAGGTAGAGATCCGCCTCCGCGTATGCCGCGGGGAGATCGGCGTCAGGCACGAATCCGCGGAACGACACGAGGCTCGCGAGACCGAGCCGCGACGCCTCGCCTTCGAGCGCCTGGCGCTCGGGCCCCTCGCCCACGATGCAGCCGCGGATGGGGAGGCCACGCTCCCGCAGCACGGCGAGCGTCTGAAGAAAGAGGCCGACTCGCTTGCGCGGGTGCAGGTAGTTGACCGTCATCACGGTCAACGGCGCGCGCTCGGGGCGTTGCAGGAAGGCCAGCTCCGGGCCGTGCTGGATGACGATCGCGGACCGTCCGTACGCGCGCTCGATCTCGCTTCGTCCGAACACGCCCTGCGTCAGCACGGCGTCGGCAGCACTCACGAACGCCCGAGCCAGATGCCGGTAAACCGCGAACGCGGGCCGCAGCACCATGCGTGCGACGGAGCTCACTCGCCTCAGGATGTCCTCACGATCGCGGTCGAGAAACCGGGGCGGCTCGAAGCAGAAGTGAAGACATCGGTTCCGCGCCCGGCGCACCCGCTTGAACCAGAAGAGCGCGGGGAGAGAAGCGCCGAAGAACACGCACGGCGCCTCATCCGATTCGACCCGATCGAGGAGCTCGAACGACGAGAGGTAGTCGAGCACCGCATTCAAGTAGCGATTGCCGAAACGATCGAGCGAGCGCCCGCGGCGACGACGCGGATTCCGCTGGCCTCGGCGATCTGGCGAGCGCTGGGGTGCATCGTGTGACAGACGAGCACCGGCTCGAACCCGCGGCGGCGGAGCTCCCGCGCCAGGCTCAAGATCAGGCGCTCCGCGCCCGACAACACCTTGAACCGAGCGAAAATCAGGTAGATCCGCATCGTTCCCTCTTCGCTCGCTTCCGGGACTCACGGCCGCCGCCGCGCACTCGCCGCCGGCGCGGCGTGGTCACGCATCGGCCTCGCCGAAGAGGCCGTTCGCGGGCGGCGCAGGCGGTGGCGGGCGGGTGACGCGCACCAGCTTCACCATCTTGTGGGTCGATTCCAGCACCTCGATCTCGTAGCCGTTCGGGGTACGCACCTGTACGCCGCACTCCGGGATCCGCCCCGCTAGCGAGATCGTGAGGCCGGCGACCGTGGTCCAGTCGTCGCTTTCGGGCAGATCGAGATCGAAGTCGCGGTTGAGCTCGCGCACCGAGGCGTCGCCGCGCGTCACCAGCTTTCCCTCGTCGACGCGCTCGACCAGCGAGGTCGAGGGCTCGTCCCAGCTGAACATCTCGCCCACCAGCTCTTCGACCAGGTCCTCGAACGTCACGAGGCCACCGAGCCCGCCGTGCTCGTCGACCACCATCGCGATCGGGATACGCCGGCTCTGCAGGTCCTGGAGCACACGCACTGCCGGGGTCGATTCGGCGACGAAGAACGGCGGCCGGATCAGATCCTCGAGCACGACCAGCTCGCCCTCCCACGCCACATAGAGCAGGTCCTTCGTGGTGATGTAGCCGACCACGTTGTCGAGGTCGCCATCGTAGATCGGCAGCCGAGAGTGGTGGGTCTCGAGGAGCGCGCGACGGATGTCGTCTTGCGAGGCGTCGCGCGCCAACGCGTGGATCCGGTTACGCGGGACCATGACGTCGATCGCGGCGAGATCCCCGAAACGCAAGGCGTGGGCGGCGATCTCGCCGGCCCGCTGGTCGACCGCGCCCACGGTGGTGGCCTCGACCACGAGCTGCTCGAGCTCCTCGCGCGAGAGCCGGGCTTCGGTGAAGCTCGTCGAGTCACCGAACGGCTTCAGCACCAGATTGCTGGAGCCAGTGAGGACCCGCACCAGCGGGCGCGCGAGCCAGGAGAGCAGCCGCATCGGACGGCCGATCGCGAGGGCGTAGCGCTCCCCTGCTCGCAACGCCAGGCTCTTGGGCACCAGCTCTCCGAGCACCACCGAGAGGTACGAGATCGAGGCGACCACGATCACGAACCCGATCTCCTGCGCGTACGGGGCGAGCGCGGGGACGCGACCGACGAGCGCGGCGAAGTCGCCCTCCATCGAGGAACCGCCGAACGCCGCGGCCGAGGCACTCACCACCGTGATCGCGATCTGCACTGTCGCCAGAAAGCGCTCGGGGGCGTTCCGCAGCGCGAGGACCGAAGCCGCGGATCCGTGGCCTTCGTCCACGAGCTGTTTGAGGCGGGTCTTGCGGATCGAGAGGACCGCGATCTCGGCTCCGGCGAAGACCGCGTTGACCGCGATCAGGGCGAGGATGATCAGGAACTCGACGAGCATGGGGACGGTCCGTCGCGCTGGGACGGAAGGAGGATAGCGCGCGGTCCGCGGCCGGTGATGCGCGACCGCCGCTCAGCCGGCGGCCTTGACGGCCAGGCCGAGCAGCCCGGCCGCGGCGATGACCGCCGGCTCAGGCAGCTTCTTGAGCCGGGTCAGCGCAGCGAGGGTCCCACACGCGATCAGCACGGTCGGAACGTCGATCAGCGCCCTGCGCCCGAGAACGAAGGCGGCACCGGCGATCGCGCCCGACGCCGCGGCCGTCACGCCGTCGACGAACGCCTTGACGCGCGGGTCGTGCACCGAGCGCCTGAAGTAGCGCGCCGGGATCACGACCAGCAGGTAGCAGGGCAGGAAGGTACCCGCGGCCGCGACCACGGCGCCCAGCAACCCCGCGACCAGGTAGCCGATGAACGCGACCGTGATCACCACCGGCCCGGGAGTGATCATCGCGACCGCAACCGCGTCGAGGAACTGGCGCTCGTCGAGCCACCCGAACTCCTTGACCACACCCCCGTGGAGGAACGGCACGATCGCGAGGCCGCTCCCGAACACGAAGGCCCCGGCCGTCGTGAAGTAGACCGCGATCTTGCCGAGGGTCGCGGCGCTCGCGGCACCGGACAGGCCGGTGGTGAGCCCAACCAGCGGCAGCACGCCCGCCGCAACGGTCGCACGTGATGCCTTCGAGCGCACGGCGAGCGTCACCAGGCCGCACCCCACGAACAGCACCACGCTCTCGGACTCCGTGGCAGCGGTCACGGCCGCGCACACCCCGAAGATCGCCCACAGCAGGCGGTCCTGCGCGAGCGTGGCGCGCATCAGCTTGTAGGCGCTCCGTCCCACGATCGCGATCACCGCGGCGCCGATCCCGTAGAACGCGCCCTGCATCCAGCCGATGCCGCCGTAGTGGACGTACACGACCGCGATCGCCAGCACCATGAAGAACGAGGGAAGCACGAACGCGAGCGCGACCAGCGTCGCGCCGAGGACACCGTGGCGCAGCCAACCGAGGTAGATCGCGAGCTGCGCGGCGAGTGGTCCCGGCGCGAGCTGCGCGAGCGCCAGGCCCTCGCGGAAATCCTTCACCGAGATCCAACCCCGGCTCTCGACGAGGTCGTGCTGCATGTACCCGACGAGCGCGATCGGCCCTCCGAAGCCAAAGGTGCCGAGTCGCAGGAAGTAGCCGAGCAGTTCGCGCAGCGAGTAACGCGCCTCCTCGCATGGTTCGGACGCGGCCGGGTCATGCGCTTCCATGCTCAGGTCTCCGTGAAGCCTCAGCCACCGCGGCGGCGGAAGCTCTCGAGCAGGGCCTCGAGCACGACGGCTCCGCGGCGCAGCCCGCGTCGTCGTCGCTCGTCGAACGGGTGATGCCGTCGAGCACTCGCTCGAGGCCGGGCACTTCGGGGCGTGCGACCTTGCCGTCGCGCAGGTCGAGCTCGTGAACGATGTGAGCGAGCGGCACCAGCGCCGGCTCGTCCAGGCCGAAGTCGCGTATCAGCACCTCGAAGGTGCAGAGCTCGCCGTCGTGGGTGAACTCCGCCTCGAACATGTCGAAGCGGACCTCTCCGGGCGCCCGGCGGTGGTCCGAGGACCCCACGAACCGGAACCGGGCCTGCGGGTCGATGTGCGCGCGAACCAGCCAAGCGCTGGCGATCCGGTCGACGTGCACGCCCGCCCGCGTGACCCAGGTCCTGCCGCGATAGGCGGCTCGATCGACCCTGGACCCGGTTCCCGGCGCGCGAGGCGGGGTCACCGGCGCCAGCCGCCCCTCGATGTCGCGGAGCAGCCCGTCGACGGCCTCACGGCCGGGGGCTCCGAAGAAGTCGATCGACGCGACGTGCGTCGCGCGCCGTCTGAGACGCATCAGGGCGCTCTCGACGCGCGCGGCCACCTCCGCGGGCAGTGCTCGACGCGCGCGCCGGTGACCGAGGCCGCGCAGCAGCGTTCGCGCCTCGTCCGCGAGCTCGCGGTAGTCGGCCTCTCGGGCGGACACGAACGCGGAGCGCAGGTGCGCGTCCGTCAGTCCGTCGACGAGGCGCGCCTCGACGACGGAGGCCTCGCCCCCGACGTCCACGATCTGTCGGCGAGTCCACTCGAAGTCCTCTCGCGCCTGATCGCTGGCCGGGAGCGCGTAGACGGAGTTCTTGATCGCCACGGCACCGATCGACTGGAGGCGTCGCCACACCTTGACCCGCACGTACGGCGGGCGCGGCGGGATCTGATGGATCAACAGCAGCCAGGGATCGCTCTCGGGCTTCATGCGCGCTGATGTAACAGCTGTATCTGAATGCTAGCAACTGAACTTACGCGGAAGGTGGCGCGTCGGCCGCGGCCCGCCGCGATCGGCACGCCGGCCCGACTCGCCGCACGGCGCAGGGCATCGACGACCCTACTATTGACGATCGTAGCGGCGCCGCTTTACACCATCGCGAATGCGCTCCTTTCGCGACGCGACTCGGGTCCTGGGCGCGCTCGAGGAGCGCGTCATGGAAGCGATGTGGAACGGCGGGCCTGCCTCCGTGCGGGAGCTGGCGAGCCGCCTTCCCGGTTCGGCGCTCGCGTACACCACGGTGATGACCACCCTGGACCGCCTGTTCAAGAAGGGTCTGCTCACCCGGGAGCGTGTCGGACAGGCGTTCGTCTACCGGGCCGCGCTCGACCGTGACGGGTACCGGCAGCGCTTGATCGAGGCCGCGGTCGGCGAGCTCGTCGACCGCGCGCCCGACGCGGTCCTCGCGGCCTTCGTCGACACCGCGGCGGCGCTGGACGAGCACAACCTGCTGCGCCTCGAGCGGCTGATCGCCGAGCGCAAGCGGAAGCCGAAGTGATGGAACCGGCGAGCCTGCTCCGTTTCGTGGCCATCGGCGCCGCCACGTGGCTCTCGGTCGCGGCGACCGTGGGGACCACGGTCCTGGTCCTGCGGCCGTGGCTGCGGCGGTTCGGCCCCAGCGTCGAGCGCGTCGCCGCGGCGACCGCCCTGGTGGCCGGCCCCGTCGTCGCGGTCGCGCTGGTCGGGTTGCTCGTGACCCACTCCGCGCTGGCGCCGCTCACCCCGGCCGGCGACCACTGCCTCGACCATCCGCACATCGCACACCTGTGCCTGCGACACGCGGGCGCCGCGACCGGCGGAGTCACGATCGACCTGCTCGCGGTCGCTTCTCTGACCGCGGCGGTCTGGATCGCCGTCCGTAAGCGCCGCCGCGATCGCACCAAGGCCGCCGCGGTGAGCGCGCTCGCGCAGGCGGCATCGCCGCCGGTCGAGCTGCCCGGTGTGCAGGTCCTCCGCGTCGATTCGGCGCAGCCGTTCTGCATCGTGACCGGACCGACGTCCCGTCCGCGCATCCTGGTGTCGACGGCTGCGTGGTCGGCCGTGAGCCCCGAGGAGCGCGACGCGATGCTCGCCCACGAGCTCTCCCACGTCCGCCACGGCGATCTGAGCACGGTCACGGCTCTCGGCTGGTGTGCCGCGCTGGGTTTCCCCGGGATCGGTCGGCGCCTCCTGCAAGGCTGGCGGGACGCGAGCGAGCGCCTCGCCGACCGAGCCGCCGCGCGGTCGAGCAGCCCGTCCGCGGTCGCCGCCGCGCTGCTGGCCATCACGCGCGCCTCACGCGGACCCGCGCTGGCACTGCCCGCCCTGTCCTTCGCGTCTCCGGCCGAGTCCCTCGCGCGGCGCATCGAGGAGCTGCTCGACCCGACCCCGGACTCGCCGTCGCTGGCGCGCCGCGCCTCCGTGGCGGTCTGGACGACCACCTGCGTCGGCCTGCTCCTCGCCGCACGGCACGCCGCGACCCTGCACCATCACCTCGAGCGCCTCCTCGGGACGGTCTGACATGGGATTCTCTCGAATCGGCTTGGTCGCTTGCGCGCTTGTACTATCGACGCTAGTAGCCGGCCGAAGCGCGCATGGAGCCGGCGCCTCCGCGTCACCAGCCGCGGTCACCCTCGGTGAGTTCGTGAGCCGATGGCGGTCCGCCGATCCACGGCTCGACGTCACGCGCGCTCGGGTGGAGGTGGCCCGCTCGGCCGCGACCGAGGCGTCGGCCTGGCCCAACCCGACACTGTCGTATCAGCGCGAAGAGGTCGAGGTCGGCAGCGAGACGTCCGTCGACGAGTTCGTCGAGGTCGGCATCCCGGTCTCGCTCTCGGGCCGGCGCGGGCTGCTCGGCGAGGCCGCGCACGAGGAGGCCGAGGCGGCCTCCTCGCCGCCGATCGGGCCGCGTGGCTGCTCGAGGCCGAGGCGCGCACCGCTTACTACGGCGCTGCACGCGCCCGCATGCGGCTCGAGGTCCTCTCCTCCGCCCGCGACCAGCTCGCCGACCTGGTCCGCGGCGCGCGCGAGCGCGTCGAGCAGGGCGACGCCGCGGCGCACGAGCTGATCCGGCTCGAGCTCGAGCAATCGGCCGTCGAACGAGTCGCCAGCGACGAGGCGTCGGCGCTCGCCGATTCCCGCCGCCACCTCGGACGTCTGGCCGGGCACCCCGAAGCGCCGCTCGACGCCGCGGACGATCTCACGCTGCCCGACCCGATTCCGGGCGCCGACGGCGAGCGCGCCGCGCCACCCCGGACGGGAGAGCTCGACGCCGCGTCGCGGAGCGTGCGCGCCGCCGAGCTGCGCGAGGGCGCCGCGCAACGGTGGTGGATCCCGATCTCGACGTCACCGGCGGCATCAAGGCGAGCCGGGTCGGCCGCGAGGACGACGTCGGCTACGTGGTCGGAGTGGCGCTCGAGCTGCCGTTGCTCGATCAGCGCGGCGCCGCGCGCGCGCGGGCCGCCAGCGAGCTCGTCATCGCCACGGCCGAGCAGCGGACGCTCCGCGCCGAGGTCGCCTCCGATCTCGAGATCGCGCGCTCCCGGTTCCGGACGTCCGAGGAGCGCGCCCGCCAGCTCGTCACGAGCGCGGCGCCGCGTGCCACCGCGCTCATCGACCAGGCGCGCCTGCGCTGGCGGGAGGGCGAAAGTCCGACCTTCGAGCTCGTCGATGCCTGGCGCACGTTCGTCGACGTGAAGCTCGAGGTGATCGAGCGACTCCACGAGGCCCGGCTCGCCGAGCTGGCGCTCGCCACGGCGGGCGGGGCTCCGCTGGACACGAAGTGACCCCATCCGAGAGGTGTCAGGCCATGTCCTCCGTCTTGCTGATCGCGCTCACCTTGCTCCTCGCGTCGTGCGATCACGACCACGGCCATCCGCACCCGCACGAGCCGGACTCTGCCCACGGGCACGCCGACGACGAGGAGCGTCCGACGCTCTCGGTGACCGCCTGGAGCGACGACCTCGAGCTCTTCGCGGAGCTGCCCGCGCTGGTCGTCGGGGAGGAGTCTGCGTTCGCCGCGCACGTCACGGTGCTGGACGGCTTCCGCCCGGCGCGCGAAGGCGCGGTCACCGCGGAGCTACGCGCCGCCGACGGCGTGCTGGTGGTCGGCACGGTGCGCGAGGTCGCGCGTCCGGGGATCTTCCGGCCGGCGCTCACTCCGCGCGTGGCGGGCCCGTGCGAGCTGCGGCTCGTGGTCGAGCACGGCGGAAGGCAGGAGTCCTTCGCGGTCCCCGACTGCAAGGTGTTCACGAGCCGGTCCGAGGCGCGCCAGGCGATCGCCGAGGACGAGCCCGCCGGGCGCATCACCTACCTCAAGGAGCAAGCGTGGGTCACCGAGTTCGGCACGCTCGCCGCGGCCGAACGCACGCTCGAGCCGAGCCTCCACGCGCACGGCGAGATCCGCCCCGTCGCCGCGCGCGAAGCCCAGATCGCGGCCCCGGTCGGTGGGCGCCTGCGCCTCGCGGACCCGCCACCCACCGTGGGCTCGCTCGCGGCCCAAGGTCAGGTCCTCGGCCACCTCGTGCCGTGGGTCGAGGGGACGGCGGGCCGGCGCTCGCTCGAGGCCGAGGTCGGCTCCGCGCGCGCCGAGCTCGACGCTGCTCGCGCCCAGCGCGAACGCGCCGACAGGCTCCACGGCGGCGGCACGGTTCCGCTGCGGCAGGTGGAGGAGGCCCGCGCGAGGGAGCGGGCCGCGGAGGCGGCGTGGGTGGCTGCCACCGGCCGCCTGGAGCAGTACCGCTCCGGCGTCTCGGGCAAGGCCGCGCAGGGCGGCTCGGAGATCGAGATCCGCGCGCCGCTGACCGGCACGGTGGTCGCCGCGGCGGCGGTCTCCGGTCAGACGGTCGCGGCGGGCGAGGCGCTGTTCGGAATCGTCGACCTGTCCCGGGTGTGGGTGGTCGCGCGCGTGTTCGAGCCGGACATCCCGCGAGTGCTCGCGGCCCGGGACGCCTGGTTCACCGTGGCGGGGAACGCGGACGCGATCCGCGTCGCCGAGCACGACGGACGGCGGGTCACGGTCGGCCACATCGTCGACCCCGCCAATCGCACCGTGCCGGTCGTCTTCGAGATCGCGAACCCCGGCGGCGCGCTCCGCATCGGACAGTTCGCCGAGGTCCATCTCGCGGTCGGCGACCCCGTGACCGCGGTGGCGATCCCCGAGGACGCGCTCCTCGACGATGGCGGGCGGCCGGTCGCCTACGTGCAGGTGGAGGGCGAATCCTTCGAGCGCAGACCGCTCAGGCTCGGCATCCGCGACCGAGGCTGGGTGCAGGTGGTCGAGGGCATCGCGAGCGGCGAGCGGGTCGTGACGCGCGGCGCCTACGAGGTGAAGCTCGCCGCGAGCAGCGGCTCCATCCCCGCTCACGGACACGCGCACTGACCATGGACCGCGTGATCCTCTGGTCGATCCAGAATCGGCTCTTCGTCGTCGTCGCCGCGCTCGCGCTCACCGTCTACGGGGCGATCACGGCCTCCCGCATGCCGGTCGACGTGTTCCCGGACCTCACCGCGCCCACGGTCACGGTGGTCACCGAGGCCCACGGGCTGGCACCCCAGGAGGTCGAGACGCTGGTGACGTTCCCGATCGAGTCGGCGGTCAACGGCGCCACCTCGGTTCGGCGGGTTCGATCCGCCTCGGGGATCGGGATCTCGGTGGTGTGGGTCGAGTTCGACTGGGGCACCGACATCTACGTCGGGCGCCAGATCGTCAACGAGAAGCTGCAGGTCGTCGCGAGCCAGATTCCCCCGGACATTCCGCCGCCCACGCTCGCGCCGATCTCCTCGATCATGGGCGAGATCCAGTTCATCGCCGTGACGAGCGAACGGCACGACCCGCTCGCGCTCCGCGAGACCGCGGACTGGGTGATCCGCAAGCGCCTCCTCGCCATACCGGGTGTCGCGCAGGTGGTCCCGATCGGCGGCGAGGTCAAGCAGTTCCAGGTGGTCGTGCAGCCGGAACAGCTCGCTCGCTTCGCGCTCTCGCTCGCCGACGTCATGGCCGCGCTCGAGGGTGCGAGCCAGAACGCGACCGGCGGTTTCCTCGTCCGAGGCTCCCAGGAGCAGCTCATCCGCGCCGTCGGTCGCGCGACGTCGATGCGCGACCTCGAGCGCACCGTCGTCGCGGTGCGGGATGGAGTGCCGATCCTCGTCGAGCACCTCGCGAGAGTCGAGGTGGGCGCGGGGCTCAAGCGCGGGACGGGCTCCGCCAACGCCAAGCCCGCGGTGGTGATGGCGATCCTCAAGCAGCCGGCGGTCAACACCCTGGCGCTCAGCGAGGCGATCGAGCGTGAGGTCGCCGCGATGTCCAGCAGGCTGCCCGACGGGATGCGGATCGACACCGAGCTCTTCCGCCAGGCGGATTTCATCACCACCGCCGTCGAGAACGTCGGCGAGGCGCTGCGCGACGGCGCCATCCTGGTCGCGATCATCTTGTTCCTCTTCCTGTTCAACGTGCGCGCCACGCTGATCTCGCTCGCGGCGCTGCCGCTCTCGCTGCTCGCGGCCGCGCTGGCGCTGAAGGCGCTCGGCGTCACGATCAACACCATGACCCTCGGCGGGCTGACGATCGCGATCGGTGCCCTGGTCGACGACGCGATCATCGACGTCGAGAACATCGTGCGCCGCATGCGCGAGGCGCGGAGCCGCGGTGGCGACGAGACGGGCGGCGCGCTGCGGGTGATCTACGAAGCCTCGCGCGAGGTCCGCGCCTCGATCGTGTTCGCGACGGTGATCGTGATGCTCGTCTTCGTCCCGGTGTTCTTCCTGGGCGGAGTCGAGGGGCGCATGCTGGTGCCGCTCGGGTTCGCGTACCTGGTCGCCATCTTCGCGTCCCTGGTGGTCGCGCTCACGGTCACCCCGGCGCTGTGCGCGTATCTCCTGCCGGGAGCGCGCTCGCTCGATCACCCGGAGTCCGGGCTCGTGCGTTTCCTGAAGCGACTCTACCGGCCCTCGCTGGGCATCGCGCTGGCCCGGCCGTGGCTGGTGATCGGCCCGTCGGCCGCGTTGCTGGCCGCTTCGGTCGCGGTGGTGCCTTTCCTCGGCACCACGTTCCTGCCCGAGTTCAACGAGGGCGCGTTGACGATCAGCGCGGTCACGCTGCCCGGGACGTCGCTCGAGACATCGGACCGTCTGGGCCGGCGGGTCGAGGAGATCCTCCTCACCCATCCCGAGGTCGTGGCGACCGACCGCCGCACCGGGCGCGCCGAGCTCGACGAGCACGCCCAGGACGTCAACGCGTCCGAGATCGACGTCCGCCTGCGCCGCACCGACCGGCCGCACCACGAGTTCCTGAGCGCGTTGCGCGCCGACCTGTCGGCCGTCCCGGGGGTGGTGATCACCCTCGGCCAGCCGATATCGCACCGCATCGACCACATGCTGTCGGGAACCCGGGCCAGCATCGCGGTCAAGCTCTTCGGCCCGGACCTGGCCCAGCTCCGCAGCACCGCCGAGCAGGTCCGCGGGGTGATGGCGAAGGTCGACGGCGCGGTCGACGTATCCGTCGAGCAGCAGGTCGACCTCCCTCAGCTCGCCGTGGTCTTCGATCGCGACCGGATGGCTCGCTATGGCTTGCGCGCCGGCGACCTCGCCGAGCTCGTCGAAGCAGCCTACGCGGGGCACACGGTCACCCAGGTGATCGAGCAGGAGCGGACCTACGACGTGGTGGTCCGCTACCCGGCGAGCACGCGCGCGGACCTCGGCTCGATCGCGACCACGCTCGTCGACACGCCGGTGGGCGCCAAGATCCCCCTCGAGATGATCGCGGACGTGCGCCCGGACGTCGGTCCCAATCTCATCTCGCGCGAGAACGCCCAGCGCAAGCTGGTCGTGATGGCCAACGTGAGCGGGCGCGACCTGGGCGGCGTCATCGCCGACATCCAGGCCGGGGTGGCGCGGGACGTCAGCCTTCCCCCCGGGTACCACATCGTCTACGGCGGGCAGTTCGAGAGCCAGCAAGAGGCGACCCGGACGCTCGTGCTCCTCGGCGCGTTCGTGGTGGCCGCGATCTTCCTCCTCCTCTACCTGGCCTTCCGCAGCGCACGCAGCGCCGCTCTGGTGATGGTGAACTTGCCGCTGGCGCTGATCGGCGGCGTCATGGCGGTCGCGCTCACCGGTGGCGTGCTCAGCATCGGCTCGCTGGTGGGGTTCATCACGTTGTTCGGCATCGCCACGCGCAACGGGATCCTGATGATCTCCCACTACGACCATCTGCGCGAGCACGAAGGAGCGTCGTTCGACGAGGCAATTCGCCGCGGGTCCGAGGAGCGCCTGTCGCCGGTGTTGATGACGGCGCTGTGCGCGGGTCTGGCGCTGATCCCGCTGGTGGTCGCGGGCGGCGAACCGGGTAACGAGATCCAGGCGCCCATGGGAGTCGTGATCCTCGGCGGCCTCCTGTCCTCCACCTTTCTCAACATGATCCTGTTGCCGGTCTTGTACGCGCGCTTCGCCACCGCTCAGCCCGCACCCGCGGCGCAGGCCTGAGCGCGCTCGCGGGGGGACGGAGCCCCCCGCGCTACGAAAACCATCGTAGCGACGGGGGTTCCATCCCCCGTCGCCTGGGCCGGCGCGAGCCGACTCAGGGGTGGGACCCGCCGGGATTCACTCCCGGCGGGCGGGAGGCTGGAACAGCCCCTCGAAAAACTCCGCCGACTGCTGGGTGAAGACTCGCCTTCGCGAGTGTTCACCCAGCCGTCGCACCGCCGCACGACGAGCCGGCGCCGGCGGTGCAGCCGAAGCAATGCCGCCCCACCACGATGCGCCGCCCGGCGAGCACCGCCGCGTCGAAGTCGCGGACGTGGCGCGGCGCGTGCGCCGCGACCTCGAGATCGAGCATCTGGTTGAAGTCGCAGTCGTGGAGCCGCCCGTCCCAGCCCACGGAGACCAACGTCCGGCACATCACGCCGCGCGCCGCGAGCGGGTTGAACGCCTGCACCAGCCGCTCCATGTAGCCCTCGAGGTTGGTCGAGTCGACGAGCCACTCGAGGAAGCGGCTGATGGGCATGTTGGTGATCGTGTAGAGGGCGTCGAAGCGCACGCCGTGGAGTCGCTCGAGCTCGCGCTTCCACTCGCTCTCGAGGGAGCGCTGCGCGCCCGGCAGGAAGGCACCCACCGGGTTGGTGACCAGCACCAGCCTCCGCGCCGGATCGCCTTCCCCGTAGCCCGCCTCGTTGAGCCGGCGTAGCCCCTCGATCGAGCGCTCGTAGACGCCGTCGCCGCGCTGGCGGTCGGTGCTGACGGCGCGATAGTGGGGCAGCGAGCACACCACCTCGACGCGATGCCGGGCGAGGAACTCGGGCAGGTCGCGCTGCGAGGGCAGCGCGAGCACCGTGAGGTTGCAGCGATCCATCACGTGCCGCCCGAGGGCGGTGACGCGCTCCACGAGCCAGCGGAAGTGGGGGTGAAGCTCGGGCGCGCCGCCGGTGATGTCGACGGTCGCGATGTCGCTCGCCGCGAGCGCCGCGAGACAGAGCTCCATCGTGTCGCGGCTCATGCTCTCGTCGCGGTCCGGGCCCGCGTCGACGTGGCAGTGCCGGCAGGTCTGGTTGCAGAGCTTGCCGACGTTGAGCTGCAGGACCTCGATCGACGAGGCGCGAAGCGGCCACAGGCCCGCGCTCGCGAGCGCCTCCTCGAAGGGTGCGACCCGCGTCAGGGCGTCGAGTGTCTCGCGCTGCCGTCTCGGCAACGCGAGCGGCGCGCGACGCGCGAGGAGCGAGGGCGGGGTGCTGGTGCTCACGGCGGGCTCGCGGTGCGGACGACTCACATGCCGAGCTTGGTGGCGTGGTTTCGCATCTGCACGCCGTGCACGAGGCTCGCGCCGCCGCGGATCGCCGCCGACACGTGCACCGCCTCGGTCATCTGGTCGAGGTCGGCGCCCTTCTCGAGCGCGTCCTTGCTGTAGGCGTCGATGCAATACGGGCACTGCACCGCGTGCGCGACGGCGAGCGCGATGAGCGACTTCTCGCGCGCGCTGAGCGCGCCGTCCTCGAACACCGCGCCGTACCACGCGAAGAACTTCTTCGCGAGCTCGGGCGCGTTCTGGCCGATCTCACCGAACTTCCCGAGGTCGTGGGCGTGGTAGTAGTGGTCGGACACGAGCATCCTCCGGCGCGGCATCGGGGCCGCGCGCGCGGGAGAGTATCCGACGCACGCCACGGTGCGATCGAACCAGGCCGTCGCTGGCCGCAGGTGACCGGTCGGTTGAGCGGCGCCGACACCATCGACCATCCTGACCCGGGGCCTCGCCGGCCCCACGCATTCACGAATGGCCGCCACCGGATCTCGATTCCACCCGCTGCTGGTGGGGGCACACAGGCCCCCGCCCTACGCAACCGACACGGCGGTCCGCGATCGTAGCGACGGGGGCTCCATCCCCCGTCGCCAACCGTACCCGAGGCGAGATCGCCGCGAGCGTAGGGTGGCGGCGTGACCAACGCGGGCGAGGAGGCAAACGGCGCATGACGACACGCATCGGATTCCACGGCGGCGCGGGCACCGTGACGGGCTCGCGCTACCTGATCGAGGCCGGCGGCGCGCGCTGCCTCCTCGACGCCGGACTCTTCCAGGGCCTCAAGGAGCTGCGCCTCCTCAACTGGGAGCGGCCGACCTTCGACCCCGCCGCCGTGGACGCGCTGCTGCTCACCCACGCTCACATCGACCACTCGGGCTACCTGCCGAAGCTGATGCGCGACGGCTACCGCGGCCCGATCCACTGCACCACCGCCACCGCCGAGCTCGCCGAGCTCATGCTCAGGGACGCCGCGCGCCTCCAGGAAGAGGACGCCGAGTTCGCGAACCGGCGCGGCTTCTCGAAGCACAAGCCCGCGCTGCCGCTCTACACCACCGAGGACGCCGAGGCCGCGCTGCGGCGGCTGCGGCCGATCGACTACGGCGAATGGATCCACCTCGGCGAGGGCTTTCGCGCGCGCTTCGCCAACGCCGGCCACATCCTCGGCTCGGCGCACGTCGAGATCGAGGTGCCGGGGGAGGGCCGCACGCTCAGGGTGGTGTTCAGCGGCGATCTCGGCCGCTACGACGCGCCGCTCCACCCCGACCCCACGCCGCGCCCGCCGTGCGACGTGCTGGTGGTCGAGTCGACCTACGGCGATCGCCAGCACGACCCCACCCCGCCGATCGACCAGCTCGCCAAGGCGTTCAGCCAGGCGTGCACCCGCGGCGGCACGATCCTGATCCCGTCGTTCGCCGTGGGCCGCGCGCAGATCGTGACCTTGCTGCTCGGCGACGCCATGCGCGAGGGGCGCCTCCCGCGCGTCCCGATCCACATCGACAGCCCCATGGCGGTGGACGCGACGCGCATCTACGCCCGCCACGTCGGAGACGAGAACCTCGACCCCGACATCCTGGTGGGGGGCGGTAGCCGACTCTTCCCCGAGGGGCTGCACTTCCACCGTAGCGTCGAGGAGTCGAAGCGGCTCAACGCGCTCCCGGGCCCGCGCGTCATCATCTCGGCGAGCGGCATGCTGAGCGGCGGACGCGTGGTGCACCACCTCCACCACCTCCTCGGCGACGAGCGCAACCTCGTGGTGCTGGTCGGCTACCAGGCGGCCGGCACGCGCGGACGCGCGCTCCTCGAGGGCCATCGCACGATCCGCATGCACGGCGAGGACGTGCCGGTGCGCGCGCGCTTGCTCTCGATGACCGGGCTCTCGGCGCACGCCGACGCCGACGAGCTGGTGCGCTGGGTGCGCGCCGGCGGCGCGGCGCCACCCAACGTGTTCGTGACCCACGGCGAGCCGGCCGCGTCGCAGGCGCTCGCGGCGCGCCTCGAGCGCGAGCTCGGCGTCACCGCTCACTTGCCCCGCCTCCACGAGACCTACGACCTCGCCACGATGAGCCGCACATGACGACCGCCCGCAGACGCGCGCCCCGCCCCGCCCCGCCGACCCGATCCCGCTCGACCGGCGCGCCCACCCGCGCACAGCTCGCCAAGGCGCGCGCCGCCGGGAAGAAACGCTCGCAGGGCGCGCGCCCCAAGGCTCCCGGGACTCTGCAGAAGGTCTCGCCGCGCGAGAGCGAGCTCGAGCGCAGACCCAACGGCAAGCCGAGTGCGCCCGCCACGGCGGGCCGCAACGGGGCCGGCAACCACCGCCGCAACTCGAACCACGCCCACGGCGCCGCGGCCAAGGACCCGGAGGAGAAGCCACGCGTGGTGATCGCGCGCAGCGCGCCGCTGCCGGTGCAGATCCCCAAGCCGCTCGAGGACGAGCCCGAGGCGGACGAGCGCATCGCGCGCATCATGGCGAGCCCGAGCTACCGGCGTGCCGACCAGGACCCGGACTTCATGGACCTCGACGAGCTGCGCGGCGAGCGCCTCGAGCTCGAGTACCTGAAGGCCGAGATCGAGCTGCGCCGCCAGGACATCCGCTCGACCATCGTGGTGTTCGGCAGCACGCGCCTGGTCGAGCCCGCCGCCGCGCGCCGCAAGCTCGAGGCTGCGCGCCGCGACCTCGATCGCAACCCCAAGGACCCCGTGTGCCAGCGCCGCGTCTCGGTGGCCGAGCGCGTCGTGCACCTGAGCCGCTACTACGTCGAGGCGCGCGAGCTCGGAAGGATCGTGAGCCGGGTGTGCCAGCAGGGTGGGCCGTACCAGTTCGTGGTCATGACCGGCGGCGGCCCGGGGATCATGGAGGCCGCCAACCGCGGCGCCTTCGACGTCGGCGCCAAGACCGTCGGGCTCAACATCATCCTGCCCCACGAGCAGTACCCGAACCCGTACATCACGCCGGACCTGTGCTTCCAGTACCGCTACTTCGCGCTGCGCAAGATGCACTTCATGATGCGGGCGCGGGCGCTGGTGGCGTTCCCGGGCGGCTACGGCACCTTCGACGAGGTCTTCGATGCGCTGTGCCTGATCCAGACCCAGAAGATCCCGCCGCTGCCCGTGGTGCTGGTGGGGCGCGAGTTCTGGCGCAAGGCGTTCGACGCCGAGTTCCTGGCCAGCGAGGGCGTCATCGACCCAGAGGACATGCACCTCTTCCGCTACGCCGAGACCGGCCAGGAAGCGTGGGAGCACATCGTCGAGTTCTGGCGCGGCTTCGGCGAGCACGTGATCCCGTAGCTGCGGGGGTGTGGACGCCCACGCCCCGGCCCGCCGGAGGCGGGCCCTCCAGACCGGGTGCGGATCGCGGCGACGCCTGGACGTACGGCGATCGAAGTCGCGGCGGTGGGACGGTCTACGCGGACGACGTTGCTGGAGCGCGGCCGCTCCGTCGGCCGTCGGCGACCGTCTGGGTGTGTAGGGGACGGCGTGAGCCCTCCCGCTGCCGGCGCCCCGGCCCGCCGGAGGCGGGCCCTCCAGACCGGGGTGGGCGGCTGGAGCGCGGCCGCTCCGGCGGCGCCGCGATACCACAATTTGTGGCAGAAACTGCCACAATCTGCCAGCAAAAAATCCCACATTTTGCCAGTTTTTTCGGTCGCGCCCCCGCGAAAATCGCGCCGTTTTCGGCCCGAAATGCCCCCCTGGGGCCGCTCCAGGGCCCGTCGGGGCGGATGCGGCGCACTCCGGGCCGCGCGACGGCTCGCCGCCGCCCGTGAAATAAAGTCGGCGCGGCGCGCGTAGTGCCGGTTGAGGACGCGCGGCTCCTCGGCCGGTCCGGACGGCGTGAATGACCCACTCTTCCCCCGACGCTCTCGACGAGCGCGACCTGGCGCGGCGAGCCGCGCTCGGGGAGGAGGCGGCGTTCGCCGAGATCGTGCGCCGGCATCAGGGCGCCGTGTACCGGCTGTGCCTGCGCTTCCTCGGCCCCGCCGACGCCGAGGATGCAGCACAGGAAGCGTTCGTGAAGGCGTTCACCCACCGCGGCCAGCTCGACCCCGAGCGGCCGGTGCTGCCGTGGCTGCTCACCGTGGCGCGGAACCTCGCGATCGATCGGGTGCGGCGGCACCAGTCCTCGCCGACCGAGCCGGCGGTCGAGGACGCCGACGCCCACGCCGACACCCGGGCGCCGAGCGCCGAGCACGCCGCGATCAGCGCGCAGCGCGCAGCGCGGCTCCGCCGCGAGCTGGCCGAGCTCCCCGACGGGCAGCGCGAGGCGGTGATGCTCTTCCACGTCGAGGGGCTCGCCTACAAGGACATCGCGACGGCGCTCGAGGTGCCGGTCGGCACGGTGATGACGTGGCTGCACCGCGCCCGCGGCCGGCTGCGCAAGGCGCTGGAATCCGCTGAGGAGCTCGCCCCATGAGCCACCTGACCGACGATCGCCTGTTCGAGCTCGGTGTCGATCCCGACGCCCCCGCCAGCGCAGCCGAGCGCGCCCACCTCGAGGCGTGCCCCACCTGCGCGGCGCGGCTCGCCGCCGAGCGCGAGCTGACCCTGGCCCTCACCGCCGACGCGTGGCGGATCGAGCCGCCTGCCGACTTCGTGGCCCGCACCAGCGCGCGCTTCCAGGCGGCGCGCGCCGAGCTGGCGGTCGCGCCGACGGCTGCAGCCGCGAAGCGCTCGCTGCGGCCGCTCTCGTGGGCGCTGGCCGCGAGCGCGGCGTTCGCCGTCGCGGCGGTCGGGCTGCTCGCCGCCAACCTGGGCGAGATCGTCCCCCACCTGGTGATCCTCGCCAAGGACGTGATGGTGGTGGTGGCGGCGCTGGCGCTCGCCGCGAGCAAGGTGCCGCTCGGCCCGCTCTTCGTGGCCGCGTCGGCGGCGACCGTGCTGCTCGCGTGGAGCATGGCGATGAGCCGGCTCGTGAATCTCTCCGACCGTGAAATAAATCAGCCCGCTGCCGCGTAGTCCGAGCAGTGGAGATCGGTGGTCAAGAATGAATAGGCGACGAATGATTCCCCTCCGGCTGGTGGCGGCGAGCGCCGCTTGGGTGGCGCTCGCGGGCGCGGCGCCGGGCCAGGCACAGACGCCGCCCGCGGCTCCGGCCGCGCCAGCCGCTCCCGCGGCGCCGAGCTCGCCCGCGCAGCCGAGCGCCGCGCCGCGCGTGACCCTCGACATGCCCGACGCCTCGGTGCGCGAGGTCCTCGACGCGATCGCCGAGCAGACTGGTCTCTCGCTCGTGCTGACCAACCCGGAGATCGCGGACGAGCACCAGGTCGCCCTCAAGGTGAAGGACATGCCGATCGACGACTTGCTGCCGACGCTGGCGGACCAGGCCGGGCTGACGATCGAGCACCGCGGCAACGCACTGTTCGTGAGCGGCGGCGCGCCGTCCAGGCACCGCAGCCCGGCACCGCGTCACGACCAAGGTCGAGCACGCGCCCGGCCCCGAGCGCAGCTTCAAGATCACCATCGGCGACGACGGGAAGACCGACGCCAAGGGCGACATCCACATCGACATCGACCCCGACGAGCGCACGTCGATGGGCACGGACGGGCTCGTCGACGTGGGGCAGTCGGTGGCCGGGGCCACCGCGATCGGCGGCTCGCTCACGATCAAGGGCCACGTCGACGGTGACGCGGTCGCGGTCGGCGGCTGGGTGACGCTCGAGCCGGGCGCCACGGTCGACGGCGACGTCGTCGCGGTGGGCGGCTCGGTGCGCGCGGCGAGCGGCTCCGTCATCAGCGGCGACGCGGTGTCGGTGGGCGGCATGGTCGAGGCCGACACCGGTGCCGTGATCGAATGCGATCGCGTCCAGGTCGGCGGGCGGCTCGGCGGTGTGATCCTCGGCGTGATCGGGGTCGCGCACGGCGCACCGCTCGCCTTCCGGCTCGCGATGTGGCTGCTCCGGGTCTCGCTGTTCGTCGGCGCGGGTGTGCTGCTCGCGACCTACGCGCCGGTCCGCATCGCCAACGTGCGCGGCTTCCTGACCCATCGAACCGGCCGCTCGGCGCTCGGTGGGCTCGGGCTGGTGGTCGGCATCGCGCCGCTCTGCTTCGTGCTGCTGCTCACGGTGATCGGCATCCCGCTGGTGCCGCTCGCGATCACCGCGTTCGGGTTCCTCTACCTGGTGGGCGCGACCGCGGTGGCGAGCATCCTCGGCGAGCGGCTGCCGATCCTCGCAGACCGCAAGGGGCCGGTGGTGACGGTGCTGCTCGGCCTCGCGCTGCTCTCGCTCCTGAATGCAGTGCCTTACCTAGGATCCCTGGCGGTGCTGCTCACCGTGACGGTCGCGGCGGGCGCGGCGCTGCTCTCGAAGTTCGGCCAGCCGGTGGTGGTGCCGCCGGCCGTGCCCGCTCACATCGAACCCGCGGTGACGCCGTCCCCGAACGAAGGAGAAGTACGATGAACCTCGACACCCTGAACCTGCTGCTCGGCTTCACGCCCACGCTGACGCCCGCCGCGATGTTCGGCCTCGCGATCCTGATGGGCCGCGTCGCCTTCGAGCCGGTCGCCGAGCCGCGCTACCAGCTGCGCCGCGAGCGGCCGCGGCTGCGCGCGATCGCCGGGCGCGGCGCCGGCGCGCGAACCGGCGCGCGGATCCACACCGATCGCGACGCGGCGTGAGGATTCGATCGTGAGTCGGATCGCGACGCGCGGTGCAGCGAGCGGCTCGAGCGCGGCCGCTCCGTCGGCCGCCCGCGATC
Source organism: Deltaproteobacteria bacterium (assembly GCA_016713535.1). GTDB lineage: Bacteria > JADJOY01 > JADJOY01 > JADJOY01 > JADJOY01 > JADJOY01. The sequence continues at coordinate 199,321 of JADJOY010000027.1, forward strand.
GGGTGGATGCGCACACGGACGGTAGCGCCGTTGCTCGTAGGGGCGGCCGCGAGGCCGCCCGCGATCGGAAACGGTCGGCCCAGCTCGTGTCCGATCATCGGCGGGCTCACGCCCGCCGCTACACGGGCGGTGCGAGTGTTCGCTCGCGCCCGACGGAGCGGGTGCGCTCCACGAACCGCGATCGGCGGCGGTGCCGAGGCCAACGCCGCGGCGCGCGAGTCCGATCCAACCCGGCGGCCGCGAAGGATCGCGGCCCTCCAGACCGGTACATTCCGGTCCCGCCTGGAGGGCGGTGGTCCCTCACCGCCGCGGCGCGCGAGTCCGATCAACCCGGCGGCCGCGAAGGATCGCGGCCCTCCAGACCGGTAGATTCCGGTCCCGCCTGGAGGGCGGTGGTCCCTCACCGCCGCGGCGCGCGAGTCCGATCAACCCGGCGGCCGCGAAGGATCGCGGCCCTCCAGACAGGTACATTCCGGTCCCGCCTGGAGGGCGGTGGTCCCTCACCGCCGCGGCGCGCGAGTCCGATCCAACCCGGCGGCCGCGAAGGATCGCGGCCCTCCAGACCGGTAGATTCCGGTCCCGCCTGGAGGCGGTGGTCCCTCACCGCCGCGGCGCTCAAGCGAGTCCGATCTAACCCGGCGGCCGCGAAGGATCGCGGCCCTCCAGACCGGTACATTCCGGTCCCGCCTGGAGGGCGGTGGTCCCTCACCGCCGCGGCGCGCGAGTCCGATCCAACCCGGCGGCCGCGAAGGATCGCGGCCCTCCAGACCGGTACATTCCGGTCCCGCCTGGAGGGCGGTGGTCCCTCACCGCCGCGGCGCGCGAGTCCGATCCAACCCGGCGGCAGCGAAGGATCGCGGCCCTCCAGGCCGGAGCCGGTAGATTCGCGGTCCCGCCTGGAGGCGCGGTGGTCCCTCATTCCGGTCCCGCCTGGGGCGCGTGAGTCCCTCGCGAGCGGGGCAACCCGGCGGCCGCGAAGGATCGCGGCCCTCCACGCCGATCGAGCGGGATCGACGTCGTGGCGACGCCCCTACTCGCCCTTCACCTCGAGCGACTTGCCGAACTCGGTGAGCGACTGCTTCTCGCGCAGCGCGGCGCAGAGCCGCGTGGCCTCGATCGCCTGCGCGACGTTTCGCGGTCCGCCCTCGACGTTGGCGAGGCGCTTCTCCCACACCCGCTGGAAGTCCTGGGCCTCCGCGTCGGTGCACTGACCCTCGCGGTAGAGCCAGCCCGTGTAGCCCTGCCACATCGCCGGCACCCGCGCCAGCAACCGATCCTTGTTCCGACGCATCCACGCGCGCCCTTCGGCGCGGTTGTCGGGCCAGTACATGTAGGTCTCGAGGAGGTTGTGGACCTCCTCGGCACGAACGTTGGGGTCGAGCGCGAGCGCCTGCACCGCTCCCGCCGTGCCCGCGTCATGGCCGGCCGCGATGGCCTCGATCAGCTGGCCGCGCAGCACCCGGTCGTCGGTCGCGCGGAGGCGCGGTACCAGGACCTTGCGCGCCTCGGCGCCGTGCTGCTGCACGTAGGCCACCAGCGCCAGGCGGCGCTGGTCGGGCGCGAGCGCATCGGGTTTCCACGCCTCGGCGCTGCCGTCGCCGACGATCTCCTCGGCGCGAGCGGCGAGCTGCTTGCGTAGCTCGGGATCGTTCGCCACCCCAGCAGGAAACCGCTCAGCCCCTCGCGACTCAGGTGCGCGTCGATGTCCTCGCCGGGCTTCTCGTCGAGGCCATAGCGCTCGAGGACCGGACGGTAGGTCGCCTGGAGGTACGCCTCGAGCTTCCCGCGCAGCGCCGCGGCGCTCGCGAGCTGATCGCGGATCCAGCGCACGTTCTCGAACGGCCCGCTCACCACCTCCCACGAGCCGCCCCGGGCGATCATGGGCAGCGCCGCCAGGTACTCCTCGGTGGTCACGGTGCCCGCGCTGTACGCCGCGTCGAGCGAGCCCACGTAGGCGAGCTGCTCCGCCGAGCCGAGCTCGCCGAAGTGCGTCGTGAGCCGCGCCCGGCGCTCGGGCTCGAGGGCGAAGCGGTAGTACCCCGCGGCGTCGGCGTTCGGCATCACCCAGTCCGGGCATCCGTCGAGGGTGATGGCGTTGGCGAGCACGGGCTGCGTCAGCAGCATGCAGGCGCGCTCCCGCCAGGTCTCGTCGGCGGCGCGGATGCACACCGGAATCCCCACTTCTGGTTCGCGCTCGCGGTCGAGCCCAGGGGGAGCGAGCGCTTCTGGCTCAGGCTCACCTGGCCGACGGGTCCCTCGCAGCGGACCTTCACGTCGACCAGCGGCACACCCGGCTGCTCGGTGAACGAGAGGAACGCGTTGACCACCGCCTCCGGCTCGTCGGTGGCGGCGGCGATCGAGCGCATCAGGTCGGCGCTGGTGGCGCTGCCGCCGGCGAAGCGCTGGATGTGCGCGCGGATCGCGTCACGGAAGCGCTCCTCGCCGACGTAGGCCTCGAACATCGACAGCACCGCGCCGCCCTTGGCGTAGCTGATCGAGTCGAAGGCGCTCGCCACCTCGGTGTAGTCGTCGATCGGCTCGTGGATGCGGCGCGTGGAGGCGAGGTCGTCGGTCTCCATCGCCTCGAGCGTCTCGTGGACCTGGTAGCGCTCCGGATGGAACTCGGGGTGGAGCTGCTTCACGACCTTGGTCGCGATCCAGGTGGCGAACGACTCGTTGAGCCACAGGTCGTCCCACCACGGCATCGTCACCAGGTTGCCGAACCACTGGTGCGAGACCTCGTGGGCATGCGTGCCCCAGAACGCGAGCCGGAGCCCGGTCGGGCTCTTGTCGTCGATGAGGATGAGCTCGTCCTTGTAGGTGATGAGGCCGGCGTTCTCCATCGCGCCGTAGCCGAAGTCGGGGGCCGCGAAGAGGTCGAGCTTGTCGAACGGGTAGCCGATCCCGAAGTACTCCTCGAGCGCCTTCACGATCGCCGCGGTGTTCTCGAGGGCGTAGGTGAAGTCCTTGCCGCGGCCCTTCACGGCGATGCCGCGCAGCGGCAGCGGCTTCTCACGCTGCGGCGTGGGCGGCACCGGCTGCCACTCGACGACGTCGAACGGGCCGACCGCGAACGCCACGAGGTAGGTCGGCAGCGCCGCGGTGGTCGCGAAGCGGACGCTCTTCTTGCCTCCGGGGAGGGGCTCCTCGGCGATGGCACGGGTGTTGGCGACCGCGACGTCGCCCTCCGGCACCACCAGGGTCAGGTCCCACGGAGTCTTGAACGCGGGCTCGTCGAAACACGGGAAGGCGCGCCGCGCGCCGAGCGGCTCCATCTGCGTGACGACGTACTTCTCGCCCGCGTACTCCATCCGGTAGGCGCCGATGAGCGGGCTCTCGGAGCTCGCGCGCCACTTGAAGTGGAGCTCGGCCTCGCCCACCGCGAGCGGCTTGGCCGCCGTGAGCGCCAGCACGCCGCCGGCGCCGGCGTTGCCGGCCCGGAGCCGGGTCACCGGCTTGCCGCCGCCGACCGGAGTCAGGGTGGCCTCGCGGATCGTGAGGTCGCCGCCGTGCATCCAGATGCGCGTGGTCGGCTCGGCGATCCGGATGTGGATCGTCGACTCGCCGTCGAGACCGCGCTGCCGCGGGTCGACGGTGAGTTTCATCGTGTAGCCGAGCGGCACCACCGTCCGCGGCAGCCGGCCGCGCGGCGCGCCCTTCCAGTCGGCGGCCGAGGCCGCGGGTGTGCAGACGAGGACGGCGAGAAGCACCAGCTTCAGAGGAACGGGGATGCGCGCTCGCATGGGGAAGATCTCCGCACGGTGGGGAAAGGCCGAGCGAGGCGAGGCTAGCGCGGCCCTCCGATCGCGCGGAAGCGCCAGGCAGTCCGGAGTGGTTCGTCGCCCGAGCGGCCAGGGTCAGCCGTCGCGGTCAGCCCGGGTTATTCATGAAAGTTCGTAGCGAGGCCGCCAAGCGTCGAGCGGATTCGGGTGAACGCAGGATTTTCGGCCGCAGGCGTACTGAATCGTACGTCGAGGACCGGAAATCCGAGTACGCCCGAAGACGCCGACGATCGGCGGTCGCAGTAGAACGCTTCATGAATGATCCGGGTTAGTCCAGAGCGTCAGCGAGTCCTTGGGGAAGTCGTCGCGCTGGTCGTCGTGGTCGTCGTCGCTCAGGCGCTTGGTCTTGATCTGGAGCTCGCGGTCGTTCGTCTTCGAGACCGTGACGCTGCCGCTGAAGTCGTCGACGTTGCGGACTCCGCCCGGCGAGGAGAACGGCACCTCGGAGGTGCTGCCGTTCTCGTGCACCACGATCATCTTGGTGCTGTTCTGGCGCCGCCAGTCGTCACCCTTGACCGAGCCGCGGACGTGGAACGTGATCTCGCGCCCCTCGTCGCGCTCGCGGGTCACGACCGCGTGGAGGTGGTCGCTGTCCCGGGTCACGCCGCGGGCATCGTCCGGGCCGTCGTAGCGCGACGACGCGCCCGTAGGAAGGTCCGACGCCACCTGCCTCGACTGCTCGCACAGCTCGCGGGTGTTCTGGCCGAGCCGCGTGAGGACGTTCAGGAAGTGGTTGCGCTCGGAGGCGACGTCCTGCGCGAACTGGGCGAAGTCGTCGGCGTTGCGGTCGATGTTCCGGTACTGCTCCTCGAGCTCGCCGTGCTTGGCGGAAATTGCATTGCAGGAATTACTCAAGGTGCGGAAGTTCGGGGTGAAGCGCGCCACCAGATCGTCGTAGTCCATGACGCGCTTGACGAGCTCCTTCTTGGTTTCGAGGAGCTGCCGGACCCGCGGCCGGTACTTGCCGCCGGCGACGTCGAAGAGCTTGTCGAGCTCGAGCGCCAGGTTCTTCTCGTCGGCATTGAGCCGCATGATCGCGTCTTTGTACTTCTGTTTGAACGGAGACGGCGGCTCGGCCGACGCCACCGTGGTGAGGGTGAGCGTCACGGCCAGGAACGTACCGATCGCGCGGGATCGCATGGGTCGAGCTCCACGTCGGTGGTTGGATTGCCGGGCGCGCAACCGACGACGCGCGCTACGGGCTCTGGCCTGTGCGGGATCGGTGCCAACCGCGCACGCTCGCGCGAGAGCTCCGTCGGCGTCGACGATGGGCACCGCCCGCCGCCTATCGTGCCGGCCCGATGATGTAGAGTGTGCCGCCCCGATTTCCGGCCCCGCCGCACGTTTCCCGCCCCGCGCGCGCCGAACGCGCTCGCCAGAGAGGCCATCGCCACCGTGACCGTGGTCGCCACCGACGCCCGATCCCAGGGCCCGAGCCGGCTCTTCGCGCTCGGCTTCCTGACCCTCTTCCTGGAGCTCACGCTCATCCGCTACCTGGCGGGCAACATCTGGAACCTCGGCTACTTCCCGAACTTCGTGCTGATCGCGGTGTTCGTGGGCATGGGGGTCGGGTTCATCCTCCACCAGCGCCTGGACGAGCGTGCCTCCGACCGGGTGTTCGTCGGCTCGGCCGCGCTGCTCGCCGCGCTCGTCGTGCTGGTGTCGGTGTTCCACCCGGCGATCCCGGGCTTCCAGGGCTTCCAGGGCGAGCTCGGCGGCGAGCTCTACTTCACGTCGGTGGGCTCGCAGCGCGGCGGCGCGCTGTGGTTCGTGCTGTGGTTCGGCGCGGTGGTCGTGACGTTCGCGGCGATCTCACAGCGCACCGCCAAGCTCTTCCGGCTCTTCGCGCCGCTCACCGCGTACACGCTCGACATCGCCGGCTCGTGCGCGGGGATCGTGACGTTCGCGCTGGCGAGCTTCCTCGGGCTGCCGGCGTGGGCGTGGTTCGCGATCGCCGCCGTGCCGTACGCGTGGGGCGCCGCGCAGAAGAGCCGGCCGACGTTCGCGATCGTCACGGCGATGTTGCTCGCCGCAGCGGTGTCGCACCGTCAGGACCACTTCCTGCTCGCGAACCCGTCCTTCGACGGCGACCACGAGGCCTACTGGTCGCCTTACCAGAAGCTCGAGTACGTGTCCGCGCCGGGCAACGTGCCGTTCATCTTCGCCAACGGGCTCGGCCACCAGGAGCTGCTCGACGCCCACGAGATCCGCAACGCCTTCTACATGCTGCCGCACAAGGCGCGCGCCGCGCGCGAGGGTGTCGGCGGATACAAGCGCGTGCTCATCATCGGCGGCGGCACCGGCAACGACGTGGCGACGGCGCTCATGAACGGCGCCGAGCACGTCGACGTGGTGGAGATCGATCCGCGCATCGCCGAGATCGGCCGCGACAAGCACCCCGAGACGCCCTACCGCGACCCGCGCGTGCACCTCGTGGTGGACGACGGGCGCGCCTTCATGACGCGCGCGAAAGGGCCGTACGACCTGATCATCTTCGCGCTCACCGACTCGCTGGTGAAGGTCAGCGCGGTGGCGCAGCTCAGGCTCGAGAACTTCGTGTTCACGAAGGAGTCGGCGGCGCGCGCGTTCGAGCTCCTCGCCGACGACGGCGACCTCGTGCTCTACAACTACTACCGCACCGACTGGCTGGTGGACCGGCTGCTCGGCATGTTGCGCGCCGGCTCGGGGCGCGAGCCGGTGGTGCTCGGTCAGGAGAACCAGCTCATGATCCTGTCGGTGGGGAAGGCGAGCCCGCCGGCGACGACGACGAGCACCGCCGCGGGCTTCGCGATCCCGGTCGACGACTGGCCCTTCCTCTACCTCAAGAACAAGGAAGTGCCGCGGCTCTACCAGGGCATCATGGCGGGCATGGCGGCGCTGGTGGTGACGCTGCTCGCGCTCTTCCACCGCGTGGCGCGCGTGGAGACGAGCCCCGGGCAGCGCGCCCACGGCGTGGGGCTCAAGGTCGCGTTCGTGGTGATGGGGGTGGCGTTCCTGCTCCTCGAGACCAAGAGCGTGGTGCAGTTCGCGCTGCTCTTCGGCACCACCTGGATCAACACCTCGGCGGTCTTCTTCGGCATCCTGGTGCTGGTGCTCGCCGCCAACTGGATCGCGCGGACGCTGCGCGGCGACCGCGTGCTGCCGGTGGTGCTGGTGCTGTTGCTCGCGAGCTCGCTCCTGCCGCTGGTGGTGCCGCTCTCGAAGCTCCTCTACCTCGAGGCGCGCGGGTTGCGCTTCGTGCTCGGGGCGCTGCTCACGTTCTCACCGATCTTCTTCGCGAACCTGCTCTTCAGCCTGATCTTCCGCGATCAGCCCGCCGCCGAGCACCTGTTCGGCTGGAACCTGATCGGCGCGACACTCGGCGGCGTGACGGAGTACATGAGCATGGCGCTCGGCTACCGCTCGCTCGCGATCGTGGTCGCGGCGCTCTACGCGGTCGCGTTCGCGCTCATGTGGCGCTCGTGGCAGGCGAGCGCGGTACAGCGATCGACCGCCGCGGCGACGTAACGCTCGTTCGTATCGCCGGGCACGCGACGCGTGCCCCTCCGGCGGCACCGAGCGCCCGCTGTGGAGCGCGGCCGCTCCGTCGGCCGCCAGAGCCCCGGCCCGCCGGAGGCGGGCCCTCCAGACCAATCCGAGATCCCGCAAACCCGCCGCACAGCGATCGACGCCTGATCGCCGTTTCCGCGCGCATCCCGGCGGGCTCGCGCCCGCCGCTACACCGACCGTGCCGGCGCGGACGCCCCGGCCCGCCGGAGGCGGGCCCTCCACACCGGGGTGGGCGGTACAGGGATCGACGGTTCGGCGCCGCGCGCGTCGGCGCGTATCGCCGGGCACGCGGCGCGTGCCCCTCCCGCCGCGACGAGCGGCTGGAGGGCCGCGCTCCGTCGCGGCCGAAGGGATCGATCGCGCGACTCGCTCGCGTCCACGCCCGACGCCCCGGCAGGCCCAGCGCGCTCACGGCGTGAGGGTGACGGTCTCGGTCCAGCCGCCGCTCGCGGTGATCCGGCGCTCGACCGACGCGGACCCGACCCTCGGGATCCACCCGAGCATCCCCGCGATCCGATCGGAGAGCGCGCGCACCTGCTCGGGCGCGGCTGGCCCCTCGGCGCGTTCCCAGCGCGGGATCTGCCCCCGCACCACGCCCAGGTCGAGGCGCGCCCAGCGCACCCGGTCCGCGCTCCTCACCGCCGCCGGCGCCGCCACTAGCGCCTTGGCGCTCGGACCGATCCACACCAGGTCACCGACGCGCCGGATCGCGACCATCGGTAGGTCGGCGCCCGCGCGCACCTCGCGCGCGCCGTCGACGCTCGCCACCTCCACGCGGCCGGCGCGGCGCGAGGCCGTCGCCCGGCACAGCGCGATCAGCTCCTCGTCGCGGGCCGCGGGCCACGGCACGCCGATCCTGCGGGTGCCGTCGCGGTCGACCACGTACGCCCACCCCGCCGCCGGGTTCTCGTCGAGCCACGCGCGCCACTGCGCGAGCTCGCCCTCGTCGGTGGGGGGGGCGCCCGGCTTGGCGAGCGGCTTCACGAAGCTCACCAGGTAGCGGTCGTCGTTCTTGTCGAGGGTCGCGGCCGGCAGCAGCCCGAGCGAGACCCGCGGCCGCTCGGCGGGATCGGGCACCGGCTCGAGGATCCCGGAGCGCAGCGCCTGCCAGAGCGCGCCACCGTCCGCTTCCCAGCCGGCGAGCGCGGCGCCGCCGCCGTCGAAGTCGTAGCCGGGCTTGCGCGGGTCGTTGGCGCCCTCGCGGACCTCGACGACGCGCTCGCCGTCGCGGCGCAGCGCCGCGCGCATCCGCCCGGTCTCGGGACCGGCCGCGAACAGGAACTCGCGCTTGAAGTAGCGGTCCTTGCGCAGCCGATCGAGGTCGAGCTCCATCGACACTAGCCCCGCGAGCGGCAGCCCGAAGCCGTGCCCGGAGGTCTGCGCGTCGAGCGCGGCGACCAGCGCGCGCTCGCTGGTGGCGATCAGCACCCACTCGCCGACCCGCGCCCACGCGAGCCCCATGCGTCGCTCGCCGTCCTCGTCGGTGGCGCCCTCTCCCGCGCCCGCGGGACCGGCGTCACCGGCGCCCGCCGCGACGACCTGGTACCCGACCCCCGCGTGATTGCGCGCCTGCCCCTTGGCGAGCGGGCTCGGCAGCGCGGCGAGCGGCGTCGAGATCGCGACCACGGTCTCGAGGTGGCCGACGTCGAGGAGCGCGAGCCCGAGCGAGCGCGCCTCGAGCGCCACGACCTGGCTCCACGTCCACGGCAGGTCGCCCTCGAGCTTCTGCCACTGCGCGATCAGCTTGGCGCCGACCTGGGTCTGGCGCCACGCGGCATAGGCCGGATCCGACTCGGGCAGCGTGCCGGTGAGCGCGGCGCGGAACGAGCCGCCGAGCGCCGCGTCGAAGGCGCCCACGTCGGGGATCACCAGGCGCAGCGGCGCGTCCGGCAGCGGCCAGCTCTCGGCGGCGCGCGCCGGCGCCACCTCCGGGCCGGCCACGGCGAGGACCGCGATCACCAAGGCGAGGACCACGTGGAGGCCGTGTCGAGCGTTCATCGGGGAGCCTCCGTCGCCACCAGGTTCACCACCGCCCAGTCGAGGTCGCGCGGCCGGTAGGGCCGCGGCACGGCGTTCTGCAGCCGATAGGTCGGTAGCGGCGCGGTGCGGACCCGCGCCTCGGCGAGCGCGGCGCGGACCTTCACGGCCAGGGCGGCGTCGCGCTCCTCGAGGACCTGCATCGCCAGGTCGGTCGCGCTGTCGTCGCCCGCCGCGGCGTGGAGCCGCGCCAGGTCCGCGACGCTCGCGTCGATCTCGGTCTTTCTCTGCCGGCGCCGCGTGAGGTCGGCGACCAGCACGCCGGGATCGACGTAGGTCATCACCGAGTCGGCGGCTCGCCACGAGCTCGCGAGCAGGCCGCGCATCGCGCGCAGCCGCAGCAGATCGGTGTCCGTGCCCGCGGTGTCGAACGACTGCATGGTGCGATCACGCAGCGTGCGCGTGGCGCGCGCGGCGGTCTCCGCGTCGAGCGGCACGATCGTGCGCAGCGCGGCGCGCGCCGCGAGCAAGTCGAGCGGGTTGGCGTCGAGATGGCGCGCGAGATCGGCGCCCACCTTCGAGGCCGGCTCGCGCCAGAACGCCGCCGCGGCGGTCCATGCCTTGGGCACCCGGCTCGCGGCGGGCGGCGGGCACGTGGCACCGCTCTTCTTGTCGCACGCCTTCTCGGGCGGCAGGCCGCGCCACGCGTCGAACGCGCGCACCTCGTCCGGCCCCGACCAGAGCCCGCGCTCGCGCGCCGACGTGAGCAAGGCGTCCGCAGCCGGGCGATCGCCGAGCCGCGCCACGAGCTGGGCCCGGTCCTGGGCGCTCGGCTCGTCGAAGCCGAGCGGCCAGCGCGCGAGCCAGCGCGGCGCCTCGTGCGGCGCGAATCGCGCGAGGGTCGCGACGATCGGACCCAGGTCGGTGGCCGCGACGTCGCCGCGGATCCAGGCGCCCTCGAGGCGCGCGAGCACGTTCGCGCGGGCCGCGTCGTCGGCCGCGAGCTCGAGTGCCAGCGGCCAGTCGGCGGCGACGCCCTTGTCGTGGCTCTCGCGATCGAGCAGCAGCGCCAGGGTGCGCGCCTCGGCCTCCACCAGGACGTCCGCGCCACCGGCCTTCTTGGCGTCGCGGAAGGCGTCGAGCCAGCGGCGCAGCCGGGTCACGCTCGAGTCGTCCCCGCTCATGCTCGCGGTGTCGACCGACTCGCTTCCGTTCTCGCTCGAGTCGTCCTCGTAGGACTCGTCGCTCGACTCGTCGGAGCCCTCGTCTCCCTCCTCGTAGTCACCCTCGTCGTCGCTCTCGTCCGAGGACGACGACGAGACCGTGGGCGCCGCGGCGCCACTCGCGACCTCGCGGAGCACCGCGCCGTATTGCTCGAGCGCCGCCGCTCCTTCGCCGCGCGCCAGGCACACGCGCATCCACAAGAGCCGCGTCACCTCGTCGCGCTGCGCCGGCGGCCCGGGGAAGAGCGCCACGAGCGGCGCCGTGTCCGCCGGCAGCGCTCGCACCGCCGCGAGCGCCGCGACCCGCGCGGTCTCCGGTTGCGCGCCGAGCCAGTCGGCGGCCGCCGGCCACAGCCCGCCGAGGGTCCGGAGGCCGTCGCGCGGCAGCGAGCCCGAGCCGTGCGCCCACAGCTCGTCGAGCCACAGCACCACCTGCTCCTTGGCGAGGGCGCCGTCGCGATCGCGCCAGCGCGCGTGGAGCGCGCTGCGGAAGTCATAGGCGTCGGCCGGCCTGAAGCGGGTCACGGCGCCGAGCTCGACCGCGTCGACCAGATACGCGAGCAGCGCCGGCCCGACCGGCTTGCTCGTGTCGAGCGCCTGGATCGGATCGGGCAGCGCGAGATCCGCGGCGAGGCGCCGGAACTGGCGGAAGCCCTCGGGACGCAGCCTGGGCTGCTGCTTCGCGACCTCGGCCTCGATCACCCGCGAGGCCTCGTCGGGCTTACCGGCCGCCACCAGGGTGCGCGCTCGCCAGCCGAGGTCGGCGAGGTCGCCACCACCGACGCGATGGGCCGCGTCGACGGCGAGCGCCTCGGCCGGACCCGCGGTGGTCAGCGCCATCGCGCGGGCGACCCGCTTGCGCTCGGTCTCGGCGCCCCGCTCCGCCACCTCGAGCGGCACGCGCCACGACCGGGCGTCACGCGCCCGCAGCCGCGCCAGCGACTCGAGGGCGTACCACGCCTCGCCGGGCCGATCGCCCCACAGGTCGCGCGGGAAGCGCGCGGTGTCCGCGCGCACGGTCACGCCGGCCGCCGCAGCCGGCGGTGCGGTCCAGTCGAACCGGGGGTCGTGGCCGAGCACCTCGCCCACCGTCTGCGGACCGCGCAGCTTGGCGAGCAGCGGGCTCGTCTCGCCGCCCGTAGCGCCGCTCACCAGCCCGCCGAGCGCCTGCGCCACCGCCCGTCGCGTCGCCGGGTCGACCGCGTCCGGCGCGCCTTCTTCGGTCCATCCAGGCCCGAAGTTGCCCATCACCGCGAACCACTCGTCGCGCGCCTCGCCCGGCAACAGCTCGACGAGCTTGCGCCACGGCCAGTGGCGCCCGCCGAGCACCAGGAAGCGGCCCCAGCGGCCGCTGTCGGTGAACGCGTCCTCGAGCTCGTGGAGGAGCTCGGGGCGCGCCTCGAGGCCGCGGCACCAGGTGTCGAACACCGTCACGCCATCGACCCACGAGGTCCAGTCGAGGCGATGGTCGCCGCCCGGGAGCGGCGTCGCGCCGCGCACCTGCGCCATGAGCGCGCGCACCCGCGGTGCGAGGAACTCGGCGAGCTCGACCGGCCGGTCGCGGGCCACGAGGTCCTCGACCCAGGTTTCGTCGGCGCTCGGTAGCTCGGTGCGGACCGGGCTCGAGCCGCTGATGGCGATGTGCTCGGCGTAGAGCGTGAGGAACGAGAACGGCGGCGTGCCACCGGCGGGCGCCCAGGGGCCGGGCACGCTCGCCGCGCCCTTGCGCGCGAGCGTCATCCGGAGCGCGTCTTCGAGGCCGGCCTCGCGGCTCATGCTCCACCACCGGTCGACGGTGCGCTGGCCCTCCGGACCGAGCGCTCCCGCCTTCACCGCCAGCGGCCGCGCCGCGAGCCAGCTCAGGATCTCCTGCTTCTGCTCGGGGCGCGCGTACGAGCCGACCGCGCGGCCGATCGCCTCGCGGGAGTCGGCGTCGAGGTTCGGCTCATTGACGAGCTTCACGATCTTGCCGGCGCGAAGCGCGAGCTGCGCCTGCTCGTAGGTGCCGAGGTCGCTGGCCCGCACCGCCGCCACCTTGTCGGCGGGTCCGGCGAGGAACGACCACGCGAGCTGCGGGTAGCCGTACTCGAGGAGCCGGCGCGCGGCACGACCCTCGCGACGGACCAGCTCCAGCTTGCGGTCGTCGTCCATCGGCGCCTTCTTCTTGAAGGAGTCGAGCGCCGCGCGCTCGACGGCCACGATGCGCTGACCGGCGGCGGCGACCGCGGCGGGCGTGCCTGCGAGGCTGGCGGCGCGCGCGTAGAGCTGACCGCGGCGGCGCGCGATGTCCTCGTTGCCGGGCTCGAGCTTGTCGCGGCCGTCGAGGTAGTCGGCGGCCTCCTGGGGGCGGCCGTCGCGCTCCAGCAGGTCGGCGGTCTCGGTCCACAGCTCGCGCTTCTCGGGCCGCACCTGCACCGCCGCCTTCGAGACCTCGATGGCGCCGGCGAGGTCGCGGTTGGCGAGGCGCAGCTCGCGCACCACGATCGCCCAGCGCACATCGCGCGGGCTGCGGGCACGCTGCTTCTCGAAGAACGCCAGCAGCCGATCGGCGGCGCCGGCGCGCTCGGCGCCCCGCATCGCCTCGCGGATCCACGCCCGGTCGGTGCGGCGGTTGAGCGCCTCGATCCACAACGTGACGCTCTGGTCGAAGGCCCCCTGCGCGTCCGCGGCGCGGGCGCCGGTGCCGTACACGTCGGGCAGGGTCTCGGGCTGGAAGCGACCGGCGACGCTGTTCACGAGCGCCAGCGCGTCGAGCCCCGGCTCGGCGGCGAAGCGCGCGCCGGCGAGCGACGCGAACGCGGCGAGTCGGCGGCCCTCGTCGAGATCCTCCGGCGCGCTCTCGACCAGGCGCTGCGCCGCGCGCGCGGCGCACGGCAGGTCGCGCGCGTCCAGGCAGGCGCTCGCGAGGCGCTCGAGGAGCGACTCGCGGTGCCCGCTGGCGGCGCGGTCGGCGGCCTCCGCGAGCAGCTTGCGCTGCTCGTCGGCGCGCCCGATCCGGCCCAGGAACGCGAGCCGATCGTCGAGCACGCCCAGGCTCCAGGGGTAGCGGTCCGCGATCTCGGCCCAGGTACGCGCCGCCGCGTCGGGGCCCTCGGTGCGCTCCACGTAGGCCGCGCGCGCGACCCACGCGCGGATCGGCGCGCCGCCTTCGGGCAGCTTCTCGATCCGCGGCAAGAGCGCCTTCCACACCTCCTGGCTCTTCGCGCGCTCGCCTGGTCGAGGAGCGCGGTGGCGCGCTCGATCTCTCGGTTCACGCGTTCCACCTCGGTGGTGGCGAGGTCCGCGCGGCGCGCCGCCAGGGTGTCGTCGAACGCCACCTGGCGCGCGGCACCCCAGCGCGGATCGAGGAGCCGATCGCGCCAGCGCTGCACGGCGTCGAGGAAGTCGGTGCTGGTGCCCTGCTTCGACATCGTCAGCGCCTGGGCGAGGATCGCCTCGCCCACCTGCACCGCGCCGGCGCGCTCCGTGGGGCGCCGCGCCTCGCGCTCGGCGGCGCGCTGCTCGCGCGCGACCGGGTCGTGGGGCAGGTCGTCGCGGTCGATCAGCCAGTCGAGGAACTGGCGGTCGACGTCCGACTCGTAGGGCACCGAGACCGAGAGCAGCGGCAGCAGCGCGACCAGCTCCTCCTCGTCCTTCCTGGCGCCAGGCGTGAGCGAGCGGACGCGCTCGAGCACGGCGGCGCGCGGCTTGGCGCGGCCGAGCAGGGTCCCGAGGCGGCGCACCGCGCGTTCGTCGGACACGGTGGAGTACGGGAAGCGCCACGCCGTCTCTTCGTCGCGGGTGTCGAGCGCCGCGAGGTACTCGTGGACGGCGCCGTCGATGTCGCGCAGCTCCTCGCGCAGCACACCCGCCTCGAACGCGAGCAGGCGCGGCTTCTCGAGGCGCTTGCGCCCCTCCTCGACCACCTCGAGCGCCTGGCTCATGTGCTCGTAGTCCCAGAAGAGCGTCGCGAGCTCCTCCACGCGGCTGGGATCGCGCGGATCGAGCTCGAGGATGCGCCGCCACACGCCGGCGGCGGCGTGCGGGCGACCGCGCTCCTCCTCCATCTCGCCGAGCTCGGTGAGCAAGGCACTGCCGTCGGAGACGGCGGCGACGCTGCGCTCGACCACCGCCTGCGCCGCCTCGACGTGGCCGCTGCCGAGGGCCTGGAGGCTGCGGTGGAGCGAGAGCGAGCGGTGCACCGCGCTGCCGTCCGATGGATACGCCGCGGCGAGGCGATCGGCGGGCGCGGTGGCGCGCTCGAAGTGCGAGAGTCGCGACCAGCCCTCGGCGAGGAGCGCGTCCTCGACGGGAGTCCGGCTCGGCCGCTTCTCGAGGGCTTCGAGCTTCGCCACCAGCGTGCCGTTGCGCATCGTGTCCTGGAACCAGCGCTCGCGGCGGTCGGGATCGACGAAGAGGAGCGCCCACTCGCGCTCGTCGAGAAGCGCGTCGGCCACGATCGTCTGGGCGAACTTCGCGGCGACGGTCGAGTGCTCGGGGCTCCTGTCGCTGGCGAGGCGCAACCGCTGGCGCGCCTCGCGCACCACCCGCGGGCTGTGCGGAAAGCGCTCGAGCGCCTTCAAGCGGATCCAGTCGGCCCACAGCACCAGGCGGATCCGCTCGCCCCAGCGCGGCTGCTCCGGGATCTCGAGGCGCGCGGGTCCGCCCAGGTCGACGCCGTCGTTCAGGTCGGCGCGGGTGAAGATCCCGGCGGCGCGGAACTGGCCGACGAGCTGGTCGGCGAGCTGGCGGAGATCCTGGTGCCGGGCGCGGCGCGTGTACCAGCGCGCCAGGCGCGACCACCAGCCCGGCCCGCGGAACTTCGCCACCGCGCGCTGGTAGCGCGGGCCGAGGTCGTCGTCGAGGTTCCAGCCCTCGAGGCGCCTGGCGAGCTCGAGCCACAGGTCCTCGTCGTCGGGCAGGCGGTCCATCTCGCCGAGCACCAGGCTCACCGAGGTGCGGTGGCTACGATCGCGGTCCTCGAGACGCGAGAGCGCCTCGTCGAGGAGCCGCGCGTAGGTCTCGGTGGGACGCGGGTTCATCGACGGGCGACCCCAGGTCGAAATCTCGAACTGGCTCTCGTCGACCTCGGTCTCCTCGGGCGGCACCAGCTCCGCGCTGCGGTAGCTCGACTCGTCCGCGTCACGAAGCGGCGGACGCGAGCCGTCGGGCGCCAGCGCCGCGAGCCGCGCGCGGTAGAGCCGCGCCTCCTCGGCCACCGGTGTCTCCACCTGGCGCATCGCGAGCAGCGCCACGCGCCGCGCGGCGTCGAGCACCGGCTGCGCGAGGGTGGGCTCGAGGTCGCGGAAGATCGCGAGCGCTTGCTGGCCCTCGCCGCGATCGACGAGGCGCTCCAGGATCGCCACGCGGAGCTTGGCGAGCTCGGGGTGGCCGGGCGCACGCCGCGCGAGCTCGTCCGCGAGCATGCGCGCGGTGGCGAAGGTGCGCTCGGAGAGCGCTTGCCCCTCGAGGTTGGCGAGCGCCTCGTGCCAGTCGCCGCCGGTGAGCAGGAACGAGATCCCGCCGCTCACGAAGCCGGGCGTGCGGTCGATGCGCGCCGCCCACCGGTAGGGCTCGTCGTCGTAGTTGCCGAGCGCGAGCGGACGCGCGCCGGCGGCGAGCGCGAGACGCGCCAGCGCCGCGAGGTCGCTCTGCTGCTCCTCGGGGGTGCCGAGGCGCGCTGCCGAGAGCCGCGCCCGGAACGCCTCGGCGACGGCGTCGATCTCGCCTTCGAGGCGCGCGAGCGTCAGCCAGCCGGTGCGGTCGAGCTGCTCCGAGTAGCGGCGATCGACCTGGCGCAGGAGCTCGGCGGTGTCGAGACCGCGCCCCGCGCCCTGGAAATACGTGGCGAGGCGGATCAGCGCGCCGCGGTCGAAGCTTCGGTCGAGGGTGGCGCGCCACGCCTCGGGCAGCTCGGGGTGGGCGCGGTTGGTCTTCTCGGTGTAGGCGCTGCGGAAGCGGTCCGACCAGCCGTCCTGCTCGACGACGCCATCGAGGATGTCGAAGGCGTGGGCGTCCTCGTGGTGCGCCTGGGCGAGGTCGGCGCGCACGATCGCGTTGCGCTCGGGCGTGAGTGCCTGGCTCGCCGCGAGGGCGTGGTCGGCGTCGGCGAGGCGGCCCGCGTTCTCGAGGGCACGGATCCACGACTCGAGCGCGCGGCCGTCGTCGGGAAAGAGCAAGGCGCGCTCGCGGCGCATCTCGATCGGGTCGGCGAGCTCGGGGTGGGCGTCGGCCCACCGCACCCGGTCGTCGGCGAGGCGCTTCTTCGAGCCGGCGTCGATGCACGGGATCGCGCGGCCGGCGGCGCTGATCGCGAAGGCGAGCTCGTGGTGTTCCTCGGCCCACGCCGCGGCGTCGGCCCACGCCCAGGCGCCGCGGGTCTGACCCCACTTCTCGAGGGCCGCGAGCGCGCCGGTGCGATCGCCGAGGGCGAGACGCGCGTCGGCGAGGTGGCGGAGTGCGTCCGGCTCGGGCCGCGCGGCGAGCGCCGCCGCCAGCTCGGCGGTGGGTGTCGGGTAGTGGACGCGGTGGCCGTCGACGTCGGCGAAGCGCGTGGTGACGCCGTAGATCCAGTCGCGCTCGGTCTGGTCGGCCCACGGTAAGGCGCCTTCCACGCGGCCCTGCGCGGGATCACAGGTCGGTGCCGCCGGCGCGGCTCCGGCTGGCGCGCCGCTCGGCGGCGTCGCCGCCGCGGCCCCGCGAGCGAGCGCGCAGGCGAGCGCGACCGTGAAGGTCAGACACGAAGCGAGACGAACGCTCGATCGGCGGCTCATGGCAGCACCTCGAGCGAGGCGCGCGCGAAGCCGCGGTTCTTCGCGCCATCCACCGCCTCGAAGAAGATCGGCGCGCGCGTGTCGCGCGTCACCGGCACGGTCACCTCGCCGACCGAGGCCTTGGCCCCCGCATCCCAGCGCAGCGGCACCGGCGCCGCGTCGCCGACCCGCGCGGTCAGGAACACCACGTCGGAGTCGGTGCGCGCCGCGATCCGCACCCGCTCGCCGGAGCGCGCCGGCGGCAACGCCTCGGGCGTGATCGTGGGCGCGGTGCCGTCGAGCACGAAGTGCTTGGCCTCGGTGATGCGCGCGCCGCTCGCGTCGGTGAGCACGATGCGGATCGCGTAGCGTCCGTCGGCGAGGCCCTCGGGGACCAGGAACCGCCCTTCCCACAGGTTCGACTGCGGGCGGCGCACCAGCGGCAAGCGCTCGCCGAACGGCAGCAGCGCGGTCGCCGCGACGG